>CAWJYO010000010.1:0-350297 GCA_963847085.1 uncultured Chitinophagaceae bacterium | reverse complement strand
GACTTGAACCAGTGACCCCCTGATTAACAGTCAGATGCCTTTGTTATCCAATGTTTTCCTTTCTTTTCTTTTTATCTGATTGTGAATAACTTACGCCTCTCTCCTTCTTTTTAATTTCCCATTATTTCTTATCTTAGGCAAAGATTTGGTGCAAATTCTGGTGCAAATTTTAAGAAGTAAAAATGAGGCATTATGAGTCATACAACTGTGAATTTATTGTTTGATACAAGAAAGAAAAAAGCCAACGGAAAATTTCCCATCAAGCTTACTATCTATTTCCTTGATAGCAAAAAGCGATACAAAACTGGTGTTGATGTAACTGAAGAAAATTGGAAAAAATTGAATTCTCCTAATTGAAAAGATCAGGAACTAAAAACAGTCAGGCTAAAATTAGATTCAATTGTATCAAGAGCAACAAAAATAATTGATGGTTTGGATGAATTCTAGTTTTGAAGAGTTTGAAGGTGAATTTTTTGAATCGAAAGAACATCAAAAAAGCAATTCTTTTACCAAGCTGTTCCAGGAATATGTAGCTGAATTAAAAGCGGAAGATCGCTTGGGAACAGCCGCGACTTATAATACGACTTTGAATTCTTTAAAAGTTATCAAATCAAATATTCGAGTGAATGAAGTAACACGCACCTTTTTGCAACGCTATGAATCGTTTTACAGAGACAAAGGACATTCAGAAACTACTATCGGTATCAATCTTCGCAACATCCGTACAATAATCAATCGTGCGATTCGTGCAGGGTATCTGAAAAAAGATAAATACCCGTTTGCTGGTTATAATATTCCTGCCGGAAGAAATATAAAAAAGTCATTATCATGGACAGATATTCAAACATTACTTCGCTATAAGCCAGTATATATAAAGCAAGAAAAAGCATTGGATTTATGGAAATTCAGCTATCTATGTAATGGAATGAATATGGCAGATATTGCACAGCTACAAGCTTCACACATCAACGGCGAATTTCTACAATTTCAAAGGACAAAATCTAAACGTACTGCCAAACAGCGTTTGCCAATAAGAGTGGCCCTGCATCCAATGGCAAAAGAAATTATTGAGAAATGGAAGCAAAAAGACAATCCATACATTTTTGGTATTCTCGAACCTGGTCTGCCTGCGGTTACCCAAAAAAACAGGATTGATAAATTAATTAAGAAGGTAAATGATAATATTCAACCAGTTTTTGCAGATTTAAACATTTCAATTGATTCAGTAAAGCGAGTTACCACTTATGCAGCTCGTCATTCCTTTGCTACTACTTTGAAGCGGAAAGGTGTTTCTACGGATGAAATCAGTGAATACTTAGGTCATTCAAGTTTAGCTACTACCAAAGCCTACCTCGACAGTTTTGAGGATGCTCTTCTCATTGCGAGAAGTAAATTGTTGGTTGAATGAATTTGTGATACGTTTCTACAACAATGCAGCGAACATAAAACAAATCAAAATGACAAAAGGTAACCTTATCGTATGGGAAATGTCATAGGAAAAAGAGATGAAAGTATTTTCTCAACTATCATCAGCAGATATGTTGATCAAAAAGGATTTTTGTTAGATCCAACCTTCTTAGGTGAAAAGTTTCCCACTGTAGACTTCTATGTGCATCTCTTATCGAAGAATGATATAAAAGCTTTCTTTTTGCCAGTGTTAAGACTACAACCCTTGGCTATAATTCAAATCATTCACACCTCAGAATTGCAATAGATGCAACAGCAGTTACCGAGCTAACAAAATATAAAATACCTACTTACTTGTTTGGAATTAATGAAAGCAATGAAACAGGTTATTTTGTATGCGCTAATCACCTGGATATAACCAAAAATCTGAATGGCATTCCAACAAAGTTTCCTGTAAATTCTTTAAATATTAGTCTGCTTTGGAATGAGGTTGCTGATTATTGGAACAATACCAAAGAAATTACGAATTGTGTATCACACTTCAATGAACGGAGCCATGGAGAATAAAAAAGATTTTAATGAGTGGAGAGCTGAGTAATTGGGTTATGTTTATTTTTCCCGGCTTGATGATTTAATCATCAAAGAAGCAGATGATAACAACGCTTTCTTTGATTATCAATAGACATAAGCGAAAGCCAGGAGCAAACCGGAAGATTATTTGGTGTTGAAGTGAAGGCTTTAAACGGAACTCCCATTAACGTCACATCTGTTGCTGAACAATATAAGAACATTTCTTTCCCTTTATTGCTTGTATTGTTTGATAATAAAACAGACAAAGGTTATTTCACTTGGATTAAGCAGCCTCAAAAGGATGGGCATTTGGTTTTTGAAAATGGACAGCGTTTGCAGAAACTGGAGGATAGTTCATTAAATAAAAATAGTGAAAAAATGGTATGCCCATCAACCGGTAGCTTAAATAAACAGTCTTCTAATAATTTATACAAACGCACCATTCCATTCTGTGTCACCATAAAGTAATGGTTGAAGATAACATCACACTTATTGCTGTAAACTTCTCGGTTGTAACATTCGGGCAAAGAATCATTTAATATCTTCTTTATTGTTGCCGGCACTGTAATTTGGTTTAGGTGTCTCTGTGCAGAAGTAAAAAGGGAAAAGCGAATGATAAGCAGCAACTGATCTATAACCTTTTCTAAGTCATATAAAAAGCAGCGATTGAATTCCGTTTCTCACTTTTTAAAAAACAATAAGGAAAGTTTTATTATCTATTCTGCACTGAGATAAGGAGTCCTGAATAGATTTTTTGTTGTTGCTCTTCATAGCCAAGGTTCAAATCCTGCGATTTGCGAACAGATTTTGAATTGTCCGTGTCATTCTATGCTCTATTATATCTGGGCATTATAAGCACCTAAACTCTTGTTTTTTCATCACACTCCTTCCTGTTATTTCTTTTTGATTGAATTAAAAAAATCTTCTCCTTCGTAAGATTGTAATTTGTCTATTAATTTTGGGGGATTGTCAATTCCTAGATCTGCAATTTTTTGTGCAGCAAAAGGTATCAAACTAAGTCCTCAAGTGAAATAACGCAGTTATGGCTAGCAGAGCGATATTTTTCATCGCTAGTTCCGCGCCGCGCATCCAGTCTATAGACTTCCATAGTTTTTTTGCTCTTGCTTTTACAGCATCCTTAACTTCAGGCAATAATTTTTTATTATCCTCTAGTTCCTTCAAAATTGCATTGACAAGAGCTGCTTTTGCGTCATCATAACCTTCAAAAGTCCATCCATTGAAATATATGTAGAGAGAATCTTTTTGATTTTCCCTTTCGAACTGATTTTTGATAATTTGTAAAATGCTTGATTTACCACTTCCCAATCGCCGAATACACCAATAGTTATTGGTAAAATCTTATCATCATTAAGAAGATCAGTAATATAAAAACTAAACTCTGTCCCGTTATCCTTTACATTCCATCGCCTGTCCTATTCTCATCTACCCTCCCATTTCCCGATTTGCAATGTACAATCATCCACGTAATTTTATTGACTGGCTACTTACCATCATTGAACATGTGGTTATGAGCCATGAAATTGTGTTCATTTTCATTGAACACAATTTCATCTTCATTGAACGACATATTAGGTGCGTTGTTTGACGATTCATCGTCCTTATGCAGTCATCCGGGCTATTATGCAACTATTTACGTCTGTTGTAATGGGTTCGTAGGCGCTTCTGAGGGAGCAAGTATGTGTGTTCTCATCCTTTTCGTATTGAGACCATCCGGCATCGTCATCTCCGCTGTTGCTGTAACTTCCGGATGAAATGAGAATACAGTGGGTTCAATCTTTGATCTGCAATTTCACTCTACTTCAAATTATGGGTTATTTTTGGCCCACTTATGCACCACAGACAGGAACTGGATTGTATAGCATAAAGGTTAATCTCAACGCTTTCTATGC
Organism: uncultured Chitinophagaceae bacterium; assembly: GCA_963847085.1. Classification (GTDB taxonomy): domain Bacteria; phylum Bacteroidota; class Bacteroidia; order Chitinophagales; family Chitinophagaceae; genus Ilyomonas. The sequence goes on along the minus strand of CAWJYO010000010.1, from coordinate 346,410 downwards.
TGTGCCTTTTTATTGTCTGTCGATGCATAACTTTTAATGGGTAAAGTAAAAGATGTCAGAGATTAATAAGCCCTTGTTCAAGTCTTTTATAATGGGTGGGTTCGAGTCTGCCTGCCACATCAACGGTCAGGGCAGGCGTTTGGATATGATTGGCCAGACACAGCACGATATACAGGCGGCACAGGATTATGCGCTGGTAAAAAGCCAGGGCATCGAATCCGTGCGTGATGGTGTGCGCTGGCCGCTGATAGAAAAAGAACCGGGTGTATACGATTTTTCATCCTTAGAGCCTATGGCAGCGGCTGCACAGAAAGCTGGGATACAGGTGATTTGGACGCTTTGCCATTACGGCTGGCCTGATGACCTCGATGTGTTTAGCCCTGAGTTCGTAAGTCGCTTTGCAGCTTTCAGCAAGGCCGTGGCAACATTTCTGCAGCCGTACAATGACGATGTGCCTTTTTTTGCACCTGTTAATGAAATCTCTTATTTCTGCTGGGTGGGCGGCGAGGTAGGCACGGTGCATCCCTACGCAAAGGGGCGCGGCTATGAAATGAAGCAGCAACTGGTGAGGGCGACGCTGGCTTGCATGGATGCCATTTGGGATGTGAACCCAAAAGCGCGTTTTGTGCATGTGGACCCTCTTATCAATGTAGTGGCTCCGCCTGATCGCCCGGATTTAAGGGAAGAAGCCATAGCCGACTACGCTACTCAATTTGAAGCGTATGATATGATTGCGGGTATTACGCATCCTGAACTGGGTGGCGCAGCACACTATCTGGATATTATTGGCAGCAATTTTTACCACGAAAACGAATGGTTTTATTTGGGCGGTTACATTCATTGGAACGACGAAACGCGCGATGAAAACTGGATGCCTTTGCATTGTTTGATCGAACAGGTTTACCTGCGCTACCGGCGACCGATTATCATCAGCGAAACAAGCCATTATGGTAGTCATCGCCCGGCATGGATGCGGATGATTATTCGGGAAATAAAGAAGATTTTGGCTCGGGACATTCCGTTCATGGGTGTTTGCATTTACCCGATTATTGATCGCTTCGATTGGGAAAACGACAATCACTGGCACAACAGCGGCCTGTGGGATTATCGTCCTGGAAACGATGGGCAACACTTACGTGTTTTGGCCCAGGATTATGCGGTTGAAATACGACGGGCCGTGCAATTGTATTCCCCAACTAGGCGAAGTATGTCGCATATAAGCTCGGCGAATGTTGGCCACTTTCTACTCCACCGCGTCTCCAGACTCAGGACATAGTGGAAGAAAAGGCTTTTCGTTTTCCGGTTGCTTTCAGGTAAGGTTTAGTCCCACCTGTTTACGCCTTTGCCGGGTTCTTTACCGCAATTTATGAGGCGATTGATTTGACGCATGATTGATGATGCTTTATGGTTGATGAGAGGGTGAACGTGTGAGACCGCAATGTTCCTTAACCAACACGCAAAAAGCCATTGATGGGGAGAGAAAAATCCAAGTCTTATAAAGAATGAAAAGCTTGGGATTTATAAACGTTTTGTAACAAACTTTACGCAGCAGCAGGCGCATTTCTTGCAGAGGGATGATAAAAGTCAATAATTTTTTTGTCCCGCCACTTTGCTATTATAACATCATAACCGGGGATACCTTCCAACTATTTTTTATTTCAGGAAATAATATGTCGCGAATACTCTTATCACGCCCAATAGAAAGGATGATAACATCAGGATCAATAATATTTATTTCCTACTGAATATTTTTGATATACTTTTCTGCAAAATCAAATATTACAGAAACAGATTCAGTAAAGCCTTTGCCACCACTTTTCTTGACATTCATGAAAGCGACACACTTTAAAAATTCCTGCCTGTTTTTAGGAATTTCATCAAACGTTTGGCTTAAAGTCATGCGGAATGCCACAAGCCCATTCCGCAACACGGCAGGCAAAAGGATAAGTTGGTATTGATGAGTTCCGTTCGGTAACAAAACTTTTATCATGACTGCATTCATGGTTCGTTGCATTTGGCTCTTTTGCAACGAACAGAAGCTTCTTTCCCCTATTTGCTTGCTCATAAACTTTTTCATTTATAATTCCATCTGCATAGAAATCGGTGGATTGAATTTCCTCCTTCCATTTTTCAAAAAGTTTTTGAAGCTGTTCAGTTTTTGTAATACCATTTATTTCTTGGAGTTGGAGTTTGAATTCGAATTATAGGGGACCGAAAGGTCCGTAGGTCTTATAAACTCTTTTTTAAAATTATACTGCTGAAGAATTCTATCTTTTCATTTTGTCGTAAAAGTAAAAGCTATGTTTGTTTTTTACAATCTTGCATGAGTACATTTATTTTGTAGTTTATCCGTAATTAAAAACAGTTTTTGCAACAATGGTTGTTACAAACCAATCTGTGAAATATATTTATTCTACCGGTTAGCGGTTCGGGGAAATAAAAATGATAACCGATTTGTTTTTACATCCTTTTTTATAAAAATTATTTTATTGAAATCAATCATTCACCTTCTCATTCTGTATAAGTACGCTTTCTTGTTTCCGTTAGCCATTATTGAAGGTCCTATTTTAGCAGTGATAGCCGGATTTCTTTGCACGCTCCATCTTTTAAACCCATATTTTGTTTACCCGGTTATTGTATTGGGAGATGTTACAGGCGATTTGTTGGTTTATTCATTAGGAAGATTCGGCGCACCTGCATTTCTAAAAAAATTCATCAGGTTCCTTGGTTTTAAATTAGAAAATGTGCAGAATGTTCGCGCTTATTTTAATGCCAACCCGATAAAAACAATCTCTTTATCAAAATTAGCTTTGGGCATTGGTGTAACGGGTATTTTTGTTGCCGGCAATGTTAAAATTCCTTATAAAAAATTCATTGTCGTATGCTTTTTCACTTCCGCTTTCCAGTACGTTTTTTATTTGGGCTTGGGCTTGATATTCGGCAATGCCTATCAAAAAATTAATCGCTATCTCGATCTGTTTTCCTCCTTTACAATTGTGGCTGCTATAGCTGTTGTGCTGGTTATTTTTATCAATTCTAAACGAAAGAAAGAATGAGAATTTTATTTGTGTCTGATACTTACTATCCGCATATTAATGGAGTATATTATTTTGTTTGCCGTGTGGGTCCGATACTTCAGGATAAAGGACATGAGGTTGCAGTGATTGCACCATCGGCAAGTTTTTCTTTTACAAAAACTAAAATTGACGGACTCACGGTGTTCGGGTTGCCTTCATTTTCTGTTTTATTTTACCGCACCATACGCCTTCCATTTCCCCTTTCTATAAAAGCCCGGCTGAAGAAAGTCATTAGCGATTATAAACCTGATATCATCCATATACAGGATCATTTTTTTATTAGCAAAGCCGTTTTACAAGTTAATAAACGGTGGAAAATACCGGTGGTGGCGACCAATCATTTTATGCCCGAAAACATAACTGTAATGGTAAAAGGAAAAGCCTTTACGCACTGGCTGACTGCTTTTTTATGGAGAGGATTTACCAAAGTATTTAACCAGGTAAATATTGTAACCACACCCACACAAACCGGCGTTGCTATCATTGAACCTCATTTAAAAGTAAAAGCAATTGCAATTTCATCCGGAATAGATCTGGAGAGGTTTAATGTGCAGGGAGACAGCCATGCTGTAAAACAAAAGTATAAAATACCCGATCAACCGATACTTCTTTATGTTGGCAGGTTAGATCCTGAGAAACGCGTGGAGGAAATTATACAAGCAGTTACCATCGCCGTAAAACAAAAGGTTGATGTATGTTTTGTGGTGGTGGGAAAAGGTAACAGCAAAGCATCGCTTGAAGAACTTGCGAAGCAGTTAGGCATTGCGAAAAATGTTTTATTTACAGGCTTTGTTCCTGATGAAGACCTGCCTTATATTTATAAATTAGCGGATTGCTTTATCATCGCAAGCATTGCCGAATTATTAAGCCTGGTCACGCTGCAGGCGATGGCATCATCCCTACCGGTGATTGCAGTGAATGCCGGAGCTTTAGGCGAGTTGGTAGAAGATAACGTGAACGGCTTTTTATATAATGAGGGCGATGTTCTGAAGGTAGTTAGCTCCATAAAGACTATTCTTACCAACCCGGAACGGAAAAAGAATATGGGTGAGAGAAGCCGCCAATTCATTCAGCAGCATGATATTTATAAAACAGTTGACGCTTTTGAAAAGCTATATTCCGTTTACGCCAAAAGATGAGATTTTCATTTATAAAATGTGCAAAATAAAGAACTTGAGTTTATCGGTTTTGTTGATGAAATTTCCGATTGTTTTATTTTGATATTCTGGTTAAAACACTTCTCCTAAATTACCGGCAAAACCTCGTGAGCCACCTTTTCCAATTCCATAATCAATGGCTGTATTGGTGTTTGAAAACTTATTGAACTTTATCCGCAATCCTAAACCAATAGCCGGAGATATGACTTTCAATTGGTTTGTTTTTAACTCAGATAGCGATTGGGCATTGGTAAACACCACACCGCCAAGCAATCCGTTTTTAGTGATTCCAAATCGTAGTTCAGCTTCAGCATAAACCATTTTTTTGCCAATAAATCTTCCCAGTTCATAACCTCGTCCCACATTACTGTAAGTATCACTTCCCGTCCCAGGTAAATCAAGATAAGGAGGATTTCCGCTCAATGTGATTACATTATAAGTCCACAATGCAAGGATAAGATTGTGCGACAATTGAAAATATTTCCTTACGTCGAGCAAAATAGAATTATAGTTGCTACTGCTTCCTAATGCAGTGATGTTTTGAAGAAAAAGCATGTTCAAATAAAAACTTCCGCCCTCCGGATTGATTGAACTTTTCCTCGTATCATAATTAAGGCTAACCGAAACACCGGAAGATGTAGATGTTTTGGTAAAACCATATTTCGTAAAGTCAGTAACCCGCCCTGCATTGATTCCTGATTGCGTTATGTTTGAATGATGATCTAACTGGTAGCCTATCCCTGCATATAAATTGGTTGACACTTTGTGCAAAGCGGTTTCGTAAAAACGAATGTAATTGTACGACACTGTAGAAACATCTTTCTGTGTGGTATATCCACCGAAGCCGTAAGTATCCTGGGGATATTTGAGAAACCGCCAGTCGCCATTGAAACACAATTTGTTTCCAGGCAGCCATACCGAGGTTTGAATAGGAACCAGGAATTGTTTCTTTTGCGTGTATTTAGCTGCAAATAAAACCGAAGATATTTTGGTTGAAATATTTTTACTTGTTGAAAAAGCCCCACTGGCTGCCACACCGCCGGTAAAGCCGGTTGATAAAGTATATTCGATTATCGGTCCTAATGATAACTTTAGCTTGGTATCAATTTTTCCCAAGTCTTTCAGCCTTACAGCAGGATCTTTATGAAAAATCCTCATGCCTAAATCTACTAAATCGGTTTGGTTTTGATAATATAATAACTGCTTTTGTTTTAAGGAATCAGGTAAATCTGCAAAGCTGTTTTCTGTTTGTCCAATGGTTCTATTATAACACAAAATGCTAAACAAGAAGAGCAGGAACAGCGAGCCGTTTTTCATTATCATAAGTCATCGAACTAATCAATAAAAAAAATAGCTCAAAGCTCGGCAAAGCTATTTTGAAGCAGTCATCAAAATATCATTTTTATTTTGTTTATACCTGTATCTGCCAAAATATGGCCAGAGATGGTTAGGTGTTTGCATTTCATCATAAGTGTATAAGATTTTAAGTAGCCTTCGTTTTCACAATTTCACAACCTTATTTTTACATAGCGGTTTGAAAACAATGCTTCAACCTTAACACATGTAAAGGTGCGGCAGTTTTCCTGGCTAATAAAAAAGTAAATTCATTGGTTATTTTTATGATTGAATGCATACAAGGAAGATGGATAATTAAAAAAGGTAAACAGCATTTATCTTTTAAAAGAATACAATTTCCTGGAAAAATTATTTATTATGGCAGTAATTGAATCTCCCGATTTTTCTTTAGGCACCGAATTAACGGACGATCAGCTTCGTTTTTATAATAAAAACGGTGTGATACGTTTCCCTCATTTTTTAGATAAAGCCACAGTAGCAGTTGTCATCGGAGAAATTGATCGCATAGATAAAGAATGGCTGGAGGAAGGCAGGACCAAAGTCAATGGAACTCTTTTAAAATTTGGTGTTGATGAGCATGGAAATAAATTAATTCAGCGCTCGTGTTTTTTGTCGTTGTTCAGCCCGCTTTTACATGAATTGCTTGACGATGCCCGCTTACAGGCTTTGTTGCCTTTGCTGTATCCTTACGAAGGCAGAATAGGTGAGCAGGAAAAAGATGGTCTGGTATTCAACCATTATATACGGGTGCCTAACGGAACATTTAGTAAAATGGGATGGCATACCGACTGCCCGCGTGATTTGTTTTTTGGTCACCGCATTATGCCAATGATTAATGTAGGGATTCATTTGGACGATTGTCCATACGAAAATGGCGGCTTGCGTGTATTGCCGGGTACACATAAACAAAGGATGCTGGGCCTGATGTTTGGTAAAAAATATTATACTCACAAACCCGATAAAAAAGAAGGTGGCTTTAATATATCAGCAGGTGATCTTACGGTTCACGATGGTCGTTTATGGCATCGGGTACAGCAATCTCCTTACATAGGAGAAAAAAGCCTTCGCCGTGTTATGTATATACCAATGATTACCGGCAAGTACATGCCTAAAAATGAAAAAACCAGAACGGCATTGTATCATTATTTCAGATAAATTGTGCTTCACCTTTACGCTTTTATATATGTCGTATGCATTAATTACAGGCGCCAGCAAAGGAATAGGTAAAGCCATTGCTTACCAGCTTGCAGCCAGAAAAATAAACTTGTTTTTGGTTGCACGAAGTGAAGATTTATTACACCAAATTGCTTCTGATTTAATTCAACAATATGCAATTGATGCGCGCTTTTTATGTGTTGATTTATCAGATGATAAAGCTGGTCGAACCATTTTTGATTGGATCGCAAATAGTAATATTCAAATCAATATTCTTATCAACAATGCAGGTTACGGATTAAGCGGAAGGTTTGAAAAATACACTGCCCAGGAACATACAGAAATGATGCACGTAAACATGATTTCAATGGTTGCTGTAAGCTCTCTTTTTCTACCCGTATTGCAAAAACAAAAGCAATCTTACATCATGAATATTGCAAGCCCTGCAGCTTACCAGGCAGTTCCTTTTTTAAGCACTTATGCCGCAAGTAAATCCTTTGTTGTCAGCTTTACAAGAGCTTTACAATTTGAGTTGAAAAAAACAAATGTAGCGGTTATCTGCTTTTCTCCCGGCGGCACCCATACTGATTTTGGCGTGCGTGCTAACGTTGGAAAAAAAGCAATGAAAGCAGGCGAAAAGCTGAACATGACTGCCGATGAAGTTGCATCAATTGCAATCAAAAGCATGTTTAAAAAGAAGCGGGAAGTTATTGCCGGATTCATCAACAGACTCGGTGCTTTTATGGTATGGTTAGCTCCCAAAACATTATCAGAAAAATTTGCAGCTAACTTGTATAAAGATTAGTACAAAAGATGGAGGCTATCCGAAAATTAGCGAATATTTCCAGACGATTAGCGCATAAGCAAGGTGTAGGAGGACTTGAAAGTTGCTTAATGTCTTCCCCGTCGAATAAGTAAATGGCGAAAGCGGTTCATCCTTGAATGAGTCTATTCACATAACCCATCTTCTTGCCCAGTAATTTTGTATGGCATATGTCTGCTTTTTCTGCCATAAGCTTTTAACAAGATTGGAAATTTCGCTTGCTAAGATCCCCTAATTCCGCTGCCCTTGGATAAAAAAGCCTCTGGCAATTAGTGGCTTTATTGTTTAATGATTAGCGAAGTCGCACGATCGAGTCTTATGGGAATTTCAATGTAAATACCTAACTACCAATAGAGCTAAAGTAATTGTGTATTGGCAGCATCTACTACTTTGACCTGAGCTTCATTTATTTTTTGTTTGATATAGCAAGAAGGTTTGTATTCTTAGAATAGATCATGATTGGTAACGATTACCAATTACAATTGCAAAGAACCAAATGAAAGAATAGCATATCTGAGCGAACGATAAAAGTACAACGAACCAGTTTAAATCAACAGAAAGGAGCAAAAACGATACCTTTTCCCATCCAATCCAGCAACTTATAGAAAAATTCAAAAGGAGTCAAACATTTGTAAAGAAGAAAAAAACCTGATATCTATTGAAAGATGGTGTTATTCTTTTGACGGAAGGCGGCGATCCTGATAAGCCAGGAAGAGGTGCGGTTTGGTACAATCAGGTTCCAAACTGCATTCATCAAAATCATATTTTTAAAATTAGAGCCAACGCAGGTTTATTACATCCTGAATTTTTAAGCTTTCAATTTGCAAGCCAATACAGTAAAAGATATTTCTTTAAATCAGCTAAGCAAACAATCGGCATTGCGTTTACTAATTCCACTTAAATAACCCAAGTTGCTAATTAATAGACAAGTTTATTAAAAGTAAAACCTACAATAAACATTAGGATTTTAAGTAAGAAGCCTTTGAACGTTACTGCATGTATTTTGCGAAGAAACAATGCTTTGACTGATGAAAAAGTTGTTTCTATTCCTTTTCTCATTTGTTCTTTTAAAAATCTTAGCCATGGCTCATCTTTTCTTTTTGCATTGCTTCTTCGCTGTACCATCAGTTCTACCATTTCGGTTTCTTTCATGTCATCTTCAATCGTATAATCTGTATAAGCAGCATCACCATAGATACTGCTTTCAGGCGCTACACTCATAGGTAGCTTTTTAAGTGCCTGCACATCACTTTCACTACCAGGAACAAAGCAAAACTCTACCGGTATACCGCTGGCCGTAGTTAAAACCTGCACTTTCACTCCATAAAAATATCGCCTCATACTGCATTGTTTTCCTCTCCATTGTTTCCCTTGTAAAAGTTTGCTTCTGCTAATGCGGATATTGTCGCAAACAGCTACAGGAAAAGAATCTATCACATAATCACTTGCTCCGGCTATTGTTTTAAGATGTTGACCTACCTGAAAAAATAACTGAAACAAAAAGTCAGATAAACTGTGCAAACGTCTGTTGAATCTGCTTTTATCCAACATCAAAGGACATAATCCTGTCCATCTTCATAAAATGCCTGCCATTGTCTGAATGCCCGCCAAAATAAAGAGAGGATACGATGGCTGTTGTTATGACTTCACTGTCACTTACTTTTCTTCTGCCATCTTCCTTTCGTCCGGTTCCTTTAAGTAAGTCATCCACAAAACAATAAATTGCTATAATTTTATCTTCACTGAGCATCGGTTAAGAAGTTTTAAGTGTGGTAACTCAAAATTATTCTTTAATCCGATGCTCTCTTTCTATCCCTTTCTAACTAGCAACTTGGGTTATTTATTTAAAAACAGGAGGTGTTAAGTGGAAAGCGAGAATAGTGAGCAAATGGAAAGAGGAAGTAAAATGATTTATCTTCTGCAAAAAAGAAATTCTGACTTTTGAAGAAGCCTGTATTTATTTAGGCAGAAGTGCTTCATTTATGTATAAGCTTACGAGTGGACGATTGATACCTTATTATGTGCCAAGTGGCAAATTGATTTATTTTAAAAGATCAGAATTGGATACATGGGCACTTCAGCATAAAAAAAAGAGCAAAGAGGAAATTGAAAAGGATGCTGAAAGTTTTCTGATAGGAAAGCGAAATAATAAGATGGTAAACTAAAAAAATAAAGCAACGACATGCAAATCGTTGCTTTATTTTTTGGCGAAAAGAAACCGAATTATTTGGTACAAATTCTGGTGCAAATAAAAAAGCACTTACTGTATTTTTAGCGCAAGTGCTTCATTTTCAGGCTCCCGAAACTGGACTTGAACCAGTGACCCTCTGATTAACAGTCATAAATTACGCCATAACAAAAGAAATAGGAAGCATAAAGAAAACGTCTTAAAAGTGTTATAGGCATTGGGTTTGCTAAACTTTTTACCCTAATTTATTTAGTATTATTATGTGTTTATTTATTAAGTTTGTATGCAAATCGTATGCAAATGAGAACAACCGCAATTATAATTCATGATACGAGAAGAAAGAAGAGTGATAACACTTATCCGGTTAAACTTCGCGTAACTTTTGAACGCAAACAAAATTATTATCCTACTGATTACAGCTTAACAAGGGAGGATTTTGAGCGAGTGATGTTTGGCAAAAGACAATCCGATAAAGAGAAAGAATTAAAGCGAAGCATACAAGCCTATGAAGACAAAGCAACCATAATTATTGACGAACTGCCTTATTTCGACTGGAATAAATTTGAAAAACACTATTATCAAAACAGAGCCGCAAAAGAAACAATTGATTCTGCTTTCACAGAATATGCAAAAGCCTTGCGTACAGAAGGGCGAATTAGCACCGCAATTACTTATGAGTGCGCGCAAAGAAGTTTGAACAAATTCAAACTGGGTTTAAAGTTTAGAGATGTTACACCTGCCACTTTACAGGGAGTATGAAAATTGGATGATTAAGAACGGTGGTAGTATTACGACTGTTGGAATATATCTAAGGTCGTTACGCACCTTATTTGGAATGGCAATTAACGATGGTTTGCTCACAAAAGACTTTTACCCATTTGGTAAAAAACGTTATGAGATACCTACCGGACATAATGTAAAAAAATCATTATTCTTTAAATGATATTGCCGCTATCTATAATTATGGTGCATTCAGAAGGAGACGTAACGCAAATGGCAAGAGATTATTGGTTGTTCATGTATTTCTGCAATGGCATGAACATGAAAGATATGTGCTTGCTTACTTATGGAAATATTAAAGGCAATGTTCTTTCTTTTGAAAGAGCAAAAACAGCAAAAACAAAGCGCAAAGTTGAAGCAATTCGAGTGCCTCTTAAATGAAGATATTAAAGCAATCATAACGAGATGGGGAAATAGAAAACAAGTTGAAAGCACATTTATATTTCAATATTATCTAAAGGATTAACACCCGAAAAGCAAAGGCAATTAATACAACAAATAACCCATGTTGTAAACAATCACATGAAACTTATTTGTACTGATCTTAGTATTGAAAACAATGTAACGACCTATGCAGCAAGGCACAGCTTTGCTACTATCCTTCAAAGAAGTGGTGCGCCCGTTTCGTTTATTAGTGAAGCGTTAGGACACGGCAATGTACAGACGACACAAAACTACTTAGCTGGTTTTGAAGATGAAAGTAAAGCCGAAACATTAAAAGCACTAACAGCCTTTAAGAGAATAAAGCATACTGCATTAGAACACCACCTAATGATCTCATAAAACCAAAGTGTAAAGATAAATTTAACCATTTTGTCATATAAGGAGTTTTATTTGCTTGGATGAACAATACATGGCAAGTTTATTTATGACAACTACGAAGAAAAAACAAGCGTTTGAGATTTGCAACAAGCAAAAGAAAATCTGATGTTGAATTTTTACTCTATTAATGATAACGCTGTATTAGAAGCAATTGAAAAGGTACATGGCAAACAAGCGTATGTAGCCGGTATAAGTGGAGAGCATTTTGGAAGGCATCCATACGATACTGAGCCATTACAAGGTTATGTGCAGCCACCCAATTTTCCAAATTGCTGTGATTCACACAAAGAAACGTTTAAAACTGCTGTTGATTTTTTAGCTGTTTTTCCAAATTGCTGCAAAGAACATAAAAAGTTAAACAGTGCGCCATGGTTTCGGAAAACCTACTTTTCTTACTACCCGTTAAAACTTGTTACAACAATTAATTATACATGGCATTGTATTACTGAAAACATTCATAAAGAAAATTGGTATAAAGCCATTACTGATTATATTGATTGGACACAAGACAGTTACGGACAACTACCGGCAGGTTACGGAGCGCCTATTGGTAAGGGTACATATTTAGAAACAATAAAAGGAAACATCAAAGCGAACAAAAAGTTTTCAAAGCAAAAGAAAGCTCTATTAATTGAATTTATTGAAAGTTACTTTAACAAAGGGGAAGGCGTAACACCAGCTAATCAAACTGATCTGAATATTTTAATTGCCACATACAAAAAATGGCTTACCATATTCCCTTTGAAATGAGAAGCTATTTCGGTGAAGTGAAACAATACTTTGTGAACAGACTTCCAATAATGGATGGAAAACCAGAAGAAAATATGTACATGCCTGGCATAGCAAAAGCAAAGTTTATCACTAAAAATAGATTGGTAGAACACTTAGTAATTACTACCAACGAACTTTTACAACAAATAAACAGTCTGATGCTTTATGAAAAAGGATTAATTACTGATGCCGATAAACTTAAATTGGAATTGATAATAAATAATAGAAAATTAGAATTGGATGCTGGTTACATTAGCAATTCACAAGATGAAGAAACAAGGTATAGAAACATTTTAAAGGCGTGGTTTAAGGACGAAAAGAAATTTGTGGATGAACTAACACCAATATTTAATGCTAATTCTATAAATCAAAATTTTAAACACCAAACTTATTTAGAAATATCGCCGCCATTTATGCCATCACAACAAATAAGAATTACAACTTTTGAAGAGTTTGAAAATTGGTTAAGAGAACAAGATAACAAGCATTTTGAGCAATTGGTTAATGGATTATCGAAAATGGAAGAATACATTAATAAACAGGTACATGAAGATGTACACGCTGATAAAGAAAGATTGCACCAGTTAAAACGAAATCTTACAAATTGGAAGTATCAGATACATAGCATATTTAACCCAATAAAAGAAAGCGGCTCATACCTTACGAATTATCAATTAAACAAAGAACAAAACGTAGCTGTTGACAAAATAAAAAGCAAGATTGACGGTGCTTTAAAAGTTGTTGATTTAAGGTTGCAAGGAAGAGAAAGAAATAGGAAAAAAAGTGATAATAACTCTAAAACCTTATATGAATTACTCAATAAGGATGAAACAAAAGTTTCGCTCATAAAAGAAGCAATTAAAGACCTCAATATTAGCAGTCATTTAAGCGAACGACAGATTACAGGCTTTATTACCGGATGTAAGAAAGCTAAAGCCTTACCAGAGCTTGCAGATACAGATTTATTTAGAGCTATTTATATTGAAATAGGAAAGGAATATACGGCCAATGTTAAACCGCGTTATGATAATAAAGCCTATGCTCACATGGAGAAAACAACAAAAAAGTATTTTGGTATTGTTTGATGTCTCATCAGGTCTTTTAGGTCTTCCCCTATTCTCCCCTAAATGTTTCTTTTGGTTTGCTGCATAAAATAAACGTATATGCAGATAGTAACCGTGTCTCTACATGACCTTCAAATAATGTTCGATAGAGCCGCAGAGAAGGTTATACAAGCCGTCCGTGATGGCAACGCTCCGTCAACACAACCCGAAACTGACCAGCTTTTAACTATTCAACAGGCTGCCGAATTAATTTCTCTTTCTGTACCTACACTTTACACATTGGTACACAAAGCAGAGATACCCGTAAGCAAGCGTGGTAAACGGCTTTATTTTTCCAAACAGGAATTAACCGACTGGATAAAAGCCGGACGAAAGAAAACAGTTGCTGAAATCAACAGCGAAGCAGATACTTTTTAAGCAATCGAAAAAGAAAATAGGGAAAGTAACTTCCTATGGCTACCATTTGCCAAAGCTCTCTCAATACATTAGCACAAACCGATACAAACAAATAAGCAATGCAAGAAAATACAATGCGGCTACTATACGGTAACGGCAGCGATATAACCAGCGAAAAAGCTGTGCAACGCCGCGCACAATCTAAATTGATAACGCAAACTACCATGCTAAGTTTGATTGACGTGGCGAAAGAAAGAAGAGCAAAAGATAGGGTGAAGGCTTACTGGAATACTTGGCGTTGTCAAAACGTTATTTATACGGCAGATGGCAAAATGTATGCACCGCTTTGTAGAAATCGCTTTTGCAGTTATTGTTGTGGTATAAGAAAAGCAGAGTTGATAAACAAGTATTTGCCGGTGCTAAAAAATTGGAACGAACCCTATTTTATAACGCTTACTGTAAAAGCTGTTAAAGCAAATCAACTCACAAGAATGATTAAAGCACTTAATAGAGGCTTTACAAAAATTACTACTAAATACCGAATAAAGGCGCAAAGAGGCAAAGGTGAAAAGCTGATGGGGATAAAGACAGTAGAATGTAATTTCAACCCGAAAAGCAGGACGTATAACCCCCATCTGCATTTGATAGTACCAAACAAGCAAATGGCAGAAACTGTTATTGATGAATGGCTAACGCTATGGACAAGGAAATTTACGCATAGAGATGCACAAAACATGCGGAAAGTAGAAGATAGAGAAAAAGATTTGATTGAAGTAATTAAGTATGAAACAAAGGTTTTTACCGAACCGGACGGTAAGAAAAACAGAGGTAAAAGAGGTAGCGTAAAAATTTACATTCGCGCTTTAGATAATATTCACGCAGCAATGAAAGGATGTAGATTAATAGACCGCTTTGGATTCAATTTACCCAAGAATGCAAAGCGTGAAAAAGCAAAAAGCGTTGTAACTGATGATTACATAAAATGGGAATACAACCTAAAAAGTAGAGACTGGTTAAGTGAAGATTATGAAAGTACTCTAACGACATTCATACCCGATGCCGGTTTAGAAAGCATTTTAGGAAATCACATTGATATGACTTTAGATTAAAAGTATAACTTTAGTTTAGTTTGTTTAAGTATAAAGAATAACAGAATTACAAAAAGAGCTTGCATTTACAATGAAAACCATCTTCCTGCGACAATGCCCACAACAATTGCTATCTCAATCAACACCCAATAGCTAGCGTGGATTGGTACTTGCTTCTTTCTTTTGCCGTTTCGCCTTCCGTTAGAACATAACATCATGTTGTTACCGCAATCGCAAAAGACAGTGTTTTTATCTGTAATAGTTCAACATCTTACGCCTACTACAGTAATGAATATTGCAGGGAGGTGAACCGCTGCACACACGATGTTTTAAAGATGTCAGTGAATGATGCGGAGAAGAAATATTCCCTCATTCTTTGTAAGACATGCTATTAAATCAGATTTCGTTCTTACACATCTTAATTATTATGTAGAAAGAGGACATCAAATTTCAAACCGGGCCATTACCAAAGTTTTGCACATTATGGAAATATTTCATCATTTAGTATAAATTGAATCAAAATGAATACTAATTGTACATTCTTTCAGGTCGGAAGAATTAAGATAATTGTAATTTCTTTCTTTTTTGTTTTATCTTTTTCATTTCCGTGTTTTTCGCAAAGACCTGCCAATTCTAATTTAACCCCTGACCAGCTTACAACAATCTCCATTATCGGTAACTATTGCAATTTCATTATTAATCAAGCTGATGTATCATTTGTTTATAAAACAGTTGTTAATGGAGGCTTTCAAACAGAATTGGGTAAACATGACGAGGATGTGAAACGTATAGATAAATTAATTAGTGGCAGTCCTGAAAATCATTCATTAATGAATTCCTTTAACAACTTCATGAGTTTTTCAAGAAAGGCGGCTCATGACAGAGGACTTGCTACTAAGCTCTCGCCATTTAGTTCCAGAGATATTGTACCGGTTTTACAATTCGCTGTTCCTGCCATTCTCGAAGCAGTTTACGCCGATGGGAATTTGGATCCAGTTACGCAAAAGAACATTGAAGACTTCGCAAAAAATAAATTTACTGTTTTTTCTCATACTAATATTCCTAGCTCTTTTTCAAATGGCTTTTTACCTAACGATATCGGTGTCGTTGCTAAAAACGCTTATGATAATCTAGAATCCAATAAGCATACTATTACAGTCTCGTAATGGTAAATTGATCATGAAACTATTGGAAAAATTATATAGTCAAATTTATAACAAAGATTTCGTTAACCTTCAAGGGCAAAATGTGGGCCTAAGTCCTAATTGGTTAGCTTCATATGAAGCCCTAATGAAATCAACTAAGGAAAGTTTATATAAACTACAAGGAGAGGGCAAATATGCTCCAGTTATTAGAAAAAAAATAGTGCATCCCTAAAATAGCCACCATAAAAAGTCCTTACAACCTAAAAAGTAGAGACTGGTTAAGTGAAGATTATGAAAGTACTCTAACGACATTCATACCCGATGCCGGTTTAGAAAGCATTTTAGGAAATCACATTGATATGACTTTAGATTAAGACCTCCTTTCAATGCCTATAAATTGAACATGCAACGATAAACCCAAGTGTAAAGCAGAGAATCGAAAAAATCATAATCAGCTTTCCCCTACTCTTGTACCGCTTCATATAATATTCTGCCGTTTCAAAATCGCTTAATAAATCTTCCATAACTCAAACAGAAATTAAATTGTATTTTCCATCGCAATCATAAACCATTATCGTTATACTTGCCAAAGCAATTTAAAGCCACTAACAGCCAATGTTTGAACAAACTTTCAAAAACATAGACGACATTCTTTACAAGGATTCCGGTGCCGATAGCGAATTAGATTACATTGGGCAAACTTCATGGGTTATGTTTCTTCGCTATTTGGATGAACTGGAGCAAGACAAGGCCGATGAAGCCGAATTAAACGGCAAAGAGTACAAATACATCATTGATGAAGAATACAGGTGGAATGCCTGGGCAATGCCTAAAAACGAAATGGGCAAGCTGGACATTCACAAGGC
Source organism: uncultured Chitinophagaceae bacterium (assembly GCA_963847085.1). Taxonomy (GTDB): domain Bacteria; phylum Bacteroidota; class Bacteroidia; order Chitinophagales; family Chitinophagaceae; genus Ilyomonas. The sequence continues at coordinate 329,722 of CAWJYO010000010.1, read as the reverse complement.
GATGACTGGCAACTGATTTGGTGCGCTTTGTTGACCAAAAGCTATTCCCTTATTTGGCAGGCTTTAAACAAACAGGCAGACAGCCCGCAAACCATACAATACAAGATCGGTGAAATTTTCAGCGAGCTTAAAAACAAAATACAAAGCGGTTACAACCTCAGAGAAATTATTGACTTGGCAGATGGCTTGCCTTTTCGTACTTCCAGAGACAAACACGAATTGAGCCACCTGTACGAAACCAAGATTAAAAACATGGGCAATGCAGGGCGCAATGGTGGGCAGTATTACACGCCACGTCCACTCATTCGTGCCATTATTGAAGTGATACAACCCAAAATTGGTGAACGCATTTATGATGGTGCCTGTGGCAGTTGCGGCTTTCTGTGCGAAAGCTTTGAATACTTAACCAAAGACCGCGAAAACCTAAGCACCAACGATTTAGAAACCTTACAAACCAAAACCTTTTACGGTAAAGAGAAAAAGAATTTAGCCTACATCATTGGTGTAATGAATATGATTTTGCATGGCATTGAAGCACCCAATATTATTCATACCAACACCCTTACCGAAAGCATAAGAGATATGCAGGAAAAAGACCGCTTCGATGTGATATTAGCAAACCCACCGTTTGGCGGTAATGAAAGACCGGAAGTGCAGCAAAACTTTGATATTAAAACCGGCGAAACCGCTTTCTTGTTTTTACAGCACTTTATTAAAAATTTAAAAGCAGGCGGCAGAGCAGCTATTGTTATTAAAAACACGTTTTTAAGCAACAGCGATAATGCTTCTGTTGCATTGCGCAGGCATTTGCTCACTACCTGTAACCTGCATACCATATTAGATATGCCAGCCGGTACGTTTACAGGGGCAGGCGTAAAAACGGTTGTGTTGTTTTTTACCAAAGGCAGCCCCACGCAAAGCATTTGGTATTATGCCTTAGATGCAGGGCGCAATATGGGCAAAACCAACCCATTGAATGATGCCGATATGCAGGAATTTTTAGCCCTGCAAAAGAACAAGCCGGAAACTGTAAAAAGCTGGAAGCTTAGCATGGCAGATGTGCAAACACAAAACTACGATTTGAGTGTAAAAAATCCAAACAAACCAGAAGAAGCAGCACTAAGAAGCCCACAGGAAATATTAGCTGAAATGGAAGCTTTGGATGAGGAAACCGCCGATATTCTTCAAACTATAAAAGAACTGATATGAGAGAAGGATGGGAAATAAAAAAGTTGGGTGATATTTGCAGTTTGTCGATGTGCAAAAGAGTTTTTAAAGAACAAACTTCACCTGCTGGCGACATAACATTTTATAACATTGGAACATTTGGAAAAGAGCCCGATTCCTTTCATTTCTAAAGAAATCTATAATGAATTTAGAAAAAAATTTTCATTCCCTAAAAAATGGAGATATTCTTATGTCCGCATCAGCAACTATTGGTAGACGTGTTAGATATAATGTGGAACCAGCATACTTTCAAGATTCAAATAATGTCTGGATTGATAACTTGACGAATTAAGCAAGTTGTTGGATAATTACTTTTATAACTACTTTTATTGAATATATGTAATTGGCAGTCAACTAAAGGAGCTACAATTTCAAGACTTTACAATGATAACCTGAAGCAAATTGAAATTGCATTTCCCAAAATCCCTTTCAGAACAACAACGCATTGTTTCCATTTTAGATGAAGCCTTTGCAGCAATAGACCAGGCGAAAGCCAATGTGCGAAAGAACCTGAATAATACAAAAGAATTGTTTCAAAGTTATCTGAATATCTAGTTTTTCTACAACAATAGGTGAAATTGGCTAGAAAAGAAGTTAGGAGATAGTGATTTGATAGAAATCATTAATTGAGATAGAGGTAAAAACTATCCAGTACAAAGTGATTTTTCAAACGATGGGTTTTGTCTTTTTTTAAACACAAAGAATGTAAGACCAGACGGGACTTTAACTTTAACATGTAAAATGTATTATTAGCTGAATTGAAGGATAAAGCCATAGGTAAAGGCTAATTGAAGCGCTAACGATGTAGTAATGGTTACTACTCGTGGCAACTATTGGAAACTTAGATGTTTACAATGATGAAGTTGAATTTGACCCTATAAGAATTAACTCAAACATGTTAACTTTTCATCCAAAAATTGAATCATGATAACTATCCTGAATTTCTTTATTGATGACATTACTTTCTGGTATTATAGCAGATTTACAAATAAGGAAGCATGTCTTCCGGCTCTGCTCGAACCTCAATTGCCTTTTGAAAACACTATGATAAATCATGCAATACTTATCCCAAAAGCATTGAATGAACAAATAGAAGATAGCTTTTACACTGGATAAAACTCTTCTTACTAATACCAAAAAATTAGAAACTCTTTATCAGCAAAAACTAAACGAATTAGAAGATTTAAAGAAAAGCATTTTAGATAAAGCATTTAAAGGCGAATTAACCACCGCACAAACAGCCGTACTTGCATGAACGAAACCGAAACCAGAGCCGAATACATAGACCCTGCTTTACTCAAAGCCGGTTGGGGCGTTGTAGAAGGTAGCAAAGTGCGTAGGGAGTTTCCTATTTCTAAAGGTCGTTTAATTGGTCATGGTCAGCGTAGCAAGCCCGACAAGGCAGATTATGTACTGCAATACCGCAACCGCAATTTGGCGGTAATAGAAGCCAAAAAAAGAGATTTACATTATACATCAGGCGTAGCACAAGCCAAAGACTATGCAGGCAAGATTACAAATACGCTTTACCTACAGCACCAATGGTTTACAGATTTACGGTATAGACATGCAGGAAGGCACAGAAGGCGATGTTACCGCCTTTCCTTCGCCCGATGAATTATGGAACATAGCTATTTACAAGCCGAAGCTATTGCCAACCCCAAAGCAAGCACATGTGTAAAGAATCAATTTATTAGACATTCCTTTTGAAGATAAAGGCGGCACATGGCAACCAAGATACTATCAGCAAAATGCCGTTACCAACGTCATAGAAGCCGTTTCCCGCAAGCAAGACCGTATTTTATTAACCCTTGCCACTGGCACCGGCAAAACAGCCATTGCGTTTCAAATAGCATGGAAACTGTTTAATGCCAGGTGGAATATAAAAGAGGATGGAAAAAGAAGCCCAAGGATATTGTTTTTAGCAGACCGTAATATTTTGGCAAACCAGGCATTTAATGCTTTTAGTTCATTTGAAGAAGATGCTTTAGTGCGTATTAGCACCTGAAGACATAAGAAAGAAAGGGAGAGTACCAAAAAACGGGAGTGTGTTCTTTACCATTTTTCAAACCTTTATGAGTGGGGCAAACAACACACCTTATTTTGGCGAATACGAGCGGGACTTTTTTGATTTTATAATTATAGACGAGTGCCACAGAGGCGGCGCAAATGATGAAAGCAACTGGCGGGCTATCATGGAACATTTCAGCCCTGCCTATCAATTAGGATTAACCGCCACTCCAAAAAGAAACGAAAACGTTGACACTTACAAGTATTTTGGCGAACCTGTTTACATCTACTCATTAAAGCAAGGTATTAACGATGGCTTTCTAACACCGTTTAAAGTAAAGCAAATTGCAACCACCGGCGATAATTACATTTATACTTCTGATGATATAATAATTGAAGGTGAAATTGAAGAAGGCAAAGTGTATGGCATGGAAGACCAAAACCGCGTTATAGAGCTAATGGACATTGAACGCTATCGTGTAAAAACCTTTATGAACATGATAGACCAAAACCAAAAAACATTAGTGTTTTGCGCCACCCAGGAACATGCACTGGCTGTAAGGAATTTGATTAACCAAACGGCAAGGAGTAAAAACCCGAATTATTGCCACAGGGTTACGGCTGATGATGGCAAGTTGGGTGAGCAATATTTAAAAGAATTTCAGGATAATGAAAAAAGCATTCCTACCATTCTAACCACTTCTCAAAAGCTAAGCACTGGCGTTGATGCACCGGAAGTAAGAAACATTGTTTTATTGCGCCCTGTAAAGCAAATCATTGAGTTTAAGCAAATAGTAGGCAGGGGAACACGGCTTATTTGATGGCAAGGATTATTTCACCATTTACGACTTTGTAGAGGCATACAAGAACTTTAGCGATCCTGAATGGGATGGCGAACCCTTAGAGCCTGAAACAACAACACCGCCACCAACCCCGAAAGAATGCAAGGTTTGCGGGCAAACACCTTGCGTTTGTGAAAAAGTACCGGAACCAGTTTGTGATGTTTGCGGTTATTCGCCTTGCCGGTGTAACGATGCACCAAGAAGAATAATAAAAGTAAAACTGGGGGATGGTAAAATAAGAGAGTTAGACCATACCGTTAAAACCTCCTTTTGGAACCCTGATGGCACGCCTATGAGTGCAGAAGAATTTTTACAACGCATGTTTGGCACATTGCCAGAACTGTTTAAAGATGAGGCTCAATTAAGGGATATTTGGAGTAAACCAGATACCAGAAGAAAACTATTAGAAGAACTGAAAGAAAAAGGGTTTGCGAAGCAGCAATTAGAAGAATTTCAAAAAGTGCTTCATGCAGAAAACAGCGACATATATGATGTGTTGGCTCATGTGTCTTTTCATACTTCAATGATAGATAGGATAGCAAGAGCCGAAAGCGCAAAAATTCATTTAAAGAATTACAACAGTAAACAGCAAGAGTTTTTAAACTTCGTGTTAAGCAAGTATATTAATTCAGGGGTGTATGAACTGGATGAAAGTAAGCTAACTCCTTTGCTCATTTTGAAATATAAAGCCATACCTGATGCCAAAAAAGAACTTGGCGACATAGCAAGCATTAGAAATACTTTCCTTGGTTTTCAGAGTTATTTGTATAATATGGGTTGATAGATTAGAAAATTCAAGCAAGCTTTAAAAACTGAAATGCAAATAGGTAAGCAATATTGAAAGTTTTACTTAATAGTTGGCTTTTCAATAATCACATTGATCTATTTAGTTAAATATCCGTCTGAAACGATTCTATTAGTTATCGCTTGCATTTTGCTGGTTTGCATGCTCTCACTATTTTTTAATGATAGAAATAAAAAGTCACAAAAAAACTTAAATCTTAATTCCACAAACGAAGCAAGTAATGAAGCTCAGATTCGTTACCAGAACAATGAAGAATCCTTTAAATGTAAACGCTGCTCTGGTTTTGGATATTTATTAGTTTGTAAAAACTGTGGAGAACAAGCATCAGAAATAGATATGGGTCATGATGACTATGATGAAATATGTATTTCTTGCTACAATAATGGTGGAAATTCTGAAGATTTAGAAAAAGTTGAATACTACGATTGCAATGGAACGGGTAAAGATTATGGCGATGAATACTGAATCAACTGATCGTTAAATCGGGAGAGGCAGGCTAAAAGATAGCGATGTATGCAAAAAGTATGCAAATGAAAAAAGCACTTACAACAATAAACGTTATAAGTGCTTCATTTTCAAGCTCCCGAAACTGGACTTGAACCAGTGACCCTCTGATTAACAGTCAGATGCTCTAACCAACTGAGCTATTCGGGAGTATTCCTTTTTGTAAGGGGCTGCAAAAATAGGAGAAAATCGCTTTTTTCCAAATCGTTTTTTGAAAATCTATGGTAATTAAAAAGTATTACGAAAATGCCTGCTTATAAGGATAACGAATACTATACATCTCCTTTACTTTTTGCAAAATACAATCGCGTAAGCCTTCCACATTTTGCTTTTCGGTTGCTGAAATAAATACGCTGTTGCCAGCGGTTTCGCGTTCCCAACGTTCCCGCAAATCGCGTAGCAATTCTATCCGCACATCGGGTTGCAGCCACTCGTCGAAGGTTTGTTTTTCGTACAAATCCATCTTATTAAATATCATCAACACGGGCTTGTCAAACGCATTCAATTCCTGCAAAATTTTGTTTACCACGCCTATGTGCTCCTCGTATTGCGGATGCGAAATATCAACCACATGAAGCAATATATCCGCTTCACGCACTTCATCCAGTGTACTCTTAAAGCTTTCTATCAAATGATGAGGCAACTTACGAATAAAGCCAACCGTATCACTCAACAAAAAAGGCGTGTTCTCCCATACCACTTTTCGCGTAGTAGTATCGAGTGTTGCAAACAATTTGTTTTCGGCAAACACATCGCTTTTACTGAGTACATTCATGATGGTGCTCTTACCAACATTGGTATAACCAACCAACGAAACACGAATCAATTCTCCACGCTCCTTTCGTTGCGTGAACGATTGTTTTTCTATATCACCCAACCGCTTGCGAAGCAGTGTAATTTTGTTGTTCACAATGCGTCGGTCGGTTTCAATTTCCGTTTCACCCGGGCCTCTTGACCCAATGCCACCACCTTGCCGTTCCAGGTGTTTCCACATGCCTTTTAAGCGTGGCAACAGGTATTGGTATTGCGCAAGTTCCACCTGCACTTTCGCCTGCGCCGTTCGGGCACGACGCGCAAAAATATCAAGTATCAAATCGCTTCTGTCAATGGTTTTTATGCCCAGTTCTTTTTCAATATTGGTGATCTGCGAGCCAGAGAGTTCATCATCAAAAATGGCAACGTTGATGTTTTTGTTTTGCACATAATTTTTAATTTCTTCCAGCTTACCGCTGCCCACAAATGTGCGGCTATCAGGATGTTGCAACTTTTGGGTAAATCGTCTTACTGTAACAGCACCGGCGGTTTCAGCTAAAAAAGAAAGCTCATCCATGTATTCCCGAACCTGCTGTTCCGTTTCATCTTTTTGTATCAATCCTACCAAAACGGCTCTTTCTTCGTTGTTAACTTTTTGTAGTTGGTCTATCAAGGTGTTTAAAAAATTTATTTTGATTGATGATTGTGGTGCTGTAAAAATAAATCAAGATTTGTTTTTGCCCGATTTTTTACCGCAGAGAGCATGAGAGAAATAAAAGGTTTCGTGGGATGATATTTTCTCATCGTATACTTTGTTCTCTTATCTTCTCTGCAACAAAGAGCTCGTTATTATTTACTCAGCAAGTCTTTCATTTGTTGATGATAATGTTGAGCCGCTTCGCCTGCTTTCACACTAAAATCTTCACGACTTCCTGCATAAATAACGGCACGGCTTGCGTTCACCAACAATCCAAAGTTTGTATTCATAGCATGCTGCGAAACATCTTCTAAACTTCCGCCCTGTGCTCCAATTCCCGGAACCAATAAAAAATGATCGGGAATGATTTTTCTAACCAAAGAAAACTGCTCTGCTCTTGTTGCGCCAATTACAAACATGGTATTATTTACCGTTCCCCATTCCGTTGCTTTTTGCAACACCAATTCATACAAATATTGTTCTGAATTTTTGTTGGATGATAAACGCTGCATTTCAAAATCGTTCGCGCCACTGTTAGACGTTAATCCTAACAAGATGGTTATCTTATTTTCATATTCTAAAAAAGGACGAACACTATCTTCTCCCATGTATGGGTTCACTGTAACCGCATCAAACGGCAGGGTTTCAAAAAATGTTTTGGCGTAGTGCGCCGATGTGTTGCCAATATCGCCACGCTTGGCATCTGCAATCGTAAAATGCGTTGAAGGAATGTGGCGCAAAGTTTCTTCCATTGCCTGCCAGCCTCTTAAGCCTTGCGACTCATAAAATGCAGTGTTAATTTTATACGAAACACAGTGTTCTTTTGTAGCATCAATGATGGCTTTGTTGAACGTAACAACGCCATCTTTCTTATGTTGTAAATGATGTGGAAGTTTTGTGACATCTGTGTCTAAGCCTACACACAAATAAGTTTGTTTTTGTTTGATTTGTTCAACCAATTGCGAAATATTCATAAAAACAAAAGTAACAGGGAATGTCTGAACCGGGATGAATGAGATGTTTGGAATGATAAGGATAAACAGTTACAAGCTGAACGATTTATCGCGCAAACAAAATATTTTAAACATTGTTAATTCACAAACCTCCTATTTTATCTATTCTATTTTAAAGCAAAACAAAAGGTTGCCTCACAGCAACCTTTTGTTTTGCACAAATAATATAAACCCATTAAAATCTCACACCTACATTGATGCTAAATACCCGATACTTGTTTTTATCATTCGCACCATTATCAGTTTGATTTGGAAAAATTTTCGACAATCCCAGACCATAGTTTACGCCCAGCATCAACCGGCTGATTTCAACACCTGCCAATCCATTCAAACCATAATCAAAAGTTTTTAAATCATCGCTGTTGCTATTGCCAAATTTAATTTTATGGTCGCTTTCAATAATGGCACCTGGATAACCACTGGTGGTGTTTTTCCATTTACCACCAACTCCCGCTGCGCCATAAGGACCCGCACCAAAGAAGATACGGCTATCGCCGCCCAATGACAATTTCACAACTACATTTACGGGTACTTCAATGTACAAAGGATTAAAGGTTGTGGTTGATGTAGCGCCTGCAAAAGAACCGGAAGCCTTAGAACCTTTACCTGTTAGCACAACGCCTGGCTGCAACGACAAGACCGAAGCCAGAGGCACATCGGCAAGCACACCCACATTAAATGTAGTAAGCGTGTTGGCGTTGTTGTAAGAGCCATTGTTTTGTGTGGAGATGTTGGAAAAGTTCACGCCGCCTTTGATAAAAAAGCCACCTGGATTTGCCGGAGCAGCAGGGGCTGATGTTGAATTTTGTGCCTGAACTGTTGTCATTGATATTAGAATGAAAACAACCAGTGCTGAAAAGGATTTCATCATAATTAGAAAAATTTTCAGCACTGATTTCCAAGATTATGCCAAAAGGTTAGTCTTTGTTTTCATCACTTTTTTTTGGTGGCGGAGGTTGTTGTTTATTTTGCGGCTTTTGCGCTGAAGGCGCATTTCGCTTTTGCTGTTGTGGTGCAGCATTATTTGATGGCCGTTGCGGTTGCGCTCCTTTTCCATTGTTTGGCTGTGGCCGATTGCTATTTTTTTGTATTTGCAATCCTGGTTGCGGCTGCTTCGTAACTTGTTGTTCGTTGCTTGTTGCCGGCTTGTTTTCGCGGCGCTGATTTTGCCGGTTATCGCTTTCTTTGTCTTTTCTTTTCTTACTATTCCGCTCTAAACTCCGCAAACTGATTTGTCCCACCACATCAACAAACGTGGGTTCTATTTCTTTCGGTTTGTTGCTGCCAATTTCAACAGCTTCCAGTTCATCAGGTCGTTCTCCTTTCGCATTCATTCGCACAATTTCTTTTACACGATGAATGGCTACCGGGTATTGCTTGTTGCTGTCGGGCAGCATATACCACATCAGGTTCTTAAAAATGTCTTTTTTGATTAAAGACGCCGCGCCTTTTGTCGTTTGCAACACATCAGCATTGTTGGGAAATCCTTGCAAGGCATCTAAGTAAGTGTCCAGTTCATAATTCAAACAACACTTCAAACGTCCGCATTGTCCGCTCAATTTTGTTTGATTGATGGATAAGTTTTGATAACGTGCTGCAGTAGTTGTAACGCTTTTAAAATCGGTAAGCCAGGTAGCGCAGCAAAGCTCTCTTCCGCAGCTTCCGATGCCGCCCACTTTGCCTGCATCCTGCCGGATGCCGATTTGCCGCATTTCTACTTTTACTTTAAACTCGGAAGCGAAAATTTTTATCAACTCGCGAAAATCAACACGGTCATCTGCTGTATAAAAAAACGTAGCTTTTCTGCCATCTGCCTGAAACTCAACTTCGCTTAATTTCATTTGCAAATTCAATTGCCTCGCAATAGCGCGGCTACGCATCAGCGCTTCGGGTTCGCGGGCTTTTTGCTGCTCAAAACTTTGAATATCTTTCTCAGTGCTCCGGCGGGTTATTTTTTTCAAATCAGGGTTCAATTCGTCAACGCCGCGCTTTTTCATTTGCAAACGCACCAGTTCTCCGGTTAGGCTTACTTCGCCAACGTCGTAGCCACTTACACCTTCCAATGTTACCAGTTCGCCTTTTTCAAATTGCTGAAGTGTAACATTGCGATAAAAATCTTTACGGCTACCTTGCTTAAAGCTGATTTCTACTATTTTACAAGTGCTGTCTTCATCAGAAAACGGCATATTCTTCAGCCAGTCGTAAACATTCATCCGGTTACAACTTCCGGTACCACAACTGCCATTGCTTTTACAACCTTTTGGCGTACCGGTGCCACAATTTCCACATCCCATTCTATTTATCGGAATTTAATTTCATTTAAAAATAAAGTGAGAGAATGGCAGAATCAAACGAAAAACGGGGATGAAAATTTTGTATAAACTTTATAAGGCAATACAACTTTTATCGGAATCTGAAAATGGTTTTTTACAATGAAAACAAACTAACAAACCACTTTTATTTTTGTTTATAATTCATTTATCATCAATCGTTACGCACGCTCTGCTTCTTCACTATTCGGTCAAAATTAAGGCTTTGTCCTGAATAATATGGTACAGCTTGATAGTAAGAGCATGAAACAACATTTTTGCATGTGCATTGCGCTCTATATAGTAAATGGCTTTGTCTATTTCTTCAGATATAATGTGCTGCTGACTAACGCTGGCAATCTTACCCAATCGTTGTGCAAAGTCCCTCTCATTATCGGGCATGGCAATGGCATCCGTTCCCAACACTTTGATGCGAATGCTTTGCCCGATGAGATGATTAAAATAGCGCAGAAACTGCTTTTGTTTTTCCCTGCCTAATTTGCTCACTTCATCTAACCATTTCAGTTGCTCGGGCAACATACGGCGGATAATGAATTTCAGCCAGTCGCTTAAAAAGCCTTGCCAGTCTTCTTCGGCGTGCTGCAGTTGTTGCAGCGCTTCGCGATAATTGCCCTGCACAATGGCAGCTACCTGTTGTGCTTTAGCAAGCGGCACTGCACTTCTGGTATGCAATGCTTCGCGTATAGAAGCGTCATCCGGCGCAGGAACAGGAATCAATTGACAACGCGATAAGATAGTTGGCAGTATCGCTTCTTCATTTTCTGCCACCAAAATAAACAAGGTATTGGCAGGCGGTTCTTCAATTAATTTCAGCAACTTATTTCCTTCTTTTTGCAGGTATTCAGGCATCCATAAAAGAAGAATTTTATAACCGCTTTCAAAGCTTTTTAAGCTTAGTTTGTGCATAATGTCATTGCATTCTTCAGCTGTGATATTGCCCTGTTTGTTTTCGGCGCCAATGTGCTGCAGCCAGTCAAACACATTGCCATACGGATACATTTGCAAAAACTCACGCCACTCTTTTATATAATCGGTGCTGACGGGTTTGTCGCCGCTTTTTTTGGGAATGACAGGATACGAGTAGTGAATATCAGGATGAGCAAATTGCGCCGCCTTCCTGCAAGCCGAACACACGCCGCAGGAATCCCATTCTGATTGCTGAATTGTGATGTTTGATTTGTGATTGTCTGTTGATTCATTTCCGCTTGTAACTTGCAGCTCATGGCTTGTTGCCCGCAGCTCATCACTCGCAGCTCTCAGCTTATTTTCACATACCACAAACTGTGCAAAAGCAAGTGCCAACGGTAAGCCACCAAAGCCTTCTTTTCCTACAAATAATAATGCATGGCTCAAACGGTTTTGCTGTAGCATTTGACTTAAATGCTGCTTCGTTTGGTATTGGTCAATCACATCAGAAAACTGCATGTGGCGAAGCTATGAAACAATAAATAAGAAGCAAAGAACATGAGTGAAGAAACAGAAAAATACAGGACAAAAAATGGGCAAAAACAAACCTTTACTGTTTGTTTGAAAGTGGACAGAAAAGACTCATTTTTTGGGTAAAACCAAACGTTCCTGCTACTTGTACTTCCCTTCCATCTTATCACAATATTCTACCGAACCCAAACGAAAACGAAATGGAATTTTGGTAGCTTTTTCAAACTTCCATTCTTTATCGCAAAAGAAAGGCAGATGTTGTGTTGTAAAGTTTTTGGGAACTACTGTAACAACACCTGGTAAGAACAATTTCGGTTGTTGAAAAAAAAAGGATTTTTTCAAATGATTGCTATCGGAAACACTTTGTGAATAAGCTGCAGAAAATACGGCAAAACCAAAGAAACAAACTGCAAAAGTTTTTAACATCGTTAAAAATATATCATTGCGAAATTAGCAGGGAGAGATTAGCTTTGCAAAAATCGTACTACTTTTTCAGATCAGTTATAAATTAAGAAATGGCACTTAGTCAAACCTTACAACAAAAGCTTTTACAAAAATTATCGCCTCAGCAAATTCAATTGATGAAATTGCTGCAAATTCCTACCGCCAATCTGGAAGAACGCATTAAAGAAGAATTGGAAGAAAACCCGGCATTAGAAGTAAGCAACGATGAGCAGCATGATGAAATGGGTGAAGATATGCCTGATGAATTTGCATCAGCGGAAGAAGAAGAATTTGACAGGGAAGGTAGCGCTGATGAATATGACAATCTTGATTTGAGTGAGTATGTTTCGGATGGCGATGACGATGTTGCCGATTATAAACTACGCGATGACAACTATCCAGAATCTGACGATAAAAAAACAATTCCTTTTAAAATTGAAAGCTCATTTCATGAAACACTGCTCGACCAATTGGGCATGTTATCATTGAATGAAAAAGACCAGAAACTGGCCGAGCATATTGTAGGAAGCATTGATGACGATGGTTACCTGCGCCGCGACCTGGCTTCAATGAGTGATGACCTTGCATTCAGGCAAAATATATTTGCCAGCGAAAGCGAAATCGAAAATTTAATTAAGAAAATACAATTGTTCGACCCGCCGGGTATCTGCGCGCGCGACCTGCAGGAATGTTTGCTTTTGCAGTTAAACCGCCAGTTGGCTGATGGGAAAAACGTACATCTTGCCATACAGGTATTGGATAAATATTTTGAAGAGTTTACCAAAAAACATTACGAAAAAATACAGCGTGGCCTGAACTTGAGCGATGAAGATTTAAAAGAAGTGATCACGGCAATCATCCGGCTCAATCCGAAGCCGGGCGGTAATGTTGGCGAAATCAACAAAGCCGAAAGTTATATTGTTCCCGACTTTTTTATACTTAACAATGCGGGCAAATTAGAGCTTACTTTGAATGCGAAAAATGCACCCGATTTGCACATCAGCGAAGGCTATCGCGATATGCTGAAAGATTACGACAAAGGAGCAAAAAAAGACAAACGGCAAAAAGAAGCGGTGTTGTTCATCAAACAAAAAATTGATAGCGCGAAGTGGTTTATTGATATGATAAAACAAAGACAGCACACATTGTTAAGTACAATGGATGCTATTATGAATTATCAAAAAGACTTCTTTCTTACCGGCGATGAAACGGTGTTAAAGCCGATGATATTAAAAGACATTGCGGAAATCACAGGCCTTGACATTTCAACTGTTAGCCGCGTTGCCAACAGTAAATTTGTACAAACAGAATTTGGAACCTATCGGCTAAAATTTTTCTTTAGTGAATCGTTAAGCACCGATAGTGGCGAAGAAGTAAGCACGCGCGAAGTGAAAAAAATATTGAGTAACTTAATTGAAGGCGAAGACAAACGCAAGCCCCTGAGCGATGAACGCCTTACCGAACTGTTGCAGGAAAAAGGCTATAACATTGCCCGCCGCACCGTTGCCAAATACCGCGAACAACTAAATATTCCTGTGGCAAGACTTAGGAAAGAGTTATGATTTATGATTTTAGATTTGTGATTGTTTTTTCAGTAAAAACAAATTCTCTTCAAATTGTAAATTATGATGTTGAACTAACAAATCATAAATCCAAAATCATAAATCACTTATGTTATCCGACGTTCCATTATATCCGCAACGTTATTTTACGATACCTGCCAAGCTGGTGTCGTATATTTTGCATCCGCTGTTCATTCCCACGTATGTTTTCTTTTGGCTGTTAATAAGGTTTCCCTTTCAGTTTGAAGGCATCACACCACAGCTTCTTTTTTTCCGCGAATTCAATGTGTTTTGGATAACGGCTTTCTTTCCTGCGTTTTCAGTGTTTTTGTTATGGCGGCTGAAGCTGATTGATAACATTCATTTGCGCACACAAAAAGAGCGCATTGTGCCTTACATCATCACCATGATTTTTTATTGGTGGATGTGGTATTTGAGCCGCAACTTTACCGATCAGCCAGCCACATTGCAATACTTTTATTTCGGCATTTTTATAACCACAATACCTGCCCTTATCCTCAATTCATTTTTTAAAATCAGTATGCACGCAATGGGCATTGCTGGTGCATTCACCTTTGTGTTAGTGGTTTGTTTTGCCAATCAAACTTTTTTAGGCGGAGATATTTGCGCTGTTACGTTACTTGCCGGTTTGGTGTGCACTGCACGTTTGTTATTAAACACGCATACCAACTTTGAAGTGTATGCAGGCTTATTTATTGGTGTGTTGTGCCAGTTGATAGCGTTTGCTATTTTATAAAAAGAAGCTTTTCTTTTATTAAAAATCATCGAAACAATTGTAATTGGTTTGCTTTATAATTTGACCGTTTTTAAACTGCAGGAACATAGCAAAATATCCCTTCATGGTTTGCCCAGCTCCTAACCTTCCAATGCTTACTGCAACTACACCTGTCCACTTAATCTGAAGCACAACCGTATCATCTGTTACCACTTCATTCTCAATTTCATAGTTCTGTACTTTCAGCAGTTTGCGGCCTTTGTAAGAACGCTCTAAAATATGGTCCAAATTACAAACCACGCCTTTTGGATTGAGGCGATTGGGCAGTTCAATCTGCACAGCATCAGGATGAAAAAACAAGCTTACATCCTGGTTGGCTTTGATTGCTTTTAAATAATTCTTTGCAAGGGTAAGAATGTCAAATTCCATACGCGCCACAGGTTAACAGCGGCAAAAGTAAAAGGCAATGTTGATTTAAGTTACTGCAAAAATGCAAAGTTTTCAAATGCATTCGTCAGGCATAAGTTACATGATTATTTCCTTTTATTTTTGACCAAATTTTATAGTACATGAACACTGTTGTAGAAGGAGGCGTTCTTACCGGAGAGCATATTATACAATTAAAAAATATTGTGGGCGAAAGCTATGTGTTTATTGATGATGAAAGCCTGCAGAATTATAGCCACGACGAAACCGAACATTTGAAATATCTGCCTGAAGTTGTTATCAAACCACGCACCGCCGAAGAAATCAGCGAACTGATGAAGTTATGCAATGAGCATCTCATTCCGGTAACGCCACGCGGCGGAGGCACAGGTTTAAGTGGCGGCGCGTTGCCACAGTATGGAGGCGTTCTTGTTTCGATGGAACGGTTTAATTCTATTATTAACATTGACGAACGGAACGGGCAAGTAACTACTGAGCCGGGCGTTATCACCGAAGTATTGCAAAATGCGGTAAAAGAAAAAGGTCTGTTTTATCCGCCCGATCCAAGCAGCCGCGGCTCTTGTTTTATTGGGGGTAACATCGCTGAAAACAGCGGCGGACCTAAAGCTGTGAAATACGGCGTGGTCAAGGATTATGTATTGAACCTTGAAGTGGTGTTGCCCACAGGTGAAATCATTTGGACAGGCGCCAATGTTTTGAAAAATTCAACAGGTTATAATCTTACACAACTGATTGTAGGAAGCGAAGGCACGCTAGGCATTGTTACCAAAATTGTGTTGAAATTAATTCCGCATCCTGCGCACGATTTATTAATGCTTGTTCCTTTTGCTTCGCTTGAAAAAGCCAGTGAAGCAGTGAGCGCTATCTTTCGCGCTGGCTTTACGCCGAGTGCTTTGGAACTGGTAGAGATTGATGCGTTGAGGATTGTAAGCGAAATGGTAGACAGTCACCTCGTGCCTGTGAATGATGAGATTGCTGCGCACCTGATTGTGGAAGTGGATGGCAATAATGTAGACCAACTAATGAGTGAAATGGAAGCGATTGCCAATCTCCTTGCCGATTATGAAGCCGGCGAAATGTTCTTTGCCGATGATGCACAACAAAAAGCTGAGTTGTGGAAATTGCGTCGTCGCACGGCCGAGTTTGTAAAGATGGCTGGTTATACCATTGAAGAAGATACAGTTGTGCCTCGTGCAGAATTACCGAAGCTGATTCGTGGCGTAAAAGAACTGGGCAAACAATATCATTTTAAAGCGGTGTGCTACGGCCATGCGGGCGATGGCAACCTGCATGTTCGCATCAAAAAAGAAGGCACTGCCAACAGCTTTGGTGATGAGGAAATGAACAACGCTTTACGGGCATTATTCAAATTGGTTTATAGTTTGGGAGGAACCATCAGCGGCGAGCATGGCATTGGCTTAATTCAGAAAAGCTACATGAACATTGTATTTAAGGAAGCCAATCTTCGGTTAATGCGCGATATTAAGCGGGCATTCGATCCTAACAATATTTTAAATAAGGGCAAAATTTTCGACTCTGATTAAGCGTTTATGTTTGCTGAATAAATGAGGTAAGATGAAAACAATACTCTTTCTTTTGATAGCTTCTGTATGCTGCGCTTCTCTTTTTGCACAACAAAGCAATAACACCGATTATGGCGAATTAAAAGGTGGCTTTAAGCAAGAGAATATTTTTATTGGTGGCAGCATCAACTTAGGTTTGGGCGGCGGGCAACTTACATTGGGTGCAAGCCCGGAAGTTGGCTATACCTTCACCAAATGGCTTGATGCAGGTTTGGGTTTGAACTTTATTTATACTTCTATCGCTGCTAACACCTATTATAATCCCACAAGTACTAAAGTTCGTCAGTTTAATTATGGCGGTGGTCCGTTTGTAAGGCTCTATCCTGTGAACTTTTTGTTTGTGCAAGGACAGTTTGAAGAGAACTGGACAAGGGTAAAAGTAAAAGACGACATTTACAGTGCTAAGCAAACTTTCGATGCTTCCTCCTTCATTGCGGGTATTGGCTATACACAACGCATGATTGGGCAGGGAAGCTATTATTTGATGATTGGGTTGGATCTTCTCAATAGTCCTTATTCACCATACATCACTGAAAACAGCGTTGGACAATTGATAAAAGAGCCAATCATTCGAGGTGGTTTTAATTTTTATTTGCATCCGTCTCATCAAGCAAGACGCGAAGCACGTTATCAGAATGATCGCACACTGTAACCATCGCCCGCCAATCATTATACAAAAAACCTTCACTTTGCATTCGTTGCAAGTGTTGCAATAAGTAATCATAAAATCCTGCTGTGTTCAGCAGGATTATTTTTTTGTTATGAATAGCAAGGTTGTTCCAGGTAACAATCTCAAACATTTCATCCAAAGTACCAATGCCGCCGGGCAATACAATCGCAACATCGGCAAGGCTGTACAGCAGCTTTTTTCTTTCATGCATATTTTCAGCTTCATGCAAAGTGGTAAGCCCAGTATGCACTTTTTCTTTTTGTATCAAAATCTTTGGCATTACGCCCGTAATATTACCGCCATGCTGCAACATTGCATTGGCAAGCGCGCCCATCAAACCGTTGTTGCCGCCACCATAAATCAAGATGAATGTTATGTTGTGCCAACGCCTTTCCCAACGCTTCTGCTTGTTGTTGGTATAAACTATTTTTACCCAATTGCGAGCCGCAAAACACGGTTACCGATTGATACATGGCTGATGATTTATAGCAATGATAAGATTGTAAAGATCTCGTTCATCAAAAACAAAAAAGAAGTTGATAATTTGGTAATGGAATATTTCTTTTTTTACATGCCGGTATCCGCACAGACATGAATCAAAAAAAATATTCCGGTTTGTGAGGACACAAATCTGTAAAGAAAGAGCCAAATAAGTTGATTGCGATAAAAAAGCTTCCCAATGTTCCGCCGGAGGCTTTCAATGTTCGTCAGATGAATACCTATGTTCAACTTATGCCTTTCGTAGTTCAACTTCTGCTTTCTGATATTGCGCCGGAAAATGATATTGTTTTATAAATCGATAGAAACGAGGCTGGATGGCTCCTATTTATTGCGAAAGGGTTCAATGAGATTTTAATTTGACGGAAGATAAATACAAACGATTTGATTCCAGATCAATCTTTTTAGGGGCGAGTACATGCATTTACAAGCCAGTGGAACTAAACTAGTAAAGCGGATTGTACTAACAACAATACAAAATGTATAATACTATTTGCTGTATTTTCAATAGCTGTATTTTTTGGAATTGCGTTTTATATCATCAATATTTGTGTTGGTAGCAATAAGTTCAGGACAAAATCTCCAAAATTTTGACAAAGAAAAATGTGTAAAGTTCATAACTCTGTTGGTTGCTTAACAACGATAAAAACACATTTGAAGTGACACAGTATAGATGACTTCAATTCTTTAAACGAGATCTTAAATTTTCAAAATAACTTTTCAACTTTAAAGCAGCAAATCATTTCAAACCACGAACAACTGATAGAAAATGAAAAGAATACTCTTGCTGCAGAAATTTTACATTTAGACAATGCTATTATAACGGGTAAAGCTCATTTTGAAAGCAGTTTTCTTAGTGAGATTGAAGAGATAAAGCAAAAGCTAATTAGCTTATCCCTTTCAACTGGTCAGAATTTTATTAAACGATTTGTCAACTACAAAAAACGCCGGGCTTGTGAAAAGAAACTTCAGGATTTAGAACTCAACTTGAATTATAATGTGGATTATGCAGTCAGGGAATTAGTTGGCCAACATCAGGATAAAACTAATCGCTATAAATATATCACTTCGCATTTTAACGACGCTGTTAATGAAAGCTGTTTAACCAAGATAAACGAACTTGAATATAAACAGCGCATAATTGATGGATTGAAAAACTCAATTTATGGAGCGTTGGGCGAACATAAAGTTGTAAAAGAATTGGAGAAACTTATCAGATGAAAATATTTTGATAAACGACTTTGCTCTAAGTTTTCATCCTGCTATCTACAACCGACAAGAAAACGATTATATCAAGTCAATTCAAATCGACCATTTGCTTGTCACGCCTTCGGGTATCTTTCTTATTGAGACAAAAAACTGGAGCGAAAAATCGTTGGCTAGTTTGGATCTACGTTCCCCGGTTCAACAAGTAAAACGAACAAACTTTGCACTTTTTAAAATACTAACTGGCAGATATTTCAGGTGAAAGAATACAACCTTAAACAACATCATTGGGGAGACAGAAAAATACCAATAAGAAACCTGATTGCATTGACCAATTCAAGACCAAATGAGGAGTTTCAGCATGTAAAGGTTTTGACTGTCAACGAGCTTCTTGGTTATGTTAGATATTTCAAACCAATGTTTACAAGTGTAGAGACACAAGCAATTGCAAGTTATTTGCTCAATTTGAAAGGCTAAAAGCAAAGTTGATAATTTGATAATGAAAATTTCCCTTTTCTCAACAACATTGTCTGTTAACCCTTCTTATTTTTATAAAATTAAAAGACATCAAAATTGATTACTTCTTTTTTTTCATTGAAACGAGCTTTTGTTTTTACCACATTTTTATTTGTATTGGTAGCAGCCACAAATAGTTCTGCGCAGAAGAACAGTTTCGTAATCAAAGGTCACGTTATTACACCCGATGGCAGTCCTGCTTTTGCAACCGTTGAATTGAAAGGGGCAAAAAAGAAAACTGAAACTGATAACAATGGCGCTTTTACAATTGCCTTTGTTTCTCCGGTAAATGATACATTGATCATTTCGTCAGTAGCATTGGAAACCTATCAAAAACAAATCGTTGCAAATAGGGGCGAAACTATCAATCTGGGTAATATTTATCTTTCCTATAAAGCAGCCGAATTGCAAAATGTGGAAGTAAAAGGAAGAACAGCAAAATCGTATAAAAGCGATTATTCCTTTTTAGGAACCAAAACGCAAACATCGGTTATTGACATACCGCAATCCATTTCTTCCATTACGAAAGAAATGATACAGGATAGAATGGATTATACCCTGAAAGACGCTGTGGACGCGGCTTCCGGCGTTGAACAGTATTCGGGTTATGATGAATATACCATTCGTGGCTTTAGAGCCGAGAATGCAAGAATGATTAATGGCTTGCGTGGCTATAACACAACCTACACAAGCAATATGCTGGCGAATGTGGAACGCGTTGAAGTAATAAAAGGACC
The DNA here is from genome assembly GCA_963847085.1 of uncultured Chitinophagaceae bacterium. GTDB lineage: Bacteria > Bacteroidota > Bacteroidia > Chitinophagales > Chitinophagaceae > Ilyomonas. Next base: position 309,705 of record CAWJYO010000010.1, on the reverse strand, counting down.
AGCCGCTACTTTGTATGGCAATTGCGATCCTGGTGGCACTATCAATCTCGTTACAAAGAAGCCATTGGAAGAGGCTGAAAAAGAAATAAGCATGGCAGCCGGAACCTGGAATCATTATCGTGCGGAAGCTGATGTTACAGGCCCAATCAATAAAAAGAAAACTTTATTATACCGCTTCAACGGGGGTTATGATAATACACATTCATTCCGAGATTTGTGGTATGGAAAATCCTATCAGATCGCACCTTCTTTTTCTTTTGTACCGAATGATAAAATTCAATTGAATGTGGATATTTCTCTTTCACATGTGAACACCATTTTAGACAGAGGCGTTCCGGGTTTCCAAAATGGCTCGCTCAATTCAACACCCATTCATTTAACTGCATCACAGCCGGGTGATTATCTTCACGAAACCACATTGGCAGGCAATGTTTTGTTTTCATACAATATCAATAAGAACATTACTTTCAACAGTGGCTATTTGGCTTACCTCACGCAGCAAAACGTTGCTGAACATGGCGTTCAAAGCTATATCACCGATGACTCGGTAAATCTTTATTTTTCCAAATGGAAGTATCACACCCTAACCAACACACTTACTAACTATTTTACATTTCATTTCAATACTGGTAAAATATCGCATCAATTGTTAGCCGGATACGATTTCATTGAAAGCGATGTGAATCTTACCCAAAATTATTTTGAACGACCCGATTTGTTTGGATACGGAAGTGGCATTGTTGGCATCTTTAGTTTGCGTCATCCCCAATATATAAGTGCAGATGTAAAGGATTATCAATTGTCAAATTACAACTCTTCAGCAAGTAATGTTGATGGCAACATTTTCAGTACGCAGGGCATTTATGTTCAAGAACAAATGAGCTATAAAAAATTTAAACTGCTTCTTGGTTTGCGCCAGGAATTGTATACATCGGGTGATGATGACGATACTTCAGGTGTAACGAAAATAAACAAACTGCTTCCCCGCGTTGGATTGGTGTACGAGCTAAAACACAACGCCAGCCTGTATTTCACGTACAACCGAGGCTTTGATCCCTTTGAAGCATCAAGTAGTAAGCAGGTGTTTGATGCACCTTTTAAACCCATCACCAGCCAGCTACTGGAAATAGGGGCAAAAACAAATCTATTGGCCAATAAACTGTATGCTTCGCTTGCGGTTTACCAACTTGTTCTATACAATGTGGCGGTAAATGCGGCTGATATCTCGAACCCCGATTTGTATGTTCAGCAGGGCAAAGACCGTTCGCGCGGCATTGAAATAGAAGTCGCAGGAAGCCTGCTACCTAACCTTAGCATAGACGCCAATTATTCCTATTGTGTGGCTACTGTTTTGGAAAGTAAAATTGCTTCGCAGGTAGGCATGGTTATGGAAAATGCGCCCAAAAACAGCAGTAGCAGTTGGATAAAATATACGTTTGTAAAAGGCGCACTCAAAGGCTTTGGTATTGCCGCAGGTCATTCGCAGGTAAGTGTTAGAAATACGCTGCAGCAAGGCTTGCAACTGCCAGGGTATATAGTAATGAATGGCAGTTTTCAATACACCTGGAATAAACTAAAACTTGCGTTGAATGTAAACAATGTTACCAATACGGCGTATTGGCAAGCTGCTTATAACAACGTCAGTAAATGGGCGGGTGCACCGCGTAATCTGATGCTTCAAATCGGCTATCGGTTTTGATAGGAAGAACAATAAGTAAAGTTGCAAATTGTAGAATAGATGAAGAGAAGTTGTAAGCTACTCCAATTTTCGGGTTGAGGATAGCTTTCTTGCTGATAGATGATGTTAAAGCACGAGATGTTGACAATAACGAAGAATATTGCAAGATAAAAATTGATTAGTTTCGCCATAATAACATGAAAAAAGCAGTCATCATAGCTTTGGTTTTTATTTACGCTTTCTCGGTAACAGGAGTAGCTGTAAAAGCCAGTTATTGTTGCGATAAATTACAATCCGTAAAGCTTATTTTATCTGATTATTCAAAAGACAAAGAAGGCTGCTGCAAAACAAAATCTCAGTCGTTTAAAATTAAAGATGTTCATGCAGCGTCTGACGTTATCAGTACACCTTCTTTACATTTCAGTTTCATTCATACACTTTATTCCTGCTTTTACGCATATAAGCTGATTGAGGCAAAGGACGATTTGTTTATATCTGTTCATGCTCCGCCCTTATACTCAAAAACTCCCGCTTTCATTTCCAACTGTGTTTTCAGAATTTGATTTTATGTGTTTCATAGTCACCAGGTAACTATTGCCTGTAACCCTGTGCCCGCTATTTTTTCAAAACATAAAATCATTTTAAATGAAATCATTTATTGTATGCTTTGCTGCTATGTTCATTACAATAGCAGCCTTCTCACAAAAAAAAGATCAAACCTTAGATACAACACTTACAAAATACCTAACCTACCGATGCGCAATGCATCCGCAATACGTTAGCAACATTCCTGCAAAATGCCCTGTTTGTAACGACGACATGAGCCTCCTTTCTAAAAAGGAAATTATGAAAATGGAAGTAGTGAAGCTTTACACTTGTCCAATGGACAATGTTGTTTCTACAAAAGGGGGCAAATGCCCTAAATGCGGAATGGAGATGGTTGAATTAAAACCAAACAGCAAACTGAAACAGTAGTTTATAACCAGTAAGCACCGGGAATTTGTCCGGTGCTTCTCAATCTGATTCAAATGAAATTGGTACAATATATTTTCATTCTTAGTTTCATTTTCCTTACCCTAACATCAAGTGCACAAAGCGACACAACTATTACTCTTAAAGTGTCTGGCGTGTGCGCTGCAATGTGCAAACCGCGCATTGAAGAAGCAGCAAAAGGAAAGGGTGTAAAATCGGCTGTTTGGAATGTAGATACAAAGTTGCTTTCGCTGGTGTACGAACCATCGAAAACAACAATCAATAAAATTCAGGAGCGTATTCTCGACGCAGGTCATGATGTTGAAAACAAAAAAGCCAACGATGCTGTTTACAATGCCTTGCCGCCCTGCTGCTATTACAGGCAAATGAAAAGCATGGCTAATTATGCAGCACAAACCGATACAATTTCGGCAAAACAAAAAGAAGCAACCATTTCCTTTGTTAAAGGTGTAGTACTTCAGGAAGATAAAAAAGGTTCCTTTACACCTTTAGCAGGTGCATCTGTTGTTTGGCTTGGCACCAATAAAGGAACCCTTACTGATGAAAATGGTGTATTTACAATTGCAGATGAAGGTGAGCGACTGATTGTTAGCTATACGGGTTATAATGCTGATACCATTTCGGTGCTTCCTCAAACTGATGTAAAGATCATCTTAGCGGGCAATCATCAATTAAAAGAAGTAAAAGTATCAACAACAGGCGCATCTGTTTATAAAAGCGCAACTGATATAACAAATACATCCACCATTACACAAAGAGAATTATTTAAAGCTGCCTGCTGCAACCTGAGTGAGAGCTTTGAAACCAACCCTTCTGTTGACGTTTCTTATAACGATGCGGTTACAGGTTCAAAACAAATACAGTTATTAGGTCTTGCCGGTGTGTACACGCAACTTACCGTCGAAAATTTACCAGGACCAAGAGGTCTCGCTACTTCGCTGGGTTTAAATTCAATTCCCGGCGCATGGATAGAAAGCATGCAGTTAAGTAAGGGCACAGGCTCGGTTGCCAACGGCTACGAAAGTATAGCCGGGCAAATTAATGTGGAACTAAAAAAGCCACAGAACAGCGAGCCATTGTATGCAAATATCTATGAAAATGATTTTGGCAAAACGGACGTCAATCTAAATGTATCACACAAGCTGGGCGCCAAATGGTCAACCGCTTTGCTGTTGCATGACGATTTCCTGAACAATAAAAACTTAGACATGAATGGGGATGGTTTCAGGGATTTGCCAACCGGAAATTTATTTACCGCTTTTAACCGCTGGAGCTTTGACAATGCAAAAGGCTTAATGAGCCAGTTTGGTGTAAAGATTTTGAATGATGACAGAACCGGCGGTCAAACAAATTATAACGAAGCAAAAGATAAATTTACCACCAATAGTTATGGTCTTGCCATCAATACAAAACGCGTTGAAGGTTTTGGAAAATTGGGTTATGTGTTTCCGCAAAAAAAATATCAAAGTATTGGTTTGCAGTTGTCGGCTTTCGATCATCAGCAGGATTCATATTTTGGCTTTACAACCTACAATGCTCATCAGCAGAATTTTTATTCAAACCTCATTTATCAATCTATTATTCATTCATCGGAGCATAAATTCAGAACAGGGCTAAGCTTTGTGTACGACAAATACAATGAATTGTTCACCAGCACTCCTTATAAACGCACCGAAATCACACCGGGCGCATTCTTTGAATATACCTTTTCGCCTTCTACAAAGTTTGATGTAGTAGCCGGTTTACGCGAAGATCATAATAGTTTATATGGCTGGTTTACCACGCCGCGTGTAAACATCAGGTATGCGCCATTTAAAAATACGGCCATCAGAGTAAGCGCGGGCAGAGGACAAAGAACGGCCAACATTTTTGCCGAAAACAATAGCGTGTTGGCAAGCTCGCGGGCGATAGTAATTATTCCATCATCTAACAACGGTGCTTATGGTTTGCAGCCCGAAATTGCCTGGAACAAAGGCATCAGCATAGACCAGAAGTTTAGGTTATTTAACCGCGCAGCAGTTGCATCGGTAGATTTTTACAGGAATGATTTTACCAACCAGGTAGTGGTTGATTTGGAAAATGCGCGACAAGTAAAATTCTATAATCTTAGGGGCAAATCGTATTCAAACAGCTTTCAAACCGAAGTATCTTTTATACCGTTTGAAAGATTGAATGTGCAGTTAGCGTACCGTTTATTTGATGTAAAAACAAATTACGACAGCGCGCTTTTGCAAAAACCATTTACAGCCAAAAACCGGGCTTTCGCCAATCTTGATTATGAAATTAAGGGCTGGAAGCTGAACTACACCATTAGCTATAGCGGCAGAAAAAGAATACCCTCAACAGGGGCAAACCCGGTTGCCTATCAGCGGCCTTCTTATTCGCCGGCGTTTGTTACAATGAATGCACAGGTGAGCAAAAGCATTGGAAAGAAAAATCTATTTGATGTTTATATAGGAGCAGAAAACCTCACCAATTATTACCAGCACAATGCAATAATTGCAGCCAACGAACCCTTCAGCCCATATTTTGATGCCTCGTTAATTTGGGGACCAATAACCGGAAGAATGTTCTATGGCGGATTGCGATATAGAATTAAGTAAAGTGTTTGTCTTTTACTATCATAAATTTTTTAAGCATAGCTTTTACTGAACGGACGCTCAAATATGAGAGACACAAGCGGGACGCTTGCGCCAGAGTGTAAGAGTTTTTGAATCTTTGTTTTTGCCTTATTTTTTAGTAGTGGTACAGTTTGAAAAAGTGGCGATAACCTGTCAGGTTTACTTATTCTTAGCGATTATCGTAAACGTATAACCTGACAGGTTTTAATTGAAATATTTCAAATTGTACCACTACCATTTTTTTTTACCAATTGCCGCAACGCCAACGGCAAATCGGGATACAAAAAATCAAACCCGCTTTGCAGAATTTTTTTTGCGCTTACTGTTGCGCTTTTCAACACCTCAGCACTCATTTCGCCCAGCATCAATTGCAACGCAAACGAAGGCACATGCATAGGCAAAAACGCTTTGCCACGCATTGCTTTGGCCAATTGTAAGGTAAGTTCTTTGTTGGTTATCGGGTAAGGTGCAACAGCATTGTAAACGCCAGCTATATGGTCGTTTTCAATGGCATATAAATACATGTTGCAAATGTCGTCTTCGTGTATCCAGCTTATAGTTTGTTTACCGCTGCCTAAAATAGAAGCAAAACCAAACTGCAAGGGCTTTTTAAATTCAACGAAAGCACCGCCCTCATTGCTTAATACAATGCCTGTACGCAGCTTTACAAGCCGCTTTCCCAGCCCATTTACGGGTTCAATACTTTCTTCCCAGAGCCGGCAGGCTTGCCCTAAAAAATCATTGGATGGCGGCGCATCTTCTTTAAATCCATCAGCTTTGCTTTGCGGCGAATCTTCCCCATACCAACCAATAGCGGATGCGCTAATTACAGCCTGTATTTTGTTAGGTGTTTCCTGCATTGCCTTTATCAGTAAAGCACTGCTTTTCACACGACTATCAACAATCTGTTGCTTGCGCTTGTTTGTCCATCGTTTTTCCGCAACATTAGCCCCGGCGAGATGAACAATATAATCGGCTTTGGCAATAGAATCGTTATCAATTGTTCCTTCATTCACATTCCAGTGTCTTATGATTGCGCCCTTTTCATCTTTTACTTTTGTATCACGATGACTAAAAATGATGACTTCATAATGTTTGGATAATAACAAAGCCGATAAGCGTTTGCCTATTAATCCTGTTCCGCCAGTGATGATAACAGTTGGCATGTAGTAAAGGTTTAGGTTGCAAGATAAGTGAATAGCTGCGAGTAATTAGCTACGAGCTTTGAGCCATGAGTTGCGAGCCTTAGCTACAAGTTGCAAGGAAAAAAGAGGCAAAAGCAAAATTCAGGTTTTACAATTCATCACTCATTGCTCGCAACTCATAGCTCAAAGCTCGTCGCTCGCAGCTTGTAGCTTGAGGCTTGTAGCTTCTTCCGTATGTTTGCCATTCAATTGCTTTGCTCATGAAGTTTGGCATTATTGGCAGCGGAAGCTGGGCTACCGCCATCGCAAAAATTATAACCGACAACGATCATCACATTTATTGGTGGATACGCAATAGTGCAACCATTCAGGCTATTCAGCAACGCCATCACAACCCGCATTATTTGCAGGCTGCTTCCTTCAATACATCGTTGTTATGGATGAGTGATGATATAGCGCAGGTAATTCAAAATGCTGATGTTTTGGTAGTTGCCGTTCCTTCAGCATTTGTAAAAGCTGCGTTTGAAAAGCTGCCGAAAGATATTTTTCAAAACAAAAAAATAATATCTGCCATCAAAGGCATTTTGCCCGATTGTAATGACTTATTGAATGATTATCTGAGCAAATATTTTTCAGTTCATATCAAAGATTATTTCACGGTGCTCGGTCCTTGTCATGCCGAAGAAGTAGCGGCTGAAAAGCTTTCTTATCTTACATTTTCGGGCATTGATGAAGGGGCAACAGCAACCATTGCAAAGCATTTCAACACATCGTATCTTAACACAGTCGTCAACCACGATATTATTGGTGTGCAATACGCTGCTGTGCTTAAAAACATTTATGCGTTGGGCGCTGGCATAGCACACGGACTTCAATACGGCGACAACTTTTTAAGCGTTTACATTGCCAACTGTGCCAACGAAATGGTTGTGTTTTTGCAAAAGCTGGTGGCAGAACATGAAGTGCCTTGCAACAAAGAAAACATACAATACACTTCATCAGTTTATTTAGGCGATTTGCTGGTAACGTGTTACTCTCTTTACAGCCGCAACCGCACGTTTGGAAGCATGATCGGAAAAGGCTATTCGGTGAAAGCTGCGCAGTTGGAACTGAACATGATTGCAGAAGGCTACAATGCCGCACGCTGCGTTGTGGAAGCCAATAAAAAAGTAGATGCCAACATTCCGATTATTGATGTGATTTACGAAATTTTATGGGGGCATCGCAATGCACGTGAAGCCTTCCAACAAATAGAAACGCTGCTGGTTTAGTTTTGCTGTTTCTTTGAACCACTAAGGCAGAAAGAAAAGAGGTTTCACGAAGTATTTTATATGTGTTCTTTGTGAACCTTTGTGCCTTCACAACTTCGTGGTTCCTATTTTTAAGGCAAAAACAAATGCTTTGTTATGTGGGATAATGTTATCAATTACTGGCAAGGCCTGCCAAACCCTCTCTGGAACTTATCCATCGTTCTGTTTGCTATCCTCATTGGTTTGGTTTTGCGGCTTATTTTAGCTGCCTTGGTAAGAGCTTCAACAAAGCATGATGATTACTCGCTCGTGCGTTCCATCATTCGCAGAATGGCAGTTCCGGTAAATATTTTCCTGCCTCTATTTACACTCAATTTATTTAAAGATGAATTGCGGTTGCGCGCTTCGCAACTGCATGTGTTCGACAGGTTTGCACAGGTTTTCTTAACCATTGCGATTGCTTACATTTTAATAGCAGTAGTAAAAATTGTTGAGGACTATGTAGTTTATAAATACGATTTAAACAAGCCTGATAATCTTCGCGAAAGAAAGATAAGAACACAGCTTCAGTTTGTGCGCAGGCTATCCACTGGCTTGATTGTTACGCTTACATTGTGCCTTATTTTTTTAAGCTTTCCCAATCTGCGAAAGCTGGGCGCAGGCTTGCTTACCGGGGTTGGCATTGGCGGTATCATTGTGGGTATTGCGGCACAACGATCGCTGGCCAATTTTTTAGCCGGTATGCAAATTGCCTTTACGCAACCCATTCGTTTAGATGATGTATTGGTAGTGGAAGGCGAATGGGGCCGCGTTGAAGAAATTACATTAACATACGTGGTAATGGCACTTTGGGATCAGCGAAGATTGATATTGCCCATTACTTATTTCATTGAAAAACCATTTCAAAACTGGACACGCACCGGCTCTGATATTTTAAGCGCAGCCATGATTTATGTAGACTATACCGTTCCGGTTAATGAAGTGAGAAAAGAGTTGTTACTTTTTGTGCAAAAACAAACCTTATGGGATGGGCGTGTAGCCGTTCTTCAGGTAACGAACTGGACCGAAAAAGTGGTGGAATTGCGTTGTTTAGTCAGCACCAGCAATGCCAGTGCTGCCTTTGATTTACGGTGTTTGATTCGCGAGCATTTATTACAATTCATTCAAAACAACTATCCTCATTCCTTGCCAACAACACGCATAGAATGGGACAAAGAAAAGCTGCCTTAACTATATTTAGTAAGGCAGCTTTTTTGTACAAAAACAAACTGAGTTCAATTCATCAGTCGTTTACTATTCATGCTGAAGCCCTTTGTGCAAAAGGCTTTCAGCAATCACAAATCCGAAATCACAAATCTAAAACCGGATTATTGTTGTGTTGATGATGAGTCTTTATTTGCCTTCCAGGCTTTGTGTTCGCTTTTCTTTTCAGCGTGCATCTGTTTTAGTTTCGCTTTTTGATCATCGGTCAAAATTGATTCCATGTTTTTGCGTTGTTCTTCATGCAACGCTTTCATTTGTTCCTTTCTCTGATCATCACTCAACGTTGTGTTGTTCTTAATGGCCTCCATTTTGGCTTTGTTGTCTTCATGCAGCTTTTTCATCTGGTCTTTCTGGTCTTGTGTCAGATTCAAATCATTCATCATGTTGTTGTGCTGCATGTTGCCATAGTGTGCACCATTCTTTTTATGAAAAGAAGAATCTGTTTGCGCTTGCGAAGCGGTAGTAAAAGCGATAGCAGCTAATGCTATCAAAAATAATTTTTTCATAGTTCTTTTTTTAAATTGAACAATAGAGACAGCCCTCTTTTTGTTTCGTTTAAAAAAAAGAGCAAAAGCTATTGTTAAGATAAAGCACGCATAGTGTTTAAGTGTTAAAATACAGTTCCCGCAGATAGCGCAGATTGCCGCAGATATCCATTTCATTTCTGCGTTCATCTGCGTAATCTGGGAGAGAATATATAAAAAGTGTATGTCCTGAAATGCAATGCTGTTAAGCCTCTCAGCCAATAGTTTATACCATAACTTCTTTTGTCAAATGCACTTTAGTCATTTGCAGATATTGGTTTTGCAACTGGTGAATATAATGCACATTCGGGTTATGCCTTCTGTCTTCACGATACCACATTTCAATAGTTGAAAAATCGCCCTCTGAAGGTATCACCAACCGGAAAGTACCTTTCTTGTATTTGATGCTGCCATCATCCATCACTTCTTTCGCAAAGTGCAATCGCGCCAGTTGTTCATCATTTAAAACAATGGGATACAAGTCTTGGGGATCATACCAGAAATCCTGCACTTCGGTTTGCACACATACTTGCTTTTCATCACCGTTCAATTTCATCACTTCGCCTTCCGACATCGTGCCTTCATATCCGGCAATTACATAATCGCCCACTTGCAATTCGCTAAAGTTTATCATAATGGTTTTTGTTTTTGATACAGCAAAATACAAAACATATTCTATTTGCAATTTGTAATTGTTAATGGCTAATTGAATAAAACCTATGCCATCAAAAAATTAACCATTAACCATATTCAATTACAAATGGGGAATAGGGAATTGTAAAACGAATCAATATCCTTTCAATTAACCATTAACCATATTCAATTAAAAATAATTACTTCACTTCCTGCATTTCAATCAGCTTTTTATACAAGCCTTCCTGCTGCATAAGCGTTGTATGATTGCCGCGCTGAACAATGCGCCCATGCTGCAATACAATGATTTCATCGGCATGACGAATGGTGCTCAACCGATGCGCAATTACAATAGATGTTCGGTTTTGCATCATATTGTTGATGGCATCCTGAACAAGCCGTTCACTTTCTGTGTCCAGCGATGAAGTCGCTTCATCCAAAATCAATATGGGCGGGTTCTTCAGCACGGCGCGGGCAATGGTTAAGCGTTGCCGTTCACCACCGCTAAGTTTTGTTCCTCTGTCGCCAATGTTGGAGTTAAAACCATCTTCTTTTTTAATGATAAAATCATAAGCGTTGGCTACTTTCGCGGCATCCTCAATTGCTTGTTTTGTTGCCGATGTTTCCATACCCAAAGCAATGTTGGCAGCAATGGTATCGTTGAATAAAATCGGCTCCTGCGTTACAATGCTTATCTGGCTGCGCAGGCTTTGAAGCGTATAATTTTTTATATTGATGCCATCAATCAATAACTCGCCTTTGGTTACATCATGAAAGCGCGGAACCAGATCGGCCAGCGTGCTTTTTCCCGCGCCGGATGAGCCAACGAGGGCAACCGTTTTTCCTTTTTCGATAGTGAGATTTATGTCTTGTAAAATCACAACATCGTCATACGAAAACGTTACGTTTTTAAATTCAATGGCATGATGAAACGATGGTAACAGTTTTGCATTTGGCATATCATCAACTGTTACCGGCGCCTGCAACACTTCTTCAATTCTGCCAATAGCCGCCTCGCCTTTTTTCATGTTTGAAAACGATGTGGACAACGATTTGGCAGGATTGATTACATTATAAAAAAGGGCGAGATAAGAAATAAAAACCGCGCCGGTTAACGGAATATTGCCGCTGATGATGCCATTACCGCCATACCACAAAATCATGGCAAACACAGCCACGCCAAGAAATTCAGAAGCAGGTGAAGCCAGATCCCGTCTATATCCAATGTGGTTTTTGGCAGTAAGAAGTTCATCGTTCACAGTTAAAAATTTGCCGCGTAAAACCTTCTCAATATTGAACGCTTTTATCACACGCAGGCCGCCTAAGGTTTCATCCAAAATAGAAAGCGATTCGCCATACTTGATAGCAGCATCGCTTGAAGGTCGCTTTAACGAGCGCGAAATTCTGCCAATAATAAAACCAATGATGGGCAAAAAAATGAGCAAAAACAAAGTGAGCTGCGGGCTTAAATAAAACAGCACGGCAAAGTTGAAAAGAATGGTAAGCGGGTCGCGAATCCAGCCTTCCAAAGTGCCCACCAATGAGTTTTCTACATCGTTCACATCGTTGGTAATACGGCTTATCAGATCGCCCTTTCGTTTTTCGGTAAAATAACCAATCGGTAGTATTAAAACTTTGCTGTACAACTCGGAACGCAGGTGATTTACGACTGTATTTTTTAATGGATTTAAAACATAAGAAGATAAATAAACGAACAGGTTTTTTAAGAAGATGAATATCACCAGCAGGATGCAGATGTACAGCAGGGTTTTTAATTTCCCTTCGGTAGAAAGTCCGCCATTACTTTCCATAGAACTTACCAGCAGCCTGCGAACAAAAGCAGTAACAGGGTTGTCGCTGCCCGTTAACAAAGTGGATGTGCCGCCTTTGCCATTGGTAAAAATCAACTCTAAAAATGGCATCAGCATACCGAGCGAAACAATGGAAAAAATGATGGATAAAATGGTAAAAAAGAAATAAAGAAAGATCTGAGGTTTATAATGAGTGAGATAACGAAAGATGCGTGAATATTTCTTCATTCATTCAATTTTAAAAGAAGCCATAATAAAAAGTATAGCTCCCTAAATGATAGTAATTTTACAGCCGACAAAGGTAATAGTATGCAAGAAGGAAAACGACAGCGGCAAATTGCCGGCTTGATTAGTGAAGAGTTTAACGACATTTTTAGAAGGCTCAGCCTGAACATGATCAATGGCGGAATGGTTTCGATTTCATCGGTAAAAGTTACGCCCGATTTGCTGGAAGCGCGCATTTATCTTAGCTTCTACCAGATTGCCGATGTAAAAGCCGCACTGAAAAAAATCGAAGACCGCGCCTGGGAAATCAAAAAAGAATTTGCAGAACATGCGAGGAACCAGTTGCGCCGCATACCTGTATTTCATTTTTATATGGATGATACATTGGATCAGGTCGATAAAATGGAACAGTTGTTTAAAGAGATAGAAACAAAGCCGCCAACCCCTGACGAAGAGTTATGAACAGCGTGAGTAAATTTTGTTTTGCTTATCATTTGAAATGAAAGATGTTACCGATTATAAACAGGCTCAAAGCTCTCCGCTGCAGATTAGGGGCGTCTCGTCTCTCTTTGCCTGGCGGTATTTCAAACCCAAAAACAACAGCAATGCTGTAAACATTATTGCCCGCATCAGCATGATTGCGATGGCGGTTGGCACAGCAGCATTGATTATAGTGCTAAGTGTTTTCAATGGTTTCGAAGATTTGGTGAAAGGCTTGTACAGCGACTTTTATTCCGACATCCGTATTGCTCCTGCCAAGGGGAAATTCTTTATTCTAACACCTAATGATGTACGAAAAATAAAAGCAGTTTCGGGTGTAAAGGCAGTAAGTTTGGTGGCAGAAGAAAAAGCGATGCTTGCCAACGGCGATTATTATTCTATTATTGATTTAAAAGGGGTTGATGATAATTATACAAAAGTAAACAAGTTGCAGAGCCACATCATGAGTGGCAGTTACGATGTAGGTTCTTCCGACAAACCATTTCTTTTGATTGGTGTGGGAATACAAAGTGCTGTAGGTTCCGACCCGAATGGAAACATTGCGCCATTAACCATTTATATTCCAAACCGTGAAGCCAAAAATCTGAGCAATACCGATGCAATGAATTCAGCCAACATCAATGTGTCGGGCACGTTCATGGTGCAGCAGGAGTTCGATAATAAATATGCTTTCACCAATCTTTCTTTTCTGCAATACATGCTCAATCTACAGCCGCAACAATACAGCAGCGTTGAGGTAGCATTGGCTCCAAAAGCAAAAGCGGATAAAATTCGGGCATCGCTGCAAGCCATACTGGGAGCAGCTTTCATGGTGCAAACCCGTTATCAGCAAAACCAAAATTTGTTTAGCGTGATGCAGGTGGAGAAATGGGTGATATATGGCATTCTTTCTTTAATACTGCTCATCGCAGCTTTCAATATGATTGGTGCGTTAACGATGCTGGTGCTGGAAAAACAAAAAGATATTGCTGTATTAAAAGCAATGGGTGCAAGCAATGGATTGGTCCAAAATATATTTTTAAGCGAAGGTTTTTTACTCGCTGCTGTTGGCAGCGGTGCCGGAATGTTGCTTGCTTTTTTGATTTGTTATCTGCAAATTAAGTTCAAACTAATACCGCTGGAAGGCGGCACTTTTATTATTGATTATTACCCGGTAAAAATGGTGGTAACCGATTTTTTATTGGTGGCAGCTACGGTATTTGTTGTCTCTCTCATTGCTGCGTGGGTGCCATCGCGCAAAGCCGCATCGCAGTTGTTTTCATTGAAGAGTTAGGGTTTGTTTTTGCTATAATTTTTGCCACGAAGACACGAATGAAAGCAGTCGTCGTCATTCCGCCCCAACAAATACTGTTGGGACGGAATGATTGGTTTTGCACAAAAATCAAACAGCGGCATCCCGACACGTCGGGACAGGTCTTGCGGAATGACGGCATCAATCATAATTCATCAATCACAAATCAAAAATCTACTCCCATCTTCTCTCCCACTTCTTTTAATTCATTCACAACACTATCAAACAAGGGAATGCCTTCTTTCCTGCGGATGGCTTCGGTTTCGCGTTCAGGATCACCGGGAATCAAAACTCTGTCAAAACCTTCTGCCGGTTTTGCTTTGCGAAAGCGGCCTATCCAGTTGTCCATGTGTTGTTTAAATTCTTCTGCCGGCCGAAACGCATCCACCCGCATCGCTCCGAAGAAATGCCCCAAACCTGCGCCAGGCATAGCTTCCGGCATTGGTATATAAGCTGGAAACGGTGGCGCCCAAGGCCCATAACTTGCTCCGCTTAACACACCCGAAAAAATATCAACAATGCTTCCCAGCGCATAACCTTTGTGGCTGCTGTGTTCTCTGTCGCTTCCCAATGGCAGTAAAGCGCCGCCCCGCTTTAAAGCATTGGCATCGGTGATGGCATTGCCTTCGCCATCCTGCACCCAACCGATGGGTGCTTCTTTATTTTGGCGTTGCAACAATTCGAGCTTGCCATTCGATGCCGTTGTGGTGGCAAAATCGGCGACAAACGGCGGCTGTTCGCCGGCAGGAATGGCAACCGCAATTGGGTTTGTTCCTAACATTTTTTCAATGCTAAACGTTGGTGCAACTATCGCGCTGGCGTTGGTCATGGCAATGCCAATCATATCGTGTTGCAAAGCCATTTCGGCATGAAAACCGGCAATGCCAAAATGGTTGCTGTTGCGCACACTTACCCAGCCTGTTCCTGCTACTTTTGCTTTATTAATGGCCGTTTGCATTGCGAAAGGTGCGACCACCAAACCTAAGCCTGCATCACCATCAACGGTTGCAGTGGAAGGTGTTTCGTGAACAATATGAATGTTTGGTTTTGCCCTAATTCTTCCCTTTTCCCAAAGCCGAACATAACCCACTAATCTTGATACACCATGACTATCAATACCGCGAACATCTGCTGCTAACAAAACAGAAGCAGCAAGATTGGCGTGTTCCTGCGGGCAACCCATTTTTATAAATACATCAACCACAAAACGAAAAAGATGGCTGTAAGAAACGGTTTGTGTCATAATGGGCGCAAGATAAGAGATACCATTTTTGATTTATGATTTGTGATTTATGAAGTAGTGTCTCAGTTTGAAAATACAGTGTCCCGCAGATGACGCAAATAGCCGCAGATTCATACAGTTTATCTGCGCAGATCGGCGAAATCTGCGGGATAAATTCAAAACAAAATATCATCCATTTTAAACACCACATTAATATTGGATGAACAGATTAGCCATTATGTTTGTGCTTCTTTATTCACTCAAAAATGAAGCTTTTTGTAACGATTATTTTGTTGTGTTTGTTTGCTGATTGCTTTGCGCAATACAGCAAGGATCTTATACAATCTAATGTAGTTTTAAACGAGAAAAGAAAACGTTTTGATGATTACCTTAAGAATGATTTGATTGGCAAAACATTTTACGAACCACTCGACAGCAATAACGAATACATGTACGAATCGGCTGTTCTCGCAGCATCGCAATTCATGATAAAAAATAGCGCAGTAAAAGCTGGCTTTGATACTTTATTTCTTCATTATGATAGTCTGCAATATTCAACACAACGCGCTTTGCTGGAAGCTGTTTATGGCTTGTATCCAAATGAATATACAACTGTTGTGAATGCTTTATTGGCAAAAGAAAAAGAGCCAAAACTATTTGCGGCGCAGGCTGTGTATTTGTTTCAAAACGATTCATCGCAGCAACAAACAAAACGCTTATTAAAGCAAATCAAAACTTCGTTTTCTTTCATTGATACTTTGCCCCTTTTACAAGCGTTGCAGACTTATTTAATAAACGGGCAAAAACAAAAACATTCTCCAACTCCCTCGCTTTCTTCTTTGTTTGCTTATCAAAGAAAATCAGGCAGGCAAATGATTTATTCCCTGCAACGATGGAATCGCAATTACCCCGGACTTGCCATTATTCAAAACGGAGATGGTTCGTTTGCAAGAGACAGTTTGGGTAAGTTATTGGTGTTTCAGCAACTGGCACGTTCGGCTTCTAATCTGCCTTACTTTATAACCAGCGGAAACACGCCGCAAGGCATTTTCAGCGTGCAGGGAACGGCCATTTCGCACAACAATCTAATAGGCCCAACACCCAATTTACAATTGCTGTTGCCACACGAAAATGATGATTTGTTTTTGCACGAAAAACAGGATTCTTCGGCTTCGTTTATTCAAAATTATTTGTTGCTGTTGCCGCCCGATTGGCGCGGTTATTTACCGATGCAGGAAGCCCTGCAGGCAGGCACAGTTGGACGTACTGCTATCATTGCGCATGGCTCAACCATTGACCCTGATTATTTTAAAAACCAACCCTTTTATCCGCTCACACCAACATTGGGTTGCTTGTGTGCAAGAGAAAGCTGGAACATTTTTACAGGCAAATTAAACAACAGCGACCAGTTTGATTTTATCAATACTTATCTCGCCAGAACAGAAGATGAAGCCGGTTATTTAATTGTGATCAATGTTGATAATAAACAAGCGCCGGTATCTCGTGAGGAAGTAGAGAAATGGGTGAATGATTTTGAGAAGAAGAAGTGATTTTATTTATGTTTTGATTGAACCATTATCACAATGATTGGAACGAAAAGAATAACGACTTCAAATGGTATAAACCAAAAGCTCAAACCATTGATATAACCCTTGCCTGAGAGATAAGCAAGCACAATAAGCAGCGAGATAAGAATCAGAATTGCCAGCTTTACAAACCGCAGCATTCGCGTAGCAATTGTATATTGATGTTCAGCATTTTCATTGGTTATTCTCTTGATGTAATTGAACTTATGCGGATAATGATTGAGTTTTGTTAACGCAAAATAAACCGCCGTTGCGATGATGGGAAGAATCAGAAATGTCGTTTTGTTTCCAAAATCATCGGCATTTCCCAAAGCATTAAAATGAATCGGAACAATAGATGGCGATGTAAAAAAAGTAGCCAAAAACAAAAGCCACATCAACAGCAATACAATTTTACTTATTGCGTCTAATCGTTTATCAAACTGTGACAAATGAAGTGTGATGCGTGGTCTTTCTTCCATTATTTTCGAAATAAAAATGCCTCAGCAAAGTGAGGCATTTTCAATGATTCTGACAATATAGAAAGTTTAGTTCATCTTCTTTTTCATACTCGTTACCTGTTCCTGCAGGTTATTTACCAAACCTGCCAACTGGCCTACATCCCAACGCTGTTGCGAGGTGGCTTTGGTAATAATCATTTGGGCTTTCCACACTTCAACAATATCTTCAGTGTTGATAGGATATGGCTCATATTGCGGGTTATCGCTCACCAGCATCACTTTGTTTTTCACACGACTATTGCGGTTGATGCGTTTGTAAACAATGCCATTGTTTTTAGACACTACGATATAAGGTTGGTTGCTTTTTACATCTTCAATATCTTCTACTTTTTCACCCACTATCACACTCCCGCTGGGCGTTGGCAACATGCTATCGCCCACAATTTCAAACGCTCTATATTGACCGGGTGCAAGCATAGGTAAAGTGAAGGTGTTGAGTTCATCAATAAATTCCGGATCGGCATAACCGGTAAGATAACCAGCGGCAGCTTTTACCGGCACAAACTGAATCAGTCTGTCGTCAGAGTCGGTTGATGTTTTTAACGCACGGCGTTTATCAAGATAAGTGTTGGCTTTGGTTTCGGTTAAATCTTTCAAAAACAAATCGTCCAGGCTCAATTTAAAAATGTGGCAGATGGCGCGCAACACTTCTAAACGCGGCTCAGCGCGTTCTTCTTCATAAGCACCAACGAGCGAGCGTTTGATCTTTAATTTATTGGCAAATTCTTCCTGCGTCCAGCCGCGAAGACGGCGCAGATAACGAAGGTTTTTTCCGGCAAATGACATAACCAATTAATTTAGCACGCAAAATACTAATTAATTTAGTGAATCAAAAAAATATTTTTGAAGTTTTTGAACCACGAAGAAAGGAAGAATACAAAGTTCACAGAGAATAGTAAAAGAAACCTTCGTGTAACTTCTACTCTTTATGACGTAGTGGTTCAAATAGAGTTTCATCTCTTCTCCGCTTCGGCGTCTTCAATTCTTTTATCTTTTGCATCCTGTAAAAATTCCGATGCAAAAATAAATTCGTTCAGGCGTTTGTTTTTGCTGTAAATAATATCATCCTTCGTGCCTTCCCATTGCTTATTGCCATCTGTCATGTAAAGGATATGGTCGCCAATGGTCATCACACTGTTCATGTCGTGCGTGTTAATGATGGTGGTCATGTTGTATTCAGTTGTGATGTCATGAATCAGCTCATCAATCAAGCCGGATGTTTGCGGATCAAGACCAGAATTGGGTTCATCGCAAAACAAATATTTTGGGTTTAAAACAATGGCACGCGCAATGCCCACGCGCTTCATCATGCCACCGCTGATTTCGGCCGGGTATTTTTTATTTACATCTTTTAAATTCACTTTGGCAAGCACTTCGTTTACGCGCTTCTTTCGTTCGCGATACGTCATGTTAGTAAACATTTCCAGCGGAAACATTACATTGCTTTCTACATTTTTGGAATCGAACAAAGCCGAGCCCTGAAACAACATACCAATTTGCTGACGCAGATTTTTACGTTCTTCTTCATTCATTTTTACCATGTCCTGATCATCATAGCAAATCTCACCCGCGTCGGCCTTTAATAAACCAATCATCACTTTCATCAACACTGTTTTTCCGCTTCCGCTCGAGCCAATGATAAGGTTACATTTGCCCGTTTGCAACGTTAGGTTTACGCTGTTCAATATCTTCTTATCACCAAAACTTTTACTTACATTTTTCAGTGTGAGCATAGTTATTTTCTTAAAATAGAATGGAGCAAAAGTAGTGAGTTCAAAATATGTTTGGGGAAGATATAATAGTAAATGAAAGTAGTTTACAATATATAAGAGTAACCGGCTTTAGCAAAAGCAGGCGCCTAATCAGTTTATATGAATTTACAAATCATTATTTCGATAGAACGAGACAGGCTTTTTGGTTATCTATTGACCAATATGGCTGAATTTGTTTAATAGAGCTTTGCCTACAATGATACGTTTTCCTTTATCTGTTACTGCTACTACGATATTGTTCAACGAATATTTACCAAAACGCACGTTGTTTATTTTGTATCTGCGACACGTATCTATCATACCGTTTGCCATTTCATATTCACCAATACCAAGGTAATTATCGTTTGTAATAATGCCTTCCTTCTTTAACTGGGCTTCCATGCTATTGTTAATGAGTAAGTCGGAAGCACCGGTATCAAACAACCAGAACTGAGACAAGCTTCCGGTTTTTACTTTTATGTAGGTCATTCCGTCCAAATTCAAAACAGGAACCGTATCAGATAATGGACCTGAAATATCCTGTACAGAAGCTTCGTCCCTTTGATTATTATTTTCATCTTTATCTTTAAACGGGTCGCCACAAGTGTACATTGTTTCAAAAACAAAAGAGAATTGGGGTTAGATAATGTTGCCATATCGGCGTCAGTCAGTTGTTTAGTTTTCACCATCTGCAATTGGCATTGACAGAATTTTGTTAGCCTTGCTTCATCTAATTGTTTCTTCGAGTTGGTACGAAGGTTTTTCTTACAACCCGAAATAAATTCATCTTCAAAACCTTCAGCTTGCATTAAAATGGTTTTGCCAGAGTTGGTATAGCAATCGTTTACCTGTTGTTGCAGCGAACTGTCTTCACGAATTAAAGCTGAAACATCAACAATGCCACCTGAGGTATGTTGTCGGTATTGCTTTGTTGTAAATCGCTTATCAAGTTTGCTTACCTGGCAATCGCATATTGCCAAAGCCACACTATCGTTTCTGTCTTTATGAAGTGAGTTTAGGCAGTTATTTACCAATGCTTTTTATTCAAAATTGGCAAACCATCTTTTGTATGGATAGAAATTTGGGCAAAAACAAAAGTGCTTTCAAACAAAAAAATGACAAAACAAAAAATACTGAATTTAGAAATCATAAAAGAACAAGCAGTTGTGTTGGGTATAATCTAATATTGGTTATAAATGTTGATAGGTGTTTGAAATCGCACTACAATTTCAGCTTCTCAATTGCCAACTGTGCCGCTATCTGGCTCGCATCTTTTTTATTGAAGCCTTTGCCCTGGGCAATGTTTTCACCATCTAAAACTGCGGCAATTACAAACACGCGCCTGCCACTTTCGAGGCGTTCTTCAATCGTTTCAAATTCAAGTGCTTTGCCGTTTTTCGTGGCCCAGCCAATGAGTTTGTTTTTGAGGTTAATATCTATCAATTCCAAATCGTCAACATACAAGTGCGGAATGACCATGTGTTTCAGCACCCAGTTTTTAGTTTTCAGGTAACCTTTATCTAAGTAGATGGCACCAACTACGGCTTCGAGTGTATTGCCAAAAATCTGGCTGCCTTTCAGCGCATTATCAAACTTGTTGTAAATGGTAATTTTTTTGATGCCCATCTTCACCGCCACATCGTTCATCTTTTGGCGGTTTACCATTTTGCTGCGCATCTCGGTTAAAAAACCTTCGCCTTTATAAGGATAACGTTTAAAAAGATAATCCGCCACAATGGTGCTTAACACCGCATCGCCCAGATACTCCAGGCGTTCATTGTTTTCATCAGCGCCCTCTTTTACCGAGCGATGGCTGAGTGCGGTTTGATACAAGAAAATTCTGCCGGGTTTTACGCCCAGCACATTGCGAATATTATCCTGTAAAGTGGGCTTACGCGGCTTAAAAATTTTCCGTAACAGCTTGCTTAGTTTTTGCACTGCGTTAAGCTACAAATTTCTTTACAATTACAGCAGCATTATGACCGCCGAAACCAAACGTATTGCTTAAAGCAGCACGCACTGTACGGCCTTGCGCTACATTAAAAGTGAAGTTGAGTTTGGGATCGAGTTCAGGGTCATCAGTAAAATGATTGATGGTTGGTGGCACTATATCCTGATAAACTGCCATGATGCAGGCAATGGCTTCTATAGCACCGGCAGCACCAAGACAATGTCCCGTCATGCTTTTGGTTGAACTGATATTTAAGTTATACGCATGATCACCAAACACATTCATGATAGCTTTTACTTCGGCACCATCGCCTAATGGTGTTGATGTTCCATGCGTGTTGATGTAGTCAATTTCATCGGGCAACATACCAGCATCGCTTAAAGCTGCCAGCATCACATTGCGCGCACCCAAACCTTCAGGATGCGGAGCTGTAATATGAAAGGCATCAGCCGTTGCTCCGCCGCCGCCAATCTCACAATAAATTGTAGCGCCGCGTGCCTGTGCATGTTCCAGCGTTTCCAAAACCAACACAGCAGCGGCTTCTCCCATCACAAAACCATCACGGTCTTTATCATAAGGGCGGCTTGCCGTCTTGGGATCATCGTTGCGTTCGCTCATGGCTTTCATAGCGTTAAAGCCACCCACACCAGCTTCGCAGATCACCGCTTCACTACCGCCTGAAAGAATAATATCAGCTTTGCCCAGACGCAGCAAATTAAAAGCTTCAATAATGGCATTGGTACTGCTGGCGCAAGCACTTACTACAGCGAAGTTGGGGCCCCGCAAATTGTGCCGCATTGAAATTTGGCCTGCGGCAATGTCCAATATCATTTTAGGTATGAAGAAAGGATTAAAGCGGGGTGTGCCATTGCCTCTGGCAAAATCTATAACTTCTTGCTGAAATGTCAAAATCCCACCGATGCCGCTTGCAAAGACAACACCAATTCTGTCAGGGTCAATGTTGTCTTTATTCAATCCTGCATCCTTCATTGCCATATCGGAGGCACCTAATGCCAGTTGCGTAAAGCGGTCAATTTTTCGGGCTTCTTTCTTTTCCAAAAATTGGGTGGGTTCAAAGCCTTTTACTTCGCACGCGAAGCGGGTTTTAAATTTAGAAGCATCAAACTGCGTAATGTAGTCAGCTCCCGAAACGCCGTTCTGCAAGCCATTCCAGTAATCGGTTACGGTGTTGCCAAGCGGCGTAAGCGCACCCAGGCCGGTAACCACTACTCTTTTTAATTGCATGTGCAAAGCTGTTTTTATGAATGAAATAAATCCGCCTTTGCACGCTTGTAAAAAGTATGAACAAAGGCGGATTGTGTTATGTGAGTAAAGTTGCTGTCAGTGCTTATTTTGCGTGTTCTTCTAAATAAGTTACTGCCTGACCCACGGTAGTAATAGTCTCAGCCTGCTCGTCGGGAATCGAAATATTAAATTCCTTTTCAAATTCCATAATCAATTCAACGGTATCCAGTGAATCGGCGCCTAAATCGTTGGTGAATGATGCTTCATTGGTTACTTCGGCTTCATCTACGCCTAATTTGTCAACAATGATTTTTTTAACTCTTGTTGCGATGTCTGACATTGTAAATATTTTTAGTTACGGCGGCAAAAATATGTTTTTTGTTTAATCAACAATGAACTGCTTTGTTTTTTTGCAGGTTATAAAATTTGTTTTTATAGCGTTTCAAAACAAGGCATATCTTTTTATTATACAGTTACTCAAATTCACCTGACAGATTTTTCATACCCGAATAAATAACCCTCAATACATACCTGCATGGAAATAGTTTGCCGAAAAGACATACGCCTGGTTAAAAAGGTTGCTTTGGCTTGCTGAAAAATAAAATAAACGCTGTAATTTTGAAACGCTGCCATTCCATATCACAAACGATTGCACACGCGCAGCATCCTGTTTTTCGGTTCTCAACTTACTTTGTTTATCAACTAAATTACACCGGCTATGGCTCTTAAAATTATTGACCACGGCTCGCCTCAATACACCGAAATGGTGAAATTGCGGTACGCCATTTTGCGCAAACCACTGGGTTTGGAGTTTTCACCTGAAGAACTGGAGAAAGAAAAAGATGATATTTTGATTGGCTGTTTTGATGATGGTCATTTGGAAGGTTGTTGCCTGCTTACAAAAACAGGTGCAAATGAAGTGAGGTTACGGCAAATGGCAGTGTTGCAAGGCATGCAAAGAAGCGGCATTGGTAAATGCTTAATGCAGTTTGCAGAGAACATTGCAAGAGACCGAGGCTTTACAAAAATTTGTATGCACGCCCGAAAAACGGCTGTTGGTTTTTATGAGAAATTAGGATATAAAAAAACAGGAAAGGAATTTACAGAAGTATCGCTGCCACATTATAAAATGGAGAAAGAATTGTGTTAGGCTATAAGCTATGAGCCATGAGCTTTGAACTATGAGTTGTAAACAGGTTTGTTTTTGCCGCTTTTTTCACTCGAAGCTAATAGCTCGTAGCTCACAGCTATTTCCTCTTGATATGATTGTTCAGCAAGGTTCGTAAAGCTTGTATCGTTTCAGTATCTAAATTTTCTTTTGGCAAAAGAAAAAAAGACCGTGTAGAAAAATACAAATGGAAAAAATTGGGGCTTTCAAAAAACAATTGAAAATCGCTCCAGTTCCAATCCACATAACCTCTGGCATTTTTTAACCGCACCTGCCGTTCAAAAAAGAAAATGGTAAAGCTTTCTTTAAACGTTACCGAGCGCCGGTAAATGGTATAAGGCAGCAGGTACCAAAAGCTTACCATCAAAAACAACCAAAGTACACTGCTTAATAAAAACGGTTCGGGACGTATTTTTTTCGTGTAAAACAAAAAAGCCGAAAGAATGGCAAACACATTTACCAATATAATTAAAATGCGTATTTCCTTCCGTGTAATGAAGTGGTATCGCAAGCCTTGAATCACCTTTTTTTTATCGTATGAAAAACTAAACTGCATGTTTCAAAAGTACAGGTATTCAACGGTGTTTATAAAAACCAGAAAAAGGAAAATACAAAAAATGATTGGCTCTATTTTCTTTGGCAAGAAACTTGAATTTGGAATTAGAAATAAACTATATGAACACCG
The DNA here is from genome assembly GCA_963847085.1 of uncultured Chitinophagaceae bacterium. GTDB lineage: Bacteria > Bacteroidota > Bacteroidia > Chitinophagales > Chitinophagaceae > Ilyomonas. Next base: position 285,662 of record CAWJYO010000010.1, on the reverse strand, counting down.
ATTTCAATTCAGAACACAAAGAAGGTCCCGTTGCTAAAACGATTGAAGAACAAACAGCAAAGATTCCCTCCGATGTTTTCCTTTGGGCAGCTTTTGGCTCCATGGCTGTGTCTGCCATTTTACAATTCACTACAAAAAAGAAAGAAAGCTTGTTTGTAGGTCAATGGGCAGCACCGTTTTTATTACTCGGCATTTATAACAAACTGGTGAAACAGTTGGGGCACGACAAGGAAGACAGAAATGCGTAATCTAATTGTCCCATACAATAAAAAATCCTGCAGATATTTTTAATTACCTACAGGATTTTTTATTGTAAAAACAAACCTATTTATTCACCCATCATAAAAACAGCGTTTGTAAACAGCAGTTTTCCGCCTTCCCAAAACGCCCGAAACAAGGGATCATCAGCCATAAAAATAATGTGCCCTCTTCCCACATCCTGCACACCAAACACAACACCATCTTTGATTTGCGGCTTTGCTTTACTGCCCACAAAGCCAGCTACATAATTGTTCTTTTTTAAAACACCTACATTCCATCCATCTTTTAAAAACGAATACACATTTTTATCCTGCTTTAATGTGTAATAATAAGCCGGATAACCATACGCCAATGGATGCGTGTTGTCAATGTCTAACTTATAAATGGTTCCCGGAACAAATGTGGTCAGATCATTCAGATCTCGTTCACCATACTTTTTTAATAATGTATACGAGCTGTCGGCAGATGAATCTGTTTTGTCTTCTTTTTGTTTTATATACCAGTCTCCACCTGCCATTCTCGTTACTGCATCCTGCATCGCAATGATGTTGCCTCCTGTTCTTACAAAAGCTTTTAATTTTTCAGTAAGCGAATTGTCATCAAATACTTTATAGTTTCCATCCGGAAAAATAAGCACGTTATATTCATTCAGATTAATGTAATTCAAATCATCAGCATTAATTAATGTAACCGGATAATGAAGCTGTTGATCAAAGAAATGCCACACTTCACCTGCACCCAGCGAAGATGTTTGATTGCCGGTTACCAACGCCACTTTTGGAGGCCGGATAAAATGCACATTTTCAGACCCAAAATCATAACCTTTTTCAACGAAGCCGGTTTGCGCATCTTCTGCCTGAACGTTAAACGTATCGCAGGCTTTATTTACAATAGCGTTCCAGTTGGCTATGTTGTTGCCACGCAACACTATCAATGTTCCTGCATCGTAGTTCTTTTTGTTATAGGTAAACGCTTTTATCGCTGTACCGAACTTTTACATTGTGAGACAATAAATAAGCCAGCACTTTGCCCGCGTTGAACGAAGTATAAGGAATGATAACGCCATAATTGCTTTGCACAGGCGCGACGGAAGTAGCCGCGGAATTGGCTTGTATAGACAACTTTTCTTTTACGCCATACGCTTTCACATTGAAAACATAAGGCAATGACCATGCGGTAATATCATACGTTGCAGAGTCGTTCAAAAAGCTTTTCGGTTCAAATAAAACTCTAACCAGTGTGCCACGCGGCTGGTAAGCTGATACAGCCAATTGATAACCTTCATCAACATAGTCTTCATCCTTGCCGGTTAAATAATTAAAGCCTTTAAAACTTTTGTTTGATGTGATGCCATATTGAATGCCATTGTTGCTGAGCAACTGAGCCACAGCAGCCAGTTTGTTTTTATCGGAAGCCGTAAGCACATACGTTTTATAAGGCGTATTCACCGCATTAGCAGCATCAGTAAAGAACTTCTTGTATTCGTTGATGAGTTTTTCTGCATTTGCTGAAGCCATTTCGATGGTTGACATGCCGGTGGTAAAATGGTGCAAAGCACGATCTGATAGCGTTAATGTATCGCCATCTTCTTTCTTCACACCCAGCCCCGAACCGATGCCGCCTTGTTCGAATGTCATACCAATGGAGCCGTTGTACATGGGATAAGTATCGCCATAAGATGGATATAACAAATCGAATATCTGTTTGGTAAAATACAACCATCCGTTGGCATCAAAATACTTAGCATTGTTTTTACCAATTGTTACCTGGAAGTCTCGCTGCCACTGTGTTATAGCCTGATGATAAGGCTCTGCAGCAGGCGCAAAATAATAAGGTGCGTTGTAGCCTTGCTCATGATAATCTACATGAATTTGCGGCAGCCATTCGTTGTACTTTTTCATGCGCTGCACAGTTTCTGTTTGGGTTTGCCATGCCCAGTCGCGGTTCAAATCAAAGTAATAATGATTGCTTCTTCCGCCCGGCCACGGCTCATGATGCTCTCTTGCCTGCGGAGCCACATTGTATGTTGTCGCCAACTACAGAATTGAACCAGTTGATATACCGGTCTCTGCCATCGGGATTGACACAAGGATCTATAATAACCACCGTATTTTTCAACCATTGTTTTGTTTGCGTATTGTTATCATCCACCAACGCAAACAAGGTAAGCATAGCCGCTTCAGATGATGATGTTTCGTTGCCATGCACGTTATAACTCAACCAAACAATTGCCGGAACATTGGCTGTTTGCGCAGCTACACCATCCTGCAATGAACCGGACAAGCGAAGATTGTTTTTACGAATCTCATCTAACTTTTGCAGGTTTTCGGGCGTAGCAATATAAGCCAGCATCAGTTCACGCCGTTCATTGGTTTCGCCATATTTTTCAACTTTCACCATCGAAGGCTTTGCAGCTGCAACCGCTTTGAAATAGTCATCTACTTTATAAGTGGGCGTGTAGTGCGTTCCTATTTTATAACCCAGAAATTGCTCGGGCGAAAGAAGCTGCGAGTGAGAGACGCAACAAAATAAAATTGCGATAAAAACAAAAATGTATCTCATAAAAACAGTAATCGTTTTTAGTACTTATCAGTTGGTAGCAACATTTAAAAACAAGCAGCCTACAACTGTGATGTTGTTTACACACGCATGTAATCGCCCTGCCAGTGCACGATTGATTTCTTGATGTCTTTAGGTGATAATTTTTCTTGTACAGCACGTTCGAGTAGAGGTACCAGTTCGTCATCCGAAGCAAAACGCAAAGCTGCGATCTGATTGAAGGTGAGCCGCTTTTCAAAAGGCTCAAACCGGTTGCCGGTAAGCTGATAATATCGCAAGCGCATTTCAAGCCTTACAATGCGGTTCTGATTGTTTAATGAATAATGCTGGCGCAGCAGATAAACAATAAGAAACTGAAAGAGCAGCACAATGGTGATCCAGATGTAAAACACTTGTTGAAACGGTGAATGAAAAATCTGGTACACGCAAATTCCCATGCAAATAAACAGCAGCGGCAATAAGATAAAATGGTAAGGCGCATGAAACCTTATATGGTTGTTGAAGTTCTGCTTTTTCATGTTGTAAAAATAAGCGGCCTGCGTTAATGTTTTATTTCTTTGTAAGATAAGGCTTTGCCTGAGCGACGCAATAGGTTGGATTCATGTACATCAACTTTATCACATTTGTTTGTAAGTTTAAGCGATTGCAAACAATACAAATGCGCAGAAGTTGTATTGGCGCTGGTTTTTGTTTTTGTGCGTTTTTTCGTAGTATTTGATTATAAGATGGTTGTGCAGATTGTGCGCGGGTTTGGTTGCATAAAAACTTGAGTCTATTTTTGAGTTAGTGGTGGTTGTACAGAAACCCTCGAATTACAATAAAAATGATTCTCGATAGAAAACATTTTGACATCAATAATAAATGTGCCATTGAAAAATTAATAATCAAGACGCCATTTAGGCTTGGCTATGTTTTTCAGGACGAAGCCTGTTTCACTTACCTTAAGGAAGGGGAAATATCTATCGCCTCCCCAACTGACAAGCTATCTATTCAAACAGAGGAAAGTGTTTTGCTTAAATGTGGTTACTATTTCGCAAACGCAATTCGGAAACTACATGCTAAGACTTGTAAAGTTTATGCTGTCCATTTATATCCAGACATTTTGAAAGAATTATACAAATATGAATTTCCAAATTTCATAAACAGCGATACTCACAAACCATTTATCAAAAAAATAGAAAAACAAGGTGTTATGACTCATTTCATCCAAAGCCTTGATTTTTATTTTGAGAACCCAAACTTGGTTACAGAAGATTTGCTTAAATTAAAAATCAAAGAACTAATCCTGCTGCTTCTTCAAACAGACAATGCAGAAAATGTAATTACTTTATTCGCACATTTATTTAATCCAAGACAAGCAGATTTATTTGAGGTAGTGGAAACACATTTATATTCATCCATTTCTATAGTCGAGTTGGCAAGTTTGACAGGGCGTAGCCTTTCAACATTTAAGAGAGATTTTGAAACACAATTTAGCGATACACCAGCCAATTTCATTAAAGAAAAGAAATTGGAAAAGGCTGTTGAGCTAATACAATCTACCGAATTATCAGTATCTGAAATTTGTTACGAAGTTGGCTTTCAAGATGCTTCACATTTCACAAAGACCTTCAAAAAAAAGTATAATCAAACACCTTCCGAGTATCGTAAGAAGCAGTTGAACTGAATTTACCGGTTTTTGAACTTTATTGCCAAGTTTGAACTTATCTTAAGTCTCATTTTTGCATCGAGATTTTACATTAATAAAAAAACGATAAAAAAATGAACGAAAGTATATTAATAACCGGAGCTAATATGGGGCTTGGGAAAGAGGCTGCCCGACAGTTAGCCTTGAAACCAGAAACAAAAAAAATAATTCTTTTTTGCAGAAATCAAGCGAAAGCCGAGGTAGCAAAAAAAGACCTTGAGGAGAGAACGGGAAAAAAGATTTTTGAAATTATTATTGGGGACGTTTCGGATGCAAATTCTGTAAGAAAAGCAGTAGAAAAAATAAGGGAGCCTATTGATGCAATAATTTTAAATGCAGGTGGAATGGTTGGGAAAACGGCTGGGAAAGGCACACCTTCCGGTATGAATGAATTAGCTGCTACCAATATTTTGGGTCATGTGATTTTAGTAGAGGAATTAATAAAACATGATAAGTTGAAAAAAGCAGTACTATCAGTAAGTGCGGAAGCTGTACCGGGAGTAAAGTTGCTCGGAATGAAACCAGTTAAAATGAAGACTTCTTCTGTAGATGAGTTTGCTGCTGTTCTTGATGGTTCATATTTTGGTAATAAGTTCGAAGCAGTTCAAGCATACGGATACGTTAAATATGCAGTAACGATGTGGACGTTATCAATGGCAAGAAAATATCCTGACATCAAATTTATTGTTGTGAGTCCCGGAAATACGACGGGAACTGCTGCACCGGATAATTTACCCCCGGCAATGAGATTTATGTTGAAGAATTTTATGATGCCTATTGTATTTCCATTGATAGGAGGAATGGTGCATAAGTTAGAAGTAGGTGCAAAACGCTTTGTAGATGGCATTTCGGATGAACGATATAAAAGTGGCGTTTTTTATGCAAGTAAAGCGGGTAAGTTATCAGGGGATATGGTTGACCAGAGCACTTTTTACACTGATTTGAAAAATACTTCATTTCAAGACAATGCTAACAAAGCAATTCATCGTTTTATAAAATAAATATTACGAAATACAAGGAGACAACGAACGCTAATATGGGGTTTTGGCAATATTGGGGCGAACGGAATAACAATGAGCATTTGCAATGTTCTATATGGCATCAGCTCAAGCAGACGATTTTCAATTTGGCTTTTTGTTGTTATCATCATCAGTTCTTCAATCGGGCTTCGTTTTCAGGCTGACGTTTTTCAAATTCCACAACATCGCAAAGCCCTGAACATTATTTCAATTAAAGTTACATTCCCGTACAAACAAATTATAAGAAGCCTAAAAACATTCTAAAAAATAATTGCAAATAATTTTTGCGAAACCAAATAGTTGCACATATATTTGCAACCGATTGGTTTCATTAAATAAATAAAACAAGATGAGGAGAGACATTTTTCAGGCAATAGCCGACCCGACAAGGCGGGCTATTATTGCCTTGATTGCATTGCAAGCAATGACTCCCAACGCCATTGCCGAAAATTTCAATAGTACAAGACAAGCTGTTTCCAAACATCTTCGCATACTCACAGAATGCGAACTGGTAAAACAGGAACACCAAGGCAGGGAAATTTATTACTCTCTTGAAATTGAAAAGATGAAAGAGATTGACCAATGGATGAGCCAATACAGGAAACTTTGGGAAACCCGTTTCAATCAACTGGACAATGTATTATCAACCATAAAAAAACAGAAAAAATGACTAACGATTTGCTATTTGATTTTACCGTTGACAAATCAACAAAACAGGTATTTATAACCAGGGAATTTGATGCAGAACTTTCACTGGTATGGGATGCTTTTACCAAATCAGAATTACTTGACCAATGGTTGCCACCTAAGCCAATGACAGCTAAAACAAAATACCAGCATTTTAAAGTGGGTGGCAAAAGATTTTATGCAATGGTAAGTCCCGAAGGGCAAGAACGTTGGGCAATTCAGGAATACACTTCCATTACTCCGAAAACCAACTTTAAAATGTATAATGCTTTTGCAGACAAAGATGAAAACCCTGAATTGCCGGGTTCTGAATGGGATCATACTTTCAGCGAACAGGCCGGAACAACAAAAGTGAGTATTACTATTTATAATGAATCCCTTGAAAGGTTAGAGAGAATACTTGATGGCTTTACGCAAGGAATGAAAATGTCATTGAGCAACTTAGAAAACCTGCTGGCAACCTTATCACAGAAATGATTTTTTTCAGAAAAACTTTGAATAAAATTTTATAAAAAGCAATTAAACAATTAAAACAAAAATTATGGCACTCATCAATCCTCACATTAACTTCAACGGAAATGCCGAAGAAGCATTTACCTTTTACAAATCAGTATTTGGCGGAGAGTTTGCAAAAATCATTCGCTTTAAAGACCTTGCAAGCCCTGAATTCCCGATAGCAGAAAAAGAAGAAAATAAGATCATGCACATTGCTTTGCCAATTGGTAAAAACACTTTAATGGCCAATGATGTTCCGGAAAGAATGGGGCGGGTAAATGAAGCTGAAAACAGGTCTAAAATATCTGTTAGTACAGAAAGCCGTGAAGAAGCAGACAAAATATTCAATGGTCTTTCAGCAGGAGGCGAAGTTGAAATGCCCATTGGCGATAGTCCCTGGGGTTCTTATTTTGCAATGTTCAGAGACAAATATGGTATTGAATGGATGGTGGAGTTTGACCCAAGATAGAATGGGCAAAATATTGATGGACTTTTCGCAAAGCGGAACACTTTTATTTTGTCTTCCTCATTTCTCTACCTTTGCTTTTATTATTTTATCATTTTAAAACACCATTTTTTTATGGCATTTACATTACCGCCTCTGCCATATGCGCCCAATGCTTTGGAGCCATATATTGATGCACAAACCATGACCATTCACCACGACAAGCACCATCAGGCTTATGTAGATAATTTGAATAAAGCCATTGCCGGCACACCTAACGAAAACAAAAGTTTGGATGAACTGATAAAGAATGCAGGCACCATCTCGCCAGCCGTTCGCAACAATGGCGGCGGCCATTGGAATCATTCTTTCTTTTGGAACATTTTAGCTGTGAACGGTGGCAGCCAGCCTACCGGCGAACTGGCCGATGCTATCAACAGTGCATTTGGTTCGTTTGATGCATTCAAAGAAAAATTCAACACTGCTGCTACTACGCGCTTTGGCAGCGGCTGGGCATGGTTAATTGTAAACGGGGGCAAGTTGGATGTTACTTCAACTGCCAACCAGGACAATCCTTTGATGGATGTTGCCGAAGTAAAAGGCACACCCATATTGGGCGTTGATGTGTGGGAACATGCGTATTACCTCAAATATCAAAACCGCCGCCCTGAATATTTGGCTGCGTTCTGGAATGTGATTGATTGGGCAAAAGTGGCTGAACAATATGCCACCGCTAAAAAATAAGTTCTCTTTTTTCATTACCTCAACCTGTCAGGATTTCCTAGCCTGACAGGTTTATTTATTACTGATTCATTCATTTCTACTTCTTATGAAAACAATACTCTTTGGTTTTACCGCAATTTTATTTTTTGCCTCGTGCAACAATTCAGTTACAAAAAAAATACTGGTGATGTCGAAAGGCAAAGCTACCATTGATAAAGCCGCAAAAACAATCAACGTTCCCAGCGGTGGCACGAGCCACGAAGAGCAAACGGTTGAGTTTACCGATGGGGGCAATCTTACTTTTCAGGTAAGCGCCAACAACGATAAATATTCAGTTGATATTCCTGCCAATGGTTATTATGTGTTGAATGCAAAAGTTGACACTATCATTGGCAGTTATCAGGCTTATAATACGCCTTCTGCACAAAGCAAAACCATCACGCAGGAAACCATTAAACACAGCATAGATTCGCTGCAACAATTGCTACAAGGCAATGCCAGCACAGCTAACAAAACGTTTTATATTTTGCCCGGTAAAGCCGTAAAAATTACCGATAACATGGATGCAACTTTGGTAGGTCCATTCAACTCATTAACTACTTTGGAACAAACCGGCGACAAAGCTCCCGAAGTATACAAGTTTTATACAAGCAAAGATGTGAGAGAAACCATTGCGCATTTGCAAGGCTTAACCGTGGCGCCAAAATCGCCGAATCAGTAGTTGAGAGAGACGGAAAGTCAGCAAGAGGGAAAGAAGCAATGTTTGGTTTTGCCGCTTTTATTTCTTTTCAATGAGCAACACATTTTTGGTGTTGCTTTTTATTTTAAATCTATCGTCAATGCGATAACCAATTACCCAAATTATCTTTTTATTCGTTTCCAGCACCCACACATTTTCCTTCTCTGTTTTCGACAATTTATTATCAATAAAAAACTTGCTCAGCTTCTTTTTTTTGCTCATTCCCAACGGATAAAAATAATCGCCCTGTTGCCATTTGCGAAGCAACAATGGAAATTGAATTTCTCTTGCATCGAGCGTTGCCATGTTGGTATCAGATGACAGATGATGGTTGACAGCTAACAGTTGTTTGAACAAAAGTTCACCATTTTGAAACGCCATTTTTTTGTTTCCTTCTTCAATTAAAATATGTTGCGCCTTTTCGGTTTGCAATGCCGCAATGATAAGCCAGGCGCGGTTTTTAATGATGCGATGGGTAGGCGAAGCAACGTACTTTCCATTCTCTGCTTCTAATAAACTTTGTACATCAGCCACCTGCGATGAACTAAAATGATATTCTTTAATAATCTCCCAAATAATGGTTGCCAAAGGCTGCGATTTTTGCAATTGCAAAACAGGAATTTGCACTTCGTTGCCGTTTGCTTTTATCAACTTTTTTTTATGTGCATTTATTGCCTGATGATACAAAACTTCCGCCTCTGAAAACCGTTGCATGTTGTGCAGTAAATTGTCTTCGACGTTTGCAAACGCTTCTTTTGCTAACGGTAATAATTGATGCCGAAATAAATTGCGCGTGTAGTTGTCCGTTGCGTTGGATGAATCTTCAACCCATGGCAAAGCGTTTTGTTTTGCATACATTTCAATGTCTTCGCGCTTTGCAAAAAGTAAAGGTCGAATGACATTGTTTTGGCGAGGTAAAATGCCATGCAAACCGCTGATGCCTGTACCACGAAAAAAGTTAATTAGCAATGTTTCAATGTTATCATTGGCATGATGTGCTGTAACGATAAAGTCGGTGGTTGATGGTTGATGGTTGACAGCGAATGATTCTGATGTGATAATTTCTGAAAACCAGTCATAGCGCAGATTTCGCGCCGATTCCTGTGTAGAGAGCTTGTTTGTTTTTGCATACTTTTTTGTATCAAATCGTTTTACAAAAAAGGGTTTACCATATTGCCCTGACAACATCTTTACAAAAATTTCATCTCGTTCGCTTTCTTCTGCACGCAGCATAAAATTGCAATGCACAATGGAAAATTCAAATCCACATTGCGAAAGCAAATGCACCAACACAACGCTGTCAATCCCACCACTCACAGCCACTAAAAGATGGCAATTGGTAGTTGATAAAAAGGCAAAATGCTTCTTCCAATTGGCCCTAAATTGTTGCAACAACATTCGGTAAAAATAAAGAAAGGAAGGTTGTTAAACTTTGCTTTGATAAGTAACAAAAACAACGAATGTTTTATCTTTAAAGAGTTATATTTTACAATGATTTCAAAACGCTTAACCAAAGAACAAGCCTGGCAAAAAATAAAACATTATTGCGCTTATCAGGAACGCAGCCACAGCGAAGTGAAACAAAAGCTGTATGGCTTTGGTTTGTATAAGGCTGAAGTAGAGGAACTACTGTCGAAAGCCATTGAAGAAGACTACCTGAATGAAGAACGTTTTGCCGAACTATTTGCGGGTGGAAAGTTTAGAATGAAGAATTGGGGCAAAATAAAAATCATGTATGAGCTTCGGCAAAAAGGCGTGAGTTCCTACAACATCAACAAAGCGATGAAAGCCATACCAGATGAAGATTACAGCCGCACGCTGCAACGGCTTGCCGAAGGCAAATGGCAGCAATTAAATGGCGAGCATTACATAGCCAAACAAGCTAAAGCAATGAGCTATTTGCTACAAAAAGGTTATGAACCGGCGCTGGCACAACAAGCTATCAAACAAATTAAAAATGCCGACCACACACAAAGCAATACTACCGATTAAATAATTGCTTCTATTGTATTAATTATTTACTTTTAATTTACTTCATTAACAAAACTGATAACTGTATCACTATGAAATTTTGTAAATGGTTATTGCTGCTGCTTCCTATTGCAGCGTTTGCCCAGCCTAAATTGCCCGATAATTATTTCTGGAAGAAAATGAACAACGGGCTTGAGGTTTTAGTGATTGAAAACAACAAAGTACCGCTTGCTACCATTGAGATTGCTGTAAAGAACGGCGCCTACACGGAAGGCCCTGAATACAGCGGGCTTTCGCACTTGTTTGAACACATGTTTTTTAAAGCCAACCGCGATTATCCTACACAGGAAAAACTGCTGAAAAGAACACAGGAATTAGGTGCCATCTGGAACGGAACCACCGGAGAAGAAAGAGTAAATTATTTTTTTACGTTTGATAAAGACAGCCTGGAAGCAGGTTTAAAATTTATGAATGCCTGCATCCGGTTTCCCATCTACCGTGTAGAAGATATGCAGAAAGAAAGACCGGTAGTGGATGGCGAATTTCAGCGTGCAGAAAGCGACCCGGGATTTCAGCTTTGGTATGCCTGTCAAAAGAAATTGTGGGGGGATTTAATGACAAGAAAAAATCCGATTGGCGATCATAACATCATCAATACGGCAACACCTGAAAAGATGATGGTTATTAAAGGCAAATATTATGTTCCTAACAATTCGATTTTAGTAATTGATGGCGATGTTAAACACGATGATGCGTTTGCGCTTGCCCAGAACATTTACGGCGATTGGGAAAGCAGTGGCTTCGATCCGCAAACCAAATATCCCATACCCGATTTTGCACCCGTTGCCCAAACCGATTATTTTATAAAAGAATCAACCATTGCGCAAACGCCTTACGAAATGTACTGGTGGCAAGGCCCCGATTATCCGCACGATTCAGCAGCTACTATTGCAGCGGATGTGTTCTCAACTATTCTTGGTTTAAATTCATCGAAATGGCAGCAGGCATTGGTGGATAAAGGTTTGGCAACGGCTGCCAATGTTAGTTATCAAACCTTAAGTCATGTAGGGCCTATAAACATCTTTTTAATACCCAACCCGAATAAACTAAAAGAGTGCAAGGAAGAAGTGGATAAACAAATTGCGATGTGGAATAGTCCCGATTATTTTACAGATGAACAGTTGCAAACTGCAAAGGATGTCATGCGCCGCAATTACATCCGGCAAATGGAAAAGCCATCCTCCTTAGCCAGCCAGGCTACTTACTATTGGTGCAGCGCATCGCTTGGCTTTGGCACCAATTATATTGATAACTGCTCGAAAATAACCCGCGAGGATATTCAATCATATATCACTAAATACATCGCAGGAAAGCCTTATGTAGCGGGCATGATTATCAGTCCTGATATGAATAAAAACGTCAATGCTGCTTCATTTTTTAAACCATAATTTATCCTTTATAAAAATCATTGTATGAAAACTCTTTTCAAATATGCCTTTGTTTTTATCACAATTTTCAGTATGCAAAGTGGTGCATTTTCACAAACAGCACAGCCTTACGAAATGAATGTAAACGGCGTAAAAGTAATAGTGCAACCCGGCGGAAATGATATTGTAGTTGTACGGACTGTATTGAAAGGTGGCGTGCAAAATTATGCTGCTGATAAAGCTGGCATTGAAAGCCTGGCCATGAATGCACTCACCGAATGTGGTACTGTCAACGATGATAAAAATAGCTTTAAAAACAAATTAGACAAAGTAAGCGCACAAGTATATGGCAACACAGGTATGGATTATTCTTCGTTTGCTATGAACTGCATTAAAAGTGACTTTGATGTTGTGTGGCCTTTATATGCTGATGCATTAACAAAGCCGCGCTTTGATGCGAAAGAGTTCGACCGCATTAAACAGGATGCAATCAACAATCTAAAAGCGCAGGCATCGCAGCCCGATTATGCAATACAAAAATTAGCAAAAGAAACAGCCTTCAAAGGAAAGAGTTATGCAAAATCGCCCGAAGGATCTGAAGCAACAGTAGATAAACTTACGGCTGATGAAACCAAAAACTATTACCAATCAATCTTAACGAAAGGAAGAATGGTGATTGTTGTAGTTGGCGATATTGACAGCGCTGTGTTAAAAGATAAAATCGGTTCAATGCTGGCGAACGTTCCGCAAGGTAAACCATTTATGCTGGCAAAAACAACGTACACACCAGCTCAAAACAGTTTTATATCGCAAAAGAAAGAGCTTGCTACCAACTACATCCAAGGTGTAACAAGTGCGCCTTTGCCAGGCACAAAAGACTACAATGCTTTTCAGTTGGCCATGCGCATTTTTTACGATCGCCAGTTTTTAGAAGTAAGAACCAACAACGGTTTATCGTATGCGCCTTACACTTATTTTGATGGTGGCACATCGCCTTCTTCCAACATCGTAGTTTCAACCACCGATCCTAACAAATACATTGGTGTGATGACAAAATTGATTGACAAAACAAAGAAGGAAGGCTTTACGCCGGAAGAAGTAAAAAACATGAAAACAACGTATATAACTTCCTTTTATTACAAGCAGGAAACCAATGATGCGCAGGCTTCTTCACTGGTAGCCAACGAAGTGCTGCACAACAACTGGCGCCGGTCAATAACGATGAATGATGATTTGAAAAAAGTAACGCCGCAGGATGTTTCAAAAGTGTTTGATAAATACATTACCAACATTACCTGGGTGTATCAGGGCGATCCGGCAAAAGCTAATGCAAAGCTGTTTACACAGTCAACCAACACACCAAAACCAGCTAAAGCGCCTGAAGTGATTTTAGATAGGAAAGTGAATTAAAAATATAGGCAAAAACTAAAAAACAAAAAGAGGAGCCATTCAATCAGCTCCTCTTTTTGTTTTGATTAGTTTTTTCAAAATCATCATTTGGCCCAAATGGTAATAGCACATGCTCAACCGCACCCTGCATGTTTTTATAAGCTGATGAGCCGCCGTCAACCAATGGTTCTTCCAGTTTGGCATCATCAAAACGAACCATAGCAACTGCCAACTCGTGCGATGAAATGTTGTTATCAAGTTGCAATTGAAGCCAGTCGTCTTCAGTTTGCAAATAGGGCAAATCAAACCCATTGTGCTCATCAATGGTTACGTTGTATCCCGCTATTCGTTGCACCATTACACGGTTCCAGTAAGTGATGTGTTGCAACAGCGAAGCAATGGTATTAGGCGAGGCCGAAGTAAGTATAATCGCTTCTTCCAATGTCAGGTCTTTCAACACATCGGCAACACTAACTTCTGTCCAGTTATTGCCTTCGTGAGCATCAATTAAATGTTGCGCAATGAGAGAAGCGATTTTCATAAGAGCTGTTGTTTTTATCGAACTTCAAAACACAAAATAAAACACTAACTTAAAAAAACTTTATTAAACTTCAGGCATTTCTAATGCCTTGTTTTCCATTGAACCTTACTCTTAATTCTGTTACTTGTATCTTGTTACTTGATTCCTGTTTCTTTCGCTAATATTTTTCAATCACGCCCAGACCAAACAAAGCAAAATCATATTTCACCGGATCAGCAGCATCCAAAGTGCGCAGATATTGGGTCAATTCAACCGCCGCTTTCCAATCTGTTTGAGTCCGCTGTAAAAGATTGAATCGCTTTGCCACGCGCGCTACATGCACATCAACCGGACATATCAATTGAGATGGTTTTAATTCGTTCCAAATACCAAAATCAACACCGTAATTGTCTTTCCTAACCATCCATCGTAAAAACATATTCAGCCGTTTGCAGTTCGAACCTTTTTCGGGCGTAGCAATGTGCTTTTTGGTGCGGGCGGCGCATCTTCCATCGAAAAAAAATATCGGTGAAAACAAATCAGGGCTTGTTCAATCGTATTGTCTTCATCGTTAGTCAAATGCAGTGTGAATGCGGCTTCCAAGCTGTTGTGATGTTGATAATGATAATGTAAAAAATGAATAAAATACAACAAATCAGTTGCGTTGAATGTGCGATGCTTAAATCGCAGCAAAGCATTCAAATCGTTAGCGGTATGATGCAACACAAAATCGTGTGGTGCATCATCCATTCCTTTCATCAGTTCACGCGATTTGTTGATAATAGTAGTGCGGTTACCCCAGGCAAAAACGGCAGCAAAAAAAGCAGCAATTTCAATGTCTTGTTGTTTAGAAAAAAGGTGCGGAATTGAAATAGGGTCGTATGGAATGAACGATGGCACATTGTATTGCGCCACTTTACCGTCGAGGAATTCTTTGAATGAAATATCGTTGTTTGTCAAGGTAAAATTATTGTCTGAACTGAGATAGATAAGATGTTTGGGATATGTGAGATATTGATGAAGAAAACAGTTTGCTTTTGCAACAATATTCCAATCTAACTTATTCAATATTCATCTTGATTATCTCTGCAAAGCATCGCCCAAAAATTGCTGAATCACCTCTTCAGTATCAGTACAGGCAACTTCAAAATCATCATTTACAATTACCGCATCAAACGCATGGGCAAATGATAATTCGTAAGCCGCTTTGCCAAGTCTTGTAGCAATGCTTTCTTCTGTTTCAGTACCACGTTTTTGCAACCGCCTGCGCAATACATCAACCGATGGCGGCTTAATAAATATTGATAACGATGCGCCCGGAAACTGTTGCTGCACATGGATTGCGCCCTGCACATCAATATCGAGCAAAGGCGTTTTGTTTTCGTTCCAAATACGCTCTGTTTCGCCTTTTAATGTGCCATAATATTTTCCTTCGTACACCATTTCCCATTCTACAAAATCGTTGTTCTGTATGTGTTGCTGAAACTGCGGTATGCTAATAAAATAATAGTCCACGCCATGCTGTTCGTTGCCACGCGGGCTGCGCGTGGTAGCCGAAATGGAAAAGGAGAGCGCAGGATATTTCTGTAATAAAAAACGGGTGATAGACGTTTTACCCGCTCCCGAAGGAGCTGTAATAATGATGAGTTTGTTTTGCTGCATGAAGTGATGTTGCAGCCGCAAAAATAAATGCTACAAACTATGTCAATGAAAGAAGCGATCAACTTGGCGGCTTACAATGAAATGCAGTTTCGCGTCATTTTCTTCCTAACAATAGCTGTGAGCTACGGAATTATGACAACTCTTTTCATCAATCATCTCTCCTCATCTTCCCTATTTTTATCGAATGAAAAACTTCTTTTTGTTTTGCTTCATTTTTATCACTTCTCTTGGCTTTGCGCAGAAGCATGAAAGCTTTACTCATGCCGATACGCTTCGCGGCAGCTTAAACGCCAAACCGTACCTGGTGGGATGTGTTGCGATATGATATTTCGGTTACTCCAAACTATGAAGCAAAAACAATTTCGGGCAGTAATGTCATCACTTATAAAATAGTGCAAAAACAACATCCTGATACAATGCAAATTGATTTGCAGCAACCAATGATAATTGACAGTATTGTGTTCAATCATCAACAATCATTGCCGTTCAAGCAAGCTGAAAATGTTTGTTTAGTGAAGACACATTCAACAAGAAAATGGAGCAAAAGAAAACATTACTATTTACTATCATGGCAAGCCGCGCGAAGCGGTGCGTCCTCCGTGGGATGGTGGCTGGATCTGGACAAAAGATTCGTTGGGCAGGCCATGGATGTCGGTTGCCTGCCAGGGACTTGGGTGCGAGCGTTTGGTATCCCTGCAAAGACATTCAAAGTGATGAGCCAGACAATGGTGCATCTCTTACGATAACCGTTGCAGATAGCCTTGTTGCAGTAGGTAACGGAAGGCTTACTACCAAGCATGAAAACGGAGATAGCACTACATCTTACACATGGAGCGTTGTCAATCCCATCAACAATTATCTCATCATTCCTTACATAGGCAAGTATGTGAATTTTGGTGAAGTATATAAAGGCGAAAAAGGCAACCTGGATGTGAACCTTTGGGTATTGGATTACAATGAGCAACGAGCAAAAGAACACAGTTTGCCGGATGTAAACCGCATGCTGAAAGCGTTTGAATATTGGATGGGCCCATACCCGTTTTATGAAGATGGTTATAAGCTGGTTGATGCGCCGCATTTGGGCATGGAACACCAAAGCGCAACAGCTTATGGCAACAAGTATATGAATGGTTATTTGGGCAGAGATTTATCGGGAACAGGCTGGGGTTTGAAATGGGATTTTATTATTGTGCATGAAAGCGGACATGAATGGTTTGCCAATAATGTTACTTCGAAAGATTTGGCTGACATGTGGATACACGAAGGCTTTACCAATTACAGCGAAACTTTGTTTATTGATTATTATTATGGCAAAGAAGCAGGCAACGAATACAATGTGGGCATCCGAAAGCACATTCAAAACAACAAGCCCATCATTGCACATTATGGCGTAAATGCAGAAGGCAGCGGCGACATGTATTACAAAGGCGGCAATATGCTTCATGCCATCAGGCACAGCATGAATAACGATGAAAAATTCAGAGCCATTTTGCGTGGACTTAAACAAAACATTTTATCATCAAACCGTTACCACAAAACAGGTTGAAAATTACATCAGTCAGCAAGCTGGTTTTGATTACAGCAAAGTGTTCGATCAATACCTGCGCACCACACAAATACCAACGTTTGAGTATTATTTGAGCAAAAACAAAAAGGAAGCTACTTACCATTATACCAACTGTGTAGCAAGTTTTAATTTGCCCCTTGTGATAAAAGACAGTACTGGTGCAACGATAAAACTATTACCAACTACGCAATGGAAAACAACGCCTGTTACTCAACAACAAATCTCTTTGTTTACAAAAGAGGCGATTGAAAAAATGTATTACATTAATGTAGAAGAAAAACCAAAAGAGTAATGTGCTTTCAATTATATGGGCAAAAACAAAAGCCGTCCCAATGTAGCGGGACGGCTTTCTTTTTTATAATCCTTGAATTGCAAACGCTTGTTGTTAGTGGCTTTCCGTGTACTTTTTAAAATTGTCTAAAATGCTTTGCCAGCCCCGCTTCTGCATGTCGGCAGAGTTCGTAGTTTCAGCATCAAAGCTTTCGGTAATCTTTGTTCCATCACCTTCGGGCCCGAATTTTATTTTCACAATTCTACCGTCTGTAATTGAGTATTCGATGTATTCGTTCTGAATAATTTTTTGATACGTGCCGGTAAAATCAAAACCCATGGAACCATCTTTTGCTTCCATACGATTTACAAACTTACCTCCTTCTTTAAAATCGTTTTCCGAACTTGGCGTAAACCAGTCATCCGAAGCATTATTCCATTGCATGATGTGCTTTGGTAACGAAAAATATTCCCATACTTTTTCAACCGGCGCATTTATGGTAGTTTCTACGGTAATAACTTCTCTGTTTTGTGTATCCATTGTAATTATTTTGTAATGCAAACATCAGTGAATTGAAACAATTGAATGATGTAGTAATGCGACAAATCAAGAGCGATAAGCGACAACCTTTTTTATCATGATTTGCCCGGTATGGTTGGTCGTACTTCTACCTTACTTGGCAACGTCCGCGGATTCATGTTCAATAGATCGGCAACCATTTGTCCAATGTCTTCC
This sequence comes from uncultured Chitinophagaceae bacterium, assembly GCA_963847085.1. GTDB lineage: Bacteria > Bacteroidota > Bacteroidia > Chitinophagales > Chitinophagaceae > Ilyomonas. The sequence goes on along the minus strand of CAWJYO010000010.1, from coordinate 267,505 downwards.
GGTTGAATTTTCCAGGCATCTTTTTCGGTTGGTGTATGATTGTCAAAATGAGTTGCTACGGAGCCAGGCATAATGGTAGTAACTTTAATTCCGTATTGCCGCAAGTCGAGCATAATGGCTTGTGTAAAACCAACCAATCCAAACTTGCTGGCATTATAAGCTGAGCCATTGGCAAAGAAATTAGTACCCGCAAGAGATGCAATGGTAATGATATAGCCTTTCGTTTTTTTCAATGCATCCAAACTTGCTTTTACGCTGTTGAACACGCCGGTTAAATTGGTATCAATCGTGGCTTTCCATTCTTCTTCTTTTAAAGATTCAATGTTTGCAAAATGCCCAACACCTGCATTGGCAACCAACACATCCAACTGACCAAATTTGTTTATTACAGATTGCACTGCTTTCTTTTCCGATTCCATCGAGCTTACATCTGATTGCAATGCCAATACTTTTGTTTCATCTTCACTCAACTGTTTCGCTGCTTTTTGGGCGGCTTCTAAGTTGCGGCTTGTAATGGCTACCCGCATTCCTTGCTTTAGTAAAATTTGGGCAATTCCAAAACCAATGCCTTTGCTGCCTCCGGTTATATAAGCTACTTTGTTTGATAAATTACTCATGCTTTTGTTTTTATTAAAAATTATTTACTGAATGAATAGAAATGTGAAACCGCAGAAACGCTAAGACACAAAGTTTAAATCATGTATTCTTTGTAAACCTTCGCGACTTTGCGTCTTAGCAGTTCAAATCTCAAACTTTCAGCTTTCCTTCAATCGAATCATCAATGGTTTTACCCATAACAGCACCGGCAACACGCTTTACAAAAGCCACAGCGCCATTGTGTTTTGTATCCCAATAATAACCTTCCAACGGTTCAACTTTTATCACTGAAATGCGAGGATCATCTTCACCTTCGGTAAACCAAGTTTTTAAAATCGGCTCCCACAATTCTTTTATTTTTTCTTTATCCTGCGATACCGTTGCCGTGCCGTAAATATTTAAGAAATCAGAGTAAGAAGAACCTTGAAATAACAACTGCACCGAATGGTTGGTTGTGAGCTCTTCATTCTTGTGACTGTCGTTGGCGCTCAGAAACCAAAAATTGCCTTCATCATCTACTTTTTGCACCGACATCGGTCGTGTTGAAAATGGCTTGCCACCTTCAATGTGTGTACAGAAAAAGCATGTTTTTGCGCTGTTGGTAAGCTCCTTTATTTTCTTTGTTGCTTCATCTCCCGAAAGGTCTTTGTAATTGTCTTCCTGCTGTTGCTGGTTAATACTGTCCATATTTTTTAAGTAAAAACAAAGCAAAAGCAATACCTATTTTTTTAGAAAGAAAACTTAGCTTAGTTAATAGTTTCAACAACAGAAAATCAATTTGTTTATGACGCAACCAACCAGCATTAACGCATACATGCAACAATTTTCATCTGAAGTACAAGCTGTATTACAACAAATCAGAACCACCGTTCAGCAAATTGTGCCCGACGCGAAAGAGACAATCAAATACGGCATTCCCACTTTTGTTTTTGCAGGAAAAAATCTGGTGCATTTTGGTGCATTTAAAAACCACATTGGCTTCTATCCAACACCTCAAAGTATTGATGAATTTGAAGAAGAATTATCGCATTATAAACGCGCCAAAGGCTCGGTTCAGTTTCCATTGAATGAACCAATTCCACTGGATTTGATAAAAAGAATGGTGTTATTCAGACTGAATAAAATTGAAAATAAAAAGAAGTAAAAACAAAACACAGATGATTCTTTCATCTGTGTTTTTGGTGCAAAAACAAACCTCAATATCATTACCAAATCCTTGCGCGCAAACTATCCGGCGTGTACATTTTGTTTCCCGGTTTTACACCAAAAGCTTCATAAAACGCATCTACGTTCGTTAGAGGTCCTAACACGCGAAATTTCGATGGCGAATGCACATCCGTCAACACTTGCGTGCGCACCTGTTGCGGGCGCTCGTTTTCCATCCAGCTTAACGCATATCCTAAAAAGAAACGCTGTGTGGGTGTATAGCCGCCAATCTTCTCGCCCTTTTTGTATTCGTCGGTTAATTTAAACGCATCATAGCCCAACAACACGCCACCTAAATCAGCAATATTTTCGCCCAATGTGGCTTTGCCATTGATTTTAAATGTATCTACCGCAACATATTGGCTAAACTGGTCTGCCAACACTTTGGCACGCTGTGCAAACTTCGCCGAATCCTGCGGCGTCCACCATTCTTTTAAGTTTCCTTGTGCATCAAACTGTCTGCCTTCATCATCAAAACCATGTGTCATTTCATGACCAATGGTAGAAGCTGCCATATAGCCATACACAACGGCATCATCCAACTCACTATCGCTGTAACCCGGAACGATGAATGCCGCCGCTGGCAATACAATTTCGTTGTTGGATGGATCGTAATACGCGTTATAGGTTTGTGGATACATTCCCCATTCGGTTTTATCAACCGGCTTGCCTAATTTATTGACGTTGAAATTGTGCCAGAAAAGGCTTGCATTTACAAGGTTTTGGAAATAACTATCCGGCGTAATTTGTAACGAAGAAAAATCTTTCCACTTATCAGGATAGCCCACTTTTTTATTTACTACAGCCAACTTCGCCAATGCTTTTTGTTTGGTGCTATCGCTCATCCATGCAAGGTTTTCAATGCGATGCTTCAAGGCAGTCCGAACATTTTCAACCAGCTTTGTATAACGCGCTTTAGCACTATCATCGAAGTATTTTTTTACATAAATCTGTCCCAGCAATTCGCCCATTACGTTTTGCTCACTTCCGATAATTCGTTTCCATCTTACTCTTCTTTCGGTAGCGCCTGAAAATAATTTATTGAACTCAAAATCGGCTTTACCAAACGCTTCAGGTAAGGCAGGCGCAAATGTGTTGGCAAGCCGGTAACGCAGATAATCTTTCCATGTATCCAAAGAAGCAGAATGGAGCATTGTACCTGCTTCTTTATAATAATCAGGCTGACCAATAATTACAGAATCGGCTTTGCCAACGCCATAAATATTCATGTAATTATTCCAATCAATTTGCGGCGAAACTTTATACAAATCTTTCGTCGCATACTTGTGATAATTGGCATATGGGTCGCGCAAATCTTCTACCTTCTTGCTCGATTTTGCCAATGCTGTTTCAAGGGATAAAATGTTTTTGGCAGAAGCAGCCGCTTTAGCCGAATCTTCGCCCAGCAACACCAAATTTTGAGTGATGTTTTTGGTGTATGCACTGCGAAGCGCAACCGATGTGCTGTCCATCTTAAAATAAAACTCACGCTCCGGCAGTCCCAAACCGGTTTGCCACAATTGCAACACTTGCGCCGTACTGTTCTTAGCGTCTTGCCCAACAAACATTTGAACGGCACCACCAACACCCATAGCATCCAACTGCGCCATTACAGTTTGCAACGATGCAGCATCGTGTATTGAATCAATTTTGGATAGATAAGGCTGTAATGGTTTAGTGCCAAGTTGTTCAATCTTTGCCGTATCGTTGGCCGCTTTCCAGAAGTCGCCAATCTTTTGTTCAGCCGTTCCATTGTTATGTTCCATTTTGGCCATTTCTTCATTAATATCTCTCAACCGCTGTAAGGTTTCATTAGGAATAACCTGGAATAAACCCCAACCACTTTCATCGCCGGGAATAGGATTGTTTTTTATCCACTTGCCATTGGCAAAACCAAAAAAATCGTCGGCAGGATTTACACTCGAATCAACGTTGGCAGCCAGCACATCGGGTTTGGTTGCGTTTCTTTTTGTTTCATTACACGATGAAATGAAAAAGAAAACAACAGCAAGAAACAATACATTTTTATTGAGCATGAAATTTTTTGGCAATGTATGACAATAGCTATAATGGGTAATGTATCACTTTGGATTTGTTCCGCAGATTTCGCCGATTTACGCAGATATTCTATATGAATCTGCGGCCATTTGCAAAATCTGCGGGACACTTTATTTACATAATAAGATATCACTCAATAATCAAATGAACGAAAAGATGCGGTTTCTTTTCTTACTTTGACAAATAAAACAAACATTTAAAATGAATCTTCAACTACAAAATAAAACCGCGTTGATTACTGGTTCAACTGCAGGTATTGGTTTGGCTACTGCCAAACAATTGGCATCAGAAGGCGCCACCGTTTATATTAACGGAAGAACGCAGCAACGCATTGATGAAGCCATTCAGCAAATAAAAGCAACCGTACCAAATGCAATGATGGCGGGCATTGTAGCAGATTTTGCTAATGGAAAGGATGTAAACAATCTCATCAAACAATTACCTGAAGTGGATATTCTGATCAATAACATTTCCATATTTGAACCCAAAGCATTTACAGAAATTAGGGATGAAGACTGGCTTCATTTTTTTGAAGTGAATGTGTTAAGCGGCATTCGTTTATCTAGAGCTTATCTTCCTCACATGCTTGCTAAAAACTGGGGCAGAATTATTTTTATTTCCAGCGAAAGCGCCATCAATATTCCCGAAGAAATGATTCATTACGGAATGACCAAAACTGCACAACTGGCCCTGAGCAGTGGCATTGCGCAGCTTACCAAAGGCACTGGCGTTACTGTAAATTCTATTATGCCCGGACCGACCAAATCGGAAGGCGCAGGCAATTTTATTCAAGCCACTGCCAAACAGCAAAACAAATCTGAGCAGCAGGTGGAAGAAGAATTTTTCACTCACATGCGACCTTCATCGCTGTTGCAACGGTTTGCTTCAGTTGATGAAATTGCTAACCTTGTTACATACATTGCCAGCCCGCTTTCATCTGCCACAAATGGTGCTGCATTGCGGGCAGATGGTGGCATTGTAAAAGCAATTGGTTAGATTAATTTCTATCGCGCTGTAACATTTGTTTTTGTGCTGCGTATTACTTTCAAATCACTGTTCATCCCGCTGTTTATGACTGCATCTGAATACAATCATTGTGTGAATCTTTATGCCGATAATGTGTTTCGGTTCATCGTAAAAAATTTGCGGCATGAAGAAGATGCGCGTGATATTGTGCAAACCGCATTTGAAAAAATGTGGCGGGCCCGCGATAATGTGGAAGTAAGCAAAAGCAAATCGTATTTGTTTACAGTGGCTTATAACCAGATGATTGATCATATCCGCAAAAACAAAAGGGTGCAATTGAAAGGGGAATTTGGTGAAGAAACAAGTATTCAAGCAACAAGCGTGAACAATGCAAAACAAATTTTAGCCGAAGCCTTAAACCGGTTGAGTGAAGTGCAAAAAAGCCTGGTGATGCTGAAAGATTATGAAGGCTATAGCTATGAAGAAATCGGGCAGATTATGAGTTTAAATGAAAGCCAGGTAAAAGTGTATTTGCATCGTGCAAGGCTGGCTTTAAAAAACTATTTGGTGAGTAAAGAAAATGTGATATAAACCGGCAAAAACAAAAGTTATGAAGATTACAGAACACAATTACGAAGAATATTTTTTGTTGTATGTTGACGATGAATTGAGCAATACAGAACGCAATGCGGTAGAGGCTTTCGTGCAGCAGCATCCGCAATATAAAGTAGCATTGGATGCATTACTAAAAACAAAGCTTCCTATTAATAGAGAAGATGTTTTCTTCAATAAAAATTCATTGTTCAAAAACGAAGAAAAAGAAATCGGAAGCCATAATTATGAAGAGTATTTTTTGCTTTATACCGATAATGAATTAAGCGAAGAAGAAAGGGAAAACACAGAACGATTTGTGTTGCAGCATCCACAACTACAAGCTGAATTTATGTTGCTGCAACAAACCCGATTGCCGCTCGAAACCATTGCATTTGATGGAAAAGAAAAACTTTATAAAAGGGAAAGAAGAATCATTCCAATGTATGTAACAAGGCTTGCGGTAGCAGCAAGTTTGGCTGGCGCAATTTTGTTGGGGTTGCTGTTCTCTTCTCGTCAAACTCAACCTACAGCAGCCGTTGTAAAACCTGTTGTATCACAACAAAAAGAGGTTACATCATCAACACAAACCCATATTCCGCAAACTGCATCTGTTACATCATCAGCGTTAGAAGTAGTTAAGAAAAATGAGCAAAAACAAACCATTAAAACAGTTTCATCAACCCAAAAAACAAACCGTTACAAACAAAGCAATGATGATAACAATGAAGTTGTGTTTGACAATAAAATAACAGATAAACCCACAACCATAAACAACGTTATTGTAACACCGGAAGCGGCACAAACCGCAATACACAAAGAACCAATTGCAGTTGAAAACAAAACCGTTGAAACCCTGAAGCCATTGGAAGAAGTTGCTGTTGATGATGCGCCTACACAAACAGCTGTGTTGGTTTCGGCTGATGACAATATAGCGAAGCCTGCCGTTTATAAAGAACTGAACACCGATGATGATGCGCATACATTGTATGTGGCTTCGCTGCAATTGAATAAAGCCAAAGTAAATGGCATTTTAAAAAGTGCATCGCGCTTGTTGGGTGGCAAGACAAAGCAAAATATGGATTAATTTTTCTTCTCTATCGAAATAAAAACACTGTTATAAAACCAATTTGAAAACAGAAAGAATATGAAACGATTTATTATTACGACGATGATTGTATGGCTTGGAATTTCTTCATTTGCCCAACAAAATAACAGCAACGCAACAACGGCTGACACAACGCTAAAACCCTTAACAGACACTGGTTTCCAGAAGCCAGATACCATTCGCGTTGGCAATTTTGTAATTGTGAAACGTGGTAAAAACGGCGAGGGAAATAGTGACAAGGGAAGAACATTTACTGTAACCATTCGCTCGAATTCGCATGAATACGATACGGTAGTAGTAAAACGAAAACAAACATTCAGCACCAACTGGTTTATATTCGATTTAGGTTTTGCTAATTATACTGATAAAACGAATTATGCTGCTGTTGCAGGCGACCCATACTTGTACACAACATCATCGCAAAAGCCCTTTGGGAAAAGCGATTTGAAACTGATTACCAAATCATCTAACGTAAACATCTGGGTGTTTATGCAAAAACTGAACATTGTAAAACGGGCCATCAATTTAAAGTATGGCTTAGGTTTGGAAATGTTTAATTTCCGCTACGATAATAATATCAGTTATAACAAAACACCAGCTTATATATTTAGAGATAGTGTCAACTTCTCAAAAGACAAATTGTACACTGCTTATGCCACCGTACCGATGATGCTGAACATCAATCCGTTTCCCAATAAAAAGCGCATATCGTTTAGTGTTGGCGCCAGTGCGGGTTATTTAATTGGCAGCCACACCAAACAAAAAAGTGATGAAAGAGGCAAAACCAAAATGCGTGGCGACTTTGATTTGAACCAGTGGCGGTTTGCTTATGTTGGCGAGCTTGGCATTGGGTCCGGTAAGGTTGTTTGGCTCTTACAGCATCAATCCTTTGCACGAACATACGTTAACACAATATCCTTATTCGGTTGGCATTCGGTTCAGCAATTGGTAGTAGAAAAATATGCACAAAAACAAAAGGTCTGGAATATAAAGCCAGACCTTTTGTTTTTGATAGAAAACTTATTTTAATATCCTGATTGATGCCATCAGTTTGTTCGGTGAAATGCACTGTACCGCCGGTAAATTAAAATTGAATTAAATCAAACTGCTGAATCGCATTTCAATTCTTTAGTAAGTTATTTTCGTACTCCAGTTTAATTAGTAAGTATTACTTATGTCTCACTATCCAACATCCAATAACGAAAATGAAAGAGTAAAAGAACTTTACAGCTACCATATTCTTGACTCCGGTTTTGAAAAAGAATTTGATGATTTAGTAGAGCTGGCTGCCACAATGTTGCGGTCGCCTGTGGCAGCGATTAGTTTTATAGATGATTCAAGACAATGGATAAAAGCAAAAAAGGGTCTTACCTTTTGTGAAGCCAGTCGTGATATTTCAGTATGCAATTATACCATCATGCAGGAAGATGTATTTGAAGTAGAAGACATGGAAATGGATGGAAGATTCAGTCATTTTCCTTATGTGTCAAGCAATCCCTGTTACCGGCATTATGCAGGTGTGCCACTCATTACAAAAAAAGGGTTTAAAATTGGTGTGTTTTACATCATAGCTACCAAAGCACGCCTATTAAACAAAGAAGATCGCGATGTCTTAACTCTATTTGCTCAGCAGGCAATGAAATTGGTAGAGCTGCGGTTGCAAAACCTTCAGCTTGAAAAGCAAAACCAACAGCAGCGATATATATCCACTATGCTGAGCCATGATATAAAAGGTCCGCTATCAAATATAAAAACGGTGTTAAGCTTGCAGCATGAGGGTAACAACATACTTACCAAAGCAGAAACCACAAGTATGAACGAGGTGCTATCGAAACAAGTGAATAGTGCTATTAATATGCTCGACAACATTACCAATTGGGGTAAATTGCAAATTGAAGGCAGAAAAAAAGAACTCAAAAGCATTAACATGCAACAACTGGCCGATGAAGTGATAGAAGAAATAGACTGCACAGTTAAGTACAACATGCTGATAAATGCAATCCCTTCTTCAGTAAACCTATTGGCAGAAGAAGAAGGCGTACGTTTTGCTTTGCGCAATTTGCTTACCAATGCCAACAAATTCACTTCTAACGGATGCATAGTAATATCGCACGAAAACAAAGAAACCAAAAACTATATTCATATTACCGATTCGGGTACCGGTATGAGCAAAGAGCAGGCTGATAATTTAAACAAAAACAAACCTGTTGGTTCAAGTTATGGTACCAACAACGAAAAGGGCAATGGTTTAGGATTGGGCCTGGTGCACGACTATCTTATTAGCAAAGGCGGTTTCCTTAACTTCCAAAGTGAAACGGGTAAGGGTACAAGAGTTTCATTTTCCCTGTAAATCGTAAACTTACTGTACTTACTTTTCATCTTTCTTTAGTTGGCTGTTTTCTCAATCAGACATCTATCTGTTAGTTGAATGACCATTTGCTGTATCATTACAAAAATGTTTTTCAATACGCTTTTTGTAAGCGAATGAATTAACCAAAACTTGTTATTTATCAACGCAGAAACTGCTTTACCTGCATTGTGTTTACTTTCACGCCTTTAATAGTATTGCGTATGAAAACACTTGCTATTTTCTTCTTTTTCTTTTCCTCACTCACTCTTTTTGCGCAGCAAAAGCACGTTTTTTCATTCAGTAAAAATGATTTTTTATTGGATGGAAAACCATTTCAAATGATCAGCGGAGAAATGCATCCGGCACGCATTCCCAAAGAATACTGGCGGGCCCGGATACAGATGGCAAAAGCGATGGGATGCAATACCATTGCGGTGTACGTGTTTTGGAATTACCTTGAAACAGCACCCAACCATTGGGATTTTCGTTCTGAAAATAGAGACATTGCTGCGTTTATAAAACTATGTCAGCAGGAAGGTTTATGGGTGTTACTTCGTCCAGGCCCTTATGTGTGTGCCGAGTGGGATTTTGGTGGCTTGCCGGCTTATTTGCTGCAAACACCCGACATAAAAATACGCTGCATGGACAGCACTTACATGAGTGCGGTTACGAGGTATGTTGAACATCTGTCGAAAGAAGTAACAGGCCTGCAATGCGATAAAGGCGGACCGATACTGATGGTGCAAATTGAAAACGAATATGGCAGTTATGGCAATGATAAAACATACTTAGAAGAGTTAAGAAAACTTTGGGTAAAAAACGGCATTACCGTTCCGTTTTATACGGCAGATGGCCCAACCGATTTTATGCTGGATGCAGGCAATATTATGGGTGCTGCCATTGGGCTGGATAGTGGCACTAGCGATGCTGATTTTGCAACCGCAAAAAAGCACAATCCGGGCGTGCCGGCATTTAGCAGCGAAACGTATCCCGGCTGGTTAACACATTGGTTTGAGCAGTGGCAAAAGCCAGATACAGCTTCGCTTTTGAAAGACATCAAATATTTATTGCAAAACAAAAAATCATTCAATTTATATGTAGTTCATGGTGGAACCAATTTTGGTTTTTCCGCAGGTGCGAATGCCTTTTCAGCAACCCAATTTCAACCCGATGTAACGAGTTATGATTACGATGCGCCCATTAACGAGCAAGGACAGCCAACGCCAAAATTTTATGCGCTTCGCAAGCTAATAGGCCAGTATGTTTCTTATAAAATTCCTGATGTTCCCAAACCGGTAGAAGCGATGACAATTGTGCCGTTTGTGATGAAGCCGCTCACTTCTGTTTGGAATGTTTTACCAAAGCCAATCAGAACACCACAACCGCAACCGATGGAAAGCTTTGGGCAGTCGTCGGGCTATATTTTATACAGCACAAAATTAATCGGTCATAAAAGCGGCACACTTACTATTACCGAACCGCACGATTATGCGCTTATTTTTTTGAACGGAAAACTCATTGATACCGTGTACAGAAATGGTGGCAAATGGACGATTAATTTGCCAAAAACAAACGTTGATACACCCCGGCTCGACATATTAGTGGAAGCGATGGGGCACATCAATTTTGCGCAGTACATGATAGACCGGAAAGGTATTACCGACCGTGTTACATTGAACGGCATGACCCTGATGAATTGGGAAACGTATTTACTTCCTATGAGCGATTCTTTCATCACAGCTTTACAAACCGCAACAGTTGATACCGCAAAAAGAGGACTATTTTATTCAGGTTCATTTTCTTTATCCGAACTGCACGATACGTATCTTGACATGAGCCATTATACAAAAGGTGTAGTTTGGGTAAATGGGCACAACTTAGGCAGGCATTGGTTTGTAGGCCCGCAGCAGCATTTGTATTGTCCGGCTTCATTTTTAAATAAAGGCGAAAACAAAGTGATTGTTTTTGACTTGCTGCAGCAGGAAGCGGCGGAAATACAAGGTGTGAAAACGCTTGAATAAATTGATGATTTATGATTGATAAAAAGCTTTGAATATATCATCTGCGCTATCTGCGAGACATTTTTTCAAACAATTGAAAATATATGTGCTTGCCCATTCGCTAACACAATACAGAAAACAGGAGCAATAAATCGCACAAAAACAAACTTCAGGTAAACGTTTACAAATACCTTTGTTTTGCTTATAAACCGCCATCATCTTGCAATCTGCCCGACAAAATTTTATCGTTCAAAAATGGATAACAGCGCTTTCTATAGTGTTGTTTGCAGTAAAAATTATTGCTTATTACATCACAGGTTCGCTTGCTATTCTTACCGATGCACTCGAAAGCATTGTGAATGTAGTAGCGGGTTTTATTGGCTTGTATAGTTTGTACATCGCTGCCAAACCCAGTGATTTGCAACACCCATACGGGCATGGAAAAGCTGAATTTATTTCGGCAGCCGTGGAAGGCGGATTGATTGTTTCGGCTGGCTTAGTGATATTGTATCAAACGGTTCGCAATTTTTTTGTTCATACAACCATTGGCAAATTAGATACAGGTTTGATATTAGTAGCTGCCACCGGCATCATCAACTACATTGCAGGTTCTATCTGCCTGAAAAAAGGGATAAAAACAAAATCGGTTGCGTTGCAATCGAGCGGCAAACATTTGCAAATTGATACCTATTCAACTGCTGCCATTATCGTCGGTTTGTTTATCATCATTTATACAAAACAGTACTGGCTCGACAGGGTCGATTGCCATTGTGTTAAGCGGCGTTATTTTATACAATGGCTATAGCATTATCCGCACATCGCTGGCGGGCATTATGGATGAAGCCGACATGCAATTGCTTACGCAAATGGTAACTATGTTGAACAATAACCGCAGCAAAAACTGGATTGATGTTCACAACCTGCGTGTAATAAAATATGGTAGCCTGCTGCATGTTGACTGCCACTTAACGGTGCCTTATTATTTTATTGTAAATGAAGCGCACCTTGAAGTGGAGAAACTGCGCAACAGCATTACTTCGCAGTTTCAAGATGCCTTTGAATTGTTTGTACATACCGATGGCTGCATACCGCCGCAAGGCTGCGCCATTTGTATTAAAGATGATTGCCACGTTAGGCAACAACCTTTGCAAAAACAACTGACCTGGACGCTGGCAAATGTGCTAATCAATGAAAAGCATACGATGAAAACAAAGGATAAGTAACAAGATGCAAGGTTCAAGAATGAAGAATACAAGAAGGCAAGAAAATCCAAAATACAATCATCAATTAATCATTACTCCTTACTAATCCCTACACCATCGCTTCAAAGCGCTGCTGAATGAATGGCCAATTCACTACTTTCCACCACTCGCTAATATAGTCGGGACGCCGGTTTTGGTAATGCAGATAATATGCATGTTCCCATACATCCAACCCAAAAACAGGCATTCCTTTTAAGGCACTTACATCCATCAATGGATTGTCCTGGTTAGGTGTAGAACCGATGACTAATTTTTTATCATTGGTCAAAACCAGCCATGCCCAGCCGCTGCCAAAACGGTTTTTTGCAGTATCGGTAAATTCGTTTTTAAAAGCAGCAAAGGATGAAAAATTGCTGTTGATACCATCCATCAATTTTCCTGTAGGCATAGCATTAGAAGAAGGAGTTTGCATTACTTTCCAAAACAATTCGTGGTTGTAATGCCCGCCGCCATTGTTGCGCATTTTGGCGGAATATTTCGACACATTTGCCAGCACCTGTTCCAGCGTTGTGGTTTGCGGGTTTACATTTTCAGCAGCCATGGCTTCCTTCAGATTTTTAGCATAAGCAGCCGCATGTTTGGTGTAGTGCAGTTCCATTGTTTGCGCATCAATCACCGGCTCCAAAGCATTATATGAATAAGGAAGCGGCGTTTGCTCAAAAGGTGTTGGTTTATCTTTATCAAAAGCAGTTGCAAACGACGGCAACACTGTTGCAGCGAACCCTGCAGCGATACCCGCTTTACCGGTTGTTTTAATAAATTCACGGCGGCTGTTAGTAGATTCGGTATTCATAAGCTTTGTTTTTGAGCAAATTTAACTCGTGCAAACAATTGATTGATTTTTTTAAAGAAACGGCTGTACACTTCCTTATTAAACAACTGCGAATCTTTCATTGCTTTGGTGGTAAGAAAAATACCAACCGGAATCAAGCACCATCGTGGAAAGCCACATGCCTGTTAACGGAGAAGTTACGCCCTGCTTCGCAAACTTTTCTCCGAAAGTATTTAGTAAATGAAATAGAACAAAAAAGATAATGGCGAAAATAAGAGGCGTTCCCAAGCCGCCTTTGCGGATGATAGACCCAAGCGGCGCACCAATCATAAACAATACAATGCAAGCCACTGAAAGCGTAAATTTACGATGCCATTCCACCCAGTGTTTCCGCAGCGAATCCACTCTGTCTTTATAATCCGATGCTTCTAATTTCGCAATATTCGACGGCTGAATTCAATTGAGCCAATGCCCTGTCAAAAACGGTTGCATTATAGGATTGGTTAAGTTTGTTTTTGCCTGTATCTTTTTTTGCAATTGTTTGGGCAAAAGAAGAAGGCGCCCACGCGCTGTCTTTGTATTTTAAAAACAAAAGCGTTGACCGCAGTTCTCTTTCGCTACGATGATAAAAAAAACTGTCCATTCCTTCCAACGAATCAATAGCGATATTCAATTGCCGGACGCTAAGCATTTTAGGATTGTACTTAAACAAGCTGTCATCGGTTTTGTTCATAGCAAACGAAGCCAGATCGAACAGCTTCGTATATTCTTTAAAACCCAATCTTACAAATTGTGTGTTCGGGCTGTAGCGTGTTCCCTTCTCCTCGTAACGCCAGCCATCGCGCAACTTGAATTCCATAAAATGCTTATCAGGTGTAACGCGCATGATGCCGCTTTTGGCAATCAGTAAATTATCCTGCAAGCCGGGATTGCGTTCAAAAATCAACACATTGTGTATGGTGCTGTCGTCTTTGTCTTTTTTGCCCAATTTAATTACAAAGCCTTCCAGTTTATCGTAAAATACACCTTCCTTAATATCGAAGGCTGGCTTGGTTGACACCATATCCCACTTTAAAGCATCTAATTTTAAATTGGCAAACGGAATAATATTGTTTTCGAACAAAAATGCAATGCCACCAATAAAAATAGCCACTATCAAAAGCGGGCGCATAAAGCGAAGCAAAGAGATGCCTGCCGATTTGATGGCAACTAATTCAAAACTTTCACCCAGGTTGCCAAACGTCATAATAGATGACAGCAATAAAGCCAGTGGCAGGGCAAGCGGCACAACAGTAGCGCCTACTGCGCCAACCAATCGCATAATGGTAAAAAAATCGAATCCTTTGCCTACAATATCATCAATATACAGCCAGAAAAACTGCATGATGAGCACGAACAAGGCAATTAAAAATGTGGCTAAAAAAGGACCTACAAATGCTTTAATAATGAGGATGTCAAGCTTCTTTATCATGCTTGTTTACAATAACAAACACAAATGTAAAGCTTAGTTACGCAGGGCTTACAAACATGGAGAAGAAGGAAGGCAATTTAACAAGGAAAAAAGCGGCAAAAACAAACAGGCGACTCGCTTACACTCACAACTCACCATTTCACCACTCACTACACTAGTTTCCCAACCGGTGAAACAAATCTTTCACCTGTGATTCCCAAAGCTGGCTTTGGTCTTTGATTTCGGCTTTCTCGGCAAAATCTTTTATCACTAAAATGGTTTGGTTCGTTATTTCCGCTTTCTCTATCCGAAATTCGAAATATTCATCTTTAGGTGAAGTTTCCCAGCGGTATTTTACATATTTATCCTGTTCATGTTCTATCTGCTCGGCTTTTTCGGTTGAACCATTCCAGCTAAAAATAAAAATATTATCACGCTCATCTACTTTTTCGGCAAACCACTCGCCTAAACCAGACGGAGTTGATAGAAATTCATACAAAATTTGCGGCGAACATCTTACGGGATATTCAAGAGTAAACAATTGCTTTTTCGCCATTACAAAAACATTATACTTTGATGGCTGCAATAGTATAAAATAAATGAATGGGGCGAAAATAAATTTTAATTCAGATGTAATTGCATTGTAAAATATAGGTAATGTATCACTTTGAATCTGCCCGCAGATTTCGCTGATAAACGCAGATGGTTTGTATTGATCTGTGCTATGAGACTTTTGTATTGTTACGAATGATAAACAACGTCTTTACCGAAGGGAGCCAGCGACAAAGCAGCCAATTCAAAATGCTTGCGGGCAAAAGGAATCCCGATAATGGTAAGAAACAAAAGCGCACCAAAAATAACGTGAACAAAAGCAGTATATAAACCGCCGGTAAAAATCCAAATGATATTAAAAAGGGTTGACAAACAACCCGTGTTACCTGAAGTGGAAATCACTTTTTTACCGAAAGGAAATAAAACAAAACCGGCTATTTTAAAACACTGAATGCCGAAAGGAATGCCAATAATAGTGCAACAAAAAGCAAACCCGGTAACTGCGTACCCAAGTGCCGATAAAAAACCGCCGCAAAAGAGCCAGATTAGATTACCGAGTAAGCTCATGTTGTGTAAATAAATATTTTATAATTTATCCATTTCTTCTTTTACAAATTCCATCAATGATTGAATGTGTGCGGGCGACAAATCGAATTTCAAACCTGCAGCTTCATACAATTGTGGCAGCGTTTTGGTGCCGCCCATACTTAATGCGTTGATGTAGTTCTGCAAAGCTTGTTCGGGGTTCTCAATGTATTGCTTCCACATACCAATCGCGCCCAATTGTGCAATTCCATATTCAATGTAATAAAACGGAACTTCAAACAGGTGAAGCTGTCGCTGCCAACTGTTTTCACGGTATTTTTCAAGTCCTGTAAAATCAACTGTATCAGTTGAAAACTCGTTCAGAATTTCCATCCAGGCTGCGGTTCTTTCTTCCACGCTGTGCTGTGGATGCGTGTATATCCAATGCTGAAATTTATCTATCGTTGCAATCCATGGAAAAATGGTAATCACACGCTCCAGTTGATGTTCCTTCGCGCGTTTCAAATCTTCTTTGTTATCAAAAAAAGCATCCCAATGGTTCATGGTGAACAGTTCCATGCTCATGCTTGCCACTTCGGCAATTTCCATTGGGTATTCTTTAAACGCACTCAATTCAAGAGGATGCGCAAGGAACGAATGCACTGCATGTCCGCCTTCATGAACCATAGTCGTAACATCACTCATTTGCCCGGCGGCATTCATAAAAATAAATGGCGCTCCACTTTCTGCCAATGGACAATTATAACCGCCCGGCGCTTTGCCTTTGCGGCTTTCCAAATCGAGATGACCTAAAGCATTCATCTTTCTTAAGCAATCGGCAAAAAAAGGATTGAGAGAGGTAAAACAGTCTTCAGTTTTATCCAATAATTCCTTTCCGCCTTCAAACGGATGCAAAGGTTCTACACCTTCCGGCTCAGCTTCCGTATCCCAGGGACGCAACACATCAAGCCCTAATTTTTCTTTTTTGTTTTCATTGATTTTTTTCACCAATGGAAGCACATGCAGCTTTACCGCTTCGTGAAACTGAAAGCAATCTTCTTTGGTGTAATCGAACCTGCCCAGCTCAACAAACTTATAATCGCGATAGTTGTCGAAACCTGCATTATGCGCCACTTCATCACGCTTATGAATCAATTGCGTGTACAAATCGTCTAATTTGTTTTTATCCTGTAACCTTCGTTCCCCAATCTTTCTATACACTTCTTCGCGCAACGAACGATCGTGGTTTTCCAGGAATTTAGAAGCCTGCTGCAATGTGTATTCTTGTCCCTTTACTTCAACCGTCATAGCGCCGGTAATGACGCCGTACTGTTGTTGCATTACACTTAATTCTGCTTGCAACGGAATGTTTTTTTCACGAAACAATTCAATGCTTTTGCGAACATTGCGCAGATAAGTAAAATATTTTTGTTTATCTAATTCTTTTGCAAATGGCGATGCGATTAACTTTTTATTCAGGGCATCGGCATAAGGCTGCAGTTTGGGTTGTATTTCCATGCAGAAAAAAGCAAAAGCTTCTTCCAGCGATTTATCCGTGGTATCGCAGGTCATTTTAATTTGCCGCCAGCAGGCATCTTCACTTACCACCGCTTCCAGTTCGCTTACATCGTGCAGCCATTGTTCCAACTCTTCTTTGCTGTTGATGGGCCTGTCCAGCAATTCTTTACAAAATGGTTCTAAAGCTTCCCAGTTGGTCAGCTTAAAATCCTGCGAAACAAAACGGCGGGGTAATTTTTGTATATCGGCGTTAGGTGTTGTTGTCATATGATTTGTTTTTACGTGAAAAAGCTACGAGCCCTGAGCTATGAGCGGCGAGCATGAAACCAATCACTCGCCGCTCATAGCTCGAAACTCATAGCTAAATCCTTTACGCTTCATCCGATGTTTGTACCGGATCGCTTTCTATCTCTGTATTATCTTCTTCTGTTTTTACAGTAATGTCAACATTGTTTTTTTGTAAAACAGAAAACCAACGTATCATTTTCTTCATATCGCTCGCATATACGCGTTCAAAATCCATATCAGGATACACTTTTTCAAAGTAAGCTTTTACGGCTTTGTTGTCTTTTTCCGATGGCAAAGGCTCGCCATTTTGCTGCATGGCTTTAAACACATCAGCAAGGTTCACGTTATCGCGGCTTGTATAGACTTCAATGCTCTCCAGATGCGAAAAATTATGTACGCGCGAAGAAACAAATTTGGTTGAATTATCTTCCAGCGAACGCACAATTGCGCCATCCGTTTTGCTGCCTACTAATTCGTATAAACCGGTTAAGCCGGTAACAGAAATAATTTTATTGTATTCCATGAGGTGATTTTAAAAGAGGTGCAAAATAACAACACTCCTCAAAATGGAAAACTTGAACTTGGTTAAAGTTGAAAAAGGGGCAAAAACAAAAGGGGCACTTAGACAAGCGCCCCGACGTACTATTAACTGAAAAATATACTTACACAATAAACGGCTTCACTATCGCAAGTACCTGCTCCATAGTCAGGATTTCGTCAAATGCTTCAGTAGCATCGTCAAACGAAATCGGGTAGCCATCTATATTTACGATATTTATTCCTGCTTGGATTGTGTTGTCTTCACCGGCATAATTTGGCTGAACGGCAGAGCCAATGCCAGCCGTTGAACTGCCGGTTATCCACGGGCGGATGCTTTCGTCCATTGCTCTTTCGCTGCGCAACTGGCGCAGGAATGATGCGTGGCGGGCTTCTACCGAATGAATTTGCAACGCAGCTGTCAACACTTCATGGTTGGAAATTAAATTAGCTGCCTGCCCTTTGTAAGCTCTTACGCCGGTATCTTCAAAGGTTTGAGAAACAGCAAGAAACACATCGTAATTGGAAAACACGGTTGGAAAAGTACCGCCTGCGGTAAAATCAAAAGAAGGCTTTTGAACCGGCTTTCCACCCATTGAAGTAATGGTGCTTCTTAAAAAATCTACATGCCGGTATTCATGTTCAAAAATTTGGTTGAAACCTTCCATTTCGGTTCCCATTGGGATGAGACGTTTTGTTTTCAAACCTGCTCTGTAAAATTCCGATTCAAGGTATTCAAGTGTAAGTGCAAAATTTAAAATATTGATGATGGGCGTTACTCTGTTGCCGGCATACGCTTTTTTAAACATACCACCCAACATTAATGGAACCGCAGCCAAAGCAATGCGTCCGCTGGTTTTTGCAAATGAGCGCACAGCATCCCGACGTGAATCTAAACGGTCGTAAACTTCAGAATCTACACTTTCTATTTCGGTAAGTAATTGATTGATGTTCATAAAATTGTTTTTGAATGATGAATGATTACCAGGGCGCTTTACTTGTGTTGATGGTTGTATTGGCAGGAAGGAAAGGACTTGCCGCTTTCAACACCATTGTTGGATGAAAGGCTCTGTCTAACCCCATTACATTTACAACATCGGAAGAAGCAAAAGAAGCAGGAACCAACAAATCTCTGATGTAACCGGCATGGCGCGCTTCTACCGAAACAATTTTACCGGCAAGCGTAAGATAAGCGGGGTTTGAAATGTACTGGCCTGCGCCATTGTAAGCCGCTACGCCAAGGTCTTCGAAAGTGCGCGATGTTTCCAACACGCTCATGCGACTTCCAAAATCAACTGAGCTAAGGTTGAATTTGATTTGGGGAATGGCATTGCCGCCCAAAGCGGTTTTAAAAAATTCGCGGTGCGCAATTTCATGATTGCGAATTTGCATCAGGCGCTTTGTTTCCCAACTGGTAGCGCCGCTATACATTTGATCCGATACCATGATGTAAAATTGTGCTTCTAATTGCTCCAGCAAATAAGCGTAATTTAAAATAGCATAATCGCCGCTGCCGAGGTCAATGGTGTTGCCCGCTGTTGCCAAGTCTTTCAAACTACCCATGCGTGCCGAACTGCTGGCAGTATCAGTGCCGGTAAAAGATTTGGTGCAGGAAACTGCAACTGCGCTAATTGCTGTTGCGCCCAACATCTTCATTAAAAAATTTCTTCGAGGTAAATTGTCCGGTAAGGTCTTTTGTTCTTCTTCGGTGGGAAGATGTGTTACTTGTGGCATACTCATTAGGTTTTAATGTAGAAAATGGTTAACAAACACCTATACGGAAGAAAACAACAAAGCGGTTTTAGGTTTTGAAGAAAAAGTTAAAGAATCTTTTTAGATAATCTTTTGGTATTAAAAAGAGGCAAAAACAAACGCGTTTGTTTTTGCCTCTTTTCTTAAATAGGTTCTGCTCCAAAATGTATGATGGAAACACAACTTGTCCCGATTTAATCGGGATAGGCACAGAGAGACATAGGTTTCACACAGTTTTGCTATGTGTTTTCTCCTTATGTTCCTATGATTCTATGTGGTTTAAAACGTCATCATACATGGAGCACAACCAAACCTTTCAGGTCGAATCTAAAAGGATTAGGTCATCAAAAAATCTATATCATCTTTCCGTTTTGTTTTTACACATATTCTTACAACTGATGGTTTATTTTTGAAGCGATGATGAGTAAACTTTCAGGTTGGAACGATACCATTGCTGCACTGGCAACACCGCAGGGAATAGGTGCCATTGGTGTGATACGGGTAAGCGGCAATAAAGCGATTGAAATTGCAGACAGCTTATTTCCATCGAAACGATTATCACAGCAAGCCTCGCATACTCTGCATGTAGGTTCGTTGTGGTTCGAAGGCAATAAGCTTGACGAAGTAGTCATTAGTTTATACAAAGCACCACACTCCTACACAGGTGAAGATGTGGTGGAAATCTCGTGTCATGGCTCACCTTTCATCCAAAACAATATTCTTGCTGTACTGGCAAAATTGGGTGCCCGCGCAGCCAAAGCGGGCGAGTTTACACAACGGGCTTTTCTCAACAAAAAAATGAACCTTTCGCAAGCTGAAGCCGTTGCTGATTTAATTGCGAGCAACACGGAAGCCAGCCGCCGCACAGCATTGCACAATATGCGTAGCGGCTTTACGCAAATGCTATCTCAGATACGGGAAGAGCTGCTCCAATTTTCATCCCTGATAGAACTGGAGCTTGATTTTTCGGAAGAAGATGTAGAGTTTGCCGACCGCAGTCGTTTGATGCAATTGCTGAACGAAGCAGAAGAAAAAGTAACCTCATTACTGCAATCGTTCGTGCTGGGCAATGTAATCAAAAATGGTGTGCAGGTTGCTATTATTGGCAAGCCCAATGCCGGGAAAAGCACGTTATTAAATGCACTGTTGAATGAAGACAGAGCGATTGTAAGTGAGATTGCCGGCACTACGCGCGATACGATTGAAGAGACGATTAACATCAATGGAATTTTATTTCGGTTGATTGACACGGCTGGCATTCGTGAACATACTACCGATTTTATTGAAACCATTGGCGTGCAGCGTAGCCTGGAAACGATGCGTAAAGCTGATATTGTTTTGTATTTGTTTGATGTTAATGAAATAAAAGAAGATCAGCTTTTAGAAACGTTGCAGGAAATACAAAAAGAGGGCGCAAAAGTGATAGCCGTTGGCAATAAGGCAGATGAAGCTTTTTATGACAAAAACAAATTTGGAAAGATAAAGCAACCTCTTCTTTTTATCTCGGCATTGTACAAGCAAAACATTGAACTGATAAAAGAGGAATTATATACTTCTGTTGTAAAGAATGGCGTTGCAATGCCCGATGTGATTGTTACCAACGCAAGGCATGTAGAAGCGTTGCAAAATGTGTTATCATCCATTCAGGATATTAAAAAAGGCTTTGCACGAAACATACCTTTAGATTTGATTGCTTCTGAACTCAGAACCTGTCTTTATGCGATTGGCAGCATTACCGGCGAAGTAACTAATGAAGATCAACTGGATTATATTTTCAGTAAGTTTTGCATTGGGAAGTAAGCAGTTTTGTTTGTTTTCAGAATGTTTGTTTTTGCCAATATTTGTGCAAAAACAAAGGCGTTCTTCTTAATAAGCAGAATTGGGTTATTGTGTAGACAAAAAACAAAAGAACATGTACAATTTCACTTTGTTAGTGTATCATTTTTTTAATTAACCTCCCTACTATCATTAATCCATAATCCACATCTTTATCCCAGGGTTTACCAAAGCTTATCCGAATGTAATTTGAATAGTTATTGCCAGAACTAAACAACCTGCCAGGAGTAATAGATATTTTGTGCTTTTTGGCTTCTATCTGAAGTTTGAATGCGTCAATTTTGGAATTAAGTTCAAGCCATAAAATAAAACCACCTTTCGGTCGCGATACCTTTGTGTCGGACGGGAAATATTGAATAATGCCCTGTACATACTTCAGGCTTTGTGTATGCAATGCCTTCCGTAAGTTCTTCAAATGATATTCATAGCGACCATTCTTTAGAAAATGAGCCATCGTTGCCTGTGTAAGTGTAGGGCAACTTATATTATGTATGCGTTTGATTTGCTTTACATCTTCAAGAAATTGTCCGGGAATAGTCCAGCCAATACGATAGCCAGGCGAAAGTGATTTGGAAAGAGAAGAACAATACATAACCCATCCTTCTCTATCAAAATATTTACATGTTTTGGGTCTTGTTTTGCCAAAATACAATTCACCATAAATATCGTCTTCAATCAGCGGAATTTTATTAGCGGTAATTATCTCTACAAGTTTTCTTTTGTTATCATCGGGCATACAACTTCCTAATGGGTTATGAAAGTTTGGGACAACAATGCACGCTTTTATTTTATTTCTTTTTATTGCTTTTTGAAAATTATCTAAGTTCATTCCCGTTACAGGCTCAGATACGATTTCTACTACTTTTAAATCCATACTTTCCAACGCCTGGTTAATTCCGAAGTATGTTGGACTTTCAACTGCTACAGTGTCTCCGCTTTTTGTTATACCCTTTAAACACATAATAATTGCTTCGAGACAACCAGAGGTGACAACGATTTCATCAGGTTTTATTTTGCCGCCCCAGTTAAATGCAAGTTTGGATATCTCCTTTCTAAGCTCAAGGTTGCCTTGTGTATTTTCATAGCTAACGCAACTGTCTTTGTTATTACGCAAGGCATAAATTACCGATTTGTTGATTTTTGCAGATGGCAGTAATGATACATCGGGTACAGCAAGAGAAAAATTGATTACATCTTTCGCTGCAATATCCCCGTAAATAGCTTCAATCATATCATTCACACTCACTTCATGCGGCGTAATGTTGATAGGCAACGATTCGGGTAATTGCGGAAACCTTCGGTGACTAAAGCGAACATAATATCCGGATTTTGGCCTGGCTTCAATCAAACCTTTGCCTTCAAGATCGTAGTAAGCCTGGAAAGCAGTTCCCATGCTAATGCCATACTTATCACTTAATTCACGCACAGAAGGCAGCTTATCACCAATACGCAAAACATCATCTTCAATCAGCTTTTGTATACCCTGTGAAACCTGCATATATAAATGTTCCTTTGAATTGAATTTTTTGTTTAAAGTAGTCATGTTTGATATGTTGATCGATCTAATGTTTGGTTATGCAATAATTAAATTCTTTCTTGACCTGATTAGTGTAATTAATATAAAATTCTACGAATCTGATATACGCAAATATAAAAAAACTGCATCTGTTTTCTCTTGGTAAATTCTTCCAAATTTGTTCTTTAACTTGGCACCACAACTTTTTAAACAACGAAAAAATGGACACAATAACCATAGTGGATTATTTACCAGAACATCAATTCTATTTTGAAAGTTTGAACAGGCATTGGATAGAGAAATATTTTGAAATGGAGGTACCCGATAAGTTGATTCTAACAAAGCCTGAAGATGTTATACTAAAAACCGGCGGAGCGATTTTAATGGCACTGTTTAATGGAACAATCGCCGGTACGGTTGCTCTGATAAAATCAGATGATACAACATTTGAATTTGCGAAGATGGCTGTAGATGAAAGATTTCAAAGAAAGGGAATTGCTGAAGCATTGAGCTATGCAAGTTTTGAAAAAGCGAAACAACTGGGTGCCAAAATAATTGTGTTATATAGCAATAAGATTCTTGAACCTGCCATTCATTTATATGAGAAAATTGGATTTAAGCATGTGCCCGGAAATAATAATAAAGAATATGCAAGAGCAGATATAAAAATGATGATTGAATTGTAAGAATATAACAATTATATATCCTGAGAGTTGAGATTAACTGCAGGTAGAGAAAATGGAATATATACTTTGATTAACTTATTCAAGAATTTAAAAATGATTATAAGAATTTGGAAAGGCACAACAACTCTTGAGAATTCTCAACAGTATGAGCACTTACTTAAAGAGGTTGTGTTTCCTGGCATAGAGCGCAAAAACGTAGCCGGCTACCACGGGATACAATTATTAAAAAATGTGAAGGAGCACAGCATTGAGTATATAACAATTATGGCGTTTGAAAATATTGAGGCTGTGAAAGAGTTTGCCGGGCAAGATTATGAGCAATCCTATGTAATTGACGAAGCTAAGGCTCTGTTACAAACGTATGATAGCAAAGCGGCTCATTATGAGCTTCTGCACAATTCAATATCAATCTAAAATAACTTTATTCAGTGCTAAATATAAGTTTGCTTTGAAGTTTTAAGTGGGCATTTTATTTTCAAACTGAAATGCGTTTATCTATTTTCATAAAGATTCTTATAAATCGTTTCACCAATGAAGATTACAGATTGAATGACTGTATCTAAATCCTTCACTTTTGTTCTATGGTTTGTTATACTTAACCGAATGGCATACTTGCCATGAAGAATTGTATAGGATGGTGCGGCAATACCTTGTTCCTGCAACTGCATCAAAATCTCCTTGTTAAGATGATTGAGATTATCATTGTTCACTTGTGGCTTAACAAACCGAAAACAGACAATGTTTAAACTTACCGCAGTCAGCATCTCCAATGCAGGTTCTTGTTTAATTTTAGCTTCCATGTAGAGTGCCTGCGCAATATTTTGGCGGATAAGCCTTGCGTATTTGTCAATACCATGTTCTTTAATACTCATCCAAACCTTAAGCGATTTAAAACTTCTCGAAAGCTCTAATCCATAGCTCGAAAATGAATCCGGGCCGGCTGCCAAGCCCCTTTCATGTTTCAATAAATAGTTGGCGGTTTGTGCAAAAGCATTTTTATGAACAGTGGCATTTTTTACCAATACACACCCTGCCTCATAATTAATATAAAGCCATTTATGCAGATCAAATGCAATACTATCGGCTTCATTCATTCCTTTTAATTGTAGTTTAAATTCAGGCAAAATATTTACTACAGCACCAATAGCGCCATCAATATGCAACCACATATTTTCCTGCTTGCAAAGTGCTGAAAGCTCATTCAAATCATCAATCGCTCCGGTATTTACCGTACCTGCATTGCCAATAATACAGAACGGAACAAGGCCATTGCTTTTATCCCGTTCGATTTGCCTCTTCAATTTTGCAACATCTATTTTGAAGTGTCCATCTACGTCAATTTTTCTGAGGTAATCCGTTCCGATGCCAATTGTTTCAACCGCTTTAAAAATACAATTATGCGTTTCCGTGCTACAATAAACCACCAGCCGGTTTTCAAAATCTTTAAGTCCCTGCTTTTTTATCAACCCGTCTTTTAATGAATTTCTTGCTATAATGAGTGCAGTAACATTTGCAAGAGAACCACCGCCAACGATAATACCGGAAGAATCTCTTGGAAAACCAACCATTTCTTTACACCAGTTAATTACCTGATGCTCAACATAAACGGCTCCGTGATCACCGATAGCAAGATTTGAATTCATTGCTGACGCAAGCATATCAGCCATAACGCCTGTGATTGTTCCGTTTCCTTCTACCCATGAAAAAAACATGGGATGCACATTCCCTTTCCTGTAAGGCAAAATCTTTTCATAAAAATCCTCATAGATTTCTTTGATATCTTGTGAAGTTGACGGTAAGGTAGTGTTTAAAAAATCCTTTACATCTTCAGGAGGTTTTCTCCATACCGGCTCTTCTCTCAATGTTTGAAGAAATAAAAAGATATCATCAATCATTTTATGAGCAAGTGTCTTATAATCGCCCCAGTTTTGCGGATCTAACGTTTCTTCGTTTTCTAAAATTGTTTTATAGTCAATCATGTTTGTAGTTTATCACAAAGCAAAAATGAGAATGGACAAGTGAAAAAAACAGTTTCAGATTTATTATTTTATGCAGTATCAGATTTGCCGGTTTAACCTTCAAAAATCCGTTCTAAATTTTTTAAAATTCTTTCAGTTTCCGATATTATAATCCTGTAATAATTTCGTTTGCGGAAGCACTACTGACATAATATTTTACGATTGAAAGGCAAGCCTATTAGTCCAATTCATAAGCTTTATTTTTCATTCGCAAATCCATCTACAATTTGAGATGTTTGAATAATAGTTGCAAATTCATCTTTTAAATGTGCAAGAGCAGTAAGATGTATTGTTTCAGCATCATATTGTTCATCGTTGATTCCTCCTTTTGCAAAGGCTACGGTAGCATCTGAAACTACAAAAGTTTTATAACCATAGTTTGCCGCCATACGAGCTGTTGTAGAAACACAATGATCTGTAGTAAAGCCAATCACAATTACACTGTCTATTTCTTTTGCATCCAGAAGTACTTTTAAATCTGTTCCAATAAAAGCACTGTTTACATTTTTTTGTATCACCGTCTCACCACTCAAGGGCTTTACTATCTCTTTAAATCCATTACCAGGATTACCAGGTGCAAGTATAGAAGCAGGATTGGTGGAGCAATGCTGTATATGAAAAAAAGGAAGCTTGTGTGTTCTCCACAAGGAAAGTAATTGCCCAGCATTTTTTTCAGCGTCAGTATTATTTCTTTGTCCTCCCCAATAATCAACATTATCAAAACCTTTTTGTATGTCAACCAGTATCAGTGCTGTCTTACCATTTCTAAATAAGCTCATTTTTTTATAATTATTCTCGCAAAATTGATTTACTGCCGATTTAAAAAATAGAATCAGAAATTACATTAACGAACATATCAGTTCCTCCTCTATAATTAATATTTAATATGATTCTGATACAGTTAATAATTTAAAAACTGAATCTGTTTTTTAAAGCGCAAAAAGTAAATCTTTGCTCTTCTTAGCCACGTATAAAAACTTAAATCAGAATTATGACTTTTTCTTTTTATCACGTAGATGCCTTTACAGATAAGCCATTTAGCGGAAATGGGGCTGGAGTTTGTTTTTTATCAGAAACTCTCTCACAAGATATAATGCAGCAAGTAGCTATTGAAAACAATCTCCCTGTAACTGCATTTGTAAAGAAAACAGGTGATCATTTCTCATTACAATGGTTTACACCTACAGCGCAGTTGCCTCTTTGCGGACACGGAACACTTGCCGCTGCACATGTTCTTTGGCAAGAAAATTTCACTGCCAAAAATGAAATTATTTTTGAAACATTGAATGGTAATTTAAAAGTTGAAAAACTTGAAAATAATTGGATAGAATTACAATTTCCTTCGTTCAAATCAAGTTTTACAGAGCTTCCCAAAGAGTTAAAAAATCTGTTTTCTAATGCTATCAAAGTATCTTATACGAACGATAGATATCTAATTGAATTAACCTCAGAGAACGAAGTACGAAACTTTAAACCTGACTTTGAAAAATTGAAAGGATTCAACGTAATCATAACAAGTAAATCTGATACTGCCTCTCCTTACGATTTCATTTCACGCTATTTTGCATTTCCCGTTGGTGTACCGGAAGATCAGGTTACAGGTTCAGCTCATAGTTCACTTGCACCCTACTGGTCAGAAAAACTTGCAAAAACAAATATGATAGCTTACCAGGCGTCTTCACGAGGTGGCATATTAAAGCTAACAACGTCAGAAGAAAGTGTATTCATTGCAGGCCAGGCAGTAACTGTTTTTAAAGGTGAGTATCGGATATAAATACTATAATAATTAGCTGATGTTCGGTTGAGATGTGGTTATGCTCTGAAATTTTGGCACTCTACAAACAAAGCCCTAATACAAACAAAATATGATCGAATCCTATCAGCAAAATATGGGCAAAACCAAACAAGGTCATTAACAAGTGCTTTTCAATCGCATAATTGATGGTGTGCGCATACAATGAAGTTGAGAACAATATCCTTAAAAAACAAGCCTTGTTTCGACCTTAAAAATTAGATTGCTTTTAAGAGTTTTACCTTCAATATTTGCCAGTTCTTTATCGTGGCTTTATGAAAAATCAGCGCTGCACGGTTTAACAATACCGGATTTATAGAATGCTTAAGAAGTTACTTTTAACTGGCCGGAATTATAACGCACTACAATCAAACCTTTTTTACTTTCCGTATAGTAAAGGAACTTACTTTTTTGTTGATTATATATGTTTTGTTTTACCAGGTATTCATGCAAAACAAAAAACACAGTTTTCAACAAGAAGAAAAAATGTTGTTGTGTAGAAACGAAACGATCTGAGCGGACGCTCTAATGAGATTCGCACAAGCGGTATGCTTGCGCGAGAGGCGTGTGAGTCTTTTTATTTAAGATAATTATTTCGTTTGTTTAAAGCTGTAAGTGTTAGCGCTGTTACCAATGCTCCGCTGGTGTACCACACAACAGTAAGCAATTTGGTTTTGCCTGTTTTTTTTACAGGTCTATCATTGAGGCCAAGTGGTTTGGTTAGCTTCAAAGCGCCAACACCTGCAAGCGTGCCTAACAGCATTGCTTTCGTTACATAATTGGAACTGCCTCTGCCGATCATTGAATAATACAATGCATTTGATACAATATCGGCAGCCAAAGTATAGCCATACAATTTCTCACCTTTGGGAGGTTTCATATCAGCCGCTTTTGCCAGCTTGGTCAGAGCTTCTTCGCCAATCAGTTGCACCTCCGGTGCTTCATTGTCATAGTGTCTATATAACTCATGCAAAACATTCAGCGCAATAGCGCCGGCAAGGCCTGCCAGTAGATTTCTCATGTAACAACTTTTGAAGAATGTAAACACAAATTGTACCTGTAATACGGTTGGAAGAATTTATGGATAATCTGCATGATTATAAACAATGTAAACTTAATCATCAGTATTGAGATGGAAAATTCTACTACCACAACTGTTCGAAAGAAGTTTGGTTTCGCACCAAAAGTAGAGTGTATTGAACCCATCGGGCTCGCGTGTTTGTAGAAGAATATCTTGGCTTGTTAACCCGGCTCCATCGGAGCCGCGTATGAATAAGATAGAGCCGGATGATTAATGATTGGATCATTTTGCTACAAACAGGTTGCTCTACGAACACTTTAAAATCTTCCGAACGGGTATGGTTCTTATACTTGTATTATACTAAAACTGTCCCTCTTTCAAACATCCTATTGAAGCGTTATGGTTATATTTTCTGAAGTGTTCTCTGTACTATGCTCAAATTCAAGATTGCCACTACTATCACTACTGCCTTTTTTAAATATTTTATTATTGATTAAAATAGTATAGTTACTGTTTTTATTTAAACCAGATAGCAGGTATTTTATCTTGTTTGACGGAAATTGTGTAGTAGATGATTGTATCCATTCGTATCGTGAAGAATCCCAATTTTTTATACTGATTGAAGTATTGCCTTTGAATTGTGCAGATAATTTTAGTGAAGCATTTTCATTAGCGCCATCAAAATAATACAGCGTATCTTTTGCGCTATAAAATCCAAAATGTTTCTTTGACGTAATCTTATAACGCCCATCTGATACAGCATATTTATCTGTGCTTAAATCAATAGTCAGTTGAAGATTGCGGTATTTATAATTCAGTTTCGTACCCGTAATTTCCGGTGTTATATGAGGAGCCAGATAGAAGCGGTTGTACAAAGGATTAACACCATAAATAGCTTGGTATAAGCCAATAACAGAAAGGCTGTTTCCAGAGAGAATGTCATCTCCCAATCCGTTTTGTTTCACACGACCATATCGTTGAAAAGCAAGCCCGTCCTTTGCATATTGATGGAGTACATTCTTCACGTATTGTAAAGCGACTTCAGGTTTGTAAGATGCATACGCCTGAACACCAAGTGCGCCCCACGATAAAAACAAATCCCCGTTCTCATAATTCGGAAAAGGGAATTGCCAGTCGTTTCCTTCACCGGGTGCATACGTATACAAACATAAGGGCCAGAAGAAAAGATTTTCTTTTTGCATTTGTGTTTCAATAGCATCCAGAATGGCCTTCTTTCTTCTGTCATCATCACAAATATTGTAAGCAATGGCCATAAAGTTCACAGGTATCACCATATTGCGTCCATGCAGGGAACCATCTTTATCTCTCCAATGTATGTAGCATTTGTTTTGCTCATCCCAAAAGCCGCCTTGCTCAACAGGTTTATTAAAAGTAGTCTTTAGCTTTTCAGCAAAGTTTTTATATTCATTTGCTTTTTGTGTATTGCCCAGTTGTTCTTCAATGTGAGCCCATAGAGTGAGCGCGTGGTAGAGCTTTGCATTTACAAAAGCATTTTCGTAAGAAGCCCAGATGATATCTATCCAATCACTGCTTCTTTTTTGTGCCGTGCTGTCTGTTATCATTTCAACAAGGCTATTGTTATTTTTATCGCGCTGTATAATCCAGTCTAAAGCGCGTTCACATGACAACTGGTGTGTTCTTACCCAATCCATATCACCATTCTGATCATAAAGCTCTGACACATTGGTAACATAGTCTGGGTTCGAATCCAGCAAATAACCCCATTGCGCTTCGTAGAAACCTTCCTTATTAAATTCATGCGGCATGGCATCTTCGTTCGTATAAGCCCAGCGTGGCCAAACACGACCATCCGGCTTTATTGCATGATCTCTGTAAAAATCAAGACAGTCCTGATAGCCCCTTAAGTAATTTGGATCATCAATAGCAAGCCCTAACTGCGCTATGTATTGTTCATGCAAACAAATAGGACCATAAGGTGTATGCCAGCTGTTGCCACCAAAATGTTCTTTATCTATAACGCCCATTCTTGCAATGGTATTCAATACTGCACTCACCTGCTTTTGATTGACGCCTGCTAACTTTCCACGACCATATTGTTTTTCGAAATCAAAATAAGAAAGTGTGATTGATTGGCTCGTTGTACCAGAATGTATTGTGTAAGGCGACCATACAGGTGCAGTTGTATCGCGGACAAACCGTCTTCTGTTGGTTCCTGAATCAAATCTCGGTATCAATTCGGTTGGAGCAATATCAATATGAAAAGCAAGTTGATCAGTGGCAGTACGCTGATAATCCATTGCTATTTGATTACCTGTTGCATCTGCATTGATCATCATTCCATTATTAGTAGCCGCATTCCAAAATGCTGATGATTTGCTATGCACACCATACGTTTCGAGCTTTTTATTAAAAAGATAAAACCATGCGATTCCGCCATAATCCTGATAAGCTCCTTCCCAGGTATGAATGCTGTTGAAAGTGAACACGGGCAGGCCAGCTTTTTCAATCAACATGTTGTTCTTAAAAATCCGGTTAATAGTGAGTCTCATACTATCTTTTGTAAGTATAATCATCCAGCTTTCTTCTATACCATTTTCTTTATCGCCATAAATGATTTTTTTTATAGTTATCGTGTTGCCTTTTACTTCGGCAGAAGGTGATGTTTTAAGATGTAAGGTTGAATAGATGTTATCTTTCGTCGCAATCATTGAATAGATTCCTGAATCTCCGGATATTACCTGCTGACCATTTACAGTGAGTGAAGAAATATTGAACTTCTGATTGTAATCAAGCAAGGCTTTTATTTTTTCATTGCTGAAGATGATTTTTTTGGCGTTTTTATCAGCACTGATCCTAATGGATTGAGAAAATAAACTGCCTGGCAATATGGAACCATAAAAAATAAATAACAGAAATATCCGAATAGAAACTTTAATCATAGCACATTTGTTTTTATAAGCGATTCTAAACTTATTAATTCATTCAAAAACAAATCTATGGAAGTATTGACTTTTCCGGATTACAACAAAATGTGCAGGGCGGCTGCCGATATGATTACGGCTCAGATTAAGCTCAAACCTGATTCTCTACTATGTTTTCCATCAGGAGATTCACCGGTAGGAGTGTATAAATATTTAATAGCCGATGCTCAAAACGGCAAGATTGATTTTAGCAAATGTTACTTTGTAGGTCTGGATGAATGGGTTGGCATGGGCAAAGAAGATGAGGGAAGCTGCACCAATTTTCTTTACCAAAATTTCTTTACACCTATGCAAATAGAACCCGAAAAGCTCATGTTTTTTAGTGCAAAAACAAATGATTTGGATGATGCCTGTAAAGCAATGGATGATTTCATAAAAGAAAAAGGTACTTTGGATATTATGCTGGTAGGCATAGGTATGAACGGCCACATCGGATTGAATGAACCTGGTACAGATTTTAACTTATATGCTCATCATGCACCTCTGGCGGCAGTTACAGCAAGTGTTGGACAAAAATATTTTAAGAAGCAAACTCCTTTGCACGAAGGCATAACGCTTGGTCTCAGGTATTTACAGGAAGCAAAAATACCTATGCTGATAGCGTCAGGAATTAAAAAAGCAGATGTTATTGCACGAGCTTTACAAGGAGAAATAACGAACCAGTTGCCTGCGTCCATCTTTCAAACGTTGCCATCTTCTTATGTGTTGTTGGATAAAGATGCAGCGATGAAGTTGCGATGAGAATTTATATAATCATCTTCTTAATTGATAACTTATTTTTAAAACAAGGTGATGTTTAATAATGCTTACAATTTACATTGCTTGCAACAAAAGTCTGTATCGTGTCGGTTTGTATTTAAAGTATTTCCCGAACACACATGTACTGATATAATGAAAAAGAAAACTTGCTACGCCATTCTTTGTTTACTACTGACATCAGCAGTATTTGCTCAAAACAAAAACAGCCCGACCAGAATGCCATTAACGCAAAATCCTATTGCGCCGGTTGGCATCATTAAAAATATCAGTGACTCCCTTTTACTTGATATCGTACAGCGACAAACGTTCAGGTATTTCTGGAATTTTGCTCATCCCGTTAGCGGACTGGCCAGAGAGAGGGACAATACAGTTAAAGCAGAATATTACTGGGATTATATTAATGAAGCAGATGATGAGCCGAACCTTAGCCAATCAACTTTTGGTTCTGAGGCTTGTGCTATAGGCGGTAGCGGAATGGGAATTTTATCAACCGTAGTAGCTGTGAGCCGGGGATGGATTGGCAAAGACACTGCTTTAAAGCGACTGATAAAAATAGTGGACTTCTTAGCGAAAGCCGATTGCTATCATGGCATTTATCCGCATTTTATCAATGGGGCTACAGGAGAAACGATCCAGTTTGGCAGACTTGATGATGGTGCCGATATTGTAGAAACATCTTACCTCATGATGGGTTTGCTTACCGCAAAGGCCTATTTTAACGGGAATACTTTACAGGAAAGATATTTCAGGAAACGGGTGCAGCAAATGTGGGATGTAGCTGACTGGAATTGGCATAGCAACGGCACTACTAAAACATTATACTGGCATTGGAGCCCAAGAAACGATTTTGACATGAACTTTCCGGTTTTTGGTTATGATGAGGCGTTAATCACTTACATTATCGCTGCGGCATCACCTTCGCATTCCATTTCCAAAGAATTGTATGAAAACTGTTGGGTTAAATCAGGCGGCTGGAAAAATGGTAAATCTTATTATAATTATCAGCTTCCCTTAGGTAATTATGAGAAAGGCGGGCCACTTTTTTTTGAACAATACACTTACATGGGTATTGATCCCAACGGATTAGAAGATGATCATGGTATTGATTATGCACTGCAAACAAAAAATCATACACTCATTAACAGGGCGTATTGTATTGAAAATCCAAAACATTATAAGGGCTATGGTGAGAACTGCTGGGGGCTTACTGCAGGCGACAGTTGGAAAGGCTATGTAGCACATTGTCCGGAAGACGACAGAGGAGTGATACAACCGACAGCATCTTTATCATCGTTTCCTTATACACCACAATATTCGATGCAGGCATTGAAACATTTTTATTATGACCTGGGCGATAAAATATGGAGTTCCTATGGCTTTGTGGACGGCTTTAGTGAATCGCATAACTGGTATGCGAAAACACATTTGGCTATTGACCAGGGGCCGATTGTAGTGATGATAGAAAATTATCGTACCGGCTTGATTTGGAAATTATTTATGAATGACCCTGATATACAAAGAGGCTTGAAAAAATTAGGATTTAAAAGCAAATGGATAAAAGGATAAACCATCGGGCTTACATTGCTATTTCAATCATTGTTCACCAAAGGTCATGTAAAGTAAAAGCAAAAAATGAATACGAAAGTTATAGGAATAGACCTTGGTGCAACAAACATACGTGGTGCAGTAGTAACTGGCAGCGCTTTATCAGACATCGTTTCAGCACGCATTCATAGTAATGGTTCGGTTGAGGAAGTACTCAATGATATTTATGGAGTGGTGGATGCTTTGATTGATGATTCTGTAAAAGCGATAGGTATAGGCGTACCCAGTGTAGTGGATGTTACCGAAGGAATTGTTTATGATGTGCTGTACATACCCTCCTGGAAAGAAGTGCCTTTAAAGAAATGGATGGAAGCGAGGTATCGTATCCCGGTTTTTGTAAATAACGATGCCAATTGCTTTGCCGTAGGCGAATATTATTTTGGTAAGGGTAAAGGCGTTAATGCTATGCTTGGCTTAACATTGGGCACAGGCTTGGGTGCGGGCGTCATTATCAATCATAAATTATATGCTGGCTTTAATTGTGGGGCGGGTGAATTTGGCTTAATCAATTACAGGGATGCGATATTGGAATATTACTGCAGTGGTTCCTTTTTTCAAAACGTGTATGGGCTCGATGGTGTAAAGGTGTTTGAGGATGCAAAGAGGGGCGACGCACATGCATTAGAGTTGTACTCAGAATTAGGAACACATATCGGCCATGCCATCAAAATGGTAATGTATGCCTATGACCCGAAACTCATCATTTTGGGAGGATCCGTGCGTTTGGCTTACCCATTCTTTCAAAAGAAAATGTGGGAAGAGATTAAAACATTACTCTATCCAAAATCGGCACAACGCATCAGAATAGAAGTATCCGCCTTACAAAACAGCGGTATTTTGGGCGCAGCGGCATTGTATTATGATGCAGCATTTTAAAAGAAAAAGATATTGGCAATGCCAAAGGATACATGCGTGAACAAATGAATAAATTGTTTGAAAGAAAAATTTTTCTAACCCTGATATGAGTAAGTAAAACGGTTCTCAAATGAGTAACTGTATAGGAAAACATAGTGTGTTTGGTTTTGTTGAATAAATGGGAAGAGTTGGCACATTTAAAAGTCGCATCAGATACAGTTACTTTTTATCAGGCCGAAGGAAAAGCCAATTATAAAAGTTAGAGAACTTATCCCGCCAGCAGGTTTCGCAATGTTCGCCTTCCGCATCTATGTTCACACTCATTGTGTATTGAGGATATTGTTTCAAAATCTCAACCACATCTAACATATTTTGAATCATATTGCCGCCTTCGTTTGCACCACCATAAAAAAACAGGTGCTGCGAATAAGAATAGTTACTTTCTATCAGTACTTGTATTTCCTCTAAAACATTCGGCACGATCCATAAGGAGGGTGAGAAGATGCCCAGTTTACTAAATACTTCAGGATAGTACAAACCTCCAAACAGAGAAATGAGCCCGCCCATACTGCTGCCTGCCATGTATGTATTTTCTCTACTGGTAATTGTCTTATAATGACTATCAATGTAAGGCTTCAGGTTGTGAACGATAAAATCAAGATACGCTTTTCCCTCTCCTGCTCCTTGTTCTTCGTTATAACAGCAATTGTATTCAGTCATACGGTGTTCGCTGTTTTCAATACCGATCACAATACATTGTGCAGCGAGGCTTTGCAGCGTTTCATCAATCTGCCATTCTTTGTCAAAGGCAGTAGCTTCATCAAACAGGTTCTGACCATCGTGCATATAAATAACCGGATACCTCCTATCTGAAGTATGATAACCATTGGGATAATACATCCAGATGCGACGTGTGCGGTGGAGCTGCGGTATATAAAAAGCCTCGTGTATAAGAGATACGTTTACGGTTGTATGTTGGATTGTGTTCATAGATATAAGTAAAAAATAAGGCAAAACAAAAGCTACTATTTATTGTTACAGTTCGAATACAAACTGTTCTTGCGAAGCATGGTTAGTATTATCGTCGCACTTGTTTTATAATGATTGCGGTTGCCGGTTATAAACCTCACACCACTCTTTTAATTTCTTTTCAACTTTGCTGTTCAACTGCTTTGAAGTCATGCGCCACGTCCAGTTATCTTCCGCTGAAGAAGGAACATTCATGCGAGCCTCTTCGCCTAACTCTAATACATCCTGCATAGGTAAAATAACCAGTTTGGATATAGATGCATACGCCATGCGGCAAAGAAGATTACAAACGTTTGAATCGTTAATTTCTATGCCTGTATAACGAATCAAATTCTTTTTACTCACCCTGGGCAATGATGCAAACCAACCTAAAATTGTGTCCGTATCGTGCGTGCCCGTGTACACAACACATAAAGGAATGTGATTGTGCGGAATATGTACATTGGTTGGCATCTCTTTACCAAAGGCAAAAGCCAATACTTCCATGCCGGGAAATTGGAAAGCATCACGTAGCTGGTAAACATCTTCGCTAATTTCTCCTAAGTCTTCGGCTATAAAAGGCATCTCTCCTAACTCTTTTTGTATATGTGAGAAGAAGTCTTTACCCGGTGCTTCAATCCATTCTCCTTTTAATGCGGATTCCGAACCCGCCTTTATCTGCCAGTAAGCACTAAATGCACGGAAGTGATCAAGACGTAAAAAGTCGAAGAATTCGAGATTCTTTTTCAGCCTGCCAACCCACCAATCATAATTGCGGCCCTTCAATACATCCCACTTAAAAACAGGCATGCCCCAAAATTGGCCATTTTCATTGAAATCATCTGGTGGTGTGCCGGCCACATATAGCTGTTTGCCTTCTTCGTCTAAACTAAAAATATCGCGGTTCGACCAGACATCAGATGAGTTGTAGCCAACATAAATAGGCATGTCGCCAAACAATTGAATGTTCAGATCATTACAATATAATTTCAATTCCTTCCATTGTTTGGCAAAGATGTATTGCTGCCATTTTATTTTATTTACTTCATCTCCATACTCCTTTTCGAATTGCTGCAAGGCTTCTGCATCATGTTGTTTAAAAGGCTCCTCCCATTCGTACCAGGGTTTGTTTTTATTCACCTGTTGTAAGACAGAATAAAGAGCAAAATCATTCAGCCAATACGCTTCTTTTTTACAAAACTCTTTTAGTTCTTTTTGAATTGATGAAGGATGTTTACAAAAGTTAGAATAAGCGATTTCTAAGATGGCGCATTTGTTTTTTTCTACCTCTTCAAAATTTGTTTTGTCGCTTTCTTTTACTTTATAAGGAGCTGCTTCTTTTTTAGTCAGTAAACCTTCACTGATTAATATATCTGGACTAATCAGTAATGGATTACCAGCCATGCTTGACACCGCACTGTAAGGTGAATTGCCATTGCTTGCTGTAGTTGGATTTAAGGGCAATAATTGCCAAAAGGTTTGATGACTTCGATACAGGAAATCCGCAAATGCTTTTGCTTCAGGTCCCATGTCGCCGATGCCATAAAGGGAAGGCAACGATGTAATATGCAGCAAAATACCGGCACTGCGTTTCAAGTCAGAAAATGCGATGTTGTGCTTTGTTTTTCTTGAGTTTTCCAATGTTTGTTTCATAGAGTTGCATTACATAAGCTATCACTACAATTTTGGTAGTGCTACAATTTTCATTTAAAGAAAGGGAATGGCAAATCATGTTATTTGCTATCCGGTTCAAAAACAAGAACAGACATAGGATTGAGCTGAAAAGATTCGTTTGCTGAAACAAGGGCCGGCGTTGCTTCTCCGCTTCCATTCCATTCGGCGGAAGAAGAATCAAAGGTCTTTTTAAAGCTTGCCTGAATTGGAAGCTCATAAGAAAAAACTTCTTTATTGAAATTAAAAACAAGCAATAAAGAATGCGTGCCGGCCTTTCTTTCGATGGTTAATACATTGCTTTCCTTCACAGGAAATACAGTCATGCTTTCGCGCTCTTTTGCCCCTAAGGCTTTACATTCTTTTCTCAGTAAAATCAGATGCTTGTAATACTGATGTAATACAACGTTTGTTTTTGCCCAATTTTCCCATTGCAGCATAGATTTTTGAAACGTTTCTTCGCTCTGCGGATCAGGAAATTCTCCCTTAAACTTAAAGTGAGCAAATTCTTTTTTTCTACCTTCTGATACACTCTTTATAAGCTCCTTATCTGAATGACTGGTGAAGTAAAGAAAAGGTGCTGTTTCACCCCACTCTTCTCCCATGAACAGCATAGGCACATAAGGCGATAAAAAAACAACAGCCGCTGCCAATTTCAACTCTTCAAACGATAAGGAAGTTGTAAGCCTGTCGCCAAGCAAACGGTTACCAATATGGTCATGATTCTGTGCAAAAACAACAAACTGCCTGTAGTGGTTTTCATCTGCCCTGGCGCCAAAAATCTTCTTTCTGTGCGGCGAATAGCAACCGTTGTAAACATAAGTATCCCTGAAAGCCTTTTCAAGATAATAGAGGCTGCCAAAGTCCTCGTAATATCCATTGGTTTCACCCGTCAATACGGTATGCAATGCATGATGAAACTCATCAATCCACTGACCATCTAAACCATAGCCTCCTTTGCTTTGAGGATTGATATACCTGGGATTGTTTAAGTCTATTTCAGCAATAAGAAACTTTGTTTTGCCACTTTTTTCTTCCAGTTCGCGTACAAACTTTTGCAGAACTTGTGTAAAGTGTTTTGCACCATAATCAACAATCGCATGAACAGCATCCATACGCAAACCATCAATATGATATTCGTCTAACCACATTAATGCATTTTGCAAAAAATAACTGCGAACACCATCGCTGTATTCATCATCAAAATTAAGGGCATTGCCCCATGGCGTTTTATGTTTTGCTGTGTAATAAGGTGCAAAATCGCTTTGGTATCCACCTTCTGGTCCAAGATGATTGTACACAACATCTAATATTACGGCGATGCCTTTTTCGTGCGCAGCATTCACTAATTTTTTCAGACCGTTTGCACCGCCATAGCTGTTTTGTGTTGCATAAGGATACACACCATCGTAACCCCAGTTGCGGCTGCCAGCGAATTGAGCGACAGGCATAATTTCGATGGCATTAATACCTAACTCTTTTAGATAATCAAGCTTTTGAATAATGCCTTCAAAATTTTGCTCCTGCGTAAAAGTGCCGGTATGAATTTCATAGATAATTAAGTCGTCAAGGTGCAGTCCTTTCCATTCATAATCTGTCCAATCAAAATCTCTTTGGATCAATTCCGAAGCTTTGTGCACACCCTCTGGCTGCGACACAGAAGCTGGATCAGGACGAACAATGGTATTATCAATTTTATAAAAATACCGCAGACCGGGAGCAACGTTATGCAAAGTTGTTTTCCAATAACCGGCTTCGTCCTTTTGCATTTCGTATTCCTGCAGAAAGGGAAAATCAACAACAAGTTGTATTGAGTTTTTTAAAGGTGCCCATACAACAAAATCACACTTACCATCATGATAAAAAGAGCCAACGGGCTGATATAGGTTGTCCATCTAAGTGTTCTTCATTGGGTTCACCAACCCTGTACAAACATTATGCAAAAAACAGCTTAAGTCAGTAGTTAGTTACAGATTGTTGCTATTAATAACCTCAAAACAAAAGGATAATTGATAAGTGATTTTATTATGGCTGTTAATTAATGATATACGCATCTATTGAACCAGGCACTTAGTGTTTAACTCAACTTTTTTATTTATCTTATTACTTTTTGCTGCTGAGTTTCGTCTATAAAAGCAAAACCAAGATTATGAACACGAATTCTATTCAACAGGAAATTTTATTGATAGCAAATTCATCTTTTTCTAAAAGAGGGTTGGTTGATAAAGATGCAACGGGAAATAATAAAAATGCCTCGCAGGCTGAGCAACTGATTGCAGCTTGCTGGAATGGCTGGCTTAGCGAAACACTTCCTGAAATGATGGATACAACAACTGATGGAAGCAATCTTTACATGTGGGATATTATGCAGGCAAGGTTTTTTATTGACATTGAATTGTGCGAACGTCCGCAAACTATAGATACATATTTCTCCGTCAATCCGTATGTTTTTCTTACAAGCCTGTGTTATGAATAATGCACTTGTTTTTCCCTTTTTAAATTTATAAGCAGGAGCAAAATAAAATTTGTTTTTGCTGATATAAATCCTGCTAACTTTATCCTTTCAGTGTCTGCTTATTTCTACTTCATAAAATTATCTATATGAACCGCGTAAATACTGTTTTGTCCCGCAAAAATGTATCTCCTGTTTCTGTATCACCACAAACTACAGTGTATGATGCATTGAAAATTATGGCAGATAAAAACATAGGTTCTGTAATTGTGATGCAGGATGGAGAATACCTGGGAATTGTAACAGAAAGAGATTATTCGCGAAAGGTAATTTTGGAAAACAAACATTCGGAAAGCACGCCTGTTTCAGAAATTATGACTACCGATTTGCCAAGAGTTACTTCACAGGACAACATAGACCATTGCATGGCACTTATGACGGCTAACAATGTGCGTTATTTGCCAGTACTCGATGACAACAAATTGTCAGGCATTATCTCTATGTCCGATGTTGTAAAAGATACTATTCTTTCGCAGGAGCAAACCATTAGTCATTTAAATCAATATATCCATTCTTAGTACAGAAATTTATCAGGCATTTCCAAACTTTCCTCATTACCATTTTTCGCTTACAGAAATGAGCAACTGAGCTACTTAATTATTGTGATTCAATCAATGTTGCCAGTTCAGCTAACACAGCCTCTACATAGTGCAACTGCACTTCCTGCCCGGGTGTTTTGTTTTTATCCACTTTTATTTCTTTGGCAGACATGACTTTACCATTGCAAACAGTAGCATAATAAGCAAAGAGTTCGTTGTGCGATTGGGGAACGATTGTGGCATAACCCGTAATGCCAATTCCCCAGTTGCTGGTGAAAGAATGCGTAATGTTTTGAGCCATGTCAACAGCCATTTTTTCTGACACAGAATTGCAACTTTCTGCATGAATAGGATTTACATTCAAATGGCGACATTTCTGCCCCAAATTATAAGCGGTTAAGCCACCCTGAAAGAAGGAAGAAGCGTTTTCTGCAGAAGCCAAAGCAGCCTGTAAAAAACCAGCCGTAACACTTTCAGCAACGGCAATCGTTTCTTCTTTTTTGATTAACGGTCTTTTATTTTTTGAATCAGTTTCTCATCAAACATACTTTTGTTTTTGCTAGTAATTTATAAGGTAAAAAATTATAGAATCGAATGCTATTACAACATTGAATTTTTGTTTGTTTTATTATAAGTTTTGATACGGCAAACCTATTGCAGAGCATAAGCACGCAATGGCATTATGACTTATTTGTGCAAAAACAAACAACAGCATAAAAGCTAAAGCTCCAGTAGCAATTGCTTGTGTATAAAACAGGCTTAACTAATAGATAGAAAAGCCTGTTTCTTTTATTGAATTCTCAAATTACCAATGAAGCTTTCGCTTTTTCTTTTTCGACAGCAATACCGATACTGCAAAAACAACAGCGGCTGTAGTTGCCAGTTTTACGACTAAGCCTTTTTTATTGTATTTCCATTCTGCATTATAGCCTTTTTCAGCCCAGATATTCGGAATATGGCCATGAATCAAATCATCCACAATGCCTTCTACCATGTTCACCCGGTCGGCAAACAGAAGCGGCAGCCAGTGCCCCCAGCTTCCTTCGCTGTATTTAAAAGCATATCTCCGTATGGCGCCACTTAAGCCTGAAGGAGGAGAGGAAGTTCCAAACACGGCTGTTAGATTCGGGCGTTCGTTTGAGTGGAGTACTTCCACAGTTTCCGGTTGCAGCGGAGGTCTGCTGTAGTTCAAACGCTCATGGTCATCACCCGTGTAATGTTTCATTGGATAGGTTGGCTCATTTTTCGGATCAGCATCTATGCCCCAACCCGGAATGTGTTTATAATTGTCAGCTAAATTTTCCATACATAAAATTTTTAGGCTCTCGCAGATGGTGGAATCAAAATGGTTTTAATACAGTTGTCAAGCTTTGCAGAGAAGATATGATAAGCATCAGATACTTCTTCCAAAGGAACACGGTGTGTAACGATTTCTTTTGGACTAATGCGACCGGCTTGTATATGCTCAATTAACCTTGGCAGCAAACGTTTTACGGAAGCCTGGTTAGCACGGATCGTAATGCCTTTATTTACAACATTACCAATCGGCACTAAATTGGCCGTAGGCCCGTATACACCTACCACAGAAACAATACCTCCCTTTTTTACTGAATCAATCGCCCAATACAAAGCGGTGGCCGAGCCAGCCTGTAACAACAGCTTTCTGCCGGTGATGGTTTGCAAAGCGCTGCCTGCAGCTTCGCAACCAACGGCATCAATACAAACATCAGCACCATAATAATCTGTTGTTTTCTTTATGAAAAGAACCGGATCTCCCAAAGACCGGAAGTTGTATGCTTCGCATTGTGCATACTTTCTAACAAACTCTAAACGGTATTCGATATGATCTATTACAATTACACGTGCTGCGCCAAACAGCCATGCACATTTGGCTGCCATAATTCCAACCGGACCTGCACCAAAAACAACAACGGTATCGCCGGTTTTTATGCCACCCATTTCAGCAGCCTGGTAGCCGGTTGGGAACACATCAGTAAGCAATACGGCATCGTCTAAATCCATGTCGGAAGGTATGATAGTTGGTCCCACATCTGCATAAGGAACACGAACGTATTCGGCTTGTCCCCCATCATAACCTCCGGCTGTGTGGGAGTAGCCAAAAATGCCACCAACGGCGGTTGCCTCAGGGTTTGATTCATGGCAATTGCCAAACAATTCCTGCTTGCAGAACGGACAGATGCCACAGGCTACATTAAAAGGAACAAGCACAGAATCGCCCACTTTTAATTTTTGTACGGAAGAACCTATTTCTTCCACAATACCAATAAATTCATGTCCAAAGGTCATTCCCACACGGGTATCGGGAACCAATCCATGATACAAGTGTAAATCTGAGCCGCAGATACAGGAACGTGTTACCCGAACAATGGCATCATTCGGATGAAGAATTTCCGGATAAGGTTTGTTTTTGTCTGCACGAATTCTGAACGGGCCACGATAATTCATTGCCAGCATAATTGAAAGCTTTTAAATTGAGAAATTGCAATTTGGCAGGCTACCGTTATTTTGATATTGTTTTTAAAATGGTGTGTTTAACATAGTATCGCAATCCGGCAACCCACTATTCAGCTTTTCATAAAACGTGCCGTTGTAATCAAATTGAAATAATAATTTTAAATGGGTTTATCTCCATAAAGATAGATCACTAGGAGAAGTTAGTTATGACTGATTCTTTGTAAAAAGCCGTTTGCTTTTTGGGCTACGGTTTCCTGCAGGGCTTTCTTTTTTGTTGTCAGGCCATCAATGTCTTTTGCATCAAGCTTTCCGTTGAAGTAGTCGAGTGTTAGCTTGTTATCATGCCAGTTTCCCAACGCTTCCTGCAGTTCATCAATATAAGAAAAATCAAGGCCT
This sequence comes from uncultured Chitinophagaceae bacterium, assembly GCA_963847085.1. Lineage (GTDB taxonomy): Bacteria > Bacteroidota > Bacteroidia > Chitinophagales > Chitinophagaceae > Ilyomonas. The sequence continues at coordinate 224,321 of CAWJYO010000010.1, read as the reverse complement.
TGTTCTTTCTTCCATGCCTGTTGCACCGCCTGCTCATTATACAACAAATGCTTCAGAGCTTTGCGTCCGTTGTGCAGCTCTTCTGTAAAGTGATGGGTGCTTAGCAAACGATTTGTGATGTCAATCTGGTTTTGAAAGAATGTCTTCATATCAGCTTTAGAAACAGGATGAAGGTGTTGGTGCAACTTCTTTTTTACCTTTTTCATTGTACGCAAATGCTTTTTGTTTTGCCGGAATAGTTGTTCCCTTTCCTTTTGCTGCGCATCTTCTTCCTGCTGGTTCCGTCCATTCAAATGGATGCCGTGTTCTTCTGCCTGCTTATGGTGCAAACCCGCATCGCGTACAACACCAGCCGATTTGAAAATCTTTTTTACCGGTTTAAAGTCTTTGAGTAGTCCACGGTTCTTTTTCTCTGCTTCCAGCAGCGTAAGGAATGACCTTATCTTTTTTACCTGTATGCGAAACTGGTGCAACTGCTCGGTATGACCGGTGTTTCGGAAGCCTTTAAACCGCTTCTGCATCCTCTTCCAAAGCTTATCCAATTGCTTTTTTTCTTTTTGCTCCTTCATGGCTTCCAGTTTTTAAAAGGGTTAACGGATAGCTCACTATTGTAATAGCGTTGATCGGCGGTTACTTCCTTATCTATCCAGTCGGGCAAGCCGAAGGTTTCACTTTCATCCGCGAGTTCCAGTTCGGCAAGTATCAGGCCTTCATTGTCTTCTAAAAATTCATCTACTTCCCAGTATTTGCCATGCACTGTTATTTTGTATCTCTTCTTTACGATGATGGCATCGCAAAACTGCTGCAAAAGTTCTTCTGCATCCTTTAAAGGAATGGGGTATTCGTATTCCGGACGGGAAAAACCGCTCCTTTTCCCTTTGATGGTAAGATAGCCTTTGTCCCCTTCCACAAGCCGCACGCGGATGGTTTTGTCCTCATCACGCATCATGTAACCTTGCTTGTACAATAGGCCTTTTGTTTTTACCCTATTCCAGGCATCCTCCTTCACCAGAAATTTCTTCTCTATTTCAATACCCATAATACACAATCGGGCGGCTAAAATCGTGCGCAATTTTGGTTGCGGATTAGCAACTGTAAAAGGAGCAATTTATAAGGCAAAAACAAACACAAAAGAATTTAGCTAAATAAAACGTTCCCCATCCAAACTATCAAGGCATGTCGACCTTTAGAACGCTATTACCAAAGCCTCCTTAGGACCTGTGCACAGATGTGATGTACTATCATCCGTGCTTACAATTTTGGGGTTGAATTTTGCCCACCGATCTGCGCAGATAAACGGTATGAATCTGCGGTTATTTGCGCAATCTGCAGGACACTATATTTCCAAACTCACGCTAAGTGTTAACTCTGCAGGTTAGCGTTTTTTGCAACAGAAATAATATGCTCAAATCCATAAAACAGCAAATAGCATCACCGTAAAATTTCGGCGGCTGCTCACACCAATTAGTATGAAAACCTGGCAATAAAAAGAGTAGTTTTATCCATCAATACAGCCTATGTATAAAACGTTCTTACTACTTATTTTTATTATGATTCTACACGATTACGCCTGCACACAAATCGTTGCACCCAACGCAACTTTGCATAAAATAAAGGGCACGTTTGCATTTGCCGAAGGTGCAACTACGGATGGAGAAGGAAATGTGTTTTTTACCGATCAGCCCAATAACAATATCTGGAAGTACGATACAAAAGGAAAGCTTACGCTGTTTATGCATGGTGCCAAAAGATCGAACGGAATGTACATGGATGCCAAAGGAAATTTAATAAGCTGTGCCGATGAAAACGAAGAACTCATTTCTATTTCTCCGGATAAGCGGATTACGGTTCTGGTAAATAATTATAAAGGGCACACATTAAATGGCCCTAACGATGTATGGGTAAACCGCTTAACCGGCGGTATCTATATTACCGATCCTTATTTTCAGCGCGATTACTGGAGCCGCAAACATCCTGATTCTGGCTTGGGCGGCGAAAAAGTGTATTATCTGCCACCCGGCTCTCGCCGCTTGATACGGCAGGACAGCAGCCTGCAAAAACCCAATGGAATAGTAGGCACACCCGATGGAAAATACCTGTATGTAGCTGATATGGGCACCTGGAAAACCTACCGTTACCGCATAGCCGGAGATGGAAGTTTAACAGGCAAAGAACTCTTTGCCAATGAGGCTTCCGATGGTATGACATTAGACGAACAAGGCAATGTGTACCTGACAGGAAAAGGTGTGATGGTTTATAACAGTGAAGGCAAAAAGATAGAGCATATTGATGTGCCTGAAGACTGGACAGGCAACCTTTGTTTTTGCGGCAATAATAAAAATGTATTGTTCATCACAGCTTCCAAATCTGTTTATACCATTGAAACGTAATGAAAGGAGTAGAATAAGGGAATAATGTCCTCGTGAAGGGTACCAACTACGGTATGGGCAGGCCAAATCGAAGCACTTCTATGCTCAACCATCAAAGTACAAAAGATATTCCCACAGTACCCAAAAGTTGTATCACAAGGCGTACAAACGGAAGTGTCGCAATATCTTCCGTTCTTACATTCCTTCTACTTTCTTTTTCAATAAAAGAAATTGACAATCCGTTTATGATAACCTGTTTGTTTTTGCGTGATTTTATGGTCGCCACCGCGAGGCACGGAGCAGCCTGTGGATAATAACAAGTGATGAGGAGGAGTAAACCGGATAAATGATAAAGAACAGATTGCTTTGTTCCTCGCAGTGACGATTACATTTTTATCAATGATTTAGAAATACAGATAATCAATTAAAAGAAAGTAGAAGGTTACATGGAAGCAAGGTTTGATACTGCCGCAAATCCTTCTGCTATGAAGACCTTACTGCGACTTAAGTCACAAAACTTTTCTTCTTTTATTGCAAACAAAATCTTCCGACTAAGGTATAGTATGGACACAACCGGCAGAAAAAAGATTCTGTGTATCTTTCCCATCTAAAGCCATATCATTTCTGCATGAAGCCTGCCCGAACTACATACTGTGCAAAGCTGTCACTTCTATTTGTGGTGGCTTTTTTTATTCAGGCTTCCTGCTTAGCGCAAGTACCATTAACAATACCTTCAAGCGAAAGCCTTAATGTTGATTTTGGTCATGGCATCATTAATCCGGGGCCACCCTTATCGAAGGGCTATACCGATTTTACCTATTCGCCAAACGGCTGTCCTGCCTCCGGCTCCTACACGGTTGTTAATGCCAACAACTGCTTTGGTGCGATCCCTGGCGGCGCAGGTCATTTCTTTTTTGGCATTCATCCAACGATAACCGATTCAGATTACATGATGATCGCGGACTATGAGGCGTCCGCTCTGTCTAAAACAGTGTTTGCAGATACGGTAAGAAATCTTTGCAGCAACGCTTCTTATTTGTTCTGGGCAGGTATATTAAGTCTCAACGGTTCTTCAGCTTGTTTTTACCCAAATTTTACTTTTAGTATTGAAACGGTATCAGGAACATTGATCAGGAGCTTTCAAACCGGAGATATTGGCGCACCCCTTGGACACATTGATAATTACAGCGCCTATTTTGGCTATCAATATCCGGATGTAAAAGCCACCTTCCCGCAATACTATGGTTTGTCTTTTAGCTTACCGGAAGGGATAACGGATGTAGTTGTGAAAATCAGAACCAATCCTTCTACCATTGTTCGTTGCGAAGCGAGCTTTGCCATTGATAATATTTTACTAACACGGCTGGGACCGGATATCACTATTTCAAATTCCAGCGGTGGCTGGATAACAGGCTCTTGCTTCCAGGGAAATTTACCCGTTGTTCTCTCAGGCTCCATCGGCCCTGGCTATTACGACTTTAATACGTTTGCTTTCACCCAGTCGGTGTTTGTAAATCCATCGGTGCAGTGGCAGCAAAGCTTAGATGATGGCTATACTTGGGCAGACATTCCCGGTGAAACCCATCAGAACCTGAATAAAGTATTTGCAACACCAGATACTTTCCTGCTGCGGTTGCGCGGTTCTGAAACAGAAAACATTCACAACCCTTCCTGTAGCGTTGTTTCCAATATCATAGAAGTTCAGGTAGATGGCTTGCCGTCGGGGTTTAGCATCAGGAGCAACTCGCCCGTTTGTACAGACAGTGATATTGTGCTTGATGTTGAAGGCGGGGCAAGCTATCGGGTGACAGGACCTAACGGTTTTTTCGACAATTCGGCTCATCCACACGTTTATCATCCTTCGCTGTCTGATAGTGGGTGGTATACCGCACAAATCAGCAGCTTTGGCGGTTGCACGGTAGCAGACAGCACATTTGTAAATGTAATCGGCCCAAATCTCAGCATCAGCGCCATGCCCGGCGCTATTTGTTATGGTGGCAAAGTCGGGCTGGCAGCAAGTGGCGGAACTACTTATGCCTGGTCGCCCACCGAAACTTTGTCTAATGCCGGTATCTCTAACCCGGTGGCTTCGCCTCTAAAAACCACCACTTATACTGTTAAGGTATCAGACGAAACAAAGTGCAGCGCTTACGGTTCGGTAACAGTAATACTACGGGACAGTGTTTTGAAAGCAGCAATAACCGGGTCCGCTATCCTTTGCCCGGATGATGTAGCCCAATTTAGAGATTCCAGTATCGGCAGTATAGTTTCCTGGTATTGGGATTTTGGTAATGGAGGCACAAGCACCCTGCAAAACCCGGCATCGTTCTCTTACGCTTTTGCTGCTGATAACATTACCTATCCTGTGCGGTTGGTGGTAACCGATACTGCCCATTGCAAAGACACAGCATTGATGTATGTAAAGGCAGTGACGAACTGCTATATCAGGGTGCCTTCTGCTTTTACACCCAACCAGGACGGACATAATGACTATCTGTACCCGCTGAATGCTTACCAGGCCATCAGCCTTTCTTTTATCGTTTATAACCGCTTTGGCAAAGCTGTATTTTCTACTACGGACTGGACAAAAAAATGGGATGGTACAAGCAATGGTATTCCGCAACCGGCAGGTACTTATATCTGGATATTAAACTATACAAATCCCGATCACAAAAGGATTTCGCTGAAGGGAACCACTGTATTATTGCGATAAATATAGTGGTAACATTGCGCTGCGCTGCCTTTGCTACTGTGTGAGGGCAATTGTAAGTTGAAACGCAACGGCGGGAAAAATAATAGCAATAAAATAGGAATACTGATTAAAATTGAGCAATTGCATTGATGTTCGATTGTTTACTTTAGAGCCAAACAATACGATTGCACAATGGATCATGCATTATCTGCCGAAACGATAGAAGGCACACCGTTAGTAAAAGAGAGAAAGATTGAAACCACGTTTGTTCCGCAGAAGCGACTTTATTCATTAGATGCTTTGCGTGGTTTCGATATGTTCTGGATTATGGGTGCAGAAGAAATCTTTCACGCCCTTTTTAAAGCCACAGGCTCACCGTTTTGGGGCGCTATCTCTAACCAGCTTACGCATCCCGACTGGAATGGTTTTCACTTTTACGATTTAATTTTTCCTCTATTTCTTTTCATGGCAGGTGTGGCTACGCCTTACTCCGTAGGCCGCGAACTGGAAAAGGGAAGAAGCCGGAATCAGCTTTTAGGAAGGGTGATTAAACGCGGGTTGATACTGGTTGTGCTGGGCATTATTGTGAACAACGGATTAACGATAAAACCAATAGCTGACATTCGCTTTGCCAGTGTATTGGGCAGAATCGGGCTGGCGTATATGTTTGCCAACATCATTTATCTCTATACAAAAGAACGGGCACAAATGATTTGGTTTTGTGCCATTATTCTTGGCTATTGGATTGTTATGAAAACGGCTCATGCGCCTAATTTTCCGCCCGGCGACTTAACTATGCAGGGTAATTTTGCATCTTATGTAGACCGTACTTTTTTACCCGGAAAATTATACCTTGGCATTCACGATCCCGAAGGCATATTCTCTACCATTCCGGCTATTGCTACCGGTTTGCTTGGCATCCTCGCAGGTACGCTTTTGAAAAAAACAACCTTAACCGGCCCGCAAAAAGCAGCGCGGTTAGCCATTACAGGCGTTGTATTTTTAATCCTTGCTCAATTGTGGAACTTGAATTTCCCGATTAATAAAAACTTATGGACAAGCTCGTTTGTATTGCAGGTGGGCGGCATCAGTTTGTTATTGCTTTCCCTGTTTTATTATATCATTGATGTAAAAGGGTATCAGAAATGGTCTTTCTTTTTTCGTGTTATTGGCATGAACTCCATTCTCATTTATATGTCGGGACACTTTATTAACTGGGAATATACAACACATGGTTTCTTTGGCTGGCTGGGACAGCTTGTCGGCAATCCTTTTAACGCTGTTGTTATGGCAATCTGTTATGTGTTTGTAAAGTGGGCCTTTCTCTATTTTATGTATCAGAAGAAAGTGTTTTTGCGTGTGTAAAGAAGTTTGTTTTTGCCGGTATTTTTTACCGGCAAAACTTTATGAAGAACATGAGCAAAAAGCTGTTGAGTTATTAACAGCTTTTTTGTTAGAATAAACCATGTTTAAATGATCGGATATGAGGGATGGCTTTCGCCACCAAATGGGCAGCTATCCTGGCTATTATGTCACTATATTCGTGCGCATGAACAGCCCACAAAGCAACCGAAACTTTGGCCTTGACATTGTAAGAGTTTTAGCCTGCTATATGGTATTGCAAATACATGCAGGCGAGTTTTATTATATTTCGCCGCAAGGCACCGTTCTTCATACGGCCGATGCATGGTGGGTGGGCTGGTATAATTCGCTGTTCAGGGTATGCGTGCCACTATTTGTAATGATTTCCGGTTTTTTCCTTTTCCCCGTTAACGATACAAAGACGTTCTTAAAAAAACGTTTTACAAGGGTAGCCATCCCCTTTGTTATATGGTGTGTTTTGTATGCTGTTTATCAATACTGCATTGGCACGGCAAGCCTGCAACAAGCCATGGGCAATGTTCTTAAAATACCGGTAAACTATGGCACCGATGTAGGACATCTTTGGTATGTGTACATGCTGCTGGGCATTTACCTTTTTGCGCCGTTAATCTCCCAATGGGTGCAAACAGCAACGCGTGGCAATATGCAGTTGTACCTTGGCTTGTGGGCAGTTGCCATGAGCCTGCCCTATATACACAGGGTGTTTCCCGCCGTGCTGGGCGAGTGTTACTGGAACAAAACTCCGCTGCTGTATTATTTCTCGGGCTTTTTAGGCTACGTTATTCTGGCCAACTATATAAAGCGTTTTTACATGCCGTCACAGCCGGCCCAGTACACAGTTGCCATATTGCTTATTATTGCCGGCTATGCCATTACAGCGGGCGGTTTTATACACTTACTGCCGCAGAAAGATGTAGTTGAAGAGCTTGAATTGACCTGGGGCTTTGAAACCATCAATGTAGCTATGATGACAGCAGGCGTTTTTCTGCTGTGTAAAAATATAACAGCGCGACCATACTTCCCCGGCTGTTAAACTGGTAAACGATATGTCTTCCAAAAGCTATGGTATATACCTTGCGCACATCATGGTGCTTGATACACTGTATCCATACATCAATCCCCATTTTTCAAGCGCCGCTATCAAGGTGCCGTTGATTGCAGTGGTATCTTTTATATGCACTTACCTTGTGGTAAAATGCCTTAGCTATCTGCCTAAAAAGCAAATGGCTGATAGGATAAAACACATTACTAAGTGAAGGGTGCAACTTCGTTTGTTTTTATTGATATTTTAAACGTCATGGTTGCAATTCAGAATGCCTACAAACTACAAAAGTTATAAACCTAACTTTAGATATTGGCGGAGCTTGCAAACCATAAGTGTTCGAAACATTTTTCAAGGAGTTTCGCCTTTGCTGGTGTTCTTCACCAGCAAAATTTTATTAGGTTCGCGTTGGGAAGAACTTCAATGTGGGCGAAAAAAGCGGCAAAAACAAACCACTACTCATAAACGCTACCAATCGTTGTTCTCACCAACTGCAATGATACCATTAATCTTTCAACAACCACTTCCAAACTTTACTATGCGTAGGCATAATGGTTGACATATGGTTTTGCATACCGGCATTTTGTGAAGTTGAATTTTGAGCTGGGATATCAGAAACCAATATTCTCTTTTGTTCCGGAAAGGCATCCATATTTTGAAAGCGATAAACGACGGATGAAGCTGTATGCATGGTGGCAAGATCATCGCTAATTTGCCTTTGCGTATTATAAGCATCACTATCATGCAGGAATGAATAATAACTGCTGTAGGGTGTTTTTGAAGGCGCAGATAACCATGGAGCCGGATATTAAAATTGGCTAAAAAATCCTGTGGCCCTGAAAGCATAATAACCTTATGCACCCGGAAGGCATGCGCTATATAACTTACATGTCCTGCACCCTGCGAATGCCCGGCCAATGTAACGCGTTCCCATATGATACGACCTCCATCTAAGAAATTGTTCCATCCCTCTGTTGGTCTTGTTTTGGCAAGGTAGATGACCAGTTTTGTAATGCGGTTAACAATACTGTTGGCCGAATCTACATTCACCGAATCAGAAACAGGCGTACCAAAATCAAGTTCCTGCCTGAATTTATTAAACACTTCTTTATCTGTACTGTTGATAAGCGATGCCGTATTACGGTTATTAGGATAGTCGAGGCTGATTGCATGATAACCTATAAGCGCTGCCACACTGTCGAATGATCGCATTACATCACCGGGGCCTGTAGTGCCTGGAATACTGATGAGCAACTTTTTTGTGGCCATGTTTCCGGTATTAACCGTAATAAAATGACCGCTGTGTATCATTGTTATTCCCGGGTAAGTGCTATCGGGATTGACGTAATAATTTTTTACCTGCGCGAAGCATACATGGAATAATATGAGGATTGCGAAAGAGAGAGTGATAATGATTTTCATTGGTAGATATATTTGAAGTTTTGGCAAAGTAAGAAGGATGTATGAATTATGAAATAAGATGTTTGTTCTTTGTTAGCGCAGCGCAATACGATGCAAGGATAAAAGCCTGTTTCTGATAGGCTCCCTTTTCACTTGAATTAATATGACTATCCGTATTTCTAAAGCATTGATAAAAGTAGTCGTTACTGCGAGGCACGAAGCAGCCTTTGGATGATAACAAGTGATAATGAGATGTAGCAAACCAGATAAATGATAAAGCACAGACTGCTTCGTGCCTCGCAGTGACGATCATAAAATTCATGAAAAACAAACATTACTTACAGCGGGGTCTACATAGCTAAGACTTATGCTACGGCATGAAACCTTACGGTAAATCGCTACTATTTACTTTCCCCCTGTTTTATCTCTTATTGCTTTAAACTCCGAACTGGATTTCCAATCCGGAAACAGGGTTTCATTAGCCAGTTTCCAGCCAACGGCATACATAACATTGGCTACTTCCGCCATGCCATCATAACTGGCAATGGCAGATAAATTATCGCCCGGCTGGTGATAACGATGCGCCGTATAATTGTCCTGTTGTTGTTTACCCCAGGCGGCATCATGTGTTGTACTTTCTGTACCCACATTTAAATCGAGCGCAGGAACGCCCACCTTTGCAAAGTTGAAATGGTCGGAACGATAATAAGAACCCGAACCGGGTTTTGGATCGCCAACTGTATGCCTGCCTGTTTGTTTTGCAACCGCATCAACATATTCATCCAGATCATTTTGTCCCTTGCCTGTAATAGCAAGATCGGCCGTTTCGCCATAATCATGCAATGCATCCATGTTCAAATCAGCTACGGTTTTATTCAATGAAAACAAAGGATGTGTTGCATAGTATTCAGAGCCAAGCAGCCCTTGTTCTTCCCCGGTTACGGATAGAAACAAAAGGGATCGTTGTGGTTTATGGGTTGATTGTGCAAATGCTTTTGCCACGCTCAGCAAGGCTGCTGTTCCTGAACCATTATCTACAGCGCCATTATAAATACTATCACCGGTTGAATCCGGTTTACCAATACCAAAATGATCCCAGTGAGCTGAATAAATGAGGGCTTCATCTGGCCTTTGCGTTCCTTTCAGCAGGGCCACAACGTTATGCGATACCGAACTCTTTAATTTGTTATTGAGTGCAAGCGATACAGTCATGTTTAACGGGATGGATTTAAAGCTCCTGCTTCTTGCCATGGCCCGTATATCGCCATCAATACCTGCGCTACTCAAAATCTTTTTTGCTGCCTCTTCTGTTATCCATCCTTCCACTTTACAACGCGACATGTGTTTATCGGCTTGCTGCAGGTATAGTTTAGCGCCTGTAAAACTATTACTCACTACCTGCCATGGATAGCTTGCAGCTTCTGTTTGATGAACAATTAAAACACCCGCAGCACCTTGCCGTGCAGCTTCTTCATATTTGTAAGTCCATCTTCCGTAATAAGTCATTGTATCACCATGAAAAAAAGTTGGATCGCCGGATTGAAAACCGGGATCATTCACCAACACAATCACCGTTTTGCCGCTTACATCAAGACCTTTATAATCGTTCCAGTTGTATTCAGGTGCTACAACTCCATAACCTGCAAATACCAGCGGCGAATTTTTTAAATCAACGGCATCAACTTCCTGTCTTGTGCCGGCAACAAAATCTGTATTGGGTTGCAGCGTGATGTTTGTTTTGCCACTTATTTGCATATCACCTATTACATTGCTTGTTATCTCAACCATTGGTACATCCTGGTAATAACTGCCATGATTGCCCGGCTGGAGATTGAGCTTTTTAAATTCATTTGATAAATAACTTATTGTTCTTTCTTCACCAACCGTAAAAGGTTTTCTGCCTTGCAGAGAATCACTGGCGATCACCGCTAAATAATGTTTTATATCATCCGCAGAAACCGGCGGGTTATTTGGCTTTTGATGCCATGCTGCAAATAATATGAGGGGCAAAATGCCAAAACTCTTTAAAATGGTTTTCATTGGTTTGTGTTTGCTTCAAAAATATTGTTTTATCGTGCTTCGTCTTACTATAATATAAAAGTAAATGTTCTTGTTGCATAGTCTTCTACCAAATTATGGCATAAACAAATCTTCAGTATAAATATTTGCTCTACTTTAAATCGCTATTTTACTTTTTCCCTTGATGGAAAAAAGTAACAAAAAAGAACCGTGAACGGATGATAACAGCCCATCCGTTCACGGTTCTTTGATTAACCTTTTGTAATGCTGTTATGAATTGCTTTTTCGCCTTGATGGTTTTGGTGTAACTGCATGTATTTTGAGTTTAGGGGTTTTTGTTTTGCTCCAAATCATGGGTCTTGCTCGTGGTCAACATAGGCGGAGACTACGGGATATAAAGCTATGGCATAAAAATCCCGCTGCGATGTAAGATTTACGAGTTGCAAACAGGTTCAAATTCGTATCGCAGATTGTCCTTCGATTCTCTGTACTTAAACTTATTTTTCTGTACACTCTGCTGAACGTTTTACTCTTTTACAAACCATTATCATATAATGACGTACATTCGCAATCTTATTACTCAATTACTCCTTTTGCTATTGAATTATCTTCTTCTCCAGCTTCGTTAGATAACAGGAATAACGTGGGCATTACAACACAATCACAACGCTTTCTTTATGAGTTTAATTCGCAAAGGATAGACGTTGACATTTATGACTTTTAATTTTTTATTATTTTGAGTTTTCAACAATTAGGTCTTATAGAGCCAATTTTAAAGGCCCTTAAGACGGAAGGATATAATTCACCAACACCCATACAGCAGCAAGCCATACCGGTAGCCCTGCAGGGAAAAGACATTTTGGGCTGTGCCCAAACTGGTACCGGAAAAACAGCAGCGTTTGCCATACCAATGCTTCAAAATCTTTGTAAAGAGAAAATCGGGGGCTACCGCTATACCCGCGGACTGGTTCTTACGCCTACCCGTGAACTGGCTATGCAGATAGATGAAAGCTTTACAGCCTATGGCAGGTACACCGGGCTAAAGCACCAGGTAATTTATGGCGGCGTACCGCAAGCCCAGCAGGTAATATCTATTAGAAGCGGTGTGGACATATTAATAGCAACACCGGGCCGCCTGCTCGATCTTATCCGGCAAGGATATGTACATCTGGACTATCTTGAAATGTTTGTGCTTGATGAAGCAGACCGTATGCTTGACATGGGTTTTATCAACGATGTAAAGAAAGTAATTCAGATACTTCCTGTGCAAAAACAAACCTTGTTTTTTTCTGCGACTATGCCACCGCAAATACAAAGCCTTGCCAATGTGCTCTTACGGCAACCTGTGCAAATAGTGGTAACGCCGGTTTCCTCTACCGTAGAAACGATAAACCAATCGGTGTATATGGTGAATAAGAAGGACAAACAAATGCTGCTGCAGCATTTGTTACAGGAAAATAACATCAAGCGCTCGCTGGTGTTTGCACGCACCAAGCATGGTGCCGACCGCATAGCCAAAGCACTGAACAAAGCAAATATTAAAGCTGATGCCATTCACGGCGACAAGGTACAGAATGCAAGGCAGCGTGCTTTGGATAACTTTAAAAGCGGCAGGTTGAAGGTATTGGTAGCTACCGATATTGCAGCCCGCGGTATTGATGTAGATAACCTTACACACGTTATTAATTTTGATCTGCCGAATGTGCCTGAAACGTATGTACACCGCATTGGTCGTACAGGACGCGCTGGTGCGAGCGGTAAGGCATTTTCTTTTTGCGACAGGGAGGAGAAAGCCTACTTAAAGGATATTGTCCGCCTTACGGCACAAACCATCCCGGTAGTAGAAGAACATCCCTATAAGGTGTTACACGCTGTTGAAACTGTTCAACGCGCAAACAATAACAACAGCCATTCACAACATACTTATACTAAGCCAAAAGAAATTTCTTTTATTAAAAGAAGAGGGCCGCTGGTGAACGTATAATGGCAGCTTGTAAGCATTCTAAGGAAACATTCAGGCAACTACAATTTATTTATAACATAGGTGCTGGCATGCCAGCACCTATGTTATAAAGTTTGCAAGCACAGGTGTTCGAAATGTCAATTTAAGCGGGAAAAGGGAAGCGAAGATCGAAACAAGTTACAAATTGCAAAGAATCATCTCTCACTCAATCGCCGCCTCGTGCTTGTTGAGAGATGATTCAGGAACCGAAAAGACAGAAATTAAAAAATATCAAAAAGGTATTGGAAATTGAAGTTTACGGTGTATGTTTGCACCGCAAGCGATTAGCTCCCGTCTCGTTTTAGTCATTTATTTATTTAGTTAATTTGTTACTTTTATTTGTTATTAGTTAATTTGTTACTTTTATTAGTTATTTATTTATTAGTTACTTTTATTAGTTACCAGTTTTATTAGTTATTTAGATTTATTATTTCGTCTTTTGGAGTTAATCCTTGCGAGAAAGGACAGTTGAAAAACTGTCCTTTTTTATTTTCTCTCATACCACTGAAGTTTTCCAACTTCACACCACTTTCAATTGTATCATCGGTCTCTCTGAAAGATGATGATAGAAGCAAAAAGGGCTGCCGGATAGAAGCGAATACCCCGCTGAAGATTTGTGCCTTGGCTTTGTGGCGGAGTAGCAGCGAATAGCCGGAACACCAGCATCATAGATATTCAACTGCTGACAGCCCAAAACATTATCACACAAAACAAAAACTCTATCTTGCTCAGCAACAGTTGCATCATAAAATATTATTGCAAAAATGAAGCTTTATTTTACTGGTTATTGTTTGCTTGCCTGTATCTGCTTTGCCAGTTCTTCATCGGCACAAATGGTTAGCCATACAACAAAATCATCTGCACCACGCATTGTAAACATTGTAAATTTTATTCGCCTTCTGGAGCCAAGAGATTCGGGCATTACAGAAGATGTTTTGTACCAAACGGTGGTAAAACAGGTAGAGATATTAAAGCAATACCATTTGAAGGGAACCTTTTTATTGCAGTATGATGCGCTGATGGACAGCCGTTACCAAAAGCTGTTGCGCCGTTTGCCAAAAGATGAATTTGAAATTGGTGCATGGTGGGAAATTCCGCAACCGCTGGTTGAACATGCGGGCTTGCAATGGCGCGGAAGATACCCTTGGGACTGGCGTGCAAACATTGGTTTTTCTACAGGTTATACGCAGGCGGAACGCATAAAGCTGGTGGATACTTACATGGCTGATTTTAAAAAGATTTTTGGTTATTACCTGGCATCGGTGAGCTCGTGGTTTATAGATGCGTATTCGCTTAACTACATGCACGAAAAGTATCACATTGTTGCATCAGCAAATTGCAAAGACCAGTATGGCACTGATGGTTATACATTGTGGGGCGGTTATTGGAATCAGGCCTACTATCCTAGTAAACAGAATGCATATATGCCCGCACAAAATAGGGCAAAACAAATACCCGTTCCTGTTTTCAGGATGCTGGGCAGCGACCCTGTTCGACAGTATGATAATGGTTTGGGTAATGAACGGCAGGGCGTGGTAACATTAGAACCTGTGTATGCATTTGGCGGCGGCGATTCTGCATGGGTACATTGGTTTTTTCAGCAGATGATTGATGGCGAACCTTTGGCTTTTGCTTACACACAGGCAGGACAGGAAAATTCTTTTACATGGAAAGCCATGCAAAAGGGATTTGAAATACAAATGCCATTGATTGCAAAGCTGCGTGATGAACATAAAATTGTTGTACAAACATTAGGAGAATCAGGCAAATGGTTTAGTGCATCATTATAAATTGACGCCACCAACGGCTGTTACGGTAAATAGAGATGTAGAGCGAAGCAATAAGAAAACGGTTTGGTATGACAGTCGTTTTTATCGTATGAATTTTTTGTGGGAAGATGGCAGCTTGCGCATTCGGGATGTTCATTTGTTCAATGAAAATTTTCCATCGGTCTATGAAACAAAACCGGTAACAGAAAATGAATGTAAGTTTTTCACACTGCCGTTTGTAGATGGTTATTTATGGAGCGACAATAACCTGTTTGCCGGCTTGCGTTGTAAAGCAATTATAAATGGCAAAGATGTTTTATTGAAAGGCGAAGATGTAAAAGTGCGCAAAAACAAATATGGTGATTTAGAAATTGTATGGCAATTACAATCAGCGCAGGAAAAGTTTATAGTTGATTGTGATGAAAGAATATGTACAATTCGTTTAGAAAGTACGTCACCAATAAATTGGTATCTGGATTTTTCTGCTGTTGCTAATGCACAATTGCCTTTTGTCAACATTCAACCAAAAAACATTGCTTGCCAATTTGATGGATTTACTTATGCAGTTACTGCTAATGAGGGCAGGTTTGAAAAGTCGGCAAATAGCACATCATTTAAAATTCAACCAACAAATAACCATATTGTATTGAAGCTGGACGAAGAGAAGTGAATTTAAAAAATATTGTGGAGAAGAAGTTTAAAATTCACTTTAGAAAGAAATAAAAACTTATCCGTAAGTTAGCACGTCTATTCATTATCTTTTTAACTTTAAAAACTTTGCCATGACAAACAGAAGAAAATTTTTGCAGCAATCGGGCATGTTTGCCTTAACAAGTCTGGTGTTGCCAAAACTTGTGCGAGCTAACGATTTTTTTGAAAACAAGGCTGCAATACCTATTGGTCTTCAACTGTACACTTTGGGTGATCTGATGACCACTGATACAAAGGGTACACTACAAAAGCTGGCAGCCATTGGTTATAAGGAAGTGGAAAGTGCAGGATCGGGCAAAGGAAACTTCTACGGTTACAAACCCAAAGAGTTTGCTGCGATGGTGAAAGATGCAGGTTTGCACTGGCGCTCGGCGCATGTGGGTGGCGCACCGTTTACCATGGCACAGATAATGAAGATGGCAAAAACGGCGGATGACTCTGCAAGAATAAAAGGCTATTTTGACAAGATGAAAAATGCACCTAAAACACTCAACCTTACAGACGATTATCAGCAACTGGCTGATGATGCTGCCGAAGGCGGATTGAGCTACCTGGTTTGTTCAAGTATTCCGGTAAGCACGTTGGATGAAATTAAAAAAGCAGTGGAAGTGTTTAGCAAATCGGGCGAAGCCTGTAAGAAAAACGGAGTTCAGTTTGCCTATCATAACCACACCACCGAGTTTGATGAAGTGGAAGGTCATCGCCCGTTTGATTATATTCTGAACAATACTGACAAAGACCTTGTAAAAATGGAACTTGACCTTGCCTGGGCTACAAAAGCAAAGCAAGACCCTGTTGCATTGTTCAAATTGCATCCCGGGCGTTTTCCGCTTTGGCATGTAAAAGACCTTGATAAAACCAACATGAATCCTGCGGAAGTGGGAACGGGCGTGGTTGATTTTAAACATGCTTTTGACAATGCAGGCGAATCGGGTTTGAAGTACTTTTTTGTGGAGCAGGATGGCGCACCGCAACCCATACAAAACGTAACCAACAGTTATAATTATTTGAAGAAGATGCTGGCATAATCATAATACCAATGCAAGCAGAAGGAGCTAACAAGAATCTGTTGGCTCCTTCTGCGTTTTGTTTTGCTCCTTTTTTATATCTCATCTTCAGCAACAATTTTATGCTTTTGTTTTTGCCGGAATTTCGGTAGTGTCTCAGTGTGAAAATACAGTGTCCCGCAGATAGCGCAGAATCACGCAGATCAATACATCTATCTGCGCAAATCAGCGAAATCTGCGGGACAAATTCGAAGTGATACACTACTGAAATTTCAGGCAAATGCGGCTATCATCATTCTTATATTTATTCACCAAAAGAAGCTCCATTATGAAGTTTATGGTCATTGAAAAGTTCAGGCAGGGAAAAGCAAAAGAGGTGTATAAAAGATTGGGAAGAAAAAGGAAGGTTGCTGCCCCACAACTTAACTTATATCAATAGCTGGATAACGGAAGATGTTTCTACTTGTTATCAGTTAATGGAAGCCGAGAGTATAGAGAAGTTTCAGGAATGGATTAGCAACTGGAATGATCTTATAGATTTTGAAGTCGTTCCGGTGATAACCTCTCAGGAAGCTAAAGAAAAAATTCTCCGCCACTCTGTTTAGCCAATTAATTTCGGCAAAAAACAACATCATCTATGAAATCTGAGCCTTTGTAGTGTTAATCTATCACAGGTGGACGGCTTGTGTTTTCATCATAATTTTAAAACACCACCTACAATTTTATTGCTTTATAACTTTAAAAGTTTTAGCATTTGAATCATGTATTACTTGAATGAAATAAACACCTGCTGCAAGATTTTCACCGAAATAGTATGTATGATTGACTGACCCTTTTACATTCAATAATTCTTTGCCATACATATCCATAAGTTTTATTTCAACTATAGAATTTCCATAACCTTTCAAGTTCAGCGAAAAGGTATTGTTAGTAGGATTCGGATAAACTTTTGCATCAAAACTTTTATCATCGTTCAATATGAAAGTCATCGGACAAGCCTTGTTTGAGCTTTTTATTTTTACATCATTTTTTGCAATAGCAACGCAGCCCTTTGCATCGCTAACTGCAACCATATAAGTACCCGCAGGCAAACCGCTAAATACATTGCTGCTTTGATAAGCGCCGCCATTCAAACTATATTGATAAGGACTTGTTCCTTTGCCGGCAGTAACCGTTATCGAACCATCTGAAGCATTTTTGCAACTTACATTTTTTGCAGTACTGGCAATAGAAATTGCAGCAGGCTGTGTAATATTTGTTGAAGGAATATTTATAATACAATTGTTCGCATCTTTAACAGTAAGAATATAGGCGCCTGCTTTCAAATTTTTGAAAACATTACTGCTTTGATATGCGCCGTTATTCAGGTTATACAAATTAATTTCGGCAAAAACAAACATCAATTTTATTATTCTTGCATAAATAAACATAAAGCCATTGGATGGCTGCTTATCTTACTTTTACAAAACATCTGTTTATGAAAACATCACTGTTTGTTTTTGCCACAATTTTCATATTAGTATCATGCAAAAACACTTCGGATAAGAATGAATCTGCTATACAGATACAAGGGATAGATTCTTCTATCAAACCCGGAGATAACTTTTACAATTATGTCAACGGAAAATGGTATGACACGGCGCAAATACCGCCTTCGCAGTCGGGTGTAGGTGCGTATATGTTTATGAACTACCCGCAGCGATTGCGTTTGCAGGGCATATTGGATAGCGTGTCAAAAGCTGATAACAAAGGGGGAACTATTGAACAAAAGCTCGGTGATTTTTATGCTTCGGGCATGGACACAACTACCATTGACAAACGCGGTTATGAACCCATCAAACCCATATTGAACCGCATTGACAGCATCAGCGATGTAGCTTCTTTACTGAAGTTTGCAGCCCATGAAGCAAAGGCGTCCAACACTTCCATTTTAGCTTTTGGTGTGGGACCTGATAATAAAAATAGCAGCCTGAACATCGCGCATATTTATCAAACCGGCATTGGCTTGCCGGAACGAGATTATTATTTCAAAACCGATTCATCAAGTGTTGCCATTCAGCAGGCTTACAAAATATATCTTGCTAAATTATTCGAATTAACAGGCAGCGATTCTGCAACCGCTACTAAAAATGCGGATGTTGTTTATAACATAGATAAACAAATAGCTTCCTCACACAAAACGAATATTGAACTGCGAGACATCAATGCAAACTATAATAAAATGTCCGTTGCCGCTCTTGCAAAACGACAACCCAATATTGGCTGGTTAACTGTATTGAATGATCTCGGTGCAAAAACAGATTCGATTGATGTATCGCAACCTGCTTATTATGATAAGCTAAATACAGCTTTAAAAACTATTCCGCTCAGCGACTGGAAAATCTATTTAAAAGCCTATTCCATCAGTGATTACGCAAACGAACTGAGCAAACCTTTTATTGATGCTGCATTTGGGTTCAACAAAGCATTGACAGGGCAGGCAGTACAAAAAACGCGTGGCGAGATAATGGCAAGTGAAGTTGACCAAAATCTGGGCGAGGCACTCGGACAATTGTATGTGAAGAAATATTTTACAGAAGATGCCAAAAAGCGTGCATCGGAATTGGTGAATAACTTACAAAAAGCGTTTTCAGCAAGAATAGACAAACTGGATTGGATGACCGACAGCACAAAACAAAAAGCAAAAGAAAAATTATTTGCTATCACAAAGAAGATTGGTTATCCTGATAAGTGGAGAGATTACAGCAACGTAACCATTGCAAAGGATAAATACTTTGAAAACATAGTATCGGCTGCGGCTAACAATTACCAGTTTCAACTGGCCAAATTGAATAAGCCTGTTGACAGGTCAGAATGGTTTACCACGCCTTCAACGGTTACAGCTTACAACAATCCTTCAGCCAACGAAATTGTTTTTCCGGCAGCCATTTTACAATCGCCTTATTTTGATAACAATGCTGACGATGCATTGAACTATGGCGGCATTGGTATGGTGATCGGTCATGAGATGACGCATACTTTTGATGACCAGGGTGCGCAGTTTGATAAGAATGGAAATGTAAAAAACTGGTGGACGAAAGATGATTATACAAAGTTCAAAGCTAAAACACAACAGGTAATTGACCTTTATAACACATTCACAGTTTTAGATACTGTGCATGTGAAAGGTGCAATGACAGTTGGCGAAAACACAGCAGATATAAGTGGCGTTGCGGTTGCTTACGATGCTTTTAAGATGACCAAGGAAGGACAAGACACAACAAAGGTTGGCGGCCTTACACCAGATCAACGATTCTTTATTTCTGTTGCGCGGATATGGCGTGTAAAAATGAAAGATGCTTTCTTACGCTATTGGATTAACAACAATCCACATTCTCCTCCTTTGTGGCGTGTTAATGGCCCACTGATGAATTCTGCTCATTTTTATGAAACATTCAATGTGCAGCCCGGCAATAAAATGTATGTACCTGAAAAGAACAGGATTCAGATTTGGTAAGTAAGATAGCTATAGAATATAAAAACAAATGCTTGAAAATTCTGAATGCAAATTTCAGATAGGCGAGCCTCTTACATCCAAAAGCTTCTGCAACTTCACTTGCTCTTTCTGAAAGTCAGGTTTGCTTCTCCGTGCCAGTTCCTTTAATCATTCTATATCACCGTTTAACAACTGTAACATATAAACCTGTTATTCGTTGATTAGCTTACATGAACTTAAAAGTTTTGTATGGCGCAATTTTTTATTACACTGCCAAACAACAGGCAGGGAAATGTTAGAACAGGTATCCAACGTAAATTAGAAAAGAATTTTTTACATGCTCTGATGCCCTGGAAAAAAATGAATAAAGAAGAGAAGCTTGCCTATATAGTAGAAGTAAATCCAGTGGACGATATTAGTGAATACCGTTTGCTGAAAACGAAAGACGGTAAATGGCTGCAGGAAGGTGAAGACAAATGGCTGCGTGAAGGTGATGGCAAGTTGAACGTACTTATTAAAAAAGCGATTGACGAATACGAAAGCCGGATGAATAAAACGGCTTAGCCATTTCATTCATCAATCCTCATCTTTCTTCTCGCTTACTTTTACAAATGCCGCTCTTTTGGGTGAAGGCACAATTGCATTCGCACCTTTTACTGCCTTCCAGATGACTTCGGTAAACTCGCGGTCTGGTATTCTGTCTTCTGCACTAAAATCAAAGGTTTCGCTTTTACGTTGCCACACATTTTCAACGGCATTTTTTGCATTGATATCAGTTTGCAAAGGCTTTGCATTAAAAGGCGTTAAGTCGGGCGTAGAAGAAAAACAACGCCACATGGGTGTGGCAGCCGCATCATATTGGCTCATAGGTTTGAAACCTAAAATCAATTCAATCGTATGCAGTACCGAAGTAGTTGAATACATCGTATGATCAACAAAATGCCGCTTTACAAAACCACCGGCTAAGTAAACTGGGCTTCGATGCGCATCTACATGGTCAGGACCATCCTGCGCATCATCTTCCAACACAAATACAACGCTGTTTTTCCACACCGGGCTTTTGCTTAAATAATCTACAAACATGCCCACTGCAAGATCGTTATCAGCGCAATGTGCAAATGGTGTTGGGCGACCTTTGCGCAAGCCTTCTGTATGGTCGTTGATGATGCGCAGCGTATTTAATTGCGGCAGCGCATTGTTAGCTACGAGCGAATCAAAATCGCGCTTCCACTGCCCTACCCTTGTGGTATCGCGCACGGTTTGATCCCAGCTTGTATAATACGGACAGAAATGATTTTTTAAAATTGGAATATTAGGTTTGTAATCGTCGGCAAACTCGCCATACGTGCGATAACTGACGCCAGCCTTTGCGCAATGATTCCAGATAAAGCCACCTTTGTTATTGGCAATTTCACGGTTGCCTTCTGCATCGTATTCACCGCCTCTGCCGCCATAGTTGGTAGGCCATGTTTTTTCCAAATAATCAGTTGCATAACCTCCCATACTCCAGTTGTGCCCGTCGGCACTTACTTCGGCATCTACATAAAAATTATCAAGCAAAACAAACTCTCTTGCCAGCGCATGAAGGTTGGGCGTTATCTTCTCGCCAAACAAGCACAAAGCCGTATCGCCGTTGCCTTCTTTTATATCGCCAAGAACCTGATCGTAAGTACGGTTTTCTTTGATAATATAAAATACATGCTTGATAGGTGAACTGTCTCCAATGCGCATTGGGATTGGGTTTCCGGCTTCGCCCTGCGCAATTGTTTCTTTGTTTTTATTGTAAGGTGTGTTTTTATATACCAGCTTTGAATACTGGCTCAATTGAAGTGTTGTTGGCGCAGTGAAATAGCTTAATGTTCCCTTAAACAAACCGCCGATATATTCATCACGCATTGTTCCTTGCTGAAAAGAAGAAGCCGGTTTATCGCTCTTGCCAAACGGACGAAAATCGGGATTGGATAGCGAAGTAAATCCTTTGCCATTCGCAACGAAAATGGTGTTGCCAATGGTTCGAACACAAGTAGGATACCAGCCCACTGGAATAAACCCTTTGGAACGACTTGAACCTTTTTGACTTACATCAAACACCGCCAAACAATTGTTATCTGCATTGGCAACATACAACGTTTTTTCATCGCTGCTTAACGCAACACTGTTGGTAGTTGAGCCGCTTGGCGCATCGGGATACAAAGCTGCATTTAGCGTTTCCAACAACTTGCGTTTTTTAATGTCAATCACCGAAACGCTGTTGTCATTCGCATTGGCAACAAACAAATATTGACCATTCCTTGTAAGGCAAATATCATTGGGGTTATCGCCAACAGCAATGCTATCAACCATTTTCTTTTGCGTGGTGTTATAAATTAAAACTTTATCACCACCCCACAACGAAATATACAATTCTTTTTTATCGGGCGATAACAAACACGTATAAGCTTCAGCACCCAGCTTTAAAGAATCTAAACTCTTTGTTTTTAAATCAATTGTATAAAGACTGTTGTTTTCTTTCGTAACCACATACATGGTTTCTTTTGCATCATTGATTTCGATGCCTGCGGGCGATATTTTTTTGGGCCATTTTTCACCCAATTGTATACTATCTTTCAACAGAAGTTTGTTGTTGATAATAGCATATTTTAAAATCCAGTTATCGTTGCCGCCCGATGCGTATAAATATTTATCATCCTTGCTGAAACGCAATCCCAGCCAGCTTTTTGGAATGATAACACTATCTAATCTTTTCTTATTAACTGCGTCAATTAAATCTATGGTTTGCGTGCTTTGCCCGTTATTGGTAACGGCAATGTATTTTTTTGAAGAGGATACTGCAATATTGAGAGGCAGATCACCCAATGGCAATGATTTGCCTACCGGTGTTAAACTCCATCCGTTGGGAAGATCAATGCGATGGGTGATGGCTACTTGTTGCGGATAAGAAGTAACCATGTAAAAAAGTGCCAAAAACAAAAGGAGACAGCGTTTCATTGCGAACAATTATATTGGTAAAAGTAAACAGTTTGCTGTTTTGGATTTATTATGTTTCGGTAAACGATTGTGCTGTTCTGGTTTCGGGATGTCACCCATTTCTGTATGCTGTAATGTAAAACGATTTTTTTTCGCGTAGCGAAAATTTAATATCGAAAGCAAAACAGAATAACCCTTTTTGGCTCAAAAAGTTAGAACCATCGCTATCAACTTTCACAAAAGCTACTGCCTGAATGACGTGGCACTGGCACAATTATCGTTTTTGTTTTTACTTAAAAACAAAACCCATGAAACAGAATGGAAAATATGCACTGATAACCGGTGCTACCAGTGGCATTGGTTACGAGCTTGCCAAATTATTTGCACAAGATAGATACAATCTTGTGATTGTGGCTCGCGGTGAAAACGGCGATCTTGAAAAAACGGCTTCAGAACTGAATGGTCAATATGGTGTTCAGGTAGAAACCTTAGCCAAAGATTTGTTTAAACGCGAAGAAGCTTTCTCAGTATATGACGAAGTGAAAGCAAAAGGTATCGAAATAGATGTACTGGTAAACGATGCCGGCCAGGGGCAGTATGGTTTGTTTACTGATACCGACATCAACCGCGAACTCGACATCATTCAACTGAACATCGGCAGTCTTTTAATTCTGACCAAACTATTTTTAAAAGACATGGTAGCGCGTGGTGAAGGTAAAATTTTAAACCTGTCTTCTATCGCTTCTAAAACGCCCGGTCCGTGGCAATCGGTATATCATGGAACGAAAGCTTTTGTACAATCGTTTACGGAAGCCATACGCGCCGAAAACAAAGACAATAATGGCATAACGATTACAGCTTTGCTGCCCGGTGCTACAGATACCGATTTCTTTAACAAAGCCGAAATGGAGGATTCTAAAATTGTACAGGATAAAAGCAAGATGTCGAACCCGGCAGATGTAGCCAAAGATGGTTACAATGCATTGATGAGCGGCGACGATAAAGTGGTATCGGGAATGAAAAACAAAATGCAGGTAGCCATGGCTGCGGTAACACCTAATAGTGCTGTTGCTGAAAAAACAAAGAAGCAACAGGAACCTGTATCGCACAATTAATATTGCTGCTCATTTATCATAAAACAAAAATTCCCCTATTGCACAACTATACAGGGGAATTTTTGTTTTTGCCCGAAAAAGCAGAATGTTATAGCTGAACAATTAAAGGAATTCAATACAAAACTTATTACGTTATGCCGACTATTTTTATAGTAGATGATGACTACGATATTTTGCTTTCACTAAAAGCATGGTTTGAAAGAAAGAAGTACACGGTTGCAACTTTTGAAGAGGGGCGCAATTTGATCGGTCATATTCTGGAACTTAAGCCCCACCTGGTTTTGCTCGATATTAATTTAAAAGGAGAAGATGGACGCCATGTTTGTCGTGATATAAAAGAACAAGTGCCTTATCCCATTAAAGTGCTTCTTTTTTCTGCCAATCCTTTGGCTTTGCTAACCTATGAACATAACCTGGCTGATGGCATTGTACACAAACCTTTTGATTTGGAAGCACTGGAAGAAAAATGCCGAAAGTTGCTGGAAGTTCATCATAAGTGGTTTGAGTGAAGCAACGATCATTTTTCTTTACCTGATAATCAGGTTTACCTTCAACGATAAATGCTTTTTACTTTTAAAGTAATTTTTAGCAGGCCCACATTTTCTCGTGATATGAACATGATTTGTGTTGTCTTAGCCGATTGTAACATTGCCTTATAGGCTTGTATATTACCGCTAAAATCTTTATTTATACTTACAACTACATCTCCTTCCTGCAAGCCGGCTTTCTCGGCAGGTGAGCCTTTCATAATGTCTAACACTACTATTTTGTTATTCACCATATAAATGCCCAAACCCGTGTAAGAGTAGTCGAACGAATCGCGGTAAAAACTGTTTGGTTTTATAAAAATTTCTCTTTCAGAATAATTTAAAATGACAGTAAAACGACGCATCAAATCATTGCCAATCAGCCCGCTTACCTGTGGATAGGAAGTAGCGTTGTAAGGATCGGCAAAGATGTAGCTTGGTACATTTCTAAATTTATAAGGACCGATCTTTACTTCTTTCACCGTAGTTACATTCATCTCTGCTTTGCCGCCCAAACCCTGCGCCAGCGTGGGATACATCTTTTTACTACTTTTAAAAACAACACTATCATCTGAAAATTTATCCGACATCAAAAAGCACAAGCCTGCACCGGTATCAAAATAAAAGTTGCTCAGAACATCGCGCTTTTCTTTCAGGCTTATTTGCTGAATTGGCAATGTGTTGAATCGTGGATGCAGTACGTAACCTCCGCGCGGATATTTATAAAAGCCTTTGGAAAATATTTCCAGCCTGCTCTTCTCATAATCAATCACTACAACATAGCGATGTAAAAAGCTATAGCCCATTATACCATCTATCTTAAGGCCATATACACTGGTTAAAATATCGTAATCACTGACGTGGAAATCGAGATTGTCAACCACTAAACCCGGCAGATTTAGCGTATGGTTGTAAGCAAATTCGACAGGGCGCATACCGGCTATGCCTTTTATCATAATGTTGCTCCGTTCTTTTTTTATTTGTAAATATTCGCAGGTAGCCGAATCGAGAGAAATGCCGCCGCTTCCGGTATCCAAAACAAAATTGAGCGAATCGGGAAAAGAATCAAATGTTGTTCGAACAATAATAACGCCGCCGGTAAGCATGGTAAAAGGCACATACGTGATATGTTTTGCTACAGGCGTATCGGGTGGTTGTGCTTTTGAAAAAGCAGAAAAATGCGCAAAACAAAAGAGCAGTATAAGGGGTAACAACTTTTTCAAATGAAGCAATTCTGATTGAGTGAGGTAAGGTACGAGGTTTTTAATTATGCAATGATACCAAACATCATATTTTTCGATAGCTCCTGCTGATAACACATTCATTGCAAATCAAAACGTAAATTCAACATTCCTACAGCGTTAATTTTTGGTGCAAAAACAAACTTCATTCTCCTACATATTTTCTGCTGCATCAGTTACCGTTCTAACCCTTACTTTTGCGCAATTTTGTGCTATGAATGAGACCATTTCTTTCAACGAATCTATTCCTTCCAAAAAGAAAAAAATTATTGTATTGGGCAGCGGTCCTAACCGTATCGGGCAAGGTATTGAGTTTGATTATTGCTGTGTGCATGGGCTGCTTGCCATTAAAGAATGTGGTTACGAGTCTATCATGATCAACTGCAATCCCGAAACCGTAAGCACCGATTTTGATATGGCCGACAAGTTGTACTTCGAGCCGGTGTATTGGGAACATTTGTGGGAAATTGTAGAACTGGAACAACCCGAAGGCGTGATTGTGCAGCTGGGCGGACAAACGGCTTTAAAGCTTGCCAGGCGCCTGAACGAAAAAGGGATAAAAATAATAGGCACTTCGTTCGACAATATGGACATTGCCGAAGACCGCGGACGCTTTAGCGATATGCTGAAAGAATTGGAAATTCCATATCCTGAATATGGTACGGCTTATACCGCCGATGAAGCTATTGAAGTGGCGAATAGAGTGGGCTATCCTGTTTTGGTTCGCCCAAGTTATGTGTTGGGCGGACAGCGCATGAGGATTGTAATTAACGACGATGAAGTAGAGAAAGCCGTAGTGAGTTTATTGAAGCATATTCCAAACAATAAAATTTTAATTGACCACTTTTTAGACCGCTGCCAGGAAGCTGAGATTGATGCCATTTTTGATGGTGAGGATTTTCATGTGATGGGCGTGATGGAACACATTGAACCGGCTGGCATTCATAGTGGTGATAGCAATGCTGTATTGCCTGCATTTAACCTAACTCCTCTTGTGATTACAACCATGGAATATTATGCAGAAAAGATTGCACGCGCGTTGAACATTTGCGGTTTGATCAACATACAATTTGCTATTAAAAACGGGAATGTATTTGTGATAGAAGCCAATCCCAGAGCGAGCCGCACTACGCCGTTCATTGCCAAAGCTTACCAGATTCCGTACTTAAACATTGCTACCAAAGTAATGTTGGGTGCAGCGAAACTGAAAGACTTTACCATCGAAAAAAAGCTGGAAGGTTTTGCCATTAAAGAACCTGTTTTTTCTTTCAATAAATTTCCGAACGTAAACAAGGAATTGGGTCCTGAAATGAAAAGTACCGGCGAAGCCATTCGCTTCATTAAAGACCTTCGCGATCCGTATTTTAGAACGTTGTATAAAGAGCGCAGTATGCACTTGAGTAAATAAGCTGCGAGCAATGAGCTGTGAGCTACGAGTTAGAAGCCAATAGTAAGGAACGGTTTGTTTTTACAGGAAAAGTTAACTCACATCTTTTTAAATAAAAACTTATGACTTGTAGCTTACAGCTAACTCCTTGTAGCCTAAAGCTCACAGCTAAAAAATATGAACAAAACAAAAGCTCCCATCACCGATTTTGATGAATTGTTCAGCAACATTTCCAATGTACGTGTGGCAGTAATTGGCGATGTAATGCTGGACACTTACTGGTGGGGAACCGTAGACAGAATATCGCCCGAAGGTCCGGTGCCGGTGGTGGCGTTGCACAAAAAAGAACACCGCATTGGCGGTGCCGGAAACGTTGCACTCAATACCGTTTCGCTGGGTGCACAAACCACTTTATTCAGTGTGGTCGGCAATGATGAAGATGCAGAAAACCTGCTTAATTTGCTGCAAAAACAAAACATCAACACGAACTATGTTTTGCGTAGCAACGAACGGATTACCACCAACAAAATCCGCATCATCGGGAGAAACCAGCAAATGCTACGGCTCGATTCTGAAGTAACAAATGACATTTCAAAAAAGGACGAAAACAAACTTCTGAATAGCTTTATCAATTACATCAATCATCATCAGCCATCGGTAGTAATTTTTGAAGATTATAACAAAGGCACGTTAACTGAAAGCCTTATCCACGCTATAATTGAAGTGTGCAGAGAGCACAATATTGTTACCACGGTTGACCCCAAACGAAAGAACTTTTTCTCATATCAAAACGCTGATATTTTCAAGCCCAATTTAAAAGAAGTAAGAGAAGGCCTGAACTTATTATCAACCGAAATAACCGAAGACAATTTACGCCACATTCATCAGCAGTTAAATGAGCAACTGCATCATCGCATTTCACTCATCACCTTATCAGAACATGGTTTGTTTTTTCAAAGCGAAAACGAAGCGAAAATCATTCCCACACACATCCGCAACATTGCCGATGTAAGCGGCGCCGGCGATACTGTAATTGCTGTTGCCTCGCTTGTGTATGCCGCCACAAACAACATTACTTTAGCGGCCGAAATTGCAAATGTTGCCGGTGGTATTGTGTGCGAAGGCGTTGGCACAATTGCCATCAACAAACAGGTATTGCTCCACGAATGCAAGGCATTACTTTGTGAGTAGTAAGTTGTGAGTATCGAATAAGAAATACAAAATACAGTTTTATGTACCAGGCTGCATCACTCCGGTTGAGCATCGTTGCGTCGAACACTTGTACGCCTTATTCTCTATTCGGGCTTTGTGTAAACAAGATCACAATAGCTCATATCGCCAGTAACACAATCTTCGGTTTTGCTTAAAAATGTAAAGGTGGGTAGTAATGAAACAAGTCCTGAAATCATCCTTAGAAATTTGAAGAAAAAGGGGCAAAAACAAACCCTATCTCAACATCTTATCACTTCAATATCACAATCTTTACATTTACAAAAATAATCCATGAACACTTACACACTTGCCATACACGGCGGCGCGGGAACGATATTAAAACAAGACATGACGCCGGAGTTGGAAGAAGCGTATTTAAAAGGGCTGGAAACCGCGCTGAATGCGGGCTTCGCAGTGCTGGAAGAAGGCGGTGTTGCCATCAACGCTGTGAAGGCTGCGCTTGTAATTTTGGAAGACGACATGCTGTTCAATGCAGGCCGAGGTTCGGTGTTTACCAAAAAAGGCTTGCAGGAAATGGATGCCGCCATTATGGATGGCAGCACACTCGAAGCCGGCGCGGTAGCTGGTGTTCGTAATGTGCGCAACCCGATAGAACTGGCAATGGAAGTGATGCAGTACAGCAATCATGTGTTTTTAAGCGGCAAGGGCGCCAACGATTTCGCCATCAAGCAAGGCATTAAGCTGGAACCTGACGAATACTTTTTCTCACAGTTTCGTTACGACCAATGGAAAGCCATTCGCGATTCAGATAACTATTCATTAGACCACACTCATCAACAATTGGAAGAAATGATGCGTGATAAAAAATGGGGAACGGTTGGCGCCGTTGCCTGCGACTCAAATGGTAATATTGCTGCCGCTACCAGCACAGGCGGCATGACAAATAAAAAATATGGCCGCATCGGAGACAGCCCGCTCATTGGTTGCGGCACGTATGCCAACAATGCCACTTGCGCTATCAGTTGCACAGGTCATGGTGAAATGTTTATCAGAACCGTGGCGGCTTATGATGTAAGCTGTTTGATGGAATACAAAAATTTATCTTTACAGGAAGCGATGAACATTGTGGTGAATGAAAAACTGGTAAAACTAAACGGCGAAGGTGGAATGATTGGCGTTGATGCCAAAGGCAATGCTGCCTTGGTTTTCAATAGTGAAGGCATGTACCGCGCTGTAAAGAATAATCATGATTTGTTTGAGGTGGCGATTTATAAATGAAAAGAAGTAAGTTTATAAAAACTGCGGCATTTAGAATTAGATTATGAAAAGCGCAATTTCTTTTTTATTGTTTGCTTTTGCATCAATTTCCTGTCAAAATATTGATGTGTCAAAAATAAAAATATTGCCCTTGCATCCTTATTCATCATCCCCTTCTTTTTATGATAGTACAAGCCTACCTAAAAATAATTTTATTGATAAATATTATTTTATTCAAGGAGCTTACAAAGCAACAGATGAATTATCAGATATAGTAGATGCTTTTATAATTTCATTTGTAAAAAATGATAGCGTTGATTTTAATAAATATGGTGGATACTATATCTTTTTGTACAAAGAAACTAGCCAAATCAACAAAAGCTTTCGTGAAAAAATAGACGGTGTTTTCACTAATACACTTGATGATCACAAGGATGACTTGTTATTTCGCTATAAATGGGAAAATCAGAAATTTATAAGCTGTGAATATTATCAAAATGGCAAAGTCATAAAAATTCTATATAGCAAAAAAGCCGCTTTGTTTAAACAAAGTCTTTCACCATCGTTAATACAAGAATTTGAAAAGCAAAAAGTAACTGTTAAGGATGTTCCTGTAGAAAATAAATGAAGAATCTAATAGTTATCGAAGATAAATATGCTAAAATAAAAGTGCTTTTTTAATCCAATTTCAACACCGCCAAGAACGCTTCCTCCGGCACTTCTATGCTACCTATGTGTAGTATGTGAAGATTTGTAACTTTTCGTTTCAACAATTCATGCAAAAACAAAAACCCATTTCTCTTTATAAAAACCAGTACTGCTCGTACTTCTCAGCTTCGCTTAAAGGCTTTTCTACGAGCGATTGTGTTATCTTATTCAACTCAGTAATCTTATTCTGGAAATCGCCTTCCAGACTGTTGCGGATGATCTGCAGGTTGTTAATCACCTCATCCAAATCCTCAGGCAACATTTCATTAAACATTTCTTTCAACCGCTTTGCCATCGTTGGCGATTTTCCATTGGTAGAAATAGCAAGTTTTAAATCGCCTTTGGTTACAACAGAACCCAAATAAAAATCGCAGAGATAAGGCTTATCCGCAACATTAATCAGTTTGCCTTTTCGTTTTGCATCATTACGTATGATCGTACTCAACGCAATGTCGTTCACGGCAGCAATTACAATGTGGCAATCATCTAAATGAGAGGGATTGTATTCTTCCTGAATGATGTTCACATTGCTATGCTGAGAAGCCAGTTGCCGGAACGATTCGCTTACTTCTTTTGCCACTACGCGCACCGTTGTTGCCGGTGCATTGGTTAGAATGGCATTCAGCTTTTCAACGCCAACATTGCCCGCGCCGATGAGCAGCACGCGCATGTCTTCCAGCTTTAGAAATACAGGAAATAAATGATTGGTTTCTTTCATCTTCTACACCTCATCTAAACCCTTCTTCACAAGTGAAGAAAAGCTGTAAGCGATGACTGTTTTGTTTTTGATGATAAATTTTGAAAGGTTATTCTTTTTACTTTTTTGCGCAAAACCAAACCTCATACTATTCCTTCGCGCATAATGAAATTGCCGAACGGTTCATCTTCCATTTTTTGTTTTGCATACTTTTCAAACAACCTGTCCAACTCGCTGATAATTTCATCCTCGTTCAAACTTTCTTTATACAGTTTATTCAACCGCTCACCTTGCACATCGCCACCCAGCATTAAATTGTAACGACCTAAAGATGTTCCCACAAAACCAATTTCTGCCATATAAGGACGCGCACATCCATTGGGGCAACCCGTCATGCGAATGATAATTCCTTCGTCCGCAATGTTGTGCTTTTGTTGTAAAGCATCAATCTTATCCATTAGTTGTGGAAGATACCGCTGACCTTCTGCCAATGCCAACGGACAGGTGTTTAATGCAACACAGGCAACAGATTGTTTACGCGAAGCCGAAACACCATTTGTGCTCTTAATTGCATTGTATTGTTCAAGAATCGCATGAACAAAATCTTTGTCCTCATCCTGCACATCGCTGATGATCAGGTTTTGATTGCAGGTAAACCGAAAATTAGCTTTGCGGCTTTTTGCAATTTCTAGGCAAGCTGTTTTTAATAACAGTTCTCCTTCATCGGCAATACGACCATTTTCGATAAATGCAGTATAATACCATTTGCCAGTATGGTTTTGTTTCCATCCATAATCATCACTTCTGTCTTTAAAGCTGAAAGGCTTTGCCGGCGCGAGTTTGAAGCCAATGCGGCTTTCCAGTTCGGCTTTAAAAACATCCAGACCCATGCGGTCAATGGTATATTTTAAACGCGATAATTTTCTGTCGCTGCGGTTGCCAAAATCGCGTTGTACCGTAGCTATTTCGTACACTACTTTTTCAACATCTTTCTTATCTACATAACCAAGCACAGTGCCCAGTCGCGGATAGGTTTCTTTATTGCCATGTGTTGCGCCCATGCCACCACCTGCGCTTACATTAAAGCCAACCAGCTGGTTGTTTTCAACAATGGCAATCAGGCCAGTATCGTTTGCAAAAACATCAATATCGTTGTATGGCGGAATAGCAATACCAATCTTGAATTTACGTGGTAGATAACGCTCCTGGTACAACGGGTCTTCCTCTGTTTTCTCTACCAGCTTTTCGGCATCTACCCACACTTCGTAGTATGCCCTTGTTTTCGGCAACATCAGCAAACTCAGTTTATTGGCATAGTCAAACACTTCTTCATGTATGGGCGAAGCATTGGGATGCGCGGTGGCAACTACGTTTCTGTTTACATCGCCACAAGCGGCAATACTATCCAGATGCACGCTTTGAAATTCTTTAATCGTGGGCTTTGCATGATGTTTTAAAATGCCATGTAACTGCACCGTTTGGCGCGTGGTAATTTTAATAACTCCGGTGGTATATTCACCTGTTACATGATGCAAAGTTTCCCATTGCTCCGCAGTTAAAAAACCACCTGGCAAACGCAGCCTGATCATGAACGAATACAAACGATCCAGCTTTTTTTCAGCGCGTTCTTCACGGCGGTCGCGGTCGTCCTGCAAGTACATGCCATGAAACTTAACCAGGGCCTGGTCATCAGCGCGTATCGCGCCCGTATGCTCATCCAGCAAACTTTCTTTCAGCGTGCCACGCAAGCCTTCACTTTCTTTTTTAATTCGTTCTACAGAAGATTCACTCATTTTGTTAGCGATGAGCTGAGAGCTGTGAGCTTCGAGCCCTTAGTTTTATAGTGGTTGATTTTTCAATTACCAACTATCATTTTTAAAAAATAAAATACAGTTTTATGTACCCGGCTTTTGTACCTCTTATTGACCGTCTGTTGCGTCGCACACTTGTACGTTCTGAAAATAATTGGGCAAAAACAAACATCAGCCTCTCTCTCAAAGCTTGTAGCTTTCCTCAATACACATCTTTATGATACCTGCCGCTTTCGTTTAATGCCGTTAAGTAATCTGCGGCTTCTTCTTCGTTCAGGTTTCCTTTTGTCTGAATGATTTGCAATAACGTATTTTCAACATCAGTGCTCATCGGGTGTTTGGCTCCGCAGATGTAAAGCACGGCTCCATTTTGCAGCCAGTTCCACAGTTCCGTTGCCTGTTGCATCATGCGATGTTGCACATACAGCTTTTCTTGCTGATCTCTCGAAAATGCCGTGTTGAAACGCGTTAATATGCCTGTTTCAAAAAAGCTCAACAATTCGGTCTGGTATAAAAAATCAGATACAAAATGCTGGTCGCCGAAGAATAGCCAGTTCCTGCCTTCTGCTCCCTGGGCATCACGTTCAAACAAGAACGAACGGAACGGCGCAATACCGGTTCCAGGTCCAACCATAATCACATCAGCATCAGGCGATGGCAGTTTGAACGAACTGTTTTTCTGTACATAAAAAGTGATGTCATCATCCACATTCCGGCACGATAAATAATCCGAACACAAACCAAAACGCTTCTGGCTGTCAACCTTAAATGTGCTGCGGCTTACGGTAATATGAACTTCATTGTTACCATGTGCTGCCGGCGATGAAGAAATAGAATATAAACGGGGAGAAACAGGATCGAGTATGTTGATAAATTGCTGAACATCAAGCGTTGAATCGAACGGATAAATGCGCAGCAAATCAGCCAAATCCATGCGAATGGAAGGAATGTCTTTCTTTATCAGTTGGGCATATTGCTGTATAATCCGTTCCGGTAAATATTGAATATTGATTTTATTGGTAAATAAATCAATCGCTGTATATTCTTCATTCTTAAATGAAAATAGCTGCGTCTCTCCTACTTCCAGCAACTCAATAATTTTATGCACTGCTGCGCCGCTGTTTTTGGCGATGATGCCAATGGAATCGCCCGGTTCATAGTGAATTTCATCTTCGGTTGTAATTTCAAGATGGTAGGTTTCCTTGTTGCTACCTCTATCGTTCAAATTGATGCTGGTTGCAATCTTTCCGTTGTAAATTTTCTTGCCTGTTGATGCTGGTTTTGTTTTTGCCACAATTTGTGGCCCTAATGCAGGTGCAGTACGCAATGCAGTGTTTACCAATTCATCAATCCACTCAGTGGCTTCGGGTTCAAAATCGGTATCGCATTTTTTCATTGGCACAATGCGTTGCGCACCCAAATTCGCCAGCCGTTCATCTACATCTTCTCCTGCCTTGCAAAACAGCGGATACGATGAATCGCCCAACGCCAGCACGCCGTATTTTAATTTGTCTAATTTTATTTCATTCGATAACAAATACTCATAAAACTTTTTAGCGGCTGCAGGAGGCTCGCCATCGCCTTGTGTGCTCATCACTACGAGCAAACAATTCTCTTTGGCTAAGTCAGCCGTTTTGTATTGATCTAAGCTTTTTGTTTTTACCTGTAAACCTTGCTTTTTTATTTTTGACGATAAATCGTTGGCTACCTTTTTCGAGTTTCCGCTTTCAGTTCCATATACAACGGTACAACCCGACAGAACGCTTGCTGTATCTGCATTTGACGAAGGCTCACTCACCGGTTGATGGTTGTGAACAAGCGCCGACATATACCCGCTCATCCAAATCAATTCTTCTTTGGAAGCTTGTGTAATTACTTCGCGAAACAATTTTAATCTATGCTCTGCTAACATTATCCGCTTCTTTTATTTGATTGAAAATTTGAGTGAAGGCATCATCTAACGATGAAAAATAAGGTTTGCGTTGGTTGTTGTTGGGAAGCCATGCAAACTGCTGATACAAACCCGCAACCTTGCCAATGATGAGGAGCGATGGACTAATAAAAGAGTTTGTTTTTACGCTATTTTCAAAGTCGCTTAATGTGCTATAATGAACATACTGATTGGGCGTTGTTGCCTGTTCAACCACTACAAACGGCGTTGATGGCTCCGCGCCGTGATGCAATAAACCCGCAATTAAATCGGGCAACGTGCTTGCTGACATGTAAAACACCAACGTATGTTTCATCGTTGCCCATTCCTGCCATTCATCTTCCGAAATGATTGTATTGCTGTAAAAGGTTGCAACCTTTATCCCTGTTGCCATTCCCCGTGCTGTAAGCGGAATGCCGGTATAAGCAGCAGCACCTGAAAGTGCTGTAATGCCGGGAATGATTTGGTAAGGAATGCCCGCCTCTTTTAAAGCGATCAGTTCATCCAGAATATTGGAAAACATAGAAACATCGCCGCCTTTTAAGCGAACCACTTTGTTGTGTTGCTTTGCTTTCTCAACCAACAGTTCATTAATTTCTTTTTGTGAGGTTGACAAACCACTGCCGCCCTGCTTACCAACAGCAATAACCTGCGCAGTATAAGGCACAAATTCCATTATGATTTCCTCACTTACCAGCCTGTCGGTAATTACCACATCAGCTTTTTGCAAGGCTTTTACAGCTTTTAATGTAAGCAGTTGAGGATCACCAGGGCCAGCGCCAACAAATATTACTTCTCCGGATTGCTGCATCTACAACTCAATTATTAGTCCACCAAATTGGTAGAATACGTGCGTAAAAGTAATACGGAATAAGATTGTGTCCAAGAAATGATTGAAAAATAGCGCAATTTTAATCCCGCTTTAGTTTTGGTTTTGCAGCATTTTATTTTGTTGTTGAAACTCGACAACCACTTTTCTGTAACCCGCAGCAGTAAAAAATTGTGTGAGTATTTCTTTTGCTTTGAGTTCAGATTGCAAAAGCAAACCACGACTTTGTGCATCGGCAATTGCGATGTATTGAATTTTATTTTTCAGCCGAACGACTGCCTCATTGTTCCAATCGCCTCTTTCTATAAAAATGGTTACGTCGGACGGATTGATGATCGCATCCAGCACCTGCGCGGGTGGCAAAACAATGTGTATCGAATCGGTCGTTCCGCTGATGCTTTCGTTGCTTAACTGCTGCATATCAATGCCAACATGCGTTGTAGTTTTACCAACGATTACCAAGGTTTTTTCGTTGCTTAATAAGGTAATGTCAGGGAGTAAAGGCACCGATAGTTTTGTATCATTATTTGCATTGCTATCCACTACAATTTCTTCGTACATACTCACTGTTACCAACTGCGCCAATGCCTGAATTTGTTTTATAGCAACTGGTGTGTTGGCAATGGTAACTGGTTTGGGCCTGAACAAATTTTGAAATGATGGCAATGATTGCACTTTTGCAACAGCCCAAATAACAACGATGGCAAAAATCAAAAAAATACTGATTTGTTTCAATCGTTTGTTCATCGTAAAAATTATTCGAACACTACATTCACTGTTTTATAACCACCGTTTTGAAAGAGCCGTTTTACAAAAAGGGCGGCGTTGTTTTCTGTCGTTTGTAAAATGCCCAGCGAAGCCACCAGCGATTTGATTTGCGGCTCGGCCTGTGCCACCAATTGCTCTCTTTCTCCTGCCGAAAAAGGATCGCGCAAAAAGCCGGTTTCTTCATAAGCTACTCTTATTTTATCAGGAGGAATGCTAAGGCTGAACAATTTTGCATGTGGCAAAGAAATGGTAATGGATGTATCCTTTTGTTTGATAAAATCATGTGTTGTAATCTGCTCCAAATCCACACCGGCTTTCAGGTTTGCTTCGCAATTGATCAAAATCTTTCTATCGCCCCATTTGTACCAGGTTCGGTCGTCGCTGGCGCGAATCACTTTTGTTAGCGTATATTCAGTAGTTACCAATTGACCTGTTTGCTGCAACGATAAAATGAGCTGCGAAACGTCAGGCTTCTGTTGCTTTTCTCGACATGAAAAAATGGGCAAAAACAAACCACAGAACAGAAATATTTTTGAAAAGGGATTCATCGGAAAACAAAGGTAAAAGAATGAAGATACAAGGAGTAAAACTTATGTTGTCTGCAGACCTATAAGGTTTGCGAAACCTTATAGGTCTGTAAAATGCTCCTTGTACCTTGTATCTTGATTCCTGAACCTTTATTTTTGCTCCAATCAATCATCATGAAACAGATCGCCATTTTTGCTTCAGGCGCAGGCAGCAATGCTGAAAAAATCATCCAACATTTCAAACACCATGCTTCTGTCAACGTTAGTGTTGTGGTGTGCAACAAGCCTGATGCCGGCGTTATCAATGTCGCGAAAGGAAATGATGTTCCGGTTTTATTGATAGAAAAAGAAAGGTTTTTTAAAGGAGATCACTACGTTGATGAATTGAAGCAAAAAGGAATTGATTTTATCATACTCGCAGGCTTTTTATGGAAGATACCGGCTGCATTGGTAGACAGCTTTTCCGCAACGGATATTAAACATTCATCCTGCGTTGCTGCCGGCTTATGGAGGCAAAGGCATGTATGGAAATTTTGTGCACGAAGCGGTGATAAAAAGCGGCGAAAACAAAAGTGGAATTACCATTCATGTGGTAGATGAACTGTACGATAACGGAAGAATTATTCTTACGGAAAGTTGTCCTGTTTTGCCCGATGACACGCCCGAAACATTGGCACAACGCATTCATCAGTTGGAACACAAATGTATCCAAAAGTGATTGAAGAATACATTGAAAACTTTATGAATAAGAGTAGATTATTTTGTTGAAGGTTTATAGTTTTTAAACTCTTCCTCGAAGTTATCACCACGCAATTTTTTAAATAAATCAAGCCCGATTTTCACGCCTCCATTACCATCCGACTTTCCCCGCAAATACACACTGGCACCGGCTTTTCGCCTTGCGCCTCTGTTTTTAACTTCATAGTCGTCACCACGTTTTTTTAAATTGCTTAACGGCACCTGAATGCTGATATTAGTGTTATCTCCAAAACTATAAATGCCTTCTACAAAAGCGGTTAAAGCAGAGGATTCTATCTCCATCTTATGAATGTATATTTCATCTCCCTTCAATTCAAAACTATCTTTTAATTCTGCAAACTGAATATCGTCTAAATTCCGGTTTTTGAAAATCACTTCTGAATGTCGGCAATAGGTTTAAAGTTTTTAAGCGCACCGTTTTTTAACGAAAAATGCAAATTGCCCAGCATTGTTTTCGGAATGATTTTCCTTCTATTGTCGAAACCCAACTGAATTTAGCTTGCGTATTTAAAATACCACTTATATTGCGCGAAGTCAATCCCTTTCATTCCAAAATTATCCAGTGCATAAAACAGTTTTTGAATGTTGATGCTTTGTAAAGCTAAGCTTCGCATTGGCCTGGTGATAAGTTTTCTCTTACCTGATGAATATTTGCCTGCATGTTTACGCTGCCATCAGCATGAAAGCAATGATACCCTGGCAACATTAATGTCGTTGTTTTTAAAGCCCAGCATTGCTTGTACATTGCGCGCCCAAAATTTATCCATGTGCAACGTATCGGCTTTTAAATTAATGTTAAGCGTTCCATATTGCAGCGCATTATCCAATAAAACCAATTGCCTTGCCGAGCCACCTGACGACCTTTTCACCACAGTTGTTTTTCGGGGTTGAAACAACACTTTAAAATCGCCTAAGTTCAGGTTTGGCGTCATCACATTACAGGTAAGCGATGCTTCGCCGGGAAGCGTATTCGTAGCAAATAAGTTCACATTATTGCCCTGCAACTGAACTCATAAAATGATTGGTGTTTAAATCGCATTGCAGGCTATCTACAGTAATATTTGTTTCCGAAAACTTAATTTCACCATTGCATTTGCTGAACGTTAAATCGCGCGGCTCATAATTAATTTGTGCATCTGCTATTACCAGGTTGCCGCTTAAGTATTTCAGCATAGCAGGATCAATTCCCAGCGGACCATTGTACTGAATATTAAGCAATGCGCCGCCGCTGATAAAATGCACAGTTGATAAGTTGAGCTTTTGATCCAAAGCAGCCAGCGTTGTAGCAGAAGTAAAATTGAATTGCAAAATAGGATGCACAAGGTTGGTTACCACTGTGTTTGTTTTTGCAATTAAAGACACGCCACCCCAGGAAGCAGAAAGCTTTTGCAGCACTACTTCCGAGTTATCGTCGGTACGCGGATAATCTTTGTTTTTTTCGTTGGTGAATGAGCCGGTAAAATTGCAATGGTCGAGCGTTACCACAGGCGTTATCAGTTCATTGTCTTTTACTGTCCATTGCACATTCACAATCGGGATCGTGCGAAACGCCATCGGACCTTCAATGGTTGCTGTTACAGCGATCGGTTTTGCAAGATTTACAAGGTTAATTTTATTCTGAATGTTGGGGCTTACCAGCGATGCGGCTTCTTTATAATCAACAGCATTTGTTTTTGCCACTAATTTAAAATGCGAATTGAGTGTATCGGTCAGATAAAAATCGCCTTTTAGTGTAAAATTAGAAACGCCGATGGCAACCGGCGTTTCATCGAAAGAAAGCTGTTTGTTGTTGCTGTTGTACGTGAGCTTCCATTTTGCTTTTACCGTTTTTCCTTTTAAAAAATATCCTTTGGCAAGATTGAATCCTAAGCCACGCACCAGCATGTTTTCGTTCATGTGAATGGTAGTAACAGAATCTTTAAAATCAAGCGTTGCATGAAGATAATTTACAAAAACGCCAAACCATTTGTCCTTCACATCGTGTTCCGAAACGAAGTGGATGTTTTTCAACTCGATTTCATCAATAATAGCAGGATGCGCGCCGGGTTGTTGGGCTTTATCGCGCTTAAAAATATAATCGTTGCTAAAGCCATTTTTATCAGTAAAAATATAAATCACACCTTGTTCCAGATATATATTATGAATGTCCACTTCATTGGTAAATAACTTAAACGCATTGATGCGGGTAGAAGCATATTTAATGTTGAGCAGCGAGCGATGATACACCGAATCTTTTAAGGTAAGGTCCGTAATGCGAACGTCAATGTTTGGAAAGTGCCGCCACACATTTATATCAATGTTTTTGATGGCAAGATCACCGGCAATGGCAGCGTTTAATTTCTGGTTTACCATCTTTACAAACGATGCATGGTTTGCCGAAACATAAATTTGAAGACCAATCAAAAAGATAACCAGCAAAGCGATAAGGGAAAGCAGAACGCCGCCAATAATTTTGACAATCTTTTTTTGTTTTTGAAGTAACATTCAATCAGCCTTTTTAAATTTTTATTTTGATACATTTAAACTACTACAAAGCACAACGCACTGATTTAGTAATAGCACGTTGTGTTTAGAAAGAAAAAATCCCGCCAAAAAGGCGGGATCGGTTTTATCGGTAAAAACAAACCCAAAAGCGTTGTGTTATTTTATCACAGCAGTATCATTTCATCATCAAAACTTGTTGCCTAAAATATTGGGTAACATCTTAAGCCATGTTGGCCATTCATGTTTTATATCCTGCCCCCAGATTTGAAGGTCGTGCCAGATGCCTTTGCTCCATAACAAGTCTGAAAATCGCCGGTTAGAACTCGGGTCTTCATAATCGCCGCTGCCAGTGTAAATATGAATGTGATGACTGGCTTTTATTTTGTCTAAATAATACGCATCGTGCAGGTTAGGAAGGTAGTGCATCGGACTGTTGAAATAAACCTGTTCATCCCAATAGCCCCTGGTATATTCAGTTAAATCGTACACGCCACTCATGCTGATAGCGCCATTGATCATATCGGGATGTTTTAAAAACAAATTCATGGCATGCAAGGCGCCAAACGATGCGCCGCAAGTGTAAATGAAGGTGTCGTTGCCCACATTGTTGCGGATAAAAGGAATCACCTCATTAAACACATAATTGTTGAATTTGTTATGGTTGATGGCTTTGTGTTCGCCCCACATCGTTTTGTGCATCCAGCTTTCATTGTTCATGCTGTTGATGCTGAATACTTTTATTTTTCCGGCATCAATAAAAGGAGCAATGGCATTGATTAACTGAAAGCGTTCATACTCTAAAAAATCCGCGCCGGCAGTGGGTATCATTAACAAAGCAAAACCATAATGACCATAGGTTACAATGGGCATTTCCCTATCGGTTGACGGACTGTACCAGGATGTAATTTCTCGTTGCATGTATTATTGACTGTTTTGTTTTTAATGATATTTCTATCCCAAGTTTATATTTCTACAAAAACAAAATCACGAAACGCGGCTGCCGTTATCTGCCTGGTCAATGGAAGTAACAAAGTGCAATTTGCCTGCATTGTCTTGTGCCATTAATATCATTCCGTTACTTTCAATGCCTCGCATCATTCGCGGTGCCAGGTTGGCAACCACCGTTACCTGTTTGCCTATAATTTCTTC
Organism: uncultured Chitinophagaceae bacterium; assembly: GCA_963847085.1. Taxonomy (GTDB): domain Bacteria; phylum Bacteroidota; class Bacteroidia; order Chitinophagales; family Chitinophagaceae; genus Ilyomonas. The sequence goes on along the minus strand of CAWJYO010000010.1, from coordinate 183,122 downwards.
GGGTTTAAAATACAGTGCAATGCCTGAAACAACGGTGCGTGTTTCATAACCCAAATCAATTTGCAGCTTTAAAAGTTTATCAGCTTTTTCTACTTTTTCAGCCGCTATGATAGTTCCGATGCGCAGGTCAATTTTTATAAAATCATCAAACGAAATCTGCTCTTTTCCATCTACATTTTTGATGATGCTTTCTTTTGTATTCGTTGTTTCCTGAACCTTGTTGCCTGCGTCACCTTCTTTTGCTCTTGCGGCAGCTTCTTTCAACTTTTCAACCTGTTCTTTTACTTCGCTGTCTTCAATTTTTCTAAACAACAATTCAGGCGCTTTCAGCGAATAGCCAACGCTTAGCAATTTTAAACGTCCAGCATTTTTCCAGTCCAGCATTTTATCAACCACTTTCATCATGCGGCACATTTTTTTTGCCGTGAACGGAAGAAACGGATTGATAAAAATAGCAAGATTAGCGGTAAGCTGAAGACAAATATGAAGCGTGTTGTCAATTTGTTTTTGCAGCATTTCAGGGTTGCCTTCGCTCCCGTTTTTGGCTAATTCTTCTTTGTTTTTTGCCAGCACCCAGGGTTCTTTCTTTTGCATGTATTTGTTGCCTTTGCGGGCGAGGTCAATCACATCATACAAAGCTTCGCGAAACTTATATTCTTCCAGCATCTTTTCAACGCGCTGTTTCGATGCTTCAATATCGCTGATCATGGCTTTGTCAACTTCATCTAATTGCACCGCATGAAGCGGCGGAACTTTACCACCACATAGTTTGTGCATCAAAACAAATGTGCGGTTTACAAAATTGCCAAAAATGCTAACCAACTCGCTGTTGTTGGCATCCTGAAAACCCTTCCAGGTAAACTCGCTGTCTTTGGTTTCAGGCGAAATAGTGGTGAGATAATAACGTAATACATCGGCCATTTGCGGGCCGCCATTTTCCTTTCTGATAAAATCGTTAATATAGTCCTGCATGTCGAGTTTCCAGTTGCGGCTTGTGCTCATCTTGTCGCCTTCCAGGTTCATAAATTCATTCGCCGGAACATTATCGGGTAAGATGTTGCCATGCAACTTCAACATCACAGGGAAGATGATACAATGAAACACGATGTTATCTTTTCCAATAAAATGAACCAGTTTGGTGTCATTGCTGTACCAGTAAGGCTCCCACTGCTTTCCGGTGTTTAAAGCCCATTGCTTTGTGGCGCTGATGTAGCCGATAGGCGCATCAAACCAAACATACAAAACCTTGCCTTCCGCATCGGGCAACGGCACCTGTATCCCCCAATCTAAATCGCGCGTTACGGCGCGTGGCTGCAAGCCGTTGTCAAGCCAGCTTTTGCATTGTCCAAGCACATTGTTGCGCCAGTCTTCTTTATGTTCGTTCAATATCCATTCGCGTAGCCAGGCTTCATGTTTATCTAAAGGAAGGTACCAGTGCGTGGTTTTTCTTTTCACTGGTGGTTTGCCGCTTAATGTACTTACGGGGTTGATTAATAGTTCGGGAGAAAGCGAAGTGCCGCAACGCTCGCACTGATCGCCAAACGCATTTTCAAAACCGCAGTTGGGACAGGTTCCTTTTATAAAACGGTCGGCTAAAAATGTGTTGGCCCCTTCATCAAAATATTGCTCCGTTTCTTTTTGTTCCAGGTCGCCTCTGTCGTTCAGATAAGTAAAAAATTCCTGAGCCGTTTCGTGATGAATGGGTTCGGAAGTGCGATGATAAATATCGAACGAAATGCCAAGGTCTTCAAAGTTTTCTTTGATGATAGGATGATATTTATCAATGATAGCCTGCGGCGTGGTGCCTTCCTTCATTGCCTGTATAGGAATAGCGGTTCCATGTTCATCGCTGCCGCAAATGAATACTACGTCTTTTTTTTGTGCACGAAGAAAACGCACATAAGTATCTGCCGGAAGATAAGCGCCAGCCAAATGCCCAATGTGCTTTAAGCCATTGGCATAAGGCAGTGCGGCGGTAATTAAATATCGGGATGCTTGTTTCATTGTTATCTTTTCATTTTTATATCCAATCAGGAACGGGAATGGTAATGGTTATTTTTGTTGGTGCTTTTTGTAAACGAATAACTATATAATTTTAAATAAGTTTATAATTTTATACTATTCAAAAACAAACTGCCAAACAAAATTAACGCAACGATGCCGGCAAAAATAAGTAAACCCCCTTATCTGCTGCTGCAATTAGGAAAGGAAGATAAAGATGCACCGATTTAAATTTTTATTTTAGCATTACAATTGCTATATATTTTTCGGTTAGCAGTAACAGCATTTATATTTACCTGCTGATGTTTGGATGCTGACATTAAAAAACACGAGGTACTTACTGCAAGGTTTAAATCAAAAGTAAAGAAGATGATAGTAGGGAGCGAAGAATGGAGATGAGCAATAAAGAAGGTAAAAAGAATTTTCGATAACAGATTTTTTGTTGGCTATGTATTTAAGTTTCTATCTTGCAATCAGAAAAAAATAATCTTAACGAACGCTTTAATTGAAAACGATTTCATAGAATTGCCAAATAATTTTTTACTTATAGTTTTAAAAACCTACAAAATCAATTGAACATGGCTGACATTAAACCGACTACTACAACAACAGTAGCACCCAAAGTTACTTCTACTACTTCTGTGCAACCCAAAAGAAGTTCAAACGCAATTTCATGGATTGCTCCCCTTGTTTGTATCATTTTAGGATACGTCATCTGGCGTTTTGTTATTGGAGCCGACAGCAATTTTACTAACCCCGACAAAGCAGGCGGCTTTTGGCCTAACCATGCAGGTCCTACAAGCTCTTTAGCACGTATGTACCAGGGTGGTATTATTGTGCCCCTACTTATCGGTTTGTTTTTAACCGTAGTTACATTTGTAGTGGAGCGCTTTCTTACTGTTACCAAAGCTTCCGGCACCGGCAACATTGCCGAGTTTGTACGTAAAGTGCAATATCATTTGGCTAATAAAGATGTTGACAAAGCCATTGTTGAATGCGACAAGCAAAAAGGCTCTGTTGGCAATGTAATGAAAGCCGGCTTGCGCAAGTACAAAGAAATGATCGGCAACACCGAACTGGATACTGAGCAAAAAGTATTAAACATCCAAAAAGAAGTAGAAGAAGCTACTGCGCTTGAACTGCCAATGCTGGAAAAGAACCTTGTGTTCTTATCAACTATTGCTTCGATAGCTACCTTGTTAGGTTTGTTAGGAACGGTAATGGGTATGATTCGCTCATTCAGCGCGTTGGGTGCAAGTGGTGGCTCTGAAGCTTCTTCAAAGCTGTCTGAAGGTATTTCCGAAGCGTTGTATAATACAGCTCTGGGTATCGGTACATCTGCCATTTCCATCATCATGTATAACGTGTTTACCACAAAAATTGATGGTATCACTTATGGCATTGACGAAAGTGGTTTCACACTCACACAAAGCTTTGCAGCCAATTATAAATAAATTTTTCCGGCGCCGGTTTATGCAAACCGGCGCTGTTTTGCATCTTAGTTAGAAAACACGTAAAAGCAAAACAATGGCACGACCTAAAATTGCAAGGAAAAGCACAGCCATAGATATGACGGCGATGTGTGATGTAGCTTTTCTTTTGCTTACCTTTTTTATTTTAACGGCAAAACCAAAAGAATCTTCAGCCGTAAATGTGGCTACACCTTCTTCGGTATCGTCCCGCAAAGCGCCCGATAAAGATGTGGTGGAAATATCCATTGATAAAGATGGAAAAGTATTTTTTGCCACCGGCGATAACTCGTCGGACAAAGAAAAAAAGCAAACCATTATCAGTGGCTTGAATCAAACAGAAAATTTAGGATTAACACCAGGCGAAATTTCAAACCTGGTACGTCAACCGATTATTGGTGTTCCTCTTAATCAGCTAAAACAACAGGCAAACCTGCCGGAAGACAGAATTACCAATGCCGTTCTTCCTGGCATACCTGTACTGGATTCCAACAATAACCAGCTTACCAAATGGATGCGTGGCGTTACCGACGCTTATTCCGGTATTAAACCGAACATCTTAATGAAAGGGGATAACCTGGCAAAATATCCTTCTTTCAAAAACGTATTAACAGCTTTTAAAAAGAACGATTTATTGAAATTCCAGATGGTAACCAATGCAGTAAGTGTACCGCAGGGAACAGCATTGTATAAAGAAGGCGGCAGTAAAGCCTCCGATCAGGAATAAACAACATTTTATAAACTAATAAAACAATTTTGTTATGGCAGAAATGGATACCTCGGGTGGCGGTGGTCATAAAAAAGGACCCGGTGTAAAAAAAGCCAAGAAGCTTTCTACCCGTGTAGATATGACACCTATGGTGGATTTAGGTTTTCTTTTGATCACCTTTTTCATTTTCACCACTACCATTAGCCAGCCTACAACGCTGAAGCTAAACTTGCCGCAGGACACGAAGAACCCCGAAGAACAAACAAAAACAAAAGCTTCGGGTGCGCTCACTGTTATGTTGGGCAAAGACAACAACGTATTTTATTACGAAGGAGAATTAGACCCGGCTGCAAAAAACTTTAAAACATCCAATTTTAAAGACATTAGAGATGAAATCATCTCTAAAAAACAAAGCACAAAGCCGGACGACTTCATGGTGGTGATAAAGCCAAATGACGAAAGCACTTATAAAAATGTGGTTGATATGCTGGATGAAATGACCATCAATGTAGTAAAGCGTTATGCGCTGGTTGATATTTCTCCTGCCGAAGATATGCTTGTAAAAAAGACAGAAGGAGAGCCAGTATCAGCACCTGCCGCTGCTGCACCAGCACCAGCGAAATAAATATCACCCGATTTTAAATTAAAAATTATGGATAAAAACAAAATTTTAAGTGCCGATTTCCTCGACATTCTGTTTGAAGGAAAGAATAAGGAGTATGGTGCTTATGAACTGCGTAAAACATACAACCGCCGCATTACCATTGCGATGATAGTAATGTTTGCTGTTTGTCTTTCGGCAGGTATTGCTTTTGCGGTGTCTAAATTCAAAGGCACCCAAAAGCAGGCGCAAATCGTTATTCAGGATGTGGATTTACAAAACGTAAAAGAACAGCCAAAGCCTGAACCGCCTCCACCTCCGCCTCCACCGAAAATTGAGCCGCCTAAAATTGAAATCAAACAATTTACGCCGCCCAAAATTGTAAAGGATGAAGAAGTAAAACAACCGCCTCCGGAACAAAAAGAACTGGAAGATACCAAGATTGGTACCATCAACCAGGAAGGTGTGAAATCGGATGTAGTAGCACCGCCGGTTGAAGAACATGGAACAGGTGTGGTGGAAGCTCCGAAAGTAACCGAAGACTATGATAAGGAATTTAAAACGGTACAAATTCAGGCTAAGTTCCCCGGTGGCCCTGAAGCATGGATAGCTTACCTCAAACGCAATCTTCGCTCGGAAGTGCCAACCGATAATGGAGCGCCTCCCGGCAACTATACCGTGATTGTTTCATTCCTTGTAGATAAAACAGGCGCCATTTCGGAAGTAAAATCGGAAAACGATCCGGGCTATGGAACAGCTGCAGAAGCGGTGCGTGTTATACAACGCGGACCAGCCTGGACACCGGCTGTTCAAAATGGCAGAAACGTAATTTATCGTCAAAAACAATCTATTACATTCCAGGTACAGGAAGGTCAGTAAGAGCTTTGTTTTAATGACTGAGATAAAAAGTCTCCAACTTTCGTTGGAGACTTTTTATTTTATATCATTTATAATAAATTTATTTAGAGAGTATTATGGAAAAGTGTTGGTGCATCCATCTCATTGAGAAACAATTATTATGAACTTAAACAACACTTTACAAACCGATGTTTTGGATATTTTATTTGCGGGCAAAAACAAAAGTTATGGCGCTTATGAGCTTCGCAAAACTTACAACAAGCGATTGCTTACGGCTCTCTTTACAATGATAATTGCGTGCTTTGTTTTTACCTTTATTTTTTCATGGAAAAGTAAGCAACAAACCTTTGCCCGTACTGAGATGGTTGGGCCTGTGATTGATTTGAAAACTATCAGCACACATCCTAAAGAAGAAGTCATTCAACCGCTGCACCAGCCGAAACCCATCCAGGTTCAACACGTTCAGGTTGCAACCATTAAAGTAACAACCCCAAAAATTACTGATGACAAATGGGTAACTGAACCACCTGCCACACAAGATGCGATAGAGAACTTAAAAATAGACATAACAACCCATTCAGGAAACAGAAGTGATGTTGTAAATCCTCCTGTTGAACAGGGGACCGGCAGTGAAGAAAAGCTGATGAAAGAAGAAGATTATTCAAAGCTTTTTTATACCGTTCAGCAGGAAGCCAGATTTCCAGGCGGCTTAACTGTCTGGGCAGATTATCTGCAACGCAATCTGCGCTCCCAAGTACCAACCGATAACGGCGCGCCGGTTGGCAGCTATACAGTGATTGTTTCTTTTCTGGTTGATAAAGAAGGAAATATTTCGGAAGTAAAAGCCGAAAACGATCCGGGTTATGGCACGGCAGCCGAAGCTGTGCGTGCGATACAACATTCTAAAACCTGGCTGCCTGCTATGCAGAACGGGCACGCTGTATTATACCGGCAAAAACAAACCATCATATTTGTTGTTTCGGAAAATCAATAAAAAATAAAAACAAATCTCCGGTTAGACAACCGGAGATTGTTTTACAATTCAAGGTTTATGGTGAGATGCTAACTAACTGTGTGAATAACATAAGTAACTACGCCCCAAACCGCGAAGCTGTTGTTACTATTGATGGTAATAGAGGAACAAGCTTCATTCTCAGCAACCAGCTTTATACAGTTGGTCGTTTGATAAAGACGACGCACAATTAATTCGCCTTCAAAAGAAGCCACAATTATTTTTCCGCTACATGCGGGAAGGCTTCTGTCAACAATCAAAACATCACTACATTCAATCCCCGCTCCTTTCATAGCATCGCTGTTCATCCGAAAAAAATAAGTAGCGAGTTTGTTGCCGATGAGTTGTTCATTCAAATCAATACCACGCTCCATATAATCATCTGCGGCTGCATTGAAACCGGTGGCTTTTGCCGTTGGAACATGATGCAGCCCTATTTGCTTGCTGCCTTTATAAACAGCATTTTGCAATACAATGTCATTCATAAAAAGTTTTTGGTTTTACTAAAATATTTAGCAAAGTTAATGCCTTTGTTTTCATTCAGCCAAAATTAAAAAGGATTGAATATTTTGTCTGCAAAAACACAAATGTGATGTGCATAAAAAGAAAGTCTCTCAATTTTTCAACGCTCCAACTCTAACTCATTGAACAGAAATAAAACATTATTGTTTGTTGTCTTACTCCTACTTTCCTTAACAACAATTGATTCAAAAAATTGGTTTCTTTGTTATCATGTCGCTTTTTATCGCATCACTCGCCTCGGGAAGCAATGGCAATTGTTATTATGTTGGAAACAGCGAAGAGGCTGTGTTGATTGATGCCGGTATTTCGTGCCGCGAAACCGAAACGAGAATGCAGCGTTTGCAGCTCTCGATACAAAAAATAAAAGCCATTTTTATTTCGCACGAACATAGCGACCATATACAGGGCGTAGCCGTTCTTTCTAAAAAACATAAACTGCCGGTTTATATCACCGAACCTACTTTACGGGGATGTAATAATGGTTTACAAAACGTAGCAGCACAGCCATTCTTACCTCACCAGCCAGTTGCCATTGGGAGCTTACAAATTACGGCATTTCCAAAATGGCACGATGCCGCCGAGCCGCATAGCTTTGTTGTGAACGATGAAGACATTACCATTGGTGTATTTACTGATATTGGCTCTCCGTGCAACCATGTGATTCATCATTTTAAACAATGCCACGCTGCTTTTTTAGAAGCCAATTACGATGAAGCGATGTTGGCACAAGGCAGGTATCCGCAGCATTTAAAAAACCGCATTTCAGGCAAACAAGGGCATTTATCAAACCGGCAAGCGCTGGAATTGTTTATAAAGCACAAGCCGCCATTTATGAGCCATTTGTTTTTATCGCATTTATCGAAGGAAAATAATCATCCGCAATTAGTAAAAGAAATGTTTGATGCCCATGCGGGCAACACGCAAGTTGTTGTGGCTTCGCGGTATAAAGAAACCGATGTGTTTGAAATTAAAAAGCAATCCTGCTTTATCCGCAAGTCCCACTTTCCCGCTGCAACCACTGAACAGCTTTCTTTGTTTTGAGGAAATTCTTTTCGCCCTTTTTATCTCACTATTTCTTCAACAGCAGGTTTTATAAATGCACCTTTTATTTCGCCCCCTTCAATTTCTACCTGGATATAATCTTCCACAGTAGTAGCCACTGAAACGCCCACATAATCGGGTTTGATGGGAAATTGCTTGTGCATCCGTTCTACCAACACCAGTATCTGCACACGTTTCGGACGATAGTTGAGCAACGGCTTCAACGCATATAGCAAAGTGCGTCCGCTGTTGCTGACATCATCTACAAAAATTACATTTTTATCATCAAAATTTATTTCCTCGCTTAGGGAAGTTTGTGTAGGAAAATGCTTGTCGAGATGAACGGACAACAGCTTTACGTCAGCTTTGATATATTGCTGTAAAAACAAACTAACCTGTTCGGCTATCACCATACCACTTTGCCTGATGCCGATAAGCACCAGTGGCGTTTCTTCTTCGCTAATATCCTCGGCAATTTGCAATGCCATCCGGTGCAGTTTTTCAAGGGCAACTTCGCGTGTAAGCACATAATTTCGTTCCGTCATCTTTTGCTATTTATCAACAAAAATAAAACAATGATACTGATTGAATAATGTCCCGCAGATAGCGCAGATAAACGCAGATAATTTAGATTCATTCTGCGTCATCTGCGCTATCTGCGGGAGCTGTTGTTTTAAATTAATCCACTATCAAAAGTAATAACTATCCCGCATCTTCATTTATCTTGCAACTCAACTTTCCCGTATGCATATTGTTGCCCAAATTGCCTTTATTCTGTTGGTAATTGTTGCTGTTGTTTTATTCTGGAAAAAAGCGGCACAAATTCGTGCAAACATTTTACTGGGCAGAGACGAAGCCATTACCGATGAGCCGGGCAAACGCTGGAAAAACGTGTTGTTGCTGGCTTTGGGACAAAAGAAAATGTTTCGCAATCCATTGGTGGCTGTGCTGCACCTTTTGATTTATGCGGGCTTCATCATCATCAACATCGAAGTGCTTGAAATAGCATTGGATGGCTTGTTTGGTAAGCATCGGTTATTTGCCGGTCCTATGGGTAGCTTCTATCCTTTTCTAATAGGTGCTTTTGAAGTGCTTGCCTTGTTGGTACTTGTATCTTGTATTGTTTTTTTATTGAGAAGAAATGTAGGCCACATCAAACGCTTGCGCAGCAAAGATTTGAAAGGTTTTCCGAAGAGCGATGCGAATTATATTTTGATAACCGAGATTATTTTGATGACTCTATTTCTAACCATGAATGCTGCCGATACTACGTTGCAGCAACGCGGTTATGGAGAATATGGCATTACTAAAACCGGCAACTTTCTGGTGTCGTCTTTTTTACAACCTCTTTTTACAAACGCGAGCAATTCATCACTTCAGGTTATTGAACGAACTTGTTGGTGGCTGCACATCATCGGCATTTTTGCGTTCTTAAATTATCTGCCTTATTCAAAACATTTGCACATTATTCTTGCGTTTCCAAACACGTATTACGGACGATTGATTCCGCAGGGAAAAATGCGCAATATGCCCGAAATACAAAACGAAGTGTTGTATGCGATGCAACCCGAACTGGCGCCAACCAACGAAGTGGCAACAGAGCCGAAACGGTTTGGTGCGAAAGACATCTTCGATTTGAGCTGGCGCAACCTGATGGAAGCTTATAGTTGTACGGAATGTGGCCGTTGCACGGCAGCTTGTCCGGCGAACATTACGGGTAAAAAATTAAGTCCACGAAAGATTATGATGGACACGCGCGACCGGATGGAGGATGTGCGTAAAAATATGGGCAAAAACAAAGAGTTGGTTGACGACAATAAAACCTTGCTGCACGATTACATTACCGTAGAAGAACTGCGTGCCTGCACCACTTGCCAGGCTTGTGTTCAGGAGTGCCCGGTAAGTATTAGTCCGTTGGATATTATTGTGCAGTTGCGCCGCTATTTGATTATGGAAGAAAGTAATGCGCCGGGCGAATGGAACAGCATGTTTAACAGCACCGAAAACAATTTTGCGCCGTGGAAATTTTCGCCCGATGAAAGAGATAAATGGGCGGAAGCGTAGAAGAGCCAGAAAAGTTAAAAAGTCAGGAAGAAGAAAGACAGGAAAAGAAAACAAAGATTTTCCTTTTTGTTTTTACTCATTTTTTATCATCGTATCAGAAGTTTATTTTCCTTTTATCATCGGTTCAATCACTACTTTATACAGTTGAATAAATGCGGTAAGAATAAAAATGGCACCCATGAATTTATTCATTGCTGACTGCTTCGCGTTCATTTTTGTAATGAGCCATTTGCCCCCATACATATACACTATCAATCCCGAAATGGTTCCTATGCCAGCGCCTGCTGTAAACGCATTGTAATGAGCAATTGATGGCGTTAATGCGCCTGATTTTATCAATGCTACACTCCAGGTAAACCAAAAGGGAATTTGAATCGGATTCACGGCGCTCATACTTAAGCCTAATAAAAAACGGTTAAGCTTATTGTTTAAAAGAATCGCTTTTTTATCTTTCTTTTGTTTTGATGCAGAAACAATAGTAACAATGCCAAGCGTTGCGAACAAAAGAATGGCAACCCAGTTCAGCACTTCAAAAAATGTTTTGTGAGCCACCACCCAGTTCATTCCCGACAAGGCAACGCGCAGGTAAATCATTTCAACAATGGCAACACCAATGCTGAATTGCCAGGCTTTTTTAAAACCTTCTTCCATGGTAATTTGCGTGGAAGTAATGCTCATATTTCCCAACGGCAACTGCCCTAAAAAGCTAACCAGCCAACCGAGTGCTGCGGTACCGATGATGTTCATAAAATTAGCAATAATAGCATAAAAGGGAAAGTGATTTATAAGTTGAAAGTAGCGTCCTGTTTTCTTAATCGTTCCGTAAAGGCGATTGGTGATTTTCATGTGTCTTCTTCCCTGCCGGAAAGAGTAATAAGGAATGCCTTTTTTATAATTGATTCTTCCTATCGAATACATATCTCTCCAGTGTTGTACAATGGTTTGCAAAGCGGTGGTATAACTCATGCCGCAATCGTAAATATGGTTGGGCTCGGCGCCTGTTCCGTTGTATTCCAATATCTGAATATTTTTGCCCTTTTTTAAATCGCAAAGGGAAGTACATTTTAAATCGTATCTGCCATAATAAAACCGAGGCATCGTTTGCTGGATGGCATCAAATACAGCGCACAATTGTTCATCAATTTCGTAATGCAAATTGGTGAAACGTGCGCCCCTGTTGTGATTGCCCATATAACTTAGTTGGTATTTTTCGCCATTGGCAACAATGCAATGAAGACAATCTTTATGCTTGGAAAACAGTTCTTCGGTTCTGTATCTGGCTTTGCTATCTTTTAAAATCAATTGCTGCAAAGTAGATGTTCCATCGCCAACAACAGATAGATAATTCTTCAAAATCAAACCCGTAATCTTTCCCCTTTTTTCGTTAGGGTAACGAATATAGAACACGCTATATTCTTCGGGTAAATCAACAAAGGTTTGAATTACATAATCTGTATTGATGAAAGAATGATACTGCAGCAACTCGTTTATAGTATTGATTTTGCGGCACATTAAACCCTGTGTTCCAATGTTAGGCTTTGCAATAAAAGGAAACGAAATACCGGCTTCCCCTAAATGCTTTGCAATGTAGATCGGTTCTTCGGTTGCCAGCACATAAATCGTTGATGGATACAAGTTGCGTGGCATTTGCTCATACATTTCCTGCTTTGGTTCGCCCTCAAAACCCGAAAAGGTAAGGGTTGGATTGACATTGGAGAAATACCAGAAGGCTCTTGCCTTAATGAAGTAATACAACCATACAAAAATCAATGGCGCATAAATAACGCTGAACGGCCACAACTCCCAATGAAACAAACGATGAATAAAACGCTTCAATGAATCAAACAGGTTAAAGGGACAAACATAAACAAGTTGTTGTAACAGAGTTAATGCCAAGTTTGTTTTTGTACTAATTATAAAGTAGTAAAGAAGGTTTTCTTTTCGGTTAAGGAAGAAATGAGAAACTGTATTAACCCATTATTCTTCTTTCACACTATCTTCTATCTCTTTTTTCTTTTTATCAGAAGGTGTGATGAGAACTTTATCAATGCGTTGTCCATCCATGTCAACAATTTCAAAAGAGAAGTTGCGGTGTTGCATTATATCGCCGGTAACGGGTATTCGCTCTAAATGGTACAAAATAAAACCAGCCAGTGTGTTAAAAGTTTCAGCGTCTTCGTCATCCAACCAATTTGTGATGTGGAAGTAGGATAAGAAATTAAAATAAGGAATTTGCGCATCCACCAGGTAACTACCGTCCTCACGTTGTACAATTTCATAGTCTTCTTCATGCGACTCAGCAATATCGCCTACAATCGCTTCCAGAATATCGTTCAACGTTATCATGCCTTGCAGCGTGCCGTATTCATCCACAATAAAAGCATAGTGAATTTTAGAGCTTTTAAACTTTTCCAATACCTGATAAGCCGAGTTGGTTTCGGGAACAAAAATGGCATTCTGCATCAACTTTTGCAACTTAGTATCGGGCGCCACTATAAATAAATCTTTTAAAAAAACAACGCCTCTAATTTCATCAATCGAGCCTTCGCAAAGCGGATATACCGAATGAATATCGAAATTGTTTCTTACCTGTTCAACGGTTGCATTCACATCCAGCCAAACCATATCGCTGCGGTGCGTCATTAGCGAAGCAATGTTTCTGTCACTCAAATGAAATACACGCTCTATAATTTGCTGTTCAGCTTCTTCAATAGTGCCATGTTCGGTGCCTTCGCTAATGATAGCTTTAATTTCATCTTCTGTTACCTGCGAATCTTTTGGGCGAATGCGCAAAAGCCGAATCAAAATACTGCTGCTTTTCCCCAACAGCCAAATGAATGGATAGGTGATAAAAGTAATGAAGCGCATTGGCTTTGCCATTACTTTAGAAATACCTTCGGGATTGCTCAAGCCGATGCGTTTCGGCACAAGCTCGCCAAACACCAATGAAAAATAAGTGATGATGATAACAACCAAAACAGTAGAAATCGTTTGGGCGTAAGGCTGAAACAATTGAAAACGACTGAGTAGCGGAACAAAAGCGTTTTCAATATTTTTTCCTGAAAAAATACCCGTGATAAAAGTGATGAGTGTAATGGCGAATTGTACGGTTGAAATAAACGATTCAGGGTGGTTGGCCAGTTCCAATGCTTCTCTGGCTGGTTTATCTCCTTTCATTGCCTGACTTTCTAATCGCGCTTTGCGCGACGAAATCAAAGCTATTTCGCTCATAGCGAAAACGCCGTTGATAAGGATTAGGACAAAAAGAAGAACAACAATTCCAATCATAATTGTATAAAACCGCAAATTTACACAATGTAAAACAAATGGTTGGTACGCTGTAGGTAAAGGTGCGTGCTTAGCTTGCCAGGTTAAAATATAGCTTTATAGGTTTTATTTTAAAACGAACCACTACTATAATAGTTTATAACACAACGTTTACAATCATCCTAACTTATTTTTGCATCATGCCTGAACTGAAAGACTTTTTTGTTGACTTACAGGATGAACTTTATGAGCGGCAGGTTTTTGTTGTTGATAAAGGCCAGGAGCCAATGCGCATTGACAAATGGCTGCACGCAAGACTTTACAACCTGACACGTAACAAAATTCAGAAAGGCATTGAAGCAGGCTTTGTAACGGTAAATGGCAAAGAAATAAAAAGCAATTATCGCATAAAGCCCGGCGATGAACTTACCATTTTAATTGAGCAAAGCCCTGAGAATGGCGAAATCATTCCTGAACCGATTCCGTTAAACATCGTGTATGAAGATGACGCGATAATGGTCATTAACAAACCGGCTAACATTGTGGTGCATCCGGGCGTTGGCAATTATGCAGGCACTTTACTCAATGGCATAGCTTATCATTTGCTGGAACAAGATTCATCGCTTACCGAAGATGAATTGCCACGCTATGGCCTTGGTTCATCGCATTGATAAAAATACAACGGGTTTATTGGTGGTTGCCAAAACTGATACAGCCGCTTCGCATCTGGCGCGGCAGTTTTATTTGCACACTACTTCGCGCAAATACATTGCGCTGGTTTGGGGCGATGTGAAAGAAGATGAAGGTACCATTGATGCGCACATTGCAAGGCATCTGCGCTACCGCAAAATTTTTGATGCTTATCCCGAAGGCGATCATGGCAAACACGCCATTACGCACTACAGAGTGCTGGAGCGGTTTCATTATGTAACGCTTGTGGAATGCGTTTTAGAAACCGGTCGCACGCACCAGATTCGTGTGCACATGAAGTACATTGGTCATACATTGTTTAATGACTGGGAATATGGCGGTGATAAAATTTTAAAAGGCACTATTTTCAATAAATACAAACAGTTTGTTGACAACTGTTTTGAAGTTTGCCCACGCATTGCATTGCATGCGCAAACATTAGGTTTCGACCATCCGAAAACAGGCAAGCGAATGAACTTTTTTGCACCAATTCCATCCGATATGAGCAACGTAATTGAAAAGTGGCGCGACTATGTAAAGCCACATCAACTATAATTTATTTACACTTTAGAACCACGAAGGCACAAAGATTACTAAGCATCACAAAGTTTGTTTTTAGCAATATTCTTCGTGTAACTTCATTTCAAAGTGCCTTTGTGGTTCTAAAAAATTTTCAGGCAAAAACAAAGAATGAATACAGGTTCGAGAATATACTTTGACAACGCTGCTACCACACCCTTAGATACACAAGTGTTAGATGCAATGATGCCTTATTTAACCACACATTTTGGCAATCCTTCTTCTATTTACAGCTATGGCAGAGAAAGCCGTTTGGCAATTGAAAACAGCAGAAAAACAGTAGCAAAAATATTGGGTGCAAAGCCTTCAGAAATCTTTTTTACCAGCGGCGGAACGGAAAGCAGCAACACAGCAATTAATGCGGCTATTACTGATTTGGGTTGCCAACATATTATTACTTCCCGCATTGAGCATCACGCCACATTACATACTGTAGAATACCTGCAAAAACAAAAAGGCATTGGTGTTAGCTATGTGAAACTGTTACCAAATGGTCATATTGATTTGAATGATTTGGAACGATTGCTCGATACAATTCAACAAAAATGTTTGGTAACGTTGATGCACGCCAACAACGAAATCGGCAATCTTTCAGACATTTATGAAATTGGTAGATTATGCAAAACTTATGGCGATATTTTTCACAGCGATACTGTGCAAACGGTGGGTCATTTTCCTTTCGATTTACGAAGCACACCCGTTCATTTTATAACCGGTGCAGCGCATAAGTTTCACGGCCCAAAAGGCGTTGGCATTTTATACATCAATGAAAATGTAAAAATTCATCCGCTCATCAACGGTGGCTCACAGGAACGCAACATGCGCGCAGGTACTGAAAACTTATACGGTATTGCAGGCTTTGCGAAAGCCTTGCAAATAGCGAGTGATAACTATGAAAGTGATGCAAAAAAAATCAATGAACTGCGGCTTTATATGGCTGATTGTTTGAAACAAAAGATTCCAAATATTTGCTTCAACGGCGACACTTTCGGCGACACTTTATATACTATTTTAAATGTAGGTTTCCCACGAACCGACAAAACAGATATGCTGTTATTTAATCTCGACATTCATCACATTTGCGCCTCTGGTGGCAGTGCCTGTACAAGTGGCGCCAGCCAGGGCAGTCATGTAATTGCTGCGGTGTATCCTGATAAAGATATAGTCGCGGTTCGTTTTTCTTTTAGTAAAAACAATACAAAAGAAGAAGTTGACAAAGTGGTGGAAATTCTTACGAATTTGGTGTGATACTTTCTTATTTTTATTTGTTACAAACCACACTATGAAACGATTGCTTTTTATTTTACCGCTTTTTATTGCCACGTTTGTTTTTGCACAAAAAGATTCGCTGGAAGATGGACATCCTGCGTGGATCATGCAAGGCAATATTTACGAAGTGAATGTGCGGCAATACACACCGGAAGGCACGTTCAAAGCCTTTGAAAAAAGCTTGGATAGGTTGAAAAACATGGGTGTGCAAACTCTTTGGTTTATGCCGATAAATCCCATCAGCAAAGTGGACAGAAAGGGTGCATTGGGAAGTTATTATGCAGTATCCGATTACACCAAAATCAACCCTGAATTTGGAAATATAGATGACTGGAAACATTTGGTGAATGCGGCACATAGCAAGGGCTTTAAGGTGTTGATTGATTGGGTTCCCAACCATACCGGCGGCGACCATTACTGGTTGACAACACATCCTGATTTTTATGTAAAAGACAGCACCGGAAAAGCAAAAACCGAGTTTGACTGGACGGATACACGCAAGCTCAATTATCAAAACCCTGAGATGGCAGATTCGATGATTGCCGATATGAAATATTGGTTAACAGAAAGCAACATTGACGGCTTTCGTTGCGACCACGCCGATGGTCCAACTTTAGAGTTTTGGAAGAAATGTATTGCTGAATTGAAGCAGGGACGAAATTTATTTATGCTTGCAGAAGTAGATGCACCTGAATACATTACTGCCGGCTTTGATGCTATCTATCCTTGGGATGTGTTCCATGTGATGAACAACATTGCTGCAGGAAAGCAAAATGCTATGGCTTTGGATTCAATCATTAAACACGATGATGCTGTTTATCCTCCTCATTCCATTGACCTGTATTTCACCAGCAACCACGATGAAAACAGTTGGAACAAAGCCGATTATGCTACCATGCCCGGCGCCATTCATGCACCGTTTGCTGTGTTAACGCAAACGCTGGAACATGCAGTACCATTGGTTTACAGCGGTCAGGAAGAGCCTTATTTAGATTCCATTTCTTTCTTTTATAAAGATAGTATCAGGTGGGGTAAATATGCCCGTGCGCCTTTTTATAAAACGTTACTAACGCTTCGTAAAAACAATAAAGCCCTGGATGCCGATGCATCTTTTACCAAACTATCAACATCAAAAGACGATGCGATTTATGCGTTTATAAGGCAAAACAAAAATCAAAAAGTGATGGTGCTTACCAACTTAAGCAATGGGCCACAAACCTTTACTATCAACTATTCCATGCCGCCGCTGATGCAGGATGTGTTTACCAAACGATTGGATCAAATTGATAAGCACGAAAAGATAACATTGCCTGCCTGGGGTTATAAAGTGTATTCCTATTAATTGCTGAAAATATATGGAACAGATGTATGCAAATATTATTCAGAAAGCTTATAGTGCGTTCAATGCAAGAGATATTGATGGCGTTCTTTCACTGATGGAAGAAGATGTTCGTTGGCCTAATGGTTGGGAAGGTGGTTATGTAAATGGATATAATGAAGTGAGAGAGTATTGGACGAGACAATGGAAAGAGCTAAACCCAATGGTAACGCCACTTTACATACAAATAATCAACGATGGAAAACTAGATGTTGAGGTTAGGCAATTGGTAAAAGACATGAAAGGAAAAATTTTGTTTGATGGAGTCATACATCACATTTATACTTTCAACAATGATAAAATTAAAAGCATGGAGATTGTTCAGTAAAGAATAATCTTATACATTTAATGAAATAAAAACAAAAGCCTTTTCGAAGTTGAAAAGGCTTTTGTTTTTATTCATTATCTGCTTTCTGCCATATCAGGTATTGCTTCTACTTTGTACTCACCGGAATCTAATTTTTGCTTTGTTTCGGTGAAGGCTTTCAATGTTGCTTGAATATCTTCATCGGTGTGCGCCGCCGTTGGAATCATGCGGAAAATAATGTGCCCTTTCGGTATTACAGGATATGTTACGATAGAACAAAACACGCCATAATTTTCGCGTAAATCCATCACCATTGCAGTCGCTTCTTCTACGCCGCCTTTCATATAAATAGGCGTTACAGGACTGTCGGTTTTACCAATATCAAAGCCTCTTTCTTTTAAGCCGTTTTGCAATTTCAATGCGTTGCTCCACAATTGTTCTTTTAATTCAGGATGATTTCGCAATAACTCCAAACGCTTTAGGTTGCCAATAACAAAAGGCATTGGCAAACTCTTGGCAAAAATTTGCGAACGAATATTATAACGGATGTAATCAATAATCACATGCGGGCCTGCTAAAAATGCACCTATCGAAGCCATTGATTTGGCAAATGTTGAGAAATACAAATCAATCTGATCCTGGCAACCTTGCTCCTCGCCGGCACCGGCTCCTGTTGCGCCCAGTGTTCCAAAACCATGTGCATCATCAACCAATAAACGAAATTCGTAAGCATCTTTCAGGTCGCAAATTTCCTTTAGCTTGCCCTGATCACCAGCCATACCAAACACGCCTTCTGTTATTACTAAAATGCCACCTGCGTTTTGTTTTTCTATCAAAGCGGTAGCACGTTCCAATTGTTTTTTTAAATCTTCTACATCGTTATGTTTGTACACATACCTGTGCCCCGGGTGCAGGCGCAAGCCATCAATAATGCAGGCATGACTTTCAGCATCATACACAATCACATCGTGCCTGCCACAAACGGCATCAATTGTACTCATGATACCCTGATAACCATAGTTCAGCAAGATGGCATCTTCTTTTCCTTCAAACTCGGCCAACTCTTTTTCTAATTGCTCGTGCCAGTTGGTATTTCCGCTCATCATGCGGGCTCCCATCGGCGCAGCCAAACCCCATTGCGCCGCAGCTTCGGCGTCTATCTTTCTAACTTCGGGATGATTGGCCAAACCCAGGTAATTATTTAAGCTCCAGACAATCACTTCTTTGCCACGAAATTTCATGCGGCTACTAATCTCACCTTCTAACTTTGGAAACGCAAAATAGCCATGCGCACGATCGCGATGCTGACCAATCGGACCATAGTTCTTTACCAGTTTTTCAAAAATATCTGCCATAGTATTTTGATTGATGATTGTAGTTTAAAACGCCGCAAAATTAACCATTAAATGGCCGATGTTACAACTTTACTCCATGTGTAACATTTGTTTAGGAAGAGAAAAAGGGGCAAAAACAAACCTTACTTGAGTTTGCGAACTAACTTTTTAACATTGGGAATTTTTATTTTTGGCGCTTTTATTTTGCTCACTTTCTTACTTACATTGTTTGTTAGCTGTGTTAATGACCCAATGGTTGCAGCGGCCGCCAAACCGCCCGCTATGTAAATACCCATTGTTAAATATTCCGTTGCTTTTGTACGTCTGCTATGCTCCGGATTTAGGTTAAGCTGTTCGGGAAGTTGCACCGCACTAATACCAGCCGCGATGCCTAATGTTGTTCCTTTCAGGTCGGCAGCGTCGCCTCCTGCAAGACTGTAATATAATGTATAAGCAATGAGTTCGCTGATGATGGTTTGTTTAAACAATTCGCGTTCCGGCGGGATGGGAAGATGTGCGCGTTCTCTTATTTTTTTCATCGCTTCCATGTCCAGCAAATCCATGCGCGGGGCAACGGAAGGAACGGTTAACTTTAACGCTTCGTGAAGTAACGACACAGTAGCTGCGCCTGATATTCCTCCTAATAAGGGCAATTATTTTTTTCATAATGATGCTGTTTTACTATGGCTTGTTGCAAGGCTTATTCCAAAATATTTTTTGTTGATATAACAAAGCCGCTTATATCTTTGCGCCTGCCCGGCAGGCAAGTTCTTTATAAATTCTTATCAAGAAAGGCAGAGGGACATGGACCGATGAAGCCTTGGCAACCACCACAGCCATAAATAGCGTGTGAAAGGTGCCACTTCCAACCCGATACAATCGGGAGAGATAAGTAAGATTTCAGTTTGATTTTTTGTTAGCCCCGCTATACTTCATTCAAGCTCGTCTTACTTAGAAGACGGGCTTTTTTTATGCTCCTGTTTTGCCGCAAAAACAAACATAATCAGCAAGGAAAACTTTTTTCTTTTATAAAAAATAAAACACACAAATATGAGTGCCCAACATTTTGAAACATTGCAAATCCACGCCGGACAGGAAGTTGACCCAACCACCAAAAGCCGTGCGGTTCCCATTTATCAAACCACATCTTTTCAGTTCGACAATGCCGAACATGCTGCTAACTTATTTGGTTTGCGGCAGTTTGGTAATATTTATACCCGCATTATGAACCCCACCACCGATGTGTTTGAAAAGCGCATGGCAGCACTGGAAGGTGGCGTAGCCGCATTGGCTACAGCAAGCGGACAAGCCGCACAGTTTTTAGCTTTGAACAACATTTTGCAGGTGGGCGACAACTTTGTTACCGCCTCTCATTTATATGGCGGAACACACAATCAATTTAAAGTTTCTTTTAAAAGATTAGGTGTTGATGCCCGCTTTGCTAACAGCGATGATCCGCAAAGCTTTGAACCGTTAATTGATGATAAAACCAAAGCCATTTATTTAGAAACGATTGGCAATCCGAAATTAAGTATTCCGGATTTTGAAGCCTTTGGAGCTTTAGCTAAGAAGCACGATTTGCCTTTAATTGTTGATAATACTTTTGCAGCCGGTGGCTATTTGTTTCGTCCGTTGGAACACGGTGCCAACATTGTGGTGGAAAGCGCCACGAAGTGGATTGGCGGCCATGGCACTTCCATCGGCGGCGTAATTATAGATGGTGGTAATTTCAATTGGGCTAACGGAAAATTTCCTCAATTTACCGAACCTTCGGAGGGCTATCATGGCTTGCAGTTTTGGAATGTGTTTGGCGAAGGCAATCCGCTGGGTTTGCCTAACATTGCTTTTGCGATTCGTGCGCGTGTAGAAGGTTTGCGCGATTGGGGCGCGTCGCTGAGCCCGTTCAATTCATTTTTACTTTTGCAGGGTTTGGAAACCTTATCACTTCGCGTAGAAAGACATTGCCAGAATACGCTGGCATTAGCGCAATGGCTGGAAGCACATCCGCAGGTTGAGTACGTTTGGTATCCGGGTTTGGAAAGCAGTTCGTATCATCAATTAGCTAAAAAATATTTGCACAACGGCTTTGGCGGTGTATTGAACTTTGGTATAAAAGGCGATAAAACCAAAGCATCACAGTTTATAGATTCGTTGAAGTTGGCCAGCCATCTGGCAAATGTGGGCGATGCCAAAACGCTGGTCATTAATCCAGCTACTACTACGCATGAGCAGTTAGGCGAAACCGAACAGGAAGCTGCTGGTGTGTTGCCCAATTTAATTCGTGTGAGTGTAGGCATTGAACACATTGACGATATCAAAGCTGATTTTCAACAAGCCTTCGACAAAGTATTTTCATAAAAACAAAACTTAGAACAACCCAATCGTTGTTGCAGGAAAGTAAACAAAACCAAACATTGGAACGAAAGATATTTAGATGTGAAGAAACCTTGTTGCTGGAAAGCGGAGCGCAATTAGATGGCTATCATCTTGCCTATACTACTATCGGAAAATTGAATGAAAACAAAAGCAATGTGGTATGGGTTTTTCATGCGCTAACCGCCAACAGCAATCCGGTAGAATGGTGGCCGGGTTTGGTGGGCGAAGGCAGTTTTTTCGATCCTGAACGGTTTTTCATTGTTTGTGCGAATATGCCGGGAAGCTGCTATGGTAGTATTGGCGCGCTTGATGTTGACGCTAAAACGGGCAAGCGGTACTACCACAGTTTTCCGCAGTTTACCACGCGCGATATGGTAGAAGCTTACAAGCCTTTGCGCAAGCATCTTGGCATTGAAAAAATACACGTTGGCATTGGCGGCAGTATGGGTGGACAACAACTGCTGGAATGGGCAATTGAAGAACCCGAGCTATTTGAACACATTGTTCCCATTGCAACCAATGCGCAACACTCGCCCTGGGGAATGGCGTTTAATGCCTCGCAGCGATGGTGCATTGAAAACGATTGCACATGGAAGAATGGAGATGAAAACGCAGGCAAAGAAGGTATGAAAATAGCGCGGTCAATTGCATTATTATCGTACCGTCATTACGAAACTTATACAGCAACGCAAAGAGGAGTAACGGATGAGACTGAATCGCTTTCAATAGCGAAACAAATTTCAAAAGCAGAAAGCTACCAGCGCTACCAGGGCGAAAAATTAGCAAAGCGGTTCAATGCCTTCAGCTATTACTTTTTAACGAAGGTGATGGACAAACACGATGTTGGCAGAGGCAGAACATCGGTGCAGGCAGCCTTGCATTCCATTAAAGCAAATACATTGGCGATTGGCATTTCAAGCGATATTCTATTTCCGCCGCAGGAGCAGGAATTGCTGGCCGCTTACATTCCAGGTGCGCAATTAGCCATCATCAATTCGCTGTACGGGCATGATGGATTTTTGTTGGAATATGATGAAATAACAAAATTGCTGGAAGAGTTTGTAAAGCCTTTGACCCTTAAATAAGAACAAAAACAAACTTCAGATTTTAGAAATTTTTAAACAAAAATAGCTTCTCAACTCTCCGCTTGCAGCGGATTGGGAGCTTCTCTTACTTATGCATACACAATTAACCATTGGCATGTTTGGATTTGGTGTTGTTGGCGAAGGCTTGTACAAAGTATTGCAGCAAACGCCTTCGTTAAACGCAGCTATAAAAAGAGTTTGTATTAAACATCCCGATAAAAAAAGAGCCGCACCGCCTGAATTGTTTACGATGCAAAAAGATGCGTTGCTGTTTGATAAAGACATCAATGTGATTGTAGAAGTGATTGACGATGCAGATGCTGCTTTTGAAATTGTTTCTACTGCACTCAAAAACAAAAAAGCAGTGGTAAGCGCCAGCAAGAAAATGATTGCTGAACATTTGCCTGAATTGCTGCAATTGCAACAACAAACCGATATGCCGTTTTTATACGAAGCGGCAGCCTGCGCTTCCATTCCAGTTATCAGAAATTTGGAAGAATATTATGACAATGATTTGCTGCATTCTATCAAAGCAATATGCAATGGTTCAACCAATTTTATTTTAACCAAAATGTTTGAAGACAAGCTGGCATTCAATGATGCATTGCTGCTGGCGCAACAGCTTGGCTTTGCCGAAAGCAATCCAAAGCTGGATGTGGAAGGTTATGATGCTGTGAACAAGTGGAGCTTTCTGCTAACTCATGCGTATGGAATTGTTGAAAATCCGCAGCGCATTTTATTCACCGGCATCCAAAACATACAATTAAGTGATGCTTTAGCGGCAAAAGAAAAACATAACGATATTAAGCTGGTGGCGCAGGCTAAGAAACTAACCAACGGCAAAGTAGCGGCTTTTGTTTTGCCACAATTTGTACCGGATGATGACCATTTGGCTTTTGTAAAAAACGAATACAATGGTGTAGTAATAGAAAGCGGTTTTGCTGATAAGCAATTCTTTTATGGAAAGGGCGCTGGCTCGTTTCCAACGGCATCTGCCGTGTTAAGCGACATCAGTGCATTGCGTTACGATTATCGGTATGAATATAAAAAATTATATCATCATCAGCCCTGCGAATTAACGGATGATTTTTACATCAGAACTTACATTTCCTATTCCAACATCAAAAACATTCCCCAACATGAATTTGAATGGATTGAAGAATATCACGCCGGGCCGGAACGTAGCTGGTTTATCGGGATTATTTATTTTACCAAAATAAAAAACGGGGATTGGTGGAAGCAACCCGGCATATCGTTAATTCTATCTCCAGATGCCATTATCGAAAACATTGAATTGAAGAAATTGAAGAAGCGCAGTTTGGAACTGGCAGGTTTGTAAATGAGTAAGGCTTCAATTTGAAAAGATAAAAAGCGCTTAGCTTTATTTCACCTTATCGATAACATTAAGGTTATCTTTTGGTTTTGCACTTATTTGGTAATTGCAGACAACTTTGAACATCATCGTAATTACAAATAAAGCACCGTCACTGCAAGCCTTGCGAAGCCCTCTGTGTTATACAATAGATAATGTCTGTATGCAGTAAAAGTGTTTACATTACTTTTTCACTATTCACCATTCACAAGCCACTTCATTTTTCAATTCACAGATTGCTTCGTTCCTCGCAATGACCTAAATTAAAAATTTGTACAAAAACAAACCACTTCCTGAATATCAATAGTTGCACAGCTTGTAGTATAACAATTGCTTCACTTACTTTCGTACTATCATTTCGTTTCATTCGTTGTAACCTTGCATTTTACGCTGTTCTATGAAAAAAACAAACAAAACAAACAAAGCGGTTGCCATTATCTGGATATTATTTTTTGGCGGTATCGGCTTTGTTATCTTACTCATTTTGTTGGCCAATTATGGTTTCTTTGGAAAGATGCCATCCATCGAAGAACTGCAAAATCCATCCGCTTCTTTGGCAAGCCAGGTGTATGCAGCCGATGGAACATTGATGGGCAAATATTATTTGGAAGACCGTGTAAATGTTGAATATAAAGACATCAGCAAAGATGTAGTAAACGCTTTGGTAGCTACAGAAGACGAGCGTTTTTACGAGCACAGTGGAATTGATGCGCGTGCTTTGGGAAGAGCTATTTTTTCGCTCGGCGGCGAGGGCGGCGCCAGCACCATCACCATGCAAACGGCGAAAAATTTATTTACCGATTACAACCGCAATCCAATTAAACGCATCATTCAAAAACTAAAAGAAGGCATCATTGCCATCAAGCTCGAACGCAATTTTACAAAGGCAGAAATCATCACATTGTATTTAAATACCGTGCCGTTTGGCGACAACGTGTATGGTGTTAGAAATGCAGCCAAAACATTTTTTAAAAAAGAACCTGATAGGCTGAATGTTGGCGAAGCGGCGGTGCTGATTGGCATGTTGAAAGCCAGCAGCACTTACAACCCGCGCATCAACCCGAAGCGGGCAAGAGAACGTAGAAATGTGGTGCTCGATCAAATGGTGCGTAACAATTATTTATCCGAAGCAAAAGCAAATGAAATTAAATCACAGCCTATCGTTTTGGATTATGAAAAATTGGACGAAACCGCAGGTTTAGCGCCCTACTTCAGAATGGTATTAGGCGAAGAAATGAAAAGATGGTGCAAAGCACATAAAAAAGTAAACGGCGAGCCTTATGATTTGTACCGCGATGGTTTGAAAATTTTTACCACCATCAATCCGAGGATGCAGTTAGATGCGGAAGAAGCCGTTGATGAGCACATTGCTGCTATGCAAAAAATACTGAGTGCACAAAGCAATGTAAAAAACGGAAGCGTTTGGAACGGACATGAAAATATATTGCAGGCCGCAATGCAGGTAAGCGACCGATGGAAGAATATGAAAAAAGAAGGCGCATCGGATGAGGAAATCAAAAAGTCGTTTTACATAAAAACACCAATGAAAGTGTTTACCTGGAATAAGAACAGAAGTAAGGACACAGTGATGACGCCGATGGATTCTATCAAATACCATCGCGCTATGTTGCAGGCAGGTTTTATGGCGATGGACCCGTTAAGTGGCGAAGTAAAAGCATGGGTAGGCGGTATTGATTTCAAAACGTTTAAATACGACCATGTAAACATCAACACCAAACGACAGGTAGGTTCAACGATTAAGCCCCTGTTGTATAGTTTGGCAATTGAAGATGCTGGCTTTACACCCAATACGCCGGTTGAAGATGTGCAACAAAGCTTTGGCTCTTTTGGTATGGTGCCGGCTACAGGAACTTCGTGCACAGGCCGAACAATGCCGATGGCGATGGCGTTGGCCTGGTCGAGAAACTGCGCCACAGCTTATATTATGAAGCAATTGGGCAATGGAAACGAAGGTGCAAAACGCTTTGTTGATTTCCTGCGCAATTGCAGCGTTACCACGAAGATTGATCCTTATCCATCTATTGCATTGGGAGCGGAAGAAATATCGTTGTACGAAATGATGCAGGCGTACAGCATGTTTCCCGGAAGAGGCTTTAATGTTAAGCCCATGTATATTACCCGCATTGAAGACAAGAACGGAAACGTGCTGCAAAGCAACCTGCCGCAACGCAAAGAAGTGATTAATGAAGTAACAGCATATTACATTATTAGCATGATGGAAGGTGTATTGAAATTTGGCACCGGAAGGCGCATCTGGAGCTATGGTGTGCAAGGCGATATTGCCGGAAAAACCGGCACCACCAACGATAACAGCGATGCATGGTTTATGGGTTACACACCGCAATTGTTGTGCGGTACATGGACGGGTTGCGATGATCGTTTTATCCGGTTCAACAGCACCGATGTAGGTCAGGGCTCGTCTGTTGCATTGCCAATATGGGCAAGGTTTTATCAAAAAGTATCTGCCGATAAAGCGCTTGCCATTGATACCAAAACAGTGTTTACAAAACCCGATGTCATGAAGAACGATGTGATATACGATTGGGTGAATGATATGCCCCAACAGCTGGGTGCTGAAGGCGCAGATGAAGGCAATGGCTCTGCTGCTGACTATGGCGATAACGGGCAACAACCGCAGGCACCGCCGCCACCTTCTTCCGATAACCAATATGATAACATTCAACCGGAAAGCCAGTTGCCCGCCGATACGAGTAAAAAGAAGAACCAAAATCAGTTAACACCTAAAGCGGTGATGCCTGCGAAGAAGCCGGGAAGATGAGGTTTGTTTTTACCCTATTTTTTATGGGTTAGTTTATAAGATAATAGTGATTTGATGTAATGACTTTCTTCTCACAACTTGTTGACAAATCTTTTAGTAACAAGTTCAAGCTTTGATTATTTTTGAAGAATGGAAGTAGCAACAGACCTATATCTTGGAGACAGCAAGGAACAATTAAAACATCTTCCTGATAATTCGGTTGATCTTATCATCACATCACCACCATATGCAAACCAACGCAAAAACACTTATGGTGGCATTCATCCTAACAAATATGTTGAATGGTTTTTACCCATTTCAAATGAGCTTTTAAGAGTTCTTAAACCAACAGGTACTTTTATTTTAAACATTAAAGAAAAGGTTGTTGAAGGCGAACGTAGCACTTATGTAATGGAACTTATTTTAGAAATGAAAAAACAAGGTTGGTTATGGACAGAAGAGTTCATTTGGCATAAGAAAAACTGTTATCCAGGTAAATGGTCAAACCGTTTTCGCGATGCTTGGGAAAGGCTTCTTCAATTCAATAAGGAACGTAAATTTCACATGTATCAAGAAGAGGTAATGGTACCAATGGGAAATTGGGCGAAATCTCGTTTGAGAAATCTTTCTGATACTGATAAAATAAGAGATAATTCAAAAGTAGGTAGTGGTTTCGGTAAAAATATTTCCAACTGGTTAACAAGGGAAAAAGCTTACCCAACAAACGTTCTGCATCTTGCAACGGAATGCAGTAATAAAAATCATAGTGCTGCTTTTCCTGAAGAATTGCCTGAATGGTTCATTAAGCTCTTTACAAAAGAAAACGACATTGTACTTGATCCATTTATGGGTTCAGGGACAACACTATATGTTGCAAATCGAATGAGACGCAATTCGATTGGAATTGAAATTGTGCCTGATTACTACAATATGGTGAAAGAACAATTAAAGCCTTTAAAACTTTACTTAATAGAGCCAAAAGAAGAATATGGAAACTTTAAACTTGGAAGAGGTAGTAAAGTACGTTGAAGATAATATTGGCATATTTCACCAAAAAAGGATAACGGGGTTACAAGATTTAAAACTGAAAAGGGTTTTAAGCAAAAAGAATCCTTACTTGTTTAAAGCAAAGTATGTTCTGACTGCACAAGATATTATTAAGAGTCTGACTGATGCTTTTATTTCTTCACAAGAAGAAACCATTTTTGGTGATTGGCTCGAAGGTTTAGCAATATTCGTCAACGGAAAAGTTTATAAGGGACGTAAATCAGGTATTCCGGGAATTGACTTGGAATTTGATAAAGAGAAAGTTCGCTACATTGTAACAATTAAATCTGGTCCAAACTGGGGCAACAGTTCGCAAATAACTAAAATGATCGCTGATTTTAAAACAGCAAAGAAGACACTCCGCACGAGCAATTCTCAATTGAACATCATTGCAGTTAATGGCTGTT
Source organism: uncultured Chitinophagaceae bacterium (assembly GCA_963847085.1). Classification (GTDB taxonomy): domain Bacteria; phylum Bacteroidota; class Bacteroidia; order Chitinophagales; family Chitinophagaceae; genus Ilyomonas. The sequence goes on along the minus strand of CAWJYO010000010.1, from coordinate 154,955 downwards.
GTTACGGTAGAGATAATAAGCCAGATAAAGGAGATTACTTCAAATATTGCGGTCAGACATTTTGGGAGTTTATTTCTGGAGACACAGACTTTTATACCAAAATTATTTACCCTCTTGGACATCAAGCAAAAGAACGAAATGAAGAGTTCATAGAATCTTATTCAGTCATGATAAATAAATTTACCAAAGAATTTTTTGACAGTTTCTGTAATGATGGAGCCAGACGATTGGGAAAAATTAGTTCGATTAAATTCAGCAGCAAAAGATTCGTCAAGATAAATAGTGTAATTTTTAACTACTCTGCACCATTAGGCCAATCTCACACGTCCGGCTTAATCTCCGACTACAACGTTTTGTCTAAAAACCTCCTGATTTTTTCAATGAAACCAAACTTCGATACAACGCGCTTTACTGCAAACCGCCATGCCCCTGATACAACCGCACAGGTCCGTCTAACTTCACTGCCAGCACCGTCATATATTCATCCTGTACTTCTTGCGGAACGTTGATATATACCAATCCTGGAATCGGGCTCCATGAAATCTTGCCCACAATTTTATATCCTACCGTATCGTTTGTGCCTACTATTGTAATGTGTTCGATTTTGTTTTGCAGTCCTTTTATCACTACTTGCCCGCTCTCTTTTCCGGGCAAAAACAAATACAGCGTAGATGAATCTTTTGACAACGTTGTAGGTCCGTAAAAATGACCTTGCGGCAATCCTCCCAATGTACCAAATATAGCTTCCTTGTGCTTTTGATTCCATTTACCTAACTCTTCCAGCACGTGCACATCCTGCGGTGGAATGGTGCCATCTTCTTTCGGTCCAATATCAAGCAATAAATTACCACCGTTGCTTATCACATCTGCAAAAATTGTAATCACTTCATAAGGTGTTTTCCATGCCGTATCTTTTGGCTGGTAGCCCCAACTGTTATTGATGGTCATACACAATTCCCACCAATTGTATTTGGGTCGGGTAACCGGGAAATTTTGTTCGGGTGTTTCATAATCGCCATAGCCTTGCAACCGCCCGTTGATAATGGCAGTTGGTTTTACGCTTAAAATTTGCTGACGCACTTTATCCGCCTGCCATTCTTCGGCACTGTGTTCCCAATCACCATCAAACCACCATAAATCCGGATGATAAGCCGCGTTGATTTCCCCAATTTGGTTTTGCATGAATTTCTGAAAGCGTTGCCAGCGTTGCGGATCGTTTGCAATTGAATATCGGTTACTGTCTTTTGTAAACGCAGGATAATCGGGATAGGTCCAATCTATCAACGAAAAATAAGCACCGCGCTTAATGCCATACTTGTCTAAGGCAGTATAAAATGGCGCTATCAAATCTCTTTTCGCAGGTGCATCTTTCGTCATGCTGTAATGGGCCTCTTTTGTAGGCCACAACGCAACGCCATCGTGGTGTTTGGTAGTAATCACGGCATATTTTGCCCCGCTTTTCTGTATCAGTTTTGCCCAGGCATCAGGGTTATATTTCGATGCAGTAAATCCTTTCAACTGCTTCATATAATCCGGAAAGCCAATTTCTTTGTTATGAAAGCTCCAGCTTTCACCAATGCCATTTACCGAGTAAATACCCCAATGAATAAAGATGCCCAGTTTGGCATCGGCAAACCATTGCATTTTGCTGCGGATAGAATCGGGATTGATTTTCGATTGCGCGCTTACTGATAAAGACATAGATAGCAGAATGGCAAGGGCTGCAGTGCCAAAATAGTTTTGTAATCTCATTTTGATGTTTCTTATTTGGTATCATTTTTTAAATGCGTGATGTATGTTTTACCGCGGAGAATGGAGATATAAGAGTTCACGCAGAGCCACATTTCTCTGCGTGAACTCATTTCACTCTCGTTCTCTGCGGTAAAAATTTCAAACATAATACGTTTGCTTTTATTGATTTTTTTAACAAGATAAAAAGCATCAACTGTGATGATACTTCTCGTTCTTTAAAATGGTGCAGGCACGATACACTTGTTCAGCTAAAATTAATCGTACCAGCATGTGCGGAAACGTAAGCTGCGAAAGGCTTAGCGTATAATTGGCCCGTTTAAAAATAACATTATCTACGCCAAAAGCGCCACCAATTAAGAACACCATTCGCCTGCAGCTCTCATTTGCTTTTTGTTGAACCAGTTGTGCTAATTGTATTGAAGAAATGGCTTTGCCCCGTTCATCCAACAAAAACAAAACATCATCTGTTTGCAGACATGCCAGGATAACTTTGGCTTCTTCTTTCTTCAATTCGCTTTGCGATAAAGAAACTGCATTTTTTACATTAGGAATCAACAGCCATTCGGCAGGAAAATAGTGATTAATGCGAGTGGTGAAATCTTCTATCCCGTCTTTCACATAACGCTCATGCGCTTTGCCAACGCTGAAAAAATAAATTTCATCAAACAAAAATAGCCATCAGCTATTAGCTACAGGCTGCAAGCATTTATAACCAGGGAAATAATTGATGCGAAAACAAGTGCTATGAATGACATACAAACGTCATTTATTATTGTCTTCTACTTGCTTGTAGCTTGCAACTAACGGCTTGTAGCTAATTTTGCCTCATGCAGTATCCCGGTTTTATTTTACAAAATGTGCTGCCTTCCAAAAAACAGGTTAGCCGCTTTACAGAAGGATTGATACATTACCTGTTTCCAGTTGCGCAGGATGCAGAAAGTTTTATTCAACAACACGAAACGATAAAAGAAACGTTGCAGCAACAGTTGCAGCAATTGCTGATGCTGGTTGATAAGACAACCGTTGCCCAGCATAACGAAACGATAGACCATTATTTTTGCGAACTCTGTTCCATTAAAGATGCGCTGCTGAAAGATGCGCAGTTGATTTTAGATTTCGATCCGGCTTCATCAACACTTGAAGAAGTTATTCTTTCTTATCCCGGCTTTCAGGCCATTACTGTGCACCGGTTAGCGCATTCCCTGTATCAAAAAAAAGTTCCCCTTTTACCGCGCATGATGAGCGAATGGGCGCATAGCCAAACCGGTATTGACATCAACCCCGGCGCTACCATCGGTTGCCCTTTTTTTATTGATCATGGCACTGGTGTAGTCATTGGCGAAACGGCTGTGATTGGCAATAATGTAAAAATTTATCAGGGCGTAACCTTAGGTGCGCTTGCCGTGCGGAAAGAAGATGCCAAACGTAAACGTCATCCAACGGTGCAGGACAATGTAGTGATTTATGCAGGTAGCACCATTCTTGGTGGAAGCACAGTAATTGGGCATGATAGTGTGATTGGCGGCAATGCATGGCTAACACAAAGTGTACCTGCTCACAGTGTAGTATATCATAAACATCAAACCATAATTAAAGACAGCAAAGACTTTGAAGAACCTATCAATTTTGTGATTTAGAATTGTTCAGGATTTGCATGGCATTATATTAGCAACACAGTTTGTAAACCAGATTATATGCAAGAACAAAATAACCCGAAACAAAAAGAAAATTCGGGCAAAAACAAAAGCACTGAATTCTTTGAAAAAAGAGAGATGAACAATGAAGTAAACGATGCCGATAATGCAGGTGATGATACCTTCACTCCTATTTATTTAAATGATGAAAGCGTACTTCAAACACCCGGCGAAAAAAAGCACGACGATAGCATAAACCTGCAACAAAATGATAAGGTGGAAGTAATAGATACAGATAGGGATGAAACCATGTTTGATAAGCTAAACGATAACGCTCAACGGCGCGGCATGAACGAATAAATCTATTTAATGAAGGCTGCCAATGAAGATAATTTCTATCAGCACAATACAACAAATTCATCTTTACTGGCAGCTATCACTTCTTCTCCTTTATCATCTTTTAAGAGAAGTAAATGAACATGCTGTTTCTTTGCTTCAGCAATCAATATTTTCATATCAATATCACGCTTTGCAATAGACGACATTTTGCGTTGGCTCATAGTTGATTCGCCACTTACAACCGATTCTATCCAATGTTGCATCCAATCTTCCGGCGACGTTTTATTTTCCATTTTCGTTTTCATGTCTGTGTTGATTTGTTCTGAAAGATAGACAAATACTTTCTGCTTTATTCATTTGTTTTTATTCATTTTTGTTGATTATTCAATTTACATTAGCTGCATGTTTGATTAGTAAACGTGTTGCACCAAACTTATTTTTTGTTTAGTATTTGTATTGCACAAACCATATAAAACCGTTCTCTCATGGCAGTAAGTACCGGCGCACCAACTGATATTTTAGTTGAAGATGATGGCAATTCAAAAAGCTATCTCTATCCGTTTATTCTGGTAACCTGTCTGTTTTTTTTATGGGGATTTTCTTATGGTTTGTTAGATGTGCTGAACAAGCATTTTCAGGCAACCATGGGCGTTTCCAAAGCGCGCTCTACTTTGTTGCAGGCGGCTTATTTCGGAGCCTACTTTTTAGTGGCATTACCGGCAGGTTTGTTTATGAACCGCTGGGGTTATAAGAGGGGTATTATTGTAGGCTTAATACTTTTTGCTACGGGTGCATTTTTGTTTTATGCGTTTGCTTCTATTGATATTCCAAATGATATAAAGTTCAATTATTTTTTGGGCGCTTTTTTAGTACTGGCTTCAGGGCTTACCTTTCTGGAGACCGCTGCCAATCCATATTCCGCGATATTGGGCAAACCCGAATCATCAGAGTTTCGGTTGAACTTATCGCAAAGCTTCAACGGCATTGGAGCTTTCATTGGTCCACTAGTTGGCGGTGCACTTTTTTTTGCCGAAAACAAAAGTGGTGATTCATCAAATAATGTTCAGCTTGTGTATGTAGTGATTGGAGTAGTGGTGGTTTTGTTTGCCATTTTATTTAGCCGCACACATCTTCCTGAAATTAAAGAAAGTACATTGGTTTCAAACATTGAGCAAGACATAAAACCATTGGCAGCTCACAAGCATTTTATTGGTGCTGTGGTTACTCAGTTCTTTTATGTGGCGGCGCAGGTTGGCATTGCTGCTTTATTCATTAATTATTGCACCGAAGCAGACCATACAATCAGCGACCAAAAAGCGGCTAATTTGTTAGGCACAAGTTTACTTCTTTTTACCATTGGCAGATTTACAGGCTCGGCCCTGATGAAGAAATTTGCGCCGAACCAATTGCTAACAGTGTATGCCATTATCAATGTTTTGTTATGCTTAATAGTCGTGTTTGGACACAGTACAGTTTCCATTTATGCGCTGATGGCGGTTTTCTTTTTTGAATCTATCATGTTCCCAACCATTTTCGCTTTAGGCGTAAAAGATTTAGGTCATCACACAAAAAAAGGTTCTTCGTTTTTGGTAATGGCAATAGCCGGTGGAGCGTTCATGCCTTATTTTATGGGCTTGCTGGCTACGCCGGTTACTGCACGGGCTTATATTATTCCACTGTTTTGTTTTATACTCGTAGCCTGGTATGGATGGAGAGGATATAAAACGGAGTAAGCTGTGAGCGATGAGCTGCGAGCAATAAATACAACTTTATTTCTTCTTTACTTACAGTTTGTAATTTGAGCCTTCCAAATTAAACCTTGATGCTTTCTCTTTGTAACTTGTAGCTCAAAGCTGCAAGCTCGTAGCTCAAAGCTTGCGGCTTTACTGGCATATTGTTAGTTAGAATAAGCAAGCATTTACAAACATTAAACAAGCAACTTATGAAAACACAAATACGGCCTGTTGAACAAACCTTTGATATTGCAGGTGATCTTACCGTAAACCGCATGGGCTATGGTGCAATGCGCATTACCGGCGATGGCATCTGGGGGCCACCGAAAAACCACAATGAAGCCATCCAAGTTTTAAAACGTGTGGTTGAACTGGGCATTAATTTTATTGACACGGCCGATAGTTACGGGCCTTATGTTTCGGAGAAATTGATAGCAGAAGCTTTATATCCTTATCCTGAAGGTGTTGTTATTGCCACCAAAGGCGGATTGGAAAGAACCGGCCCGAACCAATGGCCTGTGAATGGACATCCCGACCATTTACGCAAAGCATTGCATGGCAGTTTAGAGCGGTTGAAACTGGCGCAGATAGATTTGTATCAGCTGCACCGTATTGATCCCAAAGTTCCGTTTGAAGAAATTTTTGAGTTTTTGCAAAGTATTCAGGAAGATGGTTTGGTAAAGCACATTGGCTTATCGGAAGTGAGTGTGGAAGACATTCAAAAAGCAGAACAATACATCACTGTAGCTTCGGTTCAAAACAAATACAGTGTTGATAACCGCAAATGGGAGGCTGTGCTGGAGTATTGCGAGCAAAATGATATGGCATTCATTCCCTGGTATCCGATTGGCGGCGGCAACTTAAATGCTACAAAAGTTTTGGACACAATTGCCAAAAAGCACAATGCCACTTCTCATCAGATTGCGTTAAGCTGGCTATTGTATCATTCACCCAACATCTTACTCATTCCAGGGACATCCAATATTCAACATCTGGAAGAAAATTTCAACTCAGTAAACATTGTGATGGATGAAGACGACATATCGAAACTGGATTCTATTTCTCAATAAAAACAAAAATAAAAGAGCTTAGTTAATGCGGTTCTTTTATTTTTGTTTTCAGTTTAACTTACCTTATTTACTAACTTATTTCCTAATGGCTGCATCATCTATAAAGAACGAAAAAGCTTCAGTTACGGCTCGCTCTATTTTAGCTATTGACATTGGCGGATCGCATGTAAAAGCAACTTTGCTGGATAACGATGGAAATATGACGGCAGACTATAAAAAGCTGCCAACACCCGTGCCGGCAACACCAGATGCAATTTTAAATGCCATCCATCAACTGGCTGATATGTTTCCTGGCTTTACAAATGTGTCGGCTGGCTTTCCGGGTTATGTAAGAAACGGAATTGTATTTACTGCCCCGAATTTGGGTACAGACAATTGGCGCAATACTAACCTGCAAGGTTTGCTAACATCGAAACTGGGCAAGCCCGCCAAAGTAGTGAATGATGCCGATATGCAAGGCCTGGGAATTGTAAGTGGCAAAGGGTTAGAATTGGTAATAACACTCGGTACTGGATTTGGAACTGCCTTGTTGAATAACGGCCAATTACTGCCGCATCTGGAAATAGGACAACATCCGGTTACCAAATCAAAAACCTATGACCTGTATATTGGCGAAAAAGCTTTGGAAGAGATAGGCAAACAAAAATGGAACGATCGTGTGCAGAAAGTAATTCAAAATATGAAGACGCTGGTAAATTATGACCAGCTTTACATCAGCGGCGGCAATGCAAGTAAGCTTACGTTCACGTTAGATGCCAATGTTTCTATTGCTAATAATAAATTGGGTATTAAAGGTTGTGCAAAATTGTGGCAACAAGAAAACGGATAGTTTAAAACTGATATTTCATAACTTTATCATATTGAATCGAAAACAATTTCTCTTTTGCAGGAGAGAAATTGTTTTGGTGTGAAAAAAATATCTCGCTTTCCTGCTGATTGTTATTTAAATAAAACTATATTGCTTACAAATTTGTAGTAGTTTCTACTGAATAGTGTTAAGAAATTATGCTGATATTAGTTAGAATCTGTTGTTAATTGAAAACATCAGATTGTTCTTCACAGATAAATTGCTACCTCTTAGAACGTTATATATTTCGGTTATCCTCAACTACTGCAACTCATACTTCTTTAAACATTAAATTATTTTATTGCTAAAATGAGCTGCCCTTGTTAGTAAAGTATTTATGAGTATGGCTTAATACTTGATTATCGTTTGGTTTAGCAGTCTCGTAAAAACCAATAACTATTTTAAGTGTGCTTGAACCCTGTTGCCTGAAAACCCGTATTTAATAGTTACTTTCTTTCTTGGTTCTCTGAGTTGCAAAACATCTTGATTGCCTGTTTTTGGAACCTTTTTTAATTTGAATATGAAGTATAATGAAAATTGGCATTGTACATACCGGATATTTATTTAAAGGCGGTGAGGATGTAATGGTAGATCAGGAGTATCAATTGTTGAAAAAGCATAAGGTAGCGGTAGAGGTATTGTATTTTAAAAATTCTTCCAACTGGCTGCAACAATTAGCAGAAATGACGACAGCGTTTTATAATCCTTTCTCTTACCGCCGAACAAGCCGATGGTTAGCTACCGTAAAGCCAGATGTGGTGCATATACACAACTGGCATTACAGCGCTTCACCGGCAGTATTTCTTGCTGCCAGGAAAAAAGGAATTCCCATTGTTCACACGCTGCATAATTTTAGATTGTTATGCCCTTCGGGAACCTTGTTGCACAACAATATTATTTCGTTAGAATATCTCCGCAACAAGTTCCCCTGGCACTCCGTGCGAAGCCGTGCTTACCGCCACTCTTATTTACAAACTTTTTGGCTTGCATCTGTCATTTGGTTTCACAAAATAATTGGTACCTGGAAAAGTGTTGACAAATACATTGCTCTAACGGAACATGCGAAGAGCGTTTTTCTATCGTCCGACATTTTTACAAAAGAAAAAATTGCGGTAAAACCAAACTTTATAGCCGAAGTCTCGTCGGAGAAACTGGAAAGGCAATCTCATTTTTTATTTACCGGAAGATTATCCGTAGAAAAAGGAATGGATGTATTGCTTAACGCTTTTGCACGTAGCGGACATACATTGAAAATTATTGGCGATGGTCCGTTGCGCGGTTCCGTTGAGAACTTTGCAAAAGAGCATAAGAATATCATTTACTTAGGATTCAAACATAAAAATGAAATAATCAATGAATTAAAAGTTTGCACTGCATTTATTTTTTCGTCTATCTGGTATGAAGGCAATCCGCTTACCATTATTGAAGCTTTGGCTTGTGGCACAGCCGTTATCGCTTCGGGTATGGGAGCAATGCAAACGATGATTACAGATGGATATAACGGGCTACACTTTAAGCCCGGAAGTGAAAACGACTTAATTGAAAAACTAAATAAATGGCAAGCATTGCCGCAATCGCGCAGAGAGCATTTTTACGTAAATGCAAAGCAATCGTACAATGATAATTATACGCCTGAAAAAAGTTTTGAAAAACTGATTTCAATTTATAAATCTGTTGTAAACCATGGAAAAACTAAACCTATTGAGCTTGCGTATTAGTACCGGCTCTTATGAAGACATTACCGATCATATTCTATCGCTGGCAGAAACAAAAACCAGTTCATATACTTGCGTTGCCAATGTGCACATGCTGGTAGAAGCTTATCGTCATAAAGACTTTGCTGATGCCGTGAACAATGCGGATATAGTTACACCGGATGGAAAACCCATTACCTGGGGCTTAAAACTATTGCATCATCTGGCTCAGGACAGAGTTGCCGGAATGGATTTGCTACCCAGCCTTTTAGAGGGTGCTTGTAAAAACAGCGTACCGGTTTACTTTTTAGGAGGCACCGAACAAATGATAGAAAATACCCGCCACTATATGGAGTTAAACTGCCCTAATTTAAAAATCGCCGGTATGTTTAGTCCGCCCTTTCGAGAACTTAAGGCAAGCGAAGAAGAAGAAATTATACAAGGAATCAATCAATCCGGTGCAGGATTGGTACTTGTGGCTATGGGCTGCCCCAAACAGGAAAAATGGATGGCATCAATGAAAGGCAGAATACAGGCTTGCATGGTTGGCATAGGCGGTGCGTTGCCCGTGATGATAGGTGAACAAAAACGCGCTCCCCGCTGGATGCAAAATGCCGGTTTGGAATGGTCTTACCGCCTAAGCCAGGAGCCGCGCCGTTTGTTTAAAAGATATGCCGTTACCAACACTATCTTTATTTGGCTATTAATAAAACAATATTTGAATTCCCGCGTTACTTTGTTACAACATCCAATTGAAGACTACACCGGTTTTAATTAGATAAAACCCCTGCTTATGAACATACGTTTTTTACGGTCGTTGCAATTTACGCTGGCTATTATTGATTTCATTACAATCAACCTCGTATTTTTTGCAGCCCGTTTTATATTTCAATCACAACACTTTATACAAACCGGCAATGAATACGATTTTTTCGGTCTGTTTCTCGGCATTGCCTGGCTAAGTATTATTCTAATCGAGAATCTGTATCAGGATAAATTTGTAAGTACGTTCGATCAGTATGTTCGCTCCTATATTCAAACGTATATTTACTTTCTTCTTATCACGATAGCTTATTTATTTTTCTTTCGTTTGATGGTGCTGTCGCGGGCTTTTGTTTCGGTTGTACTCATTGTTGTTTTTATTGCTCTTCTTATCAACCGCTTTGTGTTTTCGCTGGTGCATCGTTATGTAAAAAAACGCGAAGGTTTTATTAGCAAAGTGGTGATTATCGGTTACAATCCTTTATCAAAGAAATTAGTTGATTACTTAGAAAAAGACGAAGCCAATAAAGAAATTATCGGCTTCTGCGAGAACGCAGAAAATATTGATGAACTATCAGGCTATCCTATTTTAAGCGGCGTTGCCAATACAATGGAGGTTTGTAAAAAATACAATATCAACGAAATTTATTCTACCATAGCGCCAGAGCATAACAAAGACATTTATACTTTGATGCGTGACGCCGATCAGAACTGTATTCGTTTTAAAATTGTGCCCGATCTTGGCTTCTTTATCAATAAAAAAATGTATGTTGATTATGTTGAAGGGTTGCCTGTAATGTCGCTGCGGCATGAGCCTCTGGAAGATATTAACAACATTATTAAAAAGCGAACTTTCGACGTTGTTGTTTCGCTTTTGGTTACCATTTTTATTCTTTCCTGGTTAATACCCATCATTGGAATATTAATAAAACTGCAATCAAAAGGTCCTATCTTTTTTGCACAACCGCGCAGTGGCAAAAACAATAAAGAATTTATGTGCCTGAAGTTTCGGAGTATGCGTGTGAGTGAAACAGCACACACAAAACAAGCTACCCGAAACGATGACCGGATAACTAAGATTGGCAGGTTTTTACGTCGCACCAGCCTTGATGAATTTCCTCAGTTTATTAATGTTTTAAAAGGTGATATGAGCATTGTCGGTCCGCGTCCTCACATGCTAAAACACACCGAGCAATATTCGCATTTGATTGAAGAATACATGGTACGCCAGTTTTTAAAACCAGGCATTACCGGCTGGGCGCAGGTAAATGGCTATCGTGGAGAAACAACCAATGTATGGCAAATGCAAAAGCGTGTTGAACACGATTTGTGGTACCTGGAAAACTGGAGTTTACTGTTAGATATTCGCATTGTTTTTTTGACGGTTATCAACACCGTTAAAGGTGAAGAAAATGCCTTTTAAAGTCTATCATTCATAATACGATAAAAACAAAAGCCCGTACTTACGGGTTTTTGTTTTTATCCATAATTTCATTCTGAAATCGTCATTAGTTGATTCTATTCTTTATTTATTTTTAATATCAATTAAAAGAAATTAATTTGCAAAATAATAACGAATTGTAATTTTACAAGAGAATGTCCAACAAGCTTGCATTGCTTTAGAAAGTACTATTAATTGAACAAAACCAAACAGCTAAAGATTGCGGTTTGTTAGGAGTCTGATATCATTGATAATTCAAATTGTTTGTCATGATCTTTACACCAGATGCGAAAGTGTATGTCCAGTATTCAACAGGTATAATGCCTCCTTTTACGGAGTGGCTTACCATCAGCAAATACAAAAACAATTTGCTGTATTTTAAAGAGAAGACATTCTACTATGCAGTGGAATGTCATGAAGCCTCATTTTATGGTTACAGTTATACGCCGGCTGGTAAAGTAATTGTTACTAAGCACAAGTGGCAATTGCCATTTGCAAATCTTGCGGAAAAGCTTAAAATCATGAAGCCGGCTAAACGGACTAAAGAAAGTTTTTCGATGCCCGTGGTCAAAATGCGCGTATCTTCTGAAGCTTCGTAAAAGAAGCTATCCTAATTTATAAAAAGCTGTTGTGATTGCAACGGCTTTTGTTGTTGGAAGTATGCTTTATCAAACAACACTTTCTCATCAGCTTCTGAGTCTTTCCGACTTGCCAGCTTCTCACGGCACCGGATCGTAACCATGTCCGCCCCAGGGATGGCAACGGCTAATGCGTTTAACAGAAAGCCAAAACCCTTTGAACAAACCATATTTTGAAAAGGCTTCTACAGCATAATTGGAACAAGTAGGCGTAAACCTGCATTTCGGGCCTAACAGCGGCGAAATAATATGCTGGTATATTTTTATCAAAAAGATAAAAGGATAACTAAGTATTTTGAGCAGGGCTTTCATTCAATCGTTTTATCAGTTCACGAATGGCAAAAGGCATTTTATTTTGTAATGCTCCCTTTTGCGGAAGAGTTTTATCAACATACAAAAAGAACACCATGGCTTCTTTTTGGTGCTGCACAAGATAGTTTAGCAAAGGTTGTTTGTTGAGCCGGTAAGCCTCACGCAGCAAGCGCTTGATGCGGTTTCTATGAACCGCTTTTCTAAAATTGCGCTTATTCACGCCAACGCCAGCTTTCATACAAAAATCTAATAGCTGCGGGCTTTTTTTATAAAACACTTTTATCGGGAAAATGAGAAACGTTTGTCCGCTTTCAAACAGTTCAGCCAACTGTTTGCGCTTTTTCAGTTTTTCCTTTTTTCCGTATGAAAAGGCTTTACTCATTATTCCGGTAAAACAAAAAGCCTCGTAAAAGAGGCTCTTTGGTATAGACTAAAAATTTGTACAAAAACAAAAATGCTATTTCAATTTTCTTTCGTCAGAAACCGTGAGTTTATGACGTCCTTTCGCGCGGCGGCTTGCCAATACTTTTCGCCCATTGGCGGTTTGCATACGCTTACGAAAACCATGTACCGATTTGCGACGACGATTGTGCGGCTGAAATGTACGTTTCATGTTATAATGCGTTTACGGGTGCTCCAAAATGTTGTTATCTCATTCAGGCAACAGTCACCATCACTGCCTGCCCGGTGAAAGGGCGGCAAAAGTAAAGAAAAAATGAATAAAAGAAAAGATTTAAGAAACGAGTAACAAAGGAAGCTGCGAGCTATCAGCCGCGAGCTACGAGTAAGAAAAATCACACAAAGCATACAGTTCTTTGCTTGCAGCTAATAGCTCATAGCTCGCAGCTTCCCTTACAACTCTACAAACTCTGATTTTACTTTTTCGCCATAAAACTTTTCTGCCTGTGCATCAAAGTCGGCAATATCGTCGGTAGTATAAAAATGCCGCTCCGCAAATTTGCCCAATTTTGTTTCTATTTCGGGATGACGATGTAAATAATCTTCCAGGCTGTTGGCAACAATAGCTCCCTGCGAAATTACTTTTACATCAACCGGCATGTATTCGCGAATCTTTTTCATCAACAACGGATAATGCGTGCAGGCAAGCAACACAGTGTCAATCTTTCTATCTTTTCTTATTAATTCATCAATACATTTCTTTACAAAATAATCGGCACCATGATGTTCATGTTCATTATTTTCAACTAACGGAACCCACATGGGGCAAGCCTCCTGAATAACCTGCACATGGGGAAAGAATTTATTGATTTCAATCACATACGATTGCGAAGCCACTGTGCCTTTGGTTGCCATCACACCAATTTTTTTATTGCGCGTGAAAGTGCCAATCACTTCGGATGTTGGCCGGATTACACCCAATACTCTTTTGGAAACATCAATATTTGGTAAGTCGTTTTGCTGTATGGTTCGCAAAGCCTTTGCCGACGCAGTGTTGCACGCAAGAATAACCAACGGGCAGCCTTTACTGAACAACCATTTTACGCTTTGCAATGTGTAATGATAAACCGTTTCAAACGAGCGGTTGCCATAAGGCGCACGGGCATTATCGCCCAAATAAATGTAGTTGTATTGCGGTAGTTTTTGCACGATAGCCTGCAGCACTGTAAGGCCGCCATAACCCGAATCGAAAACGCCGATTGGAGAAGCATTGGATGCAATCTGGTTCATGATATAGCTTCAAAAGTAAGAATAAAAAAAGCTACGTTTCAGTAGCTTTTTGTTTTGCACATTTTCTCAAATTACATCGTACTGTCTTTCTTCATTTTCATTTTGCCTTTCATGGGCATTTTTGCCATCGAGCCATCCATGTAAATGCAATCGCCATCCTTCATTGTTTTTGTAGCTCCATCTTTCATTTTTACAGTTCCATCGCTCATTACCTGGGTTCCGTTTGATAAGGTCATGGTTTGGCTTAACGGCATACTTTGTCCGCCTTTCATTACCATGGGCGACCCGTTTTCCATCATAATACAATCTTTCATTTTATGCATACCCATGCCCATGTCGTTCATCTTATGATGCATACTATCGCCGCCCATCGGGCGCGTCGTAGATGAATCCTGTGAAAACGCAGCAACACTTATAATAAGCGATACTGCAAATACAAATGTTTTTTTCATAGCTTTTTTAAATATCAGGCAAATTATAAGCCAACGAAAAATCTGAATGTTTGTTTTTGCCCCAATTTCAGATGCCCAGTTGCTCCTTTAATTTAGCATATCCGGTTTTGCTTACCGGCAGTGTCTGCCCCCTTTTCAACGATACTACATGACCTTCTTTTTCTAATAAATCAATGCGCGTTATTAAACTGCTGTTCACCAAATAAGAGCGATGGATGCGAACAAAATTCTGTGCTGCCAGCAGTCTTTCGTAAAAAGACATGGTTTTATTTTTTAAAAAAGAACCTTCGCCCGTTATCAACTTCACATAATCATCAGCCGCTTCTATGTATTGAATTTGATGCACCGGAATAATTTTTATTTTGCTGCCATCTTTTACCACAACGCGATGGTTTTGTTCTTTTTCAATTGCAGAATCGAGCAACGGTTTTACAGATTGTGTAGCAGCAGAAGTTTGTTTTTGCCCAATAAATTTTTGTACCGCTTTGTCGAAACGTTCTTTATCAAACGGCTTCAGCAAATAATCAATAGCATGTGTTTCAAAAGCTTTAATGGCATATTCATCAAAGGCAGTTGTGAAGATAACGGGCGGCGGATTGTCAATTAATTCCAGCATTTCAAAACCATTAATCTTGGGCATTTGAATGTCTAAAAAAACCAGGTCGGGTTTGTGTTCGCTAATCGCTTTTACGCCTTCAAAACCGTTGTTGCATTCACTAATAATTTCTATGTCAGGATGCTCTTTCAAATACTCTTTCACAATGCTTCTTGCTAAGGGTTCGTCATCAATAATTACCGCTTTCATTACCTATTGGTTTAGAAAAGTAAAAGGAATTAAAATCGTAGTTGTAAAAATGTTTTCGTGTTGATGCGTTTGCAGCAAATCCTGCCGTGCATACAATAAATACAATCTGCGTTTGATGGACTGCAGCCCGAAACCTGTACCCTGTGCGGGTTGCGCAGTTTCAGCATCAAAAGGATTGCTAATGGTGATGAGCAAATCATCGTTTTGTTTTGCCGCTTTTATTTCGATGGTAACATCATCCAAAGTATCATATAAACCAAACTTAATGGCGTTTTCTACAGCCGGTTGCAACAGCAAAGCAGGCATTTTACATTGCATCGCTTCTTCATTGCAATCAATATTCGTTTGCAGGCGATGACCAAACCGAACCTTTTCAATTTCTAGATACAAAGTCAGTTGAGCCATTTCTTCTTTCAAGGTTATCATTTGCTGCTCGTTGCGTTGCAAAGTGCTTCGCAAAAAATCTGAGAGCTGTTGAATCATGTGCCTTGCGCCTTTTGCATCGGTAATGGTAAGTGCACTGATTGAGTTTAAGCTATTGAATAAAAAATGTGGTTGTAGTTGTTCGCGAAGCTTATACAACTCAGCCTCTTTCAACATTTTTTCGGCATGATGAGAGCGGCGCTCCGCTTCTTTTTGTTCCTGCAAAGAATACCACAACATTCCAATGATACCTGTACAGGCAATTAGTAAAGTAGATAACGCAAAACGCAATAACCATGAGCTTACGAGCAGCGACAAATAAGCAACATTGTTGTGAAAAATAAGATGCAAAACAAAACTGGCAAGGCCTGTTGCCACCGCTCCTAACACAATACTGATAATGGTTACATACCAAAACTGTTCTTGCCGCGGCAGATAAAACCGGAAGTTGTTAATGATGAGCAGGCAGGCTAATGTTATGAAGTTCATACTTACAAAAGCATCGGC
This sequence comes from uncultured Chitinophagaceae bacterium, assembly GCA_963847085.1. GTDB lineage: Bacteria > Bacteroidota > Bacteroidia > Chitinophagales > Chitinophagaceae > Ilyomonas. The sequence continues at coordinate 138,857 of CAWJYO010000010.1, read as the reverse complement.
TACGCTTATTGTAAGATTATGGATGTATTTGTTGATGATGAAAGTTTGCAGCGCGTACCAAAGCACTGTCCAGCCGGTAAAACCAGCGGCCGTTTTCTTATTAAAAAAAGAATTGGCTGCCAATGAAAATTTTTTTTGTTGAAAGCATTTGGTACAACTATCGTTTAGCTATTATCGAAGGCGAGGAATTTCAGTATTGCCGTTCACTACATTTACAAATTTTTGAATGACTACGGTTTACTCAATAGAGTTTACATAAGTGCGGCTTTGGCAATGCCAGGTTAGCGGTTCGTTGCTTGTCCTTTCTGTCTTTCTGGTTTAATATGAGCAAAATCTTCTTGTTTGGTAAAATACTCAAGTCCTAAAATTAATAAAGCGGAATTGATAAAATTTACTTTCTGCGTGGTCGGTAAAATATCCCAATCGTTTGTAGCCCATAAAAATATACTGTAATAAAAGATCATAAGACACACTACACAAAAAACTTTAAATAAATGAAGATTTGTTTTTAGAATAAAAACGGTGATGATAACCATGCATGTCCAAAATAAAGTGATTGATATGTTTAGCATTAAATCATGCAAAGGTGTTACGATTAAAAACATACATAGAATATTAGCTGCACCCCCGTATTTTAAAATCTTTGCAGCTTTTTTTTCAGGTAGTTTTTTTGACATGTTAGCGAAAAAAACTGCATAACTAAGAGGAAGCAAAATCATCCCTAAGTATGCCCAGATTCTGGAAGGGTTTTCATAGCCATTTAACGCTTTTGCTGCGAACAGATTGCTTATGAAATTTCTCTTCCAGTCAAAGCCAATAGCATTTTCATCAAACATTGATCCGCCTGGATAAAGTAAAATTGCTATGATAAAGAAAACCAATGAAATAGTTATTCCTATCAAAACTGAATGCCTTTTAATCATTTCGTAATGTGCCGGTTTTAAAACTATTAACAAAACAAATCACTTGTCATGTTGCTGCTAATTAAGAATACTAAATTTCAAAAGTTCATCTACATTAATTTTGTTGAAAGCATTTGGTGCAGCTATCCGATAGCAGTTGCGATGCTTGCCTTTTGATAGCTTTTACATACGCTTTTGTGCAGGCCGGCTCATTAATCTGCGACATCACTTCTGCTCCATCGGCCATCGAATCAATCATTATCAGTTCGCAAACATCTATAAACTTCCATTGTATCAGCGCATTGTTTTCATCTAACAAAGTGCTTTCTTCTTTATGTCCCAATAATTGCGCTTTTGTAAAAGCGTGCACTTCATCAACGGCTTCTACCAAGCGCAATTGCTCGCTGAATTGTGCGTTGTAAAAACCATCGCCATATATAATTTGATAAACAAGCGTACATTTGCAAGATACCAGTTCAGATTTACTTATTTTTACGATTATCGTAAACGTATAACCTGACAGGTTTTAATTGAAATATTTCAAACTGTACCACTACCTGTGATTTGTGAATTATAAATATTGAATAACAGCATCACTGCCTTTTCAGATCATCAATCATAATTCATAAATCATAAATTAGTTAATAGCTCTTCAATTCAATGCCGCCAAACACAGCAGTACCATCAATAACTAATACTTTGTTGCTGAATGAAGCTGGCATGGCACGCTTGTCTTCAACACCGCCAAACACAGCCGTAGCTTTGTTTTGCACTTTCCAATCGGATGGAATGATCAACTTAATTCCGCCAAACACAGCCGATACATCAAGCACAGCCGTAGTTTGAATATCAGCACCTGTAAGGTCAATTTCAACGCCGCCCAAAAATGCCGTTATATCACCGCCCCGAAACGTTTTTGAAATGAGCTTTTTTTTCACGCTACCAAAGACAGCCGTTACGTCAAGCATGCTTTCACTGCTTACAGAAGCGTTGTAATCTTCAGCAGGATGAACATTACTTGGATAATATTTATTTTGGATGTCCTCATTTATTTTTTGATGTATGTCGTCTTGTATTTTTTTTTGTAAGTCCTCATGTATCGACCATGCTTTTTGCCGCTTTCTTTTATTAGGCTGCAGAAGAAAATAAATACCCATCAAAATAATAAAAACAGGCCAGATGTAATTGCGAATGCTTAGCTGCGGAAAGTGATTGTCAATCAACGAAGCACCGCCAATAAACAGCAAAATAAAAGCACCCGGATTGTGAAACTGCGAACGAATGCCAATTAACAAACCCAACGCTATCAAAAGTGTTTCCCAACCAATGATCCAATCGGGAATGGGTGCGCCCATTTTTGAAGCCAGTAAAACAGAGCCGCAAGCCAATAAAAAAATGCCTGTCCACACCCGGCTGTTTTGTTTTGGATTATTAAAGTTACTCTCCCCTTTTATTACTTCGTTTTCCATTGTTTTTACTTTTGTTACACAAAGCTATCAACCTTACAAAGCGATGAAAAGAAGAGATAGGTAAAGAATAAATAACCAGCCGGTAAACAGCATAAAAAAGCCGGTAAACATTTTACCGGCAGGAAAGAATTTTTGATTTAAGATTTTTGATTTGTGATTGAATAATTGAATCATATCAATGCTACCACTTTCATCAATCAACAGGTTATTGCATTGTACATACAAAATCACAAATCTAAATCTAAATCATAAATCACTTATACGCTTACATTGAAATCGCGCAGTGCATCATTTAAACTTGTCTTCAAATCCGTGCTGGGCTTGCGTTTACCGATAATGAGCGCACAACTCACACCAAAACTTCCCGCAGGAAAATCCTTATTGTATGTGCCCGGAATGACTACACTGCGCGAAGGAACAACACCACGATGTTCAACCGGCTCGCTGCCGCTCACATCAATAATTTTGGTTGATTGTGTAAGCACAACATTCGCACCCAGCACCGCTTCTTTTTCAACTACTACACCCTCTACCACGATAGAACGACTACCGATAAAACAACCATCTTCAATAATTACCGGACTTGCCTGCAATGGCTCCAGCACGCCGCCGATGCCAACGCCACCACTCAAATGAACGCCTTTACCAATTTGTGCGCAACTGCCAACTGTTGCCCATGTATCTACCATTGTGCCTTCGTCAACATAAGCGCCGATATTTACGTAGCTTGGCATCAGCACTACATTCTTTGCTAAGTAAGCACCATAGCGTGCTACGGCATGAGGAACAGCACGAACTCCGAATTCTTTGTAATCTTTTTTAAGAAGCATTTTATCGTACCACTCAAACGGAGGAACATCGAATGTTTCCATAGGTTGAATGGCGAAATATAATAAGATGGCTTGTTTTACCCATTCATTTACCACCCAGCCGTTTTCGGTTGGTGAAGCAGTACGTAGCCGGCCTTTGTCTACTTCTTCCATCACGCTTTTTATGGCGTCGGTATATTGTTTTTGTTTTAATAATTCTCTGTTACTCCAGGCTTCTAAGATGAGGTTTTGCATGATTTGTTTTTGTTGAAAAAGTGGGCAAATATAAAAGGGTAAATTTGTTTTTGGGTTGATGGAATAATGAAGCAATTTGAAAAAGAATGTTCTCGTCGTCCCGCAATTGCCTTCAAAATGAACCCAAACTTTAATCGTAACAGCGAGGGTTTTGTGCGGAATCTGCTCTTATAAAATTGAACAAGTTATTATGTTGTAAATGGTTTATTTCATTTAATATCTTCATTACACAATCACCAGATTCCGCACAAAGCCCTCGTGAAAGTGATTTATGAACAGTTCGTGTTGAGGGCATCCCAATGAATCGGGACAGGTCTTGCGGAATGACAACAACTTTGTCGCTTACACATCATCTTTTGTTTTTGCCTATTTTTTACTTGCTTCTTTTTTGCTTTTCAAGAGATCTTTCAGTTTTTCAAAATCCTTCGTATAGCTTAAGCTTACGCCCTGCCGCGTGCTTCTTCCCAGGCTACCCGTTGCGGCTGTATTACCGGCAACAGTTAAACTGCTCCGGTTAAAAATAATCGCCCGCAACTTTCTGTCTTTCGATAAAATAATTTGTACTGAAACATCTGGCAACCATTGAAAATTGCTGGTTTGCGAAGCTGTCGCATTGCTGATACCAAAGTCAAAATCGCCGCCAAAAGTGATAACCACTTTACCATCCAGCAAGCTCTTATTTATTTTTAAGCCAATTTGTTGTCTATCTAACACACTGTTTCCGGTATAGGCAGTTCCACTAATGGTGGAGCTACTATAAGTGGAAGCGGCAATATCGAGTTGCAGATTTTTATCGCCCGTAATTTTATAAAGCACATTGCTAATGATTTTATTCACTTCCGACGTTATTTTTTGCGACAACGTATTCACGCCAAGCGAATAAGCATTGGTAGAAGCGCCGGTAACTTCGCCATAAGGCGCAAACGTATTGAACACGATAAGATACGTTACCTGCTTCAGCATTTCATTGTCATCGCTTTGCAAACGCGCCAAAAACAAATTGAAGTTGTTATCATTTTTTATGGCACTGCCTTGCGGGAAATCAAGCCGGAACGAGATTTTGGGCTGTGTTAGTTTATCGCGCAGTTGCGCTATCACATACACATCGCCGCGATAACCCGATATGTTGCTGAAAGCATCATACGCAGTATTGGCTGCACCACTTTGGTTGCTGATTAAATCATTAATGCTTACGCGCTCTGCTGTGTATTGCGCATCAATGTGAATATCGGCATCGTAAGGATCGCCAGTCCATTCAATATAACTATCAGGCAACAATTCAAAGGGACGACGAAGGAACGATTGAAAATTGAAATCATAATCGCCATGCTCAATATTGTACCTGCCTTTCATACTCATACTTCCTGTTGCAGGCACTTTTATCTGCATTCTTCCATTGCCGGTGGCTTTAATAATATCGCCGGTTACGGGATCGAGTATCACATCTATTTGCGCCTGATTGTTAGCGGTTAAATCAAGATCAATGCTAAGGTTGCTTTGCTCGCCGGTTGAAGTTTCTTTTTGTAAGATGCCATATTGTTTAAACACAACAAAATCGGCAGCGGAGCTTTTGCTGCTGTTGCCGGTGGGTATATAAATATGTGTGGTATCGTTTACCGCGCCGGTGATGGTCAACTTCATATTCTCCTGCGGACCTTTCAAACTTAACGTAGCTTTTCCAATGGCACGACCATAAAATTCGCTGTTATCTTTTGCAGTTGTATTTAATAAAAGCAGTTTATCGGTACTCATATCGAAATCGTACTGCATGTTGCTGAAGTCATGCTCAATCAGCTTTCCCCTTACCATTCCGGTGCGGTTGCTTTTGTCTTTTATCGTGAAGGTTCCAAAATCAATTCCGGCATCAGTAAAAGCAAAACGAGCACTATCAATGGTATAGCGTACCTGCGTATAATTGACTGTAATGCCTGCATTTTGGACAGAAACCATACCTTTTAAGTTCAAGCCATCTTTGTTGCTTATCACTGATAAATCGCCGGTTGCCGAACCCGTTATGTTGCTGAACAAATCGGCCAAAAACATGTTCACAATCCCGATTTTGGTTTTGTTTAAGTGCATAGCAATGTTTACACCTGCACCGGTAGTATCTTTTACATTAATGCCCCCACTAATGTCGAAATTATAAACAGGGTTATTTGATTGCGCAGAGAAATCAATGTTGCCGTTGGCAATGTTGTAAGCAGCACTGGCATTTACAATTCCTATCGAGTCATCATTCACCCGAAACTGCTCGGCTTTTATGTCGGCTTCCATTCTGAAATTGCGATAAAAATCACTCAAATAAATATCGCCGTTGGCAATGCCTTCCATTCGTGGCTCTTTGGTAAAAATGGGCGTAAAATCGCCAATATTTACATCTTTCAAACGCACTACAAGGCTATTGCCTTTGCTTTGCTGTGTATCATCCGGTTCAATGGTAATTTCCTGAAAACCTTGTATGAACTTTACATTTTGCGCAGTAGCAAATTCTTTTCTTACCACTATCTCGCCTTCTTTTTCCAGGTCCCATTTTTTTTCATTAATGATGAAAGAAGAAGGCTGAAAGTCAATCTTTACACCATCCGGTAACGTATAAACATCGGCATTCAATTGGGCATCATTCAATGTATTGTTAGCGCTGGTTTCAACATGCAGAACAGAATGATCGCTGGCAGATTGAATGCTCATTTTAGTATTGGGAAAATAAGTGCTGTCGCTAACTTGGATCTTATCAACGTTGCCGGTTATATTTAATGAAACAAAATTGCCTGTACCACGAAATGAAGCATTTTCAACACTTACATTTTCCCACCCGAAATCCGGCAGATAAGCTGTGAGCGCAAAAGCGCCGGAATCTTCTGTGTTTACATTTCCGGTAAGTTGGGCATTATCAAGACCATGCAATCTTGCATCAATTACCTGTGCGTAATTATCAAAATCACGAGTGTTAATGGCAACTGAGAAATTCTGATTTTTAGGTGTTGTTTTTGGCTTATTAATATAAGACGGATAATAATGATTTAAAAATGCCTGAAAGCTGTTGGGCAAATCAAGAATGTTGTACTGACCTGAAACCGTTACATCAAACTCGTTGCTTTGAGCAAACAACACGCGTTTGTTGATGCTATCGTTGTAAGAAGAAATGGCTAACGAATCGAAACTTAAACGGGTAGAATCGTGCAGCAACACAGCATTTAAAATTTTTGCATAACCCCTGAATTCATCAATATTTTTTCCCTGAAAATTTAAGTCGAACAAACCTGCCAGTTGAAAATTTTCATTGACCAGGTGCAATGCCTTTAGATTCGATTTGGCAAGGTCGCCAAGCACGTTAAACTTAGGCTGCGACTGGGTTAAATCAATTTCAACATTTGATGTAAAATCAAAATTCGGATCGCTGACTTTTAAATCACCATTAAAAAATTTGTTTTGAATCGTACCATTAAAATCAATGTTGGAAAAAGTATAATCATTAAAATCAAACCGGCTGAAAGTTCCGTTCAATGCGGTTTTAATTTTATCAATACCAAAGCTGCTGCCTGATACAGAACCATTAAAATTTACCAACCCAATAGATGGTGTATTGACGAATTTACCCAAATCAAATTGTTGAGTAATAATCTTACCGTTGTATCGTGGTTCGCCTTTGGCCGGGAACTGCATGTTTATATTTGCGGCAACTCCGCCAATGGCAGAACTGATGTTGCCGTTAGCAGAAAATTTATAGAGCGTACCCCTGAAATTTCCGGTGTATCGAAACAAGCCTAAAGAAGCTAAGTTGGGGCTATTAATGTCTTTTAGTTGGGGTATAATATTTATCAAATCGGAGTAAAGCATCTGCACACTTCCTCCGTTTAGTGTGATTAAGGTGCTGTCAATATTGGGCAAACCTTTCATTGCAAAGCTGCCCGTTGCATACATGCTATTACCACTTCGAATGAATAAATCGGGAACCGAAAAATCAACCACCTTGCCTTTAAAATGACCACTGATTTCGGCTTGTTTTTTCCAGTTGTTTAGCTCCGGTGCAAAGAACGCAATATCATCACTGCTAACTGTTGAGTTTTTAAAATCGGCATCCATTATCACACTGTCAACATACTCATTCATATCATCAACAAAGTCGTTAAACTTCATTGCATAGTAGTTGCCAATGCGACTCTTGGGCGTGCGCAAATCAAGCTGTTTCAACTCCATAATCTGCGGTGTCAACCGAAACGAAGCCTTTAGTTTTTTTAATTCAAACCCGCTTCGTTCATGCGCCGAAAGATTAATGTTGGCAGCAATAGTATCCTGTAAAAAAGAAAAATTCTGAATACTTCCATTTAGCTTATTAAGATGAATGTGTTTGCCATCGAAATAAGAGTTTACAGGCAGGCTATCCTGCCGTTCGGAAATAAAAGCGCCATTTGTGAGATTGATTTTTTTTACCCGCAATTCCAAACCACTTTTATTAAAATACAAGCCGGTATCAATGGTTTTCGGACGTAAACTATCAGGTCGTAAACCATCAAAATCATACAATGCAAATAAGGGTTTGTCAATATCAATAGATGAAATAATAAATTTGTTTTTATCTATATTTATTGAATCTGCCTGCAGCAACAAGCTGCCAACCTGTACCTCCATTTTTTGCCCGCGCCATTCATCGTTTTGAATAAAGCTTACATTTTTAAAATCCAGCTTTTTCCAGTCCAAATTTGATTGGTTTTGAAGGAGAAGAAGATTCTGTTTCTTTTGTTGCTGATGTATCGGAAGAAGAAAAATAATCGGCAATAAACTGGTAATTCCAAACCGAATCTCTGCGATGCAAATTGATAACGGCATCTTCTAAACCCGCATATCTCACGGTTAGATTTTTGGTTATAAAAAACCAATCGGTGAGGCGCAGTTTTACAGCACCAGCATACAATAAAGTGTCGTGCTGATGATCTTGAATAAGTGTGCCTTCGAGGTTAACCTTATCAAACAAAGAAAGACTAACATGCCTGATGCGAACTTCGGTATGTAAATCTTTCGAAAGTCTTGCTGTTATTTTTCCAATGATAAAATTTTGTACGGGCGAAGTTTGAATGAGCAGCCAGACGAACAATAACAAGCGCAAAAATTGCCAGCAATACTCGCCCTGCTATTTTTAAAATTTTTTTGGCTGTTTTCATTCAGGCAATAAAAATAAGTATATCCCGCAAAGCACGCTGCACTGCTTCTAAATTGTGTGTTTGCAGCCGCAAATGTTTGTTAAAGAGGACGATGATTGGGAAGATAGTTAGGTCAAGGGGATTTGTTTTTGCCTCTTTTTTATTTGCGATCGTTATAAATAAAAATTCCGGTGTCTTCTTTTAAAACGCCGGAATTTTTCTTGTGTTATTCAAAAATACGAATCATCATTTTTTTGTAAAATTCAGTACAACATAAGCTGTTGTGTTGTTGTCAATTTGTGTTGGCTGACGCAAGGTAAAGCCGCTGTTGGTAACGTTACTTAACTCTAGTCTGTAACCATCCGTTACCTTTTTGGCTTTGGCAGCATCAATATTTTTAAATTGAAAATATTGTACGCCATTGCTGTTTAATAAACTCCAGTGAATAGGTCGTGCGCCGCCTGCACAATCGTTGCTTTGTGTGATGGTATAAGTAGCGTTTCCGCTTTCGGTTAAAAACCATTCGCTGCCCACAAGGCAGGCGCTGCTTACATCATCAAACATCGTGATTTTATAATTAGAAGCATTATTTACTCCGTCCAAATGCACATCGCTTACTATCCATTGTCCGTTTAAATTTACGCCGTTGGTTTTATGTGTAACGCAGGAAGATGAAAAGCAAATGATGGCTACACTGATAATTGATAAGATATATTTCATAATCATTTTTTTGCCGGTAAGACAATTGAAATGCCAAACTATGTAAGATGTTAGATGTGTGATGTACTGATGTTTACAAACTTTCAAATGCTGAACTTCACATCCAACATCTTACATCGCATCACCATTCAGCACGTGCGGTCGGCGATGCCGATAATTCAGCAAAATTATGCTCCAGATATTTATAGTAAGCTGTAATAGCAATCATGGCAGCATTATCGGTGCAGTATTGAAATTGCGGAATAAAAGTTTGCCAGTTCAGCTTCTCTCCCATCGCACGGAAAGCATTGCGCAAGCCGCTGTTAGCGCTTACACCACCGGCAAGACACACACGTTGAACACCAGTTTGCTGAACTGCTTTTTTTACTTTTTTTAGTAAGATGTTGATAATCGTTTGCTGAACTAGAAGCGCACAAATCGGCTTTGTTTTCGTCAATAAAATTCGGATTGGTTGCGGTTTGTTTTTGCAGGAAATACAGCACTGATGTTTTCAATCCGCTAAAGCTAAAATTAAGGTCGGCAATCTGCGGCTCGGCAAATGAAAAGCGGGCCTGCATTGCCTTCTTTCGCCCACTTGTCTATCAACGGGCCGCCAGGATAGGGCAAACCCAACAGCTTGGCACTTTTATCAAAAGCTTCGCCGGCGGCATCATCAATCGTTTCGCCCAAAACTTCTAATTGTGTTGGCGATTTGGCAAGTACAATTTGTGTGTGCCCGCCGCTAACGGTTAAGCACAAAAAAGGAAACTGAGGCTTGGGATCATCAATCAAATTTGCCAGTACATGTGCCTGCATGTGATGTACGGAAATGAGTGGCTTATCCAGCACCAATGATAGCGACTTTGCAAACTGCGCTCCTACCAGTAAACTGCCAATTAAACCAGGCGCTTGCGTAAATGCAATTGCATCAACCGATGTTAATTGTATGTTGGCAGTTGCAAGCGCGACATCAATTACCGGAACAATATTTTGAATGTGTGCGCGGCTTGCCAGTTCGGGCACAACACCGCCGTACTGCTCATGTACTTTTTGCGTAGCAATTTGGTTAGATAAAATATTGCCATCAACACAAACAGCAGCGCTTGTTTCATCGCAAGACGATTCGATAGCTAAAATGGTAATGCTCAAAATTGGAGTTATTGAGCTGCAAAAATAATCAGGATAGAAGAATTCGCATTAATCATCAATCAAAAATTAAATCACCCTCCATTCTTATTTGGAATTTCTACATAAAAAGTAGTTCCTTTTCCAAACTCCGAACTGATGCTGATTTCACCATCCATGCGATGTATAGCCTCTTTTACAATGTACAACCCAATACCTAATCCGGTTGCGTTTTTCGTACTGCGGAAGAACATTTTAAAAATGCTATCGAGGTTTTCTTTGTGAATACCAATGCCGTTGTCTTCTATGCTGATGTTGGCTTTTTCTTTTGTAACATTTATCTTGATGATGATAGAAGGATTTGGCTCATTTGGCTTCTGATATTTTACAGCATTTGATAATAAATTATTAAGAACGACTGATAACCTGAATGCATCGTTTTTAAAAGGCACAGGCTGAATGATATTTTGACGAAATACAATTTTTGTATTTTGTACACTGCACAGGTCAATAGCCTCCTGCACCTGCTGCGCAAAATCAATGAACGAATAGGGTTCTTCCAACCGAACGCTTTTGTAATATTCAACTATCTTTAAAATGTAATCGTCCATCTTTTCGGCGCAATTTTCTATCAAATTAAAATAGTTGGTAACATCGTCATCAAGCGTTTCTAATTTAGCCAGATTAATGATACTAATGATTGAAGCCAGCGGCGAACGTAGGTCGTGTGAAGTGCTGTAGATAAGCCGGTTGAGTTCGTGATTGGCAGTTTCTAATTCTTCCATTTTTTGCTGCAATTGCCTGCGCATGGCATACAATTCATACGCATTGTGAATGGCATTGTGCATCTCAAATTCGTTCCATGGCTTTGTAATAAACCGAAAGATTTCGCCTTTATTTATTGCATCAACAATTTCTCTAACATCGGTATAGCCCGTAAGCAAAATGCGAATGGCGATAGGATATGTTTTACGAACCGATTGAAAAAATTCGATCCCGGTAACACCTAGGCATACGCTGATCGGCAATGATGATATGAAAAGAATGTAACTTGAGCAATTCGGCAGCATCTTTTACCGAGATGGCGGTTTCAATATCATAGTTTCGTCGGAAGCTGGCTTTGAAAGCCGTTAAGTTCTTGCTTTCGTCATCTACATAAAGTATCCTGATCCTTTCTTCGTGCGTATCCATTTCTACTGTTGCTTTATTAATGATTGGGTAAGTTTATTCTTCAAACAACTGGGCTTGTTCTTCAGCCAAAGCAGCAACCGTTTTCAATTTATAAGGGATTTCAATCGGTAAAGGCGGCACCGTTGCCCGGGTGAAGAAATCACATTTATTTTACCGTGATGCTTTTCTATAATTTTAAACACGATGGACATACCTAAACCGGTTCCTTCGCCTACGTCTTTGGTTGTAAAAAAAGGATCAAATACTTTATGCTTTACTTCTTCCGTCATGCCGATGCCGGTATCGGAAATGGTGATGCGCATACAATCATCTCCTTCAGTTACCCATATATCAATGTATTCTTCTTCAGCTTTTTCTGGCTTTGCTTTTATGGCTTGTATGCCGTTGGTTAAAATATTCATAAACACCTGATTCAGCTTTCCCGGATAACATTCAATTTCACCGGGAGCTTCATAGTGTTTTCTGATTTTTAAATAATGCGGTGAAGCGTTGCGAAGCAAAATGAGTGTACTGTTGATATTATCGTAAATATTCACTTCTTTCATTTCACTTTCATCTAAACGACTGAAGATGCGAAGTCCGCGCACAATTTCGGCCGTTCGTTCCGCACCTTCTTCAATACCTCCGATGAGGCTTCTCAATTTCCTCTTTTAAAAAATCGGGGTCAAGTTTGTTTTCTAACGTTTTTATTCCGCTTAATTTGGTAGAGCAATTCATCCTTATCTGGTGCCGTGCAATTGCTGGTATTCCGTAATGAGCTGAAACAAATCCTGCACATCCATGTGCAAAGGGCTTACATTGCTTTTTACAAAGTTGATGGGGTTATTAATTTCGTGCGCAATGCCTGCTGTAAGCTGACCTAATGACGACATTTTCTCAGATTCTACAAGCTGCACTTGTGTATCTTTCAAATTGCGCAATGTTTTTTCTAATTCGGCTGTTCTTTGTTTTACTTCTTTTTCTAAGGTTATATTTTGTTGTTGAATTATTCTTTCATTTTCCTGGGACATTTGCAAAGCTTCAGCCTGAGCTTCTTCGTTTTCTTTTCTTAAAATGTTTATTTTATTTGCCAAGGCAAACGATAACAGTACAGCCTCAATGGCAGACCCAATATATAGCACATAATGTGTAAACTCATTTAAAGGCAGAACAGCTATATTTTTTAATAAATAAATAAAGAAACCACTTAGCAGTAAAAACCAGGCTATTAAATAAAATAATGCTGCTGTATTTCCTTTTTTGTAAACAACAACCGAGGTAGCTAACAAAAATACAGCTTCGATGAACCCAAGATAATTAAACGAAAGATAGCTTATCCAGGAAAACCTTGTAAAGCTTAATATAGTAGCTCCTATGTATAGACTTAATAAAACTGATAGCACCTTGTTTAGAGTAGGAGAATAATATGCCGTGTTTAAAAAGTATTTTGCAAAAACAATAGCTAATATACTTGTCAAACACGAAGTACTGATTACAACATAGTGGTTAACTTCAGGAAAGCTTGGCCAGAAGAATTTAAATGACCAACCTTCCAATGTGATTTGAGCAAAACATAAAACAAAAAGATAGATTACATAAATTAAATAATTTTTGTCCCTGGTTGAAAAAAACAAAAACAAATTGTAAAGAATAATAGCTATAATAACACCACAGTAAAGCCCGATAATCATGTTTTCTTTAAGGCTTGCTAAAGTGATTGTTTCGTTTGTATTTATGTAAATTGGCAGTTCGTATGGATGAGGGCTAATAGCATTTAAGTAAAAATATCGTTCTTCATTTTTTTTAAGAGGTAGAATAAAATTGTAATTGATACTGTTGCCATTTCGCTTATTAAAGTCAAAAGCATTGCCTCCTTCGTTGATGAGATGAAGCTGGCCTGAAGCATTAACCTCATACAGCTTTAATATAGAAATATCAGCATAATTAATTGAAAGATAGAGGCTATTGTAATTGCTCAAATCTTTGATTCCAAATTTTATCCAGATGTTGTTTTGCGGCGACGAAAAGATGGGTACAGGTGTGGTGCTTTTTTTAAAGGTTCCTTGTAATGCATTTGTACTATCAAACGCTTGTTTATTATCAACAAGCAAAAAAACATCTTTGCCTATAGATAGGGGAAATGTTTGTTGTGGTTGTACAATAATTTCCTGAGCGTTTAAGTGGCTTGCGTACAGAAATGCAAAAATTAAAACCGATGTTTTAATTACAAAAACCTGCCAGCTAAATGTGTAGCTTCTATACTTAATTTTCATAATTAATCAGGTAAATAATATTTTACTTAAAGGTAATCGCGGTGATCGCACAGTTATATCTTCTGCTTTAAAAATTCTAAACAGCAATATCTCACCTCTCTTTTCATCGCCGGGAAATAGCTCCATAAATTGTTTCCGTAAGCCTTTTAATTCAGTAATTGTTGTTTCGTTTAATCCTTCGCCATCACCAAAAATTAATCTGTAAAACAAATACAATGGCACTACCATAGGATGATAAGCATAGCCTAATTGCGTTGCTTTCAACCACTGGCGCTGCATTGCCCGTCCGCCCTTAACAAAATCAACAGGAGTGAATGATTTGGTTTCTATTAACCCCATAGCAGCCGAATTAATTGTGTTGGGCACTGAAACCTCTTTCAGCGCCTGTAAACCATTTACGTCGCGCAATACTTGTATGATTGTATCATTACTAACTAACTCTAATGCCAAGGTTGCCTGTGGTGTCAGTTCGAGAGTGGCTAAGTCCATTCCTGTTCTTTTGGTTTCAACTTCCTCTGCCGATTGCCTTATTTCACGATTAAAAAAATCATAATGGCCTTGCGGATGCATAATTCTGATTCTATCTCCGGCAGAAACTATTAAGCCTAATGTTCGTAAATCTTTTTTATCTGTAATAAAAGATGCTTTTACTTGTTCAAAACTTTCCGCAGCTTGCTGCAACTGTTGCAATATTTCATTTGAAGGGGGCTCGTTAGATGTTATTTTACGATTTGTAACCCGTTTATGAATATAATTAATCAGGTAGTCAAATTCATGTTTTTCTGTTGTATCATCAACTTCCTTTTTAAAATGAAAACAAGCTACGCAGGTAAGATGATCTTTTACAGGAAAAAGTTTTACCGTTACTTCATACTGCTCTTTATGTGCACTTAAAATTACATTTTCTATAGCACCGCCCAATGAAATATAGGAAGCCATATTTTTATAATCACCAAAAGAATAAGATCTTGCTATTTCGTGGAATAGAAACAATCTATCTTTTATAAATAAGAATTTCCAAGGCTGATCATTACCGGATGATGGTGCAGTACCCGCGTCCGAAACAATTCTTTCGATTATTTCCTTTGAGATACCTGTGTTATGAGTACTTTCATTTAGTAAAGCTTTTTCTGCTACATAACTCATGTCTTCAACCGACAATTCTTTAATAATTTTTGGCGAATACTGAGGAGAAGGGAGTTGTTTATCTTTAATAATGTTCTCGATATCCACGTAGAACCTGCCTGAATCGTTTAGTTGTTTTAAGAATATCCTTCTCGCAACATCAGCTGTTACGCCGGCACCCATCACTACATTAGAGGCAAGCTGCGGCCAGGTAGATATGGATTGTCCTAATTCTAAAACAGTTAATTTTTGACGTGGCGAAATGTTTTTAAATGCGGTCAACTTCATCATCATGGGCAACTTCTGTTCTGTAGTGAGATTACTTAAACCCTGCCATGACACGTCGCCAATTAAATTATGAAGAATAGGATAAGTATCATCAAGGTCGAAACGCTCAATATCAATCATACCCCTATCATTGGTTTCCATCAATACCGGAATTCTATATTGTTTAGCCTTGATGCGACTTAAAATCTTTATATCTAAACTGTCACATTCTTCTATTAAAAGATCAAGTGTACCATCCTTACTCAAAAATTCGTCAATGTTATTTTCTGTTACACCATCTTCATAACAAACCACATTTATAAAAGGATCCAATTCAGCAATTTCTCTGGCAATTTGTACTACTTTTTTTAAACCAAGATTATATAAACCCGTTTTAATTCTGTTTAAATTACTAAGTTCAATGTCATCAAAATCTGCCAACCTTATCTGTCCACATGACCTTTCTAATACCAATGTCATTGCAATAGACTGACCTACAGATAAACCAATAACACCTATTGTCTTTTTCCGCAAAGCATCCCGTTCGCTTTTTGTGATTTTATGTTGATTGCGATTGGTTCTTACTTCAATGAAATCTTCTTCATCAAGTATGTGCACCACTTTATTTAACCACGAATAGTAAACCCAAACTCCATCGTTAATATCAAATTCATTACTTACATCATTCTGAGGATTACTTTTATCGAATACAACATTATGCTGTAGCTTTCTTATCTTTTTTAATTCTTCTCTTTGCTGCAAAAAAGTATCATGAATTGTTATGGGCACAGTATCGTTTAGCAGGTCTTCAAACTTTTTCCGATCCTCATTATTTGCCAAACGAAAAAAAACAGGTTTGGTATTGTTCGAATTTGGGTTTACAGATTCTTTTTTTCTATTAATAGTTTCGGTCAGTTTGTACATAAGTTACAGATTTGTTTACCCTTAAAAACTTTGTTTTTACATTCACTTACATCATTGTTCAATATGCTATTAGAAATTCTCCCTTTCTTGCCGATTTCACTACAAGTTCATAATGCACATTCACGTAAATATTTTTAAAAGGAGACCTTTCTCTTACATAACATTCAAGATTATTTCTCAAAAACAGCATTTTTTCTCTTTCTCTTGGATGCGTGTTGGATAATGTAACCGCGTCTTTTAATATACAGGCAGATGCAAGCAAATCAATTTTTGGATAGTAAAAAGTACCGTTATTTCCTACTTCCGTTAATAGCTCGCTTCCTAACCATTTATTGAACCGAACCGTTGTTGGGGAGGACAGCGAAATTATAGATGATAGCCCCACCTGCTCTGCGATAACAACACCGCAGCGTGTAGGAAACAGGCTACCGATGCCTAAACCCGCTACTTCTTTTGAATTCCAAAGTCCGGATAATTCTCCGGTTCCAAACTGTGCATATTGTTTTACAACCTCGTGTATTTTAAAATCCATTTCGCTCGTAGCCTCTTCTATCGGCAAGTGTGTAATGCCATCTGAAGCCTGTAAGCGCGCACCTCCAAACAATTTTTTTCTATCCATAGATTCTACGACTATTACAAAAATGGCTGGGTTGTACATCCAGTCGTCCGTATTGGTTGTAATGTTTTCGATGCCGTAAATGGTTAATACACGCCTATGGCCTTCAATAAACTTTAAGCATGTTTCCGGATCTTCCGTGGCTCTAAACGCTCTGATACGAATATCTGTTGTTACTTCCATGCACCTGTAATAACTCGATTAAAATATGATAAAAACAAGATTTAATTTGGCTTAAATTTCTAAGTTTGTGCTTTTCACATACCAAAATGAGTTTGGTAATAGTTAAGTTTGTAAAGCATTTATAAAGTTATTTCATGCAATAATAATTGATAAGTGTAATTTACAAGTAGATTGCCTTCATAAACTTACGAGCTTAATTAAATTTTAATTGAAAATAATATAACCATCAATCCAAATTATCATGGTAAATGTACTGTATGTAGACGATGAAAGGCACAACCTCACTGCCTTTAAAGCTGCCTTTCGCAGAGACTTTAATGTTTTTATCGCTGAATCTGCTGATGAAGGAATTCGCATTTTGCAGCAAAACCTCATTCATGTTATTTTAAGCGACCAACGAATGCCCAAAATGACAGGAATCGAATTTTTTGAGTCTATCCTGTCTATCTTTCCCGATCCTATCCGCATTCTGATTACCGGCTATACCGATATTAATGCTGTGATTGATGCCATTAACCGCGGTCAGGTGTATAAATACCTTACCAAGCCCTGGCACGAGCAGGAAATAAAAATATTTATTGATAAAGCCTATGAAGTGTACTGTCTTCGCAAAGAAAATATTGAGCTTACTACTAAACTTATCAACGCCAACCAAAAACTGGAATTTTTAGCGCGGCAGGCTTTATTGTCATAGTTACATCAAACTTTGCGGTTCTTATACTGTCGTTTCAGCACATCCGAGCCTTTGGAATTATCTTTGCCCATCATTAAACATTACAAAAATATTTCGTTATGGCTTTAGAATTCACCGATTCAAATTTTCAGACCGATGTGCTGGAAAATGATAAATTATCTGTAATAGATTTTTGGGCTGAATGGTGCGGACCCTGCCGCGCTATCGGACCCGTTATTGAAGAACTTTCCAAGGAATATGCAGGCAGAGTAAATATTGGCAAAGTAAACGTTGATAACAATCCCGATATAAGTGTAAAATATGGCATCACTTCTATTCCCGCTATTCTTTTTATTAAAGGAGGCCAGGTAGTAGATAAGCAAATTGGCGCCGTTCCTAAGTCGGTATTAGATAAAAAAATTGCAGCGAACCTGTAATTTGTTTTTATAGCTTTTTTAAAAAGACCTTCTGTTTTCAGAAGGTCTTTTTATTTAAGCTCTATTCTTTCCTGCTTTTAGCTGATAGTGTTAAAATAATCTCCATTCTTGTTTAATAAACACAATAAGCAGAAAAACAAGCAAAAACAAAAATGATTAATTTCGTAACCGTTCTTGCAACCATTTGCCAGGTTGAAAAAGCCAGTTTTACAACAAGGAAAGTTTTTACCCTGGCAGAATGGACCTCTTTACAATTATTAACTGATTGCTTTCATAAATTCTTTTATCAATGCCTTTTGCAGAAACAATTGCCAATTACAAACTCCAAAAAAAATGGATAGAAGATGTTCATGCACTCGTAGCATCTTATCCGTGCGTGCCCATTACGGTTGATTGTGTCATTTTTGGTTTTGATGAAAACGAACTGAAAGTGTTGCTTATCCGCAGCGACCTTACCATTTACAAAGACAAATGGAGTTTGCTGGGCGATTTTGCAGCCGATAATGAAGAGCTTACCGATGCTGCTTACCGCGTGCTGAAGCAGCGAACCGGTATGGACGATGTTTATCTTGAAGAAGTGAAAACCTTTAGCCATCCCAACCGGCATCCGGGTGGGCGTGTGCTTACCGTAGCTTATTGTTCTTTACTAAACATCAAAGACCATCAATTAAAAAAAATGGATAACGAACTGCACTGGCACAATGTGCAGGGCTTGCAAAACATGGCTTTCGACCACAACCTTATCATTCATGAATGTTACGAATGGCTGCAAAAGCGCATTCAGGAACATCCGCTGGGCTTTAACTTATTACCCGACAAATTCTCACTCCGGCAGCTACAGCATTTATACGAAGCTATTTTGAATACTAAAATGGACAGAAGGAATTTTAGAAAAAAATTCTTCCACATGGATGTTCTAATTGATACCGGCGAATATGAAAACGATGTCGCGCATCGGCCTGGAAAATTGTACCAGTTCAACTTCACAAAATATGAGCAAAACAAAAAGCATTGGATTGGTATTGATTTTTAAAAGCTATTAACCGCGAAGTCGCAAGGTTTGGTTTTTGCCAGATATTTTTAGCGTCTTTGCGACTTCGCGGTAAAACCAAGTCTTTCACACCTCTTCTTAGAAAAAACGAATATTGCTTTTATAATCTCCTGCATTCATACATAAGCCTCTCCAAACCACAACTATTCACACCTTATACACAGCCCTAACCGCCGTTGTGGAAAAAGAAAATACTTTTGCTAATGCTTTTAGTAAGATGAGCTTTCGTAATATTGATTTCAGAAACTAAGAACTACATTACTATGCCAACAGAATTGAAGTGCCCGGGCTGCGGTCACCGGTTTGAACCGGGTGATGCCATACGCGATGAAGTACAGCGTGAAGCCAATATCAGAGCCAAAGAATGGCAAAAAAGAAAAGATGAAGAATTCAAACAAAAAGAAGCCGACTTACTAAAGCAATTGCAGCAAGCCGAAGAAGAAGCAATGCGCAAGATGGAACGCGAAAAGAAAGCGCTGCAGGAAAAAATGGAAGCGAATCTGCGCAAAAGCATTGGAGATGATTTTGAAAATCAAATGCAGATATTAAAACAATCGTGCAGCGAAACAGAAGAGAAACTAAAAACCGCCCGTAAAAAAGAACTGGATTATCTGCAAAAAGAACAAGCGCTTAAAAACAAAGAAGAGGAATTGGAATTGGAAATTCAGCAACGAATAATGAACGAGCGCAACAGGCTTTCTGTTGAAATAAGGCAGATGGAAGAAACGCGTATTCAGCAAATGAGACTTGAATACGATTTAAAATTGGCTGAAAAAGAAAAGCAACTCAACGACCAGAAACGCCTTGCCGAAGAAATGCGCCGCAAAGCCGAACAAGGCAGTATGCAACTGCAAGGCGAAGTGCAGGAATTGCTGCTGGAAGAAATTTTGCGCAGCTCATTTGTATTTGATAAAATTGAACCCGTTGGCAAAGGCATTCGTGGCGCAGATTGTATTCAAACCGTTTGCAACAATTTCGGTCAGGAATGTGGTAAAATTATTTATGAAAGCAAGCGCACACTCAGCTTTGCAAATGATTGGATTGAAAAATTAAAAGCCGACATGCGTTTGAATGGTGCTGATGTTGCCATCATTGTTACGCAGGTGATGCCGAAAGATATGGAACGTTTTGGCGAGCGTGAAGGCGTTTACATTTGCTCGTTTTTAGAAGTGAAAAGCTTAGCAGCGGTACTGCGATCGGGCATTCTAAAAATATTTGCAGCAACAAAAAGCGGCGAAAATAAAGGTGAGAAAATGTACATGCTGTACGACTACTTAACCAGCTCTGAATTTAGCGAGCAATGGAAGGCGATGCGCGAAGGTTTTATGAGTTTAAAAATGAGCATTCAAAAAGAGCGCGACATGATGGAAAAGCTCTGGAAATCGCGAGAAAAGCAACTGGAAAAAATTATGCTGAATGCTGCACACATCAAAGGCTCGGTAGAAGGCATTGCAGGCAGCGATGCTGTGAATCTTACTTTGCTTGAAGATGAAATTATGGCTGTTGCCGATTGATCATCTCTTTAGTTTTTATAGTCCTTAAATTGTAAACCTTCTGCGTCTGCAGAAGGTTTTTGTTTTTGCCGTTTTTATAGAATGGCATTTCTCATTTCTTACTTTTGATTGTATCAAATGAATAGTATCAAATGAGTTTGTTTATCATCAATGTTTGAAGCGCACGACCATACTAAAGCCGCCATCCGGCCTTCCAGAAAAAAGCCAATGTTTATGGTGAACAACAGGCTACGCCAGTATTTGGCAAAGTATGGGCGCGAAACCGACAGTGCCAATTTCGTATCAGGATTTGCTTCGATTCACCTACTCCATTCCTTTAAAAGATAAGCATGGGAAATGATACATTCTGGGATACCGTAACGTATGATATGCGCGAATGGAACTGGCTGCGCGATATGCTGGTAAAAACGTATGCCATATTAAAAACAGAAGGTGATTTGAGCTTTACTGAACATTTAGATGTACAGCGTATTGATTTTTGCAGCTTTGGAAACAGCCAGCCGTTTCGCATCCGCATAGTAAATAAGCTGAACGATAATTACGATCATTACTACATCAAATTTGCCGACGCCAGCCGCATCTATGGTTTGGAATTGGAACACCTTTTATCACCCGACCGCATTACCTTTTTTACCAACCACAACACGCTTGTTGAAGAGCATATTGCCGGCGTGCCAGGCGATATTTTTTTAGAACAATATTTGAATAATCCAACTACCAATCTGGTTCGGCTTTCGAAAGAGTTTGTGAAGTTTAACGAGCGTTGTTTTGTGCGTTTGCTGGGCGACATGCGCAGCTATAATTTTATTGTAAACATCACGCCCGATGTGGAAGATGTGCAGTATCGCATTCGTGCGATTGACTTTGATCAGCAGAGTTATGAAGGCAGAAAGAATTTGTATTTGCCACAATTTTTTAAAGAGAACTTAGCCTTTGTTCAGCTTGCGCAAAAGCATCTTGATATCAACTCCATCAAGCAATACCAGGCTGAAGAAAGAACCATGATGACGTTTCGTTTGGTATCATCGCGCTATCGCGTAAAAGAGTTGCTCGACATTATGTCGGAAGACAATATTTCTATCAACGAAAAAAAAGAGCAGCTAAAAAATGAGCTTGCTGCTCATTTTAATCAACCATTATTTTATAAAACCAAAACAATGGGGCAGTTAGTAAAAACACAACTAAAACAAACCTTACGGAAGAGCTTGCTTTTAGTGCCAAAAACAAAAAGCAAGTGGAGCGACTGATTTGATTTTAAATTTGTGAATGCCTGAATGTTGATGACTGAAAAACAGCAAGCGTTTTAAAGAGTTGACAAATAAGAAATCCTAAATCTGAAATCGCAAATCATAAATCAAACTATATCTTTTTTGTTCCTGAATATCCATTCTTTAAAAGCCATTGCAATACTTTATCTCGCTGGTCGCCCTGAACAATAATTTCTCCGTCTTTTGCGCTACCGCCGGTGCCGCAATGATTGCGCAGTTGTTTGCCTAAGGTTTGCAAATCTTCATCCTTTCCAACAAAGCCGGTGATAAGAGTTACAGCTTTACCTGCGCGTTGTTTTGTATCGAGTTTAATGCGAAGCTTTTGTTGTGCAGAAGACAATGTTTCAGCAGGTTCTTCATCATTGTGCTGATATTGAAAATGAGGATCGGTGCTGTACACAAATCCAAGGTTGTCGGGTTTGTTTTTTTTATTCATACAAAAAAGATTTATGATTTTTGATTTGTGATCCTTGTTTGTTTTTATTGATAATTTTTGATGAATGAAACGAAATTGTATTCGTAAACTTCAATCAAAATTCATAAATCAACCTCTGCTTTTAAGCTCAAATCCAAACTTTGCGCCTGGTGAATCAATCCGCCAACACTTACATAATCAACGCCGGTTTGAGCAAACGCTTCCACCGTTTGTAAGTTGATGCCACCGCTCGCTTCTGTTTCAAACTGGTGATTAATGATGCTTACAGCTTCCTTTACTTCATCGGGTGTAAAGTTATCCAGCATAATTCGAAACACTTTGTTTTTGCCCATTTTACAAACCGTTTTTACATCTTCCAAATTCCGCGTTTCCACTTCAATTTTCAAAGCCAAATGATTGTTTTGCACAAAGCTGAAAGCCTTATTTATTGCTGGCTCCAACCCACCGCAATAATCAATATGATTGTCTTTGAGCATAATCATATCATACAATCCAAACCTGTGGTTTATACCACCACCAATGCGCACAGCTTCTTTTTCCAGCAAGCGAAAATTAGGTGTTGTTTTTCGCGTGTCTAACACTTGGGTGTGATAGCCTTTTAGTTTGTTTACATACTGTCGTGTAAGGGTTGCAATGCCACTCATGCGCTGCATACAATTGAGCACCAAACGCTCGCATTGCAATATGGTTTGAATGAAAGAATACACTTCAAAAGCCACATCACCCGCTGTCATTTCATCGCCATCTTTTTTGTATTTTGTAAATTGTGCGCAGGCATCCATCATCGTAAAAATGGTTTGCGCAACATCAACGCCAGCCAGTATTCCATCCTGCTTAATTTTCAAAACAGCTTTGCCTTTCTGTTCTTTTGGAATGACACTTAAGGTTGAATAATCGCCATCACTAATATCTTCCTGTAAAGCTTCTGTAATCAAATGCTTCAGTTGTTCTTCATACGTTTTCATACAACAAAAATAATCTGAACTGGGATGAATGAGAAGTTTGGAATGTGTGAGATATTGATAAAATGAGAAGTTTGTTTTCGCCATAATAATCAATCTTACATCTTCCATATTCAATCTTCACCATCCGTGCTTGAAATCCGTGTCATCCGTGTTCGATCATCAAAATAAAAAAGCCACCTGCTTTGCAACAGGCGGCTTTGTTTTTTGTATGTACCTTTCCCTTATCTCTTTTGTCGTTTGCCCGGGAAGAAATTACCCGTCTTTTGTTTTCACTGATAATCCTTCAGGCGCTCCATAATGCGTCATCGCACAACGGAAACCAATGCTGCTGCTGCTTTGATCTTCCTGCAAAAAGCGGCGGCTTCCAGGGCTTAACCAGTAAGGCATATCGTTCCAGCTTCCACCTTTATAAACACGCGATTTATCGTTGATCAACGTAGTACGACCATAGTCGTAATAATCGCGGCTTAACGAATCGCCATCCAACACATCAATAGCATAAGCGCGATTATAATTGCGGCGGTTGCGCAAATCAGAATCATTTTCAGGAACTTCTTTAATTCTGCCCATCGAATCTAACCAGCCGGAAGGATCGTCGCCACCGCTTTTGTCAACCTTTGTAAATACGTTTCCGCGGAAAGGGTTCAAATCTTCTTCTTCCTGGTTGGTTGTTGGACGATACACATCGGCCACCCATTCGTTCACGTTACCGCTCATGTTATACAAACCAAAACCGTTGGGGAAGAAAGAAGTAACTGCTGCAGGAATGGCAGCACGGTCGTTCAAGCCACCAGCAGTACCCATATAGTCACCATTGCCGCGCTTGAAGTTGGCCAGAAACGCACCTTGCCAGGCACCTTTGCGGGTGGAACGCAAATTATCAAAGCCATCATCCTTCCAGGCATAAACCTGCTTGTTATCAATGAGCTCTTCACCTCTTTTCTTCTCGCTTTTGCGCGGTTGCGGATTACTGGAAACCAAACCTAAGGCAGCATACTCCCATTCAGCTTCCGTTGGAAGACGATAATCGGGGAATAAAATACCGTCAGAGAAATTCACTTTGGTGCGCGGACGACCTTGCGCATCTTTCAAGGTCGTTGTGTTTAGGTTTGCCCGGTACGCCTTCATAAGCGCCCAATAAATAAGCTTTTGTATTGAAATTATCCTGGCCGCCACCGTTTAATTCGGTTTTTAAAACATTCTTATTTTGGTAACCTTTATCAATTAAAGCAATTTCATTTACACGGTCAGTACGCCACATACAGAAGTCGTGTGCCTGCCGCCATGTAACGCCAACCACCGGATAATAGTTATAAGAAGGATGGCGGAAATAATATTCCACATATACATCATTATAAGCCAGTTCCTTACGCCAGGCAAGCGTATCAGGCAAGGCGCCGTTGATAACAGCCGGATTGTCCTGAAACACATTTTCAATCCAGTGAATGTACTCACGGTAGTGAACGTTGGCAACTTCGGTTTTATCGATAAAAAAAGAGTTGACGGTAACACGGCGGGGCACATTGTTCCAATCGCCCATTACGTCTTCCTGCGTTGCGCCCATGGTAAACGTACCGCCCTGAACAAACACAAGACCGGGACCTGTTTTAATGTCTTTTGGTTTTGCAACAAAAAAACCACCCTGGTTTTTATCGTTGTAATTCCAGCCGGTAGAGGCTGATTTTTCAGGTTTTTTATGGCATGAAGCCAACGCGCTTAAAGCTGTAATGAGTAAGGTAGCGTTGCGGAATTGCTTGAACATGAATGAATGAATTTTATCCTATTAGGTTAAACGGTTTTGTTACTATTTTATTGCAGTTAGTAAGAACGAAAATAGAAATAATTGCAGACAACTGAGTTTATAATTCATTAAAAATGGCTTAGAAGAAAATAAAAACGTTTTGCTGAAAGTTTGTAGTGTAACGCAAAACATACATCTTTGCGACAATATCGAACCAACCTCTTTTTATTTTAAGTTCTGATTATCGAAACAACATCTACACAAATTCGCCCGGGAAAATAGAAGCTCTATGGTTATAATTTTTCTACGCGGCAATCGTTTATTGTTATTTAAAAACTGTTGAATGAAATTTATAAAACTACTGACTGCTGTTGGCGCTGCACTTGCTTGTGTGTGCACTACTGCGAATGCGCAAACTACAGCCCCCATTAATATTGTTACCACGGCAGTTCCTTTTTTGCGTATCTCACCCGATGCCCGCACCGGCGGTATGGGCGATGTTGGCATTGCCACATCACCTGATGCCAATTCGGGCTTTTCCAATCTTTCTAAAGATACCATTTGCTGCCAGCAACACGCAGGCATCGGTAACTTATACGCCCTGGCTGAAAGACATTGCTTCAGATGTTTATTTAGCAACGCTTAGCAGGCTATCATAAAATAGATGACAACCAGGCAATAGCTGTTGGTGTGCGGTATTTTAATTTAGGCGATATTCAATTCACCGATCAAAACGGAAATAGCTTAGGTCAAGGAAGGCCACGTGAGTTTGGACTTGATTTTGGTTACACGCGCAAGCTATCGGAAAAATTATCATTAGGTGTGGCATTGCGTTACATCAATTCAAGTTTGGCAAAAGGCGATGTGGGCGGAACAGGTACCATTTATAAAGCTGGCAATGCAGTAGCCGGTGATTTATCTTTATATAACAATGGGTTGAATGCAGAAGGACAAGGCTTTACATGGGGCATCGTATTGTCTAACCTGGGTTCAAAAATTGGTTATACCAATGATGCGCAAAACAAAGATTTTATTCCTGCCAACGCTGGCATTGGAGCAGCTTATACCGGAGTGCTCGATCAGGACAGTAAAATAACCATTGCGGCTGATGTAAATCATTTGCTGGTGCCTGCGTGTTCCTCAATACACCGGGGATTCGGCAATCGATGCAAATGCACTTAACAATTACAAGAATACCGGTGTTTTTGAAAGCTGGGGCAAATCATTCAGCAACAATGTGTACTCGCTTCAATTGGGAGCTGAATATTGGTATAACAATCAATTCTCTGCCCGTGCAGGTTATTACTGGGAAACCAAAGAAGGCGGCAACCGCAAGTACTTTACAGTGGGAGTTGGTATCAAATACAATGTGTTTGGCTTTAATTTTTCGTACCTCGTGCCTTCTGGAAATGGCGTTACCCGCAACCCACTTTCCAACACACTGCGCTTTAGTTTGTTGTTCGATTTAGACAATAATACCAACGGCAACAACGAAACTACGGACAATAAATCTTCATCAATAATTTTAAAGCAAAGCGAAGGCATCATTACCTTCGCTTTTTCATTTTTGTTTTTGTATGAATTTACGTGTTGGTCAGGGTGTTGATTTTCATCGCTTGATGGAAGGCAGAGATTTTTGGCTGGGAGGCATTTTAATACCACACACAAAAGGTGCTTTGGGTCATAGCGATGCCGATGTACTGTTACACGCCATTTGTGATGGTTTGCTTGGCGCAGCTTGTCTTGGCGACATTGGCACACACTTCCCCGATACTTCGCAGGAGTATAAAAATATTGACAGTAAAATTCTGTTGCGCCGTACTCTCTCTTTATTGAATGACAAACAATATTACGTTATGAATATTGATTGTATGCTTTGCCTGCAGGCTCCTAAAATAAAATCTTATATAACGCAGATGCAGCAAACCATAGCAGGTATTATTAATGTTGAGAATGATTGCGTATCTATCAAAGCTACTACTACGGAAGGGCTTGGTTTTGTGGGCAGAGAAGAAGGTGTAATGGCGTATGCAACCGTGTTAATTGAAAGGAGGAAATAGTTGTTGTAAACAGCACTTTGCAGTTTACATTTGCAAAAATGGTCTTGTAGTACAATGGATAGTATAAGGGTCTCCGAAGCCTTTGATTCAGGTTCGATTCCTGACAAGACCACAGTTTGTTTTTATAGAAAAAAGTGCTTATAGTTCACTCATCCACTTCTTAAATTCTGAAGCGTTTTCCTGACTTACAATAATTTCTTCGTGTACTGGTAAAATTATTTCAACACTTATCTTGCTTTTGTCAATGCTTTTGAATTTGGTGATATAGTCTGCGTTTACAATATATTTTCTATTCGCCCTGAAAAATTTTTGCGCGTTCAGTACGCCTTCAATATCAAGCAATGAATTGGTTTCGCACAAATACTTTTTATTTTGTTTATCTACTACAAATACAAGTTTGTTTTCAGTGAAAAAATAAACAACATCTTCAAGTCTAAGGCTTAAAAATTCAGTACCTTTTTTTACAACAATTCTCGATTTGTTTTTGTGAGATAAATTGAAATACTCAAATAAAGAATGATTATTTAAAAAATGATTCTGCAGGGCTTTATACTTATGTAATGTATGAATCAACTTATTACGCTCAATTGGTTTGAGTAAATAATCAATGCAGTTATACTCAAAAACATTAGCAAGATAGTTATCAAATGCCGTTGTGAAAATCACCGGGCAGCGAACATCATATTCATCAAATATGTGAAAACACAAACCATCTGAGAGTTGAATATCCAACAATATAAGGTCTGGTGTACTATTGTTTTTAAGCCATGTTACGGTCTCTGCAACACCGCGTGCAGTGCCTGCAATTTCAATGCTGCTGTCTGCATCGTGTATGCAAACTTTTAAATTCTCCAAAGCCGGCATTTCGTCTTCAACAATTAGTATTTTCATTTTCTCATATTTACTATAGGCAGCTTTACAATAAAGTAATCATCGTCGTTATAAACATATATATTCTTCGCAGTTAAAAGCTTATAGCGGTTATCAAGATTTGTAAGCCCGTTGCCTGTACCTGGAGAGGCATACATCTTTTTAAAAATTTTGTTTTTGACAACGATAAAGCTTGCAGATATATTTACATGAATGGCAAGTGGTACATGTTCATTTAGCTCGTTGTGCTTAATAGCGTTTTCTAACAATATTTGTAGCGAAATAGGTGGAATATATAATTCTTCGGCCTGTAAACTGTCAATCTTAATGACCATTTCTATAGCATTACCAAATCTTATTTTAAGCAGATAAAAAAAATTGCTGAGAAACTCAATTTCTTCTCCTACCGGCACAAAATTTTTTTCTTTACTATACAGAATATAGTGATATACTTTGGCGAGTGTATCATTGTATAATCTTGCGTTAGCCGGATTGACAGAGATGAGATAAGATAAGGTATTTAATGAATTAAAAATGAAATGCGGATCAATCTGATTTTTTAAAGCCACTAATTCAGCATGTGTTTTGGCGAGGTTTAGTTGTTCGACACGCTTCACGGTGTCTTCCTGTTCATTTTTAAGATAAAATATCTCATACAGATTGGTTACAATAATAGCAACGGTTACGGTAAGAGCAACCGTAGAAGGCAAACGAGTAACAGAGGAATTATTTTCAAGAGAAAAATACAACCACAGTGCAATACCACATGTGGTTACAAGAATTGTATAAACAATAATGATGGCATACAATGCTAATATACTTTTATAATAGGCACTATACGCTACTCTGAATTTCTTTTTAATCAACTGCATCAACTGTACATTTCCCTGCCATATTATCCATGCTAAAAATATAAAGTATGCGTAACTAAGTAGTAAATAAAATGCAGAATAGCTTTTGTTATGTATGAGGCTCGTAAAATTTACAATACCAATGGCTACTAATGGAATACACAGGCATTTAATAGCTAAATCTTTGCGGAAAACCTTTTCTCCGCCTATAGAGGATACGTTTATGACTGCAGCAGTTTCCATATCTACGAAAGACAACGTAACTTATGAAAAAGGGAAAGGATAAAAAAGTTAATTTGTTATGAACGGAAGCCATACATCAAATCATTCAACGTTATTTTCAAAAAAATTTTGAGCAAAGGAAATCCGGCTTGTGTTTAAAAATCTCCGCCTTTAGCAATGCTTATTCCCATACTATCAAGATTGAAAATACTTTTGGCTATGGAAGCCTATCTTTATTTTTTCAACAGGCGGTTAGCCTGAGCTAACTGTTTTTATGAGAGTAAGAGGTGAAATGTTTTTTATAGAAAAATCAAATGCAAGAAAGCCGGTTTGAAATGAATATGCCTCCTTTTATTTTTTCAAACAACCGAAACTATCGCCTTGGCAGACATGCACTTTTCTGGATTGTATTGATCTTATACCAATCCGTTTCTTCCGCTATTATCATGTGGAAGACATTTGGTTTTACAAGAAGTTTTATGGCTTCATTGATTGAAGTTAGTGAAACCATGCCCATAGACATGTGTTTCTGCTACTTTATCATTTATTACCTCTTTCCTGAATTTTTATACAAAGGAAGATATATAAGCATGCTTTTTCTTTGGTGGATAGGCAGTGTTGTGGGGGTAGCTTTATATGAATTGAATGCTTACTTAGTTGCGCCGCATATAAGATCATCCTTTGGTTTACCTACCGGAGAAAAAATGTTCAATGATTTCTGGGGCTTTAGTAATCTCTGGAGTTTGTTTAGCATTTTTACGCAGTTATACATGGAAGGTTGTGTTACGGCTTCAATTAAATTGGGAAAGCTTCGTTATATTAATCAACAGGAAATAAGTTTATTAAAGCAGGAAAAAGAAAAGATACAACCTCACGAAGAGCAGAATTTAACGCATCCGGCTTTTCTTATTGATCTTCTGAAGCGGATAGAATTTCTTGCAAATGAAAACCCTGAAATAGCTATTCATTCAATAAAAAAAATCAAGAATCTTTTATTGTATGTTTTGTATGAGGATGCTTCTCCACAAGTTTCTCTGCAAAAAGAGATAGCGTTGCTGCATGAATATATTGATCTGGAAAAACTAACCGCTGAAAAAAAGATAACCCTTACGACTTCAATAAATGTTGTGTGCGATTCTGAAACGATTGCACCTTCTATCATACTCCCGTTTATTGAAAATGCGTTTAAACAAGTTTCAATTTATTCGCTCCAAAATTCATGGATACATATCATCATAGAATTGAACGCAAGCATTTTAAATATGCACCTTAGCTGGAGCAAACCCATTAACACTTCATCGCTTGTTAACGGACGAAATGTTATCCTGCATAATCTTTCAAAACGCTTAAAACTTATTTATCCGCAAAGCCATGAATTAAATATGACGATAGAAGCAGAAAGCATACTTGTAACACTTGCCATCAATTTAAAAAAAGCAATTAACTGATTTTTTAAGTATCAGTTAATTGCTTTTACAATTAGGGAAGTTTCTTCACTTCATTTTGGTGTCTAATCAAAATCCAGCCGATGTTTGTTTTTACTCATTTTTTAAATCCACTTACTGTATTGGCATCCTGGTCAGCGATTATAGCTAATAAATTATCTCATTTTTTAAGGCTTCGGTAATTATTTATCCCAGAATATTTTAGGCGAAAACAAAGTTACAGATGCAGGAACATTGGCACTGTTAAACGATATTTCGCTTTGCGGATATAACAAACGGCGTGGAATGGCTGTACCTGACACAGGTTGAAGATTTGGGCTGCCTGTGCGGCGCCACAATGTCCATGCTTCGGGGTTTAAAAACAATGCAATGTATTCCTGGCTTGCTACTTTGCTTATGGCTGAATCAACACTGGTTGTTGGCAAAGTTCCGTTTGCTGCAATATATGTATTTGCTGTTGTTGGAGCGATTCCAAGTTTATCCATGTTTGCTTTTATCGCATTTTGAAAATAGGTTTGCGCTTCTGCAAAATTACCGCTTGTTCTCAGCGTGGCTTCGGCTTTCACAAACTGCAACTCATCATAAGTAATAAACTCAACGGGTGAATTGATTTTATTATAATAACTTATTGGATTACCGTTCGCATCCGTGCTGTCAAGATTATACAATGGATACCTTGGATCATTCAAATCTAACAACATCTGCGATAGTGTGCCTCCTTCAAAAGCCTCATCGCCGGGGCGTTGTGTAAAAAACTGGTACCAAGGGTTAGCCGCTGTTTCTGAAGTACCAAAAAAATAAACAGCATTGTCATCATTACTTTGGAAAGACTGGCTGATTTCATCCAATGCCTTGGTAGCCATATCAGCATTACCTTTGCTTTGATGAATGTATAAGCGTGCTTTAATAGCATGGCCAAACTTTATCCATTTCGATGCATCACCATTATAAATAAAATCTTCAGAGTCCAGGAGTTAAGACGCCAGGGTCTGTGTTGTTCAACTGTGCAATAGCAACATCAATAAGACTTGCGATAGTATCATACAAAGCCTTATCATTATCATAAGCAGGATGCAGGTTTGCATTGCCTGAAGTGCTTGTGAATAAGGAACACTTCCCCACGCATCAACAGTTATCTGTAATGTATAAGCCATAATAATTCTGGAAATACCACTATATGCATTGTACCCGTTTTTATCTGATTCATGCATTAGCGTATCATCGTTTTCCATTACAGAAGTATAAATGTCCGGCCACAGATTATCGAAAGCACCGGCGTTTAAACCGTATTGATAATACGCCTGAGACTGGCTGTTGGTGCCTAACTACCTGCTGCATAAACAACGAAGCGAACCTTGAGAAATCACCACCTTGTGTGTAAGCTAATGCTGCTTCGGTAGTTGATAAAATTAAAGCAGGGCCTACGCTTGGAGGTACGTTTGGATTGTTATTGATATCTGTAAAAAATGTTTTTTTACATGCCGTTGTTGCGATAATGATACCACCGATTAACAGAAAAGCTATTTTATGAAACTTCATTGTGAGCGTTTTATTGTTTATAAACCAAGGTTTAAACGGATACCATAACTTTTAGTTCCGGGATTGTTGAAATAATCCAGGCCTTGAGCATTAACGGGACCAGCCAGGCTTGTTTCAGGGTCAACACCATCATACTTCGTCCACAAGAAAAGATTGTTTGCAAAAACAGTCAGGGATATATTAGTAACCCTCTTTTTTCCAAAAACCGAATTTGGTAACTGGTAGGTAAGGCTTGCCTGACGCACTCTTGTAAACCCGGCGTTTTCAACATCCGTTTCCTGGCCAGCAACAAAACTGCTGCCTACATTTTGCCAGTAGAACTGGCTGTAAGAACTTTGCATGGTATTCTGCATCACCAGGGCCTGCCACCTCATTACCATTCTTATCAAAGTGAGCAACATTACCATTCGCATCAAGGTGTCCTAACAGTCCTTTAAAAACAGTTGGCGTTCCTCTGTTGGCTGTTTCTCCTGCGGTGCCTTTGTTTGCCAATAGCTCCTCTGGTTCCATTCCACATATCGCCACCATGGCGTATATCAATCTGAAAACCGAAAGAAAATCCTTTGTAAGTAAGAGTACTGATTACAGAACCAATCCAGTCGGGATTTGTATTTCCAATTACCTGGTTAGGACCTTGTCCTCCATATAAAGGCATTCCATAATCAGGACTGTTTTTATCATCAGAAATTAGCAATGGACTTTTCAAATTTGTTAATACACTATGCGGAGTCGTACTTCCATAAATAACACCAAATGGCTGACCTGCAACGGCATCAATTTCAGCTTCTCCGCCACCAAAGCCTGCAACAAAAAACCGGTCAATGCCTGCTGTTAATGCCAATACTTTATTCAGGTTTCTCGACCAGTTAAAATTCACATCCCAACGCAATCCTTTTGCTGTTTTAATAGGTGTTGTGTTTAATGTTATTTCAAGTCCTTTATTGCTTATAGATGCCGCATTTAAAAGCTTTGCAGCATAGCCTGTTGAATAAGGAATTGACGTTGGAAAAATGACATCGGTTGATTTGCTGTAATAAACGGTTGCGTTTAAACCTAACCTGCTTTGCAGAAACGAAAGGTCTGCACCTAACTCATAAGAGTAAGTATTTTCAGGCTTTAAACCAGGATTACCTATTGTGGTAATCGCAGAACTTATTTGATAACCACCTACGCCGTTAATTGGAAAATTAATGCCGTTTGTAAAACCGTCTTTAAAAGCCGTTGGAGTAAAATGGTGTGGTTAATGCATAAACAGGTGCATCTTTACCAACCTGTGCAAAAGATGCCCTTAACTTACCAAACGAAAGCACGCGACTATTTTTAAATGCAGGCAATTCTGTAAATACCCATCCTAAACTAAACGAAGGATAAAAGAACGAATTGTTGGCAGCCGGTAAAGTGGATGATGTTTCTCTGCGACCGGTAATGGTTAAGTACAATTCTTTTTTGTAGTTTAACTCTGCCTGTCCATAAAAAGCCATCGTGCGCTTCCTCACTTTTGTTTCGCTGCTTAAATAAGAAGTTGCATTTGAGATATCTAAAAAGCCAGGCACAAGCAAAGTGGTGCCTTGCGCGTAAAGATTGCTTTGATTTAAAGTAAAATAATTATGTCCTAATAATAAAGAACCAGACCAGTCACTCGAAAATGTTTTTTGCATATTGATGGTAAAATCTGAATTGAACTGCCGGTTGGTATAATCAGTTAAAAAAACGGCACCATTTACAAACTGGTTTGAATTAATATCATAAGCGTTCTTATCTTTTTGTGTATAAATATCGCCGCCAACGCGGTAAGTTAAATTCATCCAGTTAAGCAGTTGATAGTTTACTTGTCCAAAACCAAATACACGATCCAGGTCTGAAATAAAGGGGTCTTTATTTACAACCCAGTATGGATTATCGTAACCGCTGCCGCCTCTATAATTTCTTTGTGTACCATCAGGCAGAGTATATGATGCAGGATTATTAGCAGGATCAGATAAACCGTTTGAATTGTCAAACGTTGCGGGCGTTCTTACAAGCCCTAACATTACACCGGATAATTGTGACCCTTGCTGTGTTTTATTGTTGGCTGAATTGGTATAAGTAAGACCTGCAGATGCAGTCAACTTATCAGTAATGGCTGATTGACCCGTTAAACTAAATGTGCTCTTAGAATATTTGCTTTTAGGAATAATACCCGTTTGAGAAAGATTGCCTAACGATAACCGATACGATGACTTTTCGTTTGCACTGCTGCCTGATACAGCAATATTGTTGTTATACGTTACTCCTGTTTTAAAAAATGAATAGCGGTCATACGGTGTTACAGGGATTTTAGCTGTAGGGTCCGACTTGCCCACAATATTTCCGTGCTTATCAAAAGGATAATCTGTTGCGCCATTCCAAAATAAAGTGTCTATAGCAGCACCCCAGGATATAGAACCTCCTGCTTCGGGTGGCGAATATTTTCCTCCGTTGCCTTGCGAATATTTGTCCTGCAAGGGAGGCAACTGGCTCACTTTATCAATGGTTACTGATGAGTTGAGCACCACACTTGTGCCGCGCCTGCCACTTCCCTTTTTTGTTGTAATAACGATTGCGCCGCTGGCGGCCTGTATGCCATACAATGCAGTAGCAGCAGGGCCTTTCAGCACTGTGATTGATTCTATATCGTCCGGGTTAAGGTCTGTGCCGCGGTTAGTAGGTTGTGCTCCACCCGTTAAATCACCGCCGGCCCCGGATGCCTGAAAACCCGAATTTGTTGGATCGTAACTATTTACCGAATTATCTATCGGCACACCATCAACCACCATCAAAGGCTGGTTATTGCCTGTGATAGATGTAACGCCCCGTAAACGTATGTAAGTTCCACCGCCAGGGTCGCCGGTACTGTTAATAACAGTTAAACCAGAGGCCTTTCCTTCCAGCTCACTCAAAGCATTGCCTGTTCCTGATTTGTTTAACTGGTCTGAGTTTATGGTTTGCGTTGCGGTGCCTAATTCTCTTCGCTCTCTTCTAATGCCAAGCGCAGTTACCACCACTTCATTCAAAGTCTGGTCGCCGGATTTTAATTGAATCGTAAGCGCACCTGTTCCCGTAATTTGGACTTCCTGCGGCGCAAAATTTATTGCAGTAATAACAAGCGTTTGCCCTGTTGTCGCTTCAATTTTAAAATTACCCTTCTCATCAGCCTGTGCTCCCCTTTTTGTGTTCTTAATGGTGATAGAAGCATAAGGTACAGGAGCATTTTTTTCATCCACAACAGTTCCTGTAATGGCTGTTTGCGCAATTACTCCCAGTGAAATAATCAGCGCAAAAAAAAGTAGAATCGTTTTAGTCATTCAGATTATTTTTAAAGATTGACTGGTTTCAAAGCATGGAAAGAAACCATTATGAGAATGACAAACTCTTGTGGAAGAGTGCTGTTATTTAAAGGGCTGAAAAAAACTGAAGCGGGATTTTTTTATGTCAAAACCATAAAATCAATTACCGAAGAAATAAGCAACAAATGGCCGCTTTTACTGTAAACCTTCCTATTATTTTTGCCGAAATAATGCTGGCATTATTTTATACAAACTAATCTCAACCAATCTTAAAAACAGATAGCTAAATCAGGCGATGATGAACAGATGAAACAGGCGGGTGTTCATTGTGCATACGCAACAAAACG
Source organism: uncultured Chitinophagaceae bacterium (assembly GCA_963847085.1). GTDB lineage: Bacteria > Bacteroidota > Bacteroidia > Chitinophagales > Chitinophagaceae > Ilyomonas. The sequence goes on along the minus strand of CAWJYO010000010.1, from coordinate 103,178 downwards.
TACACAAGACTTGCTATAAAAAATGAGGGCCAAGTGTAAACAAGGCCCGTGTGTACATATTTTAATTATGCACATGAGAAACTATTAGAATAAGGTATTTGCTAACTAATGCACTACTGTAATAAATTGTAAGGTTTTCTTTTAAAAAATTGGGATATAAAGATTCACTTCTCTTCTCACACGAATTGCAAATTAAAACGCTTTGCATTATGTGTAAGGATAGATTTACTGAACAAAGATTTGCGTTAACTGAAGTGCTGTTTTTTGCGTTTAATACCGAACTACCGCCCGATAAAATTATATAACTTCATTAGCCGGATAACCAGAATTGCGCTACCTATAAAAGAAAACGGAAAAGAAAATAGTGGCAAAAACAAACTTCTGATAACAGGGGAAAAGTAATAATAAATTGAAATGCAAATAATGCCGTTTACGTCATTTCGCCTCAACAGTATTATTGGGGCGAAATGATGAAAGGCTGATTTTCTGAACTAAGCTATTATTCTATTTCTCACCATAGTTCAATCCCATATTATAAAACAAAAATGCCCACTTATCTGCCTGTTCCAGAATAAGCATAGATGTAGGTTTACCTGCGCCGTGGCCTGCTTTCGTTTCAATGTTCATGAGTATCGGGTTAGAACAACTTTGCGCTGCCTGCAATGCCGAACCAAACTTAAACGAATGAGCAGGTACTACACGGTCATCGTGGTCGGCAGTGCTCACCATTGTTGCAGGATAGCAAGTGCCCTTTTTTACATTGTGAACGGGTGAATAATGAAGAAGATAGTTAAACATTTCCTTGTTATCATCTGCCGTACCATAATCGTAAGACCAGCCTGCACCGGCTGTGAATTTATGATAACGAAGCATATCTAACACACCTACAGCAGGAAAGCAAACGCGGTATAAATCGGGTCGTTGCGTCATACAAGCACCAATCAACAAACCGCCGTTTGAGCCGCCCGAAATAGAGAGGTAATCGGTTGATGTAATGTTGTCTTTGATTAAAAACTCGGCGGCGGCAATAAAATCATCAAACACATTTTGCTTTTCCCTTTTGATGCCTGCATTGTGCCACGCGTCGCCATATTCGCCACCACCGCGAATGTTGGGCACAGCATACACGCCACCACTCTCCATAAACACAAGATTACTAATGCTAAATGCAGGTGTAAGACTGATATTAAATCCACCATATCCATAAAGCATGGTTGGATTTTTACCATTTAAAACAATACCCTTTTTATGCGTAATAATCATAGGTATTTTAGTACCATCTTTCGAGGTATAAAACACCTGTTTGCTTTCGTAATCGGAAGGGTTGAACTGAACGTTTGGTTTTTTATAAATGGTTGAAGTGCGCGATGCAATATCATACTTAGAAATAGTAGGCGGATATACATAAGAAGTAAAGCTGTAATACACTTCTTTTTCGTCACTTTTACCACTAAACCCACTGGCTGTTCCAAGGCCGGGAAGCTGTATCGTTTTCTCCAGCTTGCCATCTAAATTATACTGCGCAACTTCCGAAACAGCGTCTTTGATGTATTGTGCAAACAGCTTTCCACCGCCGGTTGTTATGCTTAACGGAAACTTTGTCTCCGCTATTAAATCTTTCCAGTGTTCAGGCGTTGGTGTGGCTGCATCTGCAACCACCAGTTTGCGGTTAGGTGCGTTGCGGTTGGTAGCAATAAACAGCTTGCCGTTGTTACTATATTCAACGTTTTGCTCAAAATCAAAACCCGTAACAATGGGTACAATCGGCGCGTTTGGTTTTGCCAGATTTTGCAGGTACAACTCATTGCCATACGTAGCATTGGCTGCCGAAATTACCAGCCATTGCTGGTCTTCCGTAACATGAGCGCCAATGTATCTGCGTGGTGTTTGTTCGCCGCCGAATATGAGTTTATCTTCTGTTTGTTTTGTGCCTAATTTATGGTAATACAATTTATGAAATTGCGTTTTACCCGAAAGCTGGCTTCCTTCTTTTGGCTTATCGTAACTGCTGTAATAAAAGCCATCATTTTTATTCCAGGCAATGCCACTAAATTTTACATCCTTCAATGTATCATCTATTTGTTGCACGCTTGATGTATTGATTACAATCACCTTGCGCCAATCGCTTCCACCTTCCGATATTTGGTATGCTGCTAAAGAACCATCGTGCGTAAAGGCAATGCCAGCTAACGATGTAGTGCCATCGGCTGAGAATTTGTTCGGGTCTAAAAACATTTCCGGCTTGCCATCTCCCCTTTCGCGGTATAAAACAGCCTGGTTTTGCAAACCATCGTTTTTATAAAAATAAGTATAGCTGCCTTCTTTAAACGGAGCCGAAAACTTTTCATAGTTCCACAATTCGGTAAGGCGTTTTTTTATTGCATCGCGAAAAGGAATTTTGCTTAAATACGCTTGTGTAACGGCTACCTGCTCTTTCACCCATTCCTTCGTATCGGCAGCCGTATCGTTCTCTAACCAACGGTAAGGATCGCTCACTTTCGTTCCAAAAAAATCATCCGTTTGCTCTACCGTTTTTGTAGTGGGATAAGTGTCCGTAAATGCGCCGGGCTTTTGTGCTATTGTATGTAGGCTCATGCTAATTGCAAATATGGCAAAGAATGTTTTTTTCATAAAGTGAAAGTAATAAAATAGAAGATGAGTTTGTTTTTGTGCAGATTTTTGGAAGGAAGATTTGGAGTTGATGTCATTCCTAAAATTCCTTGAAAACGAACTCAAACTTTTATCAAGACAATAAGGACTTTGCGCGAAATCTGCTCTTATAAATTTGAAACCGTTTTCTTTTTGTAAACATCTTCACTTCATTTCAACATCTTCATTCATCAATCATCAGGTTCCGCACAAAGCCGCCTGCAAGAGCGATTATCGGGCAAAACCAAATGGCGGCCCTAACAGAATTGTTGGGGCGGAATGAAGAAGGAGTATTGCTTTCAAACTGAATTGGTAGTAAAAAGCAGCAAAAACAAAACAGTTATCCTTTCATTCGGGAAAATAGCAGTTGATATGAAAGAATAACAGTGTTCTTCTAAATTTTATTCAAATCAAAAGGCAGCTTACGAATGCGCTTACCAGTCGCTGCAAAAATAGCGTTGGCCAATGCAGGCGCAGCAGGCGGAAGCCCAGGCTCGCCCACACCGCCGGGTTCTTCTTTGCTGGGATAAATATAGACTTCAACACGCGGCGCTTCGTTCATTCTCAGCATTTGATACGAATCAAAATTGGTTTGCACCGCGCGTCCTTCTGAAAAAGTAATTTCATTTTTTACGGCTGCCGTTAAAGCCATGATAGTGCCACCTTCCACCTGTGCTTTTACATTATCCGGATTGACTGCCAACCCGCAATCAATAACGGCAATTGCTCTTTCAATTTTAATTCCTCCACCGTCTTTTTTAGAAACATAGATCACATGTCCTGCCTGCCCTGCAAAGAATTGCCATACTGCCACTCCTTTCCCCCATCCTGCTGGCAAGGGCTTATCCCACTCGCTCACTTCTCTTAAGTGAGTAAGCAGGTTTTTCACCCGTGTATTTTTATTGATTAAACCAAGCCTGAAGTCTAATGGATCTTTCTGTGCCAGATGCGCCAGTTCGTCAATAAAACCTTCATGTGCAAAAGCGATGGTGGAAGAGTACACACTTCGCCACCAGCCAAGCGGCACGTTTACTTCTGCATAAATATTATGGTTAAGTACGTTTGGAATATCGTACCAGTTGTCTTTGATGCCCTCCATAGCACCCTCATCTTCTTTTTTGTTTTCGTTGGTAGCACCAAACTGGTTATACATAATAGAAGGCGCCACCACTTTATGTTGCAGGGCTACTACTTTTCCTGATGCATCTATACCACCACGAAGACTGCTTAACGTGCCAGGACGAAATGGTCCCATTGTCATATCATCTTCCCGTTTCCACAACACTTTTACCGGGGCTTTTACCTGCTTCGAGATATAAGCGGCTTCCGTGATATAATCATCAAACAATCTTCTTCCAAAACCGCCACCAAGCATTGTAAAATGCAGTTCAATTTTATCTTCAGGCATTTTTAAATACTCTTTGAGTGTACCAACAGCACCATCGGGAATTTGTGTTGGCGTCCATATTTCACACTTGTCAGCCGTAACATGCGCTACGGTGTTTTGCGGCTCCATGGGAGCATGTGCTGCAAAAGGCAACTCATATATCGCTTCTATTTGCTTCGCAGATGAATTGTATGCCTTTTCAAAATCGCCACTGTTGGTTACTACTACACCGTTGCTCTTAGCCAGCTCATTAAAACGCTTATAAATATTTTCTGTGCTTTCCAATGGCAGGCCTGCTGTATCCCATTCAACTTTTAAAGCTTTACGTCCCTGTACCGCCGCATAGTAATTATCGGCAACAACAGCTACCCCATAATACATATTTTTCCCGCTCTTTCTTTCCGCTATCAGCACATGTTTTACTCCATGAACTTTTTTCGTTTCTTTATCATCAAACGATTTCACTTTACCATAAAAAATGGGGCAGCGTTCTACCGACGCATATAACATTCCCGGCAATATTGTATCAATTCCAAAATGAGCTTTGCCTTCTACTTTTAAAGGAATATCAGGTCGTGCCACCGATTTGCCAATCATCGTAAAGGCAGAACTATCTTTCAATTTAGGCTCTTTTGGAACGGGTAATTTGCTGGCTTCCTCCACCAATTCGCCAAAGGAAAATTGCTCTTTTCCATCTGTCTGAATAACAAAACCATTTTCCACTTTACAGCCGTCTGCTGCTACGTTCCATCTTTTAGCAGCTACCGCCACCAGCATTTCACGTGCTGCAGCACCTGCTTTTCGCAAGAGTATCCATGAGCCGCGAACACTATTGCTTCCGCCTACACTCATGTCTCCATACTTTTTATTGACAACAGCCGGTTTTATGGTTACCTGATCCAACGTTACACCCAACTCTTCTGCAACAATCAACGGCATTGACTGGAAAGTACCCTGCCCCATTTCAGGTTTATGAACGATTAACGCAACATTTCCTTTTGTATCAATCATAATAAATGGAGAAAGCTCTGTTGCACTAAGCAGATCCACATGACTCATATTTTGGAGCACGGCTTTATCCTTTCCATTCTTGCAACCCAAATAAAATCCGATGGTGAGTACGGCGCCCGTCATGCCCGATAAACGAATAAAATTGCGCCTGTTAATGGTTTGCTTTTTATTTTCTTTCATCGGTATTTATTTTAGAATTGGATGCTATTTCTTTTGAGGCCGTTTTAATAGCGTCGTGAATGCGCTGATAAGTGCCACACCGGCAAATGTTGCCTGCCATGGCATTGCTGATTTCATCATCCGTGGGTGTTGCATTCCGGTTAAGCAACGCAACCGCAGACATGATTTGCCCTGATTGACAATATCCGCACTGAGGCACCTGGTGTTGTATCCATGCTTTTTGAACCGGATGACTTCTATCGTTGGATATTCCCTCGATTGTAGTAATCTTTTTTTCGTCTGCGCCCGAAACCGGAAAGCTACAGGAACGTATTGGACTGCCCTCCAAATGCACTGTGCATGCGCCACACAAAGCCATACCACAACCGAATTTGGTTCCCTTTAAACCAATGATATCGCGTATTGCCCAAAGCAAAGGCATATCGGCTGCTGCCTCTATTTTATAAGATTTATTATTGATAGTTACATTGAATGTCCTCATTTATTTCAAATTTTATTGGTGCAATGATTTTGAAATTTGCAAAACCATTCTGCATAAAAAATTACAACATTAAACGCCTAAAGGTATTCTATCTTTTAAAAGGGCTGGCTATAATAACCAAACCGAAAAATTAATAAAATCAAATTTTTTTACGACGTACCGGGGTCTTCAAAGCAAGTTTTTTTGTGCGATGGGATGAGACGCTGCTGCACTATGTTTTACAAAACCGTTTCACTTTTTGTATTGCTTGTTTACCAAATCTTAATTCAACTGCGGGTCGAGAGGATAATGAATTAACTGTTCGTATTTGCCACCCAACTGCTTTAAGGAATCCTGCCAGATAAGGCTTACATTTTTATGAAAAACCAAATCAGGAGTACCTTGCGTGGTGAGCCATGTTTTTTCTTTTATCTCATTTTCTAATTGTTCTTCGCCCCAGCCGCTATACCCAATGTAAAAACGTATCATGCTTTGCTCCAACTCATTATTACGCAATAGCTCGGCTGCTGTTTCAAAATCGCCACCCCAGTAAATACCATTTCCCACCGGCAAACCATCGATAATTAAATCCGGACGTTTGTGGAGGAAATGAACCGTATCGGTTTGCACTGGTCCGCCATAATAAACCGGGAAGGCGCAGGTTTCCAAATGGCTAATGAGTTCGCCTACGGTTTTGTTGTACTTCCGGTTGATTACAAAACCAATCGTTCCTTCCAACTGATGATCGCACAAGAGCACTACGGTGCGCATAAAATTCGGGTCTTTTAAAAAGGGATCTGCTATCAATAAATCGCCTCTTTTTAGTTCCATATTCATACAAAAACAAATTCTTACAGAAAGCAAATTACACAATGATTTTTATAAAAACACGCCATAAAAACCATTCCTTTTCCTTCTTTTTAAAAAGCAAAAAACTTTTGCACGTTGATTGCACCATAGTAACATTGTAAAACCATTGTTATTCAAAACGATCCTCATGCCACTACCTGCTTTGAATGAAAGCATCCGTTTTCGCTACTTTACTTTCTTTTATTTATATGCTATGCAAGGCATTCCTGCAGGTTTTGCCTTAACAACACTTGCCAACTATTTGGTGGGTCAAGGTGCGGCACCCAACATTGTAGGTTCGTTTGTTGCCATCATTGGCACACCCTGGATTTTACAATTTATGTGGGGACCGGTTATTGACCGCTACCAATTTTCGGTAATGGGCAGGCGCAAGCATTGGTTAGTAGGCTCACAAATTGGAGCTTTTTGCACTTTGCTTTTGTTGCTATTTATCAAACATCCGGTGCAACAGGTAACCAGCATTGCAACCATCTTTTTTATTCATAGCATTTTTGCTTCTTTTCAGGATACCAGTGTAGATGCCACCGCCATTTTTGTGGTTCCTGAAAAAGAGCGTGGAAGAGTAAATGCCTTTATGCGTGGCGGTTTTCTGATAGGTACAGCCATTGGTGCGGCTGTGCTTTCTACCATATTGCATTACTATAACTTTTTTACAGCAGCTTGTCTGCAAGCCGCACTGTTACTGGCTTTCACTGTTCTTACTTTTTTTACTAAGATTGATAGGAAAGATAAATTACTACCCAGTTTTAGGAAGAAGGAATTGCTGCCCGATGGTCATACTGCAAAAGAAGACAACCCATCTGTACGATGGATGTTCGCACAATTGTACAAGGGCATCATGGCAAAGAAAAGCTTGCAGATATATGGTTCCATTGCACTGGTATATTTGTGTTTTAGCATTTTTATTCGTTCTTACACCTATCACATTATTCATGTATTACATTGGAACGATAATGATGTTTCTGTGTTGCAGGGAAGCTGGGGCAATCTGCTCACGTTTGTTGTGGTAATTGTTGCCGGAACGATTGCTGATAAAATGGGTGCTGCCCGATTGCAAAAGATTGTATTGTGGTGCCTGGGAATTTATTTTCTGGCGCTTTGCGGAAGCTATATGTATTGGGGTAACCGAACGCTGACAACTGCTGGGTTGATCGTCTGGAATTTTGCCGACCCGATGTTTAGTGTGGCTTCATTTCCGTTGCTGATGGCGTTGTGCCGTCCACAAGTTGAGGGTTCACAATTCACGGGTTATATGGCGTTTTTAAATCTGTGCGATGTAATGGGTTCTTACATCAGCGGATGGGCATTGCTCATTATTCCTGCGCCGTGGTTGGGAATGGCTTGTGGTGCCGTTATCATTGCATTGGCAATTAATAAAAGCTGGCAACAAAGCAAGCTTCGCAACAGCAGTTTGCCAACAGCTGTTTCTCTTAAAAATTAATCGTTTGTTTTTGCCGGATTTTTTCAATCGCAAAACAAAACCTCCTTTTGCCAAATGTTTACCAACTAATCTTTTAACGAATGAAGCCTTTTTGTGTAAACTTGCAGCCTTTACAATAAAAGCGATTCATGTATCCCAATTTATACTATTTTTTTTATGATGTTTTTGGTGTGAGCCTGCCCTTTTTAAAGGTTATCAATACGTTTGGCTTTATGGTTGCCATGGCTTTTTTGGGATGTGCATGGATGCTTACCAAAGAGCTAAAACGCAAGCAGGCAAAGGGCTTGCTCTCTTATACCGAAACCAAAACCAAGGTTGGCGAACCGGCAAGTGCGGGAGAACTCATCAGCAATTTTGTGGTTGGTTTTTTATTTGGCTTTAAACTGTTGGGGCTATTTTTCATTCCTGCTGCGCAGAACGATCCGCAGGGTTTTTTGTTTTCAGTACAAGGCAGTTGGTTAGGTGGAATTCTTTTAGGTGGCTTGCTTGCTTTTTTAAGATGGCAAAGCAAAAACAAAGTAAAACTGGCAAAACCCGAAGAACGCATTTATAAAATCTGGCCCAGCGACCGCGTTGGCGATTTGGTGATGATTGCTTTTGTGGCAGGCTTTGCCGGAGCTAAAATTTTTGACAATCTCGAAAACTGGAATCGCTTTATACAAGACCCGATTGGCAACCTTTTTTCGCGTAGCGGTCTTACCTTTTATGGCGGCTTAATCGTGGCAGCAATCGTCATTTATTTTTACACAAAAAAGCACAGGTTTTCTTTTGTTCATCTTTGCGATGCCATTGCGCCCGGGTTGATGTTTGCTTATGGCTGGGGACGCACCGGATGCCAGGTTGCCGGCGATGGCGATTGGGGCATTGTAAACAGTGCATACATCAGCAATGTAAATGGAAAAGATTTGCTTGCAACACCAAACGAATTTCAGCTTCAGTCAATCAAGTATCAAAGCTTGTATTCCGATCATATTGCTGCGAGCGGAGCTGTAGAACACGCATCAGTAAAGGCTTTTGGCGGTTTGCCCAATTGGTTGTTTGCTTACACTTACCCACACAACGTAAACGGCGAAGGCATACCACTTGCCAATTGCACATGGCCTGATAAAAATTTCTGCAACTACTTGCCGCTGCCAGTATTTCCAACACCCATTTACGAAATTATAATGGGCTTATTGCTGTGTTTGTTTTTATGGAAAATCCGCACAAAAATAAACATCGCCGGAAGGCTGTTTGCCATCTATCTTTTTGTGAATGGCCTCGAGCGTTTTTTCATTGAAAAAATAAGAGTGAACACGCGTTACAGCATTTTCGGTTTTCATCCCACACAGGCAGAAATCATCTCTTCTTTATTGATGATTGGTGGCATTATTCTCTACTGGTATGCGCCGCGTTTAAAAGAAAATATGAACAAAACCAAACCTACTACTGCTCTTTGATTTTAATGATTAATGATTGAGATTAAATACAAGCATCCCGCTGATAACACAGATTGTCGCAGAAACAATATACATCTGCGTATATCAGCGCAATCTACGGTACACTGCTCAAACTATTTCCCTTTCATACTTAACAAATCGGGAACAAAGAAGCCTGTTGAGCAATGAAGAAATTAAGTATTTTGCACAGAAGAGAAAACAAATATGCTTTCTAAAAAAACACAATATGCTTTTAAAGCGCTGATGTATCTCGCTCAAAAAAACAGCGATGCACCGGTGCTGATTGCCGAAATTTCGCAACGGCGCAACATACCTTTAAAGTTTTTAGAAAACATTTTATTGGAACTGAAAAAAGATGGCATTTTAGAAAGCAAAAAAGGCAAAGGCGGTGGCTATTATTTAGCCAAACGGGCTGAAAAAATATTTTTAGCCGACGTTATGCGGTTGATTGACGGACCTATTGCGTTACTGCCTTGCGTATCGTTGCATTTTTATAAATCATGCAAAGAATGTGACGAAGGTTGTTGTGGCTTACGACAGATTATGACTGATGTACGCGATGCCGCTTTAGCCATCCTGGAAAACAAAACAGTATCTGATATTGCATTTGCATCATTGCCTCGAATAGTGATGGAATAAGGATTCCAGCGTTTTGTTTTACACGAAAAAAGATGGAGCCGTTAATGGTTCTCATTCCAATTCTTTCTGTCTTCCCGACTTTACTGATTTCCCAGCTTTCCCAAATTCTACTTCACATTCTCCAACATATCTTCTGTTAGTTTTTCCAAATCGTATTCAGGCTTCCAATGCCAATCGTTTTGTGCTGTTGAATCATCAATACTTTGCGGCCAGCTATCTGCAATTGCCTGCCGGTAATCGGGGTTGTAAGAAATAGAAAACTGTGGCATCCGATTTTGAATTTGTGCCGCAATATCGCCTGGCGAAAACGAAATACCAGCCACGTTGTAGGAAGTGCGAACCGATATATTTTCTTTTGGTGCTTCCATTAGCTCAAGCGTTGCACGAATGGCATCAGGCATGTACATCATGGGCAAATAAGTATCCTTACGCAGAAAGCAGTTGTAGTAATTATTTTCTTTTGCTTCGTAAAAAATTTCAACCGCATAATCGGTTGTGCCGCCGCCGGGCGATGACTTATAGCTAATCAAACCCGGATAACGCAAGCTGCGTACATCAACGCCATACCGCCGATGATAATAATTGCACCAAAACTCACCTGCATATTTGCTGATACCATACACTGTAATAGGTTCGATAATGGTTTGTTGCGGGCAAGCCTGTTTTGGCGAAGTAGGACCAAACACCGCTATGCTGCTGGGCCAATACACTTTTTGCAACTTTTCTTCGCGGGCAATATCAAGCACATTCAGCAAGCCCTGCATGTTTAAGTTCCAGGCAAGATTTGGATTTTTTTCGCCCGTTGCAGAAAGGATGGCAGCCAGCAGATATATCTGTGTAATGTTCTGCCGGATTACCTGTACATGCAGCATTTCTTTGTTCATTACATCAAGCGAAACATAAGGTCCGCTATCTTTCAGTAAAGGATTCTGCTCGCGCAAATCAGAAGCGATAACAGCCCCATCGCCATACAATTTACGCAGCGCCAACGTTAGCTCCACTCCTATTTGGCCGGAGGCGCCAATCACTAAAATTTTTTCTTTTGCAGACATAATGAACAAGATAATTGTTGATAGAAAAGGTGCAAAAAAACGCAATAAAGATTATCATGTACTTTTTCATCAAAAACAAACCACAATTCTTAGTTTCATAGCAGTGGAAAAACGGTTTGAATGGTAGATTTTATCTCAATTTAATTACCTTTTAATTTGAATCAGATTCAACGGCATAGTTTTCGTAATAATGAGCAAAATTTTCAAATGAGAAAGGTGTTTGTGGCGGATGATGATTTTGGATACTTGTACCAGTTAAATACAATGTTTAAAAGCAAAGGATGTTATGTAAGAACGTTTTCACAATCGCAGTCGTTGTTTGAAGCGCTCGATGAATCGTTGCCCGATTTGGTAATGCTGAATACCAATTTAGATGGTGAAAGCGGCAAAGCAATCTGTAAAGAAATTAAAAGCCGTTATAATAATTCTGTCTCGGTAGTTCTTGCTTCAGAAGATCAATCTCTTTCAAAGGGAAAAAAAGGTTGTGCCGATGTGGTATTGTATAAACCTTTAGATTCAGAAGAAATCTCACGTCTTTTAAATACAATCTTATTGCAGTAAAAACAAAAATTCCTGATTTATTGGATGAATATAATCTTGAAAAACACCTCTTACAACATTACCATTTTAGCAGTGCACTTGCCCATGTGAAACCACTGCCAAATGCAGCCAGACAAATCAAATCGCCTTCTTTTATTTTACCTTCCTGCCAGGCTTCGCACAACGCAATGGGAATGGATGCCGCTGTTGTGTTGCCATATTTTTGAATGTTATTAAACACCTGGTCGTCGCGCAAAGCCAGTTTATGCTGAACGTATTGCGAGATGCGCAAATTGGCCTGATGCGGAATGAGCAATTTGATGTCTGATGTTTTGTATCCGTTGGTTTGCAAAGCTTCCATAATTACTTCAGGAAATTTAATAACCGCTTTTTTAAACACCGCTTGCCCGTCCATAAACGCATGATGCTGGCCTTTGTCAATCATCTCATGGCTCATAAACAATTCGCCCAATTTGGCTTCTCCATAATCAGCTAAATCCGGCATCCAATGGTTCGCATGTGTACCCGGATTGCGGATGGAAAGTATCTCTGCTTCAGAACCATCACTGTGCAAATGTGTGCTGATGATGCCTCTGTTTTGGTCCTCCGTTGATTGCAAAACAACAGCTCCTGCGCCATCACCAAAAATAACTGACACGTGGCGACTGCGCGTGTTCATGTCCATTGCAAACGAATGTTTTTCACTGCCAATCACCAATATATTTTTATACATGCCACTACGGATAAACTGGTCGGCAACACTTAACGCATAAATAAAACCACTGCATTGGTTGCGAACATCTAACGCACCAATTTCCTTCATCTTCATCTCGCGTTGTACCAGCACGCCGCAACCCGGAAAATAATAATCGGGTGATAGCGTAGCAAACACAATAAAATCAACATCCTGAGCGGTGATGCCTGCACGTTCAATGGCAATTTTTGCAGCTTCAATGCCCATGGTTGTTGTGGTTTCTCCAAAGCGGTCTGCAAAGCGGCGTTCTTTTATGCCGGTGCGTTCCTGTATCCATTCATCGCTTGTATCCATGAATTTTGTAAGGTCGTTGTTGGTATAAACATTTTGCGGAACGTACATCCCGATTCCGGCTATTTTGCTTCGTGGCATAGGTTAGGTATTTTATTTGGCAAGAAAGAAAAGCAAGCTACGCAAGTTTGTTTTTGATAAAAAAGAGTTGCAAAAACAAAGACCGATTAACAACTTCTTTGTGTTTGTTTTTACAAAGAAAACCGAGCCAGCTATCAATAAAAAAGGTTCAAGCAAATGTTGAACCTTTTAAGTATATCAATAAAGTAAAATAACGTAAGCCCCGGCTTAATACCGTTTATTGAAATCATTTCTATCACCACTGTTTCCTCTGTCACCGCGGTTATCTCTGTTGTTATCGTTGTTTCTATCTTTGTTGTAACCGCCGCTGTTGTAAGAAGAGCCACCGCTATTACCAGTATAAGGTTTTCTCGGACGGTCGCTGTTGTAGCCGCCACTATTATTGCTGGAATTCCGGTTATTATAGCCACCACCACCGCTATTATAAGGTCTGCTTCCGCCACCAGCCGGGCGGTTTTGCTGTGCTTCGGCTTCTTTTACCGAAAGCTTTTTTCTGCCTATCGAAACGCCATCAAGGGTTACAATGGTTTCTTTGGCTTCGGCCTCATTGGGCATATCTACAAAACCAAAACCTTTGCTTTTGCCGGTAGCGCGGTCTGTTATCAATCGGGCTGAACTTACTTCGCCATATAACTCAAACATTTCCTTCAAATCAACGTCGTCAAAATCGCTGGCTAATCCAGCTACAAAAAGCATCATGATTGTTAGTATTTATAATAAATTAAAGTACGGAAAATCGTACCAGTAAACTCTTAAACGTGCAAAGTAAACAATCTGTATGCAAGCGGGTATAAATTTCTTGGTAAGAAAATGCTATTAATAAAAATGTCCCGATGAGATATTCACCGGGACATTTTTTATGTAAAACAAAACGTCTGATTTTTATTTTACTTCTTCAAACTCAGCATCAGTAACCGTTTCCCCATTATTAGATGAAGAAGTATTATCCGTTGCTCCTCCTCCGTTGGGCTGTTGTGCACCACCGGCACCGGCTGCCTGCGCTTTATAAAGCTCTTCACTCGCTGCCGTCCATGCAGTGTTCATTTCTGTCATAGCACTATCCACAGCAGAAACATCACCACCTTTATGTGCATCTTTCAGCTTGTTTAAAGCGGTTTCGATAGGCGCTTTTTTATCAGCCGGAATTTTATCACCAAACTCTTTCAGTTGCTTTTCAGTTTGAAAAATCAAGCTGTCGGCCTGGTTCATTTTTTCCACTTTTTCGCGGGCTTGCTTGTCGGTTGCTTCGTTGGCTTTTGCTTCGTTTTTCATCTTTTCAATTTCTTCCTTATTTAAGCCACTGCCAGCTTCGACACGAATCTTCTGTTCTTTGCCTGTGCCTTTGTCTTTTGCACTTACATGCAAAATACCATTGGCATCTATATCAAAGGTTACTTCAATTTGCGGTACGCCGCGCGGTGCCGGTGGAATGCCATCGAGGTTGAAGATACCAAGGCTTTTGTTTTGATTTGCCATCGGGCGTTCGCCTTGCAATACATGAATTTGTACGCCGGGCTGGTTATCGCTTGCGGTTGAAAAAATTTCTGTTTTCTTAGTAGGAATGGTAGTGTTGCTTTGAATCATGGTTGTCATTACGCCACCCATTGTTTCAATACCCAAACCAAGCGGTGTAACGTCGAGCAATAACACATCCTTTACTTCGCCCGTTAACACAGCACCTTGTATAGCCGCACCAACGGCAACTACTTCATCAGGGTTTACGCTTTTGTTTGGCTTTTTGCCAAAGAACTTTTCAACCAGTTCCTGCACTTTTGGAATGCGGGTTGAACCGCCTACCAATATCACCTCATCAATCTCGCTCTTGCTATAGCCAGCATCTTTTAATGCAGCTTCGCAAGGTGTTAAACAACGGTTGAAAAGGGAATCGCTTAGCTGTTCAAATTTAGCGCGGGTAAGCTTTTTTACAAGATGTTTAGGCACACCATCAACAGCCGTTACATAAGGCAAATTGATTTCTGTTTCGGAAGAAGAGCTTAGTTCGACCTTTGCTTTTTCGGCAGCTTCTTTCAGGCGCTGTAAAGCCATCGGGTCTTTGCGCAGATCAATGTTTTCATCTTTCTTAAATTCCTCTGCCAGCCAGTCCATAATTACTTTATCGAAGTCGTCACCACCGAGGTGCGTATCACCGTTGGTTGATTTTACTTCAAACACACCATCACCCAGTTCAAGGATGGAAATATCAAACGTACCGCCACCGAGGTCGAACACTGCAATTTTTTGATCGGCATGTTTTTTATCTAAGCCGTAAGCCAACGCTGCAGCAGTAGGTTCGTTCACAATACGGCGAACATTCAAACCTGCAATTTCACCGGCTTCTTTGGTAGCCTGGCGTTGTGCATCGTTGAAGTAAGCCGGAACGGTAATTACCGCTTCGTTTACTTCCTGACCGAGATAATCTTCTGCCGTTTTTTTCATTTTCTGCAAAATCATGGCAGAAATTTCCTGCGGTGTATATAACCGTCCGTCAATATCAATGCGTACGGTGTTGTTATCGCCCTTCACTACTTTGTAGCTCCAGTGGCTGATTTCGTTAGTAACTTCATCGAAACGACGACCCATAAAACGCTTCACACTCATAATAGTGTTCTGCGGATTGGTGATGGCCTGACGTTTTGCCGGATCACCTACTTTACGTTCGCCATTCTTTAAAAAACCAACAACTGAAGGCGTTGTTCTTCTCCCTTCATCGTTGGCTATCACAACCGGTTCGTTACCTTCCATTACAGCAACGCAACTATTGGTTGTACCGAGGTCTATTCCTATTATTTTTCCCATATTAAGTAATTGAATTCTTAGTGGTTAGATTTATAAATTACAGCTTGTAGTTATCAATCACTATGCCACCGGACAAAAGATGAAAAAATGGCAGAGACGGAGATTTGAAGTGACTTGTTGAATGGAAGATTAAGGAAATTTGCCCTGCAATGTTTGTTTTTGCCCCTTTTTTAAAGCTATGTTTCGTCTGCTTCCAAACGTTTCCATTCGGGATGCCGTTGTAAGTAAGATTGAACAAATGGACAATACGGCACAAATTGCAAATGATGCTCTTCGATGTATTGCAATGTCTTTTGAACCAAAGCAGAACCAACGCCTTTGCCTTCTAACTGCGATGGCACTTCGGTGTGAACAAGGTATAATTTTTTGCCGCTTTGTTTGTAATCCATAAATGCTTTGTGCCCTTCAACATCCATTTCAAAGCGATGCTCGTTTGTATTAATATGAAGTGCATTGTTGTCGTAACGCATGAAGTTTGTTTTTGCATGAATAATGAAACAAAGGTGAAAGAAATATTGTTTTGAAATTTTGCCCGCAGCTAATGCAGATATTTCTATTCTATTTCCGCGTAAATCTGCGTTATCTGCGGGAACTTTTTCAAACAAAAACAAACAATGAAAATGAACTTATCTTTCCTTTTCAAAACAAAAACAAATGTTCGAAGCTTTTGGAAAATTACCTGCCGGAAAGGAAAAAGAAAAAGTACAAGGCTCGCCCAAATACCGCGACGGAAAATTTCAAAATCCGGAGCCAACTGCAATGATGCAAATGAGCTTTAAAGTGTTTGGTATTCTCTTTAAATTTTTTAACAAACCTGCCAACTGTTTTCCGCCAAAACCGTTGCCAGCCATCAAAACAAATTTGCATTCTATACAGTCTGAAAAGCCCGTTATTGTTTGGTTTGGGCATTCTTCTTATTTTATAAAAATCAACAATAAAAATATTCTGGTTGATCCTGTTTTCAGCGGTTATGTTTCGCCTTTTAAAGGCATGAACAAAGCGTTTAAAGGAACGAATGTTTATGGAGTTGATGACATGCCTCCGATTGATGTTTTGATTATAACGCACGACCATTACGATCATTTGGATTATGAAACGATTCTCAAATTAAAGAACAAAACCAAACTGGTTTGTACCTCATTGGGTGTGGCTTCTCATTTACAATATTGGGGTTATGAGGAAGAAAAAATAAAGGAGTTAGACTGGCATCAAACCATCCATTTGGATAACGACATACAACTCACCGCTTTACCCGCAAGGCATTTTTCCGGACGCGGAATCAAGCGTGATCAAACGCTTTGGTCAGGTTTTGTTTTGGCAACAAAAGAGTACAAATTGTTGTTGGGTGGCGATACGGGTTATGGCTCGCATATAAAAGAAATTGGCGAACGATTTGGCCCGTTTGATATTGCCTTATTGGAATGCGGACAGTACAATGAAGCATGGCACGACATACACATGATGCCCGAAGAAACAGCACAAGCTGCTATTGATGTAAAAACAAAAGCGTTGCTGCCGGTGCATTGGGCAAAGTTTTCTATTTCTTTACATCCCTGGAATGAACCGATTAACCGTGTTACCAAAAAAGGAGAAGAACTAAATGTAAATGTCATTACACCCATGATTGGCGAACCTGTTGTAATTGGCGAAACCTATCCCAGGAAAAGGTGGTGGGAGGAGATTTCTGATTGATGTTTTTTTGATTTATGATTGATAACAATGACCAAATTCAGTAAGCAATTGAAGTAAAAATACGCAAACCTAACAGGTTTGCTTCTTTTGTTTTTGCACTAAAATATTACCCGTGTTTTATTTTATCAATGATGAAATGGTATAAAAAAAATCACTTTGATTTATACTCCAGCCAAAGCAATCCGTAAGAAGGTAGAGTGATGTCTTTGTTCCCATCTATACTGCCCAAACCAAAGGATGAAAGTAAGGTTTGCATTGTATGATTATCATGCAGATTCACAGTTTGTTTTTCGCCGCTGAAGTTGTGCAAAGCGATTATAACTTTTCTTTCCCATTCGTAACGAATGCCCAAGATATGAGCCGATTTAGTATCTATCAGATTCCAGTTGCCATAACTGATTTGCGGTAAGCTCTCGTGCAACTGAATGATCTGTTTAATAAAAGAGAGAAGCGAATTGCTATCCTTTTGTTCCGCCGTAACATTCACCAATTTATATGCGTATCTGCCGGTATCAATAAGGGGCGTTACAGTAACAGCAGCCGTTGAAAAACCAGCGTCTTTACTGCTATCCCATTGCATAGGAGTACGCACACTTTCACGTTCATTCAAAGCCAGATTATCGCCCATTCCAATTTCTTCACCATACCTAACAACAGGCGTGCATGGCATAGTAAACAAAACACTATACGCCATTTTCTCCATGGCAAGATTATCAATCATCGGCGCAAAACGCCTGCGGATGCCACGGTCATACAACTGCATACTTTTATCGGGGCCCATGCGGCCGTACACTTCTTCTCTTTCTTTTTTCGATAATCGCCCCAAATCAATCTCATCATGATTGCGGAGAAACTGTCCCCACTGCGATTGTTGAGGAATGTTCTTAGTATCTTCTAACGCTTGTTGCAAAGGCTTAACCTCGCCGGTTGTAAGCGAATAAAACAGGTGCTGGTTTACCCAAAAATTAAACATCATATTGATGCGCTCGCCATTATCACCGTAGTACTTTTTATTGAGTTTAGGTTCAACATTGGCTTCACCCAAAATGACGGCATCTTTACGAATAGATTGCATGTAATTACGCATATTATTGATGAGCTCAAACTGCAATGGAAAGTCATCTCCTTTTGTTTGTGGCACTTCGATTACAAAGGGAACAGCATCCATACGGAAGCCCGACATGCCTTTATCAATCCAGAACTTAATGATCTTACGAACCTCTGCCTGCACAGCTAAATTCTGCATATTCAGGTCGGGCTGGAACTTATAAAACCGGTGATAGTAATACTCTTTAGCAATGGTATTGTAGCTCCAGATTTCTTTTTGCACGCCGGGAAACACCATGCCCACATTATAGTTTTCGGGACGTTCTTTTTGCCATACATACCAGTTATGATATGCCGAATTTGTATCTTTTTCAGCTTCTTGAAACCAGGAAGATTGATCGGAAGTATGGTTGACCACCAAATCCATAATTACACGAATGTGGCGAGCGTTAGCCGCCTGCATAAAAGCTTCAAAATCCTGCTCTGTACCGAGGCGTTTGTCAATGCTGTAATAATCCGATATATCGTAGCCGTCATCTAAATTCGGTGTTGGTTGAAAAGGTGCTAACCAAATCGTATTAAATCCCAACGAATCAATATAAGAAAGCTTTTGGGTTAATCCTTTAAAATCGCCAATTCCATCACCATCAGCGTCTTTGTATTTTTCAACATCCACATTATAAATCACTGCTTTTTTATACCACCAAACGTTAGCGGAATCAGGAGGAATCTCTTTTATTGCCGCTGCTTTATCTTCTGAAAAGACGGTTTTTTTTCTTGTAAAGAAATAAACTCCAGCCAATACAATTAACAACACAGCAACTGTGATAATTATTTTCTTCTTCATTACCATTAAATCCGATTGAATGTTATAAAGATGTTGGCTGATGTGCAAAACAATTGCCAATAAAAAGAAATCTCAAACGGTTACGATGAACTTATCATTCATAGTAAAGAAGTATTTGAGCCTGTTCCGATGCTACAAATGCTGTGGCTTAAATGTTGTATCATCTTTTCACTTAATATAAAATAAACTTATGTCAACAGATACTTCTCTATTACAAAACAAAACCATTGTTATCACCGGCGCATCAAGCGGTATTGGCCGTGCGGCTGCCATTGAATTTGCCAAACATAAAGCCACACTGATATTGGCTGCGCGGGGTGAGAAAGCTTTGTACGATGCCGCAGAAGAATGTAAGGAATGGGGTGCGAATGCAATAGCTGTTGTAACCGACGTTACCAGTGCTGCTGATGTAAAAGGCCTTGCCAAAGCAGCCATTGAAAGGAGCAGTAAGATTGATGTTTGGATCAACAATGCCGGTGTGCTGGCTGCCGGTGATTTTGATAAAACACCGGTTCAGATTCATACGCAGGTGATAGAAACCAACCTTATTGGTTATGTGCATGGCGCACATGCAGCGGTGCAACAATTTATTAAACAAGGTTATGGCACATTGATAAATAATATTTCAGTTGGTGGCTGGGTTCCTGTTCCTTTTGGTGTTGGCTATTCAGCAAGCAAGTATGGTATCCGTGGTTTTTCGGAAGCTTTGCGTGGCGAGTTGGCAAAGTATAAAAACATTCACGTGTGCGATTTATTTCCTGCCTTTTTAGATACACCCGGAACGCAACATGCGGGCAATTACACCGGCGTTTATTTAAAGCCTGCACCACCGGTTTATGACCCGCAGAAAGTGGCCCGTGCCATGCTAAAAATAGCGGTAAAACCAAAAGACGGAACCACCGTTGGAAGCGTTGCCACACTATTGCGGCTGTCGCATTTTGTTTCGCCCAAATTGACGCGTAACCTCACGGCTTTGTTTATGCGCACTTATTTTAAAGATGCTGATGATGTGACTGTAACCAGCGGCAATTTGTTTGAGCCGGTTGATTACGGAACGTCCATTTATGGCGGCTGGAATTCGCCTGCCGATGCAGCCGTTCGCAAGCAACGATTGGTTGCCGCAGGTTTGTTGTTTGCTGGTGTTACCGCAGGTTTGTGGATGATGAATAAAAAGAAAATAAAATTGTAAACAATTACTTCGTTTTCACACCAATATATTCTGCGTTACCGTTTGCCCATCCAACATACGAATGATGCGATGGCTGTATCGTGCATCGTGTTCGCTGTGCGTTACCATTACTATGGTTGTGCCTTGTTCGTTCAGTTCGGTAAGCAATTCCATTACTTCATTACCATTGTTGCTATCAAGGTTTCCGGTAGGTTCATCGGCAAGAATCAATTTGGGATGATTTACCACAGCACGAGCCACTGCCACACGCTGTTGCTGACCGCCTGAAAGCTGTTGTGGATAATGGTTCCGGCGGTGCATGATCTGTACTTTATCCAATACCTGTTCAACGCGTTTTTTGCGCTCATCGGCTTTTACGCCTGTATAAATGAGAGGCAATTCAACGTTTTCAAACACAGTCAATTCATCAATTAAATTAAAACTTTGAAACACAAAACCAATGTTGTGCTTGCGCAAATCGGCACGCTTGCGCTCATTGAAATGCGCCACTTCAATACCGTTAAAAACAAAACTGCCTTTATCGGGATCATCCAACAAACCAAGAATGTTTAATAGGGTTGATTTGCCGCAGCCCGAAGGTCCCATAACGGCAACGAATTCTCCTTCCTTTACTTCAAGCGTTAGCTTGTTCAAGGCAACCGTTTCTACTTCTTCGGTGCGGTACACTTTTTCTAATTCAGTAATTTTTATCATGGCGAATGTTTTGAATTTTGAGCCGCAAGCTACAAGCTGCAAGCCCTCTGTGGTTTGTTATTGATGGTTTGTTTTTGCACTAAAAAAGGAATTGATAATTCTATTTCTTTACTTATAGCTTTTGGCTTTCACCTTGCAGCTATTTATTCAAGATTAACTCCTGCATTTTATCGTAATTCTCGTAGCTGCTCGTTACTACTTTATCACCAGGCTGTAAGCCGCCCAGCACTTCATAATAATCGGTATTTTGACGTCCCAACTGAATGTCTTTGCGCACTGCCATTTTACCATCAGGCTCTACTTTAAAAATCCAGTTGCCGCCAGTTTGCTGATAGAAACCTCCCTTCGGAACCAGCACCGCCTGCGTTTCATCGCTTAACGCCAATAAGATTTGTAAAGTTTGACCTCGGCGAATGCCCTTAGGAACATCTCCCTGAAACGCCATATCAACCTGGAAGCGACCACTGGTTACCTGTGTGTACACTTTTTTAATTTGCAACGTATAATCTTTATCGGCAAAAGTAAACTTGCCCTGCAACCCGGTAGACACTTGCGATAGATAATGCTCATCAACATCCACGCGCACTTTAAAGCCGCTCAACACATCAATCTGCCCAAGCCGTTCGCCTTTGTTTTTGTTTTGCCCGATTTCTGCATCTAATGAAGTAAGCTGCCCATCAACCGGAGCGCGAACAATTAAATCGCCCACCTTCTGCCTCATTACCGCAAGCGCATTTTGCGATCCCAAATACGATTGTTGTGCCTGCGCCAATTGTTGCTTGGTTGATGCACTATCCTGGTTTAACAACTGTTGCGTTAATTTCTTTTTTGCCACCTGGTAGTTGTATTTATTCAACGCTTGCTGATAATCCTGCAATCCAATGGCTTTTTGATCATACAAGCGTTTGTTCAGTTCATATATGCGTTGGGCTTCTTTCAAATCATTTTCTACATCAGTCATTTGGTTCAGCTTCGATGTGGTGTTTTGCAACGCAGCATTACGGGCGATTTGCATTTGCGTAAGCAGGTTGTATACCGACGTTTCCTGGTTCACGAGGCTCAATTCCAAATCTGTATTCGACAATCGCAAAATTGGCTGGTCTTTTTTCATTATCGTGCCATCTTCCACATATTTTTCCTCCACTCTTCCACCTTCCATTGCATCTAAATAAATAGTTGAAATGGGCATCACCACACCATTCACAGGAATGGTTACCTGAAACGGTCCTTTGGTTACTTCACTTATTGTTATGCGGTCGGTTTGCACGTTCAGCTTGCTACCGCCGGCGGTAAAATAAATACTCCCTGCAATGAGCAATACAATGGCTGTAATGCCGGCAATCGTTAATATTCTTTTCGTTGTCCATGTCTTTTTTGGTATCGCTCTGTCCACAGCTTATTCGTTTGTTTTTATTTATAAAATGATTCGTTGATTACACTTATCTGAATTTCACAGAAAGAATATTGACAATACTAAAATTAGTGCCCGTAACGGTTTGTGATGAAGATGTACATTCATCCTTACAAACCATTTTTTGCCGTTGTGTATGAACCAGCAAAACACAAATGACAGTTGCAAAAGCAACAATATTTACAGCGATTATATTTCTTATGTTCAGCATAGCGGTACGTTTTTGTTTTTCTAAAAAAGTCCCTGTGTAGAAACACGGGAACAATTGCACATGATTGAATCGCAATTGTATTTGAAAGAGGAATGCCAACTGCTACTATCATTGATAATCAATTACTTATTTTTGCAATTTACATTCATACTGTACGCAAGTGTACGAACAGTGTGCGGTTTTGATACACTGGAATAAATCTCCAAAAGCCATCTCTGTATTTTCTTTCACACTTATCAATAAAAGGGCGAAAACAAACCGTTTCTCTAAATGCGATTACTTTTGTTTTTATGGATATTTCGGAAATAGAAATATTGATTACCTATTTCAATTAAAACCTATCAGGTTATACCTTTATGATAATCGCTAAGAATAAGTAAACCTGCCAGGTTATCGCCACTTTTTTAAACTGTACCACTACTAAAAGAATTGTTACAAGCATTTTTTGTTTAGATTCTACACATACACAATTTTTACAACTGGAAATCAGTTTGTTTCAAAAAAGAGGCAAAACCAAAAGCTATCATCTGGGTACCTATTATTCTTTTCTTTTTAATAAATAAAGATGATTCATGTAGGGAGTCGCTTCTTAGTTTACTCTTTTACCACTTATCTGCTGCAAACACCACTCATGGTTAACAAACACCATTGGTTTGTAACCTTTGGTTATGTTTGTACGTTATAAGTTGCTATTCAATCATTTGTTTTTATTTGTACCTTATGAGTTTAAAAAAATGTTCAATACTCGCAGTGGACGACGACACTGATGTGCTTATTGCCGTGCGAATGTTGTTAAAGAATGAAGTTCTAAAAATTGTAGTAGAAAAAAACCCCGAAAACATTCCAGCTTTATTGAAAGACAATCAGTTTGATTTACTTCTGCTGGATATGAATTTTAAGTCGAGTATCAACACGGGCAACGAAGGGTTGTATTGGTTGAAACGTGTTAAGACCATCAAGCCTAATTTGCAGGTTATAATGATAACGGCGTATGCCGATATTGACCTTGCTGTACGCTCATTAAAAGAAGGTGCATTTGATTTTATGGTAAAACCCTGGCACAATGAGAAATTGATAGCAACCATTGAAGATGCACTCGAAAAAAACAACAAGGAACAACGCGCCGAAGCCCGCAATAACAAAGACAGCATTATAGGCAATGAGTTGCTTGGCGAAAGCGAAGTGATGCAGGACATCTTCTATAAAATTGCAAAGATTGCACCTACCGATGCCAACATTTTAATTTTAGGAGAAAACGGAACCGGTAAAGATTTAATTGCAAAAGCCATTCATCAAAAATCGCTGCGGGCAAAACAGCCGTATGTAAAAGTGGATGTTGGTGCGCTCACTGATAGCTTGTTTGAAAGCGAATTATTTGGTCATAAAAAAGGCGCTTTTACCGATGCGCGCGAAGACCGTGAAGGCAGGTTTGAAAGTGCTAACGGCGGCACTTTGTTTTTGGATGAAATTGGCAACATCTCGCTTACCCAACAAGCCAAATTATTATCCGTTTTGCAAAACCGGATGGTTACCCGATTGGGTTCAAACCAACCAATGCCAATTGACATTCGGCTGGTATGCGCTACTAATGTTACGCTTGCCGAATTGTCGAACGAAAACCGCTTCCGTAAAGATTTAATTTATCGCATCAACACAGTTGAAATTACTGTTCCGCCGCTTCGCAAACGAAAGGAAGACATCCTTATGCTGGCAAAACATTTTATCGCCATTTATACTGCTAAATACATGAAGCCAACGCTTCAGTTAGATAAGGCAGCCTTCGATAAATTAGAATCGTATCATTATCCCGGCAATGTACGGGAGTTGCAGTACACCATTGAACGTGCTGTAATTATGAGCGATGGTGAAGTGCTGCAAGGCAGAGACATTATCTTTTCACCTATAGAGTCTGCACCCATCACAATATCGCTTGAGCACGAAGACAGCAACCTTGGTCATTTAGAAAAAAGTACCATTCTTCGTGTCATCGAAAAACATGGCGGCAACATTACGAAAGCCGCAAAAGAACTGGGTTTAACACGCACTGCTTTGTACAGAAGACTTTCGAAATATGACATATAAAAAATACGAGTTCAGCATTCTTTTGCGCGTGCTCCTCCTGTTTGCTGTGCTTTGTGGCGAGTCGTATTTTTTATTGAGCAAACAATATGGATATGCGCTCATTCTGTTGCCCGTTGTAGCGGTTCAGGTTATTAATTTTTATTTGTATCACAAACGCGCGCAACGCGAAGTGGAAGAGTTTATTGAAGCCATTCATTACCGCGATTTTTCGCGACATTTTAATGTAAAATTAGCGCCTGCAGGTCTACAACCTCTGCGCAATGGGTTTAATGAAATCAACAGCGCGTTCAAACAGATTTCCCGCGAAAAAGAAACACAATATCAGTATTTACAAAAGCTGCTAGAGTTGGTAAACACCGGCATTTTATCGTATGATGAAGAAGATGGAAAAGTAATCTGGATGAATGAAGCATTGAAAAGCTTATTGAACATTCCTTACCTGCGCACCATCGAATCGCTCAACAAAAAAGAAGCTGCTCTCTGTTCTCAAATCATTTCTTTAAAACCCGGCGAAACGCTCATTACAGAAGCGCACCCCGAAAAGGTTACGACCAAAATTTTATTGTCGGCTACGGCTTTCGAAACAGAAGGAAGAACATACAAACTCATCGCCTTTCAAAACATCAATGAAGCATTGGACGAAACCGAAAACAATGCGTGGCAAAAATTGTTGCGTGTGCTTACGCATGAAATTATGAACTCGGTAGCACCCATTTCTTCTTTAGCGGGAATGCTGAAAGACAGGCTGCATCAGTCTTTGCCGCAATTAACCAACGACGATGGATCAGTTGATGATTTGCAAACCGGCATTGACACCATCCGCCGAAGAAGTGAAAATTTATTAAAGTTTGTTGATACGTATCGCAACCTCAACCGCATTCAAACCCTTAGCTTAACAACGGCTTATGTGAGAGATGTGTTTGAAAATTTATTTCAGTTAATGGAACCTACTCTGGATGCCAAGCACATTGAACTTGACATTATTTTAAAAGACACTTCTTTGCTTTTGGAAGCCGATATAAACCTGGTTGAACAAGTGCTCATCAACTTAGTTACCAACGCTATTGATGCTGTAAAAGAAAAAGCCGCTCCAGTCATCTCCTTAATTGGAACGGTAAACAGCAACAATAAAGTGATGATAAAGGTTGCCGACAATGGCAAGGGCATGGATAAAGAAGTGATGGATAAAATTTTTATTCCTTTTTTTACCACTAAAAAAACCGGCAGCGGCATTGGCTTAAGCCTTTGCAAGCAAATTATGCAATTGCACAAAGGCTCTATTGCCGTGCAAAGCGCCGTGGGCGAAGGCACAACATTTACCCTTCAGTTTTAATGTTTGTTTTTGGCATAAAATTAATTTTCGCTTAAGATATTCCCGTTCTTATTATCCAACACAACACTTCATTATTTTTAGGGTCTATTAGTTACTAAACTATATGCTTACGAGAGTTATTGTTATAGTTCTGTTGTGCTGCAGCTTGTTTTCATGTCATTATAAAAAAGCTGTTTATCCTAATGCAGCTTTGCAATACAGCCTTTCCAATATTGAGCGCCAGTATTCATATTCACACGATGGCTTCGTTGCAGTAACAGCAGTTTTTAAACTTACAGAGAATAAGAACGTTGCAGATAGTGCATTGTATTACAGTTATATATCTAATTATTACCGTTTTGAGGGTAACAATTCTTTGCAACTGATTTATGCCGACAGCTTACTTTCCATCGTAAACCAATCGCGTTTTGAAGATGCCTTTCATAAAGAAAGAGCTATCGGCTATATTAATAAAGCACACTCGCTTTACTTCATGAAGCGATATAAAGATTGCTATTATTATTATTACAACGGCAGTGTAGAAGCAGATAAAGCAAATGATCCTGCACTTACTGAGGATGTAAATAATTACCTGAATATGTTTTTGTATGAAGAAGGAAACTATGCAAAAGCAATTGTTGGTTATAAGAAAGGATTGAAAGACATTACGGGTAAAAACAAAAGCTGGCAGCGGCAAATAACAAACATAGGTCTGTTAGATAATATTGGAATTTGTTTTATCAAACAGAAAAAAGCCGACAGTGCAAAACTGTATTTGGAAGAAGCAGTACACTTATGCGAAGTAGCTAAACCAACAGCCATCAATCAAGTACAGGAAAGATGGGAGAACCTGGCTGTTGTATATGGAAACTTAGCACAGGCTTATACCCTGTTAGGCGAATGGGAAAAAGCAGAACAAACATTTCAGCAAAGTATTTCCATCAACAGTCAGCCGGACTACGCCAAAGAAAACGCTTTGATAACGCAGCAGCAATTGGCAGAACTGTATTATGATGAAAAGAAAACGCCAGAGTTTTACAATACACTGCTTCTGGTAAAAAGGGGCTTGGATACAATTCCCAACGAGAATGTTGCCATCAGATGGAACGACATGATGAGCCAGTATTACAGTTCAATTCATCAACCTCAAAAAGCATGGCTGTATTTGAACGCATACAAGCAACTGACCAGTAAACCAGAAGAGCCAAAAGCCACGCTGGAGTGGGATATTCTGGATCAGATGAACCTTATGCAATCGCGCTACAATGTGGCTTTGCTGAAAAAAAACAACCAAATCAAAACAGGCTTTTTGTGGGCGGTTTCTATTTTCAGCTTGCTATCGGCTGCATTGGCAATTATGATTTTTGTGCATTTTAAAAAATCGAAAAAAAGCGTTCGCAAACTAATGCTTCTGAACAAAGAAATACGGCAAAAACAAACCTTGCTGAATGAAACTCTAGCCGATTTGGAAAAGCAGAATATTGAAAAGCAACACATTCTTAATGTGGTTGCACACGATTTACGCAACCCGCTTTCTGCCATTCACACATTGGCTGGCGTTGTGTTAGATGATTATGAATATGAAGAAGACAATCGCGAGTATCTGCAACTGATTCGCAGTGCATGTACCGAAAGCAATCAACTTATCAACAGCATATTGGAAATTGCTGAAAACACTGATGTAAAATACACTTTTGAAGCTGTAGATGTTAATGAATTACTGGCAGGCTGCATTCAATTGCTTGGCATGAAAGCAAGCGAAAAAAACCAGCGCATTCAACTGGTAACTTCACAGCAGAAAGCATTCATATATGCCGATACAGGAAAGATAAACCGCGTGATTGGAAATTTGGTTACCAACGCTATCAAATTCAGTCCCAGCGGCAGTTGCATTGAAGTAAGCACTTCGCTTTCGGAACATCATGTATTGATAAAAGTAAGGGATGAAGGCATTGGCATTCCCGAACAATATCAGGATAAAATATTCAATGCTTTTACCGATGCCAAACGGGTAGGAACAGCAGGTGAAAAAACATTTGGTTTGGGTTTATCCATCACCAAACAAATTGTTGAAAAGCACCACGGGCGCATTTGGTTTGAAAGCATCGAAAACAAGGGCACGACCTTCTTTGTTGAGATTTCAAAAATGGACGATGTACAAACACCTGTTATGATGAACATGCAGACTATACAGGAGGGATGAGTAGTTAAGTGTTCGTTATTGTTCATAATGATTATCTGATAAAGATTGTTTTTTCGTTTACTGCATAAATGAAAGATTTTTGCTGCATGAAATGGATAAAACTGATTTCGCTTTTGTTTGTATTCGGAAGTTCTTCTTCGGCATACAGTCAATATTATTACACCGATATTGTAGCCATGCAGGCAGCTGCAAAGCAGTATTCAGCTTTGGTTTCAGCACATATTAAACAAGTATCGGCAACCTCTTTTAACGGCAACCAGCCGGTTGATAACTTCAAGCTGGAGCAACACATCTCGCCTGATTTTCGTACCATAACTATTACGTCAAGCGATCCTTCTACCGGCGATTTGTTAACCATCAATTCTTATAACAACGGCAAATTATTTCAAACCAAAGATAGCAGCAATGTGCTGAGCGTTGCCAAATACAATTACGATGCGGCTGGCAATATCAGCACAATTACTACTACTTCCGATGATGCATTTATGAATAGCCATTCAACCGAAATTCATCAATGGATATACGATGAAAACAAACCGCAAAAAATGTTACGGATAAAAGATAAAACCGATACTACAACCGTTTCGTTCACTTATGATGCAGGCAATGTAGCACAGGAAACCTGGACGCGCAAAGGGCATGTTGCCGAAACATATTATTACTATTACAACACAAATAATCAGTTGACCGATATTGTTCGGTTTAACATTCGCCTGCGTAAAATGCTACCCGATTTTTTGTTTGAATACGATGCAACAGGTAATATTTCTCAAATGACGCAAGTGCCCAATGGAACTACCAATTATCTGGTTTGGAAATACACTTATAACAGCAACGGATTAAAAGAAAAAGAGCTGTTGTATAACAAGCAACAACAGTTGGTGGGAAGAGTAGAATATAGGTATGAGTGATAAGCTCCGAGTATTGAGTTATGAGCTGCAAACTACAAGTAAGAAATGCCGAACGAAAAACAATGTTGTATTAATAATGGTGAACACTTGTAGCTCGAAGCTCACAACTCACAACTCAAAGCATTTTGCTATAAAAACAAAGCCTTTAATTCTGCGGCTTCACCGGGTTTCATTTTCCCACCCAATATCAATCGCACCTGTCTTCTCCGCAAGGCGCTATCATACAAGACTTGTTCTTCTTTGGTTTCAGGAATCACAGGCGGCACAGGTCGCGGCTTACCATTGGCATCCAATGCAACAAAAGTGAAATAAGCTTCATTGCTTTCGTATTGATGCTCGTAATCTTCACCCCAAACCCGGATGTAAATTTCCATTGACGTGTTGAAAGCCCTTGTAAGCCTGGCTTCTATGTGCACAAGATTGCCCAGTTTAATGGGCGTTTTAAACGAAATATTATCAACGCTTGCTGTCATGGTCGGTCCTTTACAATGCTTGCTGGCAGCCATTGCGGCAGCAATATCCATCCAATACATCAAACGTCCGCCCATGAGGTTGCCATACGTGTTGGTATCATTGGGCAATACAATTTCGTTCATTACCGTAAAGCTTTCAGCAACTCGTAAACCTTCCATACTTTTATTTTGCGGGCAAAGATAAGCGCAGCCTTATTGCGCCTTTATTTTCATGAACAACCGCTTTTAAAAATGATTACCATTTCTCAACGTTACTTTGCAAAAGTTCATCAATAATAAATCTTCTTGTCATCCATCAAAACAATAAAAAAACACAAGCTTGCAGTCATCACCATTGCCTATTGGTTTTTGCTCGTTTATATTCTTGTGGCATTGGTGTTTTGGTATCTGGAACTGCAGCGCCAAAACCAACAGATGTATGAATACCGTTTGGAACAATTGAAAAAAGATGAGCCTGATTTCTCACAACGATTGACGACAATAGAAGATGCCAGACGCCGCAAAACATCGCAGTACATTGGCGAAGGCACAACCTTTTTAATATTGATCCTCGTAGGTGCTGTATTCGTGTATCGCGCAACCAGAAAGCAATTACGGCTGTCGCAGCAACAGCAAAATTTTATGATGGCAGTTACACACGAATTTAAAACGCCCATTGCGGTTACCCGGCTGAATTTGGAAACACTGCAAAAACGAAAACTCGAAGAAGCGCAACAACAAAAATTGATTGGCAATACCTTACAGGAAACGGCACGGCTGAACACATTAACCAACAACATTCTTGTTTCTTCACAATTAGAAGCTGGCGCTTACGAGATAGGGGAACAATGGATTGATGTAAGCGAGTTGATTCAGACTACTGTTCAGGAATATGTGAACCGCTTTCCGCAACGGAATATTCAATCTTATATTCAACCCGATATTGAAGTAAAAGCTGAGGCAGCATTGCTGCAATTACTCATCAGCAATTTGCTCGACAATGCCATTAAATATTCGGCAAAAGAAAAAACGGTTGAAGTAAACCTGAGAAAAGAAAATGAGGCTGTTGTGTTGTCAATTGCCGATGAAGGTATCGGCATTCCGGATGCAGAAAAAAAGAAAGTGTTTGATAAATTTTATCGTGTAGGCAGCGAAGAAACGCGCACAACAAAAGGCACAGGCTTAGGCTTGTTTATCTCCAAGCAAATTGTGAGAAGTTTGGGCGGAAATATTCGTGTTACCAACAATACGCCAAAGGGAAGTATTTTTACAGTTACATTCTAACTAACACACAAATCAACAAGCGATGCTAAAAGATACAAAAGGAAATATTTTATTGGTAGAAGATGAAGAAAACCTGCACGAAGCACTGAAGCTGAATTTAGAACTGGAAGGCTATGGCATTACATCAGCTTACACCGGCTCTCAAGCATTGAAAGCGATTCAAAACGAATATTTTGATTTGGTGATTATGGACATTATGCTGCCCGAAATAGATGGCATTTCCATTACCGAAAATATACGCGTTCAGCATTTGGATGTGCCAGTGTTAATACTAAGCGCAAAGAACACCGGAGCCGACAGAGTATTGGGTTTGAAGAAAGGCGCAGATGATTACATGACCAAGCCTTTTAACTTAGAAGAACTCATTCTTCGGGTAAACAAACTGATTCAAAAAAATAAGAAGCTGCAAACGAAAGAACTGATTGGCGATACTTACGAATTCGACAATAATAAAATTGATTTTAAAGCGCAGGAAGCAACTACCTGGAACGGAAGCAAAGTAGAATTAAGCAAGAAAGAAGCCATGCTGCTAAAGCTTTTGATTGAAAATAGGGGCGAAGTAGTTACACGCGAAAAGATATTGCAGGTCGTTTGGGGCTACAATGTATATCCCACCACTAGAACCATTGATAATTTCATACTCAATTTTCGCAAGTATTTTGAACCCGACAGTCGCAATCCGGTTCACTTTCATTCGGTGCGTGGCATGGGATATAAATACACTGATTAAAGCTTTTCCAACGCTTCAATTACTTCGCTCAACTGTTCAATCATTTTGTTTCGCGTAGCTTCATCTTCCACCGGCGAATACAAACTTCGGTTGCAGGTTAGCAATACATTTTCTGCTTTTGCAGCAAGTGCTTCGCTTTTGTTTTGCAATACATTCAGCAAGATGTTTTCATCGCTTTGTTTTGGCGAAAGCGTAAACTGCAAAGCGCTTATCAGCAACGTTTTTGCATTGGTAAAAAAGGTGGCGTTGTCCTCCGCTTCATTCAAGGCTTGCAAGAGCAACTGATAATCTGGTTTCGTTTCTTCTTTTGGTTTTGCCACAATTTCTTTTTTAATTTCTGTTGCTACGGGCGAGGTTGCTTTTGCTTTTGCCGCTTTTTTTTCTTTGCGATTCGATAACAGCCAAACCGCAACTACAATCGCAGCAATCGCGGGCACAAACCATAAATATTTTTTGTTGGAAAGATCATCAGACACAATTACAAGTGAACTCTTTGTTTTTATGCTTTCCTTTATCAGCAAAGGAATTTCTTTCGTGCTTACCGTTTCAAATTTTTTTAGTTCTGTGTTGAAGTAAGTAAACGAAATTTCGGGAATTGATGTTCGTCCCTTTCGGGTAATGATAAACGGAAAAATAAAGGTTTTGTCGCCGCTTTCCGGGAAGTTAAAACGGTTGATATGCTGGCTGTCTATCACATCAAAATGCTGACTATGTTTAGGCCAGGCCACTTTAGGTTCAGTTACGGCTTCAATGTTTCCTGCGCCGGAAATGGTTACCTGCAAACGGTTGTTTTCACCGGCTGCAATCTCGGTGCTATCCGTTTTTGCAGTGATACTAAACTTACCTGTAATGCCCGTGAAATCTTCGGGCTGATTAGCAGGCAAAGAGTCAACAACAACTTTGCTTTCTACGCTGCTTACTTCTGCCGTATAATTTTTTTCGGCATAAGGATTTTCTACCGTAGAAAAAGCAACATCGTTGCTCACCGTTGCCGGTGGAATTGCCAGATCGCCTGGCTGCAAAGGAATCAACTGAACCTTTCTAATCAATTGCACGCGATAAATAGCCCCGTTTTCTTTTACCGTTTTATCAGGCTCGTCAACCGATGTCATTTCAATCACACTGCAATTGCTAAACGCCACTTGTTTGGTAACTTTTGAATGGCATGAAACCTCAGTATACAATTCATAAGTTACCATGATCGGCTCGCCAACAAAACAAGTTCTTTTACTAACAGAAGTTTTAATAAAAATAAGACTACGGATCTTATTTTCCGGATTTTCTCCTGCCTGCAATACTGAGTTTTTCTGATATTCTTTTTGTGCATCCGGCTCACCAAATAAGGAAGGCAGTTGTGTAGGTTGTGCCATGCCGTTTATCCGGCACAAGGCCATTATTAGTGCAAAAACAAACATTGCTTTTCGTCCCGTTTGCATCAAAGCAAATTAGTCGAAAATTTGTATTTACAATTGTTATAAAAACAAAAGCAAGCCGCAAGCTATGAGCATTGAGCTGCGAGTAAAAAATACAAAATACAGTTTTATGTACCCGGCTTT
Organism: uncultured Chitinophagaceae bacterium; assembly: GCA_963847085.1. Lineage (GTDB taxonomy): Bacteria > Bacteroidota > Bacteroidia > Chitinophagales > Chitinophagaceae > Ilyomonas. Next base: position 69,968 of record CAWJYO010000010.1, on the reverse strand, counting down.
TGTAATTCTTGTTAATCGTCTGTTGCAATCTTTGATTTGTTCTTTTTTCTTTTTTAAGTAAAAAGAAAAAAGAATCACACTTGTACGCTTTGAAATCTATTGAGCCATTCATCGTCATTGCGAGGAACGAAGCAATCTGTACTGTACAATAAATATTATTTACAAGTTGTAATCAGTTTGTCAATTTGTATTCATCAATCATAATTCATCAATCACAAATCCATAGATTGCTTCGTGCCTTGCAATGAAGAACTCTTTCGTGAAACTTTGCATCTTCGCGTCTCTATGGTTCAAAACACAATCATTCAACACTACATTTGCTTCTCATAAATAATGATTTCTTATGCCAGATAAAATACGTTGGGGCGTATTAGGTTGCGGTCGCATTGCCCGCAAATTCGCTACCGATTTACAGTTGGTTGATGATGCCGTTTTAGTAGCTGCCGGTGCGCGCAGCATTGACTCTGCCAACGCTTTTGCCAAAGACATTCCGATCGCTTACACGCATGGCAGTTATGAAGAATTGGTGCAAAACCAAAATGTAGATGTCATTTACATTGCCACGCCGCACAGTGAACATTATAATAATGTCATGCTTTGTTTGGAACACAATAAAGCTGTGCTCTGCGAAAAAGCGTTTGCTGTAAATTATACACAGGCAAATAAGATGATTGAAAAAGCGAGAGAGAAAAAAGTGTTTTTGATGGAAGCATTATGGACAAAATTTTTACCCAATTATCAAAAGCTGCAAAGCTTATTGAAAGAAAATATTTTGGGCGAAATCAAATCAGTGCTCATCAATTTTGGTTTTGCACCACAATCGCCGGTTCCGCAACGCTTGCTCGATCCATCACTCGCTGGCGGCACCATGCTTGACATTGGTATTTACAACGTATTTATGGCAATGAGCGTACTTGGCAAACCCGGTGCTGTAAAGGCTTTCATGACACCCGCTAACACAGGCGTAGATGAACAATGCGCTGTAACATTGCTGTATGATAACGGCGCCATCGCACAATTATTCTCAACCTTCACTTCCAATCTTGCCACCGAGGCAAACATCAATGGAACTGGAGGTCGCATCAAACTTACACATCGTTTTTATTCGCCTGATGCCGTGATTGAATATTATCCTGGTCAACCTGATTCCAAACAAATCATTCCGGTAGAAAGAGGCGGCGGACATGGCTATCAATACGAAGCGCAGCATGTGTGCGATTGCTTGCAACAAGGCTTAACCGAAAGCCCGGTTATGACACACGATGACACATTGCAATTAATGCAGGTGCTGGATGAAATCAGGCATCAAGCAGGCATCAAATATCCGGCAGATGAGACACACAATGATGATATTAGACGCTAGATGAAAGTCGCCTTCTATAATATTATTCTGCAAATCATAATTTGCTCTATATTGCGTCAAACTAATTCTTTACAATTCTGTTTCGATTGCTTACAACTAAAAATTAATTCGAATGAACGAGAACGTAAACAAAAGCGCTTTGTTTAACGGAAGCTGCTTTGCACTCATTACTACAGCTTTTACTTTTTCTATCCGCGCCGGCATTCTGCCTCAGTTGGGACAAAGTTTTGGTTTATCAGCCGAACAGCTTGGTTTTATTAACTCGATGTGGTTTTTAGGCTTTCCCATTGCTATGATTATCGGCGGGTTGATATACCATTCAGTCGGACCCAAACACATTATGCAGGTAGCTTTTTTTTGCCATACTATCGGCATTCTCTCAACCATTTTTGCAGGTGGCTATACGACTTTATTAGTTTCAACACTTTTTATTGGTGTTGGTAACGGATGCACTGAAGCGTCCTGCAACCCGATGATTGCTGATATGTATTCGGGCGTAACGATGCAAAAAATGCTGGGCAGGTTTCACATGTGGTTTCCAGGCGGCATACTCGTTGGTTCGCTCATCTCTTACTTCATGACTAAGATGGGAGCCAGCTGGCAGGCGCAAATGTGGGTGACCTTGATACCAACCGTTTTATATGCAGTTTTATTTTTTGGCAAAACATTTCCCAAAGCACATGCCGCAGAAGCTACTTCTTTCAAAGAAAATTTCAAGGCAATGCTTACTCCTGTATACATCTTCCTGTTCTGCTGCATGGCGCTTACTGCTATATCGGAATTTGGCCCCAGCCAGTGGGTAAGTATTGTGTTGGGCGCAAGCGGTGCTAATGGTATGCTTATTCTGGCTTTGACAACTGGCATTTCTGCGGTGGGAAGGTTCTTCGCCGGTCCCGTGGTAGGTCGCATGGGACAAACGGGTGTACTTCTGATGGGGGCTATTTTTGCAACCATAGGTATTTATTTGCTCAGTAGCGTTACAGGCACCATGGCTTATATGGCAGCTATTGTATATGCAGTAGGTATTTGTTATTTCTGGCCGGTAATGATTGGTTCGGTAGCCTATAGAGTGCCACGTAGCAGCGCGTTGGGTATGTCTATCGTTGGCGGTGTCGGTATGTTTTCCAGTGCCATCTTTCAACCTATTATTGGTGGCTGGATTGATAGTGCCCGCACAGCCAATGCAGCCAAAGGGCTTACTGGTAACGCGTTAGAACTAGCAACCGGGCAGCAGTCGCTATTAAAAATGATGACCTTTCCTGCAATACTGATTGTGCTGTTTATTATCTTCTTTATCTGGCAGAAAAATGCGAAAGCAGTAGAACCGGAAAGTGAAATGACGATGGCTATGCATTGATGATCACAAGTTCTTAACCAGCATCAACACTATATGTAAAAGAGATCCGGTAGCTATTGTACCAGATCTCTTTTCATTTGAATTCAGTTAGTCAACCGACATCTATTACTCCTTTTCACTTCCCCAACGATAACTATCAAACTCTAATCCTGCCAAATCAAGCATTCTATCTACTACTGTTTCCGCTACTTCTTCAATGGTTTTAGGACGACTGTAAAACGAAGGCGTTGCAGGGCAAACAATACCACCCGCCAAGGTTACCGTTTCCATGTTTTTGATATGAATCAAATTGTAAGGTGTATCGCGCAGCATCAAAATCAGTTTGCGCTGTTCTTTTAATATTACATCAGCGGCGCGGGTAATCAAATCATCACTCGTTCCGGCGGCAATTCTTCCTAAGGTTCCCATGCTGCAAGGCACAATCATCATTATATTATACTTGGCAGAACCTGAAGCGAAAGGTGCGGAAAAATCGTATTTGTCCCAATACCGAACCGGATAATTATTATAGCTCTCATCACCCAATTCTGTTTTCCAGATTTCTTTTGCGTTGGCGCTCATCACTACACTTAGCTCCTGCCACTGCGTTTGGTTTTGCACCAATTTATCCAATAACAACTTTGCATAAATGCTGCCGCTTGCACCGGTAATGGCAACTACAATTTTGTTCGTCATTGTGTAAAGATAATTGAGGATAAGAGATAACAGTTGACAGATGTTAGTTGACAGAAATGAAACAAAAACAAACGCTAACTCTATCTGTCAACTGTCATCTAACCGCTGTCATCTTTTCCCTGCTACCGCAACTTCCCGCTTCAAACCCTACCTTTGCCGCTCAAATTTTTTTCAAGTCAAATGAAAGCGGATAAAAATACCGTCATTGGTTTTGTGCTGTTGGGCGTTTTGTTTTTCGTTTATTTCTGGTACACCAGTAAGCAACAAGCCGTACTGAAGGCTGCTGGGGAAAGGGCGCAGGATTCCATTGCTCGTGTAAATGCGGCAAAAATAAAACCGGTTGACGCAGCCGTGGCTTACCAGGATTCTTTACATACCGATTCTCTCACACGTAAGGAGCAAGCAGGCTCCTTTCAAACAGCGGGCATCGGCTCTGAACAAACCACTGTGGTTGAAAACAACCTCATGCGGGTAACGTTCAGCAATAAAGGCGGACAAATTAAAAGCGTACAACTTAAAGATTTCAAGTCTATTGACAGTACGCAGGTAATGCTTTCGGGCGGAAAAACCGATGCGATGGGTTATGCCATTAACACCGGCCATAACCAAAGCGCAGAAACCTCCAATTTGTTTTTTACGCCTTCGGCGATTACAAAAAATGCCGATGGCAGTCAAACCATTTCTTATACTTTATCCGGTGCCAGCGGACAAAGTATTGTTCATCAATACACCATCCGGCCTGATAATTATATGATTGACTGGAATATTAATATGAACGGCGCCAACCAGTTGCTTACCAATAATGTTTTGAATTTTCACTGGAATATTTCCATACATCAACACCAATATTCCGGCACTTACGAAAAAGAACAATCGCGACTTTGTTATTACGACAATAATGATGGCTACGATTTCGACCGTGCTACCGGCGGCGCAAGCAAGGACTTTAAAAATCCGTTAGATTGGTTTTCTTTCAAGCAACAGTTTTTCAATACCACTCTCATTTCGAAAGATAAATTTAAAAGCGGCGGCAGTGCGCACATGAATTCGCAACCTGATAGCTCGCACCTGCTGTATGCTGCCTCGGCTGATATGCAGATTGCGACGCCTAACACACCCAACATCTCCGTGCCTTTACAGTTGTATTATGGGCCGAACGCTTTTTATACAATGAAAAAGTATGGCAACCACATGGACGAAATTGTGGATTTGGGTTCGGGCATTTATTCGTTTGTAAAATACATCAACCGATGGATTATTATGCCGGTATTCGATTTCCTGGCTTCGTTCATCAAGAACTTTGGATGGGTAATTGCGTTGCTTACTTTGTTTATCCGTTTGGTAACATCGCCCCTCACCTACACCAGTTATTTAAGTGGTGCCAAAATGAAAGTGCTGCGACCTGAACTGGCTGAACTGAAAAAGAAGCACGGCAACGACCAGCAGGCATACGCGATGGACCAGATGCGGATTTTTAGAGAAGCTGGCGTAAACCCGCTCGGTGGCTGCATTCCCGCGCTTTTACAAATACCCATTTTCTTTGCCTTGTATAGTTTTTTCAGCAGCAATATTTTGTTGCGCGGGCAAAGCTTTTTGTGGGCGCACGATTTATCAACGTATGATGTCATCGCAAAGCTGCCATTCAGCATACCGTTTAACTTTGGCGACCATGTAAGCTTGTTTACCCTAACAGCGGTTATCACCAACTTCTTCATTGCATTTTACAACATGAGCATGACCCCCGACCAAAGCAACCCTGCCATGAAGTATATGCCATACATTTTTCCTTTCGTGTTGTTGTTTGTTTTTAACCGTCTTCCAGCGGCGCTTACCTGGTATTACACGGTGTCAAACTTAATTACGCTGGGCATTCAATTCGTTATTCAGAATTATATTATCAACCACGATAAAATATTGGCTGAAATTGAGGTGAAACGCAAGCAACCGAAAAAACCGCAAACCAAGTGGCAGGAACGCTTTCAGCAACAAGTGGATACGCAAAAAAAGATGCAGCAACTGAGAGACAGAACGAAGAAATAAATACCTTATCCTAACCCTTCTCTACAGGTGAAGAAGGGCAAGCAAAAACAAACCCTTCCTTCCAAAAAGAAGGGTTTGTTTTTGCCCAAACTTTCTGTATTTGTTTTCATAAATCAACAATCACAATTCATCAATCATCCATGACCATCCAACTCTTTAGTGCAGGCAAACGCTTTAACAGGGATTGGATTTTTCGCAGCGTAAATTATTTATTTGAACAAGGTAAAAGCTATGCCATCATTGGTCCGAACGGAAGTGGCAAAAGCACGTTGCTACAGGTGATTGCAGCCAATATTGCTGCCAATGAAGGCAAGGTTGAATGGAAGAAAAATGATCAATTAATAAATGAGGCTGAAGTGTTTCAACACATTGCCGTTTGTGCGCCTTATCTGGAAGTGATTGAAGAAATGACGGCAACCGAATTTCTCCATTTTCACGCGGCTTTCAAGCCTTTGTTGCCATCGGTTTCAATTGGAGAAATGATAGAAATTGTCGGATTAGAAAAAGCAGCACAAAAACAAATCCGTTATTACAGCAGTGGTATGAAGCAACGCATTAAACTGGCGCAGGCTATCTTTTCGGATGTTCCCATTTTGTTGTTAGATGAGCCTTGCACTAACCTTGATACAACGGGATTCGCGCTGTATCATCATTTGATCGAAAATTACTGCAAAAACAAACTTATTATAGTAAGTAGCAACGATGTAAATGAATATGATTTTTGTGAAGAGAAACTAAATATTATGGGTTATAAATAAACGTTTCTATCATCTGGTATAAAGATTTACAATCATAAACATTAGTAGCGCAAATAGCACCATCGCTATTCTCAACAGCAAATCAAACTGAACGTTACTCATTTTATGGTTCAACTTTATCACTTCCTGTTTCAACTCATTTATTTCCTTTTTCTTTATCAATAGTTGCATTTGTTCTTTATTTTTTTTTGCCATATTTTCTGTAATAAAATTTACAATGGAAGCAGCTTCATCATCGTTCATTTTTTGTCTAACGATTTTAAAGAGTTGCCAGTCATTTGTTTCAATCGTCGTAAAGAATAATTTTATTTGAATAAAAATAAATCTTCTTTTCAAACACGCTTTTCATCCAATCAATAAAAAAACAATCACTTCTTGCGACAATTTGTTTTTGCCGTAATTTCACCGCTCGTTTATAACGATGAAAAACAGGTTGCTTGAATAGCGATTTTTTTCTCTGTAATAACAATTTATAAAAGCGAAACAATACCGATATGGCTGAAGAAATTTTGATGCCCCGACTGAGCGATACGATGACAGAAGGTGTGATTGCCAGTTGGCATAAAAAAGTGGGCGACCCTGTGAAGAAAGGCGAAGTGCTGGCTGAAATTGAAACCGACAAAGCGACCATGGAACTGGAAAGTTATAAGGACGGCACACTGCTTCATGTAGGCGCAGGCGATGGTGGTAAACTGCAGGTGAATGATTTGCTTGCCGTTATTGGCAACAAAGGCGAGGATGTGAGCAGCATTGTTGCTAAACACAAAGGTGGCAATGGAGCCAACGCTTCGCAGCCGGCAACCAATACACAGGCACCGCAGCAACAGCCAGCCGCAAGCAATGAGCCGCAAGCGGCAGGCAACGAACAGCCAGCGAAAAGCCAGTCGTCTGCATCGGGTAAAGATTATAGCAAGATGGAAGAAGTCGTGCTGATGCCGCGGCTGAGCGATACCATGACGGAAGGTGTAGTGGCATCGTGGCAAAAGAAAGTAGGTGATGATGTAAAGAAAGGCGAAGTGCTTGCCGAAATTGAAACCGACAAAGCCACTATGGAACTGGAAAGTTATAAAGATGGCAAATTGTTGTACCAGGGTGCAAAACCGGGCGAGAAAATACAGGTGAATGATTTGCTTGCCATCATTGGTAAAGAAGGCTTGAATGTACAGGAAATTGTGGCTGGCATTAAAGGCGGAAGCGGAAGCAGCGCGGGCGACACTCACGCAGGCGCATTGGATAGCTCGCCAAAAGATGCAGCGGATACACAAAAAGCGGAAGGCGATGTTGCACCCCAAAACGCTGAAGTGCAGAATGGGCAAGCCGTTCAGCCACAAGGAGCTACCAATGGCACACCTGTGCAGCCGCAACCAGCCATTAATGGCGGAAGAATATTTGCTTCGCCATTAGCTAAAAAATTAGCGCAGGAAAAAGGCATTGATTTAAAGCAGGTACAAGGCACAGGCGATAATGGACGAATTACTAAAACCGATATAGAAAATTACAAACCAGAGCAACAGCCGGTACAGCCAGCTACAAGCGGTCAGCCGCAAGCCGCAAGTGTTCAACAGCCAACAGCAAGCAGTCAAATACAACCATCAACCACAGTGGCTTCGTTCGATGAAATTCCGGTTTCGCAGATGCGCAAAACCATTGCCCGCCGCTTAAGCGAAAGCTTATTTACAGCACCGCATTTTTATATCACCATGACGATTGATATGGATGCAGCCATGGCAGCCCGCACACGCATTAATGAACTGAGTAAAATAAAAATCAGCTTTAATGACATTGTGCTGAAAGCAGTGGCTGTTGCCCTTACACAACATCCAAAGATCAACAGCAGTTGGTTGGGCGATAAAATAAGAGTAAACCATAACATCAACATCGGTGTTGCCGTTGCGGTTGAAGAAGGTTTGCTGGTTCCGGTTGTTCGCAATGCAGACAGCAAGCCGTTGAGCCAGATTTCTAAAGAAGTAAAAGATTTTGCTCAAAAAGCAAAGGATAAAAAATTGCAACCGGCCGATTGGGAAGGCAGCACGTTTACCATTTCCAACTTAGGTATGTTTGGCGTGGATGAATTTACGGCAATTATCAACCCGCCTGATGCGTGCATACTTGCTATTGGTGGTATCTCGCAGGTGCCTGTTGTAAAGAACGGAGCTGTTGTACCAGGCAATGTAATGAAGGTAACATTAAGCTGCGATCATCGTGTAGTAGATGGTGCTACCGGAGCGGCTTTTTTACAAACTGTGAAAGCCTTGCTGGAAGAGCCTTTGCGGATGCTGGTATAAGTTTTACCATCATAATAAAAAAGCGCAAAAGCTGTATTGGCGCAAGTTTTTGGTTTTGTTCGTTTTTATATTGTGGTTGATCGATAAGAAATTACATAAAAATTGCGCAAGTTTAGTGGTGCATAAACTTTCGTATATATTTGAGTTAGCCGCAAATATAATTATGCGAATTAGTGGAAACATAATAGATAGAATTTTGGTAGTGCAATTACCTCGCTTCATCTTTTTTTTGCTTTTTTTTACTGTGGCATTTGGAAATAAACAAAGCCCGAATTATCTCACTCCAATTGAGAATTTTTATCTCCTACTTGTTTTGTCTTGCGTATTCACAATAGCTGAACTGATTTCAATGTATTGGCAACAAATAAAAATACTTACTGTTATCAGATTCAACATTATATCTATCAGGTAAGAAGATCGAAAGTTGTGATATCACAACAATCAAATTTATAATTTCACCAAGATGGTTATCATATGTTCTGCTTACACTACGGCAGAATGGGTTAACAGAAGAAATATACCTATTGGACAAACCGAAGTTCTTTAAGCTATGGAGTATGAAATCAAATACCTTAAAAGATTTATACACCTACTTTCCAGAACTTTAAGCCAAAGAAATGAAAGATAGCCGCTAACAAATGCTTACCACTATAGCGGCTGACAATCAGAACTTAGCAATAGAATATTTTGGATAGCTTTGTAATTAAACTCAACAATAGCACTGCCAGTTCCGCTACATGCGGCAAGCAGCGGAACATTACAGAATTCATACAAAAACAAAACACTGGTCTCGCCGGTAAAAAATAACGGCGAAAACAAACGCAAGCTTTTGTTTTGAAAATAACAATTAAAATTTTTTAATCTGCCGGATAAAGGTTTATTTTACATATCCAAAATATGGGTCTATATCCTGTGAAGAATCTGAAGCCTCGCTAAATTGCGAGGCTTTTTGTTTTTGCTCAAATAAATTAATACCAGCCACCCGGAATCGCACGGAAAGGCCAGGGAATCGTTACCAGAATAATCAACAGCGCAAGAAAATAAAATAATACTGTGCGGTTGTGTTTTTGCTTGTCGCTCATTGTTTTTTTACCCTGCGCTTTGCCTATGTGCAGAAGAATAATCGCCACCAACATTCCGGCAATATGTTCAACGCCGTAAAAGCGCGTAACAGGGTCTTTCATTGCATTGGCAAAGCCACCGGCAGCGACAATCAAATTGTAGCCTTTCGGTCCCCAATACCACAGGGCTAAACCAATTAATAATATAAGGTCGGCAACAATGGTAAGCAGCAAACCTGTGCGGGCATCGCTTTTAATAAAAGGCCGGTTGCCAGCAATCAAACTATTGAAAATAGCAATCAACAACAGCAGGAGCAAAATCCATCTGCCAATGCTGTGTACGTGTAACAAAATGTTGTAAAGGCTTGCATTCATAAGTATCAGTTTTAAAAGTCAAAACTACGTGGGCACGTTATACTTTTGTGCCATGAAGAAACATTTTTTTTATGTACCACTTCTGATAGCTCTTTTGGTTTCGTGCAATAATGGGGAGGAAAAGAAAGACGTTGGCAGCAACAATCAAAAAAAAGAAAAAGAGATAACACCGGAAGTAGCGGCCTTACAACAAGGAGTAATACAACATTCCGATAGTGCTGGCCTGCGTTTAAAATTAGCCATTGCGTTGGATAGTTTAAATCTATTTCAACCTGCACTTACGCAAATGGATTCTCTCATCAAAAAAGATAGCGCCAATTATGGTTTGTGGTACACACGCGGACAAATCAGCGAACATTCCGGAGATACTGCAAATGCGATGAAAGATTATGCCACTGCAATAAAAATTTATGCTTCACCTGATGCGCTGTTAAGTCTTGCCAACCTATATGCCGAGAAAAAAAATCCGCGTAGCTTGCTGCTTTGCAACCAGGTTAAAAGCATGGGTTTGGGAAGGGATTATGATGCTTCTGCTGCCTTTATTGCGGGCGTATTTAATGCACGCACGGGGCAACGACAACTGGCTTTGAACTTATTTGATGAGTGTATAAAAAACGATTACACTTATATGCCTGCTTACATTGAAAAAGGCCTGGTGTACTTCGACCAAAAGCAATACGGGCAAGCACTTGACGTGTTTTCATTTGCAGCTAACGTAAATCACTTGTATCCCGATGCATATTATTATATGGGTCGTTGTTATGAACTGATGAATAAGAAAGACAGCGCGGCATTTTACTTTAAACAATCACTGGCTTTGGATAAGGATGCGCCTGAAACCATCGCTGCGCTAAAGAGACTGGAATGATTTGATGTACGATGTTTGATGTGGGATATACGATGTTGTATTTATAATCATGAACTTATTACATCTTACATCACATTGTACATCAAATCAACAATCACAAATCATAAATCATTTCTATGCCTATCATTGCACCCTCGTTTTTAGCTTCCGATTTTTTACACCTGGCAGATCAGGTTGAACTTATTAATAAAAGCGTAGCAGAATGGTGTCATCTGGATGTAATGGACGGACGTTTTGTGCCCAATATTTCGTTTGGTTTTCCGATCATTGAAGCGATCAGAAGTGCAACCAAAAAGCATTGTGATGTGCACCTGATGATTGAAGAACCCGAACGCTATGTGGAAGAATTTAAAAAAGCAGGTGCCGATAGCATCACCGTTCATTATGAAGCTTGCCGGCACTTGCACCGCAATATTGAGCAGATCAAAAACTTAGGTATTAATGCGGGTGTTGCACTCAATCCGCATACGCCGGTTGAGCTGTTGAAAGATGTGTTGCAATACATTGATGTGGTGTTAATCATGAGTGTAAACCCCGGCTTTGGCGGCCAAAAATTTATTGACCACAGTGTTGATAAAATCAGGCAACTGCGGCACATGATTGATGAAAAATGTTGTCATACTTTAATAGAAGTGGATGGCGGTATTTCGTTGCAAAATGCAAAAGCGGTGGTTCATGCCGGAGCCAATGTTTTGGTGGCGGGTAGCTCTATTTTTAAATCGGATGATATTGTGGGAACGATTGAGAAGATGAAAATAGCGTAAAAACAAAAGCGGTTTACTTATTTATAGATAATGGTAATAACGTCATGGCGAGGAACGAAGCCATCTGTGGAGTAAACCATAAAGTTGTTTATCAATTATAAAAAATAAATTTGACTGGTTCACAGTTTATAATCGCTATCTACTGCAAAGCACGGATGGCTTCGTTCCTCGCCATGACGATGCACTTTGGAATTGCCCAATAAATGTTCAATTGTTGATGGGCTGCGGGATGGAAGTGGAAAGCCCGTAAAGCGCGGCGAAAAGAAAGCTGTGAGCTACGAGTCGTAAACAGCCGCTGTGCTGCGGACTTGTAACGAACAGCCCGAACAAATGTTCAATTGAAAAGCAGAACCATGCAGCCCCGAAAATATGGACAAAAACAAACTTCACTATCCTTAAAATAAGGGCAAAAACAAATCCTGAGCATCTGTGTAAGAAGTCCATGTATTCCTTGTTCTATCTACCTCAATGCTTTTTGTTTTTACATGGTCTCTTCTCCTTATCTTTCGCATCCATAACTACGCAGGTTTGAGTAAGTATTTCGCACTTTTGTTTTGTTTGATTTCTCTTTCGCTTTTTGCGCAAAAGAGAGCAACGGTTTCAGGCATTGTGCTGAATGAAGACGACAAGCCTCTATCCAATGTTTCCATTCAACTATTAAACAATAACAGGGGCACTACCAGCAACGATTCCGGCCATTTTTCCATCACTTTATCTTCAGGCAAACCGTTGGCATTAATATTCTCTTATACCGGTTATAAAAAGGTGCAGAAAAACTTTTTTTTGAATGGTGGCGAAGAAGAAAAAATAACGGTGAAAATGGAACGGCTGGTTGGCGAATTGCGCAATGTAACTGTAACGAACAATAAAGACAGAGAACAAAGTGGATTAATAAATGTTGACCCTACAAGAGCTTTGGTAAATCCATCTCCGTTAAGCAACATTGAGAGTTTGATAAAAGTATTTGTTGGCAGCAATAACGAGTTGACCTCGCAATACAGCGTGCGCGGCGGCAGCTACGATGAAAACATTGTGTATGTGAACGATTTTGAAGTGTTTCGTCCGTATCTAGTGCAAAGTGGTCAGCAGGAAGGTTTGAGTTTTATCAATCCTGAACTAACTAATGGCGTTAAGTTTTACAACGGCGGCTTTCAGGCAAAGTATGGCGATAAAATGAGTTCGGTGTTAGACATTACGTATAAAAAGCCAACCACATTCGGCGGCTCAGCGTATGTAGGTTTGCTGGAGCAAGGCTTGCACCTGGAAGGTACGGCAGACAATGATAAAGTAACGTATCTGTTTGGCGTGCGCAACCGCACCAACCGCAACTTGCTAAGCAGCCAGGAAACAAAGGGCAATTACATTCCTTCCTCATCAGATATTCAGGGCTTGCTAACGTGGCAAGCATCGCGCAAATGGCAATTGGAAGCCTTGGGTAATTTTTCGGGAACCCAATTTACTTTATTTCCGCAGGAAACCAACTAACAGCTTCCGTTTTTACCGCTTTGTATTCGCAGGATTTGGGTGTGAACATCGCTTTTTCCGGAAAAGAAAAAGATGCTTACAACACCAATTTTGTTGGACTTACGGCAACCAATCAAGTGAACAACAAACTGCGCTTAAAATGGATGCTTTCTTATTTTGAAGACAATGAGCAAGAGAACGAAGACATAACAGGAGCTTATATTTTCGGCGACAGAGATATAGATCCCAACAGCGCTTCGTTTGGAAACATCACCAACCCTTTGGGGCAAGGCGTGTATCAAAATTTTTCGCGTAACACATTAAATATCCAGGTATATAATGCACAACACAAAGGTTATTTTTCGGCAGGCAAACATTACCTGCAATGGGGCAACAGTATTGAGCAACAACGCATCAACGACCATCAAAACGAATGGCAATACAACGATTCAGCAGGCTATTCATTGCCTTACAATCCAACGGGAAATTTGGTATTGAGTAATGTGGCAAAGAATGATGCTGATTTTTCTATTACAAGGTTTAGTGGTTATGTACAGGATAATATCCAGTTTAAAGATTCCTCCGATTTTACCCTGCAAGCCGGTGTACGCTACAACTACAATACACTAAACAAAGAGTTTCTTCTTTCGCCAAGAATGAGCTTTTCTTTTAAGCCAAAAAACTGGGTGAAAGATGTGGTGCTGAAAGGCTCGGCAGGCATTTATGACCAGCCGCCTTTTTACAGAGAAATGAAACGATATGATGGCTCGCTGAACAAAGATTTGAAAGCGCAAAAAAGCTGGCAGGCAACGGCTGGCTTTGATTACAATTTGAAAATGTTCGACCGTCCGGCACGTTTTACTACAGAAGCTTATTACAAAGGTATATGGGATGTTGACCCTTACGATATTGACAATGTTCGCATTCGTTATTATGGCAACAACGATGCAAAAGCTTATGCGTATGGCATTGAAGGAAGATTGTTTGGCGAAGTGGTGAAAGATGCCGAAAGCTGGATAAGCCTTGGCATTATGCGCACAAGAGAAAACTGGAGCAACGATACTTACACTACTTATTACAATGCCGCGCATCAGGAAATTACGGCAACATCAACCGATAAAGTAGTTGCCGATAGTAGCGTTAATCAGGTTGGCTGGCTGCGAAGACCAACAGATAGATTCATAACGTTTGGTATGTTTTTCCAGGATTATTTAAGCACAAACAAAAACATCAAAGTGTATCTCAACACGCTGTATGGAAGCAACCTTCCATACAACATTCCGGGCAGCGTGCGATACCGGAATTCATTAACCATTCCATCTTACATCCGTGTTGATATTGGCTTTAGTGCGCTGCTGTTAAATGCTGAAAAGCCACGCCGCAGCCATTCTCCGTTTAAAGAGTTCAAAAGCATTTGGGCAAGTTTGGAAGTGTTTAATTTGATTGATCGTCCCAACACAATTAGCTATTTGCTGATTAAAGATTATCAAAACAACACGTTTGCTTTGCCGAACCGGTTAACACCGCGATTGGTGAATTTTAAGATAGCGGTGAACTGGTGAACACCCTTACACTTGCATCCCATCATACAATGAATACTCTTTTGGTTTTGCACGAAAAGTAGTAGGCATTACAAATCTCTCTTTCAGTGTAAACCACACAATCATTCCAAAACCAAAAGCCAGCATTAAGTGATACGGAAACATTGAAAAATCGTGATAATAAAATGCTAGTGCAGCGCCGCATAAAAAGTAAATCATCAATATCATTTCTGTAATTAAAAACGGCGTGAATAGTTTTTCTGATGAAGCCAAAGCGTTTGTTTTCTTGCCATCCGAAGCATTGAACTTAGGGGTTCGTACAAAAGAAGATTTGATACCCAACCAACCTTCAGCAACCGCAACAGCATTGTTGAACGCCATGCCCATACTGAATGATAAATACAAAGGAAATGTTTTGAAAAAATATTGCTTTGCATCATTGCGAATAAAGCCGGTACGAACCGTTGCGATGTAATGAAACACTCCCAAACACAATAGAGAAAGTAAAGAAAAAGAGGCAAAACCAAACCAGGCTTTCAAGTGCGGAACATGCGGCTTCAGCATCAGCAGTGGAATGCTTAAAGAAGAAGCCAGAAAAGCACTGATGAAAACAAAACCAACTGTCAAATGAAAGAAAGCATGAACTTTTTTCATCGGTGCTAATTGAGAGCGCAATATGGTTCTTACATGCTTGCGGGCCGTTTCAGCATTGCCTTTTATCCATCGGAACTGCTGCGCTTTTAAAGCACTCATCAGCGGTGGCAATTCAGCCGGAACAGTTACATCTTCCAGATACAAAAACCGCCAGCCTTTTAGTTGTGCCCGATAGCTTAAATCGAAATCTTCTGTCAAAGTATCAGCGTGCCATCCGCCCGCGTTCTGCATACAAGCTTTTCGCCACACACCGCCGGTGCCTGAAAAATTAATAAAGCAACCGGCTTCATTTCTTCCGCGCTGTTCTACTGAAAAATGAGCGTCTAACAAAAACGCCTGGAAATGGGTAAGCAAAGAATTGTTTTTGTTCAGGTGCGTCCAGCGCGTTTGCACCATGCCAATACTTTCGTTTTGAAAATGAGGAATTGTGCGTTGCAGAAAATCAGGCGGCGGAACAAAATCGGCATCAAAAATGGCAACAAATTCACCTTTGGCAAGACTCAATCCGTTTTGCAACGCACCTGCTTTATAACCTTCGCGGTTGCTTCGGTGAAGATGATGAATTGTCAAACCTGAGGTTTGTTTTTGCCCCATTTTTTGAGCAATAATGCTTGTGGTTTCATCGGTTGAATCATCTAAAATTTGTATCTCCCATCTGTCTTTCGGATAATCAAATTTTGCTACCGCATCTATCAATCGTTCTACTACAACACTCTCATTGTACACGGGCAATTGTACCGTTACGAAAGGATAAACATCGAAAGCAGAAGGTGCAATTTTCGGCAAGGTTTTATTTTTGTTTTTCAGGTATTGATACACCAAATGCAACTGCACAAAACCATAACAAAACAAAAAAAGAAGTGCGACAGAATAAATCACCAGAATCACTTCTGTGGTTAGCTCATAGTTCCAATTCATGCGGGTGTTTTTCAATTCTTATTCCGACATAAACTGCACCAATATTTTTCTTTACAAAGAAGAAAGAAATTATTTTTTTACGGTGATGAAAATGGTTTTACTGCCTGCCAAACCATTGGCTGCATTGCCTTGTACCGTTACAGCAAAATTGCCCTCTAATTCAGATGTGTAAAAACTAACAGGCCGCTTTTGATTGCCATCTATGTTTATTTTTGGCGACCAATACAATACATTTCTAAAATCGGGTAATCGGCTTTCTGTTTGTTGCGGCGTTTCGTAAACCGGCGAATAAAATTCTCTTTCCAATTGCAAACCTTCGTATTCAACTTGTATTGAGTTCGGATTCAATTCTAAGCCGCCCATATCGCCTTTGTAAGTGGTATAGCTAACAATGCCATCGTAGGTTTGATTACCCAAAAAATATTTGCGCGTAACCACATCTAACTGCCGAACAAGTAAAGGATTAAAAGCAACGATGGCATTGATGTTGGATACAGGAACGCCATCTAACAACACCAATGGACTTTCTTTAAAAAAAGCATTATAAGGAAGATTGTTCACCGTGTAGCGATAGGCATCGCCAGTTTTGCTTAACCTCACTTCATTAACATACTCGCGCATCACTTCTTCCATAGTTGGAAACCGTGTGTAGTCATCTAACAAATAACGCTTATCGGGGTTGCCATAAAACACGGTTGTATCTTCTTTTTCCGACAAAACAAAATGTTGTCGTTCATCATACAAATAAGCATTTTGCGTTTGCACGCCAATGCTGTTTTGAAGCAGCAAATGATTCCAGTTTTCAGAAAGATGAATGGGTGAATAAGTAGTGTGATATGGAGTTTCACTAAACGGATTGTTCAGTATAATGTGATAATTGTTTTTTGCAGTATCGGCCGTTTGAACAACGGCTTCAGCGGCACCATAAAACCGGTTGACAGCCCATTGCAGGTTGCCTTTTTCATCGCTCACAGCACTACTGAACCGAAACTTTTCACCAGGTATAGAAAGATAAGCCAACACATTGGGCGCAGGCATTCCGGTTGCATTGTTAGTAATGGTTCCGGTAATGATTTGTCCTTCATATTCAGGAAGAAAACGAAAAAGCGGCTTTTTATTTTCCAACACATCATCCCAGTGAAACCTGCGCCAGCCTTGCGTTAGCATTAAATTGTCGAGCGCTTCCTGTGCAGCTGCGCTTGTATCTTTTACATAAAAATCAGGTGATTCAATATTGCCCCGCATTTCTGAGCCCAACCATAAATAATTGAAAATATCAGATGCTTCAACGCCTTGCAATGAATCTAACCGAAATACAGATAACGACAAATCAGCGTCGGATAATTGCTCCTGTTGAGGGGGCACATCTATTTGCAACTCTACTTTTGTTTTTGTGCTATAAATTGTTTTGCCGGGCGTTATCGAAATGGGGAGTTGTTGCTTTGGTTGTTTATAAAACAATCGCTCGCAAAGCGGCTGTTGTGCACTGTTAAAAACGGTAACGTGCGAGATGCCTTCACCCAAACTATTTTTATCCAAAACAAAAACGGCTTTGCCATCTTGTAACGGCTTCTTTTGCGCATTCTGAATTGATTGTTGGGAATGCACCAGCAAGTAAACAAAATCATTTACCTTACCCATATTGCTGCTTACAGAAACAGAAAGCTGATTGTTGTTGATTGAGCTTACTTTCATCACATAACCTTGCTCATAAACTTTGGGCAATGGCTGTGTGAATGTTTGTCCGTTTACTTTAATTATCGCTTTGTATTTATCGCCACTTTTTGGTGTAAAAACAAACTCTCCCATACCAAATTTGAATGGCTGAAACCGTAGCAGCGTATCCCCCCTTTCATTTACCAAACTCCCTGAAAACGACATGCTTTGTCCATATTGATTCGTTCCTTTAAATGCAACTGTGCTTTCTATACCATTTACTAAATTGCCTCCTTCGGGAAAGAACTGAACGCCGTAAGTCAATGTATCTTTATCAGTTTGGAAATCTGTTTTCTTCAATGTATTTACAATCGTTAGATTTTTTTCAAAGAAAAATTCTGAACTAAAGTTTTTCATCCATGCCGTATAAGCTTTTAAAGTATAGTGATCTGAATTGATAGAAAACGGCAACAAAAAAGAACCACTTCCACTTCCATTCTGCATGTTAATTTTGGCTTGCAGCGAAGGTTTGTTTTTTTTGTTTACAATCTCCACATAACTCACTTTACTTATGCCGAGCGGCTTATGCGTAGCAGCATCAACAGCATACACTTTAAACCAAATAATCTCACCAGCTACATAAAAATTTTTATCGGTATGAACGAAGAGCTTTTCCCTAATCGTTTGCGATTGATATTGCTTGAATTTGCTTTCCAAACTATCGCTTACACTTTGTTGTGCAAAGGCAGTTGCAAAAGCAAAAAGCAGTAAAAACAAAAAAATAATTTTAGCCATAACGTATAAGAAATAGGTTATAAAAAAGCATCACCCCCCACGTTACCAAAAAGGAGGTTTGGTAGTCGTTCCACCTGCCTCTGTACAATCAACACAAGATTTTTTAGCAATAACAAGGCAACACATAGCACTGTAATAATAAGGTGCGTAAGATGTATCGGGATACGTATACAAATAAGGATTGTTGGGGTCTCTGTCTAACGTTTTTAAGCTGCAATCAACACCCGGAAATATCTTTTGCCAGCCGGGAACCTCATCATTAGTTATAAACAATCTTTGCTGTGCGATTGTATTTACACTGATATAACCGATTACAGGTTCTGCAGGATTGGTAATACATGTAATATTTCCTGTTAACTGCGTAGGTTGTGCATCGAAAAGAGAGCCCAACTGCTGTGTATTTTTTTGCAGTAGTTGCCAATAAGCATAAGCTTCCTGGCTAAGCGCATATTGCTTTAACAGCAGACTGTATCGCACACCAATCTTGATATCATTGAGTAGTACATTAGTTAGTGAATCGTTACTTATAATATCCTGTGAAAGGTTAATAGAAGAACCTAATAATATATTGGTTGAGCTGTCAGTTTGATAACAAACATATTTGTGATTGTATGGAACATCGTAATAAATAAGCCCGTTATCTACACTCAGCTCGGCATTATCAATCGCATGATATTCCCAGGTTTCCACATACTCCCAGCGATAATATCTTGTGTTATTTTGTGGATCATGAGTATTTACAAAAAAGGTAACACCATTAGCACCGTATGTCCAATTTACGCTATCAATAGAAGGCGTTTGTTTAGGAGAATTATAACTGGATAGATAAGTGATGTTGCCCGAAGTGATGACTTGCAAAGCATATTCATCACTTGGATTCAATGTTAATGGATCTGATGTATAAATACCATTACCTTGCTCGTGCAGCAAATAACTGGTTCCACTTTTTCCTAATATACTTACCTGGGCATGCAATTCGGGCGAAAAAGCAATGCTATCTGTTACATTACGAGTGCGCGATAATTTAATAGTGGTAACAGCATTAGCACCTGTATTAATAACACCATCTACCACCAAAAAATTTTTATTTGCTTTAATAATCAGCCGGCTCGTAAGCCTGCTTACAGCTCATTATAAAAACAAGGAAAAACAAAATAGGTATATAATAAAAACGCTTCTTCATTTTTTAAAATCTGATGTTGTAAGTAATGAACGGAATGGCGGTTCCGAAGATGGATAGCTTGTATCCTTTTATCATACCGTTCTCTTCCGTAAAGTAAACCGAATACGCATTTTTCCGTGCCGTAAGATTGTACACACCAAACGACCATGAGTTGTGTGTCAACTGCTTTAGTTTATGATTGCTTTCCATTGTGAAAGAAACATCGGTGCGGAAATAATCGGGTATGCGATATTGGTTCCTATCAGAATAATATACTCTTTCGCTACCCGCCAAATCATAAATAGCAATGGGCAAAGTGATGGGACGGCCGGTACTATAAACAGCGTTTACCGATAAAGAATAGCGATGCGAGAATTGGTAATTAGCAATCATGTTTGCATTGTGTGGCTTATCGAAAGATGCCGGATAATAAGCGCCGCCATTGATTTTTTCGCCTGCCGTTTTATCGTCTGTTTGTAAAAAGGTTCTTGAATACGTATAGCTAATCCAACCGTTTAATTTGCCCGTTGTTTTCTTGATTTGCACTTCTGCGCCGTAAGCTTTTCCTTTGCTGTTGAGAACATCGGTTTCAATATGAGGATTCATAATTAACACTGCACCGCTTTTGTAATCGAGATAATCTTTTATCCGTTTGTAATACACTTCCAGCGATGTTTCAATGGTATTCTTTTTAAAATTGTTATACAAGCCAAGCGATACCTGGTTTCCGAGTTGTGGTTTGATGTTCGGGTCGCTTAATTTCCAAACATCGGTTGGCGAAATAATAGTGGTGTTTGAAATCAAATGAATGTACTGCCGGAGTGTATTATAGCTTAGCTTTATAGATGTGTTATCAGTAAATGCGTAACGCGCTGCCAGCCTGTATTCCGGCCCTCCGTATGTTTTAATGATTTTGTTTTTGCCATAATTTATTGTATCCAGAATTGTATTGCTGCTCTTTGGCAAATCCGGCAGATAAGTATAAACATCGTGCGCTCCCAAATAATTGTAAACCGAGTATCGTAAGCCAGCATTCAACGACAGCTTTGGCGTGATGGAATATTGATCGCCCACATACAATGCGCTTTCCAAAGCCTGCTCTTGCTGCAACATATCAGGCACCACTAAACTCTTTGCATCATTAGGCGTGAATGAACCTGGATGCAATAAATAATACACCGAATTGAAACCAAAGTCTATTTTGTTTTTGTTATTGGGCGAATAATTAAAATCAGCCCTGAATGTAGCCTGGTTAATGTTAAAACGAAGCTGATAAGCATTCACCGGATTCTGGCTGGTAGAAACTGAATATTGATAATGATCGAAGCCTGCGGTTATCACATCGTACAACTTATTGTTGAAGATGTGCTTCCATTTGATGTTTGCGTTTTTATTGCCGTATTTATAAAGCGTATCGCTGTTCAGCTTAAATTTATCAAAGCTCATATAGCCGGTAAGATAAAGGGTATTTTTTGTGTTGATGTTATGCGTAATCAAAGCATTAAAATCGCTGAACGAAGCTGAACTGTTTTTATAATTCACATTATGAAGAGAGTGCAGCAACCAGTCGGAATACGTAGTTCGTCCGCTCAGGATAAAAGTGGTTTTGTCTTTTACTATCGGGCCTTCCAGCGTAAGCTTACTGGTAAGCGGACCAATGCCAGCATTGGCTGAAAACTTTTTGCTGTTGCCGTCGCGCGTGGTAACATCCAACACAGAGGAAAGCCTGCCACCATATTTTTCGGGAATGGTACTTTTGTACAACTCTACGCCTTTTACAACATCAGGATTGAACGATGAAAAGAAGCCAAACAAATGTGTTGGGTTGTAAATAGTGGCATCGCCAAACAGAATTAAGTTTTGATCGGTTGAGCCACCGCGAACATTAAAGCCTTCACTCGCTTCACCAGCCGATGTAACACCAGGTAATGTGAGTACAACCTTCAACACATCGGCTTCACCAAATGCAACAGGAACGTGCTTGATGGTGTTAATGCTCAATCGTTCCAAACCCATCTGCAAGCCTTTTACATTCGATCTTTTTTCAGAAAGAACTACCACATCTTTTAAAGTTGCTATATAGTTTTGCAATTCAATATTCAGCTTACCATCCGAATGCAAAACAATGTTTCGTTTTGCTTCTTTCATTCCCAAACTATTGATGTGAAGCACATGAGTGCCTTTAGATAAAGCGATAGAATAATAACCAAAACCATCAGTAACAATTTCAGCAGGTAAGCTATCCGCTGATACCACTGCACCTACAATCGCTTCGCCGGTTTTCGCATCACGCACATAACCAGCAATGGTTGCCTTCCCGTTTGCAGCATTGTTTGTTTTTGCACCAATTTGATACACCTTTATTTCATTGGTAGCAACCGTATCGCTCTTTTTATTTGATTCAGCCAAAAGCGATAAGTTGATATTAGATGCGTCCTTGCCATTTTTGTTTTTGCTGAAAAAGTCATCTGGCAAAACCGTAACAATCGGGATTCTTCTGGTAATAAAAACATGGCTGAGCGAGTCAACAGAAAAATGATAAACCGTGTTTTGAAAAACAGCAGTCAACAATTGCGAAAGCGTACTGTTATTCGCCTTAGTGTTCACCTCAAAGCTGTCTAAATCTTTAGGATTATAATAAAAAAAGTATGGCGTGGATGCCTCTATCTTTTGTACAAATTGCGGAAAGCGAAGGTTTGAAAAATCGCCGTTGATA
Source organism: uncultured Chitinophagaceae bacterium (assembly GCA_963847085.1). Lineage (GTDB taxonomy): Bacteria > Bacteroidota > Bacteroidia > Chitinophagales > Chitinophagaceae > Ilyomonas. The sequence continues at coordinate 47,516 of CAWJYO010000010.1, read as the reverse complement.
AGTGGTGCTTGTTGCGCAAAAACAGGAGCAGGGAAAAACAAATGAATGCAAACCGCAAGCAACGAACAAAGGCAAATTTTCAACATAGGGTTTACTTTTTGATTTGAGCGTAATAAGCAGCCGCTTTCAGTAAAGTTGCTTCCGGATTTTTTTTATAGTTCAAATGATTTTGATGCAGGCAGGATTTTATTTCATCCTTTTTATCATCAAAAACCGTTAGCATTGCCTTTTCGTTTTTTACCGGAAAAATTTCATTGTTCTTCTTAATAAAATAATAATCGTATTGCGTAAAATGGTCAGGGTCGGCCGGGTTTCCGGCTTGTTTTACCACTTTTTCGCGCCGGATGAACACAGCAACCGTTCCATAATTACATACTTCATAAATACCTTCTTGCAATACATCATTTTTTTGTTCGGAAGATGAAACCGGGATAAAAAAATGATGGTTCAAATTGAACCAGCTTATTTTTTCATTTTTAAGCTCGATTAAAAATTGATCCCTGTTTTTGATTACCACGGCGCCGCTTACAAGGTCGTAAGCCAGAGGTACATCTTGGTACATCACACCTTCATAAATAAGGGAGCTTGGCTGGAAGGTATCGGTTAAAAAGAAAGGATGGCCTGCTGTGTGCGGATAGGAATGAGCATATTCGATACCATTGTAAAGCAGTAAATTATCACCGCGACTTTGGACATATTGCTGAACGGGGTAAGAAGGCAGAAATACGCCGGATCTGCTTGCGCGATAGCTTTTTCAAAATAAAAAAGTGAGGAAAATAAAAAAAGGAGCAGCAGTCTGGCAAGCATTGTATCTCTTTTATAATGACCCGGTTTAAAATATAATCATTCAACTATAAAACCGAATCATTATAAGAGACATACTTTTTTTGTATAACGTTGCTTTATATCAGCCATTATCAGCAAAGCCCGGATACAAGGTCATGCCGCCGTCAATAAAAATGGAAGCGCCGGTGATGTAATCGCTGTCATCAGAGGCAAGCCATGCAGCCAATTTGCCAACATCTTCCGGCTCGCCAATGCGTTTGTATGGAATCAAGGTCATCAAGCTGTTCAGGGCATCTTGCGTGTCCCACGCGTTCTGGTTAATGTGCGTTTTAATTGCGCCCGGACAAATACTGTTGATACGAATTTTTTGCGGGCCATATTCTTGCGCAATGGTTTTCATCAGCATCATAATGCCACCTTTAGAAGTTGCATAATTAGCATGTCCAGCCCAGGGAATTACTTCATGAACACTACTGATATGAATGATTTTACCGGCCGCAACAGACCGCTTTTCATCAACACCTCTGCGCAAAAACTCGCGCACCGCTTCACGTGCGCAAAGAAACTGGCCGGTAAGATTCACACTAATCACGGCGTTCCATTGGTCAAGCGTCATTTCATGAAATTTGGCATCTTTCTGAATGCCCGAATTATTTACCAAAATATCAACCGTTCCAAACTGTTGGATGGTTTGCGCAAACATTGCCTGCACTTCATTTTCCTTACTCACATCAGCCTGAATCACAATGGCCTGGCCGCCACTTTTTTCAATATCAGCTTTCACAGTTTCAGCTTCCTCTTTTGAGGCTTCGCGAGAATGATTGACCACTACAATCGCACCTGCATCTGCTAAACATTTCGCAATGCCTTCTCCAATGCCGCTGCTGCTTCCTGTAACAATGGCAATTTGGTTTTGCAACTTTTTTTCCATAATAAAAATATATGTGATGAAGTTTTTCCAAATATTATTCCAAGAGAGCTGCAAGCTGTTAGCTGCAAGCTGTTAGCTGCAAGTTACAAGAAGATAGCTGAGAGTTTTGGAAACGTAACTTTTTTCTCTCTTCACTTGTAGCTTGCAGCTAACAGCTTGTAGCTCAAATACACTATTTTGCATCGCTATGCAAATAGAGTTACAACAGCTTGTTCCAGTGCCATTAAAGGATAAATTTTTAGGACGAAAATCTGATATATGGAACACCACCGCATCTTTCAATCAAAAAGAATGGATAAAAATAAAAGCGCCGAGCGGCACTGGCAAAACAACATTGATACACCTGTTGTACAAGCTTCGCAACGATTATGAAGGCAGTATATTTTGGGACGATAAAAACCTACAGATTATTAACGGTAATGAACTGGCACAATTCAGGCAAAGCCGTATCAGTATTATCTTTCAGGACATGCGCCTGTTTCCTAATTTAACGGCAAAAGAAAACATTGAATTGAATCGCGTGTTGCAAAGGCCGTATTATGAATCGGGCAAAATTGATGAAATGGCGCAACGATTAGGTATCACGCACATTCTCCACCAAAAAGCCAGCATTTGCAGTTATGGCGAGCAGCAACGCATTGCCATTGTTCGTGCACTGATGCAGCCTTTCGAGTTGTTATTGATGGATGAACCTTTTAGTCATTTAGATAAAGAAAATGGGATCAAAGCCGCTGCATTAATTGGGGAAGAATGTACAAAAAGAAAGGCTGGTTTTGTTTTGACCGATTTAGATGAAGACGAACATTTTACCTATACAAAACGCTTGTTGTTATAAAAAATATGCTGAACAATCTTTTAAAAAAAACAATCAAAACCGGCAGCGGCAGAACGCGGTTTGCAATGGCAATCATCGGACTTTCCATTGCTATGATTTTGATTTTGTGCGCAGTGCAACTGACTGCTGATTACAATGATTTATTGTACAGCAAAACCAACCAGGATAGTATAGCCAACTTCTTAGTTGTTCACAAGCCTGTTACTGAAAAAAGCATGAACGGTGCAACGTTAAGCAGTGGGGAAATAGAAGAAATCAAAAAGCAGCCATTTGTGCAAGCGGCAGGTGTGCTTACACCCAGCCGGTTTAAAGTTTCGGCAAGCGGTGGCAACACCATTCCTTTTTATACCGAACTGTTTTTTGAAAGTGTGCCCGATGAATTTATTGACATCAAAAATAGGGACTGGAACTGGGGCGAAACTTCGCAGTTTATACCGATGGTGGTACCCAATACATTTTTGGATATGTACAATTTTGGCTTTGCCGCTTCGCAAAATTTGCCACAGTTATCTCAGCAACTGGTAATGAGTTTACCCATACAAATTAACATTGTTGGTCCGCAAGGCATAGAGCATTATTATGCAAAAGTGGTTGGCTTCAGCGATCGCATTTCTTCGGTATTGGTGCCGCAAAGTTTTATGAACTGGGCGAATGCAAAGTTTGCAACCAAAAAAGATGTGCAGCCATCCCGCATGGTAATTAAAACTGCGGATGCCGGAAGTCCGCAACTGGTAAGCTTTTTAAAGGAACACAACCTGCAAACCGATGCCGAAAAAACACGCTTTAGTAAATACCGGCAAATTGTAACTACCGTAGTGAATATTTCATGGATAACAGGTGCTTTAATGCTACTGTTTGCGTTGCTTATTTTTACTTTATTTATCCAGCTTACCATTGCATCGAGTAAAGAAGACATTAGCTTACTCATAACGCTCGGCGCAGCCCCCAAACAGTTGTCGCAATTTTTAATGAAACAATTTTTTCCGGTAAATGTTGTTATTGTTTTTGCGGTGCTTTTTGTGGTTGCTATTTTGCAACTCATTCTGAAAAATATATTGGCAAAGCAAAGCATGTTTATTTCATCTTACCTTTCTCTTTTTACTATTGCTGCTGCTTTTTTAATATTGTTTGTGTTGTGGCTGGTGAACAGAATAACAATAAAAAAGTATATTGCATAGCAAAGACGCCATCATAAACAATCAGGTCTTTTTCCTGTAAAACAAAAAGGCTATCCAAATCGTTCAACCATTTTACATTATGCAATCTCCTTCATCACAAAAAACAACCGCTGTTATCAACACAATTTTATTTATTGTGATGATAGCACTCAACTGCCTTTCCATTTTTTTACCCCTGAACGGAAAAACGCAAATGCAGTTGAGTGCACAATACCCCAATTTGTTTACACCGGCAGGCTTTACGTTTTCAATATGGAGCATTATTTACACATTGCTGTTGGGTTTTATTATCTATCAGCTTTATGTTTTGTTTGCGGAGCACCACCGCGATAAAAGCCGCATTTTGTCAATCTCTCCGTTATTTGCAGGCGTATGTATTTGCAATGCAGGCTGGCTGTTTGCCTGGCATTACGAATGGACTACGCTAAGTGTGATTATCATGCTCGCGCACTTGTGTTTTTTAATTGTCATTCACGACCGCCTGAAGCTGGCTATTTCATGGAGCCCGCTGCCATCGAAGCTTTGGCTGGATATTCCTTTCAGCATTTATCTCGGCTGGATATGTGTGGCAACCATTGCCAATATTACTGCCTGGTGTGTGAGCAAAGGCTTCCATCTTTCGTTTTTGCCGCCACAGTTGTGGACGATTATCATGCTGGTGGCGGCTTTGGTAATTGGTATGTTCTACGTGTTCACACGCAACAATAAATTCTTGGCCTTAACCATTGTATGGGCATTTTATGGAATCATTGTAAAACTAAAAAAACTAAGAAATGATGACTCAGAGAGTATCGTTCTGGCAGCCTATATTGTATTAGGCATTTTATTGCTCATCATCGTTCTCAATACACTTCGCAGGCGCACTCCTGATTATGTTACTCATTTGTCGGCATGATTTTTTTCATCCTTTTTTATTATGAAAAACAAACAACAAAATACTACCGTTCCGGATAGTCAGTTTAAAGACGATTTAAAAGATTCGCCCCGCGACGAAGAACGGTTGCAACCAGAAAACACAACCATTGATATGCCCGATGTCAGCGATATTCCCGGGCAGGAAAATATAACAGTTCCCAATCTTGGTGAATTAAGTGATACCACCATTGCCGGTGAAGATGAAGAAGGAGATGAGATTTGGGCTGAAGACATTGACACGGATGCTGAAGTGCTGAAACCTGCAGATGAAGATTCAACCGTTTCGCAGGAAGAAAAAGACACTTTACAGCGTACCGAATCAGATGTACCAAGCATCGACAACACCAGCCTGCGCACGGCAGCTTTGGATTCGTATGATGAAGAAGGTGATCCGCTGAATGAGGCTTCCGGCGCAACCGATGTTTCGGGCAAAGACTTAGATACAACCATTGTAATGAACGATGATGCGATGGAAGACATTGGCGAAGAAGATGAAGAAAATAACACCTATAGTTTGGGTGGCGATGACAGCGACAACATCGAAGAGTCAACCAATGGATAACAAGGCATTGATTATCTAAAGCGCATAAAATGGATTTGTTTTTATGCGCTTTTTTATTGATGGCAGGAATTTATTTGTATGAAGAAATGGACAAAACAGATTGGAAAATTTGTGCTCGGCACTATTGTATTTTTCATAATTGCCTGTTTTGTTTTTGATGCTTTTGTGCAGTTTAGAATGAGCGATGAAGAATGGCTCAGTTTATTTTCCTCTCACCATATCAATGGCGAGGTTCGATACTTTACTTCGGGACGGAGAACCATTCGATATATTTCTGCCGGCAGCGATACGTTACCAACCCTTGTATTTGTTCATGGTGCGCCCAGTTCATCCAGTATTTACAAAATATTTTTTACCGATAGTTTGTTTTTACACACTTTTCATATACTTGCGATTGATCGCCCGGGTTATGGATATTCTGGTTTTGGAAAACCGGTTACATCGCTTCAGCAACAAGCTGCTTTTATAAAAGATATGTTGGAAAATAGCGGCAAAACCAAACATCCTGTCATTGTTGTTGCCGGTTCGTATGGCACTTCTGTTGCCTGCCGTTTTGCAATGGATTATCCTCAGCTAACCAATGGCCTGGTACTTACCGGACCTTCGCTGGGAGCTGGTTTGGAACATACCTATTGGTTTACACCGGCAGTTGAAAACCCTTTGATCAACTGGTTCATTCCACGCATGTTTAAAAGTGCTAACAAAGAAAAAATTACACACGGTGCAGAGCTAAATAAAATGCTTCCTTACTGGCAAAACATCAGAGTTCCGGTGATGTATATGCAAGGCGAAAAAGATCATTTGATTGACACATCCAATGCTGGCTTTGCCAAAATGCATTTGATAAATGCACCTTATCTCTACGTTCATTTTTTAAAGGTAAACCTCACTTCTTTCCATTCTCAGAGCATGATTTTATTGAGAAGAAAATTTTTGAAATGCTGGCCCTCGTTCAGCAAGGCAATGATAAAATCGCTTCATTCAATACAAAATAAAATGTCGGCAAAAACAAATCCTTCGTTATAAAGAATGAGAACCTCACAACACCACAGGTAATGAAGCAACACAAAGTTTTCTTTAGTATGGTTTTCAATTGAGGCGCTTATTTTGAAAGCTGCTGTGTGGACTTTGTTTACCGAACGGATAGAATTTGTGGATAGAGAAAACAGAGTTAACAGAGAAAAAATGTATTCTTCGTTGGCTCTGTTGTCTCTGTGCGAACCATTCTTCAAGCTCAGAGCATCACTACTGTAATTCTAGCTCCTCTACGGTTTTGTAAGGTTGCTTTTTTGAAAGCGGGATTACTTATCCTTTATGAATCTTTGTGTCTTTACTTCTTTGTGGTATAAACAAATTACAAAAATTAATTTTTTTAACAAAGCAGCAATATCTTTTAAAACTTGTCTATTTTTATAGGGTAAATATTGCCAACGCATGAGTTATGAAGTGTTGATTTCCGGCTGCCTGCAAAACGATCCGGCTGCACAACGCGAATTGTACAACCGCTTTAGTCCGAAAATGCTCTCGGTTTGCTTCAGGTATGCACAAAGCCGCGAAGATGCAGAAGATATGCTGCAGGAAGGCTTTATCAAAATCTTTACCCAGATTCACACCTTTGAAAGTAAAGGAACTTTTGAAGGCTGGGTGCGGCGTATCATTGTGCACACATGTATTAATTTTCTAAAAAAATACAAAAAGTTTACTGATAACGTTGACATTGCTCATGCAAGCGCCCTGCAGGTAAAAGAAGAAACCCTACCTTCTATTATGCAGGCAAAGCAGGTAACTGATTGCATCCGGTTGTTGCCCATCGGGTATCGAACGGTGCTGAATTTATATGCCATTGAAGGCTACAGTCACAAAGAAATTGCAGTAATGCTCGATATTGAAGAAAGCACCAGCCGAAGCCAGTACACACGCTCGCGCAACATGCTGGAGACTATTTTAATAAAGAAAAGAATTATTGAAAAACCAAATGACGAGGCTGATTGGCTCACGTCGTTAACTACAACAAATTAACTGCAATGAGCAATCCTTTACATACAAACGATTTGGAAACATTCCTTCAAAAACAGGCGGACAGTCACCGCATGTATCCTGCCGACAAAATCTGGCGGAACATACAAAAGGAAATTCACGGTGAGGGAAGATGGCCTGCACTTACTTTCGTTTCTCTTTTTATTATCAGTGCGTTAGTGGTTTGCACTTTAATGGTAAAGCCTGAAGAACGCCTGCATAAAAACACTATTGTTTATGCTGCGCAAAAAGAAGAAGTGGCTGTTAGCAAAACAAAACAAAGCACAAAAGATGCAATAGCAGCAGCCCCTGTACAATATGCTTACACCGAAGCGATAACGCAGCAAACCTTGCAGCAGGTAAGTAAAGACATCATTGCACGCGCCGAAAAGCAAACGACTCTTCAGCCGCTTGCCATTACTCATTCTTCTTTGTTTTTAATTGAAAACAAACCGGCACAAACCATAAATGAAACTACACTTGCGGCCGCCAGAGTATTAACCAAACAAGAAGCTGCGCCACTTGTATTAGAAGCTGCACAGGATAACAAATCTGACGAAACAGCCAGCCAGATTGCTGTTGCAAAACCTGTATCCAATTATTTTAGCTCAATAGCTTTGCTGAATGTAGATGCACAGAAACAACCCGCTTACGATCTTTCTTCTTTTTATAACATAGATGATATCTGGAGAAAGTTTCCGCTGCCACTAAATGCAAGCGATGTGTTGCGTAGAAAATTGTCGCACTTAACATTCGAGTTATATGTTACGCCGTCTATGGACTACCGCGAGTTGAATGGCACCAATGGCAAAGCAACTCGTTCTTACGCTGCCATTCCTGCCAATGGTAATTATCAGTTGAATGAAAACCGCTCTGCCAAACATTTGCCTGCAATGGGCGCCGAAATTGGTTTTGCATTGGGCTACAAACTAAGCAATGCACTTACGCTGAAAGGCGGTTTGCAGTTTGATATGCGTCAGTATGGAGTGAGAACTTATGGTACGAAATTCAACAATACATCTTCGGATGCAAGAACAGCGAATACTGTAAATAATGCTTTGCCTGATAATGACTTAAATGATGCAAATGCAGGCACAGTAAGCAGCACACAGTCTCAAGTGTTTTACAACCGGTATTATCAAATTGCTGCACCTATAGGTATTGACTGGCGCATTTTTACATCGGACAATGGAAGGCTTACTGTGCACACAGCCGTTGCCGCGCAACCGACTTATACATTTGACAGGCCTTCTTTCCTAATCAGTACAGCTCCGAAAAACTTTGTTGATGGTTCGTCTATCCTGCGCAACTGGAATGTAAATTCGGCTGCCGAAGCTTACATGAGCTATAAGATAGGTGGCTTCCAATGGCAGATTGGCCCGCAGGTCCGGTATCAGCACTTGTCATCTTTTTCAAACTCCTATCCTATTCGTGAACACCTGATTGATTATGGTGTAAAGATTGGCTTTACAAAATCGCTGGATTAATTTTTTGAACGCTGAGACACGAAGGTTTTGAAATACATATTACTGAACACCGATAAGTTTAATAAAATTTATCGGTGTTTGTTTTTATTGATATTTTGGAACCGTTAAAACGGGAAGTTTGGTTTTGCCCATTTTTTCCGTCTTTGCGAGGTACGAAGCAATCTGTGGACAGTATAATGAAGTAGCATGTGAATAGTGAATTGTGAATGCAGACAGCTAACAGGCTAATCGCATACGAACAGCATTTGCCGCATGACACAGATTGCTTCGTACCTCGCAAAGACGAGTGCAGCTATTTCATTATATTATCCTATCGCTGTATTGCTTTGCGCCTCTGCGGTTTAAATTAGCACTCGCTTACAAGCTAAATTATTTTCGAAGCGTACAAGTGTGCGACGCAAGAGGCGATACATCGGTGCGATACAGTTTGGTACATAAAACTGTATTTTGTATTCTTTACTCGTAGCTCAATGCTCATGGCTCGCAGCTTGCTTTTGTTTTTATCAAAAAATACGGGTGGGTAAAATAAGCGTCCATTGGTTAGGCTGAACATTTTGGATGTTATAATCGAGCAACCGCGAGTAGCGCAACCCAAGCGTTATATCCTGCTGGTTCCACCAACGCGTGTCAACAAAAATTTCGGCGCCGGTTGAACGAAAATCATACTGATAATGCTGGTTGTTTGCATTGCCTTCTATGCGCGCCCAATCAAAAAATAAATTCGCGCGTATTCTCTTCAGATACAAAAGATTGGCAAAACCAAAATCGGGATACGCCAACGGCAACTGATAGTTGATGCCCGCTTTGTACATAGAGGGAAAATTTGGTGCAGAATAGCCGCGTGCAAATGGAAAATCATTGGGAAAATTATAGTTGAACAAGTTGGCTGAATGTTGAAAGGTTTGCTTTTGATAAGCCGCATTCAATACGATACTGTGATTGGCAGAAAAAGCAGGCAAATACAAAGAGCTACTCACTAACAGTTGTTGAGCCGATGGACTGCTGGTTAGCTTTCGATATTGCAACAACACGCTTTGCGCCCAATGCGGATAAATGTTTTGAACCGCTTGCTGCTTTGCGCCCGAATACAACAACTGCGTTTGAAAATAACCATTGGTAAAATTGTGAACTATCGCTTTTGCGCTGTCTGTAAACTGTGGATTGTCGAAGCCAAAAGCAGCCGTTGCAGTAAGATAGCGATATTGATTGCCACTACTGAAATTAAGAGGCAATTGCAATCCGGCAATGCCATTCAATTCGTTGTAAGAAAACTTGTTTCCGCTCGCATTGTAAGTGTTTCTGCCAAAGGTTTCCGACACATCAATAAACGGCTGAATATATGAAACGCCATACGTGATATTGTAGCCAATTTGATTGTAGTTTTCGTTTTGATTGTAATTGTAATAAACCTGGTTTTGAATGGTATTTAAAATGTTTTCTCCATATAGCGTGAGTGAAAAAATAGGGTTGGAATAATCAGGTTGAAGTGAATGAAAATTGAACGGATTGCTCAATTTAGGATAGCGTTGCGTGATATAATGTTTTGAGGTTGGAACATCAGCCAGTGTTCTATTTGCGGGGCCATCGAATGGCTTTTTTAGATACAATCCTACCAAGGTATCGGCCTCAATATTAACAGGCTGCCATTGTGGTGAAAAGGCTCCTAACCGATAGCCAGATGAAGTGAAAACAGAAGCTGTAAGACTGTTGTTGCTGATAACGCCGCCATACAAACCGGTTTGATAATTGGCAAGCCGGTAGTTTGTTTTTGTGGTAAAAACAAATGCCCAGATTTCGTCCTTTCCCCTGTTGGAACAGGAGTATAAAATGGTATCTCCCTGCACCTGAGGAAAACCAAGAATGCGGTTGGCAAATGGCAGCAAAACAGAAGTTTGGGCCGTTTGTAAGTTCCATTGCTGGAGGCTCATTTCGCCGCCGGTTTTCCGCACCATAAAGAAGATGCTTTTATCATCAAAAGAAAACTTTGGATAAGAATAAATCTCGTTTTCATTGTTGGTGAGCGACGCGGTTTTCTTTCCTTCCAGATTCAAAACATCAAGCGTTGCATGTTGTTGCGGCGAAAGCGAAACAGCAGCAATTTGAGTTCCATCATGTGAAATATCGGGCGAAAAATAACGCGTTTTATGCGTGATGATTCGTGCTTTTTTGGTTGCTATATCAAGCAGCTTAATAACGCTGTATTGACGGTATGCCCAACGAAAATCAGGCTGATAAATGGCGTATACAATTTTGTTGTTGTTGTATGAAAAATAATCGTCGTTCGTGATGTTTTGCAACGCTATTTTTCTCTCTTTTCCATTGGTACTAATCTGACAGAAATAAGGTATGGTTTTGTAGCTTTCTTTCAGTACAATCATTCCGCCGTTGCCATCTGAATAAGGATAGCGGTAATCAATTACATTTCGTTTTTGTGTAGGCGTTATCCAGCTAACATTGTTTTGTTTTTGCACTTCCCACTGTTGCTGATAAAATGAAAACGCATCCTTCACAAATGTTTTGAAATTCGATCCGGATGCAGCTTTCACGTTTGCCTGCAGCGGATAAATAATTGGCTTAAAACGCACCGCACCATCGGTAACAGTTTTCCAGAAATCATCACCAAATTGTTCTCTTCCATAACTCACCAGCATATAACCTAATGGATAATGGTCGGGCACATAACTTTTATACGAACCGTTGCGCAGCTTCATGTAGGTGTATCGTTTGCCTTCGTAAAACAAGGCTTTGTAGCCATTAAAAAAATTGGGTAACCGGCCTCTCCCCTGCTCTGATAACAGAGTTTCGTTGTAAACAGCATCGCCTTCAAAAAACCAATTGGGAATAGAAGCATCATTGGCGATCTCCTGACCGTTCTGACCAAATAAATCATACCCGATTTTTGATAATCCTTTGCGAAAGTTGTTGTATTGCTCAACGTGCCGGTATTCGTGAATCGAAAGCAAATCGGTAACGCTTTGCGCACCTTCTTCAAAAGCGTTTTGCGGTGTGGTAAGATAATATTCACTGCGAAACGGACCTAAGGCAACATATCCGTTAAAATAAGTAAGCTCGTTGCGAAGAACAATGCTGATACGATGCACATTGCTGCCGATAGTGGAACTGGAAGTTTGTTGCTCATAATGAATTAAAGCCGCTACGCGTTGCGCCAAAGAATCTTCTCCTGCAGGAAAAATGATGCGCGCTGTATCGGTTTTGATTTGCTTCCATCGAATGTTTGCCGGTGTGCCGCTGAACGCTTGCGCAAAGGCAGAAATTGATGCAAAAACAAAAGCAGTTACACAAATGAGCTTTCTCTTCTTCATAAAGAATAAAAATAACACATTCGAATTATTAGAAAGGAAAAGTTAGTTATGCTTTGATGATTGATTTTACGGGATAAAATAATTACCACTTTGCTTCGTTAATGAGAAGGCAGAAAAATAAATCCCAATCCATTAAACTTTGTTTTCCCTACCATATCTCAACGTTTATTAAAATTATATTATGACCAAAACTTTCAAACTTGCCCTGCTGCTTTGCAGCTTTATTTTTATTGTATTTTATTCATGCAACAAAAGCAGCGATAGCCCCAGCACCAACAGCAGCAATACAGAAACTACTACGAGTTTGGATTACGCATTTGCGCAAACCACTAACGATGATGCGGCTTCTGTTAGCTCTCAAATAGAAGACGATAGATTATCTGGCTCAGTAAGTGGCAGTGGCTCTATAACCAGCCCGGCTGATGGCTTGCTGCTGGGTTCGTGTGCAACTGTTAGCATAGATACTGTTGCCAAACCGCACACCTTAACTATTGACTTTGGAACCACTAATTGTTTGTGTTTTGATGGAAAATATCGCAGAGGAAAAATCGTGGTTTCCTTCACTGGAAGATACAGAGATTCTGCCAGTTCGCATACCATTGCTTTCAGCAACTATTATGTGAACGATTACAAAGTGGAAGGTTCGCAAACCGTAGTCAACCAGGGTCATAATTCAAAAGGAAATCTTTCATTTGCTATTCAAACCAACAGCACCATTACCGATACCACCGGCAAGCAATTTACATTTACATCAACCCGCACAAGAGAATGGATTGGGGGCGAAAGCACTGCTGGCTGGCATGGCTGGAGCGATGATGTGTACAGCATTACGGGCACTGCGAGCGGTACGGGCTTCAATGGTACATCATTCACCGCAAGCATTACGAATCCGTTGATTATTGCTTTGAATTGTCAATGGATAGAACAGGGAACAATTACTTTTACACCCAGCGGAAAATTGACACGCAAGATTGACTTTGGAGACGGAACCTGCGATAGTAAGGCAACGGTAGCCATTGCAGGTGTTACATTCCCCATCACACTTCGATAACAAGCTTCTTACTGGTTAAACTTTTTTATAGGTTGGCGATGAAATACAATTTGTTTCGTTGCCAACCTTTTTAATATGCGCCAGCGGTTATTGATGGCAAGCTATTTTCTTTGTATTTATTGTCATCAATATAGCAATCGCTTTCTTATTTTAATATGCAACTAACTCCGCTCATACTTACTGCAATGCTGGATGAATCGGCAAGCCATTTTTTCAATCAAAAAAGAAAAGAATATTTTCCTGCAGAACGAAATTTCATAGATGCTCATCTCACTTTATTTCATCATTTGCCTTATGAAATAAACATCATCAACGCTGTAGAAGTTCTTTGTCATCAACAAAAACAAATAGAGTTGAGAATAACAGGGCCGGTAAGCATTGGCAAAGGCGTAGCTTATAAAGCAGAAAGCAAAGCGTTGGTATGGCTACATAAAAAGCTGCAGGAACAATGGTTTGACAGGCTTACGTTGCAGGACAGGCAAGGATTGTGGCCACACATAACGGTGCAAAACAAAGTATCTGTGCAAGAAGCGGAACAAACTTTGGAAGAAGTTAGAATCGGGTTTGTACCGTTTACAGCTTATGCAATTGGATTAAAGCTTTGGAGATATTGCAATGGGCCTTGGGAAGACTTGCAGACGTTTGTTTTTGCAGGAAAAAGTTGAAGGAACAAGATGACAAGAATCAAGGTACAAGAAACAAGAAGTTGAATCATTATTGAATCTTGAACTCTTGTTCCTTGAACCTTGTTCCTTATCTTTTGTTTTTATTGAAAATCTGCCTCTGTTACGCCTTCATTTATTTTAACATCGGTAAGCGTAATATCAATTGACTGATTCACTGCTCCGGAAGCAATACCCAGACTTAATTTATAAGGCAGCATTACATCACCTGCTTTTTTATAATCGCTGAACTCATAAGTAGCCATTGCCTCCTGTCCGTTCATACTCCGGGAAATGATTTGCTTTACCAATAACTTGCTGGCAACATCATAAAATTCGGTATCCGATTTTCCCGAAGGCATTGTTACCAACAGCTTATACGCATCAGCATTGTTTACTTTTTCGGTGCCTAATACATTCAGTTTATAATTAGAATTGGAAATGTAATCAACCTGCGGAATGATTGCCGTTTGCAACTTCATATCTGCCATCTGGTCGTCGGTCATATCCATGTGGTTTCCCATCTGCTCCTGATAACCTTTAGTACCGTTAAACACCGTTTTGCCAACGGTTTGCCCATTCATAACAATGACTTGCGCTGTTTTGTTGGGTGCCATTCTTTTTTGGGTAATATCCAGCGACATGCCTTGTACTGACATTGTTCCTGTTGAGCTGGTGCTGTTTAATTTTTTTACAGCATCAACACCACCAATAGCTTGAATGTAATCGCTTACTACCATTTTACCATCGGGGTTGGGCAGCCTGCTGTGTGTTTTAGCAGACGTGAGGCCGGCAGCTTGTACACTGGCTACAAGCATCGTGTTGAGGCACACGGTAAGTAAAAAAAGAAGAAAAGAGTTCGATAATTTTTTCATTGATGAATTGTATTTGGTTACAAATTTATTGTGTAAAAACAAAGGCAAAAAGGAATAAATGTTATTATTTAAAAAGAAGTTATGTGCAAAAAATTAATCATGCAAAACCAAACCGATTTTTTTGAGCCTATCATTTTACAAGTTCTTAGATTTGTTAATCACAAAAACCATATTATTATGAAACAAACACTTCGTTCTGCCTGTGTTGTGCTTTTAATTTCTCTTCGCTCGTAGCTTTCAACGGTTGCAATGGTGGCAGCAAGCACAACCAGCTCAGATTCTACTACAACTACCACAACCGACACCGTTGGCACAATGAACAAAATGAGCGATTCAAGCTCTATGAAAAGATGAAGACAGTGGCACAGTAAACGATACCGGAGGAAGAAATACGCAAAATATGCCGCCACCAAAACCTAAGGGACAATAGCTAAGAAGCTTTTTGTAACACATAAGAACATGGTTATGATTAGTTTGAATAAGATAGCAATGCTTTTTTATTCAAACTTTTTGTTTGTAAACCCTTTCAGTTCATTGAATATACATCTTATTAAATGCTTTTATTCTATTCCTTATAAAACCAATTAATCATTATTCTGAGAAGCATTTTTAGTTGTAATCTGTAAACGTTTTTGCAAATGATGCTCATGTATTTTACTTAACCTGTGAATGAGCCATTCTTCAATCTTATGGTGCGCCGGTGTTAGCAAGATGCAATGGCAACAAAGAAGATAATTTCTAAAATAGGGGAATGATCTGTTTGGTTTGCTACCAACGGATGGATGAGTAAAAGAATGTACTCGAATAACATAAGCAGGGAAAGAACACCAGAAAATTTAATTACTTTTCTATGTACTTTTTTGCGGCTAAGATATACGCTGATAAAAAACAAAATGGGTATTAGAATGCCAATGGAAAGCAATTGCAGCTTTTCTTTTCTATCCTGCGCTTCCTGCAGCCGTTCTTCAGCAAGGTCTTTTTGCCGCAACTGTTCGGCAATGGTTATGTTTTGTATTTGCCTTATTTTTTCTTTGCTATCAATTTCATTTTGCAAACCCATCATAATTGTCTGATAAGCAAAAGCACTATCAATGTTATTTTCTTTTTTGTAAAGTTGCGTAAGAAAAGCGCTGGCATCCATTGCGCGGCTTTGAAATCTCATTTTTTATAGCCAGATCATACACCTGCTTTGCAAAGTATCTGGCTGAATCAGTTTTGCCGATGCTTCATACACTTTTGCCAATCCCAATTTGCATTCAGCAAAGCGTGTTATTATCCTGCATTTCTTCAAGGTAAGGAATGCTTCTTTCGTAGCTTTCCAATGCTTCGATAAAACTTTGTTTTTTTATATAAATGTTACCCAAATTGTTTAAAGCCGTTCCGGTTATCAAATCGTTTTTCTGCTGCAGAGAAAGTGAAATACAATGTTGTGTATAAAACAGTGCCGAATCAAGTTGATTTGCTTTTTCGTAAATATCCCCAATGTTTAAATTGGTGTACAATGCCAATTGTCGTCAGATTGTTTTGCTTTACTATAGAATCGGCTTTTAAAATATAATATAAAGCTTTGTTCACATCACGCTCGCTGTTGTACACTGCCGACATATTATTTACACGAGCACTTATGTTTTCAGGTATGCCACGCTTCTCTTCTATCTTCAATTCTTCAATGTAGTATTCAATGGCTTTTGGATAATTGTCGAGTGTGCTAAAAGCGCCTGCCATTGTACCAAGCGCCGCCGATTCGCCTTCTAAAGAGTTATGCTTCTTTAATAAATTGTAAGCCTGTTGCCCAAGCAACAATGCCGAATCGGGTTTACTATTTTGATAATAATAGCTGAGGTTATATAAAATTGAAGCTCTGCCGCTGTCTGTTCTTACTTTATTTAAACGTTGATACAAACTATCAACAACTTTGCTTTGCGCAACCGACGATAATGAAAGTAGAACTGTTGCACCAAGAATTAGCAACCATTTCATTGAAAGAAGTTTTATAGTTAGATTTGATTTACCAAATAAACAGCCATGCACAAAACTCTGCAATTTATATGGCTTTCTCTTTTTTGTTTGTCATCGCTTATTTCTGCCGCACAAAACAAATACGCCATTCTTGTAGGCATCAACAACTATTATGATGCTCCTGACAAGCTTAGCCAGTTTTGTTTAAAAGGGTGTGTTAACGATGCAATCTCAATCAGGTCGTTGCTGATCAGCAGGTTTGGTTTTGATGATAAAAATATTGTTTCCCTTTTAGATGATAAAGCCACGCAACCGGCTCTGCTGGAGGCTTTTGATGAAATATTGAACAAAACCAAAGCCGGCGACGCAGTGCTGTTTTATTACTGCGGACATGGCATTTGGATGTACAACGATGCCAATGACAACGACCCGGTAAAACAAGGCTATAACCAGGCGATTTGCCTGAGCAATCTGTATTCGCCAAACCGAGGCTGCTTAGTGAGAGACAACACACTAAAAAGAATATTCAACCAGTTTGTTGATAAGAAAGTGACACTTACTTCGCTTTTTGATTGTTGTTTTAGCGGCAATCTTGCCATGGATATGCTCATATATCGCCATAATAATTATTACGATCCATTATCGGAAGTTTCTTATCCAGGCAAAAGCATTCCTTTTGAAACCACTTATTTTATCAGCCGTTCCTTTAATCCAAGCATTACACTTACCATTGATGATACGGCAAAAATACCGCGCCCTTCAGAACGCCCGAATTCTCGTTTTGTTTCATTATCAGCCTGTACTGATGAAGAAAAAGCGATGGAAATTTACGACGAAGCCAGCTATCCGCATGGCGCTTTTACCAAAGCCTTGCTATCTGTTTACAAAGAAAACTCAGCCAGCCTGCCGCTTTCGCAAGTATTTGCTTACATAAAAAATCAACTACAAACAAAACAATTGTTTCCGCAGCATCCAACACTTCGGTTAGACAGTTCGCGGCTTAACAGCAATCTTATCGGCATTTCACCCCAGCATTTCAATAACACAATGGCAGTGCATTGCATTGGTAAAAGCGGCAACAAGGTTTTTATTAATGCAGGCGCCGATGCAGGCATTATGCAAGGCAATGTTTTATCAACAAAATCAGGCGCTACAATAAAAGTTGCCCAGGTATATGCAGACAGTTCAATAGCAACCATTACAAAAGGCGCTTCGCTCATTAAACAGAACACAGAATTTACGCTTACCAACAGTTACACAATTTCTCAGCCCTTGCTAAAGGTTTATGTTCCGCAATCAAGATACTCTTCAACAGCAATCAGCGATTTTTTTAAACGAAAAGTTTTCCCTTTTACAAAAGAAAAAAGCTACAGAGATTACAATAACTGGGATGTTGGCGAAATAGGGTTTACGTATCCTTTACAAGATACAATCATCACCAAAGAAAACCTTACCCTGCTTCGGGAACAGCCCATTATTTTTATCTTTCTTCCGGTGCCTTCTGATGTTGCCACTGCGGTAAAAAAAGAATTGGGGCAAAACCAAAACATACAGTTAGTGTCATCAGATACGGCTGCGAATTATGTATTGTATCTGAACTATGCAAACGCAACCGATAAAACCAAAGCTGGCTTTGTATTTACATTCCGGCCAAGCCTTCAATACGATGTTGCGCCAATAGACGTGCACATGTTTTATACGAATCATTTACAGGTGCCTGCTCTTTCTTTTACCAGCAATGGTTTGAACACACTTGCGGAACAAATCAACAGCATGATGATACCACTTTTGCGTGCCACAGGAACGCGCTGGCTGAATGAATATGCAAGAGAATAAATGGGCAAAAACAAAGAGGCGTTGTAAGTAAAAAAATGATTGGTGCGACTATTTGCAACCTCTATATTTATTCATGACAATTTTTTGGAATTGCATATAATAACTGCAATCTTCGCTTTGCCAGAAATACTAACTATGCGCAACTTAATTGCATTATTCTTGATTTTACTTACTTCAGGCTGTAGAACGTATTCTTATTTTAATAGCCCTAACAACTTATTAAATGAAGATTGTCAGGTATTTTTAATGAACGGGACGAAAATAGACGGAAAACTAACTGTACAGTTTGAAACAGGACACTTCTCTGATAATTACTTAAAAATTATGACTAATCCAAACACTGAAAAAAAGATATTGATTACAGACATTCAATGTTATAAATTCAGAAATGAATATTATGTTCCAAAACAAATTGATTTAGAAGAGTACACAATTCCTATTCGCTATAAATTATATACGCCCAACGTCAATAACATTTTGTTTTTAAGAAGGTTGACAAGTGAAAACGCAAAGCTTCAACTTTTCGAATTATTTCAATCAAAAGACAATACATCAGATGGCTTCGACCAACACAATTACTACATCTCCTTCAATAACGAAAATAGATTGGTAACATGGAGTATTCGTGGAACTAAGTTCTTTCCAAATTTTGATCAAAAGATGAGCAGTATTGTTTCTGATTGTCCTGCACTATCTAAAAAAATTGAAGAAAGAGAAATGGGTTATGTTGTTAAACAAGTTTCAATTGACGCAAAAAAGAATGAGGTAATCAAAAGGATTATTGATGAATACAATCAATGTGATTTGAATACTTCACAATGAGTTACCTTACTGCCAACCAAAAATAATTTTAATAAAAAGTTTCCGCTTGGAAATAAAAATATGCGCAAAAACAAAAGGGCAACGATTCATCATTGCCCTTTTTATCTTTAAAAAGAATCTTATCCATTGATGACCTCACCGCCATTGGGATGCAGAAATTGTCCCGACATATACGAGCCATCATCGCTGGCCAAAAACAAATAACAAGGCGCTACTTCAACCGGCTGTCCTGGACGTTTCATGGGTGCTTTTTCGCCGTGTTTTGCGGTTCTTTCTTCATCAAAAGAAGCCGGAATTAAAGGCGTCCAGATTGGGCCGGGTGCTACACCGTTTACCCTGATTTTTCTTTCTTCCAGATTCATAGATAAGCTGCGCGTAAACGCAACAATGGCACCTTTGGTAGCGGAATAATCCAGCAATTGCGGGCTGCCCCGATAGGCTGTTATAGAAGATGTGTTGATAATACTTGCGCCTTCTTTTAAATGTGCCAGCGAATACTTTGCCATCCAGAACATTCCAAAAATGTTCACTTCAAAAGTGTGTACAAGGTTCTTGGTTTCCAGTTCTTCCAAACTTTTGGCTACAACCTGCTGCGAAGCATTGTTTACCAGAATATCCAGCTTGCCATATTCTTTCACTGTTTTTTCAACCGCTTCTTTACAGAACTCTTCTTTGCTTACATCGCCCGGCAACAACAGGCATTTGCGATGATAGGTTTCTTCTACAAATTTCTTTGTGTCGTCGGCGTCTTCCTGTTCCTCCGGCAAATAAACAATTGCTACATCAGCTCCTTCTTTTGCAAACAAAATAGCAACAGCTTTACCTATGCCGCTGTCGCCACCTGTAATAAGGGCAACCTTATCTTTTAGCTTGCCACTGCCCTTTACATCAGGGTTGTCAACAATAGGTTTTTGCTTCATGTCTTTTTCTTTTCCCGGCAATGCGCCCTGCTTTTGGGCCGGCACTTTTTCGGGCGCTTGTTTAGGGCTTGCGGTTTGTTCTTCTTTGTTCATATTTCATAGGTTTTGTTCATCGAACAAAAACAGAAAGAATTATACCGAATTACAACTTCCAAAGCATAGTTGCAAGCAACAGATGTAGAATAATTTTCACAAAAAAGCAACCTTAGCCCTTTTTATAATGCACAAGTAGTTAAGAAAGAAAAAAGAAGATAAAAATAAAATATGCTGATGTACAATCGCATTCGAACCTGTATGAGGAGTGGCACGGTTTTATAAAGAAGACAAGCATTAATAACAGTATAAATATTTTTTATGGCAACTACAACGGAAACAACATCAGTTGTGAAAGACTTAATCAGACTAAACAACGACCGCTATAACGGCTTTACAAAAGCGGCTGAAGATGTTGATGACTCTTCATTAAAAGATTTATTTACCCGCCTTGGCAAACAAAGCAACGATTTTAAAAATGAACTGTTGCCGTTTGCATCCGGTGCTGACCTTGAAGATACTACCGATACATCGGTTGGCAGCAAATTGCACCGTACGTGGATTGATATTAAACAAGCCATCACAGGCAAAGACAGGCATACCATTTTACAATCGTGCGAATGGGGCGAAGACCAGATTCTGCATACTTACAAAGACACGCTTTCCAACGATACGGCTGAATTGCCATCTGATTTGCTTTTAGTCGTTCAACGCCAGGAAACCGAATTGCAGCAGGCGCATGATATGATTAAAGCGTTGCGTGACAGCAAAATGAATTAGTTCCATTTCCACCTAAGATGGACTTTTAAAAGGCTTCTTTTTACAAAGAAGCCTTTTGTTTTTTTTGCCCTGAAACAAAATACAATTTGTTTTTGCCCCTTTTTACTGTATTGTTTTCATAATTAAACACAAATGGCATAAAATTTTATAAATAGAAAGAATAAAAAATTATTTATGAAAAAGACCTTTTTATCTGCCCTTGTAATTGCGTCTGCCACTTTAATTTCCTGTGGCGGCTCGGGCAACAACGGCAATTCCGATTCGACTACATCAACTATGAGTACTACCGATTCGAGCAGCAGTATGAATAAAATGGGAGGAGATACAGGTATGAACAGTATGAAAGATACAGGATCGAAAATGGCAACATCGTCGGGCCCGGTAAGCGCAATGGATAAAATGTTTATGATGGAAGCTGGTGCCGGTGGAAATACAGAAGTAGCAGCATCGAAAGTTGCATTGGAACGTTCATCGAACGACCGCGTAAAAGGCTTTGCCAACATGATGATCAGCGACCATACAAAAGCCGGTGACGAATTGAAATCGCTTGCTTCTGCACACAGCGTAACCTTACCTGATTCGGTGATGGAAAAGCAACATGCTGAATTAAACACTTTAAGAAGCGCATCAGCCAAAAGTTTCGATAAAGATTATATAAACATGATGGTGAAAGACCATAAAGCAACGGTAGATAAATTTAAAATGGCTGCGCAAAAATGCGATGCTGGCGATTTAAAAGGATGGGCTTCTAAAACATTGCCTACTATACAAATGCACACAGATTCAGCTATGGCAATACAGAAATCTTTATAGTTTGTTTTTATTTTTTTGTGATGAAGAATCCTGCGTCGTTTGGCGCGGGATTTTTGTTTTACAGTAATAAAAATAAAAATGACTATCGTTTTATTGTAATCAATGAGAAAAGGTATCGTCACTGCGAAGTACGAAGCAGTCTGTGTTATATTGAAAAGCCGAAGACTTGTTTATAAATCTCTTTCTCTGTTATCCACAGACTGCTTCGTACCTCGCAGTGACGGCTAACGGCAGAATAATCTGACCAAAAGGTAAATATAAACGGATAGTCATTAAACCAAAAGCCCTGATGCAATTCATCAGGGCTTTTGGTTTTGCCATAAAAATTCATCAATCATTACAATGTTTTCAACACATCATTCATGCTTCTTACTGCATCAGCACTTTTGTTGAAAGTGGCCTGTTCCTGTTCATTCAAACCGTAATCTACAATTTTCTCCCAGCCATTTTCGCCAATCACAACGGGCACGCCGAGGCAAATATCTTTTTGTCCGTATTCACCATCTAAATACACGGAGCAAGGGAACAGCTTCTTTTCATCACGCACAACCGAACGTACCAACGCCATTACGGCTGCACCCGGTGCATACCATGCCGATGTACCGATGAGTTTGGTAAGTGTTGCGCCGCCAACCATCGTATCGGCTACAATTTGTTTTTGCTGCTCTTCCGATAATAAAGTGGTTACAGGTAAGCTATTCCAGGTTGCATATCGTATCAGCGGTATCATAGTGGTATCGCCATGGCCGCCAATTACAGTTGCATTCAAGTCTTGCGGCGAGCAATTCAAAGCTTTACTCAGGTAAAATTTAAAACGTGCACTATCTAAAATACCGCCCATGCCAATGATGCGGTGCTTAGGCAAGCCACTGCTTTGCAGAGCAAGATGCGTCATTGTATCCATTGGGTTCGACACCAAAATGAAAATGGCATCAGGTGAGTGTTGCAACACATTTTGCACCACTGTTTTTATAATGCCGGCATTGGTGCCAATGAGTTCTTCACGCGTCATGCCTGGCTTGCGCGGAAGGCCTGATGTAACAACCACAACTCTACTGTTCGCGGTTTGTGCATAATCGTTAGTGCAGCCAACAATGCGTGTATCGTAGCCGAGCAAGGCTGCAGTTTGGCGCATGTCCATCGCTTTGCCTTCCGCAAATCCTTCTTTAATATCAAGCAAAATTAGATCTTCGCAAAGTGCGGCGCGACTGATATTGTCGGCACAGGTAGCGCCTACTGCTCCGGCGCCAATGACTGTAATTTTCATATTTGGTTTTTATAGTGAAGCAATGTTTTATTTCGATTCATTTATCAACTGTGCAATGGTTTCAGGGTTGGTGCCTCCGGAGTAAGCTTTTAAAAACTTTCCTTTCTTGTCGTAAACAGCCATAAACGGAGTGAATTCAATTTTATAATACGGCACAAAAAAGTAATTCGGATCTCTGCCCATAATCACGTTGTTAAAATGGCTCAATCCATAAGTATCTGCAAAGTCTTTGATTTGTTTTGGCGTGTGATAACTTACCCAAACTAATTCTACATCTTTTACTTTATCCATATCAGCCACCCATTCTTTTGCAGTCATTTGACAGTGGCCACAATCAGGACTAAAGTAAACAATGACTACCGGTTTTTTTTCAGGCAACTGGTTTTTTACAAACCATGTACTATCAGATTGAAGGATAGAGAAGTAAGGCAGCTTATCTGTTTTTTTATAGGGCGGTATAGTATCTGCCTCGCTATTATTTTGGGCAAAAACAAAACTGACGCATACCATCATCATACATACAAACATCAACTTCTTCATGTTCGTTTTTTTTCCAAAGATGTGATGAAATTATGAATAAGTACACTGGCGAATATAATTTAAGAGAATTGTTAGCGATGAGTTTGTTCATTCAAATAGATAAACTAAGCAATGCAAAAACAAAAAGGAAATTGTTGTTTGTAAAAATGAAATGCTTTTTGTTTGCTATCGCATTTACTTAGAATGTAAGATACAATTATTGACATTGTTATTGACTTTGCATGGCTTTGAATAGAGCAAGAGATAATCAGATAGAAAAATAGTGGCAAAACCAAACGAATCGAACCTTATGAAACAAAGACATCTTTCATTACTTCGGCCAGCATTTCATAGGAATGCAGTTTGGCAACCGGATCAAAAATGTGAGAATTTACCATCAGTTCATTAATGCCGGTGCGGGCAACAAAGTTTTGAATGCCTTCTTTTATTGTGGCTGCACTGCCTATAAAAGAAGAGGATAGCATTGCTTTTACATGAGCTTCTTCATACTCGTTCCATATAGCATTCATGTTCTTTACAGGCGGTTGCAATAATTCGCGATGACCGCGGATGATGCCAAGAAAAGCCTGGTAGGCCGAAGTGGCAAGGTACTGTGCTTCCTCATCTGTATCAGCCGCTATCACGTTTACGCAAGCCATCATATAAGGCTGGCTTAGTTGTACGGAAGGCTTGAATTGCTGCCGGTAAATAGCAAAAGCCGCCTCCATTTGTTGCGGAGCAAAATGAGCAGCAAATGCATAAGGCATACCCATATAGCCAGCCAGATAGGCGCTATCAGTACTGGAACCTAATATCCACATTGGAATATCAATCCCTTCTCCGGGTATAGCTCTTACTTTACCTGTACTGTTGGAAACAGAAAAATAGGTTTTCAATTCCTGTAGCTGCTGCGGAAAATCTTCAGCCCCTAAGTTGTTGCTCCGGCGCAACACCATTGCGGTAAGGCCGTCGGTGCCGGGTGCCCGACCTAATCCTAAATCTATCCTGCCGGGATATAAGCTCGCTAACGTGCCGAACTGTTCGGCTACCGCTAATGGCGAATGATTGGGTAGCATAATGCCGCCGGAGCCAACCCGAAGATGTGTAGTGCCGCCTGCAATAAAGCCGATGAGAATAGCCGTTGCGGAACTGGCAACACTTA
The DNA here is from genome assembly GCA_963847085.1 of uncultured Chitinophagaceae bacterium. GTDB lineage: Bacteria > Bacteroidota > Bacteroidia > Chitinophagales > Chitinophagaceae > Ilyomonas. The sequence continues at coordinate 22,784 of CAWJYO010000010.1, read as the reverse complement.
TCATATTGTGGTGCTCTGATAGCCAGTAACGTCGATAACCCCATTTTTCTGCATTACGTGCCAGTTGCAAACTATTGCGAAAAGTGTCTTCAGGTATAGTTCCTTGTAATACCGGAGCAAGGTCTAAAACAGAGACAGGTATAGAGTGATGTGTTGTGTTCATAGTATATTTATAAGTGCGCCGACTCAATCGAATATAGAAATAGTTAGCATCTCCACCTGTTAAAAACTAATGGTGCAGTACTACTCTTAACACCAAATCGGTTGCAGTTATATACAAGGTATCTTTTCCAGCACCGAATGAACAGTTAGAAGTTCGACGTCCGTAAATTCTTATCAGTCCCAGCCTCTTACCTCCGGGTGAAATAATATTGATACCATCCGGTCCGGCGCTGAAGATATTTCCATATTTATCAATCTTAAATCCATCTGGCTTTTGCTTTACAGTTGCTTTTTCTTCCAAAGGCCGGGCATCCAGCAATATGCCTCCGCTTTTGATATTACCTTTTTCATCAAGAGAATAAGCATACCAGGCAGGTTTGTTATCATCGCTGCTGGCTATGTAGAGCGTTTTCTCATCAGCAGAAAATGCAATGCCATTGGGTCTTGGTATGGAGTCTATGAGTAAAGATAATTTGCCGTCCTTACTGATCTTATATACACCTTCAAAAGACAATTCTCTTTCAGGATCGTTTTCGCCTTTTGGTAAGCCATAAACAGGATCGGTAAAATAGATATTGTTTTTCTTATCCACGACCAGGTCGTTCGGGCTATTAAATCTTTTACCGTTGTAGGTAGCAGCCAGTGCGGTAAATTCCGGCCTGGGCGCGTTAATCGTTGTGTTAAGTCTTGCCACCTGCCTGTTGCCCGATTGGCAGATGAGCAGCCTGCCCGCATTGTCCAGCGCAAGCCCGTTAGAGCCAATTTCTCCCGTTCGTTTGTTTTTGCCGGTATATCCTGCGGGGGTAAGGTATACATGTGGTATATCTCCCATTTGCCATCGAAAAATTGTATTCTCAGGAACATCAGAAAACAAGAGCTTTTGTTCAGCGGCAACCCAAAGAGGTCCTTCTGTCCAGTGAAAGCCTTTTCCAATCACAGCAATTGCCGCATTGCTATCTATCGCTTTAGCAGCAGCGCTGTCGTACCATTCTACTTTCCCGATTATGCTATCTTTGTTTTCGTCTTCTTTTATTGAAGTATAGTTCATTTGCTTACAACTAAAAATGAGTAAGAGTAATGGCAATGCAATCGTTAGATACCTCATGGTTTATCTATTAAATAAGGAACATTATTGAAAACTGATTGTAGTATTTCATGCTTTAGAAAATACTTCCCTCTTTATTTTCCTGCCTGTTGCATAAACACTTTGCACTGCCCGGCTATTAATGTTTTGTCTGCATCTGCATTGTGTAGGTTGGCATCCAATCCTAATACTTTCAATGCCTGCAGATAGTATGATGCCAATGGTTGCGTAGCTACAAGTGTTATGTGTGCATAGTGCTTTTGTACAAGCTCTTTCAACTCATTACCCATGAGCAAACCGCTGAGGTAATTGTAATTTTCTTTTGCTGTATAATAATCAAACAGCCTGTTTGTTCTTACATGGAAAATGCTGTTCAGCAAATTGCCGGAAGCACCTTCTATTACACCCTTTGCAAAATACGCGGCGTTTTCTTTTGATTGTTCTTCTTTGGTTTCTTCTACCGATGCAGACAATATGCTTTTTGTGCTGAGCAAACTGAACATTTCTCCCGTCATATAGGTTTTAAAATGATTGGCTGTTCCTGCTTTCACAACAATGTGTTTGCAATGTGTGCCCGGCATGATAAACAATTGCTCATCCTTTTCATCCGTTATTTCACAACCGATCAGTTTTGTTTCTTCTCCACGCATCACATCGTCTTTTGTTTTTGCACCTGAAATAACAATCATCTTATTCTTATATTCTTCCGAAGGAAAAATAATATGAGTGGATATATCTGAACCATCTGTATGGAAGGGAAGTTCTTTATACGGCAAATCTATCATGCCAATGCTGGAAGAAACCATACCCGACAGAACAATGGTTATATTATCCAAAACCGAATTGCATCGTTGCTCCAGTTCCTTTATTCCTTCCACTATAATTTTGCTATAAAAACAAACCCGGTCATTTTCCCCGCTTTCTTTCCAGGCTGCAAAGGTTGCAGCAATGCCTTTGTTTGTTTTTATCTCTGCCAATACGGTCTTTGTTTTAGCATCTACCAATCTCAAACGAAAAGCAGAAGTACCCCAATCGCAACTGATGAATGTATCCATTTTATTCTTATTCAATAACAAGCTGATCTATGTTTTATATGCGGAATGAATTAAGAAAGGTAGGCATCATAGCGTCACTTCATCGGCTAATAAAACATCATCTTTCATAGCGATACGCTCTATTTTGCCCACAAGAAAAAGATAAGAAAGTGCACCTACAACACCAATAATACCTACAAAAACAATAGCAGGTGCAAAGCTGCCGCCACTTTACCAGATAACCAATAATGAGGGGTGTGAACACGGCTGAAAGGCCACCTATAAAATTAAACATACCGCCGGTTAAACCTATAAGATGTTTGGGCGCCAAAGCAGACACAAACACCCAGGTAATAGATGCAAAGCCATTGCCGAAAAAGGAAAGGCACATAAACAAAATAATAAGCGCAGAACTGCTTACGTAATTGGCACCAATGATTGACACGCTTAACAACAAGCCTGCAATAACAGGCGTTTTACGTGCAATGCCTGTATTTACACCTCTCTTTATCATGTAATCAGATAAAAAGCCGGAGAGTAAAATGCCCCCAAAAGCACACAGGAACGGTGCAGAAGAAAGAAAGCCTGACTGTATAAAACTAATGCCACGATACTTTACAAGATAAGTAGGAAACCAGGTAAGAAAAAACCACATGGTAGAGTTGAGTGCAAACTGTCCTAAGTAAATACCCCAGAGTTTTTTATGACTGATCACTTCGGCAAGATTGCGCCATTGAAATGAGGTATCCCTTTTGTTTGCCTCTTTATTTTTATTTATGATGCCACCACCACTCTCTATGTATTGCAATTCTGCTTTCGTTGATGCCTTTGTGTTCTTCAGGATTGCGGTAAAAGAAATACCACATAACGCCCCATGCCATGCCAATGATGCCCGTAATTATAAAAAGTCCTCTCCATCCGATATAATGTTCTATGGTTGTAAGAACAGGTGCTAAAAAAGCAAGACCAATAAATTGTCCGGAAGTATATACAGCTATAGCGGAAGCTCTTTCGTTATCAGGAAACCAGGCAGTAACAATCCGGTTATTGGTTGGATAAGAAGGTGCTTCCAGTACACCGATTGCCATACGCAAGCCAATTAATGAAGCAAACCCTTTAGCAAAGCCATGCGCAACAGTTGTAGCAGACCAGGAGATCAAACTAAACGCATACAACATACGCGGTCCAAAGTAATCAACCATAATACCACCGGGTATTTGCAATAAAGCATATGTCCAGCCAAACGCTGAGAAAATATAACCCAATTGAACAGATGTAAGATGCAAGTCTTCACTTATCACAGGTGCTGCAACAGAAATATTGCTTCTGTCCATGTAGTTGATAACAACATTGATGAAGACAGCCGCCAGTATTGTAAACCTTACCCTTGAAGGCTTTTGGTTTTGCATCATTTTCTTGTCAGTCAATTAATCTTTTTGAAAGGAAACAGTAGTTACCATTCGGCTACGCTGCCATCTTTGTGTCGCCATATTGGGTTTTTCCAGTTGTGCCCTTCTTTGGCCATCTTTATCACTTGCTCTTCATTTACTTCTATGCCCAGCCCGGGGCCTGATGGCAGCTTCACATAACCATCTTCATATTCAAAAACGGTTTTGTCGGTAATGTAGTCCAATAAATCGCTTCCCTTGTTATAATGAATACCGAGGCTTTGCTCCTGTATAAATACGTTGTGGCAGGTTGCATCTACCTGCAGACAGGCAGCCAATGCTATCGGGCCTAAAGGGCAATGCGGCGCAGCTGCTACATCAAATGCTTCTGCCATAGAGATAATTTTCTTACACTCCGTAATACCGCCTGCATGAGATAGGTCGGGCTGAATAATATCTGCATAACCATCTTTCAGCAGGTTCTTAAAATGCCAGCGGCTAAACATTCTTTCGCCTGTAGCGATAGGAATGCTGGTATGATGCGCAATGTCTCTTAGCGCTTCATTGTTCTCGGGTAGCACCGGCTCTTCAATGAACATAGGCTTCATACGGCTCCAGTTCTTTTGCTAATATCTTAGCCATAGGTTTATGCACGCGCCCGTGAAAGTCAATGCCAATGCCCAATGCTTTACCTCCCGCTTCGCGGACGCTGGCCACACGCTCTAAAGCTGCATCAATTTTATCAAACGAATCTATGTATTGCATTTCTTCCACTGCATTCATCTTTACTGCCCTAAAGCCTCCGGCCACAGCAGCTTTTGCAGCGTTTCCTACTTCTGCCGGTCGGTCGCCGCCAATCCAGGAATAAACTTTTATAGAGTCTCTGGCCTTACCGCCCATCAGTTGATAAATGGGTGCGTTGAAAAATTTACCTTTTATATCCCATAATGCCTGATCAATGCCGGCAATCGCACTCATTAAAATGGGCCCACCCCGATAAAAACCACTACGGTACATTACATTCCAATGGTCTTCTATGTGCATTGGATCTTTGCCCATAAGGTATTCCATCAGTTCTTCAACCGCCGTTCTTACAGTTGCGGCTTTACCTTCTATTACCGGTTCTCCCCAGCCCCTTATTCCTTCATCTGTTTCTATTTTGAGGAATAACCAGCGTGGCGGTACCTGGTATAATGCGTAATTGATTATTTTCATAATGGCTATTATGTAAGCGCTATCGCTTCCTTTAAACTCCGGGCTTTATTTTGAAGGTTTTGCAGGTATGTTTCTGTTACTGTTTCTTTGTTGTTCACCAGCCAACTGCCGATACCGAAAGCCGCAGCGCCAGCCTTTTGGTAATCTTTTATGTTCCCTGCATTGATACCGCCGGTTGGCATAAGAGGTATATGATTGAGAGGAGCAAGAATACTTTTGATATAGTCTGCATTGGGTACCGGGAACACCTTTACAATATCAGCCCCGCTTTTATAGGCAGTTACAATTTCTGTAGGTGTAAAAGCACCGGGTATACTTACCATGCCGGCATCCCTTGTTGCTTTTATTACTTCCGTATCTAATGACGGCGAAATAATAAATTGCGCACCGGCAGCAATGGCTTGCTTCGCTTCTTTATCGCTAAGTACCGTGCCTGCACCAATCAGCATTTTATCTTTATATACATCTGATAATTGTTCTATCACCGCAATTGCATTGGGCGAGTTGAGTGTAATTTCTAAAATGTCTATGCCTCCGCTGTGCAAGGCATTTGCAAGACTAATAGCATCCTGCAGCTGCATACCGCGTATAATGGCTACAATCTGATGGCGAAGTAAATAGGATAGTGCCGACATGTGTGGCTAAAGTTAGGATATAATGAAAATTGAGGGCCTAAAATAAGGCCAAAAACAAAGGGCGCCTTTTTGTTCTTATTTTTATCAGTTGGGCTATTGTGCTTATGTTTCACCAAAGTGATTGAAAGCGGTACATTGGGCGTTCTGGATGAAGACGAAATCACGTTCATTTATCAGCGGTCGCATTCTTCAAAAAATATGCTTTATGAAATTAAAAGATAAAGTTGCTATTGTAACCGGTGCAGGACAAGGGATAGGATTGGAAATAAGTAAAGGACTTGCAAGTGCCGGAGCCAAAGTTATTCTAAATGATATTGATTTACTTGCAGCAAATATTGCAGTATCGGCTATACTTAATACAGGTGGTGTTTGTGTACCAGTCATGGGAGACTCAGGTGATTTGAAGATTGTGCAGCAATTAGTAGATTCGGCTATATCTAATTTTGGACGAATAGACATTGTTATTGCCAATGCCGGTATCACTTTGTTTGGTGATTTCTTCACATATTCACCAGAAGATTTTTTCAGGGTTATGCAGGTGAATCTGGGCGGAACATTTTTTCTCGCTCAGGCCGCTGCCAAACAAATGAAGCAACAAACTGGAGGTGGGTGCTTGCTTTTTATGTCTTCGGTTACCGGTCATCAGGCGCACAAGAACCTGGCTGCCTATTCCATGAGCAAAGCTGCACTTGAAATGCTTGCGAAAAATTTGGTGATAGAACTTTCACCTTATCATATCAACGTCAATTGTATTGCACCGGGCGCCACTGCAACAGCAAGAACACTTGAAGATAAAGAGTATGAAAAAACGTGGTCACGAATTACACCGATGGGGCGTCCGGCAAGCGTTGCAGACATTGCCAATACAGCTTTGTTTCTTGTTTCTGATGAAGCAAAACACATTACAGGGCAAACAATCGTGGTAGATGGCGGCTGGACCTCTTTAAGCCCTTCTCCTTATGAGTAATCACTATCGAATTATATATGGTTATGTAAAGAAAACTTATTAGATAAAGAGCGCGAAATGTTTTCAAAGTTATCCAAAACACAATCGGGTATGGATAGATAAACCGAAGAAATGACTCATTTGGTTTTGCCTCATTTTAATGAAGCAGAATTTCACAATACAGGATGATTATTCTATTTGATATTGTGAGTTGTACCATCATTTACTCAACGCCATCAAATCGCCCAATGCTTTTGCGGTGCGCATAAGATTTTCTTTTGTATGAAGTATTGCCTCTTTCCTATTTACTTCATTATTTATAGAAAGCAGCACATCAAAATATTTATTTAATGCCTCATTATTTTGCAATGGAATGCTACCAGCAAGACCGATAACTGGCACCTTATTTTCTTTTGCCATTTTAGCTACACCGTAAGGCGCTTTGCCTTGTAATGTCTGCATATCTATACTGCCTTCGCCTGTAATCAACAGATCAGTATTTTGAATCGCATCTTTAAAGTGGGTTACAGCAAGAAAGTAATCAATGCCATTTACCAGTTCTGCGTTTAGCCATACAGCAAGTGATGCGGCAACACCGCCTGCTGCGCCACCATGCTTTACTACATTCATGTCAACACCTTTTTGAGTGTAGGTAATATCCCGCAGTTGTTGCAGACATTGCTCAAGTTGAATAACATCATTTACAGTTGCACCTTTTTGTGGGGCAAAAACAGCAGCCGCACCCCGTTCACCCAATAATATATTTTCAACATCACAAAGAATAGTCATCTCACAATTGAATATTCTTTTATCAGCATTGCTATCATCAATTGCTGAAAGATGAATCAAGTCTGCCGGAATATCTTTCAACTCATTTTTGTTTTCATCCAAAAACCTAAAACCCAATGCCTGTAATATTCCTGTACCTCCATCAACCGTAGCACTTCCGCCAATACAAAGGATAATTTTTTTTGCTCCTTTCTCCAAAGCCTGAATAATCATTTCACCTGTTCCATAACTGCTGGCATGCAAAGGATTTAATTCATGCGGCTGTAATAATTTTAATCCCGATGCATCAGCCATTTCTATAATCGCTGTTTTACTTTTATTGATAAAACCAAAAGATGTATGTATGGGTCTGCTCAATGCATCATGCGCCACAACACGAACAGTCTCAGCATTCCATTTTTTAATAAGTAATGATGCAGTTCCATCACCGCCATCACCCACAGGAAAACAAGTGCATTCGCAGTTTAGTTTGCTTTGCTGCAAACCTTGTGCAATAGCTTGCGCACATGATGTTGCATCAAGACTATTTTTAAAACTGTTAGGAGCTATCAGTATGCGCATGTTACAATAAAATCAGTGATAACAGATAAATAACCAGCATCGTTACCATACCCATCAGCACGGAGGCAACTGAATAAACCTTCAGCATGACGCGCATATCAATGCCTGTAAATTTTGCAATTACCCAGAAGTATGCATCGTTTACATGTGAAACCATCATAGAGCCTGCGCCCATAGCAAGTACGCAAAGCAGCCGGCCATTGTCGGTGTTTAAGTGCAGAGACTGTAACAAAGGTGCAATAATAGGTGCAGCAGTAATAATAGCAACAGTTGATGAGCCTTGTGCTGTTTTCAATATGCATGTGATAAGAAAGGGAAGCAGTATTCCCAGGCTGCTTAGCGAAGTACTATCGCTTAAATGATTGCCAAGCTTTGTTGCAGTCAACACAGCACCAAATGCACCGCCTGCACCAATAATTACTAAGATACTTCCCGATTTTTCAACAGCTTCACTTAACAATTTACTTATGATATTTTTGTTCCAATGGCCACCGCTTACAAATGCCAACAACACACCCACAGACAACGCAATAACAGGATCGCCCAGCACATTAAAAATATGTGCAGTCATGCTTGTAATGTTTTCAACAATCAAAAGTGATTTTACTGTAATGAATATTACCGGAATTACAACAGGCATAAATGACTGCAATGTTGAAGGAAGATGTGTTTGAGAGGCTGGCAATGATTCTTCTTCGATGACTATAACGGTATTTTTGCCTGCATACTTTGCCCACCAATATGCGGTAAGCATAGGCACAATACCGATCGCGATGCCCGCAAGCATCAGCTTGCCAACGTCAACAGCCATAATACCTGCAGCTGCGGCTGCACCAGGATGTGGTGGTATTAAACAATGGATTGCCAGCAAGCCGGTGCCGAGTGAAATGCCGGTTACTACGATGGGAACGCCAGTTCTTTTTGCCAGCGATTTATTTAAGCCGCTCAATACCACAAATCCTGAATCACAAAATACCGGCAGTCCAACAATAAAGCCTGTTATACTCATGGCAAGTGCAGCATTGCGTTCGCCTGTTATTTTAAGAATGAAAGCTGCCATCACTTTGGTGCTTCCTGTATGTTCCAGCACTACACCAAGCGTAGTGCCCAATACAATTATAAATGCCAGCGAGCGCATAATATTACCAAAGCCATCTTTGATTGCAATAATAATATCAGCAACCGGCATTTGCACGCCAATGCCTGTAATAAAACAGGCAATCATCAATGCAAAAAAGGCATGTACTTTAAACTTTGTATTTAATAGTATAATAGCGAAAACACTTACTAATAAAACTAAAATTGATTGTGTAAAAGATGACATGGACAAAGTTTAGTAGAACAAAAGAATAAGTGACAAAAGAAGGAAAAAACGGTAAGTAAAATGTATTTTGAAACGTTGTGAAAATATTTACTGAGAATTAAAAATATAAAGTTACTTATACCATAAAAAGATACTTTCTGAATGCAATGTAGTGTTTCGTTTTATAGTTTTTACTGTAATACTTTCGTTGGTTTCTTCACTTGGTAAAGCCATTATTTTCTTTATTGATAGAGTGCATAACCAGCACATTAGTTTTTGTTTTCACCCAAATATCTTTATCATTATGTGTATCATCGGGAAAAGCATATTTAGTGTAATCAATAGCTTGTACATTAATAAATGAGCTGCTTCAACAAGTGTCATAAACAAATACAATAACTATTTGCAATGCCCAATGATTGACTGAAAAGGATAGATGATTTTTTGTATAGTATAGAAGCTATCTGCTCGCATACCTATAAGATTTGTTTTTGCAACAATTATCGGTATATCTAACAATAGAAAGGAGTGACAAAGATTCTTTATATAGCTACCAGTTATTGCAACTACCTGTATTTATTGACATACAATCGCGCAAATACAACAGCCAGATATGCATAATTGGGATAGGTTTTAAGACTGTATTTAGTTTCCTTTATACATCACCTGTTTTAGCTTTACATTGCGCGGCAAAAAGCGAACCTTGAAAACATCTGTTTTATTACTCTGTATTTTATTTACTGTCATTATCAACCAGGCTTATTCGCAAACTACAAGTACAAAGTCTGCTGCAACAGATGGTCCCAATCTTACTTTGTATGGCCGCGGCGTGTACCCTGGCGACGACACTACTTATAAAATTATAAAAGCTTCGGGCTTCAATACCGTAGTGTTATCCAGTTTTTACATTCGTTCTAATGGCGATGTGTATTCAGGAGACGACAGTAAAAATCCGATTATTCATAATGGTGAATATATTGGCAATCAGGACTGGTTGCAAAGGATTGCTTCATTAAAAAAAGCACCAACATCGGTAAACCGCATCGAAATTTTACTGGAAGGAAGATGGTACAACCAGCCGCCCAATACGTATGATTTTATCAGCAATTGGACTGGTAATACAACAAACAAAACAGATACAGGCATTGTTACCGGCACTGGCAACAATAGCACGCTGTATAAGATATGCAAAGTGTTTAAAGATAAACTGGGCGTAGATGCTTTTTCTATTGATGATGAATCGGTGTACGATAGTTTTTCCATTATTAAATTCGGAGAAGTAATAAGCAAGCTGGGTATGCACATGACGCTGTGTCCTTTTACTTATAAAAAATACTGGAAGGCAATTGTTGATGGCTCCAAAGCCGGGTTGATTGACGCAGTGTACCTGCAATGCTATGACGGTGGCACACGCAATACGCCGGCGCCTTGGCACGATAGCGTAGCGAACAATATATCAGTGTATCCGATCTTTCTTTGCCGGGGCGCTTTTGATAAATGCACTACAGATCACAACAGCAAAACACCCGGTGAGATTAAAGCAGCAATGATGCTTTTTAAAAAGGATTATCCTGCCTTGAGTGGTGGTGCTATATGGCAAATGGCCGATGTAAAAAATTATATCAAAATGGATTGTGCTATAAAAGAACTTTCATCGGGCAATGCTGCTACGGTACCTGAATACCTGGAGCAGTTAAAGACAAGTTTGCAGCAAGGCTTGCAGTAATGTAATAACATCTTTTTATACATGTCCCTTTGAATGCATCAACCAACAAACCTGTTTGTTTTTTAACACATGATAATTTACTTGATAGGCAGCAAATTATGCGATAAAAAAAGACGGCAAAGCGAAGTCCGAAAACTTGCTTTCCCGTTAGGTAGACCCCGCAGAACAAATGTCGAACCGCTTGGTAGAAGATTTGAAGAAATTTTCAAGTGTATTTGTTGATGATTCAAAGCTTCAAGATTGAACTGCTGTTTGTTTCAAACGTTTTGGAAACGATACCGAACAGGTATTAAAGGAGCCACTGATTCATAATCAGGTGCTCCCTATTTCAAACCCAGGTTGGCCCACATGAAAATCAAGGGGTTACGGGCTGCGAAGCATACCTCCTTTTTTATTTGCACCATAAGTTTGTGATAATAGCAGAGCCAAAAAAGTGTTTTGTTACGACCAAAACAAGACGAGCTACTGCATACAACTGCGCATGCACTTCAGGTTTCAGGTAGAAATTTCTTTCATTTGGGATACGCTTTTTACAGGTCTTGAGAAAGACATGCAATAATTTTGGCTGTCTATGTTGCCGTGCCGTCCAAAATCTCCAACAAAGCAAAACAAACAAAATAAAAAAGCTTGTGAAGCAATGCGTTTACATACTTTTTTAATTCGTAACAATTTTACTTTTACTTCAACTTAAAGCAACTTGAAGTGAAGGCTTTCTTTCTATTCACCACTTTTACACTTCCTGCCGCAAAATTTCTAAAGGTGGTTTATTCAAGGCGGAGCGGCTGTTGAATACACCAATAACAACTGTTAAAATAATGATAGAAACAAACACCAACAGTATAGAAAACAGAGGCGGTGTAAACGTAGTTTCAAAAGTGTATTTGGCAAGCGCCCAACTGGCAGCCATGGCCAATGCAATACCTGTTGCAGCAGCCATGGCGCCAAGCATACCATACTCAAGTGCCGTTATTACAAATATTTGCTTGCTTTTAGCGCCCAGGGTTCTTAGCAACACATTTTCCTGTATACGCTGGTATTTACCGATAACAACCGAAGCTATCAAAACAATCAATCCTGTTACCATACTGAATGCTGCCATAAAGCGAATTACAAATCCAATCTTGCTCAATATATTATCCAATATATTCAACACCAATTGAAGATCAATGATAGAAACATTGGGAAATTGCTTTACTACCGATTGCTGAAAACGGGCAGAAGCTACTGCCGAAGAAACCTTTGTAAATAACACATGAAACTGCGGTGCTTCTTCTAAAGCGCCTTTGGGAAAAACAACCAGAAAGTTGGTTTGCAAACGGTTCCAATCTACCTCACGCAAACTGCCAACAAGGGTTGTTAGTAATGCGCCTTGTACATTAAAGTGCATCGTATCCCCAACCTTTATTCCGTTTCTTTCTGCAAACCGTTCTTCAAGCGAAACAGGAACCATGTTCCCTTCTTTTGCATTGGCTGTCCATTTGCCTTTTTTTATTTTTTCTGTTGAGGATAATGAATCGCGGAACGTAACACAATACTCTCTTCGGAACACCCAGCGTTGCAGAGGAAGAGAAGTATCTTTCAATAAAACAGCAGGTGTAATATTATTGATAGCTTCCAGCCTCATGGTGACGATAGGAATGGTTCCTGTTACCGGTAAACCTTGTTGTTTGGCCAATGCCATCAACGGTTCTCTTTGAGAAGATTGAATATCGAACAACACCATATTGGGCTGATTGCCACCTGTTGTAAGTGTTACCCGGTTGAGCAAAATACCCTGCATAAAAAATAAAATGCAGATTAATGCCGTGCCCAACCCGATAGAGACAATTAAAATTCCGGTTTGGTTGTTGGGTCGGTACAGGTTTGCTATGCCTTGACGCAACAAGTAACTCCATGAAGAAGGGAAGAATTTTCTTAACAGCCACATCAGTACAGCTGCCATAGCGGTAAGTATTAAAAATGCAACGAATAAACAAAGTGTAAAAACAACAGCTTGTGACCAATTGCCTAACTGCAGGTAAGAAAATACAATAACAAAAAGAAGCATGAGAAAATAAACCAGCCATCTAATGGGGTCTTTTACCAAAGAGACCGATTCTAACGATACGCGCAATGTGTTTAAAGGAGATATGTTTCGTATGGAAAGGAGTGGCAACAAAGCAAACAACACAGAGATGGTGATGCCCAATTCAATGCCTTGCCCAATCGCTTGCCACGATACAACTGTTGAAATAGTGATGGGCAGTAAATCTTTTACAACCATGGGTAAAAATTGTTCGATGCCGGTACCAAGCAAAGCGCCAACCATAGAACCAATAAAACCGATAACTATGATTTGTAGTAAATAAATAAGAAAGGCCTGCAAAGAAGTTGTGCCTAGACATCGCAAAACAGCGATGGTATTGATTTTTTCACGGATATAAATTTGTATGGCACTAGCTACTCCGATACATCCTAACAACAAAGCAATAAAGCCAACCAGTGAAAGAAAACGAGTAAGGTCGCTGAATGAACGGGCGGTATTTTGCTTTTGTGTTTCAATGGTATCCCAATTCACACCTTCAAGGTCAAAAGGGTTTTTGATTCTATTTTCCACCGCTTCCATATCAACCGGCTTATCCCATTTAATATGATACCGGTAACTGATGCGGCTTCCTTTTTGTTCGAGTCCTGTTTGCGGCAAGGTTTGAATGGGAATGTACACCATAGGCGCTACAGCGGACTGAATACCTGCTTGTCCGGGCGCACTTAGTAATGTGCCACTGATAATAAAACTGGCAGTACCAATGTGTACCGAATCGCCAACATGGGCATTAAATTGCAGCACCAAAGTCTGATCGACCAAAGCTTGCTGGCCTTTTCTGAAATCCTGTCCGGCAGACGCAGGTACTGTTCCCAATTTGCCATAATAAGGAAAATCGCCGCCTAAAGCTCTTACTTCAATCATGCGTGATCCGCCGCTTTTGGGAAAGTAAACCATAGAAGAAAATCGTTTCTCTTCCGAACGCCTGTCACCTAATGAATCGATGAGTTTTTGCAGTGCCGGTGTGTAAGGCTTGCCACTGCTAACGTCAAGATCAGCGCCGATCAGCGAAGCTGCCTGCCGATTGATTTCCTTACTTACATTATACGATAAAGAATAGATGGCAACCAATGCTGCAATGCCTAGTATAATAGATGAAATAAAAAGCAGTAACCGTGAACGATTTTTCCGGCTGTCGCGCCAGGCCATTACTGCCAACCACTTAACATTCAACCTTTTCTTTTGATTCATTTTTACTCTTATTCTACAGCGGCCAGCACCCGTTCGTCGGCAATAATTTTACCGCCTTTGATGCGTATAATTCTTCCTGTCTGGGAAGCCAAATCCATATTATGAGTAACAAGCACTAAGGTGGTTCCGGCTTGTTTGTTTAAATCGAAAAGCAACTTCACTATTTTATCGCTTGTCTCTGCATCTAGGTTGCCGGTTGGTTCATCAGCAAATAATATTTTAGGGTTGTTTGAGAAAGCCCTCGCCAATGAAACTCTTTGTTGTTCTCCGCCGCTTAATTGTGTTGGATAATGATGCATGCGCTCTGCCAGCCCAACTTTATCCAACAAATCCATAGCTCGGCGTTTGCTGTTTTTTTCGCCGCGAAGCTCTAATGGAACCATCACATTTTCTAATGCAGTTAGTGTTGGCAGCAGTTGAAAATTCTGGAAAATAAATCCTACGTGTTCGTTACGCACCTGCGCTCTTTTATCTTCCGTTAAATTATCCAATGCAATATTTGAAAGCTCAATTGTTCCGGAAGAAGCTCTGTCTAACCCGGCACACAAGCCCAGCAAAGTTGTTTTTCCACTGCCCGACGGACCTACGATAGACAATGTGGAACCGGCTTCAACAGAGAAAAAGATATTGTCTAAAACCGTCAATGTCGCATCACCGCTTTTATAAGTTTTGCTTACATTTCTAATAGAAAGTATAATTGCCATTTCCGTTTTAATTAATTTGCTCTGCTTCCCTTGTAACGTTAAATGTAAAGGAAGAAAACAAAAGAGTTTGTTAGAACAGAATAAAACTTTCCTATGAAGAAAATGGGTATCTTTTTGATTGTTGCTTTTGCGGCATGTATGACCAGTTGTAAGAATGAAAACAAAACTTCGAACCAAAAACAATCCGTTACCGATAAAACAAAAACAGCTCCTCAAACAACTGCACAAAAAATAATATTGTTCTTTGGTAATAGTTTAACGGCAGGCTATGGTGTGGATCCTACGGAAGCTTTTCCGGCGTTGATCGAGCATAAAATAGATTCAATGAAACTGCCTTATAAGGTAATTAACGGAGGCGTGAGTGGTGAAACGACAGCCGGTGGAAACGGGCGTGTTGATTTTGTGTTGAAGCAACAGCACATAGATGTTTTTGTTTTGGAATTGGGCGCCAACGATGGTTTAAGAGGTGTGCCGTTAAGTGAAACCAATAAGAACCTGCAATCTATTGTTGATAAAGTAAAAGCAAAATATCCCAATGCAAAATTGGTATTGGCAGGAATGCAGATTCCACCGAATATGGGACAATCATACGCTTCTCGATTCAAAGAAATTTATCCTGCCCTTGCAAAGAGAAATAACATGACGCTCATTCCTTTTTTACTGGCTGGCGTTGGCGGAGAAACCCGATTGAATCAGCAGGATGGTATTCATCCAACTGCAGAAGGGCATCAGATTGTTGCCGAAAATGTTTGGAAGGCAATGAAAGGAATTTTGTAAAACACTGAAGAAAAAGGCCATTTGATTCATTGCATTTAACGCAACTTTTTTATTCATCACATTACTTTTTGCACTTTGTTTTCGTCAATATTTTATTGAAAATAAAGTTCAGAATATGGAAACGAATTCTATTCAGCAAGAAATTTTAGTGGTACTCAATACGTCTTTTTCGCAAAGAGAAAGGCTTGAAAAAGAGGCAATGAAAAACAATAAAATTCTTACGCCGGCAGAGCAATTGGAAGAGGCTTGCTGGAATGGCTGGCTGAATGAAATGCTGCCTGAAATTGTTGATATATCGAAGGAAGGCAAAAGCCCTTACCTGTGGGAAATTATGCGGGCAAGGTCGTTTATTGATATTGAATTGTGCGAGTTTCCACAAACCATCAACCCTGAATTTTCCATCAATCTGTATGCTTTTCTTATTAAAGTGGGGATTCCGTTGAAGTTGACCACTCCGTTCCGCTACAAGCTGGCTAGGTATTCCGCTGGAAATTGATCAAATTCCAGTCTAAAATGACCATCACGAACAGATAGTACACGCTGTAGAAGCAGCCATAGTTTTGAGGTTAAAACTAACCTTCACAAGCATGGCCAACACTACAATCAGCATGAGTAAGATAAGACAAGTATTAAGAATGTATAGCCAAGGACGCATTATAATTGAGGTGTGTCGTTTTTGGCGGACAGTGAAGTTGCTTGGGTTTTGTAAAAATAATAGTTCTTTTCAAAGTTTACTGTGTGCGCCTTTAAACTAAGGTTGACAACTTCTAAGATAGAATTTTTGCTGATGAAAAGAAAAAATTATGTTGCCGTAAGTTTGTCTTTAAGTACTTCATAAGGTGTTCTGCCCTTTAAAGCAGCGTTAGGACGAAAACAATTGTAGAACGTTTCCCATTCTTCCCATTTCTTTACAATATCTATGTCATCAGTATAGTCTATTACTGGATAAAACTCCAGTTGATCAGTAAGGTGCAAGCGCTCCACTTTGCCATTCAAATGCGGAGAAGCTTTTTTGATGTACACATGGTTAATACCCAGATCCTCGCAGTACCAGTGAAACAGAGCCTGGAACTCATGGCCGTTATCCGTTTGAATAGTGTTGATTCTAAAAGGGAACTTGCTGCGTACCCGGTCTACAAAATCAATAGCGTTGTTTTGAGTATACTCATCATAAATGTAAAGTACTCTTGCCCGGGTAGCATCATCAATAGCGGTATATTGATAACGTTTTACTTCATTTTCAGTAAGCCGGTCAGTGAAGTGCAGGAATTTTACATCAATTTGAATCCTATGGCCCGTTACTCCCTTTTCATAGCGTTTAAAAGGTTCTATCGACCGCTTCCTTTGATGCTGGGGTAAACGATTTAGTCCATTTCGTTTAAGTACACTATAGACGCCACTTGCAGATACTGTAATATCATGATAGCGTTTTAGATACCATGAAATCCCGAGTTGACCCAGGTAATAATTCTTCCTTAGATATACAATCAATTTTTCTATCCGGGATGGCACCCCTGATCTTTGAATTTTTAGGACAAGGCTTGCTGTTGATGAGGGCCCGTTCCCCTTCTCGTTCATCATCCCGTTTCCACTCCGGGTAATATGTCTGCCTGGAAATACCAAAGTGCCTCGAGGCTTTTGAAACATTACCAATCTCTTTTCCATAGCTAAGCACTTTTAGCTTGCGACGGATGTCAGCTATTGCTTTTGCGTTCATATAAACAAACTTTAATTACTAAGTTGAAAACTAAAACCTGTCAACCAAAGTCGCAATTTTGATACTTTATCATCTCTAAACGTTCAGGTGAGCCACCTAACTTCTTTTTTCAAAACATCTTTTTCTCCTTCTTGGCAGAACTGGCTTTTGAGATTAGAACGGTTTTGCAATACAGCCGGATTGCTAAAAGAATAAACAATCAAAATTCAGAGGCTTATCCTTTTTTTTGAACGAAACATTGCCTAGTTTTTTGATGTTGTCAATGACATAACCTTTTGCCGTGATGAAAAAGATAATTTTCTGTTGTCTCTTGCAAGGGATGCCGATGCAGATTATCTGGTTATAAGAGATGAAAATTTGTTGGTACTTAAGCAGTATGCAGGTACCCAAATTGTTACGATGGGTGAATTTCTGGAACTCATTCAAAAACTGTAATGGCTTCCAAAAAATGATTCAAAAATTAATTACCAAAACACTTTCTAAAAAAGCACTCTGAACATCTGAATGTCATTTTTCAATGCCTGTTGCCAAAACATAATCTTCACTTATCTCCACTTTTATCATCTTTTCTTATTTTCTTTTTCTCTTATTTTTATTTGCATTAGCTGATGGAAAGAATCTCTGTAAAAGTTCAATTCATTTTCTTGCGAGTGAACGCTGTACCAATCCGTGATAAATTGTTTGCATAGCAAAAACAAGAAGGTGGCAATGATAACAGCTATCACAGCAAGTGACAGCCTTACAACAACTGTTTTGTAATATTCTCCAGTATTGTATTCGGGAAAAAGTAGGATTCTGCGCTCCTGAACAACCGCTTTCGGCTATGCTTCTACCGTTTGCTGTAGTCTTGTTATCCCTTTCGCAATTGCTGCCTCCAATCGGGCTGTATTGAGCGGCTTGGACAAGGCTTGTTTCTTTTCTTTGCCTGGTTCTTCCATCTTGTCTAACCTTTGCTCTATACGCTGTAGGACTTCCTTTTGTTCCTATTCTCTTTTCTGAAGCTCTTCGAGTTCTTCTCTAAGAAGCTGTTTAAGATTTGAGAGACGGATTTTGTATAGGGAGAAGTTAAAGAAGGCTGTCGCAGCAAAAGGTCAGGCAAAGTTGTGTTTCTTGTAAACAACTACAAATGCAAGAACATGACAACAAAATATCCAACCGATCTGAGTGACAGCCAATGGCAAGTTATTGAAGGTTATGTCAAAGACAAAAGAAAGCGCAAGTACAGTTACAGAGTTCTTTTCAATGCTGTCTTTTACCTCGAAAAACAGGCTGCCAGTGGCGGATGCTACCGCAGGATTATCCCAAATGGCAGACGGTTTATTTTTACTTCAGCCGCTGGAAACGGGATGGAACCCTGGAACAGATACAGCAAAGACTGGTAGAAAAGATACGCAAACAAGAAGGCAGGAAAACGGAACCCTCTGCAGCTATCATAGATGCAGAGTCTGTTAAGACAACGCTTGTAGGAGGTGAAAGCCGGGGTTTTGATGCCGGCAAAAAAGTAAAGGGAAGGAAGCGTCATATCGTTGTGGATACGCTCGGACTGATCCTGGCTGTTGTCATTCAGAATGCGGCTACACAAGACCGAAACGGAACTGATGAGGTAATCAAATGGCTGACCCGCAGCTGGCATTGCATCAAAACAATCTTTGCAGACGGAGGATATAGCGGCAAAGTGATTGGGCGAATCAAAGACATGTTTTCAATTGATATGCAAATCGTCAAACGTAGTGAAACGAACCGGTTTAGGATATTACCTAAACGTTGGATCGTAGAAAGAACTTTTGCCTGGCTCGATACCAACAGGCGCAATTCTAAAGATTACGAACGCCTTACCCAATCCAGTCAGGCAATGCTTTATCTTGCCTCTATACGACTTGTGATTTTAAAATCTTAAACGGCTTCTAAGGCTTAATATTATCTGGTTTGAAAAGTGGATATTGAAAAGGCAAACGTATGTAACTTTAAGTCGGGACAGCGGACTGTCAAGAGCTACTTTACAACGATTATTTTATACTTTTTTAGAGCAGTCTCCTCAGGTAAAGATCATCAAGCGCAACAGGGTTCATCAGCGAATGGACGCAACCTATTTCAAGCGATTTTGTGTGGTGTGCTACCTGGATGATCAGGATGGTTATACGCAGCTCAATCGTATTACAGATGGAGAACATTTTAGCGAGATAAAAGAAGATTTAGCTAATCTGATCACCCTTGGCGTCCACATAGAAAGCATTACCACTGATGGACATAAAAGTGCACTTAAAGCTATAAAGAAAACACTTTTCGGGGTTACTGTTCAGCGATGCCTGGTACATATCCAAAGAATGTGTTTGCTTTGGCTCACAAGATTCCCAAAGTATTCAGCGGGTGTGGAACTGAGAGCTTTATGTTAATGCTTCTTAAAATAAAGTCTTCTAATGATCGCCTCCATTGGATCAACGAACTAACCTTGTGGTACAACAGACATAAAGATTATCTGGCTGAAAAAGTGTACAATGAAAATACAGGGCGCTACTGGTACAAACACAAGCTGCTAAGGCGTTCTTATTTTACCATCAAAAGAGCTTTACCCAATATGTTCCATTACCTTAACAACGACAAAATACCGGCTACCACCAATGGTATCGAAGGATATTTTGGACATCTTAAAAACCACCTTGGCCTGCATCGGGAATTGAGCACCAAACATCGGATTAACTTCATCAGATGGTACATCTTTCTATCAAACACCAAATGAATTTTTCTTAGCCATAAGGCTTATATGGTAAAGCGGAAGGCAGCCGTTTTGACTGCCTTCCGCTTTACCATATAAGCATCAATCCTATTGCTGGCAGGTTGCTCTCCAGCAGTGCCTGCTTCCTCTTCCGACTGACAGCAGCATATAACACTAATAAACGAAAATAACACCAACCATTTTTGAGTATATTACCCACAAACATCCGGATTTCAAATTCACCGCAAACAAAGATGGTAACCTGTTGGCTGCAAGCTTTAACGGCTACGTTAGCGCTGAACCCACTGCGATAAAGCAATTTTTAGACTTGCCGTCATATGCCCCGACTCTGTCGCAACTGCACCCTTTTTGATTTAAAAGATAAAATCATCTTTACGGAGAATTTCAATAACTATTAACAACCAAACAAAATCATGCATACTGACCAGTCACTGAAGCTTGACATTTATATTACCTATTTGGAAGTGTAAGTACACCATAAATCAGACAGTGGTTGGCTGATTATTTTTCTTTTCGTCAGCCCTTTTTTTGTATTCAACCGGTGCCAGATTGTTGCGTGCTTCATGAGGTCTTTTCAAGTTGTATTCTTCCATCCATTCTGTTGTTAGCAGCTTTACTTCGTAGAGTTCAAAAAACAAGTAAGCATCCAGCACAACTTCCCTATACAGGCGGTTAAAGCGTTCAATAAAGCCATTCTGCATTGGTCTTCTTGGTTGTATGTACTGTACTGAATCCTTATTTCTTTGTCTTTACACCATATTGCAAACTCATTAGCTGTAAATTCAGGTCCGTTATCAACTCTGATACATACTGGTTTGCCCCATTCAGAAATGACTCTGTTAAGTACTCTCGTAACCCGTTTGGATGAAAGTGATGTATCAACTTCAATAGCCAGTGCTTCTCTTGTACAGTCATCAATGATGTTCAGCGTTCTGAACTTTCTTCCGCTTACCATGCTGTCACTCATGAAGTCCATACTCCATGTTTGATTAATTGCTGTTTGTCTTACCAACGGCTGTTTTACCCTCGATGGCAACCTTCGCTTGCCGCGTCTTCTTTTGTTCAGCTTCAGCAACTTATAAATCCTGTACACTTTCTTGTGATTCCAAATCTTGCCATCTCTTTTCAGGTAAGAAAATAGCTTTCTGAACCCATAGCAGGGATGCTTTAAAAGCTAAGTCCTGCAAAGCTTCTGTGACTTCTGAATCATCTTTTTTACTGCAGTAGTAATACTGAGACCGCGTTAATGTAGTGAGTTTGCAGGCTCTCTAAACATGCAACTTATAATCCTTTGCAATCTCTGCTGTTAACTGCCTTTTGTCAGAGAGCCCCAGCCCCACTTTGAGATCACATCTTTTAATACCCCTTTTATACATCTTAATCCTGATGTCCTCCTATAAATAGGGCATGTATAAAATAGAGATTTCGGGCTTATTTGACTGTTCAAATCTGCTCATTAGAATATGTTTTTCGTTTCTCTGCCGAGGCTTATTCTATCACTGTAAAAAACATATTTTAATGATCAGAAGCCTCCGGCAGGGCTCAGGTTTTCTTCTCTTTTTCTGTCAATTGCTGTTCCACAATCTGCGCCGGCGTCAGGCCGTTTAAAGAACTGTGCGGTCGGAAATTGTTATACTCTTCAACCCATGCGTTGATTTTCTGATAAGCATCTTCCAGCGATAAGAACCAATTGATGGTCAGACACTCACCCCGAAACGATCCATTGAATGATTCAATGAACGGATTGTCGGTTGGTTTGCCCGGCCTTGAATAGTCCAAAGTTACACCGTTATCATATGCCCACTTATCGAAATCTTTGGATATAAACTCGCTGCCATTATCCACCTGTATCCTTTGAGGCACCTGCCCTCCTTCCTCTTTTAAACGGTTCATCACCGCTACCACATCAATACCTTTAATGGACTGGCCAACGCTGATGGCATGGCAATAGCGACTAAAATTATCTGCCACAGTTAATGCCCTGAATTTGACCTGCCATCAAAGAGCTGATCCCAAACAAAATCCATGCTCCAGCACTGGTATAAACTGGACACTTCAGGACGTTCTAATCGGTGAGCAGCGATTCTTTTTCTTTTTGGACGCTTGCTTCTCAGATTCAATCCTTCCTCTTTATAAATGCGGTGCATACGTTTATGATTGTCCTTAAATCCTTCCCTTCAAATCCTTCCCTTCTGAGCAGTGTGTAGATTCTCCACATGCCGTGCCTTACCCTGGCTGCCGCAATCTCTTTGATATTCTTTGTCTTACCGGTCTGTCTTCTCTTCGAGATGGGCCTTATAGTACCAACCTGACCGGTGCATACAGACTACCGCACAAGCCCTTTTCGGCTGCACCCGGTAATCCTTTATGAATTTTGTTGCCAGCTGCTTTAGCTGCCGGAGCTTAGACTTTTTTTTAGACTTCCTGCAACATCTGCTTATCCAACGTCAGTCGGCCCAATCTGTTTCAAGCGGTTATTCCCTCCAACCTTCGCAGCTCTGTTACACCCAAACCACCAAACTTCTTCCAGTTATAAAATGTAGCTTCACTGATGCCCATCTTCCGGCATACTTCCTCAACCCTCACTCCGCCATCCGCCTGGCGCAGCGCAAATACAATTTGTGCCTCTGTAAACTTTGTCTTTTTCATGCCTTAATCATTCATCTTTTAAAATTATGAATACTACCCCTTTTCTCTACTTTACCACCGTCCGGTTTTATGGGAGGACGTCAATG
>CAWJYO010000009.1:0-986570 GCA_963847085.1 uncultured Chitinophagaceae bacterium | reverse complement strand
CCAGCACATCCAGGCTCTCACAACCCCAAAACCCCATGTAATTTATTATTTGTATAGAGACCAATTAATTAGAATATTGAAAATATGTTACTTAAGAATTTTATGTCATAATAGTTGAGGAGGTTTGATTAATTAATATTTTTAAGCTCAAAAAAATTATCAACTCTAAACACTATGCCACCCAAAAAAGCTGCCAAGAGATAGAACCCAGAATCCCTTAAAGTATTACACATAATAATATTAAATATCATATTAAAAAATGTAGAACAAAGAAGAAAATAAAAAGGATGAGGTTCCATTAAAAAAGAGAGATGCTAAATTAGAGTAAAAAACACTTAATTAATTCATTAAAAAGAATAATCTTGATAAAGAAGAAGAAAAGGATGGAGCTATTCACTAAAATATTATTGGTTAAGACAATAATAATATTGGAGTTGGTGGTCAAGGTAGTCTGAAGATATGGCATTGGAATGTGAATGGAATCAGAGCTGTGATCAATTCAAGGAAATTCTACGAATTTTTAGATCATGGTAAGTTAATCATTTTCATTAAAGATCTCATTTTATACAAATCTTTTCCTTCTGATAAGAAACTAATTTTTCTTACATAAGTATACCAATAATAACATTATTTTATAGCAAAGCCAGCAATTGTATGTCTAAATGAGACAAAAATGGATGAATTAGCTTTATTAAAGACAGGAGTATAAGAAAAATTATAAAACTACTTTCCAATCAGTTTATAATTTTGGAATTGTTGCAAGCCCCCTAAAAAGGGATATGCAGGGACAGCTATTCTTATAAGTCCAATAAGTATGCAAGAGGACCTAATCCCTATCAAAGTTACTTATGATATGGGTATTCCTAAGCATGATAATGAAGGAGAGTTATAACAGTAGAGTTTGATAAAATTTATCTAGTTGCAGTTGTATGTTCCTAATGCTGGAGTTGATGGTCTGAAAAGACATTACTATAGAGTTAATGAGTGGGATATGGATTTTCAAAAGTATTTAAAGATCTTAGAGAGTAAAAGTAAAAAACCTGTAATATTGAGTGGGGACTTAAATGTTGCACATAATGAGATTGACCTATTCGATCCAAAAGGTACAGAAAGTTTGGAGCTTGATTTACACCTAGAAGAGAGATCAAACATTTGGAAATTTACTATAGAATCATTAATTTACGATACCTTTAGACTTTGCATCCAAATCAATTTAATATAGTTTCTTCAATTCGATCCAAAGCAAAATAGAGGAATGATGGATGGAGACTTGACTATTTTGTTGTCAGTGTATAGATGATGCTAAAAGATGGATGCCATATTGAAGTCTACAATTCATAATGAATATTTTGGAAGTGATCATTGTCCTTTTAGTTTGACAATTAATTTAGATAAAATTAGGCCTATTAGAGATAATGTTGTTAACTAAACGTCTGAGAAATGTAAAATAGAAAAGAAACAATTGAAAAAAAATAATATAAAGAAAATAAATGAAGAAAAGAATAATCAAAACGTCATATTTAATTGAATTAATAATTAAAAAGTGATTTATTTTTGCAATTAATATTATGCTTAATCACCGCATAATCCCTGATGTAATAGTATGAGGAATCCACGAGCCCACCCTCGGGGTTTGGGATTATCTCGTCGGCAAATCAATTAGGGTTTTCTATAAGGCTTATTGCTTCAACAACAGAAATACCAAAGTTTTCTTGGTGACTGGGTAAAATAAAAGCCTCACAATTATAAAAAGCACTCCATTTTATATCACCGGTTAGCATGCCTGTAAAAATTACTTTGTCTTTTAATACCTTCCTTTTGCCAACCCATTCCTTTATTTTTTTTCCATAGGTAGATTCTATACCGGGACCTGCAATAACAAGCATGGGTGTCGCCTCCGGAGCAGATAGATGTTGTTCTAACATGACTGCATAAGCTTCCAATAAAATATCTAGTCCTTTCTTTTTATGTATCCGGCTTATGTATAATAAATAAGATCGCTTACCAAGCACAAGGTAAGTGTCCGGAAATAGGCTCTGCAATTTGGCATCGTAGACAGTAGGTTCTGCAATTCCATATCCAACACAAGTTTCTTGTTTGGGAGAATAAAAGGGAAATGACTCTCTAGCCAAAAGCAGTTCTACTTCACACGTAAATAGAAGTGCTTTTGCATCCCGAATTATTTTTCTTTCAATCAATTGCCAGTAAATCTGGTTTCGCAAAGCTTTTAATCGCCTGTCTCTCGCCTTTTGAAAGTAAGGGTCCAGCATACCATGTGGCATTACAAAATAGGCAGGCACAGGCGTCTGTCCTTGTTTGTTGCAAAGTCGGATAGCTTTCCATAAAGCATAACCTGGATAAAGCCAAAGGCCATGCACGATAACGGCATCAAATCGGCCTAAATTGCCCGTAAGCCAGGGGAATAGCTTGGAACTGTAATGCCACCGATTTTTGTTGGTTCCAAGTGTATGAATAGGAAAGGGATCAGGAAATAAAGTTCCTTCCGGGTCTAAACAAACCACTTCATTTAAAATCCCCTGTCTTGCAAATTCAGGAATAAAATTCCGGATTCCTTGGCAGGGGCCCCCATAAGTAGGGTCCATACTCGCAATTACACTTAATACGGTCATAGCTTACTTTTCGTTTGCTGCAAAATTTGACTGTTACAAGTCTCAATATAGTTAAGAGCCGAGTTCATATCAAGCCTGACTGCATATAAGATGCGCGATTAAACTGCTTCAACCCGTTTATACTAAGGAGTGTGACTATAAGAATGCGCATATATACAATTAAGGGGAATTAGCTATTAGAAAGCATATAGTAAATTTCTTTATAAGTGAAATGATATTACTACAACTGGCCCACTATTTTTTCATAGAGTCTCAGATATGAATTTGCAATAGCATTGGCATTGAATCTAATTTTATTTGTTCTGCCATTGTGTATCAACTCATCTCTATATTTTTTATTGTTGATTAAAGTGAGAATCCCATTCCGGATGTCTGAAACATCAAAGGGATTTACCAAACAGGCGGCATTCTTGGCTACTTCCGGCATTGAAGATATATTACTGGTAATCACTACTCTTTCTACTGCATTCGCTTCTACAATTGGCATTCCGAAACCTTCAAAAGTTGACACAAAAGAAAGTATATCACACTCAATATATTTTTCTAAAAGACGCTCGTTTGAAATATTGTATTCGTTGCTGAAATCAATACCATTTGTCTGCAAGTGCCGTCAAGTGAGATTGATCAAGTTTACCAACAATGGTAAGATGACAGCTAACACCTTGCAAAGCTTCTATCAATCGCAGCAGGTTTTTGTTATATCCTGTTCCGATCTGTAAGATAATAGGCTTGCTTTCATTAAATTCCTTCGGGTACGGCTGATAAATATCATTTACAGCCACGGGGATCACTACAATTTTATCAGGATCACACCTTGTATATTTTACGATTTCATTTTTTGTTTCTTCAGAGATAGAAGTAACATAGGCTGATCTTCGTACCGGCCATGTTAAATATAATAAGGTAATGAACCGTTTGGCTAAACCTTTTTTACGATGTACCATTCCACAATCCAGAACCGTTAGAATCACAGTTTTTCGCCTCATCAAAAGATTCAGAAAATGTACTTCGCCTGTAATATGGTTGATACTATTTCCTTGTCTTAATCCGGCCTCTACGATATTGTAGAGCTTGGTAATATATCCTTCATTATAAAGACTACAAATTCTAATAGTAGATTCTATTTTTTCTTTCAGCCTTTCTCTTACATCTTCAAATATATATTCCAGACTGAAATTAAATCCTTTATGCGGTCGTCGCTGGAAAAAAGTAACTTCAATTTTTGTGTTCTTGTTGTATTCAATCTCTTCATCAATTAAAATTTTTAGCACTTCAAAAAACGACATATCATATTGCCATCCCAATTTTGTTTTTGCTTTCGTATTATCCCCATAGATATCTTGAATTTCGGTTGGTCGGTAATAATCATGATTAATGACCAATTTACTGTTTGGAATATTGAAATAATCAAAAACAAATTCAATAATCGAGCGCAAAGAAACAGAAACACCCGAACAAATAAAATAATCATCTGCCACTTCTTGCTGAAGCATCAAATACATAGCCTCTACATACTTGGGTGCCCAGCCAAAGTCTCGTTTTACATCAATGTTACCAACTTCTAACAGGTCTCTTCTCCCTTCTTTTATCTCTAAGCTATCACGAATTACTTTTTTCACAAAAAAATTATCACCACGTAAAAAAGATTCGTGATTAAATAAAAAACCACTGCAGCTAAAAATACCATAAGCATCTCTGTAATTTTTACACAACCAATGACCGGTCGCCTTAGAAATACTATATGGACTTACCGGGTTGATCGCGTTGTTTTCATGAAGCGGCAGGGTTTCTGAAGGACCAAAAATCTCACTGCTCGATGCCTGGTAAAATTTAATATCCGGTTTCATCAATTTGATGGATTCTAATAAATTTAAAACCGAGAATACATTAAAATTGATCGTTCCCATCGGTTGCTGAAAGGACATAGATACAGAACTTTGCGCAGCCAAGTTATAAATCTCATCGGGTTGTATATCCTTAATTACAGCAATAATTTGTGATATATCAGTAAGGTCACATTCACGCAACTTTACTTTATCGCAATCCCTAAGTATGATAAACCATACGTATTAATATGGTTATAGCCTCTTACCAAACCGGTAACTTGGTAACCGTGTTTGATTAAGTCTGCACTTAAATAAGCACCATCTTGTCCTGTGATGCCCGTAATGATAGCTTTTTTATTCATTATAATTCGCTTAAGAGCAAAACCTTTTTATATTGAATTAGCATTACCAGTTTAACGCTAAGGGTTTGCTGTCTAATATTCTGAAAACATATTTTGAAAGCCACAATAATCAAACATTTTTTAACTGTGGCTTCAAAGCGGCAAGAACAATTCCTCCAATCACAATACTAAAACCAAGGGAAGTTGGCTGTGCCCATTGCGATTGTGGAATATTTGTCAATAGAAAGCTTAACAAAATCCATGGTAGTAAATTTCCCCTTTTCAATTGCTGAAAACTTCTGACCAATAAATCTAAACTGAAAGATAGCCTTATCAGAATGATTAGCAATCCTAACAATAATCCCATCTCTCCAATTAATCTTCCCCATTCTCCTTCCGCAATAAGAAAAGTTCTTTCTCCTACTAATAATGTGCTTCCCGCATTGGTTCCCATACCAATGCCATATCCAAAAAAGGGTATTTGCGAGGAGTTGGTAATAGCTCCCACCAAACCACCAAGATACCTGTCCGCCAGTACGCCCTGCACCCCTCCTTCAATTTCACTTGCGTCCTGAAAACGGGCAGTAAAGGCTTCAGATGCCGTTTGAAAAAAATGAGTTTGACTTAAGGCAACCACAAGGACGGAAAGCCCAATAAATGCATATAGAATTTTGGAGAGAAAACGGGGTTGAGTCAGTGCTCCAAACAACGCAAAAACCAATGTTACCGCTAATGAAAAGAACAGTGTGCGGCTTATGGATAAGGGTATAGAAGCTAATAAAGCAATAGAAGCCAATACAAGCAACAGACGATTGATGTTATCTTTACCAATCAAAAAATAAATCACAAAACAACCGTCAAATCCAAAAAAAAGAGAATTACCATTAGTAAACGAAAACGTACCCGGTGGACGGAAATATCCCAAAGCACCACTAAAGCCAGCACTTGCTTCATTACCAACACCTTTATTTACCCAGGCACTTTGCGGACTATAAAATTGAAGCCCGATCAAAATGGCCATGAATAAACTAATCCACAAAGTGACTTTTCCCAAAGCAATTACGTCTTCCTTTGTAAAAACATGTCCTATAATAAAGATCAGCGGAAAATGTAGAACGAAAATACGTACCCCATAAAGAGCTACGAATATATTGCCATGTCCCAATGTTATAGCAGTAAAGAAGGAAATACCGGAAATCAGCAAAATACCATAGACGTATAAATTATTTAAAACCCGGGTTCTGCTCAGCGTTACCAATATTAAAACTAATGCAATAGGATCCCGTACAATAAGGAGCGGTGTGGCTAACGAAGGTAAAACCCATTTACGCAAAGCGCCTTCAAAAATCAGGAGCAGAAAATAAGCCCAGATACCGGCCTTCAATAATTTCTTTTCTGCTATTTCCTTCTGAAGCTTACGTTGTAGAAACAAATTGATACCATCAGAATGAGTAGCAAGTGAG
Organism: uncultured Chitinophagaceae bacterium; assembly: GCA_963847085.1. Taxonomy (GTDB): domain Bacteria; phylum Bacteroidota; class Bacteroidia; order Chitinophagales; family Chitinophagaceae; genus Ilyomonas. Next base: position 980,310 of record CAWJYO010000009.1, on the reverse strand, counting down.
GTCGCCATTGGTGTCATCATGTTACTCAAAATTGTTTTTACAATAGCGGCTGCCAATTCATTGCCATAAACAGTCCAGGGGCGTTGCCGGGCAGATTCCTGGCCGGCTTTCCCTAATTCGGCTATCTGCGCTGGTTGCCGAATAAAATGCTCAATAGCCTTTTTTAACGAAGCAGTAGAAGCCGCCTCGATTAACCAGCCGTTTCTTCCATGTTCAATTAAATCAGGTCCTGCCGTTCGGTCAGTTGTAATTACAAGCATTCCTCGCGACATTGCCTCCGAAATTACCAATCCAAATCCTTCAAAAAGAGAAGGAAATACTAAGATATCTTGTTGTTTCATCAATTGTAATACTGCATGATGCGATAAGCTGGGAATCCAGGTATGCTTGCGAAGCGCTTCATTTAATGCAGCGCAATCCGGTGTTACCTTTCTTCCGACAATAGTCAGCTCAACATAATTCTTTAGACTCTTCTACAGCCTCGAACAAATCAGCAATTCCTTTGCGTTGTGAAAGTCCGCCTACAAAAAGGAGTCGTATTTTCTGTTCTATTGGTTACACCTTCATAATGCCGGATTTCTTCTACAGAAGGAAAACCATAAGGAATCACTTCGAATTGGCGCAAGATTGCCTGAAAAATCAAGTAATGTTTTTGCGGTAAAGCTGCTGGCAACAAAAATTTTATCGGCCAATCGTAATTCTTCATCTTTTCGTTCCAACTTCATCTGCGAATCGTTAAAACCACTCAATGTGATACGCCAGTCAGGCCAGCGTTCTGCTTCTGATCTTAAAAGTCGGCGGGCTGTTTTCCAGTAACCAATCGGTAAGTCGTAGAAACAAGCAATGCCCGATTGTTTGGCCACGCGAAAACTGGCTTCCGCACCATCCTCGTATGCATAAACTGCACTTATTCGTTGCCCGGCCTTTTTATGAAGGATTCTTGCAACGTGCTGATCCAGATTTCGGTATACAGCATCCACACTAAACTTTCCGGACTCATGTGCTGTCAGGCTCTGAAAGCCAGCTTTAGTAAATACCAAACGACCTATCTCAAGCCATGGCCATGTTTTGGTTATCCGTTGCAAGCTGCTATCATAACTGCGGCGCCTGATTTCCGAAAGCAAATTGATTCCACCAATCTTATAAGATAACTGTCCTGGAAAAGAAGCAATGGCTGTACAGAACTCCGAGAGCAAGCCAGCTTCTCTAAGCCCGATTACAGCTGCTCTGACATTGGCATTACCTGTTGGATGAGATAAGATCAGTTTCATGATCAAAAACGTATATTTTAGAAGGAGGAAAGATCATGAATGATACTGTTGAGTTACTTCTGCTACGGAAGGAAAAGAAGGCACTTCTATTTTCTTGGTAAGTAGCTCTTGTAAGTTCCCGGGAATGTATTGACAGATACCAGGTGGCTGGGGTAAACCCTTAATACCACGAGGTTGCCAGGATTCTGCGACACAAAGGACGGGTAACCGGTGAGTCAACATAGCAGCTACAGTCCCGCTTTTTTCAATTTGAGCATAAGGTGTAGTCGAAATACCAAAACTTGCCTGTTGCAATGCTTCCGAAATACGCTTTTCTGTCTGCTCTCCGAAGACTGTTACCGTCATGCCAAACGATTCCCAAAGCGAAATCCACTTTTTATGTTCTGATCCGTTTCTTCCGATAATGATGAGAGAAATGTTTTGATTACTTTTTTTTGCATAGTCATTAACTTCTTGAATAAATTCCTCAACCGGCGCTCCCGGATGAATAAGACCGAAAATTATCATTTTTATTTCTACATTCTTTTGTTTGCCTGGCTCAAAATTACTGGCATCGGTTACCAAACTAATATTTGAGAATAAATTAAGATACTTAGCTTGTATGCCCAATTGTTGAAGTTTATATTGGTATAGATGTGTTTGAGTATGAATTACCTCAGGATGTAAGTCTTTTAATAAAGATGCAATTAATTTCTTTTGCAACCATCCCCACATGAGATGCTTTATAGATGCTTCTTTATTAATCCCAACCCATAGTTCATGAAACATAACATGCCATCTTCTTTTACCGCTGATATGCAACAGTTGTACAGGCAATTGAAATGGCAACCCCTTTTCTTGATAAGCAAAGGGGACATATTGTAAACTCATCCAATCGGGATTAAAATTACTTATGTATTCTTTTGCAGCATGCAAGTAGTTGCGTCGATTTCCAAAAGCAGGAAGCCTCAAAACAGGTATAATAATATCCTCGTAAGATTGGCTTCCCTCCCATAAAGTTGATTAAGTGTTTATCATTGATAGAAATTATGAAAACTGATTTCCCTGTCTTATTAAATGTGCTGCCAATCGTCGGGCATAATCTCCAACCCCGTCAAGGCCAGGCTCTAACGATCCACAGATAAAAACAAGTCGCATTAAAATGATTCTATTGATGTCAAAACAAAATCTACAACCTCAGAAGAAACATTTTTCCAATTTCTGTCTTTTATACTATTTTTTGCAGCATTACCGATTTTACTGCGCAGTTCCTAAATTTTGATAAGAGAATATAATGAGTTCTGCAAATTTTCTGGAATCTTTGGTTCGAACAAAAAGCCTGTCTCTCTATCAAGAATAAAATCTTTCTGGCCACAACAGTTTGTTGTGATACAGCATTTTCCCGCTGCCATGGCCTGTAGCAAACTTAAAGGCTGACCTTCAAAATTACTGGGTAATACTACTACAGATGCCTTATCCAATAAGCTTTGTTCTTCTTTGAAATCAAATCTTGGAATGACATCCACTCTTTCATGCAGTTCTATTGGCCAATCACTTAACACTTTGTCCTTATTACATCCTGAACCTATTATAAGATAATTGATTTCTAATTTTTGTTCATATAATAATCTAGCAGCATCAATTAATGTAGAAATACCTTTTCTTTCAATCCAACTGCCATTAAAAAGAATAGTAAATTCTTTCGGAAGAGTCGAATCGAGAATTGCATTAAATCCATTTTTGAAAATCAGTATTTCGTCATTCTGCCGATTATACTTCTTAATGACATATTGTTTATCATCAGAATTGACTAGTAAAAGCCTAAATGCCTTTTTTAAACCAATATCACATTGCATTAACCGCCAGATCGGAAATAAGATTCGTGTTTTTAAGCTAATACTAATTTTCTCTTCCTTCTTTATTAATTCCCAAGCCCTTCTTTCGCTCCCATGGCTCTCTATAAACACAGGAATTTTACTACTCAAAAAAAACAATGCATAAGGTTCATGTATAATAAAAGCTATGGGTTTTAGATGCAACTTTCTATAATAGCGATATGCTTGGTAAGAAAATAGAGCCTTATGTTTGGTTTTGCCGACTTCGTATGGACCAATATGAATAAAATTAATTCCTCTTTTTTCAAATGCCTCCTTCCAGTGATACTCCACTCTCGCCATACCGCCTTCTCTCTGAATATCCACTTCTGATATATGAACAATAATTTTACTTGCCATTTTAGATCTGACCGATAATATACCGAAATGCAACATTTCGCTATAAGTGTTTATTTAGTAGCTTTAATAAAATGCCCTGTAGTATTTGTAGTATATTCTGTATCAAGCTTAAAGAAAAACGTTTCTACAAATCGAGCAAGCCCTTTTAATAGTAAGCCATAAATTCTTTGGCTTTTATTTTTTTGCAAAACTAAATTGCCTGAATGTCTTAGATCATTGGCCATTTTTGTAAAGTTTCCTTTTTGTGGTTTGATCCATTCCGTCTTAAAACCAATAGAAGAAAATATGGCTTCTAAGCCAAAAATAGTATACCTGAAAAAGTCATACGGGATTTGGTGTTGCGGCTCACCTTGAGGACATGAAGCAAAAATATACCCGCCTGGCTTCAGTATTCTATAAAATTCTTTCAAAACAATCCAGGGTTCTGGCAAATGCTCAAGTACTTGAATACATATAATTAAATCAACGGAGTCATTTTCTAAAGGTATATTCCTTAAATCTCCCTTTATATCCAAATGAGAGTAATCAACGTTAGCATCACCTACTCCCAAATCCATTGATATATACTTAATACTTTTTGTTAAATTTTTTTTCCAGTGACCGTTACCTGCACCGGCATCGAAAACAACCTGATTATCTTTTAAACTGCTGTTTATTTCTTCGATAAAATTTTCCCAGTAAAATTCTTCCATTGAATATACTTTGTAGTAATTATTAAAAGTTCTTGCGTTAAATACCAAATTCCTAATAAAGAATATTTTGAAAATTTTCTATTAAGAATTGTTTTAATTCTGATTAACAAAACGTTTTTTGTTATAGATAAGTAGGAATATTTTATTTTATGCTTTTCATAAAAATATACATCATACTTATGATAGTAACCTAATTTTCTACCGCTACCAACCGTCCTTGGAGGATGATAAACTAAAGCGTCAGGTATAAATTTAATAACATTATTTTCCTGCAAAATTCTCAACCTAAGATCATTATCTTCCAAATGTGGATATTTGAATATTTTATCGAATCCTCCGATTTCCAAGAAAAACCTTCTTTCTATACAGAAGTTACAGGACCATAAATAACCTCCGAAATTATTTACTGGTGCCGTTTCTAAAGCATGAAAAAAGGGTCGTGTGCTTAAGGTTTTGCCTTCGAATACTTTTATAGAATTGTATTTTTTTATAGCTGCATTAAAAGATTCTATCCACTCATAAGTGGGCAAACAATCATCATCAGTAAAAAGTAACCATTCACCTGTAGAACAGTCAGCTCCATTATTTCTGTTAGCAGCTGGTCCATCCTTTGGGCCTGCTACCCATCTTACCCAACCAAATTGCTGCTCAATTATCCCTTTAGCTTCGTTGCCAATACTATCATCTGTTACAATAACTTCATACAAGTTAGGATCAATTGTTTGCAAGCCTGGAGTAAGCAATTTAAGACATTTACTTAATAAATCATTACGTTTACAGGTTGGTATAATAACAGAAAAAAGCAAATTTTATAATTTATATTAATTCAGCAATAAAATTAGTAGTAGCAAAAATTTCAAATTTTGGATCATATGCAAATTCGTATAAACCATCCCTCACAACTCTGTAGATTTTATAACTCTACCGAGTAATATGAAGAAATCTCTCAGGTATGTCCGTGAATCAATATTAGCTAAACCAAATTCGAATTGTATAAATTTAATTGATTTACTATCTAACATCTCTACTTGCACCTTTTAAAACCTCAAGTTCATGCCCTTCCACATCAATTTTTAATAAGATCTATATATTCTATATCGTTTTCAAAACAAAAATTATCAACTGTATCTAATTTAATTCTTATTTCCTTTTCTAAAGAAAATATTAAGGTATCTCTTTGGTATAATGAAGCAAAAACAGAGTCCTCAGTATCTGAATAAATAACGGCTTCTTTTTTCGACTACTGAAACCAATATTATAAACTTTTATGTTAGGTTGTCCTTTAAAACTCTTAATAATTCAGGAAAACATTTTGGTAGAGGATCAAATGAATAGATACTATATTTTTCACTTGTAAATATTTCCTACGTGCTAAGATAGTTTGTATACTCTCCATTATTAGCACCTATATCAAAAACTACAGGGTTTGAAGAAAATTTTTTTGAAATAATTTTAAGCGCTACTATTTCTCCGCTTTCATATATATTACCTTGAGGACCTGTATGATAACCTAATAAAGTGAAAAAGTGTATTTTTTCAAAAAGCCTTTGAAAACGGATTTTCCCACAATATTTATTATATAAATAATTTCTTATTTTATCCTTTAAAATGTTAATTTTGTTGTTATTCATTACTATTATTTGAGATAAACAAATAACTTATTGCATTAAGTAATGCAACTCCAAATTGTTTTGAAGAGAATTTCTCTTGAAATCTTTTTTTAAACCATTGTTTATCCTCATCTATATTATTCTGGTTTAGAATGTAGTTTAGCCTATGGTAAAGATCTTCATTATTTTTTAATTCGTACAAATAATCACTCCGACTAATAATTTCATCAAATGGAGAAATATTAGGTGATAAAACAGTTAATCCATTAGACATTGCCTCAACCTGCACAAACCCCCAATCATCGACTACCGAACCAAAAAGTAAAACATCACAATTATTCATTTCTTTTAATACATTTTCGCGATCCAATAAACCGGTAAATCTCGCTGGAAATGAATTTAATAATATCCAATTTTTAAATTTTTCCGGACAATTTCCAATCAATACAATTTCGAATTTATTGACATCTAAACTTTTTAAACATTTTATTATTTTTTTTAATCCTTTACGTTTGTCTGACAAGTCTATAGCAGCAAATACAAACCGTATTTTGCATTTGCTTTTTGACTTTTCAACTAATGTGGGTATAGATTTATCAACCCCTGGATAGACAGTAACTGCATTAATGTTATAAGCTTTTAAATAGCTTGTCAACTTATTAGAAATACAAAGAACACCAGAAGCTTTTTTATAACCCTTCCAGTCAATCTTATACCAGAAAAAAGCGTTATAAGTATTGTCTTTGAATGTTGTAAAATCAGCAGAAGTGATAAGCACTTTTTTTAAATACCCAGTTAATGATGGTTTATAACTCCACCCAACCACGTATTGAGACACATCGACACTATTATTAACAAAACTCGTTTGGTTTAGCAGGTAACAGGTAGGTTTGATATGTTTCTCATTCAAGTAATAGTTTAGTCTTTCAAGAAATTTATTCTCAACGCTCACAAACGGAATCAGTTGATAATACTTTTTGATTTTACCAAATAACTTCTTTATAAACCTCACTTTGGTGTTATTATCCTGATTAATATTAAAATTTAGCGTAACTGCAGATAGTATCTCAGGAACTTCAGTGTCTTCTGATTTTATAAGCAGAAGTTCTTCTCCTATCTGTCGAAGAGCAATCGCTGCTTCGATGCACCATGATGCCATACCATTTTTATTATATAAGTACGCTATAACTATCATTACAATAAATTTGTAATCAGTTCTATGTATTTTCCTCTTAGTGAAGCCCAGGAATATTTCTCATAAGCGTATTTCCAAATTTCAACTTTATTTGCTTTATAATCATCAACTTTTTGGAGTAAACTTTTCAATTGGTTGTCTTCAGTTAAATTTGCATACACTGCATATTTCCCAAGTACCTCCTTTGTTATAGGATAATTGTGAACAATTGGCAATAAGCCACATTGTTGTGCTTCAATGAAAACCCTTCCAAATCCTTCCTGCAAAGAAGCAAGTATAAAATAATCTGATACCAGCAAGATGTTTGCTACCATTTCAGATGAAACTGACTTAATTAAATAATTATCCGGGCGTAAAATTCTCTTGCTAGTTCAATCACAGTTCTGCTTTGGTAATCTATTTGCCCTAACAGAATCAAATAATATTGATCCAAATTTAGCTGAGAAAATTCCTTTACAACGTAATCCATTCTTTTGTGCCTGCTGTTGATAGCCCCAACTGAAATGATTATTTTCTTATCATCAGGTAATCCAAGTTCTTTTCTCACTTTCTTTATATCATTAACAGACAATATAGTTGGGATGACGGAATGGAAAATGCATAAGGTAATAATGTTTGCTTCTCTACAGGAGTGCCTTTTTCTATTGCCAGATGTAAGTATTGCTTAACAATTGCTGTACATGATCTTCAGTTTTATATGGCGGACCATTAGGTGCACCATTAGAAAATAAAAGTTTATATTCAAATTTAAATATTTTTCTCAAATGCCATAGGTATGTGCCTAAAATAAAATCACTATAATAAATAATAGAAGGCCGTTTACGGATAATATGTGGAAGAAAAAATAAACAAAAGGAAACTTGCTCAATAAGGTAAGAATTCTTGTGAAGAAGTTTAGCAATCAAAATAGACAGCTTATTGTTTCTTTGTAAGTTCGTAATAGCAAATTCATGTTCTTTTGTTTTCCCACCACCCTTAAACAGAAGCAATTTAAATTGATTATTTTCTTTTAAGGCTTCAAAACACTCTCTGGTAAACGACTCATAACCTCTATTTACTCTTCCTAAGCCTGTGCATACTAAAAAAACAACAGGCATTTGTTTTTTACCATCCATAATGACCAATCATTTTTCCTATAAATTATATTTATCTTGTAAAATCTATTTTACTTTTAAATGTGGCAGGCGATCCTGCCCATATTTCATCATCGGGCACATGACCTTTTACTATCGAACCCGCTGCGATAATAGAGTTATTACCTATATATGTACCGGGCAAAACAACACAATTAGCACCTATCCAAACGTTGTCACTTATAGTTATATTCATTGTCACATTTGAAACCTCATCATCCCTTATTCTATTTCGAGAAGCAATTTTATGAGATACCGAAGTTATCATGCAGCAAGTTGATATCCGGCAATTTTTTCCAATGCAGATATTATTTCCTGCGAGTAAGACAGTAAAATCAGAAATTTGAGTATAATCCTCAATAATTACTTTTTCAGGGTTTTGAATTATCGTATAATCTCCTAATTTCACATCTTTACCTACGTATCTGATTCTTTTTACTAAGCTTCTCTTCATACTGTTTGCTAAAAATACATGAAGCTTATATATAACTTTATCCAGCAATATCTTCATAAGCATTTAATGTAAACAAGTTTTTCATTTTACTGCCACTAAGATTTACTATTGCTCCAATCATAATGAGTGGATAAAATTGTGATAAAATCGCAGATCCTTGTATTATTGCACTTCTTTCTTTTTTGTTAAAGCGGATTATTCCTTTAAAGTATTCTCTAAAAATAATACTCCAGTATTGTTTAAGAAATCGGTTTGAGTTACGTTTTGGAAATGGCGGAAATGCTGTTTTGATACTGACGGCGATTCTTAAATATTCTAATAAAAAAGTTTTTCTCGCATTTTTATGATGGGTATTCGATCGGCTTACAGAAGTACCGCTTTGTCTGAAATAATTAAGGCTCGCATCTAAATATACAATTTTCCCTTGCTTACATATCTCTATCCAAAATGACCAATCTCCGCAAATTTTATACTGCAAGAACTCGTGTGTTAATTCTTTTAGAGCATCCTTCTTGAAAATAACAGCACTTGCATTAGGAATGATAGGATCAGAAAAAAGATAATCTCTACATTCATTTATCCCATTATTTAAATATACTACCAGCCTTCAGTTGTTTCTACACTCCTTCTCATTTCTCCAATAATGTATATCATTTTCATCTACTAAATGAGAAGCACAATATGCAAGTACAATATTTTTATCTGATTTGCTAAGTTGTATAAGAGTAGGATAAAAATTCCGGATCTGCATAATCATCACTTTCTGCTATCCAAATGTATTCGCCCTTAGCTAATTCAATCCCTTTCTGCCATTGTTTGAATGGACTACCACTATTTTTTTCATTCCGTTCAATATGCGATATTTTCTTATGATTTTGGTATTGCTTAATAATATCTATACTGTTATCATTTGAACAATCATCTAATATAATCAATTCCAAGTCTTGGTAAGTTTGATTCAGAATTGATTCTATTCTCCTTTTAAGATAAGGTGCATGATTATAATTTGGTACAATAACAGTAACCAAAATATTCATTTTATTTTTTTATTAATCACATTTGAAATTACGCTTACTATTCGTTTTAGGTCAAACCGTTCAACAAGCTTACTAATGTTTTCACCCAATTTTTAAAGCCGTTCCCTGAAATCTTGTAATATATAGATTTGGCTCGTCATTTTCTTTACATCTCCATACGGAACAACAATTCAATTTTCCAAGTTGTTCTGAATCCGTTTTGCAATCCATTCCGTTTGTTAAGAACACAAAATTGTTTTTAGCCGCTGTTTTATCATCTTTTACACTGGGCATGAGGTATTGAATTTTGAACCAAGTGTACCTCAACCAGTGGACGAGAGATAAAAAAGCTAAAAAATGACAGTGACCCATGGCACGACTCAATACTTTTTTGCCACAGAATAAATTTTGCTCACCGCCCTTCCCCAATTGTAATTGCTGTTCTGTCATGTAAGGTTACTGATTACAACTTGAGTCATTAAGTAATAAGAATAATTAAAATAACAGAAATAGATGAACTAAGAATTGCCAGTACTCCATCCTACTATACGTCGGTGTTTATAACACGATTTTTAGTAGTCTCTACGTAAATCATATCATTTCATTCCAGAAAATGATAAGGCAGAGAAACAAATATTTTTTGCATCTATCCTATGAAAAAAACATACATGTAAACTAATAGGACAAACAAGGATATTACACTTTATAAAAACGTTATTGACTAGTATTACTCAAATAATTTAGTATAATCAGAAACCTACTTTTTATTGCGCTTAACGAACATAGATAAAAATCTTATTATCCGGTTGCCTACTCTATAAGATTCTGAATTGAACACTCTGGTGAGCCCTAAACTATCAACATATGCCCTAATGGGCGAACTATAATAGGATTGGTATTGTTCGGTATGCTTTAAAAATACTTTCCAATTCACGGCCTCTTTATACTCTTCACTCATTATCATAAGCATAGATGATTCTTTGATTCGGTAATAAAACTGGATGCTTGGAATTTGGAAAACTTTAGATTTAGGATTTAACAATTGTAACCAAAAGTCCCAATCTTCCAAGCCATTCCTTAAAGATTCATCATAACCTATATCCTACAGTTATACTTTTTCTAAAGATTGATGAACAAAAAATGATATTTTCTAACAGTAGCGTATTGTAACTGTAAGAAGGCAAGTCCCAGACACAATCTACATAACCAAATTTTTGTGCTTTGCAATAAACTAAATCTAAAGAATTATCATTTTCAAATGCTTCTATCGCCAATTCTAAATACTCGCTTCCTATATAATCATCGGCATCCAAAGGTAAAATATACTTGCCTCTTGCTAGTTTTTATGCCGGTGATTTCTTGCACTGGATAATCCGCCGTTTTCTTTTTTTAGATAGGTAATTCTGTTATCGGCATTGCACCATTCTAATGCTACTTCTTCTGTATTATCGGGAGAACCATCGTTTACTATGATACATTCCCATGCATTATAAGTCTGCTTAATAATACTATTTAAAGCCTCTGGTAAGTATTTGCCTGATTATAACAAGGAACGATCACACTAATTTGCGTTAACGACACATTTAAGAAGTTTAATTAAAAATAGAATTAATTCAAACTACTAGAAATATTCACAGTAAAAGGAGAAGAAGTTGGTGTGGTGCTTAATTTTCTTAAAATGTTCAACAATTTTGGAAAAAAAATTATCTACTTTGTTGTATATACGCATTGGAAGAAGACTAAATTTAGCGAAATATTGAAAAAGAAAAAGATTGACTTTAAAATAGGTAACTGGTAAAATATCCGAAGCTTTACGAAGTACAAACATTATATCATCCTTATTGCTTTGATTCATTAGTACAAAAATCAAGTGGTTTATAATTGGTTTGAATATGTTTCTTGTTTGCGCCGATGTAAAACTTTTTTGTTCATAGTTTTTGATTAAAACAGCTGTTTGTGCTAACGTCATAGCCACAATATTTGAATACATATTGCTATTATGCTCTTCTATAATAAAATAATCTTTCTTCCATACCATAAAACGAAAATCCGCATTTAGCAATTCTTATCCAATAGTCATAGTCTTCGCACCCATGAAATAATATTTGTTCTTCTTGCAATCCAACTCTCTCAAGTACACCACGCTTAATCAGTACAGATAACACTGGAATTTGGTTTTGTTTATATAACATTTTATACATTTCATTCGCTGTAAACTTCCCTACCGATACATTATAGTGCTTTACATCCTTTAGATTACCGCCTGAAAACATATATCCACTCGTGTAAATGACCCCTATATCAGAAATAAAATTTGCAATAAATAATTGTTCGTGCAATTTACTGGCTGTCCATAAATCGTCAGAATCAAGAAAAGCAATCCAATCCCCTTTTGAAATTTTCAGCCCTGCATTTCTTGCAGTGCCTAATTTTTTATTACTTTGATAAATAACTTTTATTCTATGATCCTGTGTACTGGCAGTGGTTGCAATTTCATTTGTTTTATCAGTAGAACCATCATCTATTATTATTAATTCCCAATTTTTATATGTTTGGCATTGTACAGAAACAATAGATTCTTCAATATAGGCCTCTGCATTATATGCGGGCATTATTATCGAAACAAGTGGATTATAAATCAAATTTTTATCCATTCCTTAGGTACTATATCTGTTTTTACTGTTTTAAACCAATTGTTAGGTGCAACCACAATTTTGTCCGGATTTTTATTTAACCAGGCCCCCCACCAGCTGAAAGAGCTATTTGCGATAATATTATGCATGCAATATAACATTAGTCTCATGTCTTCATAGTTTTTTCTGCCGGAATTAATCTGGACAAAAGTTACCATCATCACCGAAATGAAACGAAGATTTAATTGCATTTATCTCATCAGAAAACACAAAAAAATTAGGATGAGAGATTCTCTCTTTTTATAATTCTTGTATCGCACTGATATAATAATCATCTGTACATATACCATGGTAATCTTTCGAACTTTTATTGGTTATATAATCACCTCTTCTAAAATGAATGGAAACAGAATTAGTGTTTTGAATCCTTTGTAAGAGTTCTTGGTTTTGCTGGTCTAGAAAAGGTTTAAAAGAAAAATCTTCGCGAATCACATCTTCTATTTCTTTAAAATAATTTTCATTCTGCCAATAGCCATTTAAATAAACATTACTTCCAGAGGTGAATATATTTGGATTGAATTTGTGATTAATCTCAGTTATGTATACAGATGGCTGGATAGTATTTTTTATTTTCCCCAAAAAAGACTTTTTATTGTCTTTAATTAAGCTTGTGTATTTAATATTTAGTACATCAAGATCGAATTCACGTGGGGTTCGATCAGTGAAGTGAACTCTATCTAACAATTCAGATATGTCCAAACGAAGAGTAGTGTTATTTCTTATCGATAAACACCTCCCAACTGCATATTGGAACATTTGATTACCTAAACCACCTAATAACTTAGCTGTGATCATTTTTTAATTTAAAATTCTTTATATCGTGAAAGTCTTTAAAGTTCTTTTTTAACCAATTTAATTCTTTGTCCCACCATTTAAATTTCACTAAAAAGTTAATTTCTTCCACCGAAAATCTGTATTTTATTATTTTAGCAGGATTACCTGCCACAATTGTATAAGGTTCAACTGGTTTTGTAACAATAGAACCAGCACCTATGATAGCGCCATCTCCAACAGTAATATTATCTAAGATAATAGCATTGGCGCCTATCCAGACATCATTTCCTATTATACAAACACCGGTTTCACTAAAATAAGATCGGTCAGCAAAAGTAGTTCCGCACTGTTTGTAAGTTGAGAAAAAAACCGGACTAGTTGACACATGCGTGTGTGTTGGATGCATACCACCTGCTATTAAAACGCCCTGAGCTATTGAGCAAAATTTACCAATCTCAGTGTTCATTATCGTCACATTAGAAGATAAATAGGTAAAAGAATTAATTTTTACATTTTGTAAGTAGCAATTATTACCAATTGATGTAAAGTCTGAAGTTAGGCAATTATTTAATGTTACACATTTGCCTACTTTTTTATTTGATTCAATTCGCTTATTAGATCGACTATCTTTTAGCTTAGCTAAGAACTTTTCAAAAATCATTAATTATATTTAAAGCTTCCTTAAAATCATATTCCCACCACCTCAAATCTAAAATCTTCTGAATTTTTTTTTCATCAAATCTATATCTTATAATTTTTGCAGGTGAACCAACAACTATTGCGAAAGGCGGTACATCTTTATTAACATAAGAATTTGCACCCACTATGGCCCCATTTCCAACTCTTACTCCCCTCCGTATTACACTTCCAACTCCTATCCATACATCATTTTCAATAATACATTCCTTTGAGGTTAACGTATTATATGCATCGTTTATAAATAAGGTACTTGTAGAGACAAGATTTGTCGGATGTTCACCATGCCCTATATTAACATTACTTGCGATTGAATTGTAACGACCAATCTGAGTTTTTGATATTAAGGTATTGAAACCAATGAATGTATAGCTTTCAACTTTACTTTCAGAACAGATGTAACTACCATTGAGGACAGTAATATCATTACCACAAATTGCTTGTAAACTGACTTGTAAAGAAAGTATTTTATTATGTGTGGAAATATTAAATGAATTTAATCTAACCTTTTCTTTTATCTCTAAACCTTCCTTTTTTATAACTGAGATTATAGATTTAAAACTTTTCAATAACGCCATTGTATTTGATTTTCCACTCGGGTGTTAAAAACAACAAACCTGCTGCTTTCGGTAATGAGCGCGATGTTAAATAACCACCATCAACTACTTCGAAGCTAATACAATCTTCTACATAGTCATATATTTCAGTACTTGAGGTATCACCAGCATACAAACTTAGATAATAAGTGTTCCTGGATAAAGTCTAATATCTGTTACGCGAACTGAATAAATAGATTTAAACTTTGATAAGTTAAAAAATTGGGAATCAGCATCAATCATATTTGCGATCTTAGTACCGTCAGAGGATTTTAATTCTATGGACATACGTAAAGGCAAATCTTCCTGTTTGCTTATAACCTCAAATGATATGTTGATATCGTCCCCTATAGACACTTCCCTCTTAGTAACCTTTTCATTATTTTTTGTAAGCGATACCCATCTAAATCTACTTATGCCATTTCCACTCCTTTTTTTATCTGACAAATCCACTAATGAACTTAAGTCGTTGAAGTCTTGCTTAAGGTAATGGTGAATAATCAATGAGATGTGATTATAGACCTCCACCATACCATTTCTCAATAATATTCCTTTATTACACAGTTGATTTACACTACTCATATTATGACTCACAAATAATACTGTTCTCCCTTCCCCTTTGCTTACTTCACCCATTTTACCCAAACACTTTTTCTGAAATTCCGCATCGCCCACTGCCAGCACTTCATCTACAATCAATATCTCACTTTCTAAATGCGCTGCTACTGCAAATGCAAGCCGCACATACATACCGCTTGAGTAACGCTTTACCGGCGTATCTATGTATCGCTCTACACCTGCAAAATCAACAATCTCATCAAACTTCCGCGTAATTTCTTTCTTCCTCATGCCAAGGATAGCACCGTTGAGGTAAATATTTTCCCTTCCTGTGAGTTCAGGATGAAAGCCCGTGCCTACTTCCAGCAGGGAAGCAATTCTTCCCTTTACCTTAATGCTTCCGGTAGTAGGAGACGTTACACGGCTCAACAGTTTTAAGCAGTGTGCTTTTACCCGCACCATTTCTGCCAATGATGCCCACTGCATCGCCCTGCTCTATCTCGAAATTGATGTCTTTTAGGCTCCAGACCACATCGCTTTCTCCCTTGCTCGTACGGTCGTTGGTTTCACCAATTTTTAAAAATGGATCTTCCTTGCCTCTTACTTTGGCCAACCATCGCTCAATATCACGGCTCAATGTACCAGTGCCAATCTCGCCCAACTGGTATGCTTTTGATAAGTTCTCTACTTTAATGGCAACTGCCATGTATTAATTATAAATTTTGATTATAATTAGTGATTGTTTTCTTTCTCTCTTATATTGTCAACTCTTCCCTTCACTCTTCTCTTCTTCAACTTCCATTCGTAACTTTCTAACTATCAACTATCTTCTGCTCTATACCGTATCTACAAAATCTTTCTCTACTTTATTAAATATAATAATTCCAAACAGTAAAAAAACAATTGTACTATTACTGAATAACCAAACGATGCCAGGCTAAAACTGCCACGCCCAAGAAAGCCATAGCGAAAAGCTTCTATTAATGGCGTCATCGGGTTCGCTGCAATAATATGCGCGATACTTTAGCGGTGCTGATGAAAGCGGATAAATAACAGTAGTAGCATACATTAACAACTGAATGCCAAAAGTAAGCAGGAACGCCAAGATCGCTGTATTTGGTTGTCATGGCAGAGATAATCATTCCCGCACCCAATCCTAAAGCTGCCATTAAAATCACAACAACGGGAAACAAAAGGATTGCCCATGTAAAATGAAAAGCGTTCCCTGAAAAGCATAGTATGCCATGATCAGGAAAAAAAGTAAAAACTGCACGCCAAATCTTACTAAGTTGCTTACCACAATGCTCAACGGCATAATTAAACGCGGAAAATATACTTTCCCAAAGATAGCCGCATTGTCTTTAAACACTGTGGATGTTTTGGTAATGCAATCGGCAAAATAATTCCAGGCGGTAATACCAGCCATATAAAACAAAACAGGAGGAAGCCCATCTGTTGAAAAACCACCCATTTTACCAAATACCAACGTAAACATAAGTGTGGTAAGCAGGGGCTGAACAAAAAACCAAAGAGGCCCTAAAATCGTTTGCTTGTAAAAGGAAACAAAGTCTCTGCGCACCAGCAGCCAAAGCAAATCACGGTAATTCCAAACATCCTTTAAATGAAGATTGAAAAGCCCGTCCTGCGGCTTGATCTCTAAATCCCACTCCTTCATTGTTACAATGTTTCATAACTTCATATAATTATATGTATCCATACTCTTTCCAAAATTCACTAACTCACTTACTGATTTACCTATCTTATATATGAAATTCTAATTATTGATTCTTGAAGCTTTATCTAATGTCATAGCTATTTTGCATTGAATTTGTTACATCATATCTGATTTAAAATGTTAATGTGACAATGTAGTGCCAATTTCTTTTGTGTCAATTTCTTAGCTAATAGATGCGATGGATATTCTATTACTTTATAAAAAATAAACGATAAACAAACAGCAAGTAAAATATATATAAAATAGGTAATACTATTTAAGGATATAAAAATACCGATAACAGTAAATAATAAAGGGTGACATAAATATAAAGAATAAGAAAATTTACCACCATTCTCTAATAAACGGACTCGGTAAATGTGTTTTGTAATAAATAATTTCATTTTTTATCCAAAAATAAAGTGGAACAGTTAAGTAACGGCAACGTAATGAGGTATGATATAAAAAAATGAAATCTTACAATACAGCAAAACATCGCTATAAAAAACAAAATTATACGGTAAATGAAAATAGTAGAGAACGGAGGGTTTGTTTGAAAACGATTGAATTTTATCAGCCAAATAAACACCCGTTAACCATGTTGGTAAACCAATAATCCATGTTAAATAGTATCCTAATTGCGGATAGTTTCCATTATATTTTATATCCTTATGATAAATCATTGATATGTACATCATTTTTACCAAAATATAAAATCACTATTGTCGAAGATTAAACAAGACAAAAAATACTTTATTTTTCCATGTAATGACCCAACAAGCGATAAAAACGGGTAAATAGTATAATAAATTAACTCACAAATTAAACTCCATATAACACCCTTATCTGGGTTTCCAAAAAAAAACCCAATTGTTATTATTGTTAACATTGGTATCAAAACTCTTACATATCTTCTAATATAGAAATCTTTTATATTAGAAATACCATTTCGATTAGGATAATGAATCACAAAGCCGGAAATAAGAAAAAAAGCAATTACCGCTGCTGGTCCTACAAAAGCAACTCCTATAAAATTGCCTATATATCTAAGTAGATTACTACTGGCATGTTTTATATTATCAGCAATTGGATTTCCGCAGATGACCTAATAATACTATCATTGCCAATATAAACCGTAAACTGTCAATACCGGCAAACCACTTACTGCTGCTTTTAATATTACTATTTATATTTTTTGTCATTCAAGCAATTGTACTTTTACATTACTGAATAAAACACAATGATTATAACTTTTGAAAAATTCTTCTCACTTCTTCACCCTCTGCCACCACCTTTTCTCTGTGTTCGTTTTGTCCATATAACCATATCCATAACCATATCGGTACCCATAGCCATAACGATACGAAGTACCTTCTTTCATGTCATTCAGTATCAGATAAAGCGATGGCAATTTTTTGTTCAGGAGAATATCATTGATAATCTCAACACTGCCTTTAATGCTATACCCCTTACGGACAATATAAAGCGAAAGGTCAGCAAAATTACCCACAATTTGCGCATCTGTAACAGCACCTATGGGTGCGGTATCTACAATAATTAAATCAAACTCCTGTTTTAAATACGCAAATAAGTTGTCCCATTTTAGGCGAAAGCAGCAATTCGGCAGGATTGGGAGGAATGGGCCCGCTTGGCAAAAGGTAAAGCGAATCTGTGCTGGTGCTTTCCACTTTCTGAATAAATTTTTCAATCGGCTGATCTGTAATGATATAATTGCTAAAGCCGGTATCATTATTCGTGTTCAGCATTTTGCTCAGTTTAGGACGGCGCAAGTCCAATTCAACCAGGATCACTTTCTTTCCCCCAATGGCATAAATCTGCCCAAGTTGGCTGCAACAAAGGTTTTTCCTTCGCCACTCAGGCAAGACGTTACCAAAACCACTGCCGACTGTTTATTTTGAATGGCAAAATCCATATTGGTTCTGAAAATGCGGAATTGCTCTGCTGTGGGTGCTCTGCCTTCTTTTTTTAAGTCGAGTAAACCCTGCGTATTGCTATGCCCGATTTCTGATAAAATGGTAGCAGGGGTAGCATCTGTTACATCCTCGCGGCTCTCCACTTTATTGTTCAATAGGTACCGTGCGGTTACAAATGCGGTAGGCAATACCAAGGCCA
Source organism: uncultured Chitinophagaceae bacterium (assembly GCA_963847085.1). Lineage (GTDB taxonomy): Bacteria > Bacteroidota > Bacteroidia > Chitinophagales > Chitinophagaceae > Ilyomonas. The sequence continues at coordinate 961,562 of CAWJYO010000009.1, read as the reverse complement.
AGCAAAACGGCAATGGTATAGTAAGTGCTGGTGCTTGGTGCATAAGGCGCCCACTGGCTGTTGCTGATGAAATAATACTGGCATTCGACGAATTGGAAGCTTTCGCAATGGCAAGTTCTTCTCTTCGCTGAAGAAGAAAAAGATATAGGGATTGTCTCACATTTTGTTCACGCGTATAATCTAAAAACTGTCTTTCCTGTTGGGGCACTTTTTGAATTTCACCGGCAATCAGTATTGTTTTGCAAATCCAGCTTTTGCTCGCTGATGGTGAGCGCTTCCTTTTGGCTTTGCAAGCTGCGAACAATATCGCCCCGCAGTCCTGCCATTTGTGCATCCAGGTTAACAGCAATCGGGTTGTCTTCTTTTAGGGAAAGAAGAAGCTTATCCCGCTGTACCTGTGCTGCATTATAAGCAGTTACCAGTCCTGTAAAAGTAGCATCGTTATTGAGCAAGGCAGGTACAGGCCGGTGATTGTTCTGCTCGTTCTGCACATAATCCAGCATTGTTTGGATTACTTTTAGTTGCACTTCTATAGTGCTCAACTGCTGGTAGTAGGTAGTCGCTGTTGGTAATCAATTGTGAAGATTGTACAGGCAGGTCAGCGATTTTATTTTTTTGCTTAAACTCCTGGATGGTAGTTTCAATATTACTCAAATCATTTCCTACCAGGGCTACACGGCTGTTGATAAATTGTATGGTGCTATCGAAGGTTATATTTTTTTGCTCTACACTCCGGTTTACATAAGCATTCATAATACCAACCAGCACTTCCTGGCCTTTTTGTGGCAAATTGGTATTGTAAACAAGATTTACGATGGTGCTTTTTGGGGTAAGTAATGCGGCAGATACATTGCCGGCAATGCTTCCGGCTACTGCTTCCGGGTCTTGTATTTGAATAACATAAGTAGCCGTCGTATCAAAGCCACCATTTGCATTGGTAAAATAAAAGGAAGCACCATTTAGGTAAAGAGTATCGTTAAAATGCCATAGCAACTTTTTTCCTCCTGTGGTAATGGTAAACTGATTGCTATAAGAAGTAGGAAACTTTAATTCTAAAGTAATAGGGCTGATGGTATCATTTAAGGGATGATAATCTACAAACACAGGGCTTCCTTTGTACAACTCAGTAGCTCTTACCTGCCCTTTATGATAATACGAAATATACAATTTCATATTTTTTACCATCTTCCGGTATAAATCTGGCGTTTGAAAAATGGGCAGCTCATTTTCCATATTCACTTTACCGCTAAAAAGCGAACTGAAATCACTTCCGCTACCGCCACCGCCTAATAGGGCCTGGCTGCTTCCCCCGCTGCTTTTATCATCCTGTACCAATATCTGTCCATATACTTTGTACATAGGAGTGGCATAATGAATTTTAAACCATGCATAGCCCAAACACACAATCAGCGATAAAAGATACAAATACCAGTAATCAATAGCACGGCTTAACAGCTTTTTGCCATTGAATAAATTTTGTTCGCTGCCTGCAGCCAATTGCAATTGCTGTTCTGTCATTGATTGTTAATGATTACAACTTGAATCGTGAAAGGATAATAAGTACGATAGACACAACAGAAATAGAAGCGCTAAGAATACCTAATGTCCTCCCTTGTTGTACATCTGTTCCGGCAACGCGGTTTTTATTTGGCTCTACATAAATCATATCATTCGGTTGCAAGTAAAAATAAGGAGAAGAAACAATATTCTTTGAATCTAAATTCAATCTCACCAATCTGCCGGTTGTCGTTCGCACTGTCTCTCACCAGCAACACATTGTCCCGTTTTCCATAAATGGTTAAATCGCCCGCCAAACCGATGGCATCAAAAATGGTAACTTTTTCACTTGGCAATACAAAAGTAGAGGGATGTCCTACTTCTCCCAATACGGTAATCTTAAAATTGGCATACCGGACATTCACCATGGGATTGTTAAATAATTTTTCAGCCATTTTTTGAATGGTATCCTGCGCCTGAGAAGTGGTTAATCCGCTTAATTTTATTTTCCCAATAAAAGGCAATTCTACTTCACCGGCATTATTTACTAAATAACCATTGGTTGACTGTGTTCCGGCAGCACTGCTATTGGCAGTGTTCACAGGAGAAGTAACCGTATTGTCAATGGTTTGTATAGTGATCGACAATACATCATCTGGTTTGATAACCGGATTTTTAAAAGGCACCGTTTTAATGGCTGTTGCAATTCTCGCCGAATCCGGAAAATCCTGGAAATAAGAAATACGTTTCTTGAGCTGCACAGGATGGTAAAACAGAAACAGCTATTAGAAAAGAACAGAACAATAAAACAAATGGTAGGAAAAGCGTCTATGCATCAGATGATTTTCGATAAGGTGCGCAAATATAGAGGTTATACAGTAAGTGATTCCCTTATAGATATTAATACCTCCTTAAAATTGGGCCTTCCAACCTGTTCGCTTGTTTGAGCAAGAAGTAATTGGCAATCTTATTATCCTTTCTTTCCAAACAGATATTGTATAAAAATAAATTTTCCTGCAAACGAAGAACCTGCATTGCACAGAACTTCTTTTTATCCCTTACAACTCACTCAAGGGTTGTTTTATTTTTATGATAGGGAAAGTACTCAGGCACTATGGGATGAACTTACCGAATTACTCTTTGTGAACCTTGGTGTACTCCGTGTCTTTGTGGTTCAAACATTCATTTTTAAATAGCCTCTCACAAGCCGTCCAAAATTGTTAATCCTTTTTTAATTTCAAAAAATCAATTTTTTCTGCGATTGACTATACATTCGGGCGCAAACATTCTTCTACCCATTTAACTGCAACAACATGAAATCCAAATCAAACCCAAATACACAGCCCGTATTTGATGTAAGCCATTCCAAACATTCCGACTGGATAGACAAACAGGAAATGATGCAGAAATTTCACATCTCAAGCCGCACTTTACAGTATTACCGCAGCAAAAACCTAATTCCCTTCGGCAAATTAGGTGGCAAAGTCTTTTACCACCTGCCCGGCTTTCTTCAGGCCCTCGAAAGGAGCGCTTCACACCTTGGCGGCGGGAAATCACACGTTATTTCCTTTTTCTTTTTCTTCTTTTTTTCTTAACGTTAGCTACCAACCAGCTATACCCCACCTATATACCAACTATACCCCATTCACTTCTTTGCTTTTTTCCGTAATCCAATGCAAAACAACCGGCCGTTTGAAACTATAGACGCGCCTTTAGCTCCCGAAAATCCAGTGGTGTCTCAATTTATAAATACAGTTTCCCACAGATGGAGCAAATGGCCGCAGATTCATACAGGTTTATCTGCGCTAATCAGCGAATTCTGCGGGATAAATTCAAAGTGATACACTGCCAAAAATCCCGCTTCTACAAACGGTATATCGGTACACGATGGTATGCAAGCATCATCTTCCTGTTGATACGAACCGTAAAATATTGTGCAAACTGCTATGCAAAACAGTACGCATAAGCGCAAAAACCGCATTGGGAAGCAAAAAGCTACCATCTCTGTCACACCTGATTTTTGTTACGGCAGGCCGGTTTACTTTTGTTTTGAACAACTGTAGCACAGCACACCGGTTAGCCTGTACTGCGGTTGTTGGAAATCTAATATTTTATCATTTTAAAAAATGTAAAATGGCAAGAATTGCAAAAGGAATCCTCGGCCCGGTATCCGGCACCGTAGGTACGGTAGTGGGTAGTAGCTGGAAAGGCATCCACTACCTGCGCAGTCAATCGTCTGGTAAAAGGGGAACATCAACGATTGACCAGATTGATCATCAGTTGAAGTTTTCAACGGTAGTAAGCTTTGTACAGCCGATGACGGGTTTGTTGGAGCAAACGTTCAAAAAGTACGCAACAGGCATGTCGGAGTACAACGCTGCCTTTTCTTACAATTATCGAAATGCGCTGGGTGGCATAGCGCCTGATTATTCTATTAAATACAGCCGCGCATTGGTAAGCCGTGGCGACCTGCCCAATGCTACAGCACCGGCAGCAACGGTGAGCGGCACATCGGTTTACTTTACCTGGACCGACAACAGCGGCACGGGTAAAGCAGCCAATACCGATAAGGCGGTGCTGGTAGCCTACAGTGAAGACGCCAGGCAAACCATTTTTAGTACAACCACTGCCACTTCGCAGCGAGGGTGCAGCAACTTTGGATGTAACCAATTTCAAGGGCAGCACCATCCAAACCTGGATTGCTTTTCTTTCCGAAGATGGCAAGGAAGCTTCCAACAGCTTTTTCACCGGCGAACTGGTGGTACACTAAAAGCAAATGCCTGAATAGAAAGGCGTTCAAACAAAGCTAATACTGCAAAAAAGCACTCAAACAAAAGGCTGCCCGATGGGCAGCCTTTTCAATCCATTAATAAAACTGATTATTTTGTAAGACCAGATAAAGAGGTTCACGAATGAATTTTCAAAATGAAGTAAAAACAAACTCACACCTAATCTCTTCAACAAATCAATCAACCTGTTACACCCAAAGGTGCGCAGGCACGGACGGATGCGCGGAGCGTTCATGCCGTCCTTGAATTTTTTTGTTACTTTCTTTTTTCAAGAAAAAAGAAAGAGAACAAATAAGAGTAACAGTTTCAATACCCACAGTTCCAATGACAATGTAAACAATATTTATTCCTAGGCATAATAATCCTGCTCTTCCCACTTCCGTTAATCTCCATCAATTCCAGATCAAAAATCAAATCTTTACCTGCAAGCTGGTGGTTCGCATCCAGCAACACAGTATCATCTCTTACCTCAACAATTTCTACCGGAAACGTTCTGCCTCCCTCGCTGCTCATGGTCAGTTGCATTCCTACTTCAGGCTGAAGATCGGGTGGAAACTGGTCTTTCGGAAACTCCATAATCAAATGCTCCTGTTTGGGTCCGTAAGCTTCTTCGGCAGGTATATGAATGGTTTTCTTATCACCTACATTCATGTTCATCACGCCGGTATCAAAGCCGGGAATCACTGTTCCGCTGCCAACCGTAAACTCGAGTGGACTCCGGCCTTCACTGCTGTCGAAAACCGTTCCGTCGGCCAATCTTCCTTTATAATGAATTTTAATCGTATCTCCGTTTTTAACCTGTGCCATAATGGTTCAATTTTATAGTTTGAAAAGCGCGAAAGATAATATTAATTTACATTCACGCTTTATGAGTAAACGCTCACTTCATGAAAACTGTATTGCTTCTTATATTTGTTTTTGCCCACATTTTTATTGGCAAAGCCCAAACCCAAAATAGTGCCGCAAAAGATGCGCCCGTATTACCCGGTGCTTACCGGATGGACGTTTATCTTCCTCTTTTACAAAACAAAAAGATAGCCGTTTTTGCCAATGCCACTTCAAAGGTTGAGCAATACTCACCTGGTAGATACACTGCGGAAAAGGGGCATCAACATCGTAAAAATATTTGCGCCGGAACATGGTTTCCGTGGCGCTGCCGATGCAGGTGCGGCTGTTGGCAATGATACAGATAAAACAACCGGCATTCCCATCATTTCCTTATATGGAAAAAAAGCAAAAGCCATACCGCTGATGATTTGAAAGATGTGGATGTGTTGGTGTTTGATATTCAGGATGTGGGTGTACGATTTTACACGTACATCGGTTCGCTGCAATACTTTATGGAAGCCGCTTTTGAAATGGGCAAGCCTTTACTGATATTGGACCGCCCAAACCCGAACGGATTTTATGTAGATGGACCTGTTTTGGATACAGCTTACCGCAGCTTTGTAGGTATGCAGCCTGTGCCTGTTGTATATGGAATGACCATTGGCGAATATGCAATGATGTTAGGAGGCGAACATTGGCTATCAACTCAGCCGCCAATGAAAAATACGATTGGTATAAAAAGAGCGCAAAAAATTCTGCCGATACGCCCTTTCATTTTTTGGTAATTAAATGCGCCAATTATTCGCACAAAACCAAATATAACTCACCCGTTGCGCCCTCACCCAACATCACTGAAATGGGCGCAGTGTATTGGTATCCTTCCACCTGCTTTTTTGAAGGTACAACGCTAAGCGAAGGCAGAGGCACCGAACATCCGTTTCAAATCTTCGGTCATCCTTCTTTGCCAAAACACTCTATTTTCTTTTACACCCCATAGCAATGTGGGTGCAACCGATCCAAAATGGAAAGATAAAACCTGTTTTGGCTGGAATGTAACGGAAGAAAAACCATCAACACAAATTGATTTGAAATGGCTGCTGCAAGCCTATCAGTTGTTTCCCCAAAAAGACAGCTTTTTTATTCAACCAAAATCGGCCAAACCAACCGCTTTCTTTTTTAATAAACTGGCTGGCAACGCCACGCTAATGCAACAAATAAAATGGGGCAAAACCGAAGACCAGATTCGCACCAGTTGGCAACCCAAACTTGAAGAGTTTAGAAAGATAAGAAAGAAGTATTTACTGTACGAAGACTTTTAACCATCATTCAAAAAGCCCTTCCTTTTGAACAACGATTGTATGAGGTAGCTTTGCCACATGAATTTTAAAAACCTGCGCATTGTATTTATGGGCACACCCGAATTTGCGGTGGCTTCTTTGGATATATTATTACAAAACGGATGCAATGTGGTTGGTGTAATCACTGCACCGGATAAGCCATCCGGCAGAGGCATGAAGATGACTGAAAGTGCTGTAAAAAAATATGCGGTTGCACACAATTTACCCATTCTTCAACCCGAAAAATTAAAGAACCCACAGTTTTTAGAAGGCTTAAAAAACTGGCAGGCTGATTTACAAATTGTGGTTGCCTTTCGCATGTTGCCTGAAGCCGTTTGGAACTATGCCGCCGATGGGAACCATCAATGTGCATGGCTCACTTCTTCCCCATTATCGTGGCGCGGCGCCTATTAACTGGGCAATTATAAACGGTGAACAACAAACCGGCGTTACTACGTTTAAACTGCAACACGAAATTGATACCGGCAATATTTTGATGCAACAAACCATTCCCATCCGAGATAGATGAAACCGCCGGTGAATTGCATGATGAAATGAAAGAAGCAGGTGCGCACTTGTTACTAAAAACAATACAAGGCTTAGCTGATGGCTCACTTTCCGAAACACCTCAATTAACCGTTAACAATAACCAATTACCCATAAAAACGGCGCCTAAAATCACAACTGAAACCTGTAAAATAGATTGGAACAAAACAGTAGATGAAGTGTACAATCTTATTCGCGGACTTTCGCCCCATCCAACAGCATTTACTTTTTTGCAAAACAAATTATTGAAGATTTATAACAGCGACAAAGAATATTCATCAGCTGGAAAGAGTGAAAACGGAAGCTATCAAACCGATGGCAAAACCTTTCTCAAATTCAGGTGCAGCAATGGTTTCATTCATGTAACCGATGTTCAGTTAGAAGGAAAAAAAAGAATGCTGATTGAAGATTTTTTAAGAGGTTATCGAATGTAATTTTTAACCGCGAAGACGCGAAGGCGCAAAGAAAAAGGGGCAAAAACAAACTTCGCGTCTTCGCGGTAAAACGATCATTCATAATAACTCACCTTCAAATCAAACTTTTCATCGGTAATACCCAATGCTGCTGCAGCTGGCGTACTGATGCGAAAACTCAGGCCATCGTTTTGTTTCATGTCACCTAAATTCCACAACACTTTTGCATACAATTCATTTTTCCCGTTGCTGATTTTTACAATCGAACCCGTTGGCACATCATTCATCAGGATATAATATTTTTTATCTGCCCAGCCGCTTGCCGATTTAAACGTCATGGCTGCACCGGTTTTGTTTTGCTCCTTTTTTTGACCCTCCTCTTTACCATATTGTGTTGTAAAAAAACCTTCTTTCGGTGCAGTTGTATTGTTGACTGAATAATTGGTATTGCTTACTGTATTCGCATTGTTTTCAACTGAAGGAGCGCACTGTTGCTTTCTGTGTTGTTACTGTTGGTGCAGAAGTATTATTTTGCTGCACCGGTGCTTCAGCAGCATTGCTTTTTAAGGTGTTTCTGTAGTCGCATTAGCCGAGTGATGTAGTGCTGTTTTGCTGTGGTTGCGCTTTGATTTAGGTTGTGTGGTGGTCTGTTTTTCTTTTACAACAGGTGGTGTTTGCGGCGCTGCTCCTTCACTTATAATGAGTGTTTGCCCTACATGCGTTGTTGGTTTAGAAAGATGGTTTAACGCGATTAGTTTTTGCAACCGAAATATTATATTCTTTACTCAGCCGGTACAGCGTTTCACCTTTCTCTACCACGTGAGTTTTTGCAGTTGTATCTTGTGCTTTCACCGGCGCAGATGCAGGCGGGGCAGGCTTTTGAGCTACCACCACTGTTCCACCGGCAGGGATCTTTATTTTATCGCCATCGTGAAGCTGGCTTTTTGAATCCATTCCATTCATGCGCATAATATCACCCACTGTTGTATGATATGTTTTTGCCAGCACACTTAGCGTTTCACCTGATGCAATGGTATGCATACTGTAAGCCGATTGTGCGTTTGTTTTTACAGAAATAAAAAATAGAAAAAACAGCAGCAGGAAGCCACAAATCACTCGTTTCATAACATCAAATAATTTAAGTAAGTAGTCGGGCGTAAAATTAATTTTTTAAAATTCTCCACTCCGAAGGATAATAGTTATTTATTCGGTTGGGCAAAACTTTCAGCCATCCTAAATTCATTCCACAAAACCGGGCCAGTTGCCACCCTTTTAATAACGATGAAGTGTTGATGTCTATTTCCTTTTTCTGTAAAAATTGTATTGACTGTTCTTTTGTAAATGCAAGCTTTGGCAATGATGAAGCCGCAATGTTACTCATTGCCAGCGCATGATGTGGAATCACATCTTTGCCTTTGATTTCACCCAAGGCAACACCAGCACTTTTTATGTACAATGCTTTTTGCAATTGGGTAAGATGTTGCTGCAAGAAATGAGGCATCGCTATAAATAACTCTCTTTGTTTTATGAATGAAAAAGAGGAAGCATCGTTCAACCAGTCATTCCAGATCTCCGTTTCTTTTTTACTGATAGATCGGTATTTTATTTTGCTGAAAAAAGGGAAAAGAACCGCCCCCTTCTTTTATAAATGCAGCAATAAAAAATCCTTCACCTTTTACTTTATTGGGATAAAACCGATAGCCGTAAGCTTTGTGCTTTGTTGATGAAGTTTCAACAATATTCCATTCTTCTTTCAATCTCAATTTTGATAGATGATAACTGAAACGTATCCATCATCCAATCCAGTATATTTTCATCTTCTTCCGGCGAGTAAGAACAGGTGGAATAAATCAACAATCCGCCTTGTTGCAAACAAGGATACACATCGGCTACAATCCTTTGCTGGCGCAGGCTACAGAGGATTACAGCTTCTTCGCTCCACTCGTTAATCGCATCTTTATCTTTCCTGAACAAACCACTGCCGCTGCATGGCGCATCAATCAGCATCACATCAAAAAAGCTATCTAATTTCTGAAAATGAACGGGATCGTTATTGGTAACAATCACGTTATCATTTCCCCATTTCGTTATGTTTTCGGATAAGATGTTTGCACGGCTTTTAATTACCTCATTGGCTACCACCATTCCATTTGTAAAAAAAGAACTCAACAACGTGCTCTTTCCACCTGGCGCAGCACACACATCCAGCACTTTTTGTTTTGTCCCTTTTTCCCCAATGGTTTGCCGTAACACTTCCCACAAAAACATACTGCTGGCTTCCTGCACATAATACAAACCGGCATGAAAAAGAGGATCAAATGTGAACGAAGGACGCTCGCTTAAATAGTAAGCCAACGGACACCAGGGAACAGCATTTGTTATTGGTAATTGTAAATTGCCAATTGAAGAATGCTCATTGAATAATGAATATTTGATGGGCTGAAAACGAACAGAAATAGGTGCCGCTTCTTCGTGCGCTTCGATAAATAATTGTTCATCGAAACCTGTGGTATTTTGTAATGATTGAATAAGGCGCGAGGGAAGTTTGGATGACAATTTCGATTCAATTTATACCTATGTTTCTAAATGTAGCAAGATGCTTTATCAACACATAAAGCATTATGTGTTTTATGTTTCGATGAATCTCATATATTACCTCAAAAAAGCACATTGAATGTTTAATAACAGTAGAGATGACAGATAAATTTCACAACATTTAATCCAATTTCAACACCGCCAAAAACGCTTCCTGCGGCACTTCTACGTTACCAATTTGCCTCATGCGTTTCTTGCCTTCTTTTTGTTTTTCCAGCAATTTTCTTTTGCGGCTAATATCACCGCCATAACATTTTGCTGTTACATCTTTTCGCATCGCGCTGATGTTTTCGCGGGCAATTACTTTCGCTCCAATGGCAGCTTGTATGGCAATCTGAAACTGCTGACGTGGCAACAACTCTTTTAATTTTTCGCATAGCTTTCTTCCAAAATCCTGTGAGCGGCTGCGATGTATCAATGCACTTAAAGCATCTACTTTTTCGTTATTCAATAAAATATCCATCTTCACAATATCGCTTTCACGATAATCAATCGGTGTATAATCAAACGAAGCGTAGCCGCGGGTTTGGCTTTTTAATTTATCGTAAAAATCAAACACAATTTCGGTAAGCGGCATTTCAAAAATCAGTTCAACTCGTGTTGTTGTCAGATAGCTTTGATTTAATAAGATACCGCGCTTGCCCAAACACAATGTCATGATGTTGCCAATATAATCGGGAAGTGAAATAATCTGTGCGCGGATAAACGGTTCTTCCAACCTGTCAATTTTAGTAGGTTCAGGCATTTGTGCGGGATTGTTTACAATCAACTTTTCGCCTCTTGTTGTATAGGCATGAAAGCTAACGTTGGGAACCGTAGTGATAACCGTTTGGTTAAATTCACGCTCCAAACGCTCCTGGATAATCTCCATGTGCAGCAAACCGAGGAAGCCGCAACGAAAGCCGAAACCCAATGCCTGCGAGGTTTCCAGCTCGTAGGTTAACGAAGCATCATTTAGTTGAAGCTTATCCATGCAGTCGCGCAGCTCCTCAAAATCTTCTGTCACAACAGGGAAGATACCGGCAAATACCATCGGCTTTACTTCTTCAAAACCCTTAATCATTTCGCCAGGCTGCGCCGCCAGTGTAATGGTATCGCCCACCTTTACTTCTTTAGCATTTTTTATTCCGGTTACAATATAACCAACATCGCCCGCGCTGATTTCACTTAACGGTTGCAAGCCCAATTTTAAAACGCCAACTTCATCGGCAAAATATTCCTGACCCGTTGCAACGAACTTGATGCGTGCCCCTTTTTTTAATGTGCCGTTGAACACGCGGAAATAAGCAATGATGCCACGAAAACTGTTAAAAACCGAATCGAATATCAAAGCCTGCAAAGGCGCATCCACATTGCCATCAGGCGGTGGAATACGATGAACAATGGCTTCTAAAATGGCTTCGATACCAATGCCTGTTTTGCCGGAAGCAAGCAGAATATCGGCCTCTTTTACACCAATTAAATCTATAATCTGGTCTTTCACTTCGGCAATCATCGCACCTTCCATGTCAATCTTGTTGATGATCGGAATAATCTCCAAATCGTTATCAATGGCAAGATATAAGTTGGATATAGTTTGCGCCTGTATGCCCTGCGTGGCATCTACCAGCAACAACGCACCTTCACAGGCAGCCAATGCGCGGCTTACTTCATAGCTAAAATCAACATGGCCCGGCGTATCAATTAAATTGAAAGTATAAGCAGTGCCATTAAGCACATACTGCATTTGAATGGCGTGGCTTTTTATCGTGATGCCTTTTTCTCTTTCTAAATCCATATCATCCAGCACCTGGTTCATCATGTCGCGTTCGCCAATGGTGTGCGTGTGTTCCAATAAACGATCGGCAAGTGTGCTTTTTCCGTGGTCAATGTGGGCAATAATGCAAAAATTTCGAATATGCTTCATAAAGAGACAAAGATAGGAAAGCAAGGGTGAGATTGGTTTTATACTGATGCAACAAAGCAATTATAATAATCATTTATGGTTTGGAAATGCCATTCTTTTATGAAGAGTATATAGATGAAAACAAAAAAAGAAAGAATATTACTCTGTCTTCGTTGTACTACTTGTTTAGCACTCTGTAAACGTTTGTGCTTTTACTTTTGCTTTACTACAAATTTATTATTCAGCAAGGCATTGTATTTGCCGCCATTCAAAACAACAAAAAATAAAATTTGAAGGTTTCATCATTTATAATTCTCATTACCGTCTCTTATATTCTTTTCTGTTCACCTGCTTTGCACAAAACGACAGCAGTACGCAACAGCATATTCCTACTTTTTTTTCTAACGATTCTCTTCATCAGATTGATTTACCTGATGTTTTAAAAAAATGGTTCAGAAAACAACGACAACCCAGGATAGATACGGCTGCAAAACTACCCTCTCATTCACATCTCTCTGTTATACCGGCAGCAGGTTATACATTGCAAACCGGTTTTGCTGCAATTTTAAGCGGAGCACTTGCTTTTTATAACGGTGATAAAGAAGGCGATTACATTTCTACCGTTCTTGCCAGTTTTACTTACACGCAGTACCGGCAATTTATTATTCCGCTTACTTCAAACATCTGGTCGAAAAATAAAAAATATAATTTTCAATCCGACTGGCGCTTTTTAAAATATCCTTCTTTCACTTATGGCCTGGGAACGAGAAATAGTTTGTCCGATGCTGACCGCATTGATTATTCTTACCTGCGGCTGCATCAAAATATTGCAAGAGCCATTGGCAAAAACTGGTATGCAGGCATTGGATTGGATGCTGATTTTTATGGCAATGTAAAAGAAACTTTCGCCCGATTCAACCAAAGAAAGCTGACTTTGAAAAATTCAATTCCGGCGGAAGCCAAAAAGCAATCGGGCCAACTTTTAATTTGCTTTTTGACTCAAGAAGAAATTCGCTCAATCCTAATAACGGCAATTATTTCAATATTGCTTACCGTCCGAAGTTTACTTTTTTGGGAAGTGACAACAACTGGCAATCGCTGCTGGTTGAATACAAAGCTTATAGAAAATTTCCCTATCGTTCCTCCAACAATGTGCTTGCCTTGTGGAGTTACAACTGGTTTACGTTTGGCGGCAAGCCGCCTTATTTGCTTCTTCCCAGCACCGGTTGGGATGCGTTTGCCAACACAGGCAGAGGCTATATTCAGGGAAGATTTCGCGGCAGCAATATGTTGTATTTAGAAGCTGAATACCGCTTTGGTATCAGTTCAAACGGATTGTTTGGCGGAGTGGTATTTGCTAATGCAGAAACGTTTTCCAGCGCGGCATCTACATTGGCAGGCAACGCTTCACTTTCCACATTTGATCCCGTGAAACCCGCAGCGGGCTGTAGGTTTACGTATTAAGATGAATAAATTTTCAAAAGCTAATTTGTGCATTGATTATGGCTGGGGAATCGGCGGCTCGCATGGCTTATCGGTAAATTTGGGTGAAGTGTTTTAGTTCAAAATTTGGGCAAAAACAAAAGCCATAGACTTTACCGCAGAGAATAAAGAAAGGAGAGTTTATGCAGAGTAAATTTTCTTAGCGAAACCTCTTTTACTCGCGTTCTCTGCGGTGAAATGTTTCTTCTCAATTTGATATATCAATAACCCGTTGCGCCATCTCGTACTTTTATTTTCTTCTTGTTGCTGTTCTTTTTTTCATACTGCAATACTTCGGCTGGCTTATCTTCTTTTTTTGCGGTGGTAGTTGTATCGCTAAGTGTTCCTTTTGCAATGGCCGCTTTATTCAAAGGCGTTTGCAGTTTATCTAACACATAAGTTTCGGTTTTGTAAATAGTGCCGTTAGATGGATCGTAATAAGTCCAGGTTCCATTGCGGTAGCTGGTTCCTTCTACTTTTACAATCTTCTGCGTAACTTTATTCGGGTCTTTTAAATCATATACATCAACGGTATCATACGGATATTCCGGATTCACCGCTTTCCAGCTTTCCTGCCGTATCAAACCTGCCACGTTATAATATTGACTGATGCCATTTTTATATCCCCATTTGTAATTTTCAACCGCCAGCAAATCGCCCTGCAAACTATAGGTGCGCCAGGTGCCTTCGCGTTTACTATTATTAAAAATACCTTCTTCTTCAAAGCCTTTTTCGCCTCGCAGATCGGGTGTATGAATCACCCATTTGCCTTGCTTCAAATCCCCATTATCGGTGCAGTTCAGCGTATCACCATGCACACCAATTATAAATGTTTTGCACTGGCTAAAGCTATGGCCTGCAACAAAAATAAAAAGCAAGGCAAAGGTGTATTTCATCATAACAAAACAATTCTATTCCTTATCAACGAAATGCAGTAACCGATTATTTTTTATTCTTCATCACCCTCATAATACGAAGCATCTTCATTGTTGTAAACCGACAGCCATTGCTGCGCGGCTTCATCGCTTAAACATTCCACAATATCATAAATTTCATCGGTTTTTCTTACCCAATGCATTTCGGCGGTTTCGTTGTATTGAATGATGAAAAGGCAGTTATCGGTAATTACTTTTACCTGAAGTAAGGTAAGCGCGGCATTCCGTTCCAACTGCACTACATAATAACATTCTTTTTCTAAAAGCTCATACGAAAACATAGTTCTTCCTTTCTTTCTTTTTCAAAAAATAACTTCTCTTACAGCTTTTATATTGAGGTAGTAAATAAACCTTTTCAGGTGGCGGGAAGGCAAAAATATTCATTTTAGAACTGTAAAAAAACACAAGAAAAGAGCAATTACTAACAGGATTAGCATTTTAGGAAGCATTGCTACAGAAGCATATTTGTAAATGCCTGAAATGTTGCTGAAAAGGGAAAGAAACTGAAATTGTTACTGTTTCCTAAAGTTTGTTTTTGCGCTATTTTTTTGAGAAAAAAAGCGTTAAAAATTTGGGCAAAAACAAAAAAGGCAAAGTCTGATGCTTTGCCTGAAATGGGTAGAAATCTAACATTTATACGTACAAATTTTCCATTAAAGCTATTTCGGTAAGCTCTTCAGAAATCTGGAGCAGATGATTACACAACGGTTTTTCTATACAATCCTTTACAAAGGAAAAAGAAAAGGAACCTTGTCTTTTCGGTACTGGTTACAGAAGACGAAAGCATGTAAACAACCAGGTTGTTTTTGATGTTTTCTGATAAAGAATCTAATGTTTCCAATACTTTCCAGCCCGATAGCAAAGGCATATTAATGTCTAAAAACAAAACGGTTTTCGCTTTGCCTTGCGATACATTGTTCTGTAAATAAGCAATGCCATCGTTTGCATTGGTAAATCCGGTAATGCTAAGGTTGACAGGCTTAAAAATTTTTTTGATTGAAAGAGCGCAGATGATGTTGTGGCAAGAGTCGTCGTCAATAATTACAAAATTGCTGAATGGCTTTTGCATGATACGGAATTTGATGTTGGATAAAAATACATGTTAGTTGTGGATAAATTGGCTACTTTGAAATAATTGCAAAACAAAAATGTTGAAAACATTTCAAACCTCAACACAATTCATCCAAAATCGGGCTTAAATAAACATTAATTTATAAGATTAGCCGTATTTCTAAATTATTGATAAAAATGTAATTGTCACTGCGAAGTTAAAAGCAGTCTTTGGATGATAACAAGTGATGATGAGATGTAGAAAAGAGGATAAATCATAAAGCACAGACTGCTTCGTACCTCGCAGTAACGACCACACAATTCATGCAAAAACAAACGGGCTATTACAAACGGATTGTCAGTTTAATTTATAAGAAGAGCAGCTTTTGTTTAATTAGTCCTTACAATACTTATTACGCTGTTTCAGGATCGCCAACAAGGTATTGATGCGTAACAGTATGAAAGGCTTTTGCAGTAAACTTACCTGCGCGTCCGTCTTCGCGGAGATAAGCGCCGCTTAGGTTTAAAAGCCGTTGTAATTCAAATACTTTAGGCAGGCTGCGGTTAGGCATGTATTGAACTTCGGTTCCCAACTGTTGCAAATCGGCTAATCTTTTATTAAAATCATTCTTTATTAATACCAGTTGTTTTTCTGCCATGCGCCTGAGCAGGATAGCAGCACCGCATGTTTGGTTTTGCCCATTATTTGCAGCATCAAAATGATTGCTGTAATGCCACAATTTTGAATGATTGGTTTGGTGTAATTCATAATCAGCCCTGCCTATCACTTCAAGATTGTGCAACATGCCGGGAATGCTCCAATCGGTCCATCTGTGCCATTTGTAAAACATAAACACATCTTCTGCACTTTGCTCCCAGGTGAACGGCGGCCTGCCTCCTTTTGGGTATCCGGCAGGAATGCTGGTGGTTCTTCCATTGAGTGAATCGCCGTTGTGAAGATGAACCTTAAAATCGCAATTACAAACCGTTGCATGTACAATAGCAGTAACGCACCATGGAATGCTGTGTTTGTCTGAAACCGCATCGTAGCGGTCTTTTCCTTTTAGTATTTGTTTCAGCAATGCATCCACTTCTGCATATCTTTCTTCCTGAATAATACAGGTATCAAACAGCCTTTGCAGTTTGCTTTTTGTTGCTGCTGTGTACGCGCTCAACATTAGGGGTTTGTTTTGTGCTTATTAGCCAAAAATAAATAATCACACATCATCGAAGTCCTGATAGCACCATTGCAAACTTACTTAAGATTATAAATTTTTTTGCAAAGCGAAATGAATAAGAGAAGTATTACAAAACAATCATCCTATAATGTATTCCTTTTACTATACTTGCATGTAATTTGTTAGACACTCGCCTTTACTACAATCAATTAAACTTATCTTTATGGATGCTGCTATTGAACAAAAAGTAAACACCTGGCTCAACGGAAATTACGATGAGCCTACCAAAGATGCCATTAAAAAATTGCAAAAAGAAAACCCTGATGAATTGACCGAATCGTTCTATCGCAATCTTGAATTTGGCACCGGCGGCTTGCGCGGTATTATGGGCGTTGGCACCAACCGCATGAACAAATATACGGTGGGCATGGCTACGCAGGGATTTGCTAATTATCTGAGAAAAACTTATGGCAGCGCCGAAATAAAAGTTGCTATTGCGCACGACAGCCGCAACAACAGCCGCTTTTTTGCTGAAACCACCGCCAATGTGTTTGCCGCCAATGGCATCAAAGTATTTTTATTTGAAAGCCTGCGTCCAACACCTGAGCTTTCTTTTACCATACGACTTTTAAAATGCCAGGCCGGTGTGGTTTGCACGGCTTCACACAACCCAAAAGAATACAATGGTTATAAAGCTTATTGGAACGATGGCGGGCAATTGGTGCCACCGCACGATAAAAATGTAATTAAAGAAGTGGATGCCATTGGCAGCGTGGACGATGTAAAATGGAGCGGCGGCGAAAGCAATATTACCATCGTAGGGAAAGAAATAGATGAGGCTTACATCAACATGGTAAAAAGCTTGAGTGTAAACCCGTTGGTGATACAAAAAGAACACGATCTAAAAATTGTTTATACGCCTATTCATGGCAGCGGCATCATGCTCGTTCCGCAAACACTAAAAGCGTTTGGTTTTGATAATGTAACTATTGTGAAAGAACAGGAGAAACCTGATGGTAATTTTCCAACGGTAATTTATCCCAATCCTGAAGAAAGTGAAGCCATGAGCATTGGTTTGAAAAAAGCAGAAGAAATAGATGCGGATATTTTGCTTGGCACCGACCCTGATGCTGACCGTGTAGGTATTGGCGTAAAAGATAGAAACGGAAAATGGATATTACTAAACGGCAACCAAACTGCCGTACTTGGCCTGCAACTATATGATAGAAGCGCGCAAAGCCGCTGCTCTTGCAAAGCCTAACGATATGGTGATAAAAACCATTGTTACCACGGACATGATTGACCAGATTGCTACGCGAAATGGTGTTGCTTGTTACAATGTACTCACCGGTTTTAAATGGATTGCCGAACTGATAAAAGAAAAAGAAGGAAAGGAAAAATACATTATTGGTGGTGAAGAAAGTTTTGGTTTGATGATTGGCGATCAGCTTCGCGATAAAGATGCGGTTTCTGCTGTTGCTTTTTTGTGCGAAATGACCGCTTATTTAAAAAACAAAGGCATGACTTTGTTTGATAAACTCATTGAGTTGTATAAACAATATGGCTTTTATCTAGAAAACCTTATCAGCATTACCAAAAAAGGCATGCGTGGACAGGAAGAAATTGCAGAAATGATGCAAGGCTATCGCGATAATCCGCCCAAAGAAATCAATGGCTCGCCGGTATTGGAATTGTTGGATTATGAACTGAGAAAAGGTAAGAATTTAGTTACGGGTGAAGAGTGGGATATTACATTGCCAAAGAGCAATGTGTTGCAATTTAAACTGGCTGACGGCAGCAAAATATCAGCACGTCCATCGGGTACCGAACCTAAGATAAAATTCTATTTCAGTGTGCATACCATTCTTGATAAAGAAGAAGATTACGAAGCTACACGCACGAAGTTAGAAGACAGAATTAAAGCCATTATTGCCGACATGAAATTGAAGTAAAAACAAACAGATAAACTCAGGCAAAAGAGCAAAAATACTTTGTAACTATACTAGGCTTGTGGTTCAAAAAGGCAAAACAAACCCGCTCTTTGTATAAGGCGGGTTTGTTTTTATACAATAAATCAATATTCCATTTTCCGCAAAGCCGGTGCTTTTATCCAGGTAACAATTACCACAAGCAACGTCATGCAACCGCCAAATACAACAGATGGAATAACGCCCATCAGCTTTGCCATTACGCCACTTTCAAATTGCCCCAATTCGTTGCTGCTATTGATGAACATAGAGTTTACGCTGGTTACACGACCCCGCATGGCATCGGGCGTTTTTAGTTGTGTAATAGTGCCTCTGATCACCACGCTAATTCCATCCAACATACCACTGATCATCAAAGCCAAAAAAGAAAGCCAGAATAATTTTGATAAACCAAAAATAATAATGCAAATACCAAAGCCTGCCACTGCAAACATGAGTGAATAACCTTGCTTTCTTCTCAAAGGAAACAAGGTTAGCCATATTACAATGAGGATAGAACCGAAATCAGATGCGGCATTTAGAAAGCCAAAACCTTCGGCGCCAATATGCAAAATGTCTCTTGCAAAAACAGGAACCATCGCAACGGCGCCGCCAAATAAAACGGCAAACAAATCGAGCGAAATCGCACCCAACAATTCTTTTGTTTTAAAAACAAATGATAGGCCTTCGCGAACACTGTCCCATGTCCGTCTTTCACCACGTTCATTGGCAGCAGGTTTCCTTTTGATTAACGACATAGAAAGCAAAGCGAAAATTAATAAAGCAGAGATAACAACGAGCGTTCCTCCAATGCCTAAATGTGCAATTAACAAACCGCCCACGGCATGGCCTGTTACAGAAGCAGATAAATAAGTTCCCTGGTTCCAGGTGATAGCATTTTGCAGCGCATCGCGAGGTACAATATTAGCCACCAAAACATTAAAGGTTGGCCCTGAAAACGAACGCACAATACCTGTGCAAAACACAACTGCGTATATAATTTTTGCTATGCTGTTGCTGCTTATGTAACTATTGGCTTTGTTGGTTGATAATAAGCAAAAAATAAAGGCTGCCACTGCGTATAAAGAAATGCAAATGAGCATCAGCTTTCGCTTTTCGCTGATGTCTATTACATGCCCGGCATACAAGGCCAAACCCACGGCGGGTATCACTTCCGATAAGCCAAGCAAGCCAATGGCGAACGGGTCGTTGGTTAAATTGTAAATCCACCAGCCCAGCACCGTTGTCATCATTCGGATGCCCATGGTAAAAGCAAACCGACTGCCGAGTAAGCTGCGATATTCGGCAATGCTTATAGCTGCAAAAGGATTGTTCTTTTTGATAATGATATTACTGTCTGCTTCTTCCATTCTATTATTTTCAAATCAATAAAACCTGTTAGGATAATATTACGAACTGTTGGTTTTCAAAGGGAGTTTCCAAAGCATCAATAATAGCTTGCATATGCGCCTCATTGCTCAAAAAATCGGCATTATCAGCCTCTACAAAAATGGTGTTGATCCTGTTTTGTTTTATGTAATTACTGTAAGTATCCTGTATGCTTTGCAAATAAGAATCGGGTATTTTTTGCTCGTAACTTCTGTTGCGCTTTTTGATATTGCGCTGCAAGCGTGCAATAGAGCTGTGCAGGTAAATAATAACATCAGGAAACACCAGTTGCTGCTGCATAATATCAAACAACTTTTGAAACAACTTAAACTCTTCTTCGGGTAAATTGATACGGGCAAACAGCAGGCATTTGGTAAACAAATAATCCGATACCGTAATGCTTTGAAACAAATCGGTTTTAAACAAATTATCTTTTAACTGCTTAAAACGTTCCGCCATAAAAAACAATTCCAGCGGAAAAGCATATTGCTTCGGGTTGTCGTAAAACTTAGGCAGGAAAGGATTGTCGGCAAACTCTTCCAGAATCAACCTTGCATTTAATTGTTTCGCCAGCAGGTGCGCCAGTGTTGTTTTTCCGGCTCCTATATTCCCTTCGATGGTTATAAATCGGTGTTGCATGTGAGAAGGTCAAAAGTAAGGAAATGTTGATTGATAGCTGCGAGCAGTGAGCTATGAGCTACGGGTAAAAAGCAACAAGCCACACAAGCTGCAAGTAAGAAATAGAGGCAAAAACAAACATCCATATTGTTTTACTCACATTCTTACCCGAAATTGGCAGCTTGTAGCTATAAGCTTACGGCTCGAAGCTCGCAGCTTTCTTTGTCATTTGCTCTCTTCCATCTACTTTTGCTGCCTGAAAAACAAAAATGATTGCTGGGCTAACAAAAGAAGCAGCAATCTTTACAAACTAATAAAATCAATCCATTTATGGCATACGATGTTGTAGTTCTGGGCAGCGGGCCGGGCGGTTATCCGGCAGCTATCCGTGCCTCTCAGTTGGGTTTTAAAGTTGCAATTATTGAAAAGGAAAGTCTGGGTGGCATTTGTTTAAATTGGGGATGTATTCCTACCAAAGCCCTGATAAAAAGTGCCAATGTATATGATTATGCCAAACACGCCGCTGCTTATGGCATTAACGTGCCAAATGCTTCGCCTGATTTTGGCGGCGTTATCAAACGCAGCCGTGGCGTGGCAGATAAAATGAACAAAGGCGTTGCCTTCCTGATGAAGAAAAATAAAATTGATGTCATCATGGGTTACGGCACTTTGGTTGGCAAAGGGAAAATATCGGTAAAAACAAACGACGGTAAGGAACAAACCGTTGAAGGAAAATACGTCATCATTGCTACAGGTGGAAGAAGCCGTGAGTTGCCCAACTTAAAACAGGATGGTAAAAAAGTAGTGGGGTATCGCGAAGCGATGGTGTTGCCTGAACAGCCAAAGAGCATGATCATTGTTGGCAGTGGCGCCATCGGTGTTGAGTTTGCTTATGTTTATAATTCGATGGGAACGAAAGTTACCATTGTTGAGTTCCTGCCGCGCATTGTGCCGGTTGAAGATGAAGAGGTTTCAAAAGAACTGGATAAACAATTTAAGAAAGCAGGGCATTGAAATTATGACAAGCTCAACCGTTGAGTCGGTTGATACAAGTGGCAACGGCGTGAAAGCACAGGTAAAAAAGCAGGATGGCAGCACCGTAACGCTTGAAGCTGACATTGTATTGAGTGCTGTTGGCGTTGTTGCTAACGTTGAAAACATTGGACTGGAAGCATTGGGCATCAAAACAGAAAAGGGAAAGGTTGTGGTTGATAAATATCAGCAAACGAACGTGCCCGGTTTCTTTGCTATTGGCGATTGCACGCCCAACCAGGCACTGGCGCACAAGGCAACGAAAGAAGGTATTAATGCAGCCGAATACATTGGTTATTTAGAAAAGAAAAATCCTCACCAACCTGAAGTGATGGACTATGCAAACATTCCGGGTTGTACGTATTGTACACCTGAAATTGCATCGGTTGGCTATACTGAAAAAGGGGCAAAAGAAGCAGGCTATGATATTAAAGTGGGCAAGTTTCCATTCGTGGCAAGTGGCAAAGCAACGGCTGCCGGTGCTACCGAAGGTTTTGTAAAAATGATTTATGATGCCAAGTACGGCGAGTTGCTCGGCGCACACATGATTGGCGCTAACGTTACCGAAATGATTGCTGAAATTTCAGTTGCCCGTAAATTAGAAACTACAGCGCATGAGATTTTGAATGCAATACATCCGCATCCAACGATGAGTGAAGCGGTAAAAGAAGCCACTGCAGTTGCTTATGGTGAAGCAACGGATATTTAAGAATTAAAACGTTTATAAAAAGAGGCGCAAAGAAGACCAGTTTCTTTTTGCGCCTCTTTTGTTTTGCGCAAATAAATGAGCAAAACCAAACGAGATAAAACTGTTTTACATTTGTATGATGACAACATTAGACAGCGTCAAGCAAACATTAACGCAATTGAAGCCCGAACTACAAACTAAATATGGCGTGAGTTCTATTGGCTTATTTGGCTCCGTTGTTCGCGATGATTTTACTCCTTCAAGCGATATAGATATTCTTGTTGATTTCGATCGCCCTATTGGGATTGAGTTTGTTGATTTAGCCGATTATCTCGAAGAAAAATTAAACAAACCTGTTGATCTTGTATCCCGCAGGAATCAAACCAAAATATTTTGCTGTTATAGAACCTCAGATTCAATATGTCTGAGCGCAGCGCCAAGCTTCTTATACAAGATATGATTGAATGTGGTGATCGAATCTTCAATTCACACAGAATATGTCTTACTATGAATTTATCAAGAACTATTTGGTAAGAGATGCTGTCATCAGGAATCTTGAAGTTATTGGAGAAGCTGCGAATCGTTTACCAAAAGCAATAAAAGAAAAAAATTTACATATAGACTGGCGACGGATTCGCGGTTTCAGAAACCGAATTGTGCATGACTATTTTGGTATTGATTATAGAATCGTTTGGCTTGTAAAGGAATCTTTCTTACCCGACCTACTCTTCAAATTAAAGCAGTTAGAACTGTAACTCAGTTATTTTATCACCCATAAAAAATAATTAACTATTTTAGAATCTCGTTTACAGAACACCCGTTTCTTTGTTGTCACTGTTTGCCAAATGTACAATCATGAGAAAAAGCCTCCTATGCTTAACTATCATTTCCTGCTTTTTATCAAACACCAACGGTCAATCAGGCAACGCCGCTTTTACAAACATTGTAAACAATCTTACCTCGTTTTCTTCTACCCATAAAACAGAAAAAGCGTACCTGCAATTTGACAAAGCCTATTATGCAGCAGGCGATACCCTATATTTCAAAGCTTATGTAACCGCAGGCGAACGGCATCAGCCTACAGATATCAGCGGTGTATTGCATGTGGATTTCATCAATCCAAAAAATGAAATTGAACAATCAGAGCCATTGCAAATTGATAGCGGAGTATGTTGGGGAGATTTTGTTTTGCCCGATTCTTTACCGGCAGGAAATTATAGAATCAGAGCTTATACACAATGGATGCGCAACTGGGGAGAAACAGATTTCTTTGAAAAAAATATTTCGATTGGCTCATTGAAAAAGAATGATACCAATACTTTATCAACGCAACCTGTGCAAACAACAAAGAGCAAAGCCGACATTCAATTCTTTCCCGAAGGAGGCAGCCTGGTTGTTTCTATTCCTACAAGGGTAGCTTTTAAAGCGATCGCTTCCAACGGCTTATCTGTTGATGTAAAAGGTGTGGTGATTGACAAACAAAACAAAGAAGTAGGAACATTTGCTTCCACCCACGCAGGTATGGGTATTTTTGTTCTTACGCCAACCGATGATAATAGTTACAGAGCTAAAATAATTTTTGCTGATGGAACACAAAATATGGTTGACTTACCAACTCCGGTTTTGGCGGGTGCAAGCCTTACTGTTGACAACCATTCCGATGCTACAGCAACCATCACGGTAAGAGTAAGTAATCCTTTTTATCACGCCAATCAAAACCAAAGTTTGTTTTTGCTCATTTATTCGGGTGGAACTGTCATCTCCGCTCCTTTTACCTTGGATGCGAATGTAATTTCTCTCAACATTGCAAAGCGGCAACTTCATACCGGCGTTGCGAGGGTTACTTTGTTTTCAAGTGGCGGAGAACCTTTGTGCGAACGTTTGTTTTTTGTGCAAAAACAAAATGAGCTTGCCCTGCACATTGATTCAGCTAAAACAGAATATGCCAGAAGAGAGAAAGTAAAAATATGGCTGAATGCAAAAGAGGCAAGCGGTGCCAATGCTACAGGGCATTTTTCTATGTCGGTAATTGACGAAAGCCTGGTACCAGCGAACGAAACAAACGAAACAACCATACTCACTTATTTATTACTTACATCGGACCTGAAAGGTTATATCGAGCAACCAACTTATTATTTTACGGATACAAGTGAACATGCACACAACGATCTGGATGTGCTGATGCTAACACAAGGCTATCGTGGTTTTGAATGGAAGCAGGTGCTCGATAGCAGCCATGTTTCTCTCGCTTATCTTCCTGAAAAAGGATTTGACATCAGCGGCCTGGTAACTAATTTATCGGGCAAACCTTTGCAAAATGCAGCTATTAATCTGTTGCCTGCAGATGGTGGATTTGTTTTAAGCAGAACAACCGATGACAAAGGCTTGTTTCATTTTTCAAACCTTGTTTTCACAGATACTTTTCATGTTATTTTAAATGCGGCAAATGAAAAAGGGCGTAACACAACCCGGATAACTTATTTTACAGAAAAGCACCAACCGCCGGTATCGCTAAATCAGAGGCACAATTTACCGACGCTTACCGACACAGCAGCTATGCAGGCATATCTTCAGAACACAAAAAATTACCGGAATGTAAGCATCAATTATAGCAATGGTCAATCTCATTTTTTAAAACCTATAACAGTCAAAACGGTTAAAAAGGAAGATCAATACAGAACATCAAAGTTTAGCAGGAGCCGGACATGCTGACCAGATAATGCACGCCGAAGAAATTGAACAGATAGGCGGTCAATTATCCACCAGTTTAGATGGAAGATTACGTGGGGTTGGCTTTACACCTAATGGCAAACCTTTTCTGCGGGACTTAGGTGGTTTGTTTGGCAACGGTACTGGTGGAGGAGCTATGTTAGTAGTAGTAGATGGAGCGGAGATTCCGATGGATAGCACATCGTCTTTTAGTATTAATGATATTCCTTCATCCCAGGTAGAAACGATTGAAGTGCTGAAATATACCAGTGCAAGTATTTATGGTATGAATGGTGGCAATGGAGTTTTAATTATTACCACCAAACAAGGCGATGAACGTTTTAAAGATGTTGCTTCAGTTGGGGTTTTACAAATTGCTCCGGTTGGTTTTTATAAGGCAAGAACTTTTTATTCGCCCAAATACAATCCTAAAAACATCAACTCCAAACAACCCGATTTACGCTCTACTATTTATTGGAATCCTGAAATAAAAACGGACGCCAATGGCAATGCTTTGGTTGAATATTACAATGCGGATAACACCGGAACTTATAAGATGATTATTGAAGGAATGGATGACAAAGGCAACCTCGGCAGGCAGGTGTACAGATATACAGTACGATGATTTGTTTTTGCACCTTTTTCTTACGATGTATGATCGCTGATGATGTACCACTTGCCGTTTATTTTTTGAAACAGCAAATCAAAATGCCCGCCCGGCGTGTCTCTTTCTCTTATCAGTGTAAATTTTCCAACCACAAAAAAATAATCAGGCGATAAGCGTTTTACTTTGATTAAATCATAAGAAAGCACACCCATTGCAGCTTTATTCGGATAGCCTTTTTTATAGTGCGCCAGCGTACTGTCCCAGCCATAAGTAATGCCTTTGCTGCCGATAAACATGATAGAATCTGTTTTAGCATAGCCTTGCATAAACGCATCAATATCGCCGCCGTTCCAGGCAACAATTTGCGCAGTTAATACATCGCGTACTTGTTGTTCATCAGAAATAAGCTGTGCTTTTGATGTGAAGCAGATAGCAAGCAGCAAGCAAGCCGTTATCAGTAATTTTTGTTTCATCTTTTTTTGATAAAAATAAAAAAGTCTTTTTAAACTGATTCGGTTGTTCGTCTTTGCGAGGCACGAAGCAATCTGTGTTAGATAATATGTACTGATCGTAAATAATAATCAACTCATCAGTAATGCATTCATCAATCATAATTCATCAATCAAAAATCCATAGATTGCTTCGTGCCTCGCAATAATAACGTCTATTACAATCTTTCACATTACTGCTAAATAACTATATTCTCAAATTCAATTATGTTCGCAACTGAGAAAATTGAAAAAGCGTGCGTTTAACAACTCTCGAAATCAAAGGCTTTAAAAGTTTTGCCGATAAAACGGTCGTCAATTTTGATGAAGGCATCACGGGCATTATTGGCCCGAATGGTTGCGGTAAAAGCAATATCATTGATAGCATTCGCTGGGTAATTGGCGAGCAAAAAATATCTGCCTTGCGCAGTGAAAACTTAGAGGCGCTCGTGTTCAACGGCAGCAAAACCCGCAGTGCCAGCGGGCTTGCTGAAGTGAGCCTTACGTTTGAAAACACCAAACAATTATTGCCGATCGAATTTACTACCGTTACCATTACACGCCGCTTCTTTAAAAACGGTGAAAGTGAGTATCGCCTGAACGATGTAAGCTGCCGGTTGAAGGACATTCATAACCTGTTTATGGATACCGGTATAAGCACCGATAGCTATGCCATTATTGAGTTGGGAATGGTGGACGACATCATTAAAGATAAAGAGGCCAGTCGCCGCCGGATGCTGGAACAAGCCGCTGGAATTACCATTTATAAAACAAGAAAAAAAGAGGCAAAAGCAAAGCTGGAAGCCACTGAAGGCGACATTAACCGCATTGAAGATTTGTTGTTTGAAATCAACAACCAACTCAAAACATTAGAAAGCCAGGCGAAGAAGGCAGAAAGATATTTTGACATCAAAAAAGAATACAAAGAAGTTTCTATTGAACTTGCCAAAGCTTCATTAACCGGCTTTGGAGATACTTATAAAGAGTTGCACGAGCGACAGGAAGAAGAGGCAGCAAAGCGTGAACAGTTAGATAACGACATTGTTTTAGAAGAAGAAAATTTAGAGGAAAGCAAAGCCGCTTTTGCCGATAAAGAAGCCCTTTTGCAAACGATGCAGCAGGAATACAATGTGCTGCTGCAACAACTTCGCGCTAAAGAGGCCGAAAGAAATCTGGCAAAACAAAAACTGCATTACCAGTTAGAAAAAGAAGCGGGCATCAAAGAGTTTTTATCCAATGCACATCAGCAAGCCGAAGCCTTGCAGGAATCAATAGAAAAGACGGGCGAGCGTGTTGGGGAAGAAGAAGATGAACTGTATCAATTGCAGCAGCGTGTTCATCTTGCTAAAATAGAAAGCGATGAGAGGAGAACCGCATGGGATGAGCGGAGAAAGAGCACCGATGCTTTGCGGATTGGGTTTCAGCAATTGCAAAAAGAACAATTTGCTGCAGAAAAAAAAGTAGCTGTTGCCGATACCGGAATAATGAATTTGCAACGCAGCCACACACAGCTTACCGATGAGCAACACGGTCGCGACATGCAGTTAAACAATCTGCAAAACGAGTTGAAAGAAAAGCAGGAAGTACTGGAAGAGAAACGGCACCTTTTACAACAATTACAAAACAAACATGAGCAAATAAAAACCTCCATTGCTGAGGCGCAAAAAAGTTTGGAAGAATTGAGAAATCAACTGTCGAAAGACACACGTATTCTTGATGCCAAACGCAACGAACACGACTTGCTGAAGAGTTTGGTTGACAGCATGGAAGGTTATCCTGAAAGCGTAAAGTTTTTGCACAAAAACAAAAACTGGAGGCATCAATCGCCCATCCTTTCCGATATTATTTATGTGGCGGAAGAATATCGCGCAGCCATTGAAAATTTACTGGAACCTTATCTCAATTATTATATTGTAAATACGACGGAAGAAGCGGTGCAGGCGGTGCATCTTTTAGAGCAAAACAAAAAAGGAAAAGCAAAGTTTTTTATTCTGAATCAATTGAATGATGCACGTCCACACGATGTTGACAACACCCGAAAATACGGTTGCCGCATTGGATGTAATTGAAGCCGATGAACCTTATACGAAGCTTACAGAATATTTGTTGGGCAATGTGTTTATTACCGATAAAGAAGATGCAGTAACCAATGATGGCACAGTGTTGCTGCACAAGAGCGGCAAGTTTGTATCAGGTGTTTACACGTTATCGGGCGGCAGCGTGGGTTTGTTTGAAGGAAAGAAAATCGGTCGTGCAAAGAACTTAGAAAAACTGCACGAAGACATTGTGTTGCAGGATGCTGTAGTGCAAGCCACGCAAAAAGAGATGAAGGGTTTGCAAACCGAAATTATCTCGCTTCAGCAACAACTTAAAGATGCTGAAATCAGAACTGCGCAAAATGAAATGGCCCAGATAAATAATGCGCTGTTCATCAACAAAAACAAAATAGAAACCCTGCACACAGCGCAGCAGCAAAGCGGGCAACGACTGAATGATATTGATGTTCGTTTGCAAACCGAACAGGAAGAAATAAAAGCGGCAAAAGAAAACCTGCACCATTTAAATGAACGTTTACAGCAAACGATAACCGAGATGGAAGGGGCTGAAAAAAGCAGCAAAGGGGCCGAAGAAGAATACCGGAGTGTAGCGGCTCATTACAACGAACTGAACCTGCAAATGATGCGGCAGCAAAGCAAGCTGCAAACAGCCAAGCAGGAGCTTTCTTACAAACAAAATCAGTTGACGCAATTGCAGTCGCAAATTGAGAGCAATACCAAAC
The DNA here is from genome assembly GCA_963847085.1 of uncultured Chitinophagaceae bacterium. Taxonomy (GTDB): domain Bacteria; phylum Bacteroidota; class Bacteroidia; order Chitinophagales; family Chitinophagaceae; genus Ilyomonas. The sequence goes on along the minus strand of CAWJYO010000009.1, from coordinate 932,750 downwards.
AGTTATCTGAATCTTCGTTGTTGATAGAAGAAAGTAGCACGGCGATACAGAAAACGGAAACTTTGTTGCAACAATTGCAGGAAGAAAAAAACACATCGGAACAAAAGGTAAATGCCTCGAACAAAGAATATTATGGCATTCGCAATGCGCTGGCAGAAAAAGAAAATGCACTTCGCTCAAAAATAAAAAGTCGTGAGCTTTCCGATCAAATAATCAACGAAATCAAAGACAAGCTGAATGAATTAAAACTACAGCTTGCCGGTATGAAAGAACGCTTGCAGGTTGAGTTTAAAATTGTTTTGGATGATATTATTGACCAGCCAAGAACAACAACGATTTCATTGCCCGATTTGCAGGCATCGGGCGATAAAATGAAGAAGCGATTGGAGAACATAGGCGAGATAAATCCAACCGCGATTGAAGCGTTTACCGAAATGAAAAAAAGGTATGAATTTATCCTTGAACAAAAGAACGATTTGGTAACGGCAAAAAAGAGTTTGTTGCAAACCATTGATGAAGTGGAAGCAAGCGCCAACCAGCAGTTTTTAGATACGTTCAATAAAGTGCGCGACAATTTTCAGCGCGTGTTTAAAGCACTTGTTTACCGAAGAAGATACGGCTGATTTGATATTGGAAAACCCCGATAATTTAGCCGAAACCAGCATTGATATTGTGGCAAAACCAAAAGGCAAACGGCCTTCATCTATCACGCAGTTAAGTGGTGGCGAAAAAACATTAACAGCAACCGCGCTTCTGTTTGCTATTTATTTAATTAAGCCTGCCCCGTTTTGTATTCTGGATGAAGTGGATGCGCCGCTGGATGATGCCAACGTGGGCAAGTTTACCAACATGATTAAACAGTTTAGCGACAACTCGCAGTTTATTATTGTTACGCATAATAAAACCACCATGAGTACAGTAGATGTGATTTATGGCGTAACGATGCAGGAGCCGGGCGTGAGCAAATTAGTGCCGGTTGATTTTAGAAATCTGAATTGAGCCATAACCGCCCTCAGATGTTTGGTTTTACGGATATTTGCATTGCTTGTCGAACAGCAAAAAAGAAAGGATATTAATGTGTTAAGAAACGTAGTGATATTGTTTTTGGTCATTTATCCGCTGTATGTTTTGTTTACCCGCGAGCCGGATTATTTTGATGGAGAATTTTATCGTGCTTCTATCCATTATAAGTACGATTCTGCGCAGCAAGCCAAAGCTCCTTTCGCTATTTATACTATCGAACATCAAACTTATTCTGTTCCTGCAGGTTATGTGTTTCGCCGTTTGGATGAAGGAGAAAAAGTACCCATTATTTATGAAGCTGCATCGCCCGGAAAGGCAAGCCTGTACTCTGTTTGGGGTTATTGGATTCGATGGAAAGAACTGCTTTCTTTTTTGGCCATCTTCTTTTTCTTTTACCTTATTTCTGTAACCATTACCAGCAATCCGACACCCGAAACCTTGCTACAAGAATTGGAAGGCAATGGCCCAAAGCCGCGAAAGCGGAAGTACGATTGAATAAATCAATATTTAGATAAATATTGAGAACACGTAGCAACACAAAATAAAAACAGTCATGTTACAACTGTTTGCGCCTTCGCATTCTTATAGAAAATCATGCAAAAACAAAAGCGCCCCGCAATAAATGCGAAGCGCCTGTTCTTAACCCCTGCTGCAAAAAGGTTTATAACTAAAAATAAAAATCAATTTACATTCACAACGTACCTACGACAGCAGCGGAAAATGAAGGTTTAACGGCGATGGAAAAATTTTTTCTTTTTTAGATTCTTTTAACACAATCAAGAGTTCAAACCAGACTAAGAGTAATGTACAAACTTTTTGTAATTTTCGAACTGGATTGATAAAAGGTTCTTAGCCAACGCTCAAGAGTTGGTTTTGTGTTAATAACATAAGATGAAAATGAGGCAAAAACAAACTTGCCATTATAGAATCACACAAACAAAACGGGCCACATTATGAACTCACACCTGCGAGCTGTTGGAGATATACCTCACCAAACTGCGCTTGGCAACCGGCAGTAAAGTTTCTTCTACCGGAAGGTTAATGTTCACTTCAATGGCATACGTTGCCGGGTTGGGCAACTGTGCGCGGCTTCTCACCAATTCTGTTTTTATATTCTCAAACGTATTGGCAATGCTACGATACCAGCTATCAACAAATTCGGTACGAATGCTACGAAACTTTTGATCGTGCTTTTCATAAATGCTCAGGCGATATTGATACACTCTCGTAGCCAAAGCAGAATGGCTTAAAAAGAAGTAACCTTCATTTTGCTCCAGCGGAATAATGCCAACCGGCGAAATGGTTAAGCCGTATTCAATTTGCTCATACAACTCAGTGCCATTGCTGATGGTAGTGCGCATCTCTCGTGTAGCATAATGAATGATCTCTTCCAACTGCGCCATCACGTCATCATCTTCCATCATTTGTTCATATAAAACCTGAAGCTTCTGCATCTGAATGCCGGTAAGCTTTTTAGGGAATTGTTCCTGCAAAAACTTTTTGTTTTCGCGGAAAGTAAGGAGGTTGTTGTAATGAAAAATAACATCTGCCAGTTGCGGGTATAGCTTGCGCTCGTCAAAGTATTTGTTCACTTCCTGCAGGTAGGCCAGCAGCGTGTATTTCTTCAATTCAAAATCAATATAGCCATCCGCAAACCATGTTTCTGATAACGACTTCATAAGCTGTTTACTTTGAAAGGTCAAGATAGTAAAAAGACGAAAAGAAAACAAACGTTGAGAGATTAGAATATAATTAAAAATGAAAACTAACATCATTCATCTCCTCGTAAAAACAAACGATGAAGCCAGCCATATTTGTTGTTTCACTCAACCATACAACCTTTGTTTTGGTTAAATATATATTTTATAAACCCTAACAGAAAATAAAAAGCAAATTAAAGATAAGATAGTTGGTAGGATGGAATTGCGATAAGCATTATAAAGATTGATGGGTATTGCCTACCATCCGTTGCTGTTGATTACTGCCTTTTTTGTTGTACATTATGAACTTATATGAATGCCATTTCTTTTTGCAAAACACGCATCGCGCCAACGCCCAGTGGTTATCTTCATTTGGGCAATGGGCTGTCATTTGTTATTACGGCTGCTTTGGCAAAAGAAGCGGCTGCAAAGCTCTTGTTACGCATTGACGATTTGGACAGAGAGCGCACGCAAAAAAGATATGTAGAAGATGTTTTTGAAATCTTGCATTTTTTAGGAATCCAATGGGATGAAGGACCACAGAATTACGATGAATACGAACATAAGTTTTCGCAGCTTCACCGGATGCACTTGTACGAAAGAGCTTTAGAGCAATTGAAGGACGAAAACAAAGTGTATGCGTGCAACTGTTCAAGATTGCAAGCCGCTTCTGCGACAGGTTTGTTTTTGCCTGAAAAATAATATACCATTGGATGCCCCAAATGCAAGCTGGCGCTTAATTACAGAGGCAGCACAGCCACTCACTATAAAAGGGGCAAAAACAAAAGTGATTGCCACATTGCCTTCATCCATGCAAAATTTTATAGTAAGAAAGAAGAATGGCTTTCCTTCTTATCAACTTACATCATTAATAGATGATGAATATTTTGGCGTAGATGCGATTGTGCGAGGCGAAGATCTCTGGAATTCCACATTGGCGCAGCAATACCTCGCCTTGCAATTAGACAAGCCGTTTTTTAAAGAAGTTGTTTTTTATCATCATCCCCTTTTAATGGAAAGGGATGGAACGCATAAGTTATCAAAATCGGCAGGCGCTTATTCTATCCGACATTTGCGCGAAAAAGGAAAGACAAGGGAAGATATGTTGGGGATGATTAAACAGCAGATTAAGAGATTGGGTATAGATGTAGATGCAATAATATAATAGTTTGAAGTGATGTTGAGTATAATCACCATTCTATGCTAACTCTTTTCAAACAGAAAACCACTATATCATCTTTTACTTTTCCCTCTTGATGTAAAAAAGGAACAAAAAAGATCAAGCAAGTATGATATACAGCCCATGCGTGCAGAGTATTTCAATTAAGCTTTTGTAATACTGTGATGAAATGGTTTTAAGCATTGATAGGATCGTTCAACCAAACATCGAAAAACAACGGCTGATAACTTACCACACATAAGTAGCCACACTGCCCGCATCAAGGGTGGCAGAAAAGGAATGACTGCCCGAGGAAACGCTAAACGTTTGCCCCTTTTCATCTTCGTTTAACACAATCAGCACCGTTCTTCCGGATGGGGTTTGATAGGCTACATTCGACAGCTTATCGGGCGTGGTGGAAGCGATTCTTACAGACCCAGGGCGCACAAATTTGGAAGCGTGTGCAATGATATAATAAGCAGGTTCCTTAGTAACACTATCACCATCAATGGTAATGGCACCAAGGCAAATGTTACAGCCGCCACGGTCGGTGAAGGGCGTGAAATCGGGGCTGTTGGCAAGGTTCCACTGCAGCACTGTTTTGGCCCAGTTGCGCGGCGCACCAATGATGAGGTTTTTTGTGTACCAGGTGAGGTTGTCGCCAATGGCTCTCTTTCTGCCATCGGTCCATTGCTCGGTGAAGTATAGGTTCTTATTCGGAAAGGAATCGTGCACCTTACTCATATCTTCTATAACGCCGCCATACAAATGAAAGGCACTGCCATCTACATACTGGGCTGCCTGCGGGTCTTTCAGAATGGTGAGCGGGTAATCAATGCGATCGAGGTTATGATCGTACACGATGATTTTGGTTTTAATGCCTCCTTTGCGAAACGCCGGACCGAGACTGTTTTTAATAAAATCGCGCTGCTGTTCGGGCAGCATCAGCATGCTGGGATTGTTACCCGGATGCAAAGGTTCGTTCTGTATCGTGATGGCATCTATGGTAATGCCGCGCTTCTTCATTTCGCTAATGTATTTTACAAAATACTGCGCATAGGCATCTTCGTATTCTTTCTTGTAAACTACCGCCACGTGTGTCGCCATTGTCTTTCATCCAAACTGGCGCCGACCAGGGCGAGCCGAGGATTTTGATTGCGGGAGCGATTTGTAATATCTCCTTTAGTACAGGTATTACATCGGTATCGTCGTGGGCAAGACTGAAATGCGTAAGTGGCACGTCGGTTTCTCCTTTCGGCATATCGTCGTAAGAGTACACAAAGGCATTCATATCGGATGCGCCAATGCTAAGGCGCAGATAGCTGATACCGATGTTATTGCCGGATGCAGAGAACAGGTTAGTAAGGATTTTATGCCTCCTTTCGGGGCTCATCTTATGCAGCAGCGTGGCACTACCGCCGGTAAGTGTATAGCCGAAGCCATCCATTGTTTGATAGGTTTTGCTTTTATCGAGCCTGATGATTTGTCCGTCGTTATTCTCTTTGCTAAACGGGATGTCTTTCTGCTCCATAAATTCGGCGGTGCCGTCGTGCGTGGTGAGCCAGCATTGAACTTGTGAAAAGGAAACATGAACTGATAATAGGGAGAGGATTAATATGTAAATACGGTAGGCATATCTTTTCATAGGCTGATTTGAGAAGGGCAAAAATAATTGAATGTTGTTGGTTAGTGTTGGTATTCCTGGCTGACAGGGCAAAAAATGTCTTTTTGCTATTTTTCAGTACGGCTGGTGATTGTTAGTTTAACAGTAGTCATTGTACAAACTGACACCATGGCTTGCTTATTGTAATCATTACTATAACATACTCAACATTAAATAGTCTTGTACTAAATAACTGCCGCGTATCAATACTTATATTTAAAACAATAGTTACATGAAAACAATGATTATGGTTTCTGCCGTTGCAGTTGTCCTGCTGGCAGCATTGCCCTCTTTTGCACAAACGTATAAAACTGTTGCAGACACTGCAGCCCTTAATACTGAATATGCCAAAGTAAATAGAGACGTGGCTGACCTGAACGTTAAGCTGGATAAGGCTAAAAGTAAGCAGGCAGAGAATTCTAAAAACTCTGCTGATGCCAATGCTACTGCGCAGGCTGCTGTTATCAAGACAAGTGATAATGCAAATAAGACCACAGATGAAAGCGTAAACGATGCAAGGCAAACGAAACGGGCTGCAAAGCGTTCTATGAAAGATGCAAAAGATGCCCGCCATGAAAACAGTAAGCTAAAGGATTCTAATAACGAAGTAGATAAGTTATCTGCTGAACTGCAGAGTAAACAAAACAGATTGCAGGAATTAGACAAGATGCGTTCTTCCATTGTCACGCAATAATGCTAATATAAATAAGCAATCGTTTGCTATTCTACTATCCCCACTTATCGTATTTTGTTACAGATAGTGAAGAGCTGCACACTGCGCGTATTGATTACTAAGCGCAGTGTGCAGCTCTTCATTCTATTTAATAGGCTATGGCAAGACAAGGAGTAATCTCTTACATTACCCTCTTCATCAGATCATTAACTTTAATTAGATTGGATGTGAAATTTTATAAAGGAAACTATATCCATTCAGCCATTACAGAAAGCTCTATTCCTTCTTACTCAATCTTATTAAACCGCAGGTGCATCACCATACCTGAGTTCACTTCGAAACCTGTTATCCTGGCCGTATTGTCTCTGAGTATCACTACATGGTCTTAACCACCAGTAATCATTAGTAGTAAGATGGTTAATGCCTGCCAGGTTAATTCTTGCATCGTTGTATTTATCGTTTGTATAAAAAAGATGATTGTCTTTTACAATAATGCCGTATTTACAATCGAGTTCAGGACAATAATAAGTGCCGGTATAGGCTTGCAACTGTGCTGTAGATTGTGTTGTGTCAGCTGTATATTTGGCAAGACGTCTTTGATCATCGGGCCAGTATTCTTCCACAGTCATAGTCTTTGCAGCTGTTTGTTTAAATACAAATTTTACGGTTGGGTCAACAAACATTGCAAACGTATCTATCTTTGCTTTTGTTAAGAGATAGGTTTGCCCGTAAGGCATCCAGTACACTTCTTTGTTTTTAAGGCCGTAGGTAAATTGAGCACCGTCTTCCGAAATATAATCGCCCATGTATTTCGCAATGCTTTGCGTGACGTTCAAAATGGCTTTGCTGCTATCTTTATTCATACTACTGGCTGCTGCTTTTGTTTTTGCCGTATCTTTTACAAACAAATTAGCTATTTCGTAAGCTTTGCCGCCGGTATTGAAATCTCCTACATTATTAAACACGATGAAACCCATTTTTAAGTCGGGAAATACGGTTACAAACGTTCTGTCACCGGCATCTGCCCCACCATGCGAAAAGGTTCGCCAGCCTTTATATTTCTCCACCAATATACCCAGCGCATAATTGATTTCCTTTCCATTGTTTAGCTTTCCCCGCTCGGTTAGCTGTTCAATGTCTTTTTTATCGCCTACTCTGGTATTGTAAAAGTTGCTTACCCATTTACTCATACCATTGATGTTGGTAAAAAGGCTGGTAGCACCGGCAACAGAATAACTGAGAATGCTGTTGCTGAAATGATTGCTATCTATCCTGTTGTAAGAGTAAGAACGGTTCTTTACAATCTCTTCATTATCGTCATGAACATGGGTATTGTTCATTCCCAAAGGTTTCAAAATAGCAGAATCGGTTAACTGTCTTAATGTTTGCCCTGTAACTGATTTTACAATTTCAGCCAGCATGGTAAAACCACTGTTTGAATAACTATACTGATTGCCGGGTGTAAAGTTGAGGGCTTGCTGTTTGCTTAATATTTTAATGATATGATCCTGCGTGATAACATCATCTAACCTTGTACCTGCTATAGCAAGCAGTTGCCATTGATCTCTTACGCCACTCGTATGGTGCAATAACTGGCGGATGGTTATTTTTTCTTTTGAATCGGGAAACCATGTAAGGTATTTGCGAACGTCATCATCAAGGTTTAGGCCGCCTTGTCGTGCCTATAATACAATAGAGTAAGCGGTAAATTGCTTGGATATGGATGCCATGTGAAAAATGGTTTCCGGTGTATTGGGTATGCTATATTCCATGTTACTCATCCCATATCCTTCGCATACAAGAGTGAATCGTTCCGCACAATGCCAATAGTGCAACCCGGACTGTTTGGATTGTTCCATTGCATAAACAGGCTATCTATTTTTTGGTTGTTAAATCGGGTAAGGTTTGTGCAGATAAGCAGCCGCAGGAAACAAGCGAAAAGAAAATGTGGGCCACAATCTTTTTCCTGTTGATATGCATGGTAGTTGGTTTTATGTTTGAATTGGTATAGCGTCTGTAATGATAAGGAAGAAAAGCTATATATGGGTTTGAAAATTTTTTGTTTTTCACGGCTCCCGCATCAACGTCCCTACTTACCGTAGTGCGTAGCTGCTTGATTTGTTGCGATAAGTTACGGTGAGTTGGTAAAGAAGAGAGAATGTGTTGGGAATGATTGGGAAATGTGGGATTATATGAAAATAAAAGAAGGATCGAAATAATATTGAATTTGTTTGACAACTTATAGACATATCTATCCATAAAACCTTATTTCAACTGGAGCAAAACACAGCTTGCCTTTTCTGTTTGGTGATTGCTGATGTTGAGTGGCGTATTAGGATTAAAGAAAACGTATTCTCCTGTTCTGATATTTTTACTTCCCCCATTCAGTTCACCGGAAATACAAATGAGTAAATAGGCACAAGAGCTTGCGGAAACATGCAACAATGAAGTGTTTGAAACATCAAATTTATAAACACGAACCAGCTTCTCATTAATTGCTGTTTCAACACCGCCTTGCTGCCATGCAGCACAGGAATCGGGTGATGGTTCTTTCTTTACCAATTCAATATCCATTACATGATATACATTGTTATCTGCATTAAAAACTCTGTGTGTTACAGGGTTGGTTTCAAAATGCACGAAACCAACATTGCCGGGCAATGACGTTGAAGGTATTCCTGGCGCTTCACCCCACTTTTGAATCCCAGTCGTTGTTTTTGAAATGGGTACTATAACTGAGGGTGTTTGGTGTACATGATACAAGGTCGTATCACCAGGGTTAAGATGCACATCCAGCAAACGTACATACTCATTTACCAAAACAGGTTTATGATGTGGTTCTTTTATCACCGGAACTTCCTGTGCCTTCATTTTATGAAATGAAAGAATAGCAAATAGAAAACAGAGAAGATACTTTCTGTACTTCATACAATAAGGTTTGAGTAGTAAAGCTATTAATTGAAAAGGAATTGCTTATTAGCTCAGTTTTTCCCATCTCTACATCTATAGTAAAATTGATGCCTTTTGTAAGCATAGTGCAATGTAACAATGAAGTTGAAAATCTCAATAAAAACAAACGAAGTTGCAAAATTGGCTTGGTAAGAGCAATGAAGCCTTTAACTTTTCTTTCCAGCACTTATTATGCGGGCGCCTACCGAAAGTAAATAAAGGGATACTTATCTTGACAAGAGCATTTGTTTGGTACCCGCCAACCTGCCATCAACAATTAACGAGTATTGATAAGCTCCTGCCGAAAGGGTAGAAGTTTCAACGTTAATATTGCCCGAATTACTGCCATTTAAAGAAACTGTTTTTAATGTTTTGCCTGATTTGTCCATTATTACTATCATCGCATTACTATATCCGGAAGGCAGGCTGTACTGTATGGTAGTGTTGTTGGTGAAAGGATTAGGCACATTCTGCAATATAGCTGCTGATGAAAGGGTAATTGATTTAGTGGCAATGGTGGGAGAATAACCGGTTGAACTGCTATTAAGCGTGGAAGATTTTAACTGGTTAATTTGGTTCTGTAATGAATCAATTTGTTTACTTAACTCCTGCACTGCTTTTACAAGTGGAGGCACAAAATCAGCATACCGCAATCCGTAAAAATCGTTACTGTTTTTTGGCGCGTCTACCCCGCTGAAATCATAACTTATTTTTTTTGCTGTAGCTTCTACTTCCTGAGCAATAAAACCGGTGTAAACAATTTTGCTTTTGGCTGTAAGCGCTGCACTTTCTGTTGTGCTTCTCTGTTGGTTTCCGTTTTGCTTATCAGGCCTTTTGGTAAGAGCGCTTAAGGCATTATCATAACCCTCTGCATCAACGTTATAAGAAATTGGCCTAAGTTGATTAATAAATGTCAGGCCTGGTATATTTTCTTTAATGTTTTTCTTAAAGCGTCCATCAGAAAAGCTTGACCAGCCAACCTGCCCGCCAATTGAAGTAACATTAGCATCGCCCACACGCACCTGGTTATCGGCAGTAGTAGGTGCATGATAGCCTAAGGCTGTACTGTTGGTAACACCGGCTGATGAACCATAAGTATCCCAGCCAATAAATGTACTGTTAGTGCTGGCATAATAGCCTGAATAAGCACCTAATGCCGTGTTGCTGCCACTACCTGTATTAGTATACATGGAGTTATAGCCGACAGCCGTATTTTGTGTACTGGTTGTATTGTAATAAGCGGCATAATCACCTATAGCGACATTGAATGAGCCGGTTGTATTGGAGTACGATGCTTGGTAACCTATACCTACATTGTAATAACCACTGGTGTTAGAAAACAGCACTTTAGAACCTATTGCAGTAAGGTTTAAGCCGCTTGTATTGAAATACAAAGCCGAATCGCCAATGGCGATCAACTGGTTACCGGTTGCATTGCTATACAAGGCATGGCTACCCACCGCTATATTGGAATAACCCGAGTTATCAGAATACAATGCTTTATGACCCAGTGCCACATTCGCCTGTCCTACCGTATTGTTGTTCAGAGCCTGATAACCCACAGCCGTGTTTAGCCTTGTGCCCGTGCCGCCACTGTTGCCAAGCGATATGCTTTGATTGGGAACATTGTATTTCAACACCGGATCACCTCCGAGACGATACACACCCGAGTCAATGGCTATATCACCCTTTACCTGCAGCTTATAGGTTGGACTTGTATTGCCCAAACCGGTATTGCCAAATACATACAACCCACTGGAGGGTGGCGTTACATTAGAACCGAGAGCGGTGCCGCCGTTGGAAGAAACCAGCAGTTTGGTAACGCCGCCTACCTGCGCCCGAAACGCATTTTCACCGCTGGCACTATTCACATGCAGGCGGTCTTGCGGCGACATAACACCAATACCTACTCTTCCGTTTGCAGAATCAATGTACATGCGCTGAATGTTGTTGGTAAAAAAATGAAGGCTGATTGTGTTGGTGGTGCCCAGCTTACTGGTGCCAACTGCATTGTTATTGCCGCTGGTGCTCCAGTAAGGAGAACCATTTTGAGCCATAGCACTCGTGCCGCATAAGCACATAGCTAAAATACATGTGAAAGTCTTTTCCATGTTGGGGATTTTTATTTGTTATAAATTGTGAAAGGATACCTGAATACAATACCAAAGTTACCTGTTTTATCTACTGGTATAAGATATTATATAAATGAGTTTATTATTTCAGTGTCTGTTGCTTTCTTTATGTCTTACGTTGCAGTGGTGTCTTCATAGCAAGGCTTTTGTACAGAGGCATGAGATCCTCCTACTTGCTGTTGTTTGTTATAACAGTAAAGCGGATGCACCCTGCATGTAGCATTCATTACGCGCCTTCTGGTATAGTTTGCAGCTATTTTCTACAACGCGTTAATTGCACAAAGCTTTTTTCCTTTTCCGCAATATCTCCATCATTAAATAGCATCGGGTGCGTAGCTATAGGACATTGCAGTAGAAACACTAAGTGCAAACTAACAAAACCGTTACACTAGTCATTACTTTATTTCGGAATTAGGAGAGCTATAGAAAGAAAGAGTAAGGCTGTGATTGCAGCCTTACTTATTAGATTTATTGTGAAAAATATTTTCTCGCCTTTGCTGGTATTTTTTACCAGCAAAACTCTATGCAAATCGTATTGGTGAAGAACACCAATAGGGGGAAAAATTGATTGAGTAACAGATTGAGAATTTTCGAAAAGTTGAATAAATTTATTGAACATTATATTTTGTAAAGATCATATAATCTTACCCATCCTCCCCGTTAAAACTCTTCATCAATTCCCGTTCAATTTCTTCCATTTGTACTACATCCCAGGCTTCACTTTCAGTGGGTGTAATATTTAGCGTTTCTTCTAAATCTTCACCTCTGATAATTTCCGTAATTGAGGGCTGAATATTGCAAACCACAAACGATTTGTTAGCTGCATGAAAATGCTGTTGAAGAGAAGCCAGATCGTTCAATGCTGATGCATCAGAATGCGAAACTTGTTGTAGGTTTACAATTACATTACCGCGTTCCTTATCAATGCCCATTGTGGCGGCTTCCCATAAAGCTTCTGCTATATTGGCATCGAAATATTCGGTTTGGGGCGTAATGACTGTAAATTTTTCCTTGGTATCAATTTTGAAACTCATAGTGTCTTAAAGGATATTTTAACTGCTTTTAAATTCTGCAAAGTAACAGCGTATAAAAATATTCGTTATAATTGTATCTCTAATTTATAAATCATGGATAATAATTTTTCAGCTCAGGTTAAGGAGATTATTTCGTTCAGCCGTGAGGAAGCATTGAGGCTGGGAAATGATTTTATTGGCACAGAACATTTGTTGTTAGGACTGATTAGGGAAGGTGAAAACACAGCTATAAAAGTTTTAAAACAATTGAATGTTGACTTATATGAATTGCGCAAGGAAGTAGAACTTGCCGTGAAAGACAAAACGGGTAAGAATATAGCAAACATCAACAGTTTGCCGCTTACCAAACAAGCCGAAAAAGTAATTCGTGTAACAGTTTTAGAAGCGAAAGCATTGAAAAGTCCGCTCGTTGAAACAGAGCACCTCATGCTTTCCATTTTGAAAAATCGCGAAAACATAGCTACACAAATTTTAGGTCAGTTTGATGTGGATTATGACACGTTTCGCAACGAAATTGGTGTAGTGCGCAGCAACGATCCGCGCAGCGAATACACCGAAAATGATGATGACGATTTTGAAGATGAAAAGAAAGGCTTTTCAGGTCAGCAACGCAGTAGCAAAGCCGCCAGCAATGCCAAAAGTAAAACGCCGGTGTTAGACAATTTCGGCAGAGACATTACTAAGTTAGCCGAAAGCGGTTCGCTCGACCCGATTGTGGGAAGAGAAGAAGAAATTGAGCGTGTGTCGCAAATCTTGTCCCGCCGTAAGAAAAACAATCCCATTTTGATTGGTGAACCAGGTGTTGGTAAAACTGCCATTGTGGAAGGTTTAGCGCTTCGCATTGTACAACGCAAAGTAAGCCGTGTATTGTTCGACAAGCGCGTGATTAGTTTGGATTTGGCAGCCCTTGTTGCCGGAACCAAATATCGCGGTCAGTTTGAAGAGCGCATGAAAGCGATTATGAATGAACTGGAAAAGAACCGCGATGTGATTCTTTTTATTGATGAAATTCATACCATCGTAGGTGCAGGCGGCGCGAGTGGTTCTCTCGATGCCAGCAACATTTTTAAACCAGCTTTGGCAAGAGGTGAGTTGCAGTGTATTGGCGCATCGACGTTGGACGAATATCGCCAGTACATCGAAAAAGATGGCGCATTAGACAGGCGTTTTCAAAAAGTAATGGTTGATCCGCCAAGTGTGGATGAAACGATTATGATTTTGAACAACATCAAATCGAAGTACGAAGATTATCACAACGTTATTTATGATAATGAAGCCATTGATGCCTGCGTGAAATTAAGCGACCGCTACATGACAGATCGCTTGCTTCCCGACAAAGCCATTGATGTGCTGGATGAAGTGGGCGCTCGTGTTCACTTGAAAAACATCAACGTTCCGCAAAACATTCTCGATCTTGAAAAAAAGATTGAGGAAATAAAAGTGGAGAAAAACAAAGTAGTAAAAAGCCAGCGTTTTGAAGAAGCCGCCGCTTTACGCGACAACGAAAAACGTTTGGGTGAAGAACTGGAAAAAGCAAAGAATATTTGGGAAGAAGAAAGCAAGCACAAACGTTATCCTATAGATGAAGAAGCCATTGCCGAAGTGGTGAGCATGATGACCGGCATTCCTGTTAAACGCATGGTGCAGGCAGAAACAGAAAAGCTTCGCAAAATGAGCGATGATATGGCGGAGATGGTTGTTGGACAAACAGAAGCGATTTCAAAAGTGGTGAAAGCCATTCAGCGCAATCGCGTTGGTTTGAAAGATCCTAAAAAGCCCATTGGTACATTCATTTTTTTAGGCCCAACAGGAGTTGGTAAAACAGAATTGGCGCGTGCATTAGCACGTTATATGTTCGATAGTGAAGATTCACTCATTCGCATTGACATGAGTGAATACATGGAAAAATTTACCGTGTCTCGTTTGGTGGGTGCGCCTCCCGGTTATGTGGGCTACGAAGAAGGCGGCCAATTGACTGAAAAAGTGCGTCGCAAGCCTTACAGTGTAATTTTATTGGATGAAATTGAAAAAGCGCATCCCGATATTTATAACATCTTGTTGCAAGTATTGGATGACGGTATTTTAACGGATGGTCTGGGAAGAAAAATTGATTTCAAAAACACATTAATTATCATGACTTCCAACATTGGCGTTCGCCAGTTGAAGGAGTTTGGCGATGGTGTTGGTTTTGCCACGGCAAGCCGTATGCAAAATCAGGACGAAAACAACAAAGCCGTTATTGAAAAGGCTTTGAAACGAACCTTCTCACCAGAATTTTTGAACCGTATTGATGATGTAGTTATTTTTAATGCACTCAGCAAAGAAAACATTTTTTCTATCATTGATATTCTGATGAAGAATGTGCTGAAACGTCTCAATTCATTGGGTTATAGCCTTGAATTAACAGAGGAAGCCAAAAGCTTTATAGCCGATAAAGGTTACGATATACAGTTTGGCGCACGTCCATTACACAGAGCGATTCAGAAATACCTGGAAGATCCGTTAGCGGAAGAAATTTTAAACCTGAACATTAAGAATGGCGATATTTTGATAGCCGATTTAGATAAGGACAATCAAAAAATAAAATTTAATTTCCGTACGAAAGAAGAAGCTGCAAAAGTGTAATTAAAAATATGGGTAAAAACAAAAGCCGGACTGTACAGTCCGGTTTTTGTTTTTACCCATATTTTATAAACGAAAAAGCCAGTAACCGGCTAAAAAAGAAAGCACCTTTAAGGCGTTGCATTCTTCAAAAGATGGCGCTCGATTGTTTTTAATAAATCGTTTACTTCAAACGGTTTGTGAATAAAATCGTCGGCAAGATAGTCGGCAAAATTTCTTGCGATGCTTGGGTTAGCTGAGAATAGAACAACAGGAACATTGCGCGTGGTGTTTTTTTTCTTCAACACTTTGCAAATGTCTCGCCCGTCATTGCCGGAAAGAAGTACATCCAATAAAATAAGATCGGGTTGAAAGCTTTCTGCTTTCTCATACACTTCTTCCCATCGCGACAAGGTCATTACGTTAAAGCCCTTTACCTTGAATAAGAGCTGCATTACCATTAAAATATCAAGGTCGTCGTCGAGAACCAGGATTTTTTTTTGATTCATTCTTAGTAGAAATTGGAAACCTGTTTAGATTAAAATTTAAGAAAAAAATTTATCAATTCTATATCCATTCTAATAGCAAAACAATTCCTGCCTTAACGCATGAAATATAGCCATTCACTAAAAAGTAAGACCTACCTCTTAAGCACTTTTAAAATATATAATAATTTGTGTACTCTGCTGCAATTGACTTTTACAATAACAATTGTATATGTGAGATACCAAGATTCCTGTGCCACAAATATGCAAGCTTAAACCAAAAAATCAAAACAAATCACCGATTAAAATTTATAACCATAAAATTTAAAGAAATGTTTTACGATTTCAATTTTTTTTATTATTGATTCTTATTACTTTTGCCAACTTATGTATTTTCGAAGCTCGCGACCTGCCACAAAGCATCCTTCCATTATTTTCATTCCATTTTCTCAGCTAAAATCTTGTATAGCTTTTTGTCAATAGCATGAAAAGGCATTTGATCCTTTTCATATACGATAAGAAAGTTATCTACAGATTTGGCTGAACAGGTGATTTATAAAAAGGTGCAAAAACAAAAGCGTACTTCTTAAAACATTTGCTACTCATAAAATTGTAACTGTAATATGGCAATTAAAAAAGACAATCGTCCCAGAGCTACCTTCTCTAAAATTACAATCGGTTTAGCAAGCCCCGACAGCATTTTAGAACGCAGCTTTGGTGAAGTATTAAAACCCGAAACCATTAATTACCGCACTTACAAACCTGAACGCGATGGTTTGTTTTGCGAGCGCATTTTTGGTCCGGTTAAAGATTATGAATGTGCCTGCGGTAAATACAAGCGCATTCGTTACAAGGGTATTGTTTGCGACCGTTGCGGCGTAGAAGTAACCGAAAAAAAAGTGCGCCGCGAACGCATGGGCCACATTAAACTGGTGGTTCCTGTGGTTCACATCTGGTATTTTAAAAGCTTGCCGAACAAGATTGGTTACTTGCTGGGCATGAGCTCGAAAAAGCTGGAAAGCATCGTGTATTATGAAAGATACGCGGTGATACAATCCGGCATTCGTGAAGACAAAGGTTTGCAACCCGGCGATCTTTTAACCGAAGAAGAATATCTTGAAATTATTGACAATCTGCCCAAAGACAATCAGTTTCTTCCCGACGAAGACCCGCAAAAGTTCATTGCAAAAATGGGTGCTGAAGCCGTGCATGATTTACTGTCGCGTATTGATTTGGATGAATTAAGCTTTACGCTTCGCAATACCGCCGCGCACGAAACTTCGCAGCAGCGCAAGGCAGATGCCTTGAAGCGCCTGAGTGTTGTGGAATCGTTCCGCGATGCGGCAACCCGCATTACAAACCAGCCACAATGGATGGTGATGCAATACATCCCGGTAATTCCGCCGGAACTTCGTCCGCTTGTTCCTTTGGACGGTGGCCGTTTTGCTTCGTCTGATTTGAACGACTTGTATCGCCGCGTAATTATCCGTAACAATCGTTTGAAACGTTTGTTGGAAATCAAAGCGCCGGAAGTCATTCTGCGTAACGAAAAACGTATGCTTCAGGAAGCAGTTGATAGCTTATTTGATAACAGCCGTAAGTCTAATGCGGTAAAAGCAGAAGGCGGACGCGCGCTGAAATCCTTGTCAGATGTTTTAAAAGGCAAACAAGGTCGTTTCCGTCAAAACCTGCTGGGTAAACGTGTTGACTATTCTGGTCGTTCCGTTATCGTAGTAGGCCCTGAATTAAAAATGCACGAATGCGGTTTACCGAAAGATATGGCGGCAGAATTATTTAAGCCGTTTATCATCCGTAAACTGATTGAAAGAGGTATTGTAAAAACTGTAAAATCAGCTAAGAAGCTGGTGGATAAAAAAGAAGCCATCGTTTGGGACATTCTCGAAAATATATTGAAAGGTCATCCGGTAATGCTGAACCGTGCGCCAACGCTGCATCGCTTGTCAATACAAGCGTTCCAGCCACGTTTGGTGGAAGGTAAAGCCATACAATTGCATCCTTTGGTAACATGCCGCTTTCAACGCCGACTTTGATGGCGACCAGATGGCGGTTCACGTGCCGTTGAGCAGTGCTGCTATTCTGGAAGCGCAATTACTGATGCTTTCTTCTCACAACATTTTGAACCCGCAGAACGGTACGCCAATTACGTTACCGTCGCAGGACATGGTGTTGGGTTTATACTACATTACCAAAGGCAAAAAAACCCTGAATGGTGAAGTGGTAAAAGGTGAGGGCAAAGCTTTTTACAGCCAGGAAGAAGTGCTGATTGCATACAATGAAAATCAGGTTGACTTACATGCACATATTAAGGTAAAAACAAACGTGCGCGAAGGTGGTGAACTGAAAAAGAAAATAATTGAAACCACAGTTGGCCGCGTATTGTTCAACCAGTTTGTACCGGTTGAGGTAGGATATATAAACGCGTTGTTAACTAAAAAAAGCCTTCGTGAAATTATCGGCGACATCATTAAAATTACTGATGTTCCTAAGACTGCAAAATTCCTTGATGATATTAAGCAGCTTGGTTTCCGTATGGCGTTCCGTGGTGGTTTGTCATTTAATGTAAATGATTTAATCATCCCTGAAATCAGTACCCAGTTATTGGATCAAGCTAAGGTTGAAGTGGATGAAGTGTGGGAAAGCTATAACATGGGTTTAATTACCAACAACGAGCGTTACAACCAGGTAATTGATATCTGGAGCCGTGTAGATACACGTCTGACAGAAACCTTAATCCGCGAAATGGCAACTGATAAACAAGGGTTCAACTCTGTTTACATGATGCTTGATTCTGGCGCCCGTGGTAGCAAGCAGCAGGTAAAACAGTTGGCTGGTATCAGAGGCTTAATGGCAAAACCACGTAAGAGTGGTTCCACTGGTTCTGAAATTATTGAAAACCCAATTCTATCCAACTTCAAAGGCGGATTGAACGTATTGGATTACTTCATTTCTACACATGGTGCCCGTAAAGGTCTTGCAGATACTGCCTTGAAAACAGCAGATGCCGGTTACTTAACCCGTCGTCTGGTGGACGTTGCTCAGGATGTAGTAATTAATGAAGAAGATTGTGGAACGCTTCGTGGTATCGCAACAACAGCATTAAAAGATAACGAAGATATTATTGAGCCATTGGCTGACAGAATCATCGGCAGAACTTCTCTGCACGATGTATTCAACCCGATTACCGATGAGATAGTAGTGAGTGCCGGTGAAGAAATAACAGTTGACATTGCTCATGCGATTGAAGAAATTGGTATAGAAACGGTTGAAATCCGTTCTGTATTGACCTGCGAAAGCAAGCGTGGTGTGTGCGTGAAATGTTATGGTAAAAACCTCGCAACAGGTTATACCGCACAACGTGGTGATGCCGTTGGTATCATCGCTGCACAATCCATTGGTGAGCCTGGTACACAGTTGACACTTCGTACCTTCCACGTAGGTGGTATCGCTGGTTCTTCTTCCGTTGAATCTACATTGCCAGCCAAATTTGATGGTACCATCCAGTTTGATGGTCTTCGTACTGTAGAAGCCTTAAACAATGAAGGAGATAAAGTACAGATCGTTATTGGTCGTACCGGTGAAGTAAGAATCATGGACGTGAAGAATGATCGTCTGCTGGTTACAAACAATATTCCTTACGGTGCTACGCTGAATGTAAAAGACGGACAGCAGGTGAAGAAAGGTGAAGTGATTTGTACCTGGGATCCGTTCAACAATGTTGTTGTTTCCGAAATGGCGGGTGAAATTAAGTTTGAACATATTCAGGAAGGTTTCACATTCCGCGAAGAAGCAGACGAGCAAACCGGTCACCGCGATAAAGTAATTATCGAGTCAAAAGATAAAACAAAAATTCCGGGCCTTGTAGTAGAAGGCGCTGAAATCCGCAATTACAATTTACCTGTAGGCAGCCGTCTTATCATTGAAGAAGGCGAAAAAGTAAAAGCAGGACAGGTAATTGTAAAAATCCCGCGCACGCTTCGCAAATCAGGCGATATCACGGGTGGTTTGCCACGTGTAACCGAATTGTTCGAAGCACGTAATCCAAGCAATCCGGCCATTGTTTGCGAAATAGATGGTGTAGTAGCTTTTGGTAACGTAAAACGCGGTAACCGCGAGATCATTGTAGAAGCAAGAGATGGCGTTGTAAAGAAATACCTCGTTCCGTTAACAAGACAGATTTTGGTGCAGGATGGCGACTTTGTAAAAGCGGGTACGGCATTGTCTGATGGTCAGACTGCTCCGGCTGATATTCTTTCTATCAAAGGACCTTTCGCTGTTCAGGAATATGTGGTAAATGAAATTCAGGAAGTATATCGCTTACAAGGTGTAAAGATCAACGACAAGCACATTGAAGTGATCGTTCGCCAGATGATGAAGAAAGTGGAAATTGTAGATGCGGGTGATACAAGATTCTTAGAAGAAGATCTGGAAGACAGGTTTGATTTTAATGAAGAAAACGACCGCATTTTTGATAAGAAAGTAGTGGTAGAACCAGGTGAAAGCAGCAGACTAAAAGCTGGCCAAATTGTTAGTGTGCGTGAATTAAGAGAAGAGAATTCTGTTCTTCGCCGCGCTGATAAAAAGCTTGTAGAAGTAAGAGATGCACAGCCTGCAACAGCACAACCGGTATTATTAGGTATTACGAAAGCTTCGCTGGGCGTGCAAAGCTGGATAAGTGCAGCTTCGTTCCAGGAAACTACAAAGGTGTTAAGTTCTGCTGCTATTCAGGGCAAAACTGATGACATGTTAGGCTTAAAAGAAAACGTAATTACAGGCCATGCAATACCTGCTGGTACTGGCTTACGCGAATTTGATAACCTGATTGTAGGCAGCAAAGAAGAATATGAATTGCTGGCAACTACTAAAGAAGCGATGAGCTTTGACGAAGAGGAATAAATAATCTTTGTTTTTGCCTCACTTTATAAAAAAAGCAGGAAGCGTAACAGCTTCCTGCTTTTTTGTTTTATTGCCATTCCATCTTACCTTGTTTTTGTTTTTGATGATATTTTAATATGATTAGCCGTATTTCTAAATCATTGATAAAAATGTAATCGTCACTGCGAGGCACGAAGCAATCTATGGATGGTGAGAAGCGATGATAAGAAGTAAACAGTATAAATGATAAAGCACAAACTGCTTCATGCTTCGCAGTGACGACAATAAAATTCTCACAAAAACAAACAGGCTATTATAAACAGATAATCAGTTATTTTAAAATTAAACACAAACGTTCTATGCAAACCATTTCAAACCACAACAAGGGCAGTACAAGCCGTATTTTGATACTTATATTAGTTTGGTTGAAGATGCTATTTCGGTTGAAGATTTACAAACCGAATGGAACACAATGAAGACTTTTCTTCTTTCCCTGCCAAAAGAAAAATGGAACTACCGATACGCTGAAGATAAATGGACATTGAAAGAAATGCTGGTACACATGATAGATGCCGAGCGCATTTTCGGTTATCGTGCGCTTCGCATTGCCCGAAATGATGCAACGCCATTAGCCGGTTTTGAGCAGAACGATTATGTGCCTTTCAGCAATGCAGAAGGCAGAAATATGGAAGATATTTTAAACGAGTTTGAAGCAGTAAGAATGAGCAGCTATTTTTTATTTAACAGCTTTGGCGATGCAGCTTGGGACAGAACTACGTTGGTTGACAATCATCCAGTAAGCGCGAGAGCCGAATTGTTTTTAATTATTGGTCATGCACGGCATCATTTAAAAGTAATCAAAGAGAAGTATCTGTAATTGTATGATTGATTCTATAAAACTCATTGAATATAACATTTGGGCAAACCGAAGAATTCTGGAACAGATTCAAATCTTCTCACAGGAAGCATTTACAAAAGAAATCGGCGGCAGCTTTCCTTCTATTCATCTTACCTTGCTTCATTTGCTCGAGTCGGATTGGATTTGGTTCAACCGATGGAAAGGGCTTCCCTATTTATTACCACCAACCGATTGGAATACAAGTACCGCAAAATCAATTGCGCAACTTTGGCTGCCAATACAGGAAGAATCGAGACTATTAATGGCAGAAAGCCTAAAAAATGAGAATGCCGATATTCATTTCACTACAAAGAGAGGAGCGTCTTTTACAATGAAAGTGGCAGATGTTGCTATTCATATCACCAACCACGGCACTTATCATCGTGGGCAAATTGTAAACATGATACGGATATTAGGGGAGACCCCTGTAAACACAGATTACTTTATCTATTGCACTTTATAAAAAAGAGACAAAAACAAACCTTTATTCACTTAGCTTCTTTAGCAATTGTACCAACACTTGCGGAATGCCTGTCTTGCTTTCCATCAAAATATTTGTTCAGATAGCTTACTATTCATAAGGTTTGGTTTTGCACGAAAAAGTTATTGCGGCTTGCCAAAATTTTTGCCATTCCAGTCTAACATTCCGCCTACCAAATTTTTCACATTGGTATAACCCAGCATTTCCAAAATATGTGTTGCTATGCCGCTGCGGTTGCCACTTCTGCAATAAAAAATAATTTCGTCTTCTTTTTTTAAATCGTCTAAATCTTCCAGTTCCACGCGCTGCAATTTGCCCAGTGGTATATGTTTACCGCCAATGTTAAATTCCACGCGTTCGCTGTCTTCACGAACATCAACCAAATTCAAGTGCTCGCCTTTATCTAAGCGGGCTTTCAGTTCGTCGGTGGTGATTGTATTCATAAGCTTTTTGTTTTATTGATTATTGTTATCAGGCGGTGGAGGTGGTATAGCAGAAGTATCAATTACAGGTTGCGTAACGCTTAAGTACACATCTATCACCTGGCCGGGATGAATTTTATTTTTCTTAGTGTTGCCATCTGCATCCGTTACTTTTTCGGTTGGGTTTTGCTTGTACACAAAGGCATCATCACGATTGGTTACACCGGCATCAGGCACAATGGCACCCAAGCCAATATTTAAACTCTGCAGGTAACTGCGTGCATCGGCAAGCGTCATACCAACCACATTTGGCACATTCATCAATACATTACCAACACCATCGCCCAATATCAAATTGATGTTGCTGCCCATACTTACTTTAGTTCCGGGAGCTATAGCTTTACCATCTAATTGTTGTTCCAAAACCGAGTTACGTGCAATATCAGGACGATATGTAGTATCACCCAAACGCAGGCTTAAGCTTTGCAAATACATCTGCGCGCTTTGAAATGAAAAGCCGCGTAAATCAGGCATATCAACCATTGGCGCCAGCGTCCGGTTTATGGTAAGATATATAGTACGGTTCTTTTTCACAAGCGCTGCTGCATCGGGCGATTGCCTGATGACAGAAGCTTTGGCTGCCGTATCAATGTACACTGAATCTACCACTTCAACATCAAACCCTTTCGATTGTAAAACCTGTGTGGCATCGGCTATATTTTTCCCGGTAACAGAAGGCACCGTAACCTCATCGTTATGATGCGTAATCCAATCAAGTGAATTAAAAAATAGAAACACTATTAAACCAACCAATAGCAAAGCAATAAGCAAGTTTACAAAAAAGCCTCCTTTGGTAATGAACTTAAACAATGTATGAATAAATTGAGTGAATAAAAATTTAGGTTACCCTTTCTGCTCTAACGCCTGATTGATAATTATCGTATAAAATTCTTGTAGCGACATACCACTTGCTCTCACCTGTTGCGGAACAATACTGGCATCGCTTTGCCCGGGCACGGTGTTTATTTCCAGCATATAAGGCTCGTTATCCCGCTCATTGTAAATAAAATCAATTCTGATAACACCTCTGCAATTAAAAATATGGTAGATCTTTTTTGCTGCTTCGCGAATTTTGTTTCCCATTTCATCGTCCACCTGGGCAGGCGTTACTTCTTTGCTTTTGCCCTTATATTTCGCTTCAAAATCAAAAAAATCTTTGTCGGTTGAAATTTCTGTCATAGGCAAAGCCACTACTTCCTTTCCATTGCGATATACGCCGATGGTAATTTCCCTGCCCTTTATAAACTCTTCTACCAATACCTGATTGTCTTCTTTAAAAGCCTTATCCAGCGCGGCTTGCAGATCTTCTGCCTTACTCACTTTGCTCATACCGATGCTGCTGCCACCATTGTTGGGTTTCACAAAAAGAGGTAAAGAAAGCTGTTGTAAAATGCTTTCAGAAGAAACATTTTCGTGCAAAAACAAATGCAGCGAACGAGATACTTTAATACCGCTGAAAGCTGCCACAGCAACGGTGTAACGCTTGTTAAAAGTTAGTGCTGAAGTAGCTGCATCGCAAGAGGTGTAAGGCAGCTTAAGCATATCAAAATAACCTTGCAGTTTGCCATCTTCACCAGGTGTGCCATGAATGCACATCATCACCGCATCGAAGTTTATTTTTTCACCGCTGTCAATAATTGAAAAGTCGCTTCTGTCAACCGCACTTTTCATTCCCTTTTCATTTTCATAAATCCATCCTGATGGGCTGATGTCAATTTTATAAATAGCAAACAAATCAGAGTCGGTATGTTTCTGCATGGTTGCGGCGCTTAAATAACTAATCTCGGCTTCGCCACTATAGCCGCCGGTTACCAATGCAATCTTTTTCTTCATAGCGTTGAGTGAGAGCGCAAAGAAATAGAAAATGTTTGATAAGATTTTTGTTAAGAAGTGAGTGTTGAAAGATAAACAGCTAATGCAAAATACAGTTTTATGGAACCAGCTGTAGCAATTCTTGTTGATCGTCTGTTGTGTCACTCACTTCAACGTTCTGAAATAACCCGAACTTTTATGCGAGTGCTAATTTAAACCGCGAAAGGGCGAAGACACAATGTAAAAAAAGGGCAAAAACAAACTTTGCTTCTTA
The DNA here is from genome assembly GCA_963847085.1 of uncultured Chitinophagaceae bacterium. Classification (GTDB taxonomy): domain Bacteria; phylum Bacteroidota; class Bacteroidia; order Chitinophagales; family Chitinophagaceae; genus Ilyomonas. The sequence continues at coordinate 908,491 of CAWJYO010000009.1, read as the reverse complement.
GTGCATTTGCGGTAGAAAAACTATTGACCCGCTTCCACTTTCACAGGCTTTCCATAGTATCGCGTAAGCGAATCGCGCAGTTTTGCGGTATCGGCTGGTGAAGCATTGTTACGCAAATAAATTTTATAAACCGAAAAGCTATCACGCTTCACGCTGTCAATAAAAACGGGCGTTCCATAAGCTTTTAACTGGCTGTATCTTCTGCGTGCATAATCAGCATTTACAGTTCGGTTCAACACAAACCGAAAACCATTTCCGCTGGTTGCTGTAGCAGCAAGTGGCAGCGAAGTAGTGGTTGTACCATCCGGCTGCTTGGCAGGGTTGGTTTGTGGTGGCTTCGTGCTGGTAGCGGTATTGTTTATGTTGGAAGAAGAAGGTACCGAAACAACCGTATCGCTAACAGTTGCAGCGCTGTCTTTTGCAGTGTTTGAAGAAGTTGCACTGTTACTATTTGTGTAAAAATAATAACCACCTATACCCAGCCCAAGAACAATAACCAACGTAAGCAAAATGATTCCGGTATTGCTTCGCTGCGTTGCCGGATTCACTGCATCATAGGTTTGGTAGTGCGCATCAGTGGCAGCCTGCTTGTGCTTTATTCGTTCGTGTAAAGCGTTTTCATTCGGCACTTCCTGTACAAACTCCAACTCGCGGTTTTTACCAAACTTCAATTGCCCAAAGCCCGGGATTATCCAGGGAGTTCCAATGTTGATGAATTGTTTGATCTGATTGAAATGCGATTCTACATCGAAGCCGGTTACAATTTTATTTTTGCCCTGATGTTCGGCAATATAACTGATGAGGTCTTCAGTTGTATAAGCGGCTTTGTTAGGAGTAAAACTAACTATAGGAGCACCATTGGCGGCTTGTCCGTCAACAATGGTAAACTCACCAAGGCCTTGTGCAGATAGTTTTTTATATTCAGTCAAAAAGTCGGCAATATATGCGTCGAGGTTGTACACGTGGTTCTTTTTAGCAAAATAAATGAAACGATATGTTTATATCCATCAAATTATGAACAAATTTTTTGTTTTGGCTAAATTCCTCAGCCGCTTTTAAAGCAATTGTAATTTTGTACTATGCTTACTAAGAATGAAGAACAGTTTTTAGAGTATTGGAAAAACAACCGCGACAGAGAAAAAAAACTATTCAGGCAGTTGTTGTTTGGACTTCCCATTGGCCTGCTGTTAGGCGTTGGCATTTTTGCCAGTCTGGTTACAGGTAAATGGTATGAGCGTGCCGATATGGTTGCCAACACGGAGTTAAACCCAAACGTTTTAATTGTTGCCATACTTGCTATTGCGGTTTTCACAGGTTTGTTTTATAAGAAATTTAAGTGGGACCAAAACGAACAATCCTATAAAGAGTTGCTTTCAAAAAAAGAAAAAGAGAAGCGAAACGCTCAATGAACGGTTTATTATGAACCAAAAAGTTTGTTAGTGGTTGATGATAAAAAAGAGGCAAAAACAAAAAGGAATAAAACAAAAGTTCCGACACTTTATATTGTTCGGAACTTTTGCCAGCTTACTAATTACTAAAATGAAAACCATGCACGTACGAGAATATAATGTAAATGAAAGTGTTCTTTTTAGGAAAACTAAAGAGGAATATGGTGGGCTTTCCAATATGGCAGCAGGATTTAGTCTGAATGTAAATGATGTCATAATTCCTACAGCAGAGCATTTATATCAAGCTTGCAGATTTCCAAACTACCCTGATATACAATGGGATATTATAAATGAGAAAAGCCCAATGAAAGCGAAGTGGATTGGCAGAGCTAAAATTGGATTTACCAGACCAGATTGGGAGTACATCAAGTTTAAGGTAATGCGGTGGTCTATAGAGGTTAAACTTTCACAAAATTGGAAGTCTTTTTCGGATTTACTTTTATCGACAGGAAACAAACATATAGTTGAACTAACACCAAAAGATAAAGTATGGGGTGCAGTTAGAACGGGCGATGTGTGTATTGGTGTTAATGCTTTAGGTAGGCTACTTATGGAAGTAAGAGAGTTTTATGTGAAGCCAAATAATTATAAAAGATGTGTTCAGCCTTTAGATATATCAGACTTCAATCTTTTAGGAAGTCCAATTGGTTTAATATGCAATGAAGATGACTTAATTGAAGAAGATGTTACGCAACAAGATTTAGCTTTTGCTTTTTGACGATATGATTTTACCTTCATTGGTGCAAAGGCAATCTTATTATCTAAAGATTGCCTTTGGTCTTTTTATAAACCCCTCTTGACTTTGGAGCTTGTATATCGGTAAGCATTGCAATTTCTTCTAAGGTCATTGGTTTTTTAGTTAATCCCGCCTGCATTGCAGGTGTTACTGAAAGGCTTTTATGAACCTTACAAAAGTTGTAGTAAACAAAGTAAAGTGCAAGGCTGTGGCAATGATTTTCTATCTTCTTGGAAAAGGCATTTGTTAAGCGCGTAAAGCGTCTGTTACTCATTCTCATAGTTAAGTTTTGACGTTCAACGTATGAAGTGCTGATGAACTTTTCGCGCGGGTTGCCCGTAACGGCTTTTTTTATCTGTCCTGTATATTCAGCAGGGCTGTATTTTCTTTCGTTCATATTGCCATCTAAAGAGCCGTACAGCTTTACTAATTGGGCAAAGTCAATATCACCGCCAAAGGCATCTTCAACGGCATCTAAATAGGCTTTATGACCGTCTGTTGTAAGTTGTACGCGGTTGGCTAAACGTGCAGCAACATCTTTCATAAAATCCATTGCACTTTCTGCACTTCTATCACCGACAAACCATGAAACAATTAGTTTGCTATCTGCATCTAAAGCCGTCCAAGTCCACACATCACCAGAACCGGATGGCATTTCATCAGTAACGTTTTTATCCTTAGCATACACAAAGCTCCAAATCTCATCTGCTTGCACACGTGCTGCTTTTACGCCTTTTACCGTTTCGTTATGGAAAGCTTCACAAGCCATACCAGTATCAACCAAAAGTTTAAGTATGGTAGTTTTGGAAACACCTGTTAAACGTGTGGTGCTGTTAATGCTGTTTCCTTCAACAAGCATGTGAAGTATCTGCACTTTCTTTTCGATTGGTAACTTGTTCATAGAACAAAGATAAGAATCAATACTTGAACGGTCAAGCATAATAATCAATTTGATTGTTATAAATATGTTAACAGTATTAAATAATCTCAAAGACAGAATATAAATAATCGAAAAGAAGGCAAATGTAGATACATTTGTATTATGAATTTCAAATTTATTAAACCAGCGGAACTTGATAGAAATTTAAAGGCAACTATTCACAAAAGCGGTAAGATTGGCTTTACCGTGGAGGCTGCAAAAAAATTGAAGTTAGAAACCGATAAGGGAATAATGGTTGCATTAAATGAAGACAATAAGGAAGACAAAAACTTGTATGTTCTGGTTATAGAAAAACATAACCTGCATTCTTTTCGAGTCGCGAAGGCTGGCGGATATTACTACGTCAATACTAAAGATTTATTCGATAACCTCAATATAGACTATACAGGAGGCAATATTGTATTTGATATAAGAGATATGAAAATAAATGAAGCAGATGGATTTGTTTTTAAAAGGAGGGATAGCGAAAACGAAAAGAAAGAGGAATAGTGAGGGTTTAAAAGATAGATGTTAACATAGGAAATTCTGGCTGGATTATTGATATTTATAAACATCCAATAAAAGCGAAAGGTTTGGCGCTAACCAAACCTTCGAGAAAACTTTTTTAGAGTTCGCAGTAACTAGATGCAAATATACTGCAAAAAGCGCGCCTTAAAAAACTTTCTCCCAATAATTTATTGTCGTTTTTATTGTCCACTTGCTGGTGACGGCAAGCACTCATTATTTTATTACACCAACATAAAAACGACAGACAATGGAATTAGTTACACAACGTAACAAAGTGCCTACAACCACAACACAATACTGGTAGCTCGAAAGTTCGACAAGGGACATAATGATGTATTAAGAGCACTCAGAAATTTGGATTGTAGCGAAGATTTTAGAGCGCGCAATTTTGCGCTCTCCTCTTATCCAAGTATTCAAAACAAGGAAATGCCAATGTTTTACATGACGCGTGATGGCTTTATGTTATTGGTAATGTCCTTTACAGGCAGTTATGCTACTCGTTTTAAAGAAGATTACATAGAGCAGTTCAACAAAATGGAAGCTTATCTTAAAACGCAAAACTTACAATTGCTTCCGACATATACGGCTCGTATTCTCACCAATCCGACAAAGAAGGTTCCAAAAGATTATTGGTGTGTGTTCGATAAGTGTCAACAAAATGATGTTGCTAATTGAGCAATACGTTGGCAGTATCAACAAGTTTGATTTGGTAGACGGTTCAATAGGTAAAAAGTGGGTAGCCTTCAGGAAGGAAAAAGAATGGATACTTGAACCAAAGGAATTTCCATACAGGCATGGGGATGAAAGAGGAACAGTCATATGCAAATGCTACCACAGAGTAGAACTGTTTTATTTTGAGGAGTGGCTTATAGATATTTATCAAAAGGTGCATTTGATTGAATACCTAATATGTAAGTTTAAGGATGGTAACCCCGAATTATTAAAAAAAGTTGAGGAAAACAGGCAGAAGTTATTGGAATAAAAAATTGCGGAAGGGTTCAGCTTCCGCAACAGTGTAAAGGTCGCGCACTTAAAATTCGATGCTCCCTATTTTTTCACTTGCTTAAACTACAGGTCATGTACAAAAAAGCAAATCACAGCTATCGTAGAGCTGACAACGGGAGATACTGTACTCCTAACTACGCTACCAGACATCCAAGAACTACAGTACGCGAAAGTAGATAGCAAAACTATTAATCTTTTGTGATGTTCGCCCCGCTTATTTATTAGGCGGGGTTTTTTTATTATTAGCCCACCTCGTTTGAGCCGCCTTTTCAGCTATCTCTTTTTCTCTTTTCAGGTGTAAGTTTAGCCGCCCTCGCCTTACCACCTTTCAGCCCTCCTAAGCGACCTAATGCAGCCGCCGCGCTCTTTACTTCATCTTGTGGCGTTTCTTTTTCTATCTCACCAGTTGCTATCATTGCAATGTGTACGGCTCTCTGATTGCTATCTTTGGGTAACTTTGATTTTGCCATGCTGCAAAGATATAAAATAAAGGTTGCTAAGTCGGTCAAGCATTAAATTTCAAACTGTACCACTACCGAACTTTTGTTTTTATAACAATTTTATTCTGTCTCTTAACTGCTGCTGATGGCTCCCATTTTTCTTAAAATTTTCCGGTTCTCTCTTCTGTGAATCAACCTGTGCACCTGCGCATAAATCAGGGGCAATATGAGTAAAGTAAGTATGGTTGATGTTACCAAACCACCGATTACAACAATTGCTAATGGCTTTTGTGTTTCGCTACCAATACCATGACTTAATGCAGCCGGCAACAAACCAATGGCGCCCATTAATGCCGTCATAATCACCGGGCGTACACGTGAACGAACGCCTTCCATAATGGCTTTTTGCAATGGCATTTTGGCTTCTAAATTTTTTCGGAAAACACTAACTAATATCACACCGTTTTGAATACAAACACCAAATAAGGCAATGAAACCAATGCCCGCCGAAATACTAAAGTTCATGCGGGTAAGATGCAAGGCTAATATGCCGCCAATCAAAGCAAATGGCACATTTAAAAGCACTATTACTGCATCCTTCACGTTGCCAAACATCATGAATAAAATAAGGAAGATGGCAAGCAGGCATACCGGCACCACATTCGATAAAGTTTTAGAGGCACGTTGCTGATTTTCAAATACCCCATTCCACGTAAAATAATAGCCATGCGGCAGTTTAACGGCAGCATCTACTTTTTCCTGTGCTTCTTTGATGGTGCTTCCTAAATCACGGCCACGAACCGAAAACTTAACCGGAATGTATCGCTCATTGTTATCGCGGTACACAAAGGCAGGGCCCGTAAGCGTGCGGATGGTTGCAATTTCTTTGATAGGAACTTTTGCACTATCCTGTGTTGGAATCATTAAGTTTTCAATGGCTTCCTGTGTATTTCTGTATTGTTGCTGATAGCGCACACGAATATCAAATTTGCGCTCACCTTCATACAACAGCGTGGCTGCTTTTCCTCCCAGCGCCATTTCTATTACGGCATTGGCATCGGCTGTATTTACACCGTACAATGCCATTTTTTCCTGGTCTAATTCAATTCTGAATTCCGGCTGTCCTAAATTGCGTAGCACACCTAAATCTTCAATCCCGGCAACTTTGCCAAGCGTAGCTTTCACCTGGTTTGCCAAAGAATCGAGCGCATTAAAATCAGCCCCAAAAATCTTTACCACCAATGATGCCGGAACGCCTGCAACTGCTTCATCCACATTATCGCGGATAGGCTGAGAATAGTTCAGCAACAAGCCAGGTAATTTGCTCAGTTGCGAGTTCATACTGTCAATCAGATTATCAGTGGTAACTCCTTTTCGCCAATCATCTTTTGGCTTTAAATCAACCGCAATTTCAACGTTGAAAAAACCCTTTGGATCAGTGCCATCATTGGTTCTGCCAATTTGTGCGAGCGCATGCCTTACTTCGGGATATTCATGTAAAATAGCCGTCATTTTGTTCGAAATTTCACGGCTTTGGTTTAGCGATGCGCTCATAGGCAATTGGGCTTTTACCCACAAAGCACCTTCGTCTAAATCGGGTAAAAATTCACTTCCTAAAAAAGTAGCCGAGAAGAAAGTGAGCGCCATAATTATCAGTGCTACAAGAATGCTCAGCTTCGGTACTTTATACAATCGCTTAAAAATATTGTGGATGCCATTCTCGAAAAATGAAACGATCACGTTGTGCTTTTCACGAACATTCTTTCTTAATAAAATACTTGACAAAGCCGGCACCAAAGTGAGTGTAAAAATCAATGCGCCGAGCAAGGCAAAACTCAGGGTATAAGCCAGCGGCGAAAACATTTTACCTTCTACTTTTTGAAAAGCAAAAATGGGAATCAAACAAGTGATGATAATGATTTTTGAAAAGAAGATAGGCTTGCCCATTTCTGCACCAATTTGCTTGAACAAACCCAGCTTTGCAATTTTATTAAACCGCTCCATACCTATTTCTTTGGCACGCTGATCAAGTGCCACAAACAAGCCTTCCACCATTACCACAGCACCATCTATAATAATCCCAAAATCAACCGCGCCCATCGAAAGCAAATTGGCACTCATGCCTTTAATACGCATACAAATAAAAGCAAACAGAAGCGACAGCGGTATCACAATACTTACAGTAACGGTGGTTCGCCAGTCGGCCATAAACAGCAAAACAATGCAGGTAACCAAAATAATACCTTCGATAAGATTATGAATTACAGTGTGAGTTGCATAATCCATCAGAACAGTACGGTCGTAATAAGGCACAATTTTCACATCTTTCGGCAATACATTATTGTTCAGGCTCTTTACTTTTTGATGAATTAAATTGAGCACCTGCGCAGGGTTTTCGCCTTTGCGCATAACTACAATTCCTTCAATCATATCCTGCATCGTATCCAGCGTAACCTGCCCCAGCCGTGGCTTTCCGGCTTCAGCAACGGTAGCTACATTGCGTACCAGAATGGGCACGCCGTTGACTTTTGTAATGATGATGTTTTCAATTTCGCCTATGTTGTTAAGCAAACCAATGCCACGTACCACATAAGCCTGGCCATTGCGCTCTATCACATCGCCGCCAACATTTACGCTGCTTCTGCTTACAGCATTAAAAACATCCAGTGCGCTTAAACCATATTTACTTAAATAGTTGGGGTCAACACGTATTTCGTAACTTTTTTCTTCACCACCAAAGCTGTTTACATCGGCAACACCGGGAATACTTTTAAATTGTCTGTCTAACACCCATTCCTGTAAGGTATTCAGGTCGCGAATGTTACGGGTTGCGCTTCGCAGTGTATAGCGGTAAATCTCACCTGTAGGTCCGTAAGGCGGTTCTACTTCGGGTTTCAGCCCTTCTGGCAAATCTACATTTTGAAGACGGCTCATTACCTGCTGCCGCGCAAAACCGTCGTCCACATCATCGTCAAAAATCAATCGCACATAACTTAAACCATACGATGATGTGGTTCGCAAATTGCTTTTCTTTTGTACCGAATTCAAAATTGTTTCGAGTGGAATGGTTACAAATTTTTCAACCTCTTCCGCGCTTCTGCCAGGCCATTGTGTAATAATGATGATTTGCGTGTTGGTAACATCGGGGAATGTTTCAATCGGCGTGAGGCGATAACTAATAAAGCCAACCACGCCCAGCACCAGCGTAAGAAAGAAAACAAAATAGCGGTGCCGTAGTGAAAAATAAATAATGCTTTTTATAAACTTATTCATTGCTATAAATTGTAACTGTTAAGGCAAGGCTGCCTTGCTCAGATATGCTTACCTGCTTAACAAACGAGATGACAATTGATGTAAGCCAACGTTTGTTTTTGTTCAAAAACATCTGTCAATTTTTTATGAACAGACGAAATTGTATGTTGTTTTAATCGCCTGATAACTGCTGAAACACCAGCAATTCATTTTCGGTAATTACTTTTTGTCCCGGGCTAACGCCGCTGTTTACAAATGTTCTGTCGCCCGACGTTTTTAACACATCTATTTCTGCAATTTTCATATCGCTTTTGTTATTGTAAACAACTACAAAAGTTTTTCCGTTAAGTTCGATCAACGATTTTGTTGGAACGCAAAGTGCCTGCTCGCCCTGTACCTGCGTAACGGTTACTTTTGCAAACATTTGCGGTTTCAGGCTCAAGTCGGGATTGCTCAGTTTAATGCGCACTTTCATGGCTTTGTTGGATGGATCGAGCACTTCGCTTACTTTATCTACTTTGCCGGTATAAACTCTATCAGGATTTGCCAGTGTTCTAACTTCAACCGATGTACCTTCTTTCACTTTATTAATATCAGCTTCAAATACATTTGCCCAAATCCAAACGTCTTTCAAATCAGAAATGGTAAATAAACTATTGCCCATATCGGAACGAATAAAATCACCCTGGTTCACAGCCTTTTCAACCACATATCCGCTAACCGGCGCAGTTAAAATATAAGTACCGCTTGCCGTTGCGCCTCTGCCACCATTGATTTCAATTTGCGAAGTAATCTTACGTTTTGCTGCCAACGCTTTCTCATAATTCTGTTTGGCTTCGTTGTATTCGCGCTCGCTGGCAATGCCGCTTTTGTACAACGATTCCTGATTGTCCGCTTCGCGTTTGGCAATGGTAATATCTGCATCAGCAGAACTTACATCGGCATAATTGCCGGCCACATCAGCACTTTTAATCACGGCTAATGTTTGACCGGCTTTTACTTTATCGCCCAACGTTAACGAGCTTTGCAATACCTGCCCGCTGCTGCGCGGATACACTTTAAACACTTTGTTTTCATCAAAACTTACTTCACCGCTCAATTGCAGTTGATCGGCAATACCACACATTTTTACTGAATCAATTTTTATCATGTTCATCATGGTATCGCTCAACGTGAAGGGCTTGGCTGCATTTTCATCAGCAACAGGTTTTTCTTTGCAGGATGAAAAGATAAGTATGGCTAAAGCGGTGATTGTACTGATTGAAATGTATTTCATGCGAGTCATTATTTTTATTTTATAACAATGGTTCCTACCTGGTAGTTCAATTCTTCTTTTGCGAGCTGCAAATTATTTTGTTGTTCCAAAGAACGAGACAGTACCTGCTGATAACTGTCGGCAAAATCTAAAAACTCAAGCAAGCTGATTTGCCGTTGCTGATAGCTTTGCACCACATTGTTGAACAGGTTTTTGTAATTGTTATAAAACTCTTTTTGTGTGTTATTATTTACGTTATAAATAAGAAGCAAACGCTGGAAAGCCGCACTCACATTGCTTTGTATCTGTACATCTGCAGATTGTGCCTGCGTTCTTTGCTGCGATGCAGTAAACTCTGCCGCTTTGATATTGCCCTGGTTTCTGTTCCAGAAAGGAAGCGGAAGGCTAATACCTAAACCTACATAGTTAGGAGTATAGTTTGAGTTTTTATCAAACTCCGGCCCTACTGTTATATCAGGTGCAGCCAATGCTTTTTGATACGTTACATTTTGCAGACTGTATAAGTGTTGTGCCTGCTGCAGTAAATAAAACGCATTGTTTTGACGTGCCGTTTCTATCAAAGAATCTACATTGGTTGGCAGTGCCATGTCAGTGTTGCTTTCCGTTGTGTTTGGTTTTACGAAAGTATTGCCACGCAACATGAGTAGCATTTTCATATCTTCTTCTGCCAAAACCAAACTTCTGTCGGCCTGCGCCAAATCCTGTTCTAAACCAATCACCAAAGCCTGAACGCGCAGGTAATCTTTCTGTGAAATATTGCCTGCTTTTAACTGCCCTTCCATTGCAGTTTGCAGGTTGCGTAAGCGATCCAATTGTGCCGTTACTAAATTTCTGCTGTTTAAAAACTGAGCAATGTTGTAATAATCGTTATGAAGCTGGTAGCGAAGATTGCGCAGTAAATCCTGCAACTGCAATTCGGCAATGCGTGCATTGGTAGTTGCCAGGTTGATTTGTTTGCCCCGCTTGTTGGCAGTTAAAATCAACTGCTGAACCTGAATAAAATACTGGCCTGTCGGGTTGCCGTTAATATCCTTTCCGTGCTGAAAAAACTGGTTTTGCGAATACACATTCTGGTCGGTATTTACAACCGGATTGGGCCACAGTTTGGCTTGTTGAATTAAAGCTTTGCTTGCATCAACATTATAATGCGCAGCCAGCAAACTAAGGTTGCTGTCTAAAAAGCGTTTGTCAACTTCATCAATGGATAAAGAAACAGTATCCATTTTTTGTGCAAAAACAAAAAGGGAACAATGAAGTAAAAAAATAAAGACAATTATTCTGAAAAGGATTGCTTTGCTTATGTATCGAGTCATAATAAAAAGAAGTGATGCCAGCCAAAGGATAAGAAACATATTTACAAATCCTAACAAATAGGTTGTTGAAATTGAACATGCAATATACACAGCAAGCTTCTTGAGAAGAATAACATGGCATTGAGTTTAAGAGTAATTTAATGTTTAAAATACCAGCAAAACCAAAGGTTTGCGTTCATCATTGTTTCAAACAAAAAAGACAGCTTGTTACGGCTGTCTTTTTTGTTATAAAAAGCTAATGTATTAACGTTACTACACTTTTGCTTTTGCCGGTATTTCAACCCTGCTTCCTAAAGGTTTGTTTCTACCGAAATCAACCAATATGGGTGCAGCTACGAAGATGGATGAATAAGTACCGGTAATTACACCAATCAACATGGCGAAAGCAAAACCGCGTGTTACTTCGCCACCAAAAATGAACAAAACCAAAATGGTTAGGAACACGGTAAGCGATGTCATAATGGTGCGGCTTAATGTTTGGTTAATCGCGCGGTTGATGATCTCTTCTTTGCTGGCGCCAGACATTAAACGGGTGTCTTCCCGAATACGGTCGTAAACAATTACCGTATCGTTCATTGAGAAACCAATTACGGTTAGTATCGCCGCAATAAAATGCTGGTCAATTTCCAACGGAAACGGAACCACTCCACGCAGGAAGCTGAATACAATTAATGTTACCAGCACATCGTGCAGCAACGATACAATGGTTCCAACTGAATACCGCCAATCGCGGAAGCGAATAAAAATGTACAAACAAATAATGATGATAGCAATGATGGTAGCTTTGCTTGCACCCGATTTTAAATCGTCTGAAATAGAAGGTAATACCGTTTGCGAACTTTGTTTGTAACGGCTGTTGAATTCACTGTAAGTTGTGCTTGGCGGCAAAACATTTTTTAAGCCGGTGAACAAAGTATGCTCAACCATCGAATCTACATTATTACCAACTTCATGTATTTTGTAGGAAGTTGTAATGTTTAGCTGATTTTCATTATCCACCGTTTTTACAACCGGATATTCGCCAAATACTCCTTTTAAATCATTCAATACCTGGTCGTGGTTAGGCTTGCTCGGAAAGCGAACAGTGTAACTGCGGCCGCCTGAAAATTCAACGCCTTCATCAAAACCATGAAAAAACGAACCAATGCCTAACAGCAATACGACAACTGATATTCCGTAGGCAACTTTTCTATATTCAATAAACTTGTAAGAAGCATGTTTGAATACTTTTTGCGAGAAGGAAGTGAAGTATTGAAAATGGCGGTTGCGGTTGGTGTATAAATCAGTAACCAAACGCGAAACCAAAATACCGCAAAACAGGGAAAGCGTGATACCCAGCATTTGCGTGGTAGCAAAGCCGAGCACCGGGCCTAAGCCAAAGATAAATAGGATGGCGGCTGATAAAAATGTGGTAACGTGAGCATCCAGTACGGGTGCATAGGAACGTTTGTAACCATCGTTCACAGCAATGAGATAGCCTTTGCCTCTTGTCAGTTCTTCTTTTATTCGTTCAAAAATAATTACGTTGGTATCTACCGCCAGGCCTACGGTAAGCACAAGGGCTGCAATACCCGGCGCCGTTAATGTTGCACCCAGCGCAGCTAATATGCCAATGGTAAACAAGAGGTTTAAAATCAGGGCTATGTTGGCTACCCAGCCGGCTGTGTTGTAGTACACCAGCATCAGCACGAAGATGATAACAAACGAAATGGTGAACGCCAACGCACCACCGTTTACCGCTTCTTTACCCAAGGTTGGTCCTACAATTTGCTCCTGGGCAATTTTAGCCGGAGCAGGTAGTTTGCCAGACTGAAGTATTTGTGCCAAATCCTGCGCTTCCGTAGTGGTGAAGCTACCAGAGATTTGAGAGTTGCCATACGGAATTTCGTTAATCACATTCGGAGCACTGTACACCACATTATCCAATACAATGGCTATGGGTTTGCCTACATTGGCTTTGGTCATTTGCGCCCACAACTTAGTGCCTACTTCATCCATTTTCATGTTAATGGATGGGCGGCTTCTTTCATCATATCCCTGGCTGGCTTCGCTGATATGCTCGCCTTCCAGTTTGGCAGCGCCATTGTCTAATGTTTTTAAGGCATACAAGGCAAGTATACTGCTTTGATTACCCGTTTTTTCGTTGGTAATAGGTCTGCCATAAGCAAACATAATGTTAGACGGAAATTTATTTGCTACAAAATCCTGGCGTAAATAATTGCCAAGTGTTGCCGTATCTTTTACCTGCACATAACCCAACTCGGCAGGGAAATGTTCTTGTCCTGTCGTTTTATCTTGTTGCGGTTGTGTAAACTGCACAATGGTAAGCAACGGATTGGCATTTCTTCTTATCGCATCGCTATCGGATGTATTTTTTGTGGAAGCTAAGTTTGTTTTTGCCGTATTTTTTAAGAGTGAAGTATCGGCGCCGCGGGCAGCACCGAGATTAGAGGTATCCTTGCTCAAAGCCGATGAAGTATCAGTGGCTGCTTTGCCAGTAGTAATAAAACTGCTTAATGCTTTATCAGCCGCAACAATCGGCTCCTGCAATTCGGCTACATTGTACACTTCAAAAAACTGAAGATTAGCGGTTGATTGCAAGTATTTGCGCACTCGTTCAGGGTCATTAATACCAGCCAGTTCAATGTTGATTCTTCCTTTTGCAGGGTCGGGATTAATGTTGTTCGAAGCCACACCAAAGCGGTCAATGCGGGTACGAAGAATATTGGTAGTATTGGTAAATGCAATGTTGGCTTGCTGCTGTAAATAATCCAGTACTGCACTGTTAGAAGTATTGGCTTTTATTTTACCATTGCTGCGGGCAATAAAAAAAGGAGCCAGGCTGGCGTTAGCACCTGCCGCTTTTTGATATTCTTCATCAAACAAGTTTATCAAATTCGCACCACTATTGGCTTTGCGGGCAACAGCGTTGTTTAGTGCTTTATTAAACGTCGCATCTTTAGGATAGTTGGAAAGTGAGCGAATTAATCCATCTAAACCTACTTCCATCGTTACACTCATGCCGCCCTGCAAATCAAGTCCCAGCGCTAATTCTTTATCCTTTGCGCTTTGATAAGTGGTTAAACCAAAAGGGCCAATATTGCTGCCTTTGGTACTGTCTAACAAATAAGCTAGTCGTTGCTTTTTTATTTTGGTAAGACTATCAGCATAAACATCTTGCTCAGCCTTGTTACCGGGAAACTTTTGCGCCGGTGTGCCATATTTCGCCTTCACCCACGAGTCGGCACGGTCTGACATTGCGCTTTCATGGCTGCGCACAATCCAGGTAAACGATAACTGGTATAAACAAATTAAAACCAAAGCAATCGTGAAGAAACGCACCAAACCTTTCAGTTGCATATTACAGTTTTGGGTAACCAAATTTTTTTAGTGAGGCGCAAAGATAGGGTTTTGAATATAATAATAAATTGTGAAATAGATGCCGGAAAACGGGCAAAAACAAACGTGTAGAAATCAAGCGGGCAAAGGATTTGAGCCATAAATAATTACTCACACGTTCCCGATGCACAAATACTTGATTGTTAAAAATTCGTCCATTCCGTAGTGGCTGCCTTCTCTGCCATAGCCGCTTTGCTTTACACCGCCAAACGGCGCTTCAGCCGCCGAAATCAAACCTTCGTTAATGCCAATCATGCCATATTGTAAGCTTTCAGCAACGCGCCATGCTTTCGATATATTCTGCGTAAAAAAATAAGCTGCCAGCCCATATTCGGTGTTATTGGCAAGCGCAATGGCTTCTTCTTCGGTATCAAATAAATAGATAGCAGACACAGGCCCAAAAATTTCTTCCCTGCTCAATTCCATTTCTGGCGTGCAGTGGGTAAGAATGGTAGGCGGATAGAACAGGTTTGTTTTTGCCTCTTTTTTACCACCCAGCACAACCTGCGCACCCTTATCAACCGCATCTTTCATCAATCGTTCTACTTTATCAATGGCATCCTGGTTGATGAGCGGACCAATCTGCACGTTTTCTTTTGCACCATTTCCAACCCGCAACGCTTTTACCGCTTCGGTAAATTTGGCAAGAAACGAAGGATAGATTTTTCTCTGCACATACAAGCGGTTAGCGGTAACGCAGGTTTGCCCGCTATTGCGATACTTGCTTTCCAATGCGCCTTTTACTGCCACATCTACATCGGCATCATCAAACACAATTACCGGCGCATTGCCACCCAGTTCGAGCGACATTTTTTTTACGGTTGAGGAAGATTGCTGCATTAAAATTCTGCCGACTTCCGTTGAGCCGGTAAAAGATACTTTACTAATGGCAGGATGCGTAGTGAGCACCTCTCCCACTTTAGCGGCTTGCATCGTTGGCAGCACGTTTAATACACCATCGGCTAAGCCGGCTTCTTTTGCCAACTGCGCCAAAGCCAATGCACACAAAGGCGTGTCTTCGGCAGGTTTTACAACAACTGTGCAACCCGCAGCCAGCGCGGGTGCTATCTTCCGGGTAATCATAGCAATGGGAAAATTCCATGGCGTGATGGCGGCAACCACCCCAATCGGTTGCTTTATAGTAAGCATTCTTTTGCTGGCTGAAGGCGAAGGAATCACATCGCCATACGTGCGCCGCGCTTCTTCGGCAAACCATTCAACAAATGAAGCACCGTATTGTACTTCGCCTTTTGCTTCTGCCAAGGGTTTGCCTTGTTCGGAGGTTAACAGCAAAGCGAAATCATCTTCATTTTGCAGAATTAAATCAAACCATTTTCGCAAGATGCCTGACCGCTTTTTGGCCAATTCTTTACTCCATTGTCCGAACGCTTTCACTGCTGCTTCAATCGCCTGATTGAGTTTCATCAATACCTGCATCGGCAACGTTCGTAATGAGCGAACCATCAGCCGGATTGAATACTTCAAATGTTTGATTAGTGGAAGCATCCATCCATTCATTATTGATGAAGATTTTATTTTGCAAGTAAAGATGGATTGGTTAGCTGCATCGTATTTTTTGTACAAAATTAAAAAGGAATAGGGCTGAACGAACGTTATAATTTGTTTGCGCAGCACAATGATGGCGGTGTTATATCTTCATGCCGTTGCACATTAAATTTGTTGATTTATGAAAGCTAGATTTTGCTCTTTTTGTTTTTGTGCATTTTTTCGATAGCCCGTGCGCAGGATAGCAGTACGCATCAATGCTGCCAGTATGCGTTTGCTGCAGCCTGTGTTGTGGCAACAAACGGCAGCCGAGTATCGCGCTTTATGTTATCAGGCTTATAACTTGGCGGCACTCCGGTTGCAACAATTACCACGTAAAATAAAGCGCAAAAAGAACCTTGCCATCATCACCGATATTGATGAAACCATTTTTGATAACAGTCCTTTTGAAGCGCAATTGGTAAAAAATAATGTGCCATATTCTGAAGCGTTTTGGAAACAATGGGTAGATAAATCGGAAGCAACGGCAGTGCCGGGTGCAGTTCATTTTTTTCAAGAGGCAAAACAAAAAAGCATTCACATTCTTTATGTCAGCAACCGCGATTCGGCTTCTGTCGGCGCTACGCTTATCAACCTGAAACAGGCCCATTTTCCTGATGCTGATTCGGCTCATTTACTCTTTAAAACCACCACATCGTCAAAAGAAAACCGGCGGCAAGAGATAATGAAGAAATACAATGTAGTAATGTTATTGGGAGATAACCTTGCTGATTTCAGTTTTGTTTTTGAGCATAAAACAATAGAAGACCGTTTTGCAGAAACCGATACAGCCAGAGAGGAATGGGGAAAGAAATTTATTGTGCTTCCCAACCCAATGTACGGCGATTGGGAAAGTGCATGGTACAACTATCGCTACGATGTAAAAGAAGCGCAAAAACAAACCATATTGTTTAGCTTGCTGAAAGGGTTTTTGTTTTAGTAATGCTTTAAAAACTAATCAGCGACGACATAGGATACCGCTGGTTTTGATATCCCATCATATCTACTTTTATACTGCCTACTTTAATAGGGCTTTCAATGCGTAAAGGAATATGGTTAGCATCGTCGCTTACCCAAACCGTCATTTTTTCGCCGCCTTCAAAAATGGTTCCTTTCACCAGCAGGGGCTTAAATTTGATGCTGTGAAACTTACCGTATTTCGTTTTAATTTTTTCTTTTCCTAAATAACGAATGTGCAGATTGTACACCTGGTTATCGAGAAACATATTGAACGGAATCAAATCGTTTTCTTTATAACTATCGAAGTTAATGTTGCGTGCGTAAAACACGGCACTTAATACATCCTGTATGCAATTGGGAACATTATAAGTGCCTTCCGAGGAAACGGCCGTATTGGTCTTTTGGTTGAAGGTTACATTTTCGTATTTGGTGTAATTACCTTCGTTCACTTTGCGTATAAATTTATAAGGCTGCAAAGTAGCCGTATCAAAAAACGTTTCGTAGCGGTCGCGCACTTTAAAAATCCAGTCGTAGCTGCTGTTGCTGTTGCCTGCACCCACCACATGATACACCGGCACATTGCCCAATCGCTCCTGCGTTGTAGTGAACGATGCCGTTCCTGCATTCACATAAATGCCTGCTACCGAATAAAAAATATTATAAGTGAGTATTTCGCCCGCCTTAAAAGCATGGTTTCTTACACCACAAAAATCATCGCCTGCCGTAAGGCGAATACAAATAAGAGTTAGTAATAAAAACAATACAATTCTTCTCACGCTATTTGTTTCTAAAAATTTTTATGCCCATCAAAAATAAACTTCCCGCAATGGCAGGGATAATTAAATTTACGATCCAGATAAAGGCTGCTGAAAATACAATGCCAGCCGCATTGGCACTGAACAATCCAAACAACTGCCGGCTTACTTCGCCACGCACACCCAGCTCGGCAATATTAGGCACCGATGGAATGGAGGACAAAATGAGAAGCAACACAGCCGTTGCAAACGCAGCCTCTACCCAAGCCATTTGCACACCAAACAACCGAAACACCAGCCAGTATTGAACAATAAATACGATGTAGCGCAACACCGACAGCAACAAAATTTGTGTTAATTGTTGCAATCCAAACGATTCAAGGCTTTGTACAAAGATGAGGTGCTTTTGTATAAACGGAATTTTCTCAAACCATCGTGTGAAAGGCGCCATCTGAAAATAAATTAAGGCAAAAACAATAATGGCGGCTATCACTGCATACAACAATCCGTTCAACCAGATCATAGATAAATTAAGGGAAGACGCAGTTCCGTCTAACAACATTTTCTTTAAATAAAAAATACCTGCAACGCCAGCTATCAGCGTAACCAAAAGCTGGCTGATGCTGCCAATAATGTTTAACGATAACGAGCGAAGCCTATTGCCTTCGTGCATGTATAAGGTTCTGCCTGCATACTCACCTGCTGCTGTTGGAATAAACATAGAAAACGATAAACCCGAAAACACAGCTTTGCAGGCTGTGAGCATAGAAACGGGTTGCACGGGTTTCATCAGCATCTTCCATTTGGTGGCTTCCAGCATCCAGTTGGTGATCATTAAAATGAACAAAAACAAAAGCAGCAAGCGATTGTTTTTATTAAACGCGTTGGCAAAAATGGTTTGTATTTGCTGCCACGAATATTGCTGGTTGATTTTATGATAAATTGACCATGTCAGAATAATGAACAACAGGGGACCAATAATAAAATTCAGTGTTCTTTTATAACTCCGCCTCAACTTTATTTTTTTCAAACGTACTGTAAAAATAGTTGCGGCGTTATCTACCTTCGTTGTTACTTCGTATTTGCAAATGAGAAATGAAGAGATTATTTTAGGAATTGACCCCGGTACCTTGATGATGGGCTATGCCATTGTAAGCATTGTGGGCAACGGCCCGAAACTGATAACGATGGATGTGCTGAAGTTAAGCAGCACACAAAGACATTTATCTGCGCCTGCAGATGATACATCAAAAAGTAGTGCATCTAATTAACGAATATCACCCTACTTCCTTTGCCATTGAAGCTCCGTTTTTTGGTAAAAATGTACAAAGCATGTTGAAGCTGGGACGTGCACAGGGCGTGGCAATTGCAGCCGCTATGCAAGGTTCGTTACCTGTTACCGAATACTCGCCGCGCAAAGTGAAACAATCGGTAGCCGGCAATGGCAATGCAGATAAAGAACAGGTTTGGAAAATGCTGCAACAATTGCTGCAGCTTACCGAACAGCCCGCACACTTTGACGCTACCGATGCACTGGCAGTTGCACTTTGCCATTATTATCAAACTTCATCAGTGCTATCGAAAAGCGCAAAGCAATTCAATAGTTGGGAAGATTTTGTGGTGAAGAATGAAGAGAGACTGGTAAAGAAATAAAACCGACTCTTTTAAAACCATTCGCTTTATAAATATGAAATGTTTAGTTCTGCTCCATTTGTTTTTGCTCCTTTTTTTGTCGTTTGTTTTTGCGCAGAAAAAAGTGGATAGATATTGCTATGTGAATATTGATATTAAAGGACTATCAAGCAGACAAAATGTATACTTCTATTTTGGAAATATTGACAGTTTGTTTTCTTTTAAAGATAGCAATGAACTTATTAAACTAAAAATGGTTACCAAACTTACAGAAGCCGCCGATGTTTTAAATTATATGAGCAATCTGGGCTGGAAATTGGTATCACTTACTTCTCATTCCATTAATGATCCAACATTATTTTACTTTAAAAAAGAGTTTGATAGCAGCGAATTGAAATGAACAACTTTACAACGCACTCACAATCTTCTCCTGAATCTCTTTCATTTCTTCCGCGCTCAACGATAACTTTCCTCTTGTAAAATTAATGTCGTTTGCATTGTTGATGGGCATCAGGTGCACATGCGCGTGCGGCACTTCAATGCCAATAACAGAGATGCCGCAACGGTTGCAATCGAATGTTTTTTCTATCGCTTTCGCAATGGGTTTTGCAAATACCAATATTTCAGAAAGATAATCATCGCTTAAGTCAAACAGTTTATCTACTTCAATTTTTGGCACTACCAACACATGACCTTTTACCAACGGATACACATCTAAAAAAGCGAGAAATCGTTCGTTTTCTTTTATTTTATAAGAAGGCAATTCGCCCTTGATTATTTTTGAAAAAATGGTCATAACCAAACTTTGTTTTTATAAAGAAAGATAAGAATAAACAATAAAAGCGACTTCTTGGAGTCGCTTTTATAACTTTTTAAAATTATGCGGTTAACTGTTTTCTTCAATCATTGTTGTGCGCAGGTAAAAAAACAAACCTACAATTGCCACGCCTGTGATGATAGAAGCAATGACTATTTTATTCATGATGATGATTTATATTGTTCAAAACAAGCATTGTACCAGTTAAAGATTCAAGGAACAAAATTCAAGAATACAAGGTTCAAGACAATTAACCATTAACAATATTCAATCTTAAATACTAATGTCCATCACTTTAAATTTCATTATGCCGTTGGGTGCATTTACTTCCGCAACATCGCCTTTGTGCTTGCCCAGCAAACCTTTGCCGATCGGCGATGTAACCGATATTTTGCCCAATTTCAAATCAGCTTCTTTTTCGCCTACAAGCTGGTAAGTAACCGTTTTTTTCGTTGCTACATTCGTTATCGTAACCTTGGTAAGAATGGAAACTTTACTTGTGTCTATTTCACTTGCATCTACAATTCTGGCGGTGGCTATCAGCCCTTCCAACTGCGCCATTTTAGCTTCTAAAATTCCCTGTGCTTCTTTAGCTGCATCGTATTCGGCATTCTCTTTTAAATCGCCTTTTTCGCGGGCTTCCGCAATGGCTCTTGAAGCGGCCGGCCGCTGCACAGCTTTCATTTCCTGAAGTTCTGCACGCATTTTTTCAAAGGTTTCCTTTGATACATACATGACGTCGCTCATACAATATTCTTTTAAGATGATACAAAAAAAATACAACGCCACACAAAATGCAGCGTTGCACCAATTCAAAAATAAGTGTTTTTGGCAAATGAAAAAACAGTAAAAAAAGGTTACTGTTTGTTTTAGTGGATAATGATGTTTTTTATAAAATTCTTAACCTCCTCATTTTATCATTGCTTTCTTTTTACGGGACGAGTATATTTGTTGTAATAAAAACAATCAACTCATTCATCAAATCAGAAAGCAATGGCAGTCAATAACAGCAACACCGATGGCAGCAGCTATGTAAAAGGCGAATTGCACGCTCATATTTATACTATCGAATGGTATCATCCTCAAGGAAATTCATTAACTTCTGTCATGTTGGGCGGCTTGTTAAATGAAGTGTCGTATGCTGCGCATAACGATGATGTAAGGGTTATTCTGCTTCGCTCAACTGGCGCAGCTTTTTGCGGTGGTGCCTCATTCGACGAACTGCTGCAACTGCAAAGCGAGAAGCAGGCCACTCAATTTTTTAATGGCGTTGCCAATGTAATTCTTGCCATGCGACGCTGCCCTAAATTCATTGTGGCACGTGTGCATGGCAAATGTGTAGGCGGCGGCCTGGGCATTGCAGCGGCAGCCGATTATGCCATCGCAGTGGAAGGAGCCGAAATAAAATTAAGTGAACTCAGCATTGGCATTGGTCCGTTTGTGGTCGGTCCGGCAGTGGAGCGGAAAACAGGACTTTCATCGTTTAGCCAGCTTGCCATTGATGCAGGCAACTGGCGCAATGCCGACTGGGCGCGGCGCAAAGGCATTTATGCTGAATTGCATCCCAGTGTAGAGAGCATGGAAGACTCCATTACAAGGCTTACCAACTCACTTGCGCATTACAGCCCTGAAGCCGTAGCCGAAGTAAAGAAAATGATATGGCACGATACAGAGCATTGGGAACAGTTGCTGCCTCAACGAGCTGTTACCAGTGGTAAGCTGATTATGGGCGAAACAGCAAGGCATTTTCTTGATAAATTCAGGGAAAATAAAATGGTGGAGAAGTAAAATTTGGGCAAAAACAAAAGCACTTTCTTCTTTAAATGTTGCTGTTGTTCTTTTATAACTTTATAGAATGGATAAGAAAAGCAAAATTAAAGCTGGTCTAAGCTTTGGAATTTTGATGACCATATTTTATATTGTATATGGCTTACTGACTGAAGACAATCTAACAACAAAACATATAATTCTTAGAATTGCTTCCGGGATAGTAGGCGGTTGCATAGCAGGATTTATATTTGGGTTGTCGGCCGGATGGTTTGGAAACTCTAAATCAATAATGAAAGGAACAGAAATTAATTTAGAGAAAGATGAAACAATATTATTCGAAGCACCCGCGAATCACTTTAAAGGTATCGAAGCTGTTGGTGGAAAATTATATTTAACGAATAACCGATTGGTATTTAAATCTCACAAATTCAACTTTCAAAACCACGAAATTTCAATTGCTTTATCAGACATTGAAAAAGTAAACAAATACAAAGTTTTGGGAATTGCGAACACTGGTTTGTCTATAACAACCGATGAAAACAAAACTGAAAAATTTGTAGTTCAGAAGCGTGAAGAATGGATGAAACAATTGCAAGAAAAGAACAATTTACAACAAGTCAAACTTTAATGAAATTGGAACTTGATTGATAAGCTTTAAAACTTGTCAAAATCAATGCTGCAAAGAAATTGCTCTCTCGCCTACCGCACTTCCATTAATCAATCTTGTATTCGCCATTGATAAAGGTTCATCATTTACACTCGTTTGTTTTTGCACATGTTTGTTCAAAAACAATTTCATCAGCGGACCGGCAATAAGTATGGTGAGCATCGTCATAATCACAAGTCCAACAAATATCTTTTCATCAATAATTTTTGCGCTCAGTGCAACGCTTCCCAACACAATTTCCTGTGAGCCGCGGGCATTCATTCCAAAAGCAATGGCAAGCGATTCGTTCTTTTCAATACCACTCATTCTTGCTCCTAAACCGGCACCAATAATTTTGGCAACGCAGGCAATGCCCACAATCAAAACAACAATTGACAAATTGAAATTGGTTACAAAATTTACCCGCAAACCTACCGACGCAAAAAATAGTGGCGCAATAATATAAATCACAAACTGCTGCAATACATTCTGCGTAGAAGAAGTAAAATACTTAGAATCGCCAACGGCAATGCCCATCAGAAAGGCGCCGAACACGCCGCGGATACCAAGATATTCGGTAAACACCGCACCTAAAAAACAAAGCGCACAACTTACAGTGATTAAAGTACCTGATCCTGGAAAATATTTACTGGTTAAAAATAGAATTTTATCAATCAGCCATCGCCCGATTGTTACCATAAAAAGTGCAAAACCTAACACTACCAGCACCGATGAAAAAGAGCCTTCGCTTTTGTGGTTGTCAATCATTTTGATAATGATCGAAAACAAAACCCAGCCTAAAAAATCGTCTACCATAGCAGCAGTTATTACCAACCCGCCTACTTTGGTTTTGATAATATTTAAATCGAACAACACTTTTACGATTACAGACAATGCAGTGATAGAAAGTGCGGTTCCAAAGAAAAGGGAAGGAATTAATCTGCCATCAGGAGAAGGCGGAAAAATGTAATCGTGAAAAAACCAAATGGCTGCAAAACCCAACGCAAACGGAAACAAAATACCCATGATGCTGATGGAAGCCGCCTGCTTGCCCTGCTTGCGGATTTGCTTTAAATCTACTTCAATACCGGCAACAAACATCAGCATGATAACGCCTATGTTTGCCAGTCCGTCAAACGCGCCAAAAGCCCGTGTATCGTTAATAAAAATGGATGAAAACAAATGCGGAAACACCGAGCCTAACAGGGATGGACCTATGATGATGCCTGCTAAAATTTCGCCCACCACCACCGGCTGTTTTAATTTGCGGCATATCTCGCCCAGAACGCGCGCAAGAATAAGAACCAGGCTTACCATGATGAGGAAATGCAGTACTTCGGAAGAGCTTAATTTAGATACCATGCAGTGCTGTTTATAAATGTATCGTTCGTTTGGAAAGAAGACAAAAGTAAACGGATTTCGAATACTCTACTAAATTTATAGGGTTATAATTTATTAAATTCTCTTTCCACTTTTGAAAAATGGGCAAAAGAAAACAGTGCGTTTTTATTCCGCTCATTTTCAATACTTATTTTTACACCAATGCCGCAGCAACTTTTTTTATTTGATGATGAAAGAGAAAAGGGGGTTCAATCCAATAAAAAGGTGGACAATCAACCCAACCTCTTATCTGATGCAAAAGAAACAGATGAAGCTGAAAGCCTTTCTACTATTGAATTTGATGAGTTAGCAATTGTTGCTGAACAAGGTTTTGAATCATCTGCCGATCCGTTTGCCGAAGTACAACAAAAACAACAGGATAAGATAGACACGCTGCTTCTGATGCCCAACAAAAAGCGGGGAAGAAAATCGTTTAAGGACATGGACGAAGAATCCATTTTAATTGATGTTCCTCCTGATGAAGTTTTGTTTCAGAAAAAATATTACCGAACCAGCATAGTAGCCGAATGGTTGGGCGTTACGCAATCGCAACTGCGTGCATGGGAAACAGAATTTGATATTTTGGCACCGAAAAAAAATGGCAAAGGCGACCGTTATTTTCGGCCTGAAGATGTAAAGAATTTAAAGCTTATTTATCACTTACTTCGTGTACGAAAGTTTACGGTACAAGGCGCGAAGCAATACTTGCTGGAGAATAAAAAAAAGGTGCAAAACAAAACGCAGTTGATACAATCGCTGCAAAACTTCAAACAATTTTTATTAGAACTTAAAGCTATATCAGGATGAAAAAAATAGGTATCGCATATCAACTTTTTACTACTGGCATCTTTTGGTTTTGCACAAATTTCAACGAGCCAAACTGTGCAACCTTACACCATTACAAGCAACGCAAAAGAAAAAATTCTAAAAGGCTTATTGAACCGTTCTATTATTGAAAGCGATACTACGTTCAAATGGTTTAAAAACAACTATAGTTTAGGAAGAGTGGATGCGGCTGCCGTTGATGCGTTTAAAAAGAAAGGGGCCCAGGTTCGCATGGTCATTTTTGGCGGAACCTGGTGCGAAGACACACAAAATTTATTGCCACAATTTTACCGGCTGGCGGATAGTTCTGGCTTTCCGGATTCTTGCATCACTTTGATTGGTGTTGACAGAAATAAAAAAACGCTCGATAACTTGAGCGATGCGTTTAACATTACCAATGTGCCTACTTTTATTGTGATGAAAGAGGGCAAAGAAATTGGGCGTATCGTTGAATATGGCAAGTATGGACAAATTGATAAAGAGCTGGGCGAAATTGTAAATGGGTTGTAGCCCCAACCTTAAAGGGGAGTTAAATAAGTTGCAGCCATAAATGAAGTTTTACAACGATGCTCACTACTCACCATTCACCACTCACAATTAAAAATTAACTATTAACAATTATCAATAAAAATAACCTATGACTTACGTTGCAAATGCGGCTCGTTACAAAGACATGAAGTATCGCCGCTGCGGAAAAAGCGGCATTCTATTGCCCGAAATTTCGTTAGGCTTGTGGCACAACTTCGGCGGTGTGGATGTGTATGAAAACTATCGCGCCATCCTTCGCGCTGCTTTTGATGCCGGCATTACCCATTTTGATTTGGCAAACAATTACGGCCCGCCTCCCGGCTCTGCCGAAGAAAATTTTGGAAGAATTTTACATCAGGATTTTCATCAGTACAGAGACCAGTTAATCATCTCTTCCAAAGCAGGCTATTTAATGTGGGAAGGCCCGTATGGCGAATGGGGATCGAAGAAATACTTGGTGGCTTCGCTTGACCAAAGTTTGAAGAGAATGGGACTTGATTATGTTGATATTTTTTACAGTCATCGGCCCGACCCGAACACGCCGCTGGAAGAAACGATGATGGCGTTGGATTTAATTGTTCGGCAAGGCAAAGCTTTGTATGTGGGTATTTCCAATTATCAAAAAGAAGAAGCTGAAAAAGCCATTGCTATTTTGAAAGAATTGGGTACACCTTGCTTAATTCATCAACCTAAATATAGCATGTTTGAACGTTGGGTAGAAGGCGGCTTGCTGGATGTGCTGGAAGAAAATGGTGTAGGCTGCATCCCGTTTTCGCCGCTGGCGCAAGGCTTGTTAACAACCAAATATTTGAAAGGCATTCCTGACGATTCCCGTGCGCACAAAAGCACCGGCTTTTTGCAGGAAGGCCAGGTAACGCATGAAGCCGTTGCGAAAGCACAAAAGCTAAACGAAGTGGCGCAGCAACGCGGTCAAACGCTGGCGCAACTGGCGCTTGCGTGGTTGTTGAAAGATCAGCGAATTACATCGGTGTTAATTGGTGTAAGCAAATTGCAGCAGTTGGAAGATTGTTTGAAAGCGATTGATAACACTACATTTAGCAAGGAAGAATTGAATAAGATTGAAGAGATTTTGAAATGAGGTATTAAACCGCGAAGGGGCAAAGACGCGAAGTTTGTTTTTGCCCCTTTCTTAACCGCAGAGAAAAAAGTAAATGAGTTTTCGCAGAGAGATTTTTTTCATGCGGTTTTAAAATCGCTTAAATTAGCACTCGCCTATATGCTCAATTATTTTCTAGAACGTTGAAGTGAGTGACGCAACAGGCGATCAACAAGAGATTACTACAGCTCGTAACATAAAACTGTATTTTGTATTGGCAGTTTTTGATTTCGGTTGAAAAGAAAACTGTATTTTGCTATTTATTATTTTACAGATAAAATTCATCACTATGTCGTTACCAACCAATAACAAAAATGAAGGCAAAGGAGCCAATAAAGCGACGAAAAGCGGAATGGCTGCCGGCTCAAAATTCATCAGCAAACCCAAAGCAGGCGGAGCCAATAAAAAGCCTGTAAAAACAGGTGGCAGCCGTGGTAGCTGAGATAACATTTTTGAAAAAATGGGCAAAAACAAAGCCTCACAGCCAATCGTTGTGAGGCTTTGTTATCAATTTTGTTTTGCCCAATTATGATTCGCTAACGATAGCTGAATCGTAAAGGCTGCCGGTAACAATTTTAGGTGACGACTCTTTTGCTGCTTCACCCGTAAAATCGAGCATGTCATCAGATACTAACTTTTTTAAATCGTTGCCACGTTCGGCAAGCATTTGCCGTGTTTCGGCACCACTGCGGGGCGCAAACAAATACACCAGCAAACCGCCAAAAGCCATACCGCGTAAGAATGATACTAAGTGCATAACATTAATTTTAAGTAATAAAATGATTTTGTTGTAAAGCAGATTAGTACCTAAAACTTTGCCAGTAAATTTTGGTGCAATATTTTATTGAAAAAAGAGGGTTAAAACATAACACATGAGCAGTGCATTTGTAAAAGAAAGCGATGAGCAATGGTTGCACGATGTACAACCTACACTGCCCGCATTGCTGCATTATTTAACAAGAGAAAACAACGGCATCCGGGTGTATGAAAAGCGGCAATGGGTAGATGCTAAAACGGGCAAGGAAGTGTATGAAATGAGTAATGGTTTAGCGTATACAAAAGATGGTGATGGACGATGGGAAATTAAATGGTAATTGATGATTTGTGAGTGGTGATTATAAGCAAGATGACGGCATCATTATCACTCACTTTGCAAACACTTTTTTCAACAATGATTTCCCGGCAAAATAAGCACGGCGCTGTACCGGAATTTGCGGAATCATAAAGGTGCTTTGCAAGCGTTGCTGCAATTGGTGGTTTGAAAAATCGTACAAAACAAAACTTCGTTTTTGCAGCCAGCCAAATAATTCAACAAAGCCATGTCGCTTCTCGGCTGGCAAATGCCAGATGGCCAATTCTTCATCTCCTTTTTGAATGTTGCGGAACGAGGTGGGATCTGTCCACAAACGTTTAATGTATTTGTTTGCCTGACCACCTTTAAAACCATTTTTATAAAACAAAAAGCTTAAGGTATGTGCTTCTTCGTGAAGCTTATCCAAACCGGCTTCATGCAATTGGAGCAACTGTTTCCAAACAGCATAAAAATCGTTGATGAGCGTTTTTACAACAGTAATGGTAGTTGCATAAAACTCGCCTGCATGGTATTGCGGAATGTGTTCTACTTTTTGATTTATTAAAGACGCAAACACGCTTTGCATACTCTTCCGCGAATTGCCATTGATGTCGTGGTCGGGCGCATAATCAATCACATACGTGATACATTTCTCAGAACTTATTTCAGCAAATAAAGAAGACAAATTTTGGGTGATGATGCAATCGGAATCGAGCAATAAAAAGTTATCATCCTCTTTAAAATCTTCGTGTGTGCTAATGTATTTGAAGATTGAAAATTCGTAAAACTGGTTGCGCCATTGGTTGTAATAACCTTGTGGCGTTATATACTCAAACGGTGTTACATAAAAGTTTACGTTCAGTTGCTGCAACAAGCCTTTTACATCAGTTCCATCAACAACTGGCAGGTTGGGCTGATTGCTGAAAAGGGCTAATGTTGCATCGGGATTGATAATATCTTGCCATTGTATAAAAACAACAGATGCAACGCCAGTAAATGTTCTGCACTTTGGCATCGGACGACTTGCCTTTTGCCGAAGGAAAATACGTGCTGTTGTTTTCTGTATCCAAACAAATCCAGGTGGCAATAATATTCTTCATAAAAACAAATTTTGCTTAAGCAAACAAGCTTTTTATTTTATACAGAATGCGTGTTTTGAGGCTGTAAGTATGAAGGAATTGTTTGAATATATCGGGATGAATATGAGGCGAAAGAAAGCTAAATTTGGTTTTGCCACTTTTATCTAACACAGTGGAAAACCGCGTTTGATGGAGCCCGGCTGTGTGCGTTGCATTACCTCCAAAACCGTTGTTTGCTACTTTTGAAACAGTAGGAAAAACGGTATAAGTTCCTAATTTGAATTGTGTATATGCCCAGCGGATGGCCCACGAATTTCGCTTGCCTTCCATTTGCAGACGCAGCAATTTAGTAAGGTCAGAGCCATTGCGGTTGAAGCGTTTTTGAGCCCTTTTATCTTTTTTAAATTTATCGTAGTCTTTCATTGCCCAATCTATCTTGTCCCAACGGTTTTTCCAGGTTGCCCAGCCCCAGCTTGAACCTCTTCCCGTAAAATAAACATCTGTATTTTCTTTTGTGCGAATAGGAACTGTGTAACCGCAAACCGCAAATACTCTTTCATCGTTTTCATACCAGTTCAATGCATCGTTCATGAAATTCAAAAAATTATCTGACAGCACTAAATCATCTTCCAAAACAATGGCTTTTCCCCATTTGTCCAAAACCTCTGAAACGCCCCCTATCACTGAATTGGCAAGCCCTTTGTTTTCGCTTGAAAAATGAAGTGTAACCGACGCAAAACCTTTAATATTTTGAACAAAATAACGAACTTCTTCAACGGCATTTTTATCGTCTTCTTTTGCTGCTGCGTCGGAAAAAATATAAAGATGTGATTGCGCTGCCAACAGATTATTCTGCAAAGAATCCACAACTTGTTGAGTTAAATGGAGCCGCTTAAAAACAAACAAACAAACCGGCGCAAGTGTGGTTTCGGGCATGATATAATTCAGTTGAGAATTGAAATTTGTTACAAAGTATTTTATAAAAAACGGGCAAAAACAAAAGCTATGCGGCGGCCTGCAGGCTTATATCTGTGCTTTGTTTTTTCTTTTCCAAATAATACAAACAAAGCCCAATGTGTCCGAAGAAAATAGTGGGCAGCACATAGCTTAATGAAAAGATAAGTCCGGTTAAACAAAATGAAACGAGGATAACCGACTCCTGTGAAAGCTTTTGCTTAAATGCTTTGATGGCAATGATGATAAAGAATGAATATTTTAATAATAAACCTACAATGCCATGATAAAAAAGGATTTCGATAAAGCCTTCATGGAAGTGTTGACCAGAACCTTCATCCCACCAATCTACCAATGGATTTCGCACATAAAAACCTTCGAACGACCAACCTGTAAATGGCTTTTGCTTAATCATTTCGCCATAAACAACCGATTGATCAATGCGAAAACTTCCGGTACCACCTTCTCTGTTGGGATTTAAAATTTCGGTAAACCGATTGCCTAAGAAATTTAAAAAGCCGGGTTTTAGAGCTGAGAGATAAACAATTCCAAACACACCAATTACTGCAAACATGGTGAACATGGTAAAAAAGCTTGAAGTCGTTTTGCGATTGTTGCGAATAGTAAACACAACAAATAAAAACGTTGAAAAAATGGCGCAGCTCCAAACTGAACGATGCTGATGGATAAGAATGATAACAAAACAAAGCAAAAACAAAGCGAGATCAATCATTTTTCGCTTTTGAATGTACTGACTTAAATACCACAAATACGGAATGATAATCATTAAGATGGAACGTGCATGTATCACACGATCATCGCCCGAAAAGGGTCCGTAATCTTCCATATCAACCTGTGCCAGACTAAAACCAAAACCATGACCATAAATTGCCATGAAAATGATGTAAGTAATCAGATAAAACTTCGCCACAATTTCGAGTATATCCAAATCGAGTGAACGGCAAACGGCTTTTATAAATACCACATATACCACCGGATAAATGACAGAAAAAATGGTAAGCTTATCAAAGAAATTTCCGTACAGGTATAACGATTCAAACACTAGCTTTACCATGAGCATGGTGAACAGCACAATGAATATTTTTTCATCGCGCTTTAACTTTGGAAATGAAAACAAAACATAGCCGTACACCAGCATTGACAAGCCTTTGGTAACGTTTTCATAGATATTGGAATTGGGTAAAATGAGCCATGAAAAAATGCCTTCATTAAAAAAATAAAGAAATACCAACACCAGAAACTCTATGATATGAAACCGGTATTTAAAAATGCGTATGGTGAATGGCTGGCTAAGATTCATGGGTTATTTTTTGGGGCGCTAAACGCTTGCTTTCAGGTTGTTTGCGCTGGGCTTGTTTAGCTTACTACTAATAATGCTTTTTGCTTTGTTGTAAGCTCTTGGAAAGAGGTTATAAAACTGTATAGCGCTTAACAAAGCATTTAAGGCAATTACTTTGGGATGCTTACGGTTGTCAATCCATTTAATAGGGCGTTCGCCCTGCATGTACATTTTCTGAAACGTAGCTTCTTTTTCAGGAACCACCTGGCGATAAATGTCTCTTTTTCTGTCTACCAAATCTTTGCTGATATATCCCAAATGTTTGAGGCGAAAGTTTGTATTTACCTGAATTCCTTTAATGCCTTTTACATTAGGCGAATCGCAAATAATATTTTGAAAATAACCAGCCGGTGCTTCGCGCCATAAAATACGGTCGTGTCCAGAGCTATAATTTAAGCGATACCATGAACCGGCAAAATGTTCATAATCTATAAAATGAAACCTGCGAAAGCCATACTTATTTACCCAGCTACGGCTCATCAAACGGTCAAAATCTTTACGGGTTAATTGGGGTTCAAAAATTTCGTCCACATCTAACCACAAACACCAATCAGGATTGCGTTTGCGCATCATGGCATAAAGCATATTTTTATCTCTGCCTTCATCATAACCTTCAGTACGAACAAAGTCAACCACTTTGGGATGTTGTTCTAAAACTTTATCGGTGCCATCGGTTGAGCCGTTATCGAGCACTACAATTTCATCGGCGATTTTTTCAAAACAGGTTAGCCAGTCGTGAACGAAAAAAATTCCGTCTTTCACCCGAAGCATTACCACCAGTTTAGGCATTTCAATAGGTTTTTGTTTTTGTCAATATTTATCATTTTCCGAACCAAGATTTTATAAGATTGAAAAGATTCGGCTGATTGTTCTTTTTAGAATTAGATTATATACGACAATAGCTTGCACCGCCTTTATTTAATCTTTCCAATCAGAAAAATCATACAAAATCCCGGTTCAGACATAAACAACAATTGCTTTTACAGGTAATTTTTACACCATAAAAGCAATCGTTTAGGAAACTATTTCTATCTTCTACAATCTTACTTCACGAGATTGTTTATATACAATATTGCTTTTACAAGAAATAATTACATCATGTTTTCAGCAGAGCTATATATATAGCCTACACCAAACGAACGGAACAGTTCAACGTCTTTGTCCATCATATCTTTTACCAGCATTTCCAAACTGTATTCAGGTTCCCAACCTAACTTGGTGCGTGCTTTAGTGGCATCACCAATTAATAATTCAACTTCTGTCGGGCGGAAATAGCGGGGATCAACTGATACCACTTCTTTACCAATAGGTAAGTCGTAGGCAGCATTGCTGCAAGAAACAACAACACCTTTTTCATTTACACCTTCACCTTTAAACTCAAGTTGAATACCCACTTCGTTGAATGCCATACTCACAAAATCCCGAACGGTTGTGGTAATGCCGGTTGCAATTACAAAATCTTCCGGTACGTCTTGCTGCAATATCAGCCACATTGCTTTTACATAATCGCGTGCATGTCCCCAGTCGCGTTTTGCATCTAAGTTTCCCAGGAACAATTTTTCCTGCATTCCCAATGCAATGGCAGCCACAGCGCGGGTAATTTTGCGTGTTACAAATGTTTCGCCACGCAAGCGGACTTTCATGGTTAAATAAAATACCATTGCAGGCAAACATGTTATAAGCTTCGCGATAGTTAACCGTAATCCAGAAACCATACAATTTAGCAACCGCATAAGGGCTGCGCGGATAAAACGGCGTAGTTTCTTTTTGCGGCACTTCCTGCACCAAACCATACAATTCGGAAGTAGAAGCCTGGTACAATTTTGTTTTCTTTTCCAATTTTAAAATACGGATGGCTTCCAACAAACGAAGTGTGCCGATGCCATCTGCATTGGCTGTATATTCGGGCGTATCAAAGCTCACTTTTACATGGCTCATTGCAGCAAGGTTGTAAATTTCATCGGGCTGCACTTCCTGCACAATGCGTATCAAATTCGTACTATCGGTTAAATCGCCATAATGCAACCTGAAACGTACGTGTTTTTCGTGAGGATCCTGGTACAAATGATCAATCCGTTCTGTATTTATTAATGAAGCACGGCGTTTAATGCCATGCACCATATAACCTTTTTCAAGTAAAAGTTCCGCAAGATAAGCGCCATCCTGCCCTGTAATGCCCGTAATCAAAGCTGTCTTCATAAGAGAAGTGTTGTGTTGTTTTATTTTTAATTAGTTACTAATATTGATTCCTTATGTTGTTGTAAAAAATCGGCATACGCCATTTCTATTCCTTTGCGTAAAGCAGATACGGTGATGCCAGCCCAACGAATGAAGTTTGGTTACATCCATTAATTTACGCGGAGTACCATCGGGTTTTGAAGAATCAAAAACAATATCACCTTCAAAGCCCGTGACATCTTTTATCAGTTCAGCTAATTCTTTAATGGTTAAATCTTCACCTACCCCAACGTTCACCAAACCCGACTCATTGTATGTGTTCATTAAAAAAACACAAGCATCAGCCAAATCATCGGCATATAGAAATTCGCGCTTTGGCGTTCCGCTTCCCCAAACTGTTACTTTGAAGCTCCTTCTTCTTTTGCTTCATGAAATTTACGAATCAACGCAGGCAACACATGGGAAGTTGTTAAATTGTAATTGTCGTTAGGGCCATACAAATTGGTTGGCATTACCGAAATAAAGTTACAACCATATTGGTCACGATACGCATCGCACATTTTTATGCCAGCGATTTTTGCAACGGCATATGGTTCGTTGGTTTCTTCCAGATAACCCGATAAAAGGTATTCTTCTTTTAATGGTTGCTGCGCCATCTTTGGATAAATACACGAAGAACCAAGAAACATCAGTTTTTTTACACCGCTTTTATAAGCAAAGTGAATAATGTTGGTTTCAATCATCAAGTTATCATAAATAAATTCAGCACGGTATGTATTGTTGGCAACGATACCGCCAACTTTGGCGGCCGCGAGAAACACATAATCGGGTTGCTCTTCTGCAAAAAAACGGGCAACTGCTTCCTGATTTCGCAAGTCGAGCTCAGATGAAGTGCGTACAATAATATTTTCGAAAACCATCGTGTTGCAAACGCCGCATGATGGCACTTCCAACCATACCACGATGTCCGGCGATGTATATTTTATCTTGCTTCTGCATATTTATTAAAAAGTTTTGTTTTGGTTTGATAGCCAGACACTGTAATCACTTTTACCCTTGTTTTGTTGGCTTGTGCCGTCATTGTATATCCTAGAACGGGTAGCGCAAAATGGGTTACTTCCTGATCGTTGATAAACTGATTGAACAGGGTTGCCGGCTCAACCGGATTGATTTTTATTTTTTGAAGCTGAATGTCATCGTGTGTATCAAAGAAGCGCCGCAGCAAATATATATCATCGCTGCTGATCATTACCGGCGTTGCCAACCAATGAACAAAGTTAATAATGCTACCTGTGTTTTTATGCATGTTTAACTCATCGTTAGCCAAACGAACAAACACATAACGCTCTAACACCGGCTTGTAGGAAATCCGCTCTTTTCCATATGTGAGTTTTCGTCAATTTATTTGCAGGATAAAAGCTATCCAGCTTTTTACGGCGAAACAAATCACATACTTTTTTCTCGTGTCCGGCTTTGGTATAAATAACATACCATTGTTTCGAATTTTCCATAAGAGAATATTTTACAATTGAATTTTTTAGTTTTGTTCTGTATCAGTTAGTAGCTTGCAATAGCTTGTCGTTTCCTTTCTTCTTGCCACCGTTTTTATAGCGATAGTTATAACCATATCCATAGCCGTAGCCATAATATTTGTTTTGAAACCCTCTTGATTTTACGCCATTAAAAACAATAGATACATTTTTTAATTGCTGTATTTTATTGTTGGCGTCTATGCGTTCAATAAACGCTTTGGGCGTATAATTATGCCTTACCACATACAGGGTTGCATCGCAATAAGGCGAAAGAATGTAAGCATCGGTAACCGGAATTACAGGTGCACTGTCGAGTATAATGGTGTCAAAGTTGGTCTCGAGGTAAGAAAGTAACTCTTCAATCTTTCCGTTTAACATTAACTCTGAAGGATTATCCGGCAATATTCCGGTTGGTATAAAATAAAGATGGTCATTTAATGATGTAGGTAAAATAATTTCCTCGGGCTTTTTGTTGCCTTTCAAAAAATCTGTTACTCCTGTTTCGCTGTGAATATTTAATTTATCGGCTAAGGAGGGATTGTTTAAATCCATATCTACCAGTACCACCTTTTTACCAGCTACTGCCAGGCTTAAAGCAAGGTTGGCTGCAATAAAGCTTTTGCCTTCACCTGAAATAGATGAGGTAACGAGCAATCTTTTATTGTCAGTATTAATACCTGCATAGCTAAGCGTCATACGAAGCATACGAAATTGTTCTGCAATAAAACTGCGCTTTTCATAGCCAATCATGATGGGCTCCTTAGAAGGCTGCGCCACAATTTCACCCAATATTGGTCGCTCGGTATATTCTTCAATATCATGGCGAAACAAAATTTTCCTGTTCAATGTTTCTTTACCGAAAATCACACCTATACGCCCGCAAACAAAGCAATCAAAAACGCAGAGAGATAAACAATTTTTTGTTCGGGCTTACCGGCTCATCAGAAGATACCGCTTTGTCTATTATTTTCGAATCGGCAACATTGGAAGCATACGACAATTCAGTTTCCTCTTTTTTCTGCAAAAGAAAATTATACACGTCGCTTTTAATTTGCTGCTCACGGTTGATGTTAATTAAGTCTTTTTCTTTTTGCGGTATATTTTGCAGACGCCGAAGTATAGCTGCCATTGGTAGATTGAATATTGTTACGGCTGGCTAACAAACTACTGCGCTGGCTTTGAATGTTCTCTAAAATGCTAGGTCTAATCTTTTCGATTCTATCTTTAATACCTTCAGTAATTGGGTTGTTTTCGCCGGTAGTTTTTTTAGCCCTTTCATAATCTAATTCCGACTGGTAAAGTGTACCTACTAAGTTTGCCAATGTAGGGTCGGGAATGCCAGCGGTAGAAGGCACGATAGCACCTTCATTGTCTTTTGCTTTTACGTACTTTTCTACCTGGTCCAATACCGCAATCTGTGTACTTACTTCACCTTGCTTTTGATCGTTTGCACTTACATTTTCAAGATACAATTCACCTTGTTTGCTAATGTCAACCGCTCCACGTGAAGTTTTGTATTGCTGCAATTTCTTTTCAATATTGGTCAAATCTCCTTCAACATCGGAGATTCGTTTTTGCAGAAATTTCAGCGTATTAGTCGCCAGTTTGTTCTTATCTTCAATAGTATTATTGGTATAAGTCTGAAGCAAATCATTTAAAATATTTTCAGCTCTTTTAGGCACTTCATCTTTATAAGCCAAATTAATAATGCTCGATTGTTTTGTAGTGGTGCTTATGTCTAAATTATTAGCTAATATGGTCAGCGACAGCTTTCGGATCGCTCAACGTAAAATACAGTTTGCTGTCGGGCGAAGGTTCATGAGAATAGTTTGGGTTAGCTACAAATTGAATAACTCCATAAGGAGAGTTTATCCATTGTTGTAAAGAAAACTCCTTACCAAATACAGATACTTTACCACTGGCTTTATCAAAGCTAAAATCAATTTTATCTTTGGATGGTTTTATTTTCGATGGATCAGCTGCAATTACAGTAACTGGAGCAGTTGTATAAGCATTCAAATCGTGAAACTGTCCTGTTTCGTATAAGGTTGCATAAAGATTGAGATGATTTACCACTTGGCTCAACAAGTTATTCGACTGAATCACTTCTGTTTCGTTTTCGATGGTTTTATTGGTTGATAATAAATCAAGCTCCTGCAAGCCCTTTGCTTCCACGCCTTTCATTTCATCCTTAATTAACAAGCGCGCTTTTGTTTCGTATTTAGGAGTAGCTATTTTTAAATAAAGCCATGATGATACGCCCGCTACAAGAAACAAAATAACAAACAATGGCCAATAAGGTATATATTTATAAATGACCTGCCCTAAGTCATCTTTCTTTTTTTCGTCTGTTGTTTTTTTAATGATTTCCATAAGGTTAAATGTGTTTAATTCTTTGCTAATAATCCGGTCAGCGATAATAGCTAAAAATGATAATGCGCTTATAATAATAGGCAAGTATTGATTGGCTCTGCTAGTACTGCTTACCCTAGACTTTGTTGGCTCTACATAAACGATGTCGTTCGACTTGAGGTAATAATAAGGTGAGGTAAAAATTTCGCTTGAGTTCAAATTCAAGTACTTAATATTTTTCACTCCGTTTTCTTCACGTATCACCATTACGTGATCCTTTTTGC
This sequence comes from uncultured Chitinophagaceae bacterium, assembly GCA_963847085.1. GTDB lineage: Bacteria > Bacteroidota > Bacteroidia > Chitinophagales > Chitinophagaceae > Ilyomonas. The sequence continues at coordinate 871,389 of CAWJYO010000009.1, read as the reverse complement.
CATAAATAGTAATATCTCCGGCCAGTCCTAAAGCTTCCAGCAAAGTTATCTTTTCGTTCAATACGTTCACTACGGTTGGATGCTCTACTTCGCCCAAAACGGTTACTTTAAAGTTAAGATATCTTATACTGATTATCGGGTCAGCCAAAAGTTTACGGTCCAAAAGGCTGTCGGTAAGTTTTAAACGCAACTGGTTGGCAGTTAAACCGCCCGCTTTTACATTGCCAAGAATCGGAAACTGAATGTTACCGTTAGCATCTACCAAATAACCCGATGCCTGTACGGTAGCGCCGGTTGACGTTGAAACATTAGCATAAGAAAAGTTAGGTGCATTAAACATGGCAGAAGCTTCAGGGTTTAAACTGCTTACAGAAATTCCCAAAATATCGTTTGGCTGTATGGTGGTTTGCGGAATTTGAACATTGGATGTAATGTGTTCGTCACCTTGACTATTAAAATAAGTTGCCTTTTTCGTATTTACGCAGGAAGCAGTATAAAATAAAATAAAAGCAAGAGTTAGGTAACAAGTTGTTTTTTGAACATAATCATATTATCGTTTTGTATTTATCTGTTAAAAATAAATAATTAAGGAATGTAATGGTTGCAGCAGTCGTACCGGATTTTTATATGGATACCATTAAAGTCCCGCACTACAACCATAAAAACTATGCCTTTTTTAAAATACGGATTCTGAAATTATCCAGTTTGTTATCATTTACTTATGTTATGTTGTCTCAAGCCTCTCTGCTTTATCAATTTTTTCGTTTTTCAACCCATAATAAATCAGGCAAATACAAAGCTATCACACAGTCAGTTATTCTTGCTACATACTGCCTTTACTTAACGCTCTTTGAGGGTAAGCGTTTGTATACTTTTTAAGTAATTCAGCATTCTTACTGGTTTTACATTTTATTAATATTCCTCCATATTAATAAATCAAAACATAAATATTTAGTCCATAAAAATCTACAACAGGTAACAAAAAGCTAGGAAATAAATGTGGTTAGATTATGAATTGGATGGCTTCATATTGGAACTTAACTTCTAAAAATGAGACAAAAACAAACTCCGTTCATTTTTTGTTTTCAAATTTTCATAGTGAAATGCGGGAATCCATTTTCTAAATCTACTTCAATATGAAATTGCGTAGATGAATGAGTTGAATACCGAAAGGCAAATAATAACATGACATAGAAATGACAGTGCATCGCTGATAATATGAATGCTTAACTGGGTTGCCGAGTACCTTTGCGCTTGTTAGCAACATGGCTTAATTAGGAGTTAAAAACATGGACATCAATCATTTTTTTGTTGCAGGAATCAATTATAAGAAAACCGATACGGCTGTCAGAAGTCAGTTTTCCGTATGCTCGGGCGTTTATGGCTCCTTATTATGTAAAGCTACGCAGATGGGGCTTGGAGAAGTGTTTATTATCAGCACTTGCAACCGCACCGAAATTTATGGAGTTACGGACGATGTAAATAACCTCATTCATTTGCTTTGCTCAGAGACGAAGGGCAGCGAAACCACCTTTCGGCAAACTATCTTATATCAAACACGGATATAACGCGGTTTCGCATTTGTGGCAGGTGGCTGCCGGTTTGGATTCGCAGATTTTAGGCGATTATGAAATTGTAGGGCAAATTAAAAACGCGGTAAAATTTGCTAAAGAACGGGCTTTATTGGCATGTTTAGCGAACGCATTATTAATGGCGCATTGCAGGCATCCAAAGCGATACGAAACGAACACAGGAATCAGTGGTGGAACGGTATCTGTTTCTTTTGCAGCCATTCAATATTTAAAAGCGACTGTTCCCGCCATCGCTGATAAAAAAATTTTAATCATTGGAACCGGAAAAATTGGTGGCAGCACTTGCCGTAATATTATAGATTACTTACACAATACAAATATCACAGTCATTAACCGGACGGCCGAAAAAGCAATTGAATTAGCGGACGAATTAAACATTGCTCAAGCTTCTTATGACGATTTGAACCAAGAAGTGCAAGCGGCTGATGTGATTATTGTTTCTGCCAATGCAGCGCAACCCATTCTTACAAAAGCACAATTTTCGGCAACTGATACCAAAGTGCTGATTGATTTGTCTATCCCAAATAACATTGATGCTTCTGTAAAAGAGCTTGCCCGGCATCCAAGCTTGTGAATGTTGACGATCTATCGCGCTTAACGATGAAACCCTACAAATGCGTTTGGCTGAAGTGCCCAAAGCAAAAGCAATTCTTGCCGAACATCTGGAAGAATTAAAAGAATGGTATGCCAACCGCAGGCACGTGCCGTTTTTAAAAGCAGCCAAACAAAAGCTGATGAACATGCAGAGTTGCCGCCTTATGATTTCGTGCAAATCGAAAGAAGCAAGTACAACAGTTAGCAGCCTGCCACCCCCGAAGCAGTACAGAAAATAATCAATAACATGGCAGTAAAAATGCGCTGTGTTAATCAGCCGGGTTGCAATTATATCGAAGCTATTAACGATTACATCTACGGTTCTCATTCTTAGGCTGTTATGACACAAACAACACCTCTTCGCATTGGTACGCGCGACAGTCAACTGGCGGTTTGGCAGGCAACGCTTGTAAAAACCCAATTGTAAGAGCACGGCATTGCCTCTGAACTTGTTTTTATAAAAAGTGAAGGCGATATTGACCTTGCCACGCCTTTGTATGAAATTGGTGTGCAGGGAATTTTTACCAAAACACTTGATGCTGCCTTGCTCAACAAGCGCATTGACATTGCTGTTCATTCCATGAAAGATGTGCCTACGCAATTAGCAAAAGGGCTTACTACCGCAGCCGTGCTGCCTCGTGCTAATTATAAAGATATTTTTGTTTTTAAAGAAAATTGCTCTTTTTTAGAAGACGAACAATCTTCTGCAACCATTGCTACCAGCAGCGTTCGGCGCATTGCACAGTGGCTGCATAAATATCCGAACCACACTGTTGAAAACCTTCGGGGAAATGTAAATACAAGGTTGCAAAAAGTGGCCAGTAACAACTGGCATGGAGCCATCTTTGCCGCCGCCGGTTTGGAACGGATTGGTCTTCGTCCCCAAAAATCAATTGATTTAGACTGGATGTTGCCCGCACCGGCACAAGGTGCTATTATAGTAGTATGCCGTGAAGATGATTTTGGAGCAAAAACAAACTGTGCGCCGCTTCACGATGAAGCCACTTTTATTTGCACAAAAACCGAACGCGATTTTTTACGAACACTGCAGGGTGGATGTTCAACGCCAATTGGCGCATTGGCGCAAATCATCAATAACAATCTTGAGTTTAAAGGAAACTGGTTTTCGATGGATGGAAAGGAAAAGTACGAGGTTGAAAAAACAATTGCAATTTCATCCTACAAAGAAGATTTTGGCAGCCAAATGGCGAAAGAATTGCTGTATAAAAAAGCGACATTGCCATCATAACAATGCCACCATGCAAAACAAAATCCACTTATTAAGTACACGGTTGCTGGACGAAAATACAACTGCCAAAGCAGCCGATGCCAACATACATATTTCTTCTGTTTCTTTCATTCATACACAGTCTATTGTTTCCAGACGAATTAAAAAACACTTTACAACAATTGGCTACACAACCTTTGTATATTGTGTTTACCAGCACCAATGCAGTAGATGCAGTTGCCGAACAAATACAACAACACGGACTGGAAAATATATTGTGTGAGTGGCAAAACCAAAGAACATGTTATTGCAGCGTTTGGTGAAGAAACCATCTATCGCTTCTGCAAAAAATGCCAATCTTTTGGCAGAGCGCATTATTGCATTAAACCGCGCAAAGAAAGTGGTGTTTTTCTGCGGCGATCAGCATTTAAATCATCTACCCCAAAAACTAAGAGAACACAATATTATAACCGATGAAGTGATTGTTTACACCACCGTACAAACACCTCAGTTTATTGAGGAGAATTACGATGGTATTTTGTTTTTTAGCCCGAGTGCAGTACATAGTTTCTTTTCGATAAACACCACGCCGGTTGATACTGTTTTCTTTTCTATTGGCGATACCACAACCGCTGCCATTCAATCGTATTGTACAAACAAAATTGTTACCAGTGATTGGCCTGGAGCAGATAGCCTGTTAGAGCAAGTAACGCATTTTTATAACGAAGCTTCTCATCAAGTTGAGTAGCCACAATTTTTCATGAACCATTTATTATTACAAGTTTTACGGGGTGAGAAGGCAGAACGTACGCCGGTTTGGATGATGCGGCAAGCCGGAAGATATCTGCCCGATTACATTAAGCTGAGAGAAAAATATTCATTCTTTGAGCGTGTGCAAACACCGGCACTGGCATGTGAAATTACTTTACAACCCGTTGACCAGATTGGTGTAGATGCCGCTATTTTGTTTTCTGATATTTTAGTGGTTCCACAGGCAATGGGATTGGAAGTTCAATTGATAGAAAACAAAGGTCCGGTATTACCAAATCCGATAAAAACAAGCGCCGACTTGCACGCATTTGTGTACCGGATGTAAAGGAAAGATTGCATTATGTATTTGATGCTATTAAACTGATTAAGCAAGAACTGAACAATCGTGTGCCGCTCATTGGTTTTGCAGGCGCACCGTGGACGCTGCTTTGCTATATGGTGCAAGGAAAAGGCAGCAAAACCTTTGATGAAGCCAAAGCGTTTTGTTATCAGCAACCTGAACTTGCGCACACAGTTGTTGCAAATGATTACTGATACCACCATTGCTTATCTGGATGAACAAATTAAGGCCGGTGCTGATACGGTGCAAATTTTTGATAGCTGGGGCGGCTTGCTTTCGCCTCAGGATTTTGAAGTGTTTTCGTTGCCCTATATTCACACAAATTGTAAATGCGGCAAAACCAAAAGTACCCGTTATCATTTTTGCAAAAGGTGCCTGGCATTCATTAGGAAAAATGGCGGCAACGGGCGCACAAGGTTTGGGCATTGACTGGTGCATCACCCCACAGATGGCAAGACAGTTTGCTGGTGATGATGTTGCATTGCAGGGCAATTTCGATCCTGCTAAATTATTATCACCAATACCACAAATTGAAAAAGAAGTCAAACAAATGCTTCGATGATTTTGAAGGCAAACGGACATATTGCCAATTTAGGTCATGGCATTTTGCCGAATGTGCCTGTTGATGCTGCGAAAGCGTTTGTGAATACGGTGAAGGAATATTCTGAACTAGGATTTGGGTAAATGTTTGGGATTTGTGGGATATGGATGTTTTCATTGCTGATTTTTTATTGTTGTATTGGTCATCTGTTTCAGTAAAAGATCCTCAACGAAGAGCTATCAACAATATGTGCAAAACCAAACTCTTCCACTCTCCTCAATCAAAATAAATAAACTTTTTATATTTCATCCCGAAAACCTTAAACATCGGCCCAAATCCTCGTTCAAACTTATTCCAATCTCCTGCTAATCTCATCATTAATTTTTACAAACAAATGTTCGGGTTTATAAGCACGCCAGTTGGGCAAATTCATCAGTTCGATAAAATAATTCAGCTTGCGTTTTTTAAAATCGTGTTGGGTTGCTTCGGGCATGTTCAACAAAACAATCCAGCCGTTTTCATCGGTTACTTCTTCAAACCATTCGTTGTAATAATCTTTATCACCGCTATGAAAATTCAATACATTTTCACCAATCAAAATAAATTTGGTAATACCTTCTGCTTCTAATTTATCCACCACATCGCGCTTTAGCGTCATGATGTCGTTTTCAATCGCATCGTTCCACTCTCCTATCAATTCGATAATTACAAAATGCTGTTCATAATCGGCATACAACAATTTCATGTATAAAGTTCGGCTGCCAAATTCATCCCACTGCGGATGAATGTAATAGTTGTATATCGTTTGCGAAAACTCAAACTCGCTGTACACACGGCCATAAAATGGCGACCGCTCATCTTCTTCAGCCGTGTACAGGTGCCGCCAGTTAAAATAGGGTTCAATCTCATGCATAACACTTCACTTTTTCTACAAAAAAAAATCGCTGCAATGCAAACAGGCTTTGCATTGCAGCGATAAAAGTACAAATAAAAAAGCCTCCCGAAGCATCGGAGAAGGCTTTACTAAAATTTATTACTTGTTTATTTTAAGCCAAAAGCTTCTTTCACTTTCGGTACATAATCCAACTTCTCCCAGGTAAACAATTCCACTTCTTTGCTTACTGTTCTTCCTTCGGGCGAACGAAACTCTTTTACCACCGTTTTCGGTTGGCGGCCCATGTGCCCGTAAGCAGCAGTTTCGCTGTAAATAGGATTGCGCAGTTTCAAACGCTGTTCAATAAAATAAGGACGCATGTCAAATACTTCGCTTACTTTTTGGGCAATCTCACCATCGGTCATCTTTACTTTTGCCGTATTATATGTGTTTACATAAATACCCATCGGCTGTGCAACGCCAATGGCGTAAGAAACCTGCACCAGCACTTCATCGGCAACGCCGGCAGCCACTAAGTTTTTAGCAATGTGGCGGGTTGCATAAGCTGCACTTCTGTCCACTTTGCTGGGGTCTTTTCCGCTGAAAGCACCACCACCATGCGCACCTTTTCCACCGTAAGTATCAACAATAATTTTTCTTCCGGTTAAGCCGGTATCGCCATGCGGACCACCAATTACAAACTTGCCGGTTGGGTTGATGTGATATTTAATCTGGTCATTAAAAAAATGAGCAAACTTTGCGTATTTCTCTTTTACACGCGGAATCAAAATGCTGATAATGTCTTGTTTGATTTTTGCCTGCATTTCTTCTTCGCTGCCAAAATCATCATGTTGTGTAGATACCACAATAGCATCAATGCGGATAGGCTGATTGTTATCATCATACTCAAGCGTTACCTGGCTTTTGGCATCAGGACGCAGGTAATTAATAGCAGTATTCTCACGACGAAGGTCAGCCAGTTCCTGTAAAATTTTATGAGCGAGGTCAAGCGCCAGCGGCATATAATTATCCGTTTCGTTGGTGGCATAACCAAACATCATTCCCTGGTCGCCTGCACCCTGTTCTTCTTTTCTACTTTATCAACACCCTGGTTAATGTCGGCTGATTGTTCGTGAATGGCAGACAACACACCACATGAGTTCGCCTCAAACATATATTCGCTTTTGGTGTATCCAATGCGGCGGATAACACTGCGGGCAATCTCCTGAACATCAAGATAGGCGCGGCTTTTCACTTCGCCGGCAAGCACTACCTGGCCTGTAGTTACTAAGGTTTCGCAGGCTACTTTGCTATCAGGATCGAAAGCCAAAAAATGGTCAATCAACGCATCAGAAATCTGGTCGGCAACTTTATCAGGATGACCTTCTGATACGCTTTCAGATGTAAACAGGTAAGGCATATTTAATTGTTTGATTTGTTTTTATTGAAAAAAATAAGTGTGCAAATATAAACGAGTGATGGAACTGCCTGTTGTTGAATGCAGTATTCGTAAGTTGGTTATTTCTTTCTTGCTTGATACTGATAAAAGAAAAACGATTTGATAATAGCGATTCCGGCATATAAACGCAATAAAATAAAAATTATTTCGCTGCCAGTTCATTGTATAAATCGAGATAGGGCGTTAAATCACCTGTCCAGCTTGTAAAAGGAAGGATTTTTTTACCCTTGATTTTAGTAAATTCGGTCAATAGCTTTTTATCTATATGATCCGAGCCAAATGTTATCGCATCGGCATAAGTGGCACCGCCCTTAAACAAAGCCGTGTTATCAGCCTCTTTAAACGACTCCAGGTCTTTGTCTTTTATGTTCGCATGAATTTGCGCCAGCTTTGTAAAATCGGTTCCTAAGCTATCAGTGAATGTATTTTCGCCAATGGTAAATACTATTTTGCTTTGGCTGAAAACGGCATCTTTTTTATATGCCGTTTTAATGTACATAGGCACAAGTCCCGTCATCCAGCCGCTGCAATGAATGACATCGGGCGGCCAGCCAAATTTCTTTACCGTTTCCAGAGCACCTTTGCAAAAGAAAACGGTGCGCAAGCCATTGTCGTCATACCATTCATCTTTTTCATCGGTAAAAACACCTTTTCTCTTAAAAAGGTCTTCGTTATCTAAAAAATAAACCTGCAAACGAGCAGTAGGCAGCGAAGCCACTTTTATTTGTAAGGGATAATCGTCGTTATCAACAGAAACATTAATGCCCGAAAGACGTACTACCTCGTGAAGGCGATGTCTGCGCTCGTTAATCACACCGAAGCGCGGCATGATGCAGCGCACTTCATAATTGTTGCTGCTGCAGGTGATGGCTAATCTATTTATTACTTCTGCAAATTCTGTCAGTTCAAGGTAGGGCGACATTTCAGTGGCAATAAATAAAATACGTTTCTTTAACATTCTGCTGTTCCGCTTTTGCTTTTGTATTATAAAAAGGTGGCAAAAGTAAACAAAATAATGTAATGAGTAAACGACAGAAAGTGTTATAACTGCGATGCAGATTTTGTTTTTATCATAATTTCTTATCCTTTAAAAATAAAATACACTGCCACCACAAGCAACGCAAAACCAATAATATGGTTAACAGATAACTGAAGATTATGGAACACCAGCTTTGAAAAAATAACAAACACTACCAGTGTTATTACTTCCTGAATTACTTTGAGTTGAACAAGCGAAAACGGTCCTCCGGTTTCCATCGAGCCCATTCGATTGGCAGGAACCTGGCAACAATATTCAAAAAAAGCAATGCCCCAGCTAATGAGAATGATAACAAAAACCGGCGTGGAAGCATGGGAACTGTCTTTACCAAAAAATTTCAAATGCCCATACCATGCCAGCGTCATAAAAGAGTTGGAAAGAAAAAGGAGGCCAATCGTACCAAGTGATTTCATGAATGCAAATATTTATTGCAAAAACAACAAGCAATAACCTTGCAGCAACTTTACGAATTTGAAAATTCATTTGTTTTGATGTAATGGTTTATATTTAATCTATAAATCACCTCTATGAAAACATTGCTGTTGAATTTTCTTTTGCTGCTTTTTATATGCTTTGCAAGTTGCATTTCTGGCACTTTATCTTCTCAACAAAACACAGTATCCGATTCAACCCAAAACCGGCTTTCTAAAGCGTCGCGGGAAGATAAAAATGGTTGGATTTATTTACACCTCGAAGGTTCGCCTTCGGATATTGGTTATCAGCATGGCTATCTGGCAGCAAATGAAATTGACACCAGCATTCAGGCGGTGGCTTACACATTCGCACACGAAACCGGTAAAAACTGGAACTTTTACCGTCGTGCTGCGCAAAGCTTTTTATGGAACAAATTAGACAGAGAATATAAAGATGAAATCAATGGCATTGCTGCTGGCTTGCAAGCCAAAAACAAACATTACGATAGCCTTGATATTACGGCTTTTAATGCGTTGGAAGAGTTGGGTTATTATTATGTTCCATCGCTGCAAAACGCAGCACTGGCGCATAGTGGCGATAACAAAGCACCGGGCAATTGCAGTGCTTTTATTGCTACAGGCAGCTATACAAAAGATGGTAAAATTGTGATGGGGCACAACAACTGGGCAAGCTACATTATTGGCCAGCACTGGAATGAAATTGCCGACATTGTTCCCCAAAAAGGTCATCACATTTTAATGGATTGCGTTCCCGGCTTTATTCATAGCGGTGATGACTTTTTAGAAACAGACGCCGGTATTTTAATTACTGAAACTACCATTACGCAGTTTAATTTGTTCGACAGCACCGGCATTCCCGAATTTATGCGTGCACGAAAAGCTGCACAGTACGCCAACAGCATTGATGATGTGGTAAAAATATTTGTTACCGGCAACAACGGCGGCTATGCCAACGATTGGCTGATTGGTGATACCAAAACCAATGAAGTAGCCAAGCTTGAATTGGGATTGAAAGATTATCAGGTTTGGCGTAGTAAAGACACGGCAATCATCGGCTCTAATTTTCCATCTGATCCAAAGCTGATAAAAGAAGAAACCACGTTTGATGTAAACAATAAAACATCATCGCCTAACGCAAGAAAACTTCGCATGGAGAAGTTAGTTTGCATTGATATGAAAGGCAAAATAGACGTGGAAACAGGCAAGCAGATTGAAGCTGACCATTATGATGCCTTGCAAAACAAAACAGCCAGCAACCGTTGTGTGATTTGCGGACACATTGATGAGGATGCGCAAGGCAGTAAAGAGTGGGGCGAGGCAGCTTATTATCCAATGGGTGCCGTACAAGGAAAAGTAACCACTACAGACTTGGCTTCGAAGATGCAGTTCTGGGCTCACAGAGGTCATCCCTGCGGAGAAGATTTTATTGGTTCAACATTTTATAAAGCGCATCCACAATACAATTGGATGAGCAAATACTTAACCGATATGAAGGCTTATCCGTGGACGTTGTTTGAGGCAAAGAAAGGGTAATGAGCCCATTTTGGTTTTGCCCAAAAAAGTATCGCCATCAAAGTTGTTTGATGGCGATACTTTTATTTTTAGACATTTTTACTTAGCCTAAAAGATTCTGCAAGTCAATGTCAGTGACATATTTATTTGGAGCTTGGTATTTTACCATCAATCCACTCTTGCTTTTGTCGTCTCGCACTACTTAAAAATAGAAAATTTAAATTCTTGAAGTCAACAAGCCCGAAAGCAATTGCCATATAGTCGCCATCTAAAAATTTCTTTTCATTTTCATTGGGTTCTATGCGATTTAAGTAGCCCACAACTCTTATTGTATCACCTATTTTATTTGTCTCATTTTTAAACATAAAAATAGTCCATAAATGTGCATTGTCACTAATTTTTAGATTATAAAATGGTGTATTATTTCTGCTATTCTCTATTTTTTCAATTGTTCCATCAAACGCTACTATTTTCCCCTCAAACTCTTTGAGAGTCTTAATATTTTCCGAACTAAGATTTGTAGGAAATGATTTTTCTGTCGCTTTTGTAGCTTGTAAACTGTTTTGTCCAAACAGAGTTATGGAAGAAATTATAAAAAAGAAAATAAAAAATAGTTTATGCATTTTTTAATTTGCTTATAGTTATTTAATTATCAATTAATCTGCAGTAGAATTCAAAATGATTTACTCAGAACAAACACTCTTTACTTCAACGTTTCATCCAACCATTTAAAAAATTCATGTTGCCAAACCATTGCATTCTGCGCTTTTAAAACCCAATGGTTTTCTTCGGGCAAAAACAAAAAGCGGCTTTTGATGCCTTTTAGCTGCGCTGCCTGGAATGCCTGCTGGCCTTGCTCTATCGGCACACGATAATCTCGTCCGCCCTGCACAATCATAAGGGGCGTATTCCATTGGTCAACAAAATTGCTTGGGCTTTGGCTGAAGGAACGTTGTGCCACGGCATTGGCCTTATCCCAATAAGCTCCGCCTTTTTCCCAATTCTCAAACCACATCTCATCGGTGGTTCCAAACATGCTTCTGAAATCGAACACGCCATCATGCGCAATGAATGTTTTGAAACGACCATTGTGTTTTGCCTCCAAAGCAAACACACTAAAGCCGCCAAAGCTCGCGCCTACGCAACCACGCCGCGAAGTATCAACATAACGTTCTTTTGAAACGGCATCAATGGCACTTAAATAATCGTTGATCACTTGCCCGCCCCAGTCTTTGCTTACCTGTTCGTTCCATTGTGGTTCCAAAGCCGGGCATTCCTCTTCTGTCGGGCGCAACAATTACATAACCATTCGATGCAATCAATTGAAAATTCCAGCGAAAAGAATAAAACTGTGTTAGTGCCGATTGTGGGCCGCCCTGGCAATACAAGAGTGTTGGATATTTTTTGGTTGAATCAAAATTGGGCGGAAATACAACCCATACCAGCATTTGCTTGTTATCAGTTGTGGTAACATATTTCTTCTGCCATGAACACTTTGCAACGTTACTGTACATACCATCGTTTACATGTGTAAGCTGTTGCATATTTCCATTACTCAAATCAACCGAATAAATTTCAGGCGCATGGTTAAAATCGGTTCTGGTAACAAACAACGTAGTTCCTTTTTGCCCAACGATTCCGCTTACATCAAATTCACCTTTTGTGATTTGCTTAACCGTAACAGCCATTTTGGTTACGCCCGGATCATTCACTGAAAATAACTGCAACGTACCATCTTTTGGTGCTACAAAAAACAAAGTTTTGTCGTCATCACCCCACTGCAAAACTTTCCACATGAATATCATCGCGGCTTGCTGTGAGGTTCATTGTTATCTTTCCATTCCATACCACCAAATCTTGTTTGTCGGCTTCATAACCTTCCCGCTTCATACTTAGCCACGCCAACTCGCCGCGCTTGTTGTAAGCCGGTGCCATATCATAACCCATCCTGCCTTCGGTTATATTTTTTGTTGTGCCATCTTCCATATTATATTCATACAAATCGGTGTTGGTGCTAATGGCATACGCCGTTCCTGCTTTCTTTTTGGTAACATACAAAACATGTTTTCCATCAGGATTAAAAATATAATCTTCAGCGCCGCCAAATGGCTTCTGCGGACAATCGTAAGGCTCGCCGGGCATGAGGTCTTTCTTTGCAGTATCGTTTTGTTTTTGCAGGAAAATATGGCTGAATTTTCCATCTTCCCAGGTATCCCAATGCCGGTACATAAGCGAGTTGTAAATCTGTGCATTGCTCTTGGTTAATTCAGGATAAAAATCAGAGCCATACACATTCATCACTTTCACTTCGCTGTCCATAATTTTCCATTTGCCATCCGGCGAAATGTGATGATTAAAAACCAAGGTATCGCCATTGCTGATTTCTTCTGCAGTGCCTCCATTAACCGGCAGGCGATATGTTTTAGTAATGCTTTTATTCTGTGTAACGTCGGGCGTTGCAACCGAATAAATGATGTACTGCTTGTCTTTTGAAATGCCTACTCCGTTTACTCTTCCGAGCTTCCACAGCAATTCAGGCGTCATATTATTTTGGGCAAAAACAAACAGGGGCAGTAAAGCAATGGCAATGATTAAAGCTTTCTTCATAAAAAGAATAATTGTTGGTTAGCGAACTTAGTAATTTCTATTGGATGTTCTTACGTAAGCTCAAGGGCTGTAGCGAGGAAAGCTCTTTCATGCCATGAACAGATATGAATAACGAGGCGAAAGGAAACGCAAATTTATTTTTACAACCATTACACGGAAGTCTATTTTTTGATGAGGAAGAACAAATAAAAGAGGATAAGGTTTTTGTTTTTATTTTTATCATCTTCAACACAAACGCAACAATTATGAAACGTATTTATTTTCAGCTTGTCATCTTATCCATCAGCAGTTTGTTATTTGCCTGCCATAACCAACCAACCGATACAGAGATTCAGCAAAATATCAACAACAGTTTTAAAAAAGACCTTGCCGGCGCTGCTTTGAACGCAACGGTGGACAGCGGCGTAGCAACCATAACAGGACAATGTGAAGGCGCAGGTTGCACCGCCCAGGTTGTAGAAAGAGTAAAGAAAATGCGGGGTGTAAAAGACGTGCAAACGCACATCATCGAGAAATAAACGATGCAATAACAGAGAAGCTTATAGCTTATTCAAGTTGTAATAACCAATGTTCACTTCATCTTCTTTACCATCTTCAATTTTATTGATTTCGATGGTATATTTTTCCTTGAAATGAGTGGGCAAAATGTCTTCAATCTGATACACATCGTCTACATCAACACCATACTTATCGTCAATGTGCGATTCGGCTCCGGCAAAACCGGTGTGTTTATAAAAAGCCGTTTGTTTTGCCTGTTTAATGGCTTCCCCTTTGTTATTGCCAGCAACTAACATTTTATAATGATATTCTTCAAACTCGCCCTTTTTATAACCGCCCAAATTGAGGAAAAACAATTTGCTTTGAGATGAATGAAGGTTGTCTTCAACATTTGTTTTTGCCCATATTTTTATCGCATAACCATCAACAAACGTTACTTCACGCCAGGCATCAATGTGAATGTTTCCATCTGCTTCTTTCCACGCATCAATGATGTCGGGAATTAACGCTTTAATTTCATCGGCAATACCGAAAAAAATATCGTGTTGCTCAATGTGCCTGCCTTTTGGTGTGGCGCCTAAAATCAGCATAAACAGCTTTGGCATTTGTTTGTTTTTGAAGTGGGCAAAAGTAAAAGAATAAATGTTGCTGAGCATTGGTTCATTTCACAAATGAATAAGATGAGGTTTACACCACTGAACAAGAGTAAAGGAGCTTTCGCAGAGTAGTATTTCCCGTGTAACCTCAGGCTTCTTCTTTTTTCGCTGTAATCAATCATTCCCCTTCAAAACAATCTTCCCTGCTCACCCGGCCTTCTAAACTGCGAGCAATCCAACCCCCAGCGCTCATCATTCAGATGATACAGCTTGTTATATTTTACAAATTGTTGCCTTACCAAATCACTGATTGGACCTTCGCCACGCATTCGCAAACCCCATCGGCTGTCATTCACTTTGCCATCATGCCCATTCTGAATTAAATGCCAAACTTTATCGGCCCGGGCCGGAAAATTTTTATACAACCAATCATGAAATAAAAACTGGATGGCTCCATTCAACCGAATAAATGTATAAGCCGAAAATGTAGCGCCATTCTCGCTTGCCGCTTTCATAATCCGTTGCATTTCGTGGTCGTTTAAACCGGGTATCATCGGCCCTAACATAACACCCATCTGAACACCTTCTCTGCTCAATTCTTTTATCACTCTCAATCGTTGTTTTCCGGTTGTAGTGCGCGGTTCCATCACTCGCCGCAATTCATCATCAAATGAAGTAATCGAAACCAAAACGCTCACTAAATTTTTCTTAGCCATCTGCACCAGCACATCTTTATCACGCAAAATGCCTGCATTTTTTGTAATGATACCCACCGGCTGATTGAACTCTAAACACACTTCAAGCAATTGCCTGGTGATGCGAAACTTTCGCTCTGCCGGCTGATAACAATCTGTATTGCCCGAAAGGCTTATCGGCACACAGTCCCACTTTGGATTCATCAAAAATTTACGCAATAATTGCGGTGCATTTTTCTTTACCAAAATCTTCGTTTCAAAATCAACACCGGCGCTGTAACCCCAATATTCAAAGGAGTTGCGGGCGTAACAATAAATGCAACCGTGCTCGCATCCCTGGTAAGGATTCATGCTAAACATCATGGCCACATCAGGACTTTCTACTTTGTTTACAATTGTCTTTGCTTCCACATCAATAAACTGTGTTTGAATGTTGGACTCAATCCAGTCATCAATGCCTTCTATATGCTCCTGCGTTCGTTCATTGATGATGAATTTGTTTTTGGTGTTAAACTGTGCGCCTCGGCCCCATTTATACGTATCATGGTTCTCGTTGGTTCCTTCTTCGTTGGTCATTGGTTGTTGGTTTGTTGGTGAATGGTGAGTAATGAATGGTGAGAAATTAAACTCATCCAAACAAGGATGTTTGTACCGCATCGGGCGGCTCATTTCGAAAAGGAAACTCTTTTACAGTTTGATAGGCTTTGTTGCCAACTCTTCGTTTCAGCAAAGTTATTTTAGAAGCAATAAACCGTCCGGTAAAAGAAGCATGGCTGTATTCCAACCATGCTTTTTCATGCTGCCACGGTAATAGTTGCCTTGCTATAGTAATATGTGGTTCGGTAATGAAGAACGGCTTAAAGTTGGCGTCATATCTTAAAAGGGGTTGCGCTTCTTTCAAACCTTTTACCAGATTCAGAATGGGTACTTTGCTGGTAACTTTAATAAAGATGGTGTGTGATGGAAAAGTATCGAAGTTCCTTAGTTCGATTTTGATAGCAGGTTGTTTTGCACAAATACTTTCAAACTTGTTAACGATGCGATTTTCAGACATCTCGGTTTGATAAAACTTAAGCAAAGTCAAATGCGGCTTTGTTAAAGAAGCCATTGGATGTCTGAATTTGTCGGCAAAGTGCAACTTAAGGTCCATGATCTCCTGCCACAAGTCCTGATGCGGAGTTAAGACCATCAAATATTCCGCTGTAGAATAGCCTGCCGGCACTTTGGAAATGATAATACTGCGTGTTTTCTCTTCACGAATCTGCATAAAATAGTTTTTAATTGGTGATAAATTGGATAGCTAAAATATTTAGCAATTTTAATACTAATTATTTTAGCACCCAAAATTTATTTTGATGTGATACAAATGAACCCCACTTTTGCGCCTCATTTGGTTTGAAGCAACCGTTATTGGTTTTACTTCAATTAAAAGGGAAGTCCGTGTGAAAGTCCGGCGCTATCCCCGTAGCTGTAAGCTGTACCCAGCTCGAATCTGGGAAATTTTTCAACACATCATTGTCACTGTCCGCTACAACGGACGGGAAGGCAGTTTGAAAAATGCAGCAAGCCAGAAGACCTGCCCAATGAATATCGTTTCTTTGCTTTCGGGATGAAAAGCCGGAGATATAAGTGCCTTCTTGTGCAAAGCTTTTTCTCAATGGAAACATGAGAGAAATTGCTAACAGGATTGTGCATTTTCCCATCTTCTGCTATTTTGCGAAAGCTCATTATTCATCATTAAAACAAAATGAACCATGAGCAAATCAGGCCTCTTTCTTTTTTCTTTTTTCATTCTTTTTCAATCTCATTCTATTTGCCCAAGACACCTCTTACAACCAATTGAACGAAGTGGTAGTTACAGCCAATAAATTCGAGCAAAAACAAAACACTACAGGAAAAATTATAACCGTCATTAACAAAGAAACCATTGATAAAAATGCAGGAAAAACGTTGCCGCAATTGCTGAACGAACAAGCTGGCGTTGTAGTGAATGGCGCATTGAATAACCAAGGTTCTGTGCAAACCGTTTATATGCGCGGTGCTGCTTCGGGAAGAACCTTGATTTTGTTGGATGGCATTCCGGTGAATGACCCTTCAATGATTAACAATGAATTTGATTTGAATTTGCTTTCGCTATCCGAAGTAGAGCGCATTGAAATTTGCAGAGGCGCACAATCTACCTTGTACGGCTCCGATGCGGTGGCTGGCGTTATCAATATTATTACTGCAAAAACAAACGTAACCAAACCATTGAATGGCACTGCCACATTGAGTGGTGGCAATTATGGAACGATCAACGGAAGTGCGCAGTTGTATGGAAAAGCAAGCAGAGTGAGTTATACAGCACGCTACTCAAATTTACATACAGATGGCTTTTCTTCTGCAACCGATACAACACACAATCCATCCAAAAAATTTGATAACGATGGTTATAGCGGCGAAGTAGTAAATGCACAGGTTTCATACAAGGCAACCGATGCTTTGTTGTTTAAAACTTATGCTTTATACAGCCATTACAATGCAGGCATCGACGCAGGCGCTTTTACAGATGATGGTGATGATTCTATCCACAACAAAAGCTTTACAACCGGTGCAGGCTTTACTTTTAAAAAAGCAAAATTTAGCCTTGTTGGCAATTATCAATACAACGAAACAAGGCGGCATTATCTGAATGATAGCCTATACAAAACAAGTACGTGGTTTGAAGACAATCAGTATGCAGGATTTAACCAGTTTGCAGAGCTATATAGCAATATTGTTTTGAACAAACATATTACACTCATTGCCGGTGTTGATTATCGGTATTCGTCATATCATCAATTGTACAATTCGGTGAGTGGTTTTGGTCCTTACAATGATACCGTTTATGCCCGTTCTGCTCATCAAACATCTGCCTATGCTTCCTTCATTTTTAAAGCATTACAGGACAGGTTGAATGTTGAAGCCGGAGGAAGAATTAATCATCATTCAATCTATGGCACCAATGGCACATTTACTTTCAATCCTTCTTATCAAATCAATAATTTTTTCAGGGTTTTCGGCAGCGCATCTTCTGGTTATAAAGCACCCAGCATTTTTCAATTATTTGACGCATACAGTGGCAATAAGGCTTTAAAAGCAGAACAATCTATCAACTATGAAGGCGGCATTTCTTTTCAAAACAAAACCTTCGCTGCAAGGGCTGATTACTTTTATCGCGATATAAAAAATGGTATTGATTACAACTACGTTTCGTTTCAATATTTTAATTATGTAAAACAAAAAGTTGGCGGCATTGAATTGGAAGCAACGCTAAAACCTGCGCCATGGTTGAACTTTAGTGCAAATTACACTTGGCTATCGCCGCGTGAAACTTCGCAAAACAGGCTTACCAATAAAGATACCATCACATACAATTATTTACTGAGAAGACCTGATAACAGCTTAAATGCAACAGTTGCGGTACAACCCATAAAGCCTTTATACATTTCGTTGTCGGCAAAATATATAAGCAAGCGTTATGATGCAGGCGGCTATGAAACACCTGATATATTGCTCAAACCGTATTGCATCTGGAACTTGTATGCAGAATACAATTTGGCAGCCTCTACTAAACTGTTTGTTCAAACACAAAACCTTTTCAATACCAGATTTTACGATGTGTATGGCTACAATTCGATTCCGCTGTTAGTAAAGGGCGGTGTACGGTTTTCATTGTGAGGATTCATATTGAATATTGTCCCGCTGATGGCGCAGATTTACGCAGATATTTTTTGTTTTCTTTCTGAGATGATCTGAACCATCAGCGGGACAATTCATTCTATCGTGCGTAACCATTTTGTTGTAAAAACAAACTTGTCGTTAAGAGAGAACAATACCTTTGCAGCAAAACCAAACGAATGCACTTTCAGTTGAATGAGTTGGTAACCATAACGTTCACCCTGTTTGCTGTGATTGACGTGGTAGGTTCTATCCCGTTGTTGATTTCGTTAAAGGAAAGAACCGGCGACATCAGCGCATTGCAAGCCACTTTAATTTCGGGTGCGCTGATGATTTTGTTCCTTTTTTTGGGACGCCAATTTTTAAGCGTATTGGGGTTGGATGTTCATTCGTTTGCTGTGGGTGGTTCCATTGTTATTTTTTTATTGGGTTTGGAAATGGTGCTGGGGCACGAAATTTTTAAGGGTGATAACGGTGGCAGCGCAAGCATCTTTGTTCCGGTTGCTTTTCCTACCATTGCAGGCAGCGGCACACTTACCACTATCATGTCGCTCAAAGCCAATTACCAGGATATAGCCATTCTCATTGGCGTCTTTATCAATCTGGTTATTATTTATTTTGTGTTGCTTTCTTTAAATCACATCGAGCGTTTGCTGGGCAAAGCCGGATTGCTTGCCGTTCGTAAATTTTTTGGTGTGATTTTAATTGCTATTGCGGTAAAAATTTTCAGTACCAATTTGGGTGCGTTTGGAGGAAAGGGATAAGATAGAACACAGATGACGCGGACTTCGTGCATGGATAAAGAGGACTGAAAATTAATTCGAAAGAATGGCTTTTATCCATATCCTAATAAGTCCCAAACATCGCATCCATCCCAATTCAGACAATAGCCCAAGCCTTTTCAGAACGTACAAGAGTGCGACGCAAGAGACGATTAACAAGAATTACAAAAGCTGGGTACATAAAACTGCATTTTGCATTTTTTACTCGTCTAGTAAAAGTTCCGAAACTTTAAAAGGTTTGAAACTTTTGTTTTTGCCCAAATTTTATAATTCACCGCTCACTTTTGTTTACGCATTGATAAAAAATCAACACGCTGTGCACATCGTTTCGCGCCGTGAAAATAGTGTTGTAGCTTTGCGCCTTCCTACAAACAATGAGCGACGAAATAAAACATGAATGTGGCTTAGCCTTCATTCGCCTTCGCAAACCGTTCTCGTATTATCTTCAAAAATATGGCACAGCTACGTGGGGTTTAAACAAGCTTTACCTGCTGATGGAAAAGCAGCACAACCGCGGTCAGGATGGTGCGGGTGTTGCTGCCGTAAAGCTGAACGTAGAGCCGGGTTATCCGTTTTTGCACCGCATCCGCAGCATCGAGCCAGCAGCCGATTTCAGATATTTTTATGAAGATTGGGCACGAGGTACACGAGATAGAAAAATATCTTCCCGAATTAAAAAAGCATCCTGGCTTGATGAAGGGCAATCTGCCATTTATGGGCGAGTTGCTGCTGGGGCATCTTCGTTATGGAACGCAGGGACAGAAACAGCGTTGAATTTTGTCATCCGTTCATCAAGCGCGATTTGGTGCCCAGTAAAAACATGGCGCTGGCAGGCAATTTTAATTTAGTGAATACAGAAGAGTTGTTTGATTTGATTAATATTGAACCGGGCGAATTTCAAAAACAAAGCGACCTGGCTGCCATGCTGGAAGTGATTCATCATTTTCTGGCAAAAGAAGACGACTTGCATCCGAACGAACCTAACATTTTGAATGTATTAAAAAAAGCAATGCCCTTGTTTGATGGCGGCTATACCATCGGCGGATTATTGGGCAATGGTTACTCGTTTGTAACGCGCGATGCGCACGGCATTCGCCCGGCGTATTATTATATAGACGATGAAGTGATTGTAGCGGCAAGTGAGCGGGCATGCCATTCGCACGGCGTTTAATGTGGGCGAAAACGAAGTGCATGAATTAATGCCGGCCTGTGCGCTGGTGATTGATGATAAAGGCAATTATACAATGGAACATGTGCAGCGAGCCAAAAGAGCGCAGAGCTTGTTCGTTTGAACGCATTTATTTCAGCAGAGGAAGTGATGAAAAGATATACCGGGAGCGCATTTCACTAGGTTATCATTTGAGCAACCGCGTGCTGGAAAACATTTCTTACGATTTAAAAAACACCATTTTTTCTTACATACCCAACACGGCAGAAGTGGCTTTTTATGGTTTGGTAAAAGGCATGGAAGATTATCTGAATTTGCGTAAAAGTGCAACGGATTATGAGCTGGGGAAATAATGTGAATGAAGAATCGCTGCGCGAGTTGATCAACCGGAAAATACGCCAGGAAAAAATTGCCATAAAAGATGTAAAGCTGCGCACTTTTATTACCGAAGATGCAAGCCGCAATGAAATGGTGCAGCACGTGTACGATATTACCTACGGCACGGTTAAGAAAGACAACGATACACTGGTGGTGATTGATGATTCAGATTGTTCGCGGCACTACATTGAAAGAAAGCATCATCAAAATGTTGTCGCGTTTAGGGCCGAAAAAAATCATTGTGGTATCATCGGCTCCGCAAATTCGCTACCCCGATTGTTATGGCATTGATATGAGCAAACTGGGTGATTTTATTGCATTTCGCGCTGCTATTGATTTGCTGAAAGATCGTGGCATGGAAGATAAAATACAATGTGTGTACGATCAATGTAAAGAAGCGCAGCGCAACAACCAGTTGCATACAGAAAATTGGGTAAAACAAATTTACAAACCCTTTTCTCCTGAAGACATCTCTAACAAAATTGCCGAAATGATAACACCGGCAGATTTGAATATTCCAGTGCAGGTGATTTATCAAACCATTGAGGATTTGCACGATAGCTGCCCTACCAATACCGGCGACTGGTACTTTACTGGAAACTATCCAACACCCGGTGGCAACCGCGTGGTAAACAGGGCGTTTATTCATTTTATGGAAGGAAAAAATATGCGGGGATATTGATGAAAAAACTTATTTGGTTCCTGTAATAATAACTTTCCATACTCAAAAAGGCTGTTCTTTTTCTAACATTCCCTTGTACCCTTAAGCTTTCCTAAAAGCTATGCCTGTTGTATCTTTGCAGACCTATTTATGAATCTACATACACTGCTTCAGCAGTATCAAAATAACGAGCGCGTTTTACAATTAACGCACCGGCTTTCTTTTGCCCCCACTGAAAATTCTTCCGAAAAAATATTCCTGAAAAACCTGTACGGCAGCAGTGCTGAATTCATTGTAGCGTCAGTATTTGCGCATCCGAATACACAAGGATTGAATCATTTGGTAGTGTTGAATGATGCAGAAGAAGCGGCTTACTTTCAGAATACTTTAGAAAACCTAACGAGCGCGTTAGACCTGTTTTATTTTCCTTCTTCTTTTAAAAACAGAAAGAATTTTCGATTACTCAATAGCTCGCATGTAATGTTGCGAACCGAAGCTTTGACGAAACTTTCTGCCGGTGGCAATAAGAAAATTATTGTTACCTATCCCGAAGCCCTATTTGAAAAAGTGGTATTACCAAAAACATTGAGCGGCAACATTATCAGCATAAAAGTGAATGATACCATCAACTTAGAAAGTTTGCTGGAATTGTTCGCCATGTACGGTTTTGTACGCAGCGATTTTGTGTACGAACCCGGACAATACGCTTTGCGCGGCGGCATTTTGGACATTTATTCGTTTGGCAATGAAAAGCCATATCGTGTTGAATTGTTTGGCAATGAAGTGGACAGCATCCGCATCTTCGATCCGCAATCGCAATTAAGCGAACGCAAACTCTTGCAGGTTTCCATCATACCGAATGTAGAGACACAATTTGACACAGGCGATAAAGTTTCCCTGCTTGAATTCCTTCCTGAAAATACAATCGTTTGGTTGAAAGATTGGGATGTGATTAAAGAAAAAATAGAGATAGAGGAAGAAGATTTGGGATTGTTTTTAGAACGAACCAAAGCCGAAGCTGAACACCTGAAAGAAGAGAGTGAACGGCTTAAAGCCGAAGGTATGACAAGAAAAGCCGCGGCACTTCTGCAAAGTGGGGATGAGGATGAAGATGATACCAAAATTTTAAAAGAAGTAAGCCTGCAGGATTTCTCTCCTGCTGCTACTCATTGAACGACAAATTAGGCAACGACACATCGTTGAGTTTGGTTACAAACCGCAATTTGCCTCAACCGAATTTGTGTTTGCCACAAAATCACAACCTTCTTTCAATCGTCAGTTTGATTTATTAATCAAAGATTTAAAGGCGCACGAAGCGGCTAAATACAGCATCTATATTTTTGCTGAACAAGCTAAACAATTAGAGCGGCTCACCACCATTTTTACCGATTTAAAAACCGATATTCAATTCATTCCTGTTGCTACTTCTATTCATGAAGGCTTTATTGATGAAGACCTGAAAGTGGTATGTTATACCGACCATCAAATCTTTCAACGCTATCATAAATACCGCGTAAAACAAGCGTATAACAAAAACAAAGCGCTTACGCTAAAAACCTTGCGCGACCTGCAACCCGGCGATTTTGTAACGCATATTGATCATGGTGTTGGTACGTACAGTGGCTTGCAAAAAATAGAAGTGAATGGTCGTTTGCAGGAAGCCGTTCGCATTATTTATAAAGACAGCGATATTCTGTATGTGAACATCAACTCGCTGCACAAAATCAGCAAGTACACAGGCAAGGAAGGAACCATTCCAAAAGTGAATAAATTGGGCAGCGACGTTTGGAATAGATTAAAAGAAAAGACAAAAACAAAGGTTAAAGAAATTGCCTTTGATTTAATTAAATTATATGCGCAACGCAAGTCGCAGCACGGGTTTGCTTTTGCACCGGATAACTACATGCAAGCGGAACTGGAAGCTTCTTTCATTTATGAAGACACGCCCGACCAGGCAACCGCGGTAGCTGATGTAAAAAAGAGATATGGAACAAGTCTCACCAATGGACCGATTGGTGTGTGGTGATGTGGGCTTTGGGAAAACGGAAGTGGCTATCCGCGCGGCATTCAAGGCAGTGCTCGATGGCAAACAAGTTGCCAGTGTTAGTACCTACCACCATCCTTGCCTTTCAGCATTATAAAACCTTTGAGGACCGCTTAAAAGAGTTTCCCGTAACGGTTGATTTTGTGAACCGTTTTAAATCATCCAAAGAGAAAAAAGAAACGTATCAAAAGCTTACGGATGGCAAAATAGACATCATCGTTGGCACACATGCATTGCTTGCAAAAGATGTAAAATTTAAGGATTTGGGATTGATGATTATTGATGAAGAACAAAAGTTTGGCGTAGCGCATAAAGAGAAATTAAAAACGCTAAAAACAAACGTGGATTGCTTAACCTTAACAGCAACGCCCATTCCGCGCACGCTTCATTTTAGCTTGATGGGCGCAAGAGATTTAAGCATCATCAATACGCCGCCGCCTAACCGTCAGCCTATTCAAACGGAAGTGCAAATTTTTAATGCTGAAGCTATCCGCGATGCCATTTATTATGAAACAGAACGGGGCGGGCAGGTGTTCTTTATTCATAACCGCGTACAAGGTTTGCCAGAGATGGCCGCTATGATACAGGCGCAGTGCCCTGATCTTAGCTATTTCGTATGCACACGGGCAAATGGAAGGTGATGAGTTGGAAGAAAAAATATTGGATTTTATTGACAGAAAATATGATGTTTTGGTTTGCACCAATATCGTAGAAAGTGGCGTTGACATTCCGAATGTAAACACCATTATCGTAAACAATGCACACCATTTTGGCTTGAGCGATTTGCATCAATTGCGGGGTCGTGTAGGACGAAGCAACAAGAAAGCGTTTTGTTATTTGCTGGCTCCGCCAATGAGCACTTTGCCAACCGACAGCCGCAAGCGTTTGCAAACTTTAGAACAATTCAGCGAACTCGGAAGCGGCTTCCAGATTGCGATGCGCGATTTGGACATTCGTGGTGCAGGTAATTTGTTGGGTGGCGAGCAAAGCGGCTTTATGGCAGAGATTGGTTTTGAAATGTATCAGAAAATTCTGGAAGAAGCCGTGCGCGAACTGAAGCGCACTTCGTTTAAAGATTTGTTTAAAGAAGAGATTAGCCAACAGGACGATTTTGTAACCGACTGCACCATTGATACCGATTTGGAAATTCTCATTCCTGATGATTATGTTGAAAGCATCACAGAAAGATTGTCTCTTTATACGCGATTGGATAACTGCGAAGATGAGCGCGAGCTACAAGCTTTTCATACCGAAATGCAGGACCGTTTTGGGCCGATGCCAAAGCAGGTAGAAGACTTGTTTACCACCGTTCGCTGCCGACGTTTAGCAATAGATTTAGGCTTTGAAAAAATGAGTTTGAAAGACAATACACTTCGTTGTTATTTTATCAATCGTCCCGACTCGCCGTACTTTGAAAGTGATTTGTTTAAGCGCGTGATTGAATACTTACAAACCGGCACCAACAAAGCGCGTTTGAAACAAGCTGGCAAAAACTTTTTATTAATAAGTGATGATGTAAGGAACATGAATGAGATGCACTCTTTTTTGAAACGGATGTATGGAGAAGTGGTTGGGTTGAGCGTGGAGAGTGTGGTGCAATAGGATGATAAATAAACTATAAAAACAAGGGTAAAATTCAATTAATTTTGCCCTTGTTTTTATTACACAGGTAAATTTTACCCTTGTTCAATTATGAGTTATCATCCTTCGCAGCCATTTAATGAATTGCCTGATTTGCCTCCCAAAGCGGATATTGAAACAAAAGCTATCTTAAAAAAAGTAATTATTGCAAGTCGTGCTTTGTCGGAATTGAAAGGAGCCATTATTACACTTCCTAATCCAATGCTGTTTATTGACACTATCAATTTACAGGAAGCACGTGCAAGCTCTGCCATTGAAAACATTATTACTACCCAGGATGACTTGTTCAAGGCATCGGTTGCGGAAAGTAAGATAGACAATCCGGCAACAAAGGAAGTTATCCATTATAAAGATGCCCTGTGGTTTGGCATGAATGAGCTTGAAAAAAGACCCTTCCTGAATACGAATCTTTTTATCAGGATTATGCAAATCATCAAAGAAAATCAGTCGGGCATCAGAAATATAACGGGCACAAAATTAAAGAATCCGGCTACCGGAAAAGTAGTGTACACGCCACCCGAAGGCGAAGCTATGATTCGTAACAAATTAAAATCGTTGGAAGATTTTATCAATACAGACGACTCAACAGATGATCTGATAAAAATGGCTTTGCTCCATTATCAGTTTGAGGCCATTCATCCTTTCTTTGATGGCAATGGCAGAACCGGCAGAATCATTTTGCTGCTGTACCTTAAACTGCGCGGCCTGATGAATTTACCGGCTTTGTATTTAAGCAATTATATTTTACAAAATAAAGAGGCGTACTACATAAACCTGAAAAATGTAACGGAAAAAGGAGCATGGGAAAGCTGGATTTTATACATGCTGGATATGATAGAAATGAGTGCAAGGAGCGGGCAGATACAGATTGAGCAAATCAGCGGTTTAATGAAAACAATGGGTGAACAGTTACAAAAAGCCTTACCAAAAAGATACTCCAAAGACTTGCTGGAAATCTTGTTCAGGCTGCCTTATACCAAAAGAAACTTTCTTGAAAAAGCCGGCATTGGAAACATCAAAACATCTGGAATGTATTTGAAAGAACTGGAGAAAAAAGGCTTTTTAAAAAGCGAAATGGTAGGCAAGGAAAAGTTGTATTTGAATTTCCAATTGATGAATATTTTATTGAAGTGATGAGAATAGCTTTAATGAATTGAAATGCTTTAAAAAGAAGATGTATGGAGAATTGCTAACTCCAAATAGTCTCCTTACGCCAGCCTTTTAAAACTCCCATTACCTCATAATTAATTTGAAGGTATTCTTTTTCGCCTTTGCTGGTGTTCTTCCCCCAGCAAAAAAAGCACATTGGTCAATAACATTAATGTGGAGGAAAAAAAGAAAGATGTTTCCTAAACTATAACGCATCGGCTTTTACAAGAGGCGATACCGGAACCAAGAGGAAAGACCTCTAACATAAGAGAAGATTATTCCAGCTACTCATAATCTCCATCAACCGAAAGTTTATAGAATACATTTCCTTTCCCATTCCCACGGAACGCAGAATGTTTGCGCGGTTTGTTTTTGCAGGTATTTATCATACGCTCGCGTAGGACTCATGTTTATGGAATCGACATGTTTTATTTTCACGTCGAAAATGTCAATCATTTTAGACATAAAAATAAATTTCTCCTCCTATTTTATCCTTAACCAATACAAACATTCATTTTCAGCAACCTCCTCAAACCATCACCGCTCTATCAAACCCACATACATTCCTCCCGACTGATACAACGATTTTCTTTCGCCGGTTTTTTGAATATTAAGAAAGCCATTGTTGTTAAAGAGATACTGCAACTCTGCATACGGAAGAGGATAAGGAACCCATGGATTCGCACTTGTGGTATCGTATTCAATAATGATAAAAACAGCGCGGGGCAATAAGTAAGTTGTCAGCTTTTGCAGCAATGCTATTTTGTTTTTTACATAATGCAATGCGTTCGCCATTAAAATTCCGCTTAAGTTATGTAGCGGTAATTCATCTTCTACAAAGTTGGCTTTTAAGGGTGTAATGATCACTTCATTATTTGCAGTTTGAATGTTGGATGGCGCCTTTTTATCCACTGCATAAATGCCGCTTCCGCTGTGCAACCGTGCTGATAAAACCTGTGTAAACAAACCGGCGCCACAACCCAAATCTGCCCATTGAGCCGGTTGTGAATTGTCTATCGGCGTAGCCGATAAAAATTGAGATGCTTCGCGAAAAGTCATAAAAAAAGATAGGTTTGTTTTCTATTCATGTTAGTGCTCTTTACCAACATCAAACAATGCAAGGCTTTAGAAGTTCACTATCAAATTAAAGTTTGTATTTCCATCATTCACCACTCTTCATCACTTCCTTTGCAACATCAGGATATACAGCTATGTGATGGGTTACCACTTTGATATTCGCGCTTTGTTTGTTTCCGCTTGTCCGCAATATAATTTTGTTTAACGACTGCAATGGCATGTGGCAGGTAATGCAATTGGCATTGATAAACTGAATAGCTTGTTCATTGCCTTTTGGTAAAGAAGTATGTTGTATGGAAGTATGGCAGCTTTGGCAACGTTCATTAAATAAACCAGTATTACTGCGCTGATTCACATGCGTATCGTGGCAGGTGGTGCAGGTCATAGCAGTATGAAGAAAACACTGGTTTCGCGAAAGCAGTTGTGTTTGGTTGCCATGCACATCAAGCTTATTGCCATTGGAATAACCAGGCAATATGTAACGAAACAAAGTATCTCCGGGTTGAAATGCGAATAAAGACCGCATTCTTACATTGTTGTTTCCCGAATGACATTGCGCACATAAGTCTATCTTTTGCGGACGTGTAAGAGAGCGGTAAGAAACAATATACTTTGCTACTTTTATGCCTGGATTTTCTGTTTGATATTGTACGTGCGCGGCTGCAGCACCATGGCATCTTTCGCAATCAATGTTATAAACGATTGAGCCCTTATCTAACTCTTCATTGGTACTGCTGCTTTCTGAACTTGTTTGGAGTGGTTGAATGTAGCTGCTATGGCATTCAAAACAACGTGGTTCTATTTGCCTGTCAAATTCAGCCTCTCTTCCGCTGTCATAGCCCGGGCTATTTGTCCACTGGTGCAATTCGTTGCTGTACGAAACAGGCAATTGAAACAACTGGTTGTTTTCCACCATAAATACGTTTCACCTTTTACAGAGCCAAACACCATATCAAACCGATGTGCTTCTATTTGCTTATTATCTTTATAATACACCTGGTACAAGCCGCTATCGCGTTTTTCCATCACAATTTTATTAGTAGAGTTTATTGTGAATGTATTTGCTCCGGAAGCGAAATTACCTTGTACCGTAGCTTTAGTAGCTACGCTAACTGAATTGAAATGAGCTGTGTGTAAATAAGAAGCAGCAATGCCTGCATGGCATTTTACACAAGAGGCAGAACCAGCATAAGCCTCACCACGTGGATCATTATTACTGCTTGTATCAATGCATTGTGAAAAAAAGAGCACGAGTAAACAAATGATGCTGCCGGTAGCAATGACTTTATTTTGTATGAGCAATGGCAAATATTGTTAGCAGTTAATGAATCGTTTACCTACAAATATAGGCCTGTCTTCAGTAAGAAAGCTTCGCATCCTAAACTGATAAACGTTTTGTTTTTGCCCCTTTTTTACAGGATTCCAATTTCAATTTTCCTGAACAACTCTTTAGCTCCAATAGAATAAGCAACCAATTCCTTTTAGCTAAAATGACTACTTACCGGATTCTATCTAAACTTTTAATTAACCTGATGTCCTTTCTGATTCCCATCATTGCCAGCACACAAAAAACAGGAATAAAAAAAGCAAAAACAGACGATAAGGCAATGCCAGGCCTTGGGTTTTGGTTCATATATCCATATTGAAAAAACAAGTAAATATTCAGAAGGCTAATTATAAAAGCAACCAACGTTAAACGCAGTTGCAGCTTTCTGTTTTTGTATAAAAAAATAAGAAACAATAACGATGCGCCTAAGATGGAAGTAAGCACCACCAACAACAGGTTGTTCTTGGCAGTATATTCAACAGTAGCAATACCGGGCGTAATGCTGTTGATGTAAAAGAAAGGAAACTCAATTGTTAAAAAAGCACACACCGCAGCCAGCAACAACCAAATACTTTGCGAACGCTGAATCATAAGAAAAACAATTTGTTGGAATGGAATAAAAGCGCAAAATAAAACATAAACAAACTACGCACCGCAATTGCCTTAACAATGCACAAAACCAAAGCCGCTTGCCGGATGAGTTTGGCACGGTATTGAAATTTAGTATTACTATAAAAGCGTAGGTTATGAAAACGAGAAATTTACTTTATACTTTTCTGTTATCAGCGATAATGGGAATAGCAACAACAGCAAGTGCACAGCAAGATACCATTGCTCCGCAAAACAATACGGAAATGAATCATTACTCTTATTTGCCCGAAACATTTCAACGCGGTACCAGTACGGAAGAAGTGAAAATATTTCCTAACCCTGCGCGCAGCCAGGCAACACTTTATATTAACAGTATTAAAGAACAGGACAGAGGCGAAATTGTGATTTACAGCAACACCGGAAAAATAGTATTCCGCAACCCGGTTACGCCAGGCAATAACAATTTAGATGTAAATGGTTTTCCAACCGGCATGTACACCGTAAAAATTGTTACTAAAGACAAAGCGCTTTTTACTCAGCAACTTGTGGTTTCAAAATAAAAAAAGGAAATAATAGTGAAAAAGTGAGCCAGTTCTTGTGCTCACTTTTTGTTTTTTAGCAACGATGCAAAGTGCTCCTCTGTGTTATCTTTGCCGCCTGTTTTGTTTTTATCCAAAAAATTTTTTAGATAGATGTTCAACAATTTAACCGAGCGGTTGGAAGGTGCTTTTAAAAATTTAAAAGGCGAAGCCCGCATCTCCGACCTTAACATTGCCAATACTTTAAAAGACATTCGCCGCGCCCTGATTGACGCCGACGTAAACTATAAAATTGCCAAAGAATTTACCGACCGTGTAAAAGACAAAGCCATTGGTGAGAAAGTGCTGACTGCCGTAAGTCCAGGTCAGCAAATGGTGAAGATTGTGAAAGACGAACTGGCCGATTTAATGGGCGGCACGGAAGCCTCTTTTAACTTCAACGGAACGCCTGCTGTTATTTTAATTGCAGGCTTGCAGGGTAGTGGCAAAACCACGTTCAGTGGCAAGCTGGCCAATTACCTCAAAACCAAAAGAGGCAAATCGCCCCTGCTGGTTGCGGCAGACGTATATCGCCCGGCAGCCATTGACCAGCTTACGGTTTTGGCTGGACAAATTGGTGTGGAAATTTATTCGGAACGCGACAATCAAAACCCTGTTGAAATTGCGCAACATGCCATCAGCGAAGCCAAAACCAAAAATAAAAATGTAGTTATTATTGATACCGCCGGTCGTTTGGCAATTGACGAAGCGATGATGGCTGAAGTGGCAAACATAAAAGCGGCGGTTCATCCTGCCGAAATATTGTTTGTAGTGGATAGCATGACGGGCCAGGATGCCGTAAACACTGCCAAAGCCTTCAATGATCGCCTTGATTTTAGTGGTGTTGTTCTTACCAAATTAGATGGCGATACACGCGGTGGTGCGGCGCTTTCCATTAAGTACACGGTAAACAAACCCATTAAGTTTATCAGCAGCGGCGAGAAGATGGAAACGCTGGATGTGTTTTATCCCGAACGCATGGCGCAACGTATTTTGGGAATGGGCGATATTGTATCACTGGTTGAAAAAGCGCAGGAACAATTTGATGAAGAACAGGCAAAAAAATTAGAGAAAAAAATCCGCAGGAATCAATTTGATTTTCAGGATTTTTTAGACCAGCTTCAGCAGATCAAACGCATGGGCAATTTAAAAGATTTGATGGGCATGATTCCCGGTGTTGGCAAAGCCATTAAAGACATTGACATCAGCGACGATACTTTTAAAGGTGTGGAAGCTATTATACACTCGATGACGCCGCAGGAACGCGCCAATCCCGATTTGATTAATCCCAGTCGCAAACAACGCATTGCCAAAGGCAGCGGCAAAGAAATAAGCGAAGTGAATGCCTTTATGAAACAGTTCGACCAGATGCGTGAAATGATGAAAATGATGAACAAAATGCCAATGGGTATGGGAATGCCAAAGATGCCGGGTGGTTTTAGAAGATAAATAAATGATACAAAAACAAAAAACACGCTTTACTGTAAGCGTGTTTTTTGATTATCGAATTAAGCATCATCTTTCTTCTTTATTCAACACATAAGCATTGATATAATGACCCTCCGGATCAGCAACAATGATAGCGTTTCCCCATTTCATCTGTTGCTTATTCTGTACAATGCTTCCTCCTGCTTCCGTAACGTTTTTTTCCAAACCATCCAATGAATTTACTTCCAAACCCAATTCAAATCCCTTGCTTCCTGTTTCTGTATCCGAACCAACTGCATCCATAATAAGCAGGTTGCAACCTCTGCCACCTTCTATCATAAAGAAACCGGGCGGATGAGACCGTTGCTCGTTTTCTTTTAATCCAAAAACGGTTACATAAAAATCACGAAGGCGTTCCGAATTTTTTGCCCGGCAAACTAATGCTGTCAAGTTGTGCTTGTATCATAAGATATTTTTTGCAAACCTACCTGGCTACTCATTGTTCAACTTGTACAAATACGACATTATTCTTTGATAAAAATATTTTAGCAGCTATGGCTTCTTTTGCAAATTGATTGGGTGTTTTGTTGCTAAAGTTTCTAAATTCACGATTGAAGTGAGACTGGTCGGTAAAATCAAATTCATAAGCCAGTTGCGTAAAATTGCAATGGGGATGAAACCAAATATAATCTCTTACTTTTTCAAATCTTGTTTTTCGTGCCAATGCTTTTACCGTAGTGCCGCTCTTTCTTTTCATGTTTCTTTCCAGTGTTCTTACTGTCATTCTGCTTTCATCGGCAATCTGGCTTACCGGCAGGGTTCCGTTGCTGGCAACAATTAATTTACCGGCATTCTCTAACAATGTGTCTGAAGTATTTGTGTTGGTAAGCCTGGTAAAAAAATAATCTTGTAAAAACTGTAAAGCAACCGAGGAATCGCCTGCTGCAATTATGCTTTGCAAGATCTGCGACAATTGAGAAAAAGAATGATTGACAAGACAAATGTTTTCATTGGTTTGCGGACTTATTTGCAGAAAAGAAAAAATACTCCAGGGATAAAACCGCACTGCAACGATGCGAACATGCCCTTTTATTTTTAAATAGATAGGCTTATCTAAAAGCCCAACAATAAAAGGTGATGAAAGTGTAATTGATTTTCCATTTGTTTTGTTGAGAGCACAGTTTGCACCACTAAAAAATATCAGTTCAGCATAACTGTCAGGCAACACTTCAAAAGGTGCATCATCATCCATAAACCTTCGTTCGGTATACCAAAAGCATTTGATATGACTGCTAAGAGCAGAAGATGCAGTAATTTCCTTATAATTCATACTATAAAGGATGAGCAATAAAGTTACAAACTTCAAATTACAAACTTGTATTCTCAGCATCACATCATACATCTAACATTGCAACATCTAACCTATCTTCGTCATTAAAATAAAGCAACATGAATCTGCACGAATACCAGGCAAAAGAATTACTCAAGAAATATAACGTTCCCGTTCAGGAAGGCATTGCCGTAGATACTGTAATGGCTGCCGAGGAAGCTTACCGGCAAATAAAAGGGCAAACGAATAACAACTTTGCTGTAGTGAAAGCGCAGATACATGCCGGAGGCCGCGGCAAAGGCAAAATTGAAGGCACCGAACAACGCGGTGTTGCCGTAGGTAAAAATGTAGATGAAATCTCTGATATTGCTAAGAACATTTTGGGCGGCACATTGGTAACGGTACAAACCGGGCCTGCAGGTAAAAAAGTAAGCAAAGTGCTTATTGCGCAAGACGTTTATTATCCTGGTCCCAACCCTGTAAAAGAGTTTTATTTATCCATTTTGTTAGACCGCTCCAAAGGTGAAAATGTAATTATGTACAGCACCGAAGGCGGTATGGACATTGAGCAGGTTGCACACGATACCCCCGATAAAATTTTTAAAGAATGGGTACATCCGGCAGGTGTATTGCAACCTTTTCAGGCGCGCAAAATCGCGTTTAATCTGGGCTTAAGCGGCGAAGCGTTTAAGAGTTGTGTGAAGTTTGTTACCAATCTTTATAATGCCTATACAGGGTTGGATTGTAGTATGTTGGAAATCAATCCGCTTTTCAAAACCAGCGATGAAAAAATTATTGCAGTGGATTGTAAGATGAACATTGACGACAATGCTTTGATGCGTCATAACGATATTGCTTCGCTGCGCGATACATCAGAAGAAGACCCAACTGAAGTGGAAGCCGGACGATACAATTTAAACTTTGTAAAGCTCGATGGTAATGTGGGCTGTATGGTAAATGGTGCAGGCTTAGCAATGGCAACGATGGACATGATTAAATTGAGTGGTGGCGAACCTGCCAACTTCCTCGACGTAGGCGGCACTGCCAACGCGCAAACCGTGGAAGCAGGCTTTCGCATCATTATGAAAGACCCGAACGTAAAAGCGATTTTGATTAATATTTTCGGTGGAATTGTGCGTTGCGACAGAGTGGCTGCAGGCGTGATTGACGCTTACAATAAGCTGGGGAATATTCATATTCCCATTATCGTTCGCTTGCAGGGAACCAATGCTGAAGAAGCTAAGAAATTGATTGATGAAAGCGGATTGAAAGTTGAGTCTGCGATTCAGTTAAGCGAAGCTGCCGAGTTGGTGAAGAAAGCGGTGGCGTAGAGATTTTTGATTTGTGATTTAGGATTTAGAATTGATAAAAAAGCGCAAAGAATGTCATACTGTTTGCGCTTTTTGTTTTTGGCTATATTTTCAATATCTATTTACGAAGATACAAACCAACGGTAGCCGCCATTTGTGCAATCCAGAATCCAACCATCCATTTTATTAAATCCACTTTATCATCTTTCGTTAAAAAGACGTCTTGTTTTTGTTTGATTTCTTTTGCTTTCATCTCAAAATGTTTAAACAATAAGCTTTGCAAATTCAATAAACTAAACACAATAAATTCAACAAAAATCAAAATTCCTAAATCATAAATCCAATCTCATTTCCACCGCTTTTGCATGTGCCTGTAAGCCTTCTGTCATCGCCATTTGGGTAACGGTTTGGGCAATGTTTTGCAAGCCCTCTTTGGTTGCTTTTTGATAAGTTATTTTTTTTACAAACGCATCTACACTTACACCACTGTACATTTTAGCAAAGCCATTGGTTGGCAGGGTATGGTTCGTGCCACTTGCATAATCGCCTACACTTTCCGGTGAATAGTTTCCAATAAACACAGAACCTGCATTGATAATTTGCTCCCCTATTTCATCTTCGTTTTTGCAACAAATAATTAAGTGTTCCGGTGCATACGCATTCACCACATCAACCGCATCAGTTGTATCTTTTACCAGTACCATCTTGCTGTTTTCCAAAGCTAGTACAGCAATGGCTTTTCGTTCCAATCGTTCTAACTGGTTGCCAATTTCAACTATTACTTTTTGTATTAATTCTTCGCTGGTTGTTACCAAAACCACCTGACTATCGGTTCCATGTTCTGCCTGCGATAATAAATCGGCAGCCACAAAAGAAGCATTCGCCGTTTCATCTGCCAGTACGCACACTTCGCTCGGTCCGGCTGGCATATCAATGGCAACACCAGCGTGTTGTATCAGCCTGTTTTGCACAGGTAACATATTGGTTGCCCGGACCGAAAATTTTATAGGAAGAAGGCACCGTTTCAGTTCCAAAAGCCATCGCTGCAATGGCTTGTACGCCGCCAATTTTATAAATATGGGTAATGCCGGCAACCTGTGCTGCATAGATAATCGCCGGATGCAAGCCGCCCCACTTATCGGGCGGCGAACACAAACTGATTTCTTTGCAGCCGGCAATCTTAGCGGGAATGCCAAGCATTAAAATGGTTGAAAACAAAGGTGCTGTGCCGCCGGGAATATACAAGCCTACTTTTTCGATGCCTACTGATTTGCGCCAGCATTGTATGCCCGGCGTTGTTTCAATGATTTCGGGTGCAACGATTTGTTTTTGATGAAATTTTTCGATGTTGTTCGCAGCCATTTGTATGGCTTCTTTTAAAGCATTATCGAGTTGATCTTTTGCTGCCGTTTTTTCTTCCTCCGTAACAACAAAACTATCTAATGCAACGCCATCAAATTGTTGGGTGAATTGTTTTACAGCAGCGTCGCCTTTTGTTTTTACCTCATTTATAATGGCTCTTACTTTTTCGTTCAAAGAAGCCACATCGTAAGCAGGACGTTTCAATAATACTTCCCATCCGCCGTGAGGCAGTGTAGCCAAATCCCTTGCATCTATCAATTGCATGTTAAGTTATTTACTATAAGCTATTTCGTTATTGAGAATCTGTGCTCATCACAAATTTGTCCATTCTTAAAAATTGATTTTTTAAACACGCCATCTTTCTCATAACCATTTTTTTCCAGCACCCGCATCGAACCAATGTTGTACTCAAATACACCTGTATGAATCCGAATAAAATTCAATGAGTTCAATCCGTATTCTGTTATCAATTTTACAGCAATGGTAGCTATGCCTTTGTTCCAAAATGGCTCACCTAACCAATACCCAATTTCGGCAGTTTTTTTATATACATCTTGTTGCGGCACCAATCCAATAACACCACAGAACTGCTCGTTATAATCAATAGCAAATTTGGTTTGCAACTGTTCCTGTTTTACAAGACGGATAAAAGTTTCAGCGTCATTTTCAGTGTAAGGTGAAGGCAAAAGGTCTCTCAAATTGTTCCAGATATTTCTGTTATTGGCAAGTACAGCCATTGGCTTTGTATCTTCTTCTGTAAGAGGTCGAAGCGTTATATTTTTCTCTGATAGTAGCATGTGCAATACTTAACAACAAAAGAATAATTAATGATGAACACCTATCTAATACTTATTTCCTTGAATCTTGTTCTTGACTCTTACATAATCATTTTCTCAATCGGTATCACCAAAATACCTTGCGCGCCCCGCTCTTTCAATTGTTCAATAATGTCCCAGAACTGATCTTCACTCAACACACTGTGAACACTATGCCAGCCCCGCTCTGCCAACGGAACAACGGTTGGACTTTTCATGCCGGGAAGCAAGGCAACAATTTCATCTAACTTATCATCGGGTGCATTCAATAAAATGTACTTGTTGTTGCTTGCTTTTTTTACGGCTTTAATGCGAAACAACAACCGTTGCAAAATGGCTTCTTTGGTTTCAGCCAAATTTTTGTTTTTGATTAAAACAGCCTGCGATTGCAAGATCACTTCGGCTTCTTTTAAACCGTTCATAAACAAGGTTGAACCGCTGCTTACCAAATCGCAAATAGCATGAGCCAAACCAATGCCCGGCGCAATTTCAACGCTGCCGCTGATTTCATGGATGTCGGCACTGATTTGTTTTAGCGCTAAAAATTGTTGTAGCAAAACCGGGTAGCTTGTAGCAATGCGTTTGCCCTGCAAAAAATGTGCATCCGTATAGTCTTCATTTTTACCAACGGCAATAGAAAGACGGCATTTGCCAAAGCCTAATTTTTCAACGACATCTACTTCTTTGTTTTTTTCAAACACTACATTTTCGCCCACAAAACCAATATCAGCAACGGCATCTTCTACATATTGCGGAATATCGTCATCACGTAAAAAAAATACTTCCATTGGGAAGTTAGAAGCTTCGCTTTTTAATTTATTGATTCCATTGCTTACACCAATGCCGCATTCTTTCAGCAACCGCATAGAATCTTCATACAGGCGACCCGATTTTTGTATCGCTACTCTTATCACTGTGTTGTTCTGATGGTTCATTTTATAAAAAATAAAAAAGGCTTACCGTGCAGTAAGCCTGAATGATATGATGACGCATACAAACATCAGCTTACGCTTTGGAAGCGAAGGCGTGATGATGATTGTGATGCAATTGTTTCATGCCGCAAAAATAAAGGGATGACATCATCAGCCAAATTATTTATTCGTTCATTTTTTGTGAAAAACATTGTTTAAAAATTGTACAACATGTAATTTATTCACAAATCAACCGTTGTTGTTTCGTTACCTATTACTTTAGCGCAAACCTCACAGGCATGGGATTTTTTTTATTACAAGTAGCCGACAGCACAGTAACCAATATTACACAAACATCGTCTGAAACTTTGGGCGGTTTGTTAAGCAAAGGCGGGTGGATTATGTATCCGCTGTACCTGTTGTTTGCGGCTTCTATTTTTGTTTTTTTTGAACGATTGATAGCTATCCGTAAAGCCGCGAAAATTGAACCTAATTTCATGAACATCATTCGCGATAATATTCTGACCGGCAATCTTGTCAGTGCGCGCAACATGGCTAAAAATACCGACAACCCCGTTGCTCGCATGATTGACAAAGGCTTGCAGCGCATAGGCAAACCCATTGATAACATTGAAAAAAGCATGGAAAATGTTGGCAAATTAGAGATGTATAAAATGGAACGCAATCTTTCTATTTTATCGTTGATTGCAGGCATTGCGCCGATGTTTGGTTTCTTAGGAACCATTGTTGGGATGCTGCAATTGTTCTCTGCCATTGCATCGAAAGGCGAGCTGCAGTTGGGTGAAATTGCAGGCGGCATTTATACCAAAATGATAACTTCAGCAACAGGCCTGATAGTGGGCTTGCTGGCGTATGTGGGTTATAATTTTTTAACGGCGCAGATTGACAAAACCGCCAACAAAATGGAAGCTGCGAGCGCTGATTTTTTAGATGTATTGCAGGAACCGACAAGATGATTTTGGATTTGTGATTTGGTAAAACATGGTCTGCATCTGTCAATTGTCACCAAACAATTTTCTCTTCAAACATGAACATTAGAAAAAGAATACGAT
This sequence comes from uncultured Chitinophagaceae bacterium, assembly GCA_963847085.1. GTDB lineage: Bacteria > Bacteroidota > Bacteroidia > Chitinophagales > Chitinophagaceae > Ilyomonas. The sequence goes on along the minus strand of CAWJYO010000009.1, from coordinate 833,285 downwards.
CGCACGGCGAAATACATGCAGGCACATTGAATGATTTGCTGTTTATTTTACTGTTCTTTTTTTTAATTGTTTCTACACTTGCCAATCCAAATGTGGTGAAAGTGAACAACCCAAAAGGAACGAAGGATGCAAAGGCAAAACAAAACATTGTGATTTCCATCAATAAAGAGCAAAAAATATTTTTGGGGCAGCGTGCCATAGAGATGAGCCAGATTGATTCTTTACTGAAAGAAGAAATAGCCAAAAACCGCAGCACTATAGATACGCCTTCCGTTGTTATCAATGCTGATACTTCAGCGTTTTATGGCGAAGTGTTTCACATTATGCAAAGCGCAAAGCGAGCCGGAGCAAGGGTTGTAGCTAATGTGAAGTGATAATGAAGTTGGAAGATGAAAGGTGACAATAGAATGGCATCATTAACTATAACCATTATCAATTATCAATATTTCTCTGCTTTTACCATCCTATTTTTGTTTTGCAGATCTTTTTTTATTTCGATGTTTTCATAGCCTTTGGTTGATAACAATTGCGCCACTTCATCGCCCAACAATTCATTGATTTCAAAAAACAACTTGCCGCCATTCTTTAAACAGTGCCAGCCGAATGTGCTGATAGCTTCGTAAAAAAGTAATGGATTATCATCGGGAACAAATAAGGCAAGATGTGGTTCATACTTCAACACGTTATCGTTCATTAAACTGGCTTCGCTTTGTGCGATGTAAGGCGGGTTGCTAACAATGAAATCCAATGCAGGCAAGGCTTCCCAGTCTTTTGCTTCTAACGCATTCATCTTTATAAACTCTATTTCTGCTTCATTAGCCAACGCATTTCGTTTTGCCACATTTAAAGCTTCTGCAGAAACATCGGCAGCCAGCACTTTTGTTTTTGGCAGATTTTTTTTTAACGCGATGGCTATGCAGCCGCTGCCAGTTCCTACATCTAACATTGTACATCGTACATCGTACCTTGCCTGTTGGCTATCTTCAATAATCCAGTCAACCAACTCTTCTGTTTCCGGTCTTGGAATCAAAACGTGTTCATCAACATACCATTTCATTTTGTACCAGTATGCTTCATGCAATACATACTGTACCGGCTTGTGAGCCAACAATTCGGTGGTCATTTGTTGCAATGAATCCTGTTGATAATTGGTTATGTTTTCGTGCTGATGAACAATGCGCTCGCTGCCACTAAAACAGGTGATGTTCTCAATTACAAGGTTAGCAATATTCCTCGCTTCGCGCGAATCATAAACCGCCCCTAACAAGAGTGATAATTGTTTGTAAGCTTCACCTATTGTCATCGTGTTGCAATGATAATTATCTCTCTTTACATTTGTAGAAATCATTGTTATTATATCTCACGAAACATACATGCAGCGTTGTATTCAACTTGCGAAATTAGGTGCGGGAAATGTTGCACCCAATCCAATGGTTGGCTCTGTACTGGTGCATAATGATAGCATTATCGGCGAAGGTTATCACCAGCAATATGGCTTTGCACATGCAGAAGTAAATTGCATAAATAGTGTAAAAACAAAAGATGAAGAGCTGCTCACAACATCAACTCTATACGTATCGCTTGAACCTTGTGCGCATTGGGGTAAAACGCCTCCCTGTGCTGATTTAATCATTCAAAAACAAATACCACATGTTATCGTTGGCTGCCGCGATCCGTTTGAAAAAGTAGATGGCAAAGGCATTGAAAAATTAAGAGCTGCTGGCGTTGAAGTAACGGTAAACATTTGCCAGAAAGAATGCGAAGAACTGAACAAACGCTTCTTTACTTTTCATACAAAACATCGGCCTTACATTGTTTTAAAATGGGCGCAAACAAGTGATGCAAAAATGGCTACAATGGATGAAAGCCGTTTGCTCATCAGCAATGAGTTCACCAACGCAATGGTTCACAAATGGCGTAGCGAAGAAGCTTCGGTATTAGTTGGAACGAATACAGCATTGCTTGACAATCCAAAGCTTGACAACCGGCACTGGAGCGGGAAATCGCCGGTGAGAATGGTGATTGGATACGAAGCTTCGCTTACCCAAATCGCTGCATCTTTTCGATGCTACAAAACGAACCATTGTGTTCAATTATTTGCAGCAAAAAGAAGAAGGCAATGTGTTGTATTATCAATTGGATAAACAAAAAAATATTGCCGCTGCCATAAGCGATGCCTGCTATCAGTTAAACATACAAAGCGTGTTGATTGAAGGCGGCGCGCAACTGCTGAAAGCCTTTATTGACGCGGGTTTGTGGGATGAAGCAAGAATCATTACCAATGAAAAGTCATGGATTGGTGACGGCTTGTTTGCACCTTCATTACGCCATCATCAATTAGCAAAAACGGAACGTATTCTTTCGGATAGAGTTCAATATTTTATTCGTGAAGATTGAGTCATTTTATGAGTAAAACAAAAGTAAATACTAAGCGTTTCTTTATCATTCGTTAAACATCTTTGTAACGAATGACAGCATGACAATGGTTACAAAAAGAGGCAAAACAAAAAGAGTTTTACAATGAAGGTGATGTAGGTTATAATCTATAAGTTTGAACAATTGTATTTCGCTTCATCTAATCAATAAATTGCTTCGTTATGAAAGTTCTGGGTATCGTTTTAATTGTTATTGGCATACTGATGTTCGTGTTTCGCAACATTAGTTTTACACAGGAAAAGAAAGTGGTTGATTTAGGACCTTTGCAAGTAAACAGAAAGGAAGAAAAAACAATTGGCTGGCCTATTTATGCAGGCGCAATTGCAGTAGTGGCGGGCATTGCAGTGATTGCTTTGGATAGAAAAAGATAAATTGAAAAAAGTATCATTTTTAAAGAGAAGTTCTAAGCCTGCAGACATGTTTAGAATTTTGTTTTTGTGCGAATATGGCAATGCAGAATCTATTACCTAACGATGGCGAAGCCTATTATTTTGGAAAGCTCATTTCTGCTGATGAAGCGGATTCTTTCTTTCATCAATTGCTCTCCAACATTGCATGGAAGCACGAAGAAACGATTGTGTATGGCAAGCGCATCATCTACCAAAAGAATGGTTGCCTGGTATGGCAATCAACCGTTTGCTTATACCTATTCGGGCACTACCAAACAGGCTTTGCCATTTACAAATGAACTTCTTCAACTGCTACAAATGGTGCAAAAACAAACATCCGAAACATTCAATTCCTGTTTATTGAATTTATATCACAACGGTGATGAAGGCATGGGCTGGCACAGTGATAACGAAGCTACTTTACAAACAAATGCAGCCATTGCATCAGTAAGTTTGGGCGCGGAAAGGAAGTTTTTGTTTCGGCATAAACAAACAGGTGAAACCGTTTCTTTTTTATTAGAACAAGGAAGTTTATTGCTGATGAAAGGAGCAACGCAAACGCATTGGCTGCATAGTTTGCCAAAAACAAAAAAGATAAAGGAAGCAAGAATTAATCTTACGTTTCGCAGCATGAAAGAACAAACGGAGTTGATGAATTTTTCCTGAAAAACAAAGCGAATATGAATAGAAATCGAAACAGCATAAAACAAAACTTCATCTTCCTTCTTTGTTGTAGCATTTTTTGTTTTGCTTCTTTTCTTACCTTCTCGCAGTACCAAAAAGCAGACTTCAAAGTGATTGCATTTTACACTGCGAAAAACGATTTGGCGCATATCTCTTTTGTGCATGAAGCCAATCGTTGGTTTGCAAAAACGGCAACGCAATATCATTTTACTTATGATTCAACCAACAACTGGAACAACCTAAACGATTTGTTTCTTTCTCATTACGATGTAGTGCTATTTTTAGACACGCGCCCTGATTCGTTGCCGCAACGAGAGGCGTTTGAACGATACATGAAAAACGGCGGCGCGTGGATAGGATTTCATTTTGCTGCCTTTGCCTTAACGCCATCTGACTATCCGCAAAACTGGGATTGGTATCATAACGAATTTTTGGGCTGCGGCGAATACAAAGGCAATACCTGGCGACCTACATCTGCCCATCTTCGTGTGGAAGATAAAACGCATCCGGCAACCCGAAATTTACCCGATACATTTACATCAGCACCTAATGAATGGTACAGTTGGAAAAATGATGTAAAAACAAACCCGAACCTTACTGTTTTACTTTCGATTGATTCGTCTTCTTTTCCTTTGGGCACAGGCCCAAAGCTTTACGAAATATGGCACAGCGGCTATTATCCGGTTGTTTGGACGAACAAAAACTATCGCATGATTTACTTCAATATGGGGCACAACGATATGGATTATGAAGGCAAAACCAACCGGCAGTTATCGTCAACATTCAGCAGTACATATCAAAATCAGCTTATCATCAACAGCTTGTTATGGCTGGGAAATAAAGGCAAAGCGCAAATGATAATCTTGATTTCCTTACTCCCGCTGTTAGACTTTTTTTCCATCATTGATTTTATAAATGAATAAACTTTCAAAACAATGCAAATAGATGATTACTTTGTTGCACATTCATTATGAACGAATTAGCTCTTTTTATAAAGAAAAGAAAGCTGTCATTTTTTGTTGGTACAACGATTGCCTTTTTAGAACTGCCCTTTAACAGGCGAAGCAATAGCCGAAAAATAATAAATTTAGTGATTACCTTTGTTTTGTTGTAAACCGACTATTAGGATAACACTTTACGAATATTGAGCAAACCCGGCCCTTTTGGTTTTGGAACATTATTAACTTACTTAATACCGACTCTTTTTATGGTTACGAAAATATCGGAAGGCGTTCAAATCAGCGTCGAAACGTTTTACCAAACAGAATACAGCAATCCCGTAAACCACGAGTTTATGTTTGCGTATCGCATCACTATTAAGAATCATAACCCGTTTGCAGTAAAGTTGCTCGACCGCAAATGGAATATATTTGACAGCGACGGACAAACCCGTGAAGTGGAAGGTGAAGGCGTGGTGGGTGTGCAACCTGTAATTGAAGCTGGCAAACAGTTTCAGTATGTAAGTGGCTGCAACCTGCGCACCGAAATGGGCAGAATGCACGGCTGTTACAGAATGGAAAACGTAAACAACAGAAAAACATTTGCCGTAAACATTCCGCCTTTTGAAATGATAGTGCCATTGAAACTGAATTAAACCTTTTGTTTTTGCCTTTATTGTGCACAAATAAAAAGCCATCCCAACAGTACTGTTGGGATGGCTTTTTATTTGTGCTTTTTTCTACTCGGTCGTGTTGTTCGTTGTATCGTTGGTGGTATTATTATCAACGCTGGAAGCTGGCCTGTCGTTGGGCGTTTCCATTGGCGATTCGTTCATGTTTCCTGATGAGGTGGATGGCATATCCATATCGGTTGGTGCCGATTGCGACGTTGAAGCAGGTGCCGATTTTTTAGCCGCTTTCTTAGGTGAAGTGGCTGCTTTTTTGGTGGCTGCTTTTTTAGGCGCGGCGGCTGCCTTTTTCGTAGCTGCTTTCTTTGTTGTTGTTGCCGCCTTCTTGGTGGCGGCTTTTTTTGGCGCAGCTTTCTTTGCAGATTTTGCTTTCTTCAGATTTTGTAAAGCTGCTGCTTTCTTTGCAGGCGAAGAGCTCTTTTTAGCAGCCGCTTTCTTAGGAGCTGCTTTCTTTGCAGTAGCGGCCTTTTTAGGCGCAGCTTTCTTAGCCGCTTTTGCTTTCTTTAAATTTTGTAAAGCTGCTGCTTTCTTTACAGGTGAAGAACTCTTTTTAGCAGCCGCTTTCTTAGGAGCTGCTTTCTTTGCAGTAGCGGCCTTCTTTACGCTTTTTGCAGCCGCTGCTTTTTTAGTTGATTTTGCCATGTGATGGGATGTTTAGTAAATAATAACGAAAGTTATAACATTTATAATTTCAAAAACTATTCCGGTAAAAATTTTATCGGTTTGAATTGCATGAATGTGCATTATGTGTTGATGAAAAAGCTACGAGCGGTGAGCTTTGAGCTACGAGCCTGACAAAGCTATAAGCTGTTAGCCGCAAGCTACAAGCCATTAAATAGTAACCATCTTTCTGTTTTTTAGTCCTTCACTTGTAGCTTGCAGCTTTACGCTAAAATCTCGTAGCTCGAAGCTCATAACTCATAGCTATCTTTACGTATGCAACCATTTCTCACCGCTTCTTGGAAGCACCTGATTTTTATAAATTATGAAGTAGATAGTACTGTATTGCTGCCTTATTTACCAAAAGGAACAGAGCTCGATTTTTATAACGGCAAATGCCTGGTAAGCTTGGTAGGCTTTCTATTTGCAAATACAAAAATCAGGGGCATTAGTTTTCCCTTTCATCGCAATTTTGAAGAGTTCAACCTACGCTTTTATGTAAAAAGAAAAGAGGGCGATTCATACAAGCGCGGCGTTGTGTTTATTAAAGAAATTGTACCGCGGAGGATGATAACTTATGTAGCTCAATTATTGTATGGTGAAAGCTATTTTTATCACCCGATGAAGCACCAAATAATTGAGGCAAAAACAAACCTTGAGGTAGCTTATTCTTTCCGTGTAAATAAAAAATGGAATGAAATAAAAGTGGTTGCAGGCAAAGAAAAACAGCCCATTTTTACCAACACCGAAGAAGAGTTTATTACCGAACATTACTGGGGTTATACAAGGATGAAAAATGGTGCTACATCGGAGTACAATGTGCAGCATCCGAGATGGAATCTATATCCTGTGAACAGTTATGAGGCAGAAGTTGATATAACTGAATTGTATGGCAAACAATGGCATGAATATTTATCTGTTCAACCTACATCGGTATTGCTGGCAGACGGTTCGCCGGTTATTGTTTTTACCCGAAATATTATAATGTAAAAATCATGAACAAAACGATAAAAAAAACGGTTGTGCTGGGCGCATCAGACAGCCCCATGCGATACAGCTTTTTGGCAGTAAGAAGACTAAAATCGTACGATCATCCGGTGGTTGCCATTGGTAAAAAAGAAGGGAATATTGATGATACCAAAATCATCACCAATCGCCCTGAAATGAACGATGTTGATACGGTTACTTTATATCTCAATCCAAAGCATCAGGAGCAGTATTACGATTATATTTTATCGTTGCATCCAAAGCGCATCATCTTCAACCCCGGTGCCGAAAATGCAGAGCTGGCAAGGCTTGCAGAAACCAACGGCATCAACGCCATGAATGCTTGTACGCTGGTGCTGCTGGGAACCGGACAGTATTGAAGAAGCTGCAAGAAGAAAGCCATGAGCTTTGAGCTACGATGCAGTTGAACATTCGAGGTTTGTTTTTACATCAATTTCTTTCTGGTAGTTTGCAGCTAATAACTTATAGCCCACAACTCGAAGCTCATAGCTCACATCTTATAGCTTCTCTTTTATCCACCGCGTGTTCATAATATTATAACATGTCAACTAAATGCAATACAAAATTTCCTCTGTAATTTTCAGAAAAATTTTAATATATGCGTTGGAGAAAGTTTAACGGCGAGACCATTACACTGCCCATCAAAGATGCAGTTGAAGAAACCATCAAACGCGAAACGGAAAAAGGAGTTCGCCTCAAAGTTTGCATCGGCACCGACAGCCAGGTGAAAGGTGAAGAAACGGAGTTTGCTACCGTAATTGTTTTTTTGCGGGAACATGCAGGTGGCTTTATGTACATTCACAACGACAAAACGCGGCAGCAATTTCACATCAAAGAACGAATGCTGGTTGAAGTTGCGAAAAGCATTGAAATTGCTTACGAGTTGTGCGATTTGTTTATCAAATACAGCGTGGACATGGAAGTTCATGCTGACATCAACACCAATCCGCAATTTAAAAGCAACGATGCTTTAAAGGAAGCCATGGGCTATATTTTAGGAATGGGCTTTGCCTTTAAAGCCAAACCGGAAGCCTTTGCCAGCAGTTGTTGTGCAGATAAGGTAGTGAACTAAGCTACCTTTTTTTGTGCCTTTGTTTTTGTGCTATTTATATAGCGCATGATTTACTTCGCTCTCTATTTTATATTCACTGTATTAAATTACCATTCATACAAAGAAGCAATCAGACTTTTTTTTTAAGAATCTGAAGTTTTTATTTCTTTCAACTTCTCCCACATTTCAGGAATGCGTTTTATCCAAACCAATTCTCTCTTTTTTACGCCTGCGTCTTCGGCAGGAGAACCAAAATATATTTTACCACCTTTTAGCGAATAAGGCACACCGCTTTGTGCAAACACAGTTGCGTTTTCGCCAATGGTTAGCGTTTTACTTACACCAACTTGTCCCCAAAGTGTAACGCCGTCCTCAATGTCAACAGCGCCTGCAATGCCCACTTGCGCTGCAAACAAACAGTTCTTACCAATGTTGCTATCGTGCCCAATGTGTACCATGTTGTCAATCTTTGTTCCGCGCCCAACTCTGGTTGCTGCCGTAACGCCTCTGTCAATGGTGCAACCGGCACCAATTTCAACATCATCTTCTATCACCACATTGCCACAGCTTTGCATTCGCTTATACCACACTTCGCGGTCTTTTTTGGTATTGTAATAAAACGCATCGCTGCCAATTACCGAGCCTGCTTGTATAACTACATTATTACCAATTTCTGTGTAGTCGTTGATGGTAACATTCGCATGAATCACACAGTTGTTTCCAATCTTCACATCCTTGCCTATAAACACGCCCGGCATCACAAAAGTTCCTTCGCCAATCGTTGCACTATCACTTATATTTTTTGTTGCCGGAGTGAATGGACGAAAATGATTTACGATGGTTAGATAAGATTCAAAAGGCTGCGCTGCAACCAACAAAGTTTTGCTACCACGCTCAACATTTTTAGTGTTGATGATAACAAAAGAAGCAGCGCTTTGCAAGCATGTATTGTAATATTTAGGATGGTCAACAAACACCAGATCGCCGCTTTCTACTTTGTGTATTTCATTAATGCCTGTTGCTTGTGCATTGGCATCGCCAACTACTTCGGCATGTATCAAATTAGCAAGCCATTGTATTGTTACCGGCGCAGGAAATTTCATGGATTGATTTTTTTACTTTTATCAAAGGTAGCAGCGATGAAAGAGAAGAGAGTTACAAAATATTTTTTATTAGGATGATGATAACAACCTGTTGAATAAAGCCAACAAACAGTTGTAACATAATTGCTGAAAGCATTACTGGCAAAGGGTTACAGCACTTGTAAAAATTGCGGCAAAAACAAATTTCATTACGATTAAACAACATTCTTCATCGCAATGCACACTTCATTATTGAATTTGTGTATAAAAAATATAGAAAAATTTTTTGCATTGGTAAAAACTCTTTTTAATATTGTGATGGGAATTAGATTCCCGTTACTTACTAACCCATCTACATAGTGAATCCCGCTTTTGATTGCGGGATTTTTTATTACATGAATCGTTACTTCATTATTTATAAACCATACCTGGTTTTGTCGCAGTTTACTTCGCAAAACGAGCAGAAAAATTTATCTCATTTCTTCTCTCTTCCAAAAGATGTGTATGCTGTTGGAAGATTGGATTACGACAGTGAAGGCTTGCTGATTTTAACCAACGATGCAACCCTCAATCATCGTTTGTTGCATCCCAAATTTGAGCATGAAAGAGAGTATTGGGTGCAGGTAGATGGTGCTATAACAGACGAAGCCATTCAACAATTAGAAGAGGGTGTTGAAATCAATATTGATGGAAAAATGTACAAAACCAAACGTTGCAAAGTGAGGCGGTTAAGTGATGATATAGTTGTGCCGCCACGCAACCCGCCGATACGCTTTCGCAATCACATTCCTGCGCCCTGGATAAGTTTAATTTTACGCGAAGGAAAGAACCGGCAGGTAAGAAAAATGACAAGCAAAGTTGGCTTCCCTACTTTGCGTTTGATAAGGCAGCGAATTGTAAATGTGGAACTGGGAAATTTGAGTCCCGGTGAAATGCTTGAATTGAGCAAAAAAACGATGTATAAAAAGCTTGGATTTCTTTAACCGCGAAGACACAAAGACGCGAAAAAAATATTTATTGTATACAAACGTTACGCTTGATAATTCTTTCTTTCTTCCACAAAGCTTTGCGCCTTTCCGGCTTCGCGGTTATTTATTTGCACCATTTCATCGCGTTTTATTTTGTTCCAATACTTTTTAGCTACCAATAAAAAACCAAAGCTTTCTCCGTCTTCCTTTTCCAAATGTTTATGGTGCATTTTGTGCGCCCATCGTATCACTTTTACATAGCGGCTGTTGCTCCGTGTAAACCATTTAAAACGCTGATGGATGATAACATCATGCACCATGAAATAAGAGAATCCATAGAGTGCCAGCCCAACGCCAATGCACACCACCCAATAATTTTCATACATACCGCCAAGCATCATACACAACCAGCTTGGAATGGCAAAAATGAAAAAGAACGCATCGTTTTTTTCAAAGAAGCCAGGATGTTTTTTGTGATGATCTTCGTGCAGATACCAAAGAAAACCGTGCATCACATATCTATGAATGAGCCATGTTGCACCTTCCATCAAAAAGAAGGTAAGTAATACAATGAGTAGGTAGAAAAGCCATGTCATAAATTCATTCTTAACAATAAAAAAAACAGAACCTGAACAATGAACAAATGTACTGCAAGCCGGTTACTTTTATCAAAGGGCAACAGCCTGAAAATCGTTAATAATGCCGCAGAAACAACAAACCAACAGGCATAATTGTAAAACGGAATGTTACCATGATTAGCCATTTCCAATAACCCAATTTCACTGCAACCGGCTCGATGATAAAATCAAAAAAGGTAGCGAGTAAAGCTCCATCTATCACCAATGAAACGAACTGCACAGCAGGCTTTATGTTCGCTTGCACACCTTCTAATTTTGCATTTATCTTATTATACAATTTGCCGGTAACAATCCCTGTACAATAAATGATAATAAACCAGTTAACGCCAATCAGCAACGGCACATTGCCGTATTGCAAACCCAACACTTTTCCATATTCATAATTGCCAAACAATATGTGTGTATTAACGCCTATCCATTCAACCAAAAAACCAATAAAAAAAGAGGCAAAAACAAACCCAAAGAAAGTCCGATTCTTTTGTTTTTGCGTGATGATGAGCAGCAGAGCCATCAACACTAAATTTAAAGGCGTGTTTTGAATAAACCATTTTTTATATGGCGAAAACAAAATACCGATAGCACCGCTTACATGAAACAGCAGCACAATAAACAAAGCAATCTTTTGAAGCAATGAATTGTCAGTGCGCATGATTCCATTTTTGTTTGTCAGCAGCTACCAGATCACTCATAATTTTCGCGCTTTTCAAACACAGGGGAATGCCACCGCCGGGATGCACGCTGCCACCTACGAAATACAGTCGGGATAAGGCTTTGCTGAAATTGGGATGACGAAGGAAAGCCGCCATTTTGCTGTTAGAACTTGTGCCGTACAAAGAGCCCATAAAAGAAGATGTATTGCTTTCAATCATTGCCGGATTGAGGATGCGTTCGGTTTCGATCAGCGGCTCAATATCGGTACGCAATAAGCGGTTTAGTTTTGCAATAATATTCGCTCTTTAATTGTTGTTGCCATTGCTCGGAATACTGACCAATATTCGCAGGTGCATTCACCATTACAAACCAGTTTTCTTTGCCTTGCGGAGCTTGCACTTCAGGTTCGCATTTGCTGGTAATGTTGATGTAAATGGTAGGATCGTTGTACAATGTTTTTTTTGTAAAAATGTGGTCAAATTCCTCTTTGTAATTCGCGCTGAAAAAGATGTTATGAAGCTCCAATTGCGGAAACGTTTTATTCATTCCCCAATAAAAAATAAATGCGCTGCTGCTTCGCTCCTGCTTCGTTATTTGTTTTGCTTTTCTTTCATCGCGAAGCAAATTTTTATAAGTAAAATACACATCCATATTGCTTACTGACTACATCAGCAAAATAGTTTTCGTTGTTGGCCACAATTCCTTTTACCATGTTCCTATCGCAAATGATATTTTGCACGGCAGTATTAAAATAAAATTGAACTCCTTTTTTGATTGCCAGTTTGTACAAAGCATCGGCAATCTTAATCATTCCGCCTTTCGGATAATACACACCTTCGTTGTATTCCAAATGAGGTATTACGCTTAACATGCCCGGCGCTTTGTAAGGATTGCTGCCATTGTAAGTAGCATATCGGTTAAACAATTGCACTGTATGCACATTGCTGAAACTGCTTTCATTAATAGTATGAAATGATGAAAACAAATAGCGCGGAGCCGTATGCAGTAATGCTTTCAGGATGGGCGCTTTAAAAAGTGTGCTCATTCTGTGCAGCGAATAATTTAAAAAAATGCTTCCGGTAGTTTGATACAATTGTTGTGAACGGGCGATGTATCCTGTTACTTCATTTTTGTTTTCGCCCACTTTTTCCGATAACTCATCTGCCAATAAATCAGCGTTGGCAAAGCCATTAATGATCGTTCCATCCTCATAAAAATATTTACAGGCAATGGGCACTTCCTGATACTGAAAATAATCTTCTATCGGTTCATCTGCCAACTGGAACAACTCTTCAATATTATGCGGCTGCGTAAATAAAGAGGGGCCGCCATCAAAGCAATACCCTTTCTCAGTAAAGAAATTGATTTTACCACCGGCACGGCTATTTTTTTCAAATACAGTTACAGCAAAGCCTTGCACAGCAAGCCTTACAGCACTTGCCAGTCCTGCCACGCCTGAACCGATAATGATAGCTTTTAATGAATGAGACATGATTGTAAAAGAGCTTCAAAGATAAGTGGTTGGTGAAAGCGTTTTGCGCTGTTGAAATCGTTTTATAAATCTTGAGCAAAAACAAACGATACTATTTTTTAGCTTTGATAATCCATTCTTGTTTGTCATGAACATTTTTCAAACTTTATACGATGAAGTAATTTCATTTCTTGGCATTGGCCATGTTGTAGAAGTCGTGCGCAGCGGCGATTACAGCAGTTTGCTCACCTTTGATGGAATACTTTCTGCTATCGCGCCTTTTATTCCATTTTTATTACTTATCGAACTCGTTCGCGCAGCCGTTTACAAACGCTTTAAAATTGATGATTACCGCATACCGTTTTTCATTTTTGTAGCCAACCGTTTTATCTCCCGCTTCATTTCTATTGCGATGGTTGCGCTTTGCATTGGCTTGTTTGAAAAGCACGCCATCTTCACTACAACATTTACCTGGTACTGGTTGATTTATGGTTATGTGATATGGGAGTTTGCGCATTTCATTTATCATTTTTTAGCGCACAAAGTGAGAATTTTATGGTGCCTGCATTCCACGCATCATGCGCCCGAAAACATGAACCTTTCTGTTACGTATGCGCATTTTTTTCTCGAAGCGCCGTATGCCGATTTCATTCGTACTTCTATCTGTATTTTGCTGGGCGTGAATGCGCCGTTGTTATTCTTTATTATGTTTATTGATGGAACATGGGGAGCTTTTATTCATGTGGGAGAAAATGTAATGAAAAATGCGCGGCTGGGCTTCCTGAATAAATTTATTTTGACGCCTTCTCATCATCGTGTGCATCATGCAAAAAATGTACAGTACATGGACACTAACTTCTGTAACCTTCTGAACATTTGGGACCGTGTGTTTCATACTTTGCAAAAAGAAGAAGCCAATGTTCCCATTCAATATGGCATTACCCGAAACATCAATTCCCGCAATTTCTGGGATGTATATTTTGGAGAGATTTATTATTTGGCAAAAGATGTACAACATGCACCCGGATTGAAAAACAAATTCCTTTACATCATCATGCCGCCAGGCTGGAGCCATACCGGTGAACACAAAACAGCAAAAGTGGCAAAACAAAAATGGAAGGAAGAAAATGATTTGCAATTGGATGAAAAGCCTGTTGTTATTTCATAGAAATTTTATGATGCTTTGAAATGCGCATAATCTGTGAAGGCAACCCATTCATTGTATCGCCGTTACATTTGCACCGCAACAGCACAGCTATGAATCATCTTATGTCTCTTGCCAGCGAAAACTATGCAGGCGTTCATCCCCTTATTTTAGAAGCCATTATCAAAGCCAATGCAGGTCATGTAAAATCGTATGGCGATGATGAATATTCTTCCCGTGCCATTCAACAAATCAAACAACATTTTGGTGATGATGCAGAAGCGCATTTTACGTTCAACGGCACAGGCGCGAATGTATTTGCATTAAGCACAATGACGCGTCCGTTTCATGCCATTGTTTGCTCTGATGTTGCGCATGTGTATGAAAGCGAATCAACTGCCGTGGAAGCCTTTACAGGCTGCCGTTTGATAAGGGTGGCAACACATCACGGAAAGATAATGCCGGATGCCTTGCAGGCAGCCATCATTCGCGTTGGCGACAAACATTATCCGCAGCCAAAAGTTCTAACCCTTACACAACCCACCGAATACGGAACCGTTTATTCGCCGGAAGAAATGCAAACATTGATAAATATGGCAAAACAAAACGGCATGTATGTGCACATTGATGGTGCACGTTTGTTTACTGCTGCAGCGGTGTTGGATACAACTTTAAAAGCCGCAACGACTGGTGCAGACGTAATATCACTGGGTGGAACGAAAGCCGGAATGCTGTTTGGCGAAGCGGTTGTTTTTTTAAACAAAGAGTTGTACAATGATAGCCAGTATTTTTTAAAAAGAAGTATGCAACTGGCTTCTAAAATGCGCTTTATCGCCTGCCAGTTTGAAGCAATATTAAACAACAATTTGTGGCGCGATATTGCGATGCACACCAACCAGATGGCACAGTTGCTTGCTGATGGTTTGCAGCCGTTCAAACAAATTAAAATTACGCAGCCGGTTGATACTAATGCTGTGTTTGCAATCATTCCTCTTGCGTGGAATGAACCTTTGAAAAATGTATTGCCGTTTTATGTTTGGGATGAAAGCATCAATGAAGTAAGATGGATGTGTTCGTTCGATACGCTGCCCGAGCATATTGATGCTTTTGTGAGAAAAATAGAACAATTGTCAACGGGCAATTGACAATTGTTTAACCATCTTTCTTTTGGTTTTATCGTATATTTAGTATTCGATAAAATAGTGCAAAAACAAACATGGTTATGAAATACAAGTTTATAGTCGCCCCTCTTTTTTGTGCTTTTCTGTTTTGCCAATGCACGCAGGCGCAAACCAAAAATGCAAGCTATCCGACTCCACAAACGGTAAACAATAAAAATACTTTTCCTGTAAAGCATACTGATGCTGAATGGAAAGCCATGCTTACACCGGATCAATATTATATTCTCCGCGAGCAAGGCACAGAGCGTGCTTTCACAGGCAAATACGACCACTTTTATGAGTCAGGTACTTATTATTCAGCCGCCTCATTGCAACCACTTTTTAGCAGCGATACCAAGTTCAACAGTGGCACTGGCTGGCCTTCTTTCTATGCACCTATCAACCCCGATGCAGTAAAGCTGGTAAAAGATGAAAGCTTTGGTGAAGTGCGCTGGGAAGTGGTTGACAGTAAAACCGGATCGCATCTTGGGCATGTGTTTGACGACGGCCCGGCACCTACCGGAAAACGATATTGTATGAACAGCGCGGCTTTGATTTTTGTGCCAAAAGGTGGCAAGCCGCCTGTAAGTGCAAAGCAGTAAGATGAAATAAATTGATTGAAAGAAGCCGTTTCAAAACAGAAGCGGCTTTTTGTTTTGCATCAAATTTTTATAAGTCAAAACGGAATTATCTATTCTGTTGGCTCATGTAAAAAATAAGTTCTATTCAAAAAATAACGCAAAAACAAAAGACCGGCAATGAAGCCGGTCTTTTGTTTTTGTTTTCTAAGAAGTAAGGGAATAATTATTTATGATAAATGGAACTGCTGTTGCGGTATCCTGCAGTGTTTTTATACCAGTCTTTATACTGCGTGCCACCTGATAGTGCCCATGGCAGGAAGTAATTGTAGGCTTTGTTGATGGCAGTACCTTCCACAGGATAATCAAACTGTTCAACAAAACTCAATGCCCAAGGCCATGCGTTTTTGCTCTTGTAATAATAACCTTGTGAAGGATGCGTATAATCTTGCTGAGTGCCAAACAATTTAATATTAGCAAGATCAGTTTGTGCATTACCAGGCAAGTGCACTTCATAGCTTCTGCGCAGGTTGCTGATGAGGAACGGATTGAACGGTGCAGTACCAAACGTTGACAATGAAAGCGGAGTGGTAAAGCTTACATATACCTTCGCGGTATCGCTGCTTACAACCGGTGCAGCTTCCTGCGTGTTGATTAAAAAGCCGTTTGGCTTGGTAGTGAGTGCCTGGTAGTTATCAAACGGAATGATAACCGCTTTGCTTTGTCCGGCCTCTGTACCATTGGCACTTTGCAGTAATATAATTAGAAATCAAACCTTTGGCCTGTTACCTGCTTAACAGCGCTGGCACTGAATGGGAACTGAATACCGAAACCATTTTGGAACGTAGCACCGGCTGCTCTTACATAATAATTGCCATACAATTCTACCACATTGCCTTTACCATTGGTAATATAATTGTAACGATAGTTTACTACTAAGTCGTTCATATCATAATCACCTGTGCCAGGCCACAAATCTTCGTATGCCAAAGTACCGAAAGTAGTTTGCGAAGGATAGTAGTTGTTGAAAGCGCGTGTTGGATCGCTGGGGAATTGGTCAAACTGGTCGCTGATACCATCTTTGTCTGAATCTTTTGAAGAATCAATAACCTGAACATTATTAGTTGAAATAGCAGTTATAGGATTTGAAGTTCCATAAAATACAACGTCATTGAAGTCATGGTCGCAAGAAGGATTTTGACGGTTCATATCTTCAAATCCAATTAGAAATTTGCTTTCTTGTGGGTAAGATAAAAGAACTGTATGTTGCTGAAGGGTAGGATCGGTTTCAGGATTTAAGTTAGCGTCTGAAAATAGTTTCATTGCTTTACTATTTATTACACCGTTGCTCCAGGCATTCGACAACAAAACAAAACCAATTGATGTACCGGCATTAAATCTTCCTAATTTTACTTTACTGCCTGGTTGAAGATTGCCACCCGAATTAGGCATTGAAGCATTTGGAAACATGTAGTGTATGGTATCTATATCACTGATCTTCTGCGGTATGCTACCTGTTGGATAAGTATAATAACCAACTGAATTTAAGTAACCTGCGCCTTCACTTACAAAAGTAATCCATACGTCAGCAGTTGCAGTTATATTGAGGTCGAGGGCATTGCCTGATTTTAAATATTCAGGATGCGTAATGGCTACATTCTTTGTTTCGGGAAGGGAAGAATTTACATACGACAATAATTGAGCACTAATAACATCTTTTTGAGACTCTAAATAACTGGGAACGCCATAACTGTCGTAAGAACCCATGTAAGAGTATATCGGACCGCTACCAGTAATATTCGATGACGATCCTATTGATTTAAATTTGGAGTCGGCCATTTTATAGCTGCTTTCCAGAATGTTCACGCCGTTGCTGCTACCGCCAATGGTTGCTGTAACCATGTCATTACTAATCAGTGTTTTTGCATAACGCATCAATCCCACATATTGCGGATCAATGGTTAAGGTATCCACATACTGCGGTATAGTTACGCTTCCGGTAACTGTACCGTTGGCATCAGAAATACCCGTAAAAATGGGCGAAGTGGTTGTAGGATCGCCAGAATAAAAATGTACTGGAACACCTGCAATGGCTTCATCACCATTGGTAGCTAATTTTACATTTACAGACACCGTTTTTGTAGTGCTGAAATTAAACGATATGGGCGCAATACTGCTATCGCCCGTTACTGGTGTTGGATTTGGATTTGCTTGCTTATCTGCATACTTATTACACGAACTCGCAATAAGCGCGGCGACAACCGCAAGACAGGAAACGTATTTCTTCATGATATTGAATTGTTTGCCAAGAAGGTAACGATTTCAATACCAAAATTTTTATACCTGATAATCAATATCTTACGAGATGCGCTTTAAATAAAATGTCCACCGTATGGACGCTTGTCTATACGGTGGACATGAAAAATCTCTGTTATAAAAATAGATGCAAAAACAAGCTATCAATTGCCTGTTTTGTTTTTAGCATATTATTAAACCAGGCTTCTTTGTTTGTACCTGAATATTGATTCTTGAACCTTGTTTCTTTTTATTGCACCAATGTTTTATCTACCGTAATGTTGGTGTTTAATAATTTGCTTATCGGGCAATTGGCTTTCGCATCGTCAACACATTCATTCCATTTTTCCTCTGAAATACCGGGCACTTTTCCTTTTAAAATCAAATGCGATTGTGTAATAGCACCATTATCCAATGTTACTTCTGCTACAGTTTCTAAATAATCTGGTGTGAAGCCTGCCGCCCCAATCGAAAAGCTCAATTTCATGTTAAAGCAGCCGGCATGTGCCGCCGCAATCAGTTCTTCAGGATTGGTACCGACGCCTTCTTCAAACCGCGATTTATAGGAATACTGTGTATTGTTCAGCACAGTGCTTTGCGTGGAAAGACGACCGCTGCCATCTTTGCCGGAGCCGTTCCAAACGGCAGTTGCTTTTCTTGTCATAATAAATTGTTTTAAATAATAGGTGATTAGTTTTAGCTAATTTTATACCAATGGCAATTATTGATTACTCATATTATAAAAGTCCCGATTGGCTATTGTAAAGATAACGGCTAATGAAAATTTCATAACCGAGTTAATTTTTACAGAAGAAAATGAAGCCCTTTTAAACAATGACAACATCATTCAATCTTTACCATTGCAACAGTGCAGGCAGCAATTAGATGAATTTTTTAATGGCAAAAGAAAACACTTCACCCTACCTGTAAAACAGGCTGGCACTGCCTTTCAGCAAAAAGTTTGGAGCGGGTTAGCTTCCATTCCATTTGGAAAAACGGTTTCTTATTTACAATTGTCTAAACAATTGGGCGATGCCAAAGCCATTCGTGCCGTTGCTGCAAGTAACGGCAAAAACAAACTGGGCATCATTGTTCCCTGTCATCGTGTGGTGGGCAGTAATCAATCACTCGTGGGTTATGCATGGGGAGCCTGGCGAAAGCAGTGGTTACTGGAGCATGAAGCCAAATTGGCAAATGGTGTTCGCACTTTATTTTAAAAGATGACCGAAAACAACTATTTTGCACCACATGCAATTTTCTTTTCTCTATAACAACCTCGACTTTCTCGATCACCCGGGAAGCATCTGATATTAAATATCTTTATGGTTAATTGAGTATTTGCATACAATTAACCATTTAACCGTAATAAATACCAATTAACAATATTAATCATTATCTCTTACTTATTCATTTCTATGCTTACTCATACAACGTTGTCTGAACGGACACAATATTTTTTAGATTTAGAAGAACAATACAGTGCACACAATTACCATCCTTTGCCGGTAGTGTTGGAGCGTGGCAAAGGCGTTTTTGTTTGGGATGTGGAAGGCAAGCGTTACTTCGATTTTTTAAGCGGTTATTCAGCCGTTAATCAGGGTCATTGTCATCCACGCATCATTCAGGCTTTAATTAACCAGGCGCAAAAGCTAACGCTTACTTCGCGTGCCTTTCACAGCAATTTATTGGGTGAATATGCAAAGTACATTACCGCAATATTTTGGATATGATAAAGTGTTGCCCATGAACACGGGTGTAGAAGGTGGCGAAACCGCCATCAAACTCGCGCGCAGATGGGCTTACGATAAAAAAGGAGTTGCCGAAAATAAAGCCAAAATCATCTTCGCGGAAGGCAATTTCTGGGGCAGAACTTTAGCTGCTATTTCCTCTTCCACCGACGCCAGCAGCTACAAAGGGTTTGGTCCTTATATGCCTGGTTTTGAAATCATTCCTTATAATGATTTACCCGCTTTAGAACAAGCATTGCAAGACAAGAATGTAGCGGCATTTATGGTAGAACCGATACAAGGCGAAGCGGGTGTTGTAGTGCCTGATGAAGGTTATTTAAAAGGCGCGAAAGAATTGTGTGCCGAATACGATGTTTTGTTTATTGCCGATGAAATACAAACCGGTTTAGCCCGCACAGGAAAGATGCTTGCCTGCGATCATGAAGGTGTCCATCCTGATATTTTGATTTTAGGCAAAGCATTAAGTGGCGGCACTTTGCCGGTAAGTGCTGTGTTAGCAGATGATGATATTATGCTTTGCATCAAACCCGGTGAGCATGGCTCTACGTATGGCGGCAACCCACTGGCATGTGCAGTTGCGATGGAAGCGTTACAGGTATTGAAAGATGAGCACATGGCTGCCAATGCAGAAACGATGGGCAATTTGCTTCGCGATGAACTAACGAAGCTGCAATCGCCGTTTATTACAACGATACGCGGCAAAGGCTTACTGAATGCTATTGTGATTGAGCATCCTAACAAAGAAGCCGCCTGGGACTTTTGTTTAGCTTTAAAAGATAACGGCTTGCTGGCAAAACCTACACACGGCGATAAAATTAGGTTTGCACCACCACTTATCATTACAGAAGAGCAAATCAAAGAATGCGTTGGCATCATTGCAAAATCGTTACAGTTTTAGAAACGTTGTAGCGGCATTTTTGCGTAAAAACAAAAGAGACGATGATTGTTGCATCGTCTCTTTTGTTTTGTATGAATCTAAGTTCTGTCAACTTTTGTTTTTGGCTCATTTTTTATACAATAAAAAACCATGAGTTTAGGTTACGCCTGCATCAATATGGGTTTACAGGAAGAAGGAATTACATCATCGCGCAGCATGATAAAACGCACGTTTGGAGAAAAAGGAATTCAATATGCTTCGCAACTTGCACTGCAAAATGTAACGGACTTACTGAAGATTTTACAATGGAATGTTGAGCACAACGTTAAAGTGTTTCGTGTAACATCAGAACTGTTTCCATGGGCTTCAGAATACAAAATAGAATCGCTGCCCGATTTTACTGAAATCCGCGCTGTGCTTGAAGAAGCAGGCAAACAACCTGTTCGCATTAGTTCGCATCCTGGACCATTTAACAAGCTTGCCGGAAGTGGTGCAACTTTGCAAAATACAATCAAGGATTTGGAAATTCACGGACAGGTGTTTGATCTCATGGGATTGCCGCAAACACATCATGCACAAAATCAATATTCATGTGGGTGGCGCGTATGGAGATAAAGAAGAAACCATCCAACGATTCATAAAGAATTTTGGCCTGTTATCGCAAAGTGTTCAAAAAAGATTGTCCGTTGAAAATGATGATAAGCGGGGCTTGTACACCGTTTCCGATTTAGTTCCAATACATGAGCAAACCAGCATGCCCATTGTGTTTGACTACTTTCATCACAAATTAAATCCAGGCCATCAAACAGAAGAAGAAGCGTTTTTAACAGCTTATCAAACATGGGATGTAAAACCGGTTTTTCACTACTCCAGTTCACGCAGAGAAACCGAAGATGCGACTTCTAAAAAAGAAGCGCACAGCGATTGGGTGCATGAAAAAATAAACACTTATGGCAAAGACATTGACATTGTTTTAGAAACCAAAATGAAAGAATTGTCCTTAATGAAATACCGCGAACAATTCGGGATGGAAAATTAGCATTATTCACCGTTGTAAGCGGCTTGCAATACGTTCATGTCTAACTTCTTCATGGGCATCATTGCCTTCATTACACGACTGGCACTTTCAGCACCACCGCTATAAAATCGCCCGATATTGGCAGGCACAATTTGCCACGACAATCCAAATTTATCAGTAAGCCAGCCACATTGCACTTCTTTTCCACCTTCGGTAAGTTTGTTCCATAGCTCGTCAATTTCATCCTGTGTTTCGCAATTTACCATCAACGAAATGGCAGGTGTAAACTGATAATGCGGGCCGCCATTTAAGGCAATGAATTGTTGTCCTTCCAGTTCAAAAGTCATAATCATTACGCTGCCTTTCGGTCCCGGCCCCGCATCGCCATAATGGCGCGTGCTCCCAATTTTTGAATTTTTAAAAACAGAAGTGTAAAAGTTAACGGCTTCTTCTGCATTGTTGTTGAACCACAAAAAGGTAACAATTTTCTGAGAGTTGCTCATAATAAAATGATTTGTTTGTTGGTGCAAACATAACATCGCTTTGCAAGGAAAACTATGTGCATTTCCGACAATTGAGCGGGCAGTTTGCGGCAGGTCAATTATTTGCGCAAAACCAAAAGCCCCGTTCCACAATTGTGGGACGGGGCTTTTGAAAATATTGTCAATTCAAAACTTAAATTCTAAAATGCGAGAACGCCTTGTTAGCTTCTGCCATGCGGTGCGTATCTTCTTTCTTTTTAAAAGCAGCACCTTCACCTTTAGCTTGCAGATACAATTTCGTTGGCTAATTTATCAGCCATTGTTCTGCCGTTTCTTTCGCGGCTGTAACGAATGAGCCATTTGATACTTAACGAAACTTTCCTGTCCTGGCGCACTTCTGTTGGTATCTGAAACGTAGCACCACCAATGCGGCGGCTGCGTACTTCTACAGCAGGCGTAACGTTTGATAAAGCACGTTTCCAGATTTCGTAACCATCTTCGTTGGTTGTTTTGGCAACCTTGTCAATGGCATCATAAAAAATATTAATCGCCGTACTTTTTTTACCATCCCACATCAGGTTGTTTACAAAACGCGTTACGAGCTTATCGTGGTATTTTGAATCGGGCGCGAGCGGAATTTTTTTTGCTTGTGATTTTCTCATGGAAAGAGACTGTTATGATAACTTGAAAAAATTATTTTTTGCCTTTTGTTGGTGCTGCCGGTGCGCCAGCTTTGCCTTTTTTGGTACCATACTTCGAGCGGCTTTTTTTACGGTCTTTTACACCAGCCGTATCCAAGCTTCCGCGCACAATGTGATAACGCACACCTGGTAAATCTTTCACACGACCGCCACGAATCAATACAATCGAGTGTTCCTGCAGGTTATGACCTTCGCCGGGAATATAAGCAATCACTTCTACTTTATTGGTCAAGCGAACTTTGGCAACTTTACGAAGCGCAGAATTCGGCTTTTTAGGAGTGGTGGTGTAAACCCTTGTACAAACGCCACGACGCTGCGGGCAGGCATCCAATGCTCTGGATTTGCTTTTTGCCCGGATGATTTCGCGACCTTTTCTTACTAACTGCTGTATGGTTGGCATTCTATACCCATTAATTTTTAGGACGGCAAAGGTAAGTGGCTATCTATAAACCACCAAGAATAAAAGTTTAATTTTTGTGAATGAAGAAAATAGAACACGGATGACACGGGCTTAGTGCATGGATTTGAAAGATCGTCTGAACTGGGATTAATGAAATATTTGGGATTTATAGGATAGAAATGATGTTTGTTTTTGCCATAATATTTAATCCCAACCATCCTTACACTCAGTCCGTGACATCCGTGTTCCATTTTCAAATCGCCATCAGCCAGTCGTATTTATCTTCGGTTCTGCCTTCGCGGATGTCGTTCACTCGTTTTCTTAACTCCGGTGCAACTTTCCATTTGGCGGTATCAAAGTACATCGAATCATCTTTATAACGCAGTTCCTTGATGTAAGAAACGGTAGCCGCAGTGCCGGTTCCAAATGCTTCAATATACTTGCCCCCTTCGTAAGCAGCAATGAGTTCGTCAATACTGATGTTCCGCTCTTCTACTTCGATACCCATATCATTTAAAACCTGGATCGCACTATCGCGGGTAACACCGGCCAAAATGGTTCCTTCGTCAAGCGGTGGAGTAATGGCAACATCATCAATCACAAAAAATACATTCATGGTTCCTACTTCCTGCAGCCATTTGTGTTCAAAAGCATCTGTCCACAACACCTGGTCGTAGCCCATTTCTTTGGCTTTATGTGCCGCTTGCAGGCTTGCGCCGTAGTTGCCTGCATTCTTGGCAAAACCAACACCACCGGGCGCTGCGCGCGTGTAAGTTTCTTCTACCAATATCTTCATTGGGGCACCATAATAAAAACCGGTAGGACTTAATAAAATAAAAAATTTATAGCTGTTGGAGGGATGCACACCAATCACTTCATCGGTGGCAAACATAAACGGGCGGATGTATAAAGAATAATCCGGTTTGGCAGGAATCCAGTCCTTTTCCAGTTTTACCAATTGCCTTAATCCATCAATAAAAATCTCTTCAGGCACTTCAGGCATCTGCATTCTTTTTGCCGAAATATTAAAGCGTTTAAAATTATCGTACGGACGAAAGATGTAAGCACTGCCATCGGCATGTTTATAAGCTTTGATACCTTCAAAAATGGCCTGACCATAATGCAATGCCGCCATGGAAGGATAAAAAGAAATCGGCTGATAAGGTTTGATTTCAACATTGGTCCACTCACCGTCAGCCCAATCCGCTTCCAGCATGTAATCGGTAAAATATTTACCAAAAACAAGGTTATTAAAATCGGTACTCTTCAATTTACTTTCCGAAACTTTTGTAACGGGGAAGGTGGCGAATGCTGTTGTCATAGCTTACATTTGTTAGCAAAAATAAGAAACAAGGCTTGTTTAAAATGTGATAATTATGAAAATTCAGTTGCCCCCGTTTGTGCTGGCAAATTTGTATAAAGAATCGTTGGTGATAGTTGATGATGTACTTATGAAAAATGAAAATATTGACGAAACCAAACCCCAACAAAGCATTGAAGAAGAGCCGCAACCGGCTTTCTTGGGACAAAATGGAAAAGGAATTGCGGTGTTAGTGGATGATGAAAAAAACCGCTTCACCGATGATGAAAGTTTGCAATTGCTAACCAATATGCTGGGCGCTTTGCAAATGACCATGGATGATATTGCACTGATAAATACCGATAAAACCAAAATGGATTATAAACAACTGCAGGCAACGCTCCAAACCCGTATCTGCCTTATGTTTGATGTATCTACACAAAGCATCGGGCTACCTTTTCAAATGCCCGATTATAAAGTGCAGCCCTTTGATAACTGCCGTTTTTTATGCAGCGCATCATTACAAAAAATGAAAGGCAATGGCAAAGAAGCCAAGCTGGAAAAAACAAAGTTGTGGATGTGTTTGAAAAGCTTATTTGAATAAAGCATTTGAACCACGAAGACACTAAGAACAGAAAGGTTCACAAAGTATTTTTTCTTTGCTTTTATGGTAAAAACAAATCAATCAATCTTGCAAGCTCATACGCTCATCTTTGCAACCAATAACCAGCATAAAGTGGATGAAATCAAACACATCATCGGCAATCAATATCACATCATTACACTACAAGAAGCTGGCATTAACATTGACATTCCCGAACCGTTTGATACGATTGAAGAGAATGCCATCGAGAAATCAAGAGTGATACATGAACTCACCCAACAAAATTGTTTTAGTGAAGACACCGGCTTAGAAGTAGAAGCCCTGAATGGTGAACCTGGCGTGAAGAGTGCGCGTTATGCAGGCGAGAATAAAAACTTTAGCGCCAACATTGATAAACTGCTAAAAAACATGCAAAACCAAACCCTTCGAACTGCACATTTTAAAACGGTGATTTGTTTGCTTTTAAATGATGAACAACATCTTTTTGAAGGTGTTTGTAAAGGCATGATTACAGAACATCCCAGCGGTGAAGGTGGCTTTGGTTATGA
This sequence comes from uncultured Chitinophagaceae bacterium, assembly GCA_963847085.1. Taxonomy (GTDB): domain Bacteria; phylum Bacteroidota; class Bacteroidia; order Chitinophagales; family Chitinophagaceae; genus Ilyomonas. The sequence goes on along the minus strand of CAWJYO010000009.1, from coordinate 807,765 downwards.
TACTGTTTTTATTCCCGAAGGAAGTGATAAAACTTTTGCTCAAATGACAATGGATGAGAAAAATAAGTTTAGTCATCGCCGCAAAGCAACCGATCAATTCATTCAATTTTTAAAACAAACTAACTGGCAATAAAAATTATGACAAAACCAAAGCATCAATCAACCCATAACATTCCCTTCTTACCGAATGTTCGGTTAACAATTAACAATTAGCAATACATGCTTTCTTATTTTTGCCGCCGTTAAACCACAACGAATGAATTTTCATCTTGCGCAGATCCCGGAACGCACTCAGCAGCCACGAACGAACGGCATCACAATGGTAATGGATAAAGGATTAAGCCTGAACGAAGCTCAAAATTTTTTAAGTATTGCGCATCCTTATGTTGATATTGTAAAACTTGGTTTCGGAACTTCTTTTGTTACGCCGAATCTTCGCGAGAAGATTGACTTGTATCAATCGTACAACATTCCGGTTTATTTTGGAGGAACCTTGTTCGAAGCTTTTTTAATCCGCAATCAGATTGACGAATACATTGCTGTTTGTAAAGATTATAACATTGCTTATATAGAAGTAAGCGATGGCTCTATTACCATTCCTCATGCTGAGAAATGCGGTTATATAGAAAAGCTCACCAAACATGCAACGGTGTTAAGTGAAGTAGGCAGCAAAGATGCTACACACATCATTCCTCCTTACAAATGGATTGAACAAATGAGAGCCGAGCTTGAAGCGGGTGCAACGTATGTGATTGCAGAAGCAAGAGAAGGCGGCACCGTAGGCATTTATCGTGGCAGTGGTGAAGTAAGAGAGGGTTTGGTGAACGAAATTTTAACCCAGATTCCAGGCGAAAAAATTATATGGGAAGCACCGCAAAAAGAACAGCAGCTTTACTTTCTGGAGTTGCTGGGCTGTAATGTGAATCTGGGCAATATTGCGCCTTCTGAAATGATTCCGTTGGAAACCATGCGCATCGGGCTTCGCGGCGATACGTTTCATTTGTACTTAGATGCCGAAACCAAACAAAGAATGTAATGGTGCAAACGTTTGGTATTATCGGTTTTCCCTTATCTCATTCGTTTTCGCAAAAATATTTTACCCAAAAATTTTTGGACGAATACATACAAGATGCTTGTTTGTAAACTTTCCCATTTCTTCCATTGAAGAACTACCCAAGCTCTTACAATCGGTATCCAATTTAAAAGGTCTTGCCGTTACCATTCCTTATAAAAAGCAGGTGTTATCTTATTTGCAAGGCGCTACAGAACGAAGTAAAACAAATGGGTGCCTGCAACTGCATAAAAGTGGACAAAAACAAACTTTACGGTTATAACACTGATGTGGTTGGTTTTGAAAAATCATTCATTACTCATTGGCAGCCGCATCATACACACGCATTGATTTTGGGCAGCGGTGGTGCATCGGCAGCTGTAGAATTTGTGTTGAAGAAATTGAACATAATGTATCAAATTGTATCGCGAAGCGGAACTTCTAATGGCATGATACGCTATGAAAATATCACTGAAGAAGTGATGAAAGAATACAGCGTTATTATCAATTGTACTCCGTTGGGCACATATCCAAAAGTAGATGAAGCGCCGCCCATTCCCTATCATCTTTTATCACCAAAACATTACCTGTTTGATTTGGTGTACAACCCACCGCTAACCAGGTTTTTATCGTTAGGAAAAGAACAGGGCGCTGCCATTCAAAACGGGTACGACATGCTAACCATACAGGCCGAAGAAAACTGGAAAATATGGAATGAAGAAATATGAACACGGATGACACGGATCTTTGGGCATAGATTGAAGGATTTTTGTTTTGAATACGCTTAAATTATAAAAAAGTTCCGAAGCTTTTACAACTTCGGAACTTTTTATTTTAAAAACTGATTTCTGAATATTTTAAATTCAATCCTGAATATCTGTGCACGAAGTCCTTGTCATCCGTGTTCCATCAAATTACCGCAAAAACAAAATCTCACGATACTTTGGTAAAGTCCATTTATCATCGTCCACTAAGTGTTCCAGTTTATCAACGTGATAACGGATCTCATCAAAATATTTTCCCTTTACATCATCGCAGTAAGCAATGGCTTTTTCGCGTGTATCGCTCATATTGTTTGCCACTTTACGAGCTTCTACCATCTCGTTTACTTTTGTGTAAATAACTTGCACGTGATCGGCTATCTCCTTCAAAATTTCCGTTTGAATGCCGAATGAAGATTCAGGCAAACCGGCATCTTTTAATCTTTTGATATTTTCTGCCAGCGTATTCTGATAATTAATCGTTGCCGGAATAATGTGGTTCAAGGCAATATCACCCATAATGCGGGCTTCAATCTGCACTTTCTTAAGGTATTTTTCCAATTCAATTTCATGACGTGCTTCCAGTTCCAAATGATTGTACACTTTGTTGCTTTCAAACAAATGCTTGGCTTTATCGGTAAGCATCGCATCCAGCGCAAGCGGTGTTGTTTTTACATTGGGCAAGCCGCGCTTTTCAGCTTCCTGCGTCCATTCTTCGCTATAACCATCACCTTCAAATAATACTTTTTTGCTTTCCACAATGTATTTCTGAATTACGTGCATGATAGCAATTTCTTTCTTCTCATTTTTATCAATGAGGCTATCCACTTCTTCTTTAAAATTCTTCAGTGTTTCAGCTACAATCGAGTTCAATGCAATCATTGCATTGGCGCAATTGGCAGATGAACCTACCGCGCGGAACTCAAATTTATTTCCTGTAAAAGCAAAAGGCGAAGTGCGGTTACGGTCGGTATTATCGAGCATCAATTCAGGTATGCTGCGATGCAAATCCAGCTTTAATATAGCTTCGTCCTGCTCGTCGAATTTATTTCCTACGCGGGTTTCAATATCAGATAAAACTTTAGCCAGATATTGGCCTACAAACACCGAAATGATAGCAGGCGGTGCTTCATTGGCACCCAAGCGATGGTCGTTTGGCGCAGAAGCAATTGCGGCGCGAAGCAAATCGGCATAGTCGTGCACAGCTTTGATGGTGTTTACAAAAAAGGTAAGGAACATCAGATTTGTTTTTGGCGTTTTTCCGGGCGCTAATAAGTTCACGCCGGTATCGGTTGCCATGCTCCAGTTGTTGTGCTTACCGCTGCCATTGATGCCAGCAAATGGCTTTTCGTGCAACAATACCACCAGGTTATGACGCTTGGCCACGCGCGCCATTACGTCCATCAACAACGTGTTGTGGTCAACTGCCAGGTTCACTTCTTCAAAAATGGGGGCGCATTCAAACTGTGCAGGTGCCACTTCATTATGGCGTGTACGCAAAGGAATGCCCAATTTATAAGCTTCCGTTTCATAATCGCGCATAAACGCATATACCCGTTCAGGTATCGAACCAAAATAATGGTCTTCCAACTGCTGCCCTTTTGCAGGAGCAGCACCAAACACCGTTCGGCCGCATTGCACCAAATCGGGGCGGGCATTCGCCAAACCTTCGTCTATCACAAAATATTCCTGCTCCCAGCCCAATGTAGCCGTTACTTTGGTTACGTTTTTATCAAAATAATTGGCTACTTCAACGGCTGATTTATTCAAAGCTTCAATTGCTTTTAAAAGAGGAGCTTTATAATCGAGCGATTCGCCGGTGTACGATACAAATATGGTAGGAATACAAAGCGTTTTGCCATTGCCGATCTCCATGATGAACGCTGGCGAAGAAGGATCCCATGCCGTATAGCCACGGGCTTCAAAAGTAGCCCGCAGACCGCCACTGGGAAACGAAGAAGCATCAGGCTCCTGCTGTATCAACGCAGCACCATCAAATTCTTCAATCGCTGTTCCGTCGCTTTTTATGGTAAAGAAAGAATCGTGTTTTTCTGCTGTAGTGCCGGTCAACGGCTGAAACCAGTGCGTATAATGTGTAACGCCCATTCCTTCTGCCCAGGCTCTCATGCCACTGGCAATTTGGTTAGCTACATAACGGTCAATCTTTTTGCCGCCTTTTACACTGCCAGCGAGGCTTTTGTAAGCTTCATCGCTGAGAAATTCACGGGCTTTTTTCAGAGTAAAAACATGGTCGCCGAAAATAGCAGTAATCTTAGCAGATTTCTCAGTTGGTGTTTGAAGGTGGCTTGTCAAGTTATTGATTGCCTGAAACCGTAATGACATAGATTTGAATAAATTTTTATAATGGCAAAAAAAACGCTTTTCATCCAAATTCGCTTCATATTTTTTTATTGATTAAAAAATTTATTCACAAAAAAGAATAATCAAGATAATTAATTAACAAAAAATACAAATTATTTATTTATTTAATTTTACTGAAAACAAACTTCTAACATCGCTTGTCAATATGAAAGAAAGAATGAAAAGAGGAGCAACCACACTTTTGTATCGCACTACAGCACCAGCAAAAGGAACTGTATAACCGCATAGCAGCCACACGGAGAGACTGAAAAAGAAAAAGAATATAAGCAAAGGATGTACACTTTGCAGAGGCCGGTGAAAGAGGCTCCAAAACAACAATAGGCCAATCACAAAAGCATTTTCAAGAAAGGAAAGCAAGGAAGGAATGTTTTTTACATCGCGCCAGTGCGGACGCAGAAAAACGAGGTCTAAGGCATAAGGAAAAAATCGTACAAAAGAAAAAATGCGTTGGTTGCAAAATGGGCAAATACACTTTTGAATTGCCGGGTAAAGCATTGAATTCTGCCTGCTTATTCACGATGTATTGCGGAAAGTTTAGCAGGTGAGAAAAATGGGGCAAAACAAAAAAGAGAAGAATGGCAACCGTGTAAAAAAGCGCAAAAACAAACCATTGATAATGCTTTGTTTTTGTACTTAAAAATAACAGCAAATCATTGCCGGTAACAATAGGAAAAGTATTGCATTTCGCAAAGCGAATAAAAGAACAAAACAAAACAGTAGAGCTAAGCTATGTTTCCATGAAAAACGGTGTTGTACTACTTGTTTATAAAAGCAATAAATGCTTATCATCAAAGCCGAAAAAAGGAGCCCGTCTTTATGAATGCCGCTGCACCAAAACAGAAACGATGGCATCAGGAAAGTGACTGCTATCAACCACCATTTATTGAATTTCCAAAGCGGTTGAACCAACCGATACAATGCAACCGGCCCAAAGAAGTAAAGAAAATTGAACACGATAATATTGGTGTAATAACTCTTGTTCGTAAACACATTGATTACAGCCATCAGCTTAATAAAAACATTGTCTTTTAAATCGTTCCAGTAAGAAGAAACGCCTGAAAACAAATTGCCGCTTTTGCCATAAGGCGAGTAAAATAAATCTTTGATAAAACCAGACGGATCGCGCAACAGCCAGGCTGTTTCTTTCAGACTGTCGTTATAAAAATGCCAAGTATCGGCGGTAGCAATGTATTGCGGAGTTGCATACAACCATGCGTATGCAAAACCTGCAAGAATTTTAATAATGAATAAAAGGATCAATCCGGCCTTACCAATGCCCGATTTTTTAAAGAATGGAATGATAGTAATGAGCCAGCAAAAAACAAAAAGATAAACAATGAAAATGACGCTTTGCAAGCCGTTGATTTTACGAGCAAAATAATGGCATTTCCAAAAGCATAACACAATTTTAAATTTGTGATTTCGGATTTATGATTGTTGTAATCCACATCAATAATGACTTCCAGCGAAAAGTAATGTATGCCTGATAAATTTAAAATGATATGAGGTTATACATTTTGGTTTCGCAATCATAAATCGAAAATCATAAATCGTTTTATTCTGCATCATCCAACATACTTTCATCCGGGTTGGCAATAACTTGTTCGCCTGCCTGCACATCTCCAAACACTTCCACTTTGTTTTCACTCTGATTGCCGGTGGTTACGTTTATCTTTTGCAGTTTGTTTTCGCCATTTTTTACTAAAATGTATTTCCCTTCCGTTGTAGTAAGAACCGCCATCTTTGGAACGATAAAAGCATTCGCACTACCGTTGGACGATAACATTACATCGGCATACATGCCGGGCGATAATTTTGCATCGCGGTTGTCAATATCAGCTTCTATCAATTCGCTTCTCAATTGCGATTGAATGTTCATTGACTTGCGGCTTACAATGCCCGCAAACCTTGCACCGGGCATTGCACTGGTGGTGAAATAAATGCTGTCTTTTTCTTTAAGAGAAGCAGCCATATCTTCCGGCACCTGCACTTGCAAACGCAGATGCTTAATCGTTTTCAACTCCAGCATCGGCGTGCTTTTGTCAACCGCATTTACCAATGCGCCGGGATGAACATTGCGTTGCGTGATCACGCCGTCAAATGGTGCAGTTACATTCAAATATCCCTGCACCGTTTCCTGCATTTGCCAGGCCATTTTTTGAGCGTTGGAAAGCGCACTATCCGCCTGCATGGTAGATTTGGCAGAAGATAAATCGTAAGGCGAAATAGCACCCGCCGTTGCCGATGCCACTGCCAGTCGTTGGTAGCGTTCTTTTGCTATGGCAAAATTGGATTGCGACTGCAAATATTTTTCTTTTGCGCCAATTGTCTGCTCCAGCATTTCGGGCGCTTCCAACGTCATTAACAATTGCCCTTTTTTCACCTCCGAACCAATGTCAACCACACTGTTTTTACATAACCATTCACTTTTGGAAAGATGCTTACTTCTTCGTAAGCCGCAAGTTGTGCAGGTAGCTTTATAGTAGTTGCCAAAGCACCTTTTTCAACCGTTGCCATTTTGTATTGCGTTGTTGTTTTTGTTGATGTTTGAAGTGGTTTTTGTTTTGTATCTGAAGACGAACAAGCGGTCATCATCATTACTATAAAAAGCGATAAAAAGAAGAAGCGTATCATAAAAAAGTTTTGAAAGAAGTTGATTAAATATTGAGAAACTTTTTACATTTTTTTAATGAAGAACCACGAAGACCCAAAGGAAAAAAGTTACATGGAATTTTGTTTTAATTTCTTCTTTGTGAGTTTTCCTGTTCTTCGCTACTTCGTGGTTCAAACCATTGCTTTTTCAACAACATTGAAGTTTGTTTTTGCCTCTTTTTCTTCGGGCAAAAGCGATGGCGAGCTAAACCCTTTCTTTTGTTGTATCCAACCATATACCAACGGCACAATAAATAAAGCCGCTACGGTGGAAGCCGCCAATCCGCCAATCACGGCTCTGCCCAGCGGCGCCGATTGGTCGCCAGATTCGCCGAGGCCGCTTGCCATTGGTATCATACCCGCAATCATAGCAAGGCTCGTCATTAAAATAGGTCGCAACCTTATGCTTGCACTCACTGCGGCGGCTTTGAACGGATCTTTATATTCCAATCGCAAAGCTTCGGCGTTGGTAACAATTAAAATGGCGTTGGCAACGGATACGCCCGTTGACATGATGATGCCCATGTACGATTGCAAGTTTAATGTTGAGCCCGTGGCAAACAAGAGCAGCATTGCACCGAGCAACACCGCAGGCACCGTTGCCAGCACCGAAATGGCCAGCCCAAACGATTGGTAATTGGCTGCCAGCAACAATAAAATAACAACAATGGCCGCCAGCAAACCAGTTTGCAGTGAACTTAGCGTTTCGTTCAGTAATGATGACATACCACCAATGGTTGCTACTAAACCTTTTGGTTTTGCACCAATTTCATCAACCGCTTTTTCCACTGCATTGGTAGCCGAGCCTAAATCTTTTTTATAAATATTAGCGCTTACAGTTAAGTACCGTCGCGGTCCTTCACGGTCGTATTCGCCGGGCATTTCGGTGGTTGATAATTCGGCAACATCAGAAAGCACTGGTCTGTCCTGTCCTTTCACCAGAGGAATATCGTTCATTTGTTCGGTTGAATTCATGATGTATTCCGGAACCTGCACCTGCACCTGGTAGGTATAAGCATTGCTCTGATCGAGCCACAACACCTTTTGCGTAAAACGGCTTGATGAAGTGGCATCGGTAATGCTTCGCGAAACATCAGCCATATTCAACCCCATTTGCGCCAACCGGAATCTGTCCACATGAATGTTATAAGTTGGGAACTGCAACGGTTGTTCAATTTGTACATCGCGCAAAAAAGAAACTTGCTTTAATTTATTTTCAAGCTTTTGCGCATAGGCCGTAATATCTGAAAAATTACGCGCAGCCACTCTTATCTCAATTGGCGTTTCTGCACCTTGCGCCATTATTTTTTCGGTGAGTTCTATCGGTTCAAATGAAATGGCAATATCAGGATATTTTGCTTTTATAACAGACCGAAGCTTTTCTTTTAAATCATCCATTTTTACCTTGTAATGTTCATTTAAATTGATTTGCAAAACCGCCTCATGCGTGCCGCTGTTGAATACATACAAATTGCTCGTACCAAACGAACTGGGCACCAAACCCACATACGCCGAGCTAATGGCAATGTTTCCGTTGACGGTAGAATCAATGGTATTTAAAATACTTTTTACGGCCCGCTCGGTGATTTCAAGTCTTGTACCATCGGGTTCTTTAATGCGCAACTGCATTTGTCCCACGTTGCTTTTGGGCAACAAATCCTTACCAATTTGGGCAAAACAAAAAGCCGCCGCTGCAATGGTTACAATACAGTAAATGGAAACAATCAGTTTCCGCCTTGGCATCCAGCGTTCTAATCTTTGTAAGAGCCGCATTTTTAAACGCTGAAAAAAATCGTTTTCCTTCAGGTTGCTCTGTATCTTCTTTTGTATGAAGATTGATTTCATCCTCTTCCTGTTTATCTAACGCAAGTCCTGCATGAGCATGTTGCGGTGGAGATTTATGATGATATTGAAACTTCCTTTCGTCCAGCAACCAGTTACAGATAATCGGCACTAAAGTTTGCGCAGCAACGAACGAAACAATCATGGCAAAACCAATAGACAACGATAAGGGAAGAAACATAGCTTTAGGCACGCCCGTCATAATAAACGATGGCGCAAACACAGCCAGGATGCAAAGCAAAATCAACAACAAGGGAAATGAAATTTCCTCGCAGGCATCCAATATTGCCTGGCGTTTGTTTTTGCCCATTTCCAAATGCTGGTGTATGTTTTCAATGGTAACAGTTGCCTGGTCAACCAGCACGCCAATGGCCAAAGCAAGCCCGCTCAACGTCATGATATTTATGGTTTGACCAAAAAGGCGTAAAAACAAAACGGCGCTTATCACAGCCACCGGAATGGTTATGATAACGACAACGCTGCTGCGCCAGTCGCGCAAAAAAAGGAGCACCATCAGGCCGGTAAGTATCGCTCCCAAAATGCCTTCTGTCATCAAACTTTTCACTGCGTTGATAACAAACACCGACTGATCAAATTCATAGCTCACGTTTACATCATCAGGCAACAAGCTTTGCATGTCGGGTAGTTTTTGCTTTAGCGATTGCACCACATCCCATGTTGACGCATCAGCCGTTTTTACCACCGGAATATATACCGAACGCTTGCCGTTTACCAGCGCATAATCAACCGTTATATCGGCAGCATCGGTAACATTTGCAACATCGTGAATAAATACAGCACTGTTGCCTGATGTTGCGATCGGTATGTTTCCAAACTGCTCAACATTTTGTTCCAAAGAATTGACTGTGGTTACATACATCAAACTATCCACACGAAGATTGCCTGATGGCGTCATCGCGTTGTTTTTGGTAATGGCTTCCACCACCTGGTCGGGCGATATATTGTAACGCCGCAATTTTTCAGGGTCAACATTTACTACTACCGAACGTGCATTAGAGCCAAAAGGCGGTGGTGCCGACAAGCCGGGTATCGTGGCAAACATAGGGCGGATGCGGGTTGCAGCGAGATCGTAAATATCTTTTAAAGATTTTGTTTTGCTGCTAAATACCAACTCTCCTACCGGCAATGAAGAAGCATCGAAGCGAACCACCTGCGGCGGCAGCGCGCCGGGCGGAAAAAATGCCGAGGCACGGTTTACCTGCAGTGCTACCTGCGCCGAGGCTTCTGCCATGTTTGTTTTCTCGTAAAAAGAAAGCTTGATAAGCGTTAAGCCCTGTATGTTTTTGCTTTCAATGTTTTTAATGCCATTTACATACAAAAACTGGTCTTGCAGGCGCGTGGCAAAAAAACCTTCCATTTGCTGCGGCGACATACCGCCATACGATTCAATTACATAAATGGTAGGTAAGTTTAACTGCGGAAAAATATCAATGGGAATAGAACGTATTGCGATGATAGAAAATAAGAGTAAGCCACCAAATAACACCAACACGGTGATAGGTCGCTTCAATGCACCTTTTAACATAGAAGGTCATTTATTTAATGATTGAATAAAATTGATCGAGCCTGCCGGTAACAGCGGCTTTGTCAACGTTTGCCAGAAACCAATCGTTCAGTGCTTGTGCATATTCGGTTTGTGCCCGATACAAAACATAAGTAGCGGTAGTAAGATCAACCAGGTTACTGATACCGGCTTTATATTGTGCCGTTTTTTGATTGAAAGCATCGCTTGCCGCACTTAATTGAACCGGCAACTGAGCCAGGTTTTCCGAAGCAATACGGATAGCTTCATCAGACTGGTTATTTATATTTTGAAGCGATTGTTTTTCCTGTTCCAGTTCCTCAGCACCTGCTTCGCTGTTATAACGGCTGGCAGCTAAGCGGCTCTTTTTTTGGATGCCGCTGAACAGGTCATAAAATAAGCTTACGCCCGCTAAATAATTGTATCGCTGGTTATCGAAAACCGAACCCATTGGTTGAAATTTGTTGTTTGCATCAATACTCGAACCTCGCGCCCATGCCATGCCGGTAAGCATCAAATGCGGACGGAAACTCGTTTGCACCACCGCTTCATTGCTCTGCAATAACTGTTGCTCGGCAGTATAATAAGCCAGCAACGGATTGGCTGTTGTATCGGCGCTGCTTCCTAACAATTGTGTGATGGTTTGCTGATGTTGTTGCTCGGATGTATCTATTGCAATGCTGTCGGCACGAATGCCTGAGAGATAAGCCAGTTCCTGCCTTAGCGTTGCTGTTTGCTTAATAGCATTATTCAAATCCACTTTTGTTTTAGAAAGCTCGGCCAAAGCCTGCGATGAATCGGCGCCAGGCTTTAAACCGCTTAATGCCACCGCACGAACAACGGTAAACAAATCTTCATACCGCTTTGTATTTTGCTCTTCTATGCTTTGTTGCAACTGTTGCTGAAGCAGCGTAAAATACAGTTTACAAATGCGCCATTTTAATAAATAAGACTCACGATTTAAATCGCTGTTGCGCAGACTGACTTCGGCTTCTGCATTTTTGATTTGCGCATTTTTATATCCGAATGAAGCAATCTCGTACTGGCTCATAAAAAGAGCAAAATTGCCAGTGGCAGCCTGCGCCGTATTGTCTGGACGAATGCCTGAGGAAGTAGAAGGAATAACACCCATGGAGAGATAAGAGCCTGGCAACGAATTGTCGGATGCTATCAGGGCTTCATCGCCCACAACTGCAGTTGGCAGATAGGCATTTCTTGTACTGATAACATTTTGCTCCGAGCTTTTTATGTAGGCTTGCCGGCTTTGCAAAAGGGGAGAATATTTTAAAGCTGAATTCACAAGCATTTGCAGTGAAACAGCCGGTGACACCTGTTGTGCATATAATGAAGAATGGCAGGCGAAAAACAAAAGAGGTACACACAACATCGCGGTTGCTTTTACCAAACGTTGGTTCATATCATTTGCTTAAATGAATGGAGATTACAATTTGTTTTTGTTGAAAATTGTGTGGTAAGAATGATGGTAAGCACAGCGCATTCAATGAATAGAAGAACCGTTCATTACGGTTGTGTTCTGTCAACAACAATCAACAAGAAAGAGAGAAACAGGGCACAAAAAAATGTGCAAAACCAAAAGAAAGTTACTAACAAAAAGAGGCAGGCGGACCGCGGCGTGAAAATGAGTGTTGGTAAGAAGTAGTAAGAAAAGGTTGCTGGTAAATTAATTTCGGAGAAAAAGAAATATGATATTGATGAACAATGGCAGGCGCAGATGATACAACAAACAAACTGCTTACCGGATAACGCTTGTTGAGTTTTGTGTAAGAAGCGGAATGACTATTATCGCGTTGTACGATCTTTTGTTTTGCGTCATTTTGCGTTGCCTTATTTACGAATGAGGTTTTACCATACTCGTTGCCATAAGCATATTCAATAAACTTCAACTGAAGCTGGGCGAAAAACAGCGCGCCAATCATGATTGTATGCACGATTGCTAACCATCTTCTGTTGTTTGTTTTTCTATTGAACATAATTGCTATCCAATAAAGAAGATTGCAAAAGTAAGCCAGTTTACAAACTTCTCTCTTTTTGTAAAAATGATTTCACAAATGATTATTCAGTGCCCAGCAAAGGTTGATGTTATTTGTGATAGTTTCATTGTAAAAGGGATGTAACGTTTTTCCTCTCTCATCGTTTCAATTCATAAAACAAAACCAATGAAAACTTTTCTTTCGCTTCTTTTTATTACCATTAGTGCAACTTCAATAGCGCAATGGCATACAGTAAAAGGAAATAATAACAGCAAAACCGAAACCCGCGAAGCTTCCGGTTATACCTCTTTGGAAGTTGGCGGACCCATAAATGTTGACATTGCGTATGGCAATAGCAACAGCATTCAACTGGAAGGAGAAGATAACCTTTTGCCTTACATTGAAACAGCAGTAAAAGACAATAGGCTAACCATTAAAGTAAAGGACAGGTACAGTTTGCAAACGCATCAACCGATAAGAGTGCATGTGAGCATGACAACCATAAGTGCGCTTGCGCAAAGTGGCAGCGGCAACATCAATGGAGATGGCAATTTTAGTAATGATGGCAATACTTCATTTTCCGTTTCAGGTTCCGGTGCAGTAAAGTTTTCTTTTGCTTCATTCGGATCACTTTCGTTGCACATGTCGGGCAGCGGCAACGTTGTGCTGAAAGGCAAAGTGAATGATGAGATAGAAGTTAAGAAAAGTGGTAGCGGCAGTGCAAATCTGGAAGAGGCTGGTTGCAATACAGCAACGGTGCAACAATCAGGCAGCGGCAGTGTTACCGTTCATGTTGAAAAAGCATTGACAGCGCAAGTGAGTGGAAGCGGCAGTGTTTTTTATTCAGGCAATGCAACCCTTGCTAGCAAAGTGAGCGGCAGCGGTCGTGTAAAAAAGGTATAAAAACAAAAGGCTACGCTTTAAAACGTAACCTTTTGTCTTATCTTGAAACTTGCATTCTTGCTTGTTTCTTCTTACGCTTCTACCTTTTCGTCCTGCATCAGTTCGATGTTGCGGTTTATGAAGTTGGTTAAATCAGTTCCCTTTAATAATCCTTGCGAAAGCAAAGCCATATCAGCCAAAGTGCGAATTTGTTTTTGCACTCTTTTTTCGTCTTGCTCTTTTAATAGAGTTTGATAGATAGGATGATTGCCGTTTACGGTAAGCGTTACTTCATCGGGCATGGTAGCATAAAAAGCTGTCATGCCACCGCCGCCCATGTTTGCCATGTCTTTCATGCGGCGCATAAATTCAGGGCGGGTAGCTACAACAGGCGCAGTATCTGCGCTTAAGCCTTTTACTTCAACCGATACATGCAACTGTGGCACTTCAAACGTAAAGAGTTCTTTTAGCTTTGTTTCTTCCTCTTTATTCAATACACTTTCAGTTGCATCCTTTTTGTCAATCAGGTTATCAACTATATCAGCATCAACACGTACAAAGTGCACATCGTTCCATTTCATTTCCATGTTGTTAATGAAAGCCGCATCTATCATGGTTTCCATCTTTACTACAAGGTATCCTTTTGCTTTCGCAGCTTGTATATAAGCGTCCTGCTGAACAGGGTCGGTAGTATATAGAACGACGTGTTTTCCTTCTTTGTTTTTCTGCAAAGTTTCAGTAGCCATTTTATATTCATCCACTGTATAAAATTTGTTATCGGCTACATCTTGCAGAATTAAAAATTTAGCAGCTTTATCTAAAAACTTATCATCGGTTATCATTCCATATTTCACAAACAAACCAAGACTCTCCCATTTTTCTTCGAACGATGAACGTTCATTTCTAAACATTTCATCCAGCTTATCTGCCACTTTTTTGGTGATGTGTGCGTTTATTTTTTTCACATTCGGGTCGCCCTGTAAATAGCTGCGGCTTACGTTTAGCGGAATATCGGGACTGTCAATTACACCATGCAACAACATCAAAAATTCGGGAACAATGTTTTTTACTTCATCAGTTACAAACACCTGGTTGCTGTACAATTGAATCTTATCTTTTTGTATTTCGTAGCTCTGTTTGATTTTAGGGAAATACAAAATACCAGTTAGATTGAACGGATAATCTACATTGAGATGAATCCAGAACAGCGGTGTTTCACCAAACGGATATAATTCACGATAGAAATTCTGGTAATCTTCAGCCGTTAATTCAGAAGGCTTTTTAACCCATATCGGATGCGTGTTGTTAATGGGTTTTTGCTCTTCTTTGTTTTCGCCCTTTTTTTCGTCTTTGGCTTCAGCTACATCAGTAAAATAAATGGGTACAGGCAAAAAGCGGCAGAATTTTTCCAAAATGCCTTTAATGCGCGAAGCCTCTAAAAACTCAGTGCTGTCTTCATTGATGTGAAGAATGATTTTTGTACCACGGTCTCTTTTCTCAACTTCATACAATTCAAATTCCGGGCTGCCATCGCAACTCCAATATACTGATGGCGCTTCTTCATTATAGCTTTGCGAAAGCACTTCCACCCGGCTGCTTACCATGAATGCGCTATAAAATCCAAGTCCAAAATGTCCAATGATATTGGCATCTTTGTATTTGTTCAAAAATTCTTCAGCGCCGCTAAAAGCAACCTGGTTCAGATATTTATCAACTTCTTCTTTCGTCATTCCCACACCACGGTCGGCAATGGTAATGGTTTTTTCTTTTGCATCTAAAACCACATCTATGCGTAGTTCGCCCAAATCTCCTTTGGCTTCGCCAATAGAGGAAAGCGTTTTTAATTTTTGCGTGGCATCAACTGCATTACTTACCAATTCCCTCAAAAAAATCTCATGATCACTGTATAGGAATTTTTTAATAATCGGAAAAATGTTTTCCGTTTGTACTCTTATCTGTCCTTTTTGCATAACAATAGGTTCTTTTTATTTTTATTGAAATAAAACTGTGTTTGTTTAATCATGCTGCTTTCATCAAAAGCAGTACCAGAGCGGCTTTGCCTGTCATGTTGGCAAGATTTAGGTTCCGAACCTTTAAAAGGTTCGGAACCTAAAAGGGGGATTGGATAAAAACAAAAGCTCCCGACATGTCGGGAGCTTTTGTTTTTATCAGAAAAATAATTGCTTATTTCTTATTCTGGTATTGCGGATGTGGAGCCGGAACGTTATTCGGACCTTCGTCATTTGTACCTTCCAAATCTACTACGTTTGGATCGCCTTCCTGACCAGATACGAAGATGAAACGGCTTTCAGAAATACCTTGTTGATTTACCATGTACTGAATCACAGCATTTACTCTGTCCCAGCTACGTTGTTGTGCGCGCTTGTCAGAAGCACCATGACCTGTTACACGGATGTGGCAAGTAGGATTATTCTGAATTTCTTGTGCAATTGAAGCTAATGAAGCCTGTGCTGCTTTGCTTAATGTTGCAGTATTGCCTTTGAATTGTACGCTTGGCAAACTACTAATGTGACAGGCTTTTGCAGAATCTTCCATCCTCATAGAGTCGCAGCAAGATGGAGGACATTTACCTATACCATCAGCATCAACAGGGAAACATTTTTGTGGAGTCAGCAATTCCTTGTCTTTATAATCAGGAACGCCATCACCATCTGTATCTCTTGCTACACCATGAGAGTCAACCGGAGCGCCGGCAGGTGTATTTGGTTCCATATCAAACTGGTCGGTTACACCATCACCGTCTGCATCAGGCAATACCGGTGTAGGTATTTTCATGTGCTGAGGAGCGTTTACTTCGTTGTAAATAAAGTTCAGTGGATTTTGGAACCACAATGGCTCTGTCCGTTTTGTTTTGCTGCCTATGTTAAATCCAAAAGTTACATCACCTGTAATCAGTTGATCTTTTCCCGGCGTTAAAGAACCATTCGTCTGGCGATATACACCATCAAGATAAGAATCGTTGATCATGTAGTATTTTGCTTCCAAACCTAATGTAACGGCGCTTCCCAATTTGAATTCATAACCACCGCCAACAAATGCACTGTGGCGGAACTGCCATGCAGTAGAGTTGCCATTATCAAAATTTTGACTTCTTGCTCTTACCGAAGCGTCAGTTTCATATTTGCCATCAAGCAAATTCTTAATAGCTTTCTGTACATCAGTACGCTTTTGCGTAAAATCAATGGAGTTAAAATTATAGGGTTGTCCATTAGCATCCAAAGCATCTATCTTAGTATGATATACAAATGGTGTATAACCAGCCGTGATATATATATTGCTCTTAGGATTGCCATGGTGAAAAAGAATGTTACCAAATGAGAACATCATTTCCACTGAAGGAATTACTGCCTGCATTTTATAATTAGGAACCCATTGCTGTCCGGCAGCAGCATATAAAGCGCCAATGCTGGGCGGAAGATTTTGTAAAGAAGCATAGGGTCGGTACTCATAACCCTTTGCTTCACCGTACTCGATACCTGCTTTTACGGATACTGTATAACCTAACGATTTTCTAATATTCAAACCTGCATGCCAGCCTGGAAACTGAGCGTTGGGAACACTAAACAATGGCACCATAACACCGCCCGTTACACCTAACTGCCACATGTCGCGTGGCTTTGCGGGGTACGGATACTGATTGTTTCTAAATTCGTTGTACTGTGCCATGTTCTTCGTAGCAACTTTTGAAGAATCATTCCAGTAGGATTTTGCGTCGTTCATTCTGTTCATTGAACTGTCTTGCGCAAAAACCCCGTGAGCTGCGAGGAGCAAGCTCATCATTACTACATACTTTTTTACCATAGTTGGTGTGATTTAATTTTTTGTTTAGGCTTTACTGTTAATAGTTAATCCTTACTAAAGACTTAAAATTTTCTGCAAAATTATATATTGGTACTTAATTCACAAATATTAATTAGCTGCTTTTAGCTGATGTTAAAAATTTGAGAACTGAAATAGCAATTGCAATGCCAACGCGTTCTGAAATCAATAACAATCTTTACACAGGTAATGAATAGACAATCATTGTTCAATAAATGTTGCCTCTGCTCCCCATTATTTTTTTACGGCATTGCTCTTTTTACTTTACAATTTATGTGTGAGGTTTGCACACTTGTTTTTGATGTGTGGCAGCATACTGTGGAATTTATGGCTACACTTTCATCAGTCATTTTGGTTATAACAGGAATGGCTGGAGCTAACGAGATATACCACGAAAGGAGCAATGGAAAAAGCAAATAAAATCATCAGTAAGCAACTCACAGAGTTTGAGGCTTATTTTAAGGATGCTGTAAAAAGCAGGGTGCCATTGCTCGATAGGATTATGGGTTATATTGTAAAGCGTAAAGGCAAGCAACTGCGCCCTATGTTTGTGTTGCTGAGCGCGCGCCTGGGTGGGGAAATTAATACAGCTTCGTATCGTGCAGCCTCATTGGTGGAACTGTTGCACACCGCTACTCTTGTTCACGATGATGTAGTGGACGAATCTTTTGAACGGCGTGGCTTTTTTTCCATTAATGCACTGTGGAAAAACAAAGTGGCTGTGCTGGTAGGAGATTACCTGCTATCAAAAGGTTTGTTGCTTTCGCTGGATAACAACGATTTTAAAATACTGCAACTAATGTCTCGCGCCGTGAAGATGATGAGTGAAGGTGAATTGCTGCAAATGGAAAAAGCCCGTAATTTAAATATTGATGAAAGCATTTATTATGACATCATCAATGGCAAAACCGCATCGCTGCTGGCTTCGGCCTGCGCGGCTGGCGCATCTACCACTTTTACCAGTGATGAAGACATTGAGCAAATGCGTTTGTTTGGTGAAAAAACAGGAATGGCTTTTCAAATCAAAGACGATTTGTTTGATTATGGCAATGAAAAAATAGGCAAGCCCACGGGCAACGACATCAAAGAAAAAAAATTAACCTTGCCTCTTATTTATACATTGAACCATGTGGATGCATCGCTGCGAAGGCAACTCATTAACATTGTAAAAAATAATAACAAAAACAAAGATAAAGTTCGGTTTGTAATTGATACAGTGCAACAAACCGGCGGCATAGCTTATGCCCAGCAAAAAATGCTTTCGTTTCGTGATGAAGCATTGGCTATCTTGTATCGTTTTCAGCAGAATGAAGTGCGTGATGCACTGGAAGATTTAGTAAGATATACAACTGACCGTACTTATTAATGATGCAGAAGAGATGGAACATACTACCGGCAGATAAAGAGAAAGCACAACGATTGCAGCAGGCTTTAAAAATTAATTATACGCTATGCTCTATCCTTGTGCAACGTGGCATTGAAACGTATGACGAAGCAAAAGATTACTTCCGCCCGCAGCTTTCTCATCTTCACGATCCCTGGCTGATGAAAGACATGCTGAAGGCTGTAAAGCGCATCATTTCTGCATTTGAAGACGGCGAAAAAATTTTGGTGTATGGCGATTATGATGTTGATGGCACTACATCGGTTGCCAGCATGTACCAGTTTTTAAAAAGTGTTTATCCAAACGTTGATTACTACATTCCTCACCGCTATAAAGAAGGGTATGGCATTTCCAAAGCTGGTATTGAATATGCAAAGGAAAACTATTTTTCTTTAATCATCTCTCTCGATTGCGGCATAAAATCGGTTGATTTCATTCGCTTAGCGAAGCAAAATGAAATTGACTTTGTTGTGTGCGATCATCATCTTCCCGATGCTATATTGCCCGATGCTGTTGCCATTTTAAATCCAAAGCAAACCGATTGCAATTATCCGTTTAAAGAACTGTGCGGTTGTGGTGTTGGCTTTAAATTGATGCAGGCCTTAAGCGAAGAATTGCGCCTGCCCAGCGAATCGTATCTTCAATACATTGACCTTGTTGCCACGGCTATTGCTGCCGATATTGTTCCCATCAATGGCGAAAACCGTATCCTTGTTTATTATGGCTTGCAAAAAATAAATACAAACCCCTGTATGGGCATTAAAGCCTTGCTTCAGCTTGCCAATATGCAGGGCGAACTTCATGTGAACAATCTTGTTTTTATTGTGGCGCCCCGTATCAATGCTGCCGGCAGAATGGACGATGCTAAAAAAGCAGTGCAATTGTTTATCGAGAAAGACTACGATAAAGCTTTGCAATATGCTGAAGCATTACATAACGATAATAACTTTCGCAAAGAAGCCGATAACACCATCACCGAGGAAGCCATTCATCTTATAAACAGCAGCGATGCAATGGTGCAACGCAAAACCACGGTTGTATTTAAAGATCATTGGCATAAAGGCGTAGTGGGCATTGTGGCTTCGCGGCTGGTTGAAAATTATTACCGCCCAACAGTAGTGCTTACCCAAAACGGCAATATTGTTTCAGGCAGCGCACGTAGCGTAGCGGGTTTTAATTTGTATGAAGCAATACATGCTTGCCGCGAGCACTTATTGGGTTATGGCGGACACTTTGCAGCCGCAGGTATGACGATGCTGCCTGAACAGGTAGATGCGTTTCAAAAAAAGTTTGAAGAAATTGTTGCAGCCACTATTACTGAGCAAATGCTTACGCCGGAAATAACCATTGATGCCGAAGTAAGCTTTTCAGAACTTACATTTTCTTTTTATAATATCCTACAGCAGATGGAACCTTTCGGGCCGCAAAACATGCGTCCGGTTTTTATTGCGCGTGCTGTATATGAAAGTGGTTATTCAAAAATTGTAAAAGAACAGCACCTGCGGTTTGTAATGAAGCAGGGCGATGTAATGCTTACCGGTATTGGTTTTGGTATGGCTGATAAATTTTACTTACTGCAAAACGGCGTACCGCTCGATTTTGTTTTTACCCTTGATTTGAATGAATGGAATGGCACAAGAAGCATTCAAATGAAAGTGATAGATATGATGCCTTCGGTAAATAGAAATTGAGATGATTTTGTTTTACCGATATTTCAAACTGTACCACTGCCCAATTTCAATATCAATTCAAGTTAAAAGATACTCTCAAAAACAAATTTGCCACGAAGAACGAAAACATAAAAAGTTATAAAAACAAACTTTGTGTCTACAGCCTTCGTGGCAAAAAAGAGGCAAAAACAAAGCTTATTGCTTCACGTACGATGAAAAGTCTTTGTGTTCTTTTTTATACAAATCATCCATCGTTAATGACTGGAAGTATTCATACGTTTTTTGCAAGCCTTCTTCCCTGCCTACTTTAGGTTCCCATCCCAAGAGTTGTCTTGCCAAAGTAATATCAGGTTGACGTTGTTTTGGATCATCGGTTGGCAAAGGCTTGTAAATAATTTTTTGATTTGCACCCGTTAGTTTTAATATCTCTTCTGCAAAATCTTTAATGGTAATTTCAGAAGGGTTGCCAACATTTACCGGGCTTGCATAATTGCTGTGCAGCAAGCGATAAATGCCTTCTACCAAATCATCAACATAACAAAATGAACGCGTTTGCGATCCATCGCCAAACACCGTTAAATCTTCACCCCGCAGGGCCTGACCAATAAACGCAGGCAACACGCGACCATCATTCAATCGCATACGCGGCCCATACGTATTGAAGATGCGAATAATGCGCGTTTCCAAACCGTGATACGTGTGATAAGCCATGGTGATGGCTTCCTGGTAACGTTTGGCTTCATCATATACACCACGCGGACCCACCGGGTTTACATTACCCCAATACGTTTCTTTTTGCGGATGAACGCTTGGATCGCCATATACTTCGGATGTAGATGCCACAAGGATCCTGGCGCCTTTATCTTTTGCCAAACCCAACAAATTGTGCGTACCATGCGCACCTACTTTTAAGGTTTGAATGGGTATTTTTAAATAATCAATCGGGCTGGCTGGCGAAGCAAAATGTAAGATATAATCGAGCTGGCCGGATACATGCACAAACTTGGTTATATCGTGGTGATGAAATTCGAAATCGGGCGAGGGAAACAGGTGTTCGATGTTCTGCAGGTTGCCGGTAATTAAGTTATCCATGCCAATCACATGATAACCTTCGGCAAGAAAGCGATCGCACAAATGAGAACCTAAAAAGCCAGCCGCGCCGGTGATTAAAATTCGTTTTTTCATTGGTTGATTTTATGAATAAATGATCCCGCAGATTTCGCAGATGAGCGCAGAAAATTTGATTTTATTCTGCGAGAATCTGCGCTATCTGCGGGCTTTTGTTTTTGTGCGATTATCGCAATATAACTTCCTGGTCTTCCTGCAAAGTTTTGATGCCGTGCGCATACCTTCCGATGCCAAAATATTCAAATCCATTCTCCTGCATTTCTTCAGCAGTATAAATATTTCTGCCATCAAAAATCACATGACCTTTCATGTTGGCCTTAATTTCATCCCAATCGGGCAAACGGAACTCTGGCCATTCAGTAATTAACAACAAAGCATCGGCGCCTTTGGTAGCCTGCGTTGCGTCTTCAACAAAGGTTATTTTATCACCAATCATGTGCTTTGCTTCGGGCATCGAAACCGGATCATAAGCCTGCACTTTAGCACCCGCTTCCAGCAACATATCAATAATTACAAGCGACGGCGCTTCGCGCATGTCGTCAGTTTTCGGTTTAAAAGACAAGCCCCACATCGCAAATGTTTTGCCTGCAATATCGCCGCCGTAATAATTTTTTATTTTGGTAATGATTACTTTTTTCTGGTCTTCATTTACTTCTTCTACTGCATTTAAAATGCGCAGATCGTATCCATTTTTTTCCCCTGTTTTAATCAAGGCTTTTACGTCTTTCGGGAAGCATGAGCCACCGTAACCAATACCCGCATAAATAAAACGGTTGCCAATGCGCGGATCACTTCCAATGCCTGTGCGCACATGGTTAATGTTAGCTCCAACCAATTCGCATAGGTTGGCAACATCATTCATAAAAGAAATTTTTGTGGCGAGCATCGCATTGGCTGCATACTTTGTCATTTCAGCCGAAGGAACGTCCATGAATAAAATAGGATGACCGTTTAACAAAAACGGATTGTACATCTGTTGCAACACCGCTCTGGCACGGTCAGATTCTACGCCAATTACAATTCTATCAGGCTTTAAAAAGTCATCCACCGCAGCCCCTTCTTTTAAGAATTCGGGGTTCGATGCCACGTCATATTCAATGTCTTCGTTTCTTGTTTTTTAATGAAGCTGCAATGGCGGCATTTACTTTTGCCGCTGTTCCTACGGGCACGGTACTTTTTGTTACCACAACAATATAATCGGTCATGTGTTTGCCAATGGTATCAGCTACCTGCAACACATATTTTAAATCGGCGCTGCCATCTTCACCGGGAGGCGTTCCTACGGCAATAAAAGCTACCTGCGCACCACGGATAGAATCTGCTAAATCGGTGCTGAAATGCAATCTTCCTTTTTTATAATTGCGTTTTACAATGTCTTCTAATCCTGGCTCATAAATAGGAAGAATGCCCTTTTTCAGGTTTTCAATTTTTTGCTGAAGAACGTCAATGCAAACCACTTCAACGCCAACTTCAGATAAACATGCGCCGGTTACCAAACCCACATAACCGGTACCTACTACTACTATTTTCATACTCTTATTTTACTGTTGATTTTATTTGAGATAATTGAGAATGTTTATGAAATACAATGTTTGTTTTTACAGCAAAAACAAATACAGTAACAGAATTATTTATAAACAATTTTCTTCGGGGTAAAAATATTTCAGAATTTGTATACCGATAACTTAAAATAAAATTAGAGAAGATTAAAATATGGTTTAATAAAGAAGCACAAGCCTCAAACTACAAGTGAAAAAAGTGGCAAAAACAAACATTTTTTCATAACAACTTCTCTCCTTGTACTTGCAGCTGAACTTCTCCTCTACTCCACAATCATTCCTGCCGCTACCGTTTCGTTTGTGGTTTCGTCAATTAAGATTAATGAACCTGTTGAACGGTTTTTACGATACGGATCGTAAGCCAATGGTTTTGTGGTTCTGATCTTCACACGTGCAATATCATTCATGCCAATGCTAGTTTCTTCTTCCATGCGGCGCAGTGTGTTGATGTCCATTTTATACACCACTTCTTTTATCACACAACGCACTTCATTGGTGGTTTGCCGCAAATAATATTTGGTTCCCGGCTGCCATTTCTTTGCATTCAGCCAGCACATCATGATATCCAAATCCTGACTTACCAGTGGCTGATTGTTTTCTTTTACAATCATATCGCCACGACTTACATCAATATCGTCTTCCAAAGTAATGGAAACCGACATTGGCGCATAAGCTTCTTTTGCTGTTTCCTCCAACACATTGATGCTTTTTACGGTTGATGTAAAGCCCGATGGCAACACCGTTACGGCATCGCCGGTACGAAAAATGCCACCTGCAATTCTACCTGCATAACCGCGATAATCGTGGTATTCGGTTGAGTGCGGGCGAATGATGGTTTGCACGGGAAAGCGAGCATCAATGTGGTTGTAATCAGAACCAATGTGAATGGTTTCTAACTCATGTAGCAACGTTGCACCATGATACCACGGTGTATGTTGGGAATGATTCACCACATTATCACCTTTCAGTGCACTGATAGGAATGTAACGAATGTCGTTGATGTTAAGCTTGGAGGCAAACTCGGTATAAGTTTCTACAATTTGGTTAAATACATCTTCCGAATAATCAACCAAGTCCATTTTGTTTATACATACAATTACGTGCGGCAATTGCAGTAACGATGCAATGTAGGAATGACGACAGGTTTGTTCCACCATGCCTTTGCGGGCATCAATTAAAATAAGAGCAAGATTGGCAGTTGATGCGCCCGTTACCATATTGCGTGTGTACTGAATATGGCCCGGCGTATCGGCAATAATAAACTTACGTTTGGGCGTTGCAAAGTAGCGATACGCCACATCTATGGTAATGCCTTGTTCACGTTCGGCACGCAAGCCATCGGTTAACAAGGATAAATCAACATGCTCCAGCCCTTTTCTTTCGCTGCTCTTTTTTACAGCTTCCATCTGGTCTTCAAAAATAGATTTGCTATCATAAAGAAGCCTGCCAATTAATGTGCTTTTGCCATCATCAACGCTGCCGGCGGTTGTAAATCGTAATAGTTCTCTTGTATTTGACATGAATAAGATTTATGATTTGTGAATTATGATTTATGATGGTTGTTGATTTGCGATTGTTGTTGATTCAATCACAAATCAAGAAATCACAAATCAACAATCAGAAATAGCCTTGTTTCTTTCTGTCTTCCATGGAAGTTTCAGAACGTTTATCATCGCCGCGATTACCGCGTTCGGTGCTGCGCGTGGCAGCCACTTCGGCTACAATTTTTTCGAGTGTATCAGCATCCGATTCAATGCCGCCGGTAATGGTAATATCGCCCAGCGTTCTGAAACGCATATATTTGGTTTCAACCGTTTCGCCATCGCGCAAGCTTAAAAATTCCGATATAGGAAGCCAGGTATTATCGCGGTAAACAGCTTCGCGATGATGAGCGAAATACAAAGAAGGAATGGCGATGTTTTCTTTTAATATATAATTCCAAACGTCCATCTCCGTCCAGTTGCTGATTGGAAATACACGAAAATGCTCGCCCTGATGTTTACGGCCATTGAAGATATTCCACAACTCAGGTCGTTGGTTCTTTGGGTCCCACTGACCAAAGTCATCGCGGTGCGAGAAGAAGCGTTCTTTCGCGCGTGCCTTTTCTTCATCGCGGCGCGCACCGCCAATAGCGGCATCAATTTTATGGCTTTCAATCGTATCTAATAATGTAACCGTTTGCAGCGCATTGCGGCTTGCGTTCAGGCCGATTTCTTCTTTTACACGACCTTTGTTGATTGATTCCTGCACGCTGCCAACAATGAGTTGCACGCCGAGATTGTCTACCAATTTATCACGAAATTCCATCGTCTCCGGAAAGTTATGACCCGTATCAATGTGAATTAGGGGCAGTGGAATTTTGGCAGGATAAAACGCTTTTTTTGCTAAGTGCGTAATGACAATAGAATCTTTACCGCCGCTAAATAAAATGGCGGGACGATCGAACTGCGCAACCACTTCGCGGATTACAAAAACGGCTTCAGCTTCTAACTCCTGTAAGTGATCGAGATAATATTTATGCATGTTTGAATTAAGTCAATTTTATTTTGGGTAATACAATATGGAGAACAGCTTCCACACTTTCATTTACGGTTTGTTTATCGGTATGCAAATGAATGTCGGGATGTTCAGGTCTTTCAAACGGCGAAGAAATACCAGTGAAGTTGCTGATCTCACCTTGTTGTGCTTTTTTATACAATCCTTTCACATCGCGCTGTTCACACACTTCTAAGGGTGCATCTACAAAAATTTCCACAAAGCTATCACCCATTTGCTCACGCAATAGTTTACGGTCTTTTAAAAATGGCGAAACAAAAGCAGCCAAAACAATAATGCCTGCATCCATCATTAGTTTGGCAACTTCACCCAACCGGCGAATGTTTTCAACACGACTTTCTTCCGTAAAATTCAAATCTTTACTCAGGCCTCTACGAATGTTATCGCCATCTAAAATATAGGTTTGAAAATGGTGAGCGTGTAAGTATTGCTCAACCGCATTTGCCACCGTGCTTTTGCCACTTCCCGATAAACCTGTAAACCATAAGCAAACGGCACGATGACCGTTTTTCAACTGGCGATCTTCTTTCGTTATTTTAAAACTTTGTGTTATGATATGCAGGTTCTCTTTCATTATCCTTTCCTGTGGCGCCGTAAATAATGGCGGGTGCTATGTTTTGTTTTGCATAAAAAATGAAGTGCCTGTCATATCGGGATATTTGCTCACGATAAAGCCTTATACCAATTAATTGTAAGAGCATCACGTAACTTAAGCTCATGCTTTTGAGACGCGCAAGATACAAGAATCAATACAAAAAGAAAGGTTATGCCTATATGATTGATAGATTTCTACCGGGCACTTTACAAATTTTACAGTATAGAAAAGAGCAATATGAGTTCGGGCAGGGTTATCCATCTCTCTGCGAAGCCTCATTTACTCTTTTCTCCGCGGTTAATTAATCACACATTTTAAAACATTGTTCTTTTTACATCGTAACAAATAGTTTTGTTTTGCACAGATTTTCTATGAAGAAATATAGTCAAGTAAAAGCAATGCTTGCCATTGCCAAAGGAAGTTTACGAGCTATTTTTAGAAGCCCGTCAACCGTGGTTTTCAGCTTGGGTTTCCCCATCATTTTTATTTTGGTTTTCGGTTCTATCGGCGACAAT
The DNA here is from genome assembly GCA_963847085.1 of uncultured Chitinophagaceae bacterium. Lineage (GTDB taxonomy): Bacteria > Bacteroidota > Bacteroidia > Chitinophagales > Chitinophagaceae > Ilyomonas. The sequence continues at coordinate 781,414 of CAWJYO010000009.1, read as the reverse complement.
GGTTTTTCCATGAATATTGGTTTTAAGAAAACCAGCGATACAACCAATTCCATTTACAGAAGCCTTACGCATATTAAGGGGATAACCATTTACAACCAACTTAGCGATAGCTTGCTTACTGCCAATTTGAAGAGCGCTGCCATTACTGCTATTGTTGACATTCAAAAACAAAAGAACAACAGTTACAATATACAGCTCACCAGCTCAGACATTGTAAAACCGCAGGATTTACAAATCCTTCAAGCCATTTTAAATTCAATTGTTCTTCGCAGCGATACCAGTTATCACATGGCGCGCATCAACCCGAATATTACATTTATCAAAGGCAGGGAGTTCAGAGAAATTGACAGAATACTACCAGGCATGTTAGGCTTTTCGTTGTTAGGAACGGGGGTGTTCAGCGTTGCATTTTTGTTTTTTAATTTAAGAAATCAACTTGTACTGAAACGTTTTTTTGCAACGCCCATCCGGCGAAGTACCATCATTCTGGGCGAAGGGCTGAGCCGCATTTTGTTTCAATTGCTTTCGGTGGTTATCATTATGTTGTTTGGTTATTTATTTTTCAACTTCGCGTTTGTGAAAGGCGTTGCCACGTTTGTTGATATGCTCTTGCTTTCGTTCATAGCATGTGTGGTGTTTATGGGTTTTGGGTTTGTGGTAAGCGGTGTTGCCACCACCGACAATGTAATTCCGGTTTACTCCAACATCTTTGTTTTTCCTCAATTTTTATTGTCGGGCACTTTCTTTTCAACTTCCGTTTTTCCGGCATGGATGCAAAAAATCTGCAACCTCCTACCACTTACTTGTTTCAACAACGCGATGCACAAAATATCTTATGAAGGTTTGGGTTTGATGAGCACATGGAAAGACGTAAGCTTATTGATAGTTTGGGGAGTTGTGATTTATGCTGTTGCTGTCAAGACGTTTAAATGGGAATGATGAATGTACGATGCTTTTTGATGTTTATTTTTAAGTAAATAATTAGAAAGACTATGAAAAGCTTGGTCGGCTTTAATCTGCTAAAAGCAATGGCTTTCGCTATTATGTTTTGTAGTGCGATAGGCTCAGTTTATTTTGTAGTTGATGCAGGACGTAATAATAACTCTATTCTTTTAAAAGCCCTTTTTGTTATTTGGGTATTATTACCATTTCTATCTTTAATAGTGTTAAGCAGAATCTCTGCAAATTGGTCATTCAACATACGTTCTGTTTTATATTGGTTGATGCTTGTTATAACCATTGGCTCTTTGCTTTTTTATAGTCGTGTTCTCAAAATACATGGTTCAAAAAATGCTTCTGTGTTTCTTATCGTTCCTTTTCTGTCATTACTAATTTTAATGACTTTCTTTTTTTTAGCAAGAAAACGATCTAACGACATATAAGTATTCTTTGCTTAAGCATTGATTTAATAGTTAAGAAAATGTCTTTGATTCTTTCATCCATTATTGAAATATAGTTTTAATTTCATTCTTATACTATGAAACGATTGATCCTTCTATTTTTGTTTTTGCCCATTTTTTTATTTATGAAACTAGATGTAGCTGCGCAAAAAATAGCGCCGCTTTATACTGATAGCATTCCCAACAGCAAGATGACGCCCGATGAAGAAACCACCAGCAACAACGGCGTGCTCATCATCAGTAAAGTAAGCCGGCCTACTCTCACGTCTTATTTTCCGCCAAAAGAAAAAGCAACCGGCACGGCGGTTATTATTTGCCCTGGTGGTGGTTATGGTGTACTGGCTGCGGCACATGAAGGAAGTGATGTGGCAAAAGAGTTTGTGAAAGCAGGTGTTGCTGCTTTTGTATTGAAGTATCGTATACCGGACGATAGTACAATGGTAAATAAAGAAATTGGGCCGTTACAAGATGCGCAGGAAGCCATCAAAACGGTTCGAGAACACGCCAAAGAATGGAACATTGATGCAAAGCGAATTGGTATTATGGGCTTTTCTGCGGGCGGGCATTTGGCATCAACTGAAGGCACGCATTACAACAAAGCTGTAATTGCCAACGCCAACAATACTATTTTACGACCTGATTTTATGTTGTTGATTTATCCTGTGATTTCGTTTAACGACAGCATCGGGCATCGTGGTTCGAGAGACAATTTAATCGGCAAAAATCCATCGGAAGAAAAAAAGAAATACTACTCCAACGAGTTGCAGGTAACGACTGATACACCACCTACATTTTTGGTTCATGCAGGAGATGATGATGTGGTAAATGTGGAAAACAGCATTCGTTTTTATGAAGCTTGTTTGCAACAGAAAGTGCCTGTTGAAATGCACTTGTATCAAAACGGCGGACATGGCTTTGGAATGCACCTTCCCAAAAGCAAAGATTTGTGGATGGAACGCTGCCTGAACTGGATGGCAGCCAACGGATGGATGAAAGGTGCTGACGTGAGAGTGCCGATAAAATGATAAATAAAAATAAGGCAAAACAAAAGGGTTAAGACATACTCTTTGATGAACTTGTTAACTACAATTCTATAAACGTATTTGTGCTAACACTTGTACCCATATTGATTGATGAAGATCCTGATAAAGAAATGTATGCAAACGATTTTTGCAGAATGATCTTTGAATCTTACCCATCTTATTATTACAAAATGGGTTACAACCCACCGTGGATTGGATATTTTGTAATGCAGGATGATATAGTGGTTGGTGTAGGTGGTTTTATTAGCGAACCCAAAGAAGGCAAAATTGAAATTGCTTACGGAACACGCAAAGAATACGAAAGGAAAGGCATTGCAACATTTACCTGCGGTCAATTAATTACCATTGCAAAAGCAACAGAACCCAATGTTATCATCACTGCCAAAACAGCACCGGAGCTACAATGCTTCAACCACCGTTCTGCAACGCAACGGATTTGTTTTTACCCAAAAAACGCAGGATGATGACATTGGCGATGCATGGCTGTGGACTTATATGGTGATAGAATTTGAGTAACGATTTTGTAGCTGTAACTCTTATACTATTTTCCATTCATCAGCTGCATCTCATTCATAATGAATCCCTTTGTGGATAAGACTTTTCCAAATCACAAATCCGAAATCATAAATCTAAAATCGGATTACTTCTTTTTCAATCCTTCCAAATACTCTAACAGGTTCGCCAAATCCTGCGGCGACATTGTTTGATACAAGCCTTCCGGCATCATACTTTCTTTCATTTGCGTTAAAGCAAGTACATCAGCGGTTTTCAATTGTTTGCGATTGCCGCCGGGCATTTTTAAATCAATATCCGTTTCGGTTTTGCTTGCTATAATACCAGATACTGTTGAGCCGTCTTTCATTTTTATCGTCCATCCTTCAAAACCATAGCTAATGCCAGCCGATGGATGTTCTATCGCTTCCAGCAATCCTTCTTTCGGCAGCTTGCTTCCAATTTCAGACAGCTTCGGACCAAAATCATTACCGACACTATTTACCTGATGGCAAGTGCTGCAAGTGCTTACAAATATCTTAGAACCTGCATCGGCATTGGGGTTCAAAGCTGTCAGATCTTTCATCGAAGGCGCTGGCTTCACATTTTTATTCGCTCCATTATTTGGCAGATAAGAAGCTGCTTCTGCACGCACCGAACCGCGCCATGCACCAGCTACACTGGCAACCACATCGGGGATTAATTGGGCAGGAACTTTTTTGGCTTTTTAAAATTTGCAACACACGATCTTCCCCACTCCAGCTATTGCCAATTTTTCGCGCCGCTTCTTTGCGAAGTGCAAAGGGATATTGGTTTGATAAAGCAATGGTCTGCAACATATCTACCGATTCTTTGCTACCTACGCCAGCCAGCGCATTCAGCAACGCTGCTTGCTGTGTTGTATCTTTTCCATTGATGATATTCCACGCCAGCTTATCGCCATGGAATTGTAACAGCAGGCCTGCTGCATTTTTGCCGATATTTTCGGTTGATTTATTTACCGCTAACTGAACAAGGTTCGCGTCTTGCGAACTTTCCTGATAACGATTCACCAGTTCGATGTATTCATCTGTGCCATTGATGGAATGAAGCACATTGGCTAACACTTTCTGTGCAACCGGAGATTGCGCCACCGTTTTGCTGTTCAGCGCATGAAACACCAGCTTGTTTACTTCTGTGCTATCGGCTGTGTTGTCGGGCAGCATCGAGAGTAAAATTCTTTCCTTCAAATCATCAGTGGTAAAATCAAAAGCGCGGAAATATTTTAACCGATTGGTTAATGAAATGTTTTTATCAGAAGCCAATTTACTTAAATAAGGCAAAGCTAATTTTGTTCGTGCCCGCCATACAATATCGCGCGATGCATCGGTTGCCAAAGGCTCTTTTGTTTTTGCCAGATATTCTTTGAAAAAAAGGTCCCATTGTTTGTCTGCACCAATGCCGAGTGCTTCGAGATACCACCTGTCTTTGCCATCATATTGCGAAGCCAGCGAAGCCCACAATACTGCGGCTTCGGGCGAATGATTGTGATGTAAAGCCAACGCACATTCGCGGCGTACTCCTGCATCGGCATCGTTCTGTAATGCAGATACAACACGGGTTACGCCATTCTTTAGTTCACCAGCGGCTCTTAAGCCGGTGATGCGTAAATCAGGATTGGTATCTTTTATTGCTTCATCAATATATTGTGCAGCGTTGGCATCTCTCATCTTTACCAACACCCAAAATGCTCTTGCACGCATACGTGGATTGGCATTGTTATCATGCCATAACTTTTCCAATTCGGGCACTGCGGTTTTGCCCATATTTTGCAATGCAGTAAACGCATGATACCGCACTGATAAATTAGGATTTTGTAACGCCACAATTGCGCCTTGCGGCGTAGTATAATCTTGTTTAGAAATCTTATATGATGAAGAAGCAGAGGGTGGCGCTACGCGATAAATTCTGCCACGCACCTGGTCGCCTGCCTGATGCCCGCCGACGCCCGGATCGTACCAATCGGCAACTATAATAGAACCATCGGGCGCTGTACATACATCTGCCGGACGAAACCAGCGGTCTTTTTCTCCTTTTAAAATATTGATGATACTTGCATCATAGCCCGCGCCGTTTGTTTTTACCGTATAACTGCGCACCACATTAGGCCCCGCATCGCAATGAATGAGTTGGTTATGAAATTCTTTAGGTAATAAAGCCCCTTCATAAACTAAAATACCCGTAGGTGAGCCGGCAAAGGTTTGTAGTAAATTGGGAACAACGCCAGGATCGTTCAAATGCCAGTGGCGAAGAGGTATTGAGTCTTCCATATTGGTGCGGTTCGCCTGCCAGCCTGCACCTGTCATCTCATCGGTATAACCATAATTGCCGTACTGCATTACATAGTTGATGCGTGTGCCACGGTTGCCATCATCGTCGTTATCGCTTTGCCATAAGGTGCCATAACTATCCACTGCAACTTCATACGGATTGCGGAAGTTCTGACCTAAACATTCAACATGAGAGCCATCTAAATCGCAGCGAAACACCAGGCCTTGTTTGTATTTTTTCTGACTGATAACATCCCCATCCTGATCAAGCACAGGCTTGTTGTTTTTATCGCGTAGTTGCATTCCGGCATTGCCCATATTGAAATACAATTTGCCATCAGCACCAAACGTAAACGCATGTACGCCATGGTCGTGCTGCTCACCGCTGATGCCCTGGAATAAAATTTCTTTACGATCGGCTTTGTCATCGCCGTTATCATCAGTAAACACCCATACATACGGGCTTTGCGACACAATCACTTTATTGCCCAAAACACAAATGCCAAGCGGTGCATTAACTTCAGGCCCCTGATAAAACACCTTTGCTGTATCGGCTTTGCCATCGCCGTTTGTATCTTCCAAAATCATGATTCTATCGCCTAACACATTTACCGGATTGCCATTAATAGCAGGACGATAATTGTAAGCTTCGTTCACCCAAACACGCCCGCGTTCATCCACATCAATGTTGGTAGGATTTTTCAGCATTGGCTCTGTGGCGAATGTGTGCACTTCCAAATCAGGCGCAACGGTTAAGCCTTTTAGAGCGTTCTCTGGCAAGCGCTTTTGCGCATCGGTTAACGAATCGGTTTTCGCTGTGGTTGTATCGTTATGGGTTTTGTTTTTATCAGAATTATTTTGGCAGGAAAAGATGCAAAATAAAATTGTGGCAAAAACAAAAGTGGAAAGCAATCGAAAGATGTTCATTGAATGGGGCGTTTTGAAGCCACCAAAATAAAGCAATTTGTTTTTACAGATATTTATTCTTCTAACAGCTTTTCAATGGCAGCATGATAGTGATTAAAATGAAAATTATCTATCGCTTTTTGCATGTTAGCTTCTATCTTATCGTTACACAAATTGCCGATGCTGCCTTCGTGTGTATGATGAATTTCGGTTGAATAAGTAAAGCTATTTTCTTCAATGTCTAACCCTATTTTTTTATACGCATCGCGAAAAGGAACGCCCTGCAGAACGAGTTTGTTCACTTCTTCCACGCTGAAGAGATACTTGTACTTTTCATCCCGCAAAATATCCTTTTTTACTTCCATATTGGTTATCATCAAGCCAGCCATTTGGATGCAGTTGCGAAGCGTTTGAAAGGAAGGAAAAAGATGTTCTTTTAATAACTGTAAATCGCGATGATAACCCGATGGTAAATTAGTTGTCATCATCATAATTTCATTTGGCAAAGCCTTGATGCGATTGCAATACGAACGTATCAGTTCAAACACATCCGGATTCTTTTTGTGCGGCATAATACTGCTGCCTGTTGTTAGCTGTGGCGGAAATGAGATGAAACCAAAATTTTGGTTCAAAAACAAACATGCATCCATGCTTAATCTTGCCAACGTATCGGCAACATTCGCCAATGCGGAAGCTACGATACGTTCGGTTTTACCGCGCCCCATTTGCGCATACACAACATTGTAATTCAAATCGGCAAAGCCCAGCAACTGTGTGGTTAAGGTTCGATTCACAGGAAAAGAAGAACCATAGCCAGCCGCAGAGCCAAGCGGGTTTTTATTCACTATATCATAAGCCGCTTTTATAATTGTAACATCATCTGCAAGGCTTTCAGCATACGCACCCAGCCACAAGCCAAATGATGATGGCATTGCTAATTGAAGATGCGTGTAACCCGGCAGCAAATCATCTTTTAATTCATTGCTCCTCTTGATTAACAATTCAAAAAGGTCCGCAACCGAAAGAACGGTTTTTTCAATTTCACTACGTAAAAACAATTTAATGTCAACCAATACCTGATCATTGCGGCTACGGGCAGAATGAATTTTTTTGCCAACATCGCCAAGCTTTTGCGTTAGTAAAAATTCGATTTGAGAATGAACATCTTCAATATCAGGGTGAATGGTGAATGGTGAATGGTGAGTGGCAGAAGATTGTGTGGTCTTATAAATTTCCTGTAACTCTTTGATAAGCTGTTCAGCTTCTTCGTTGGTGAGCAAACCAACGGTGGCAAGCATGTTAGCATGTGCGATATTTCCTAACACATCAAACGGCGCTAACAGCAAATCAAAGTCGCGGTCGTTACCAACCGTAAACTGTTCTACTTCCTTAAGTGATGTTGTGTTCTTCTGCCAGAGTTTCATGTGGTGCTATCTGAACTTTATATTCGGATTTCTTTTTTGATGAAATATTGTGGTGATTACAACCTGATGTTTTGATTCATTAACAAAGTAAACAACGCTGAATGGAAAGCGATTTGCTTTTACCTCATAAAAATGTTTGTATGGATTCCTGAAAAAATGAGGATGTTCGGATACTGATGTCAGGATGCTCTGAATAGTGCTTACGAAGTTTTCGGCTGCCTGCAGACTGCAGACTACGTTCTTCATACCAGGCCGTCGCTTCAACATATTCTTTCAAAGCTCTCTTCCTGTAAACGATGCTATAAACAGGCATCACTTTTTGTTTTTGTACAAAATCGTTTGTATTATCTCATTCACCTCACTTTGCGACACCACTTCGCCCGATAACAAATAGCTATTATATTCCTCATCCAGTATTGCTTTTAATTCATCCGGCAAATCATCATCCACAATGAAGTCATATACTTCTTTTGCTCTCTCGTCCGAAAATTCATTAATCATCTGATGTAGCTTTTCACGAATTGAATTTTCCATAAATGATCTTATTTAGAATATCTGTGTGCAAGCTAAATTAAAGTTTATCTAATAATGCAATGTAAGTTTCAATACCCTTCTTTATTTCATCAAGATAAATGTATTCATCAGCAGTATGGCTCCGGGCACTATCTCCAGGTCCCATTTTTAATGCAGGAAAAGGCATCAAAGCCTTATCGCTTGTAGTTGGTGAGCCATAATAGCCATGACCTAAAGCAATGCCAGCCTGCACCAGAGGATGATTGATAGCAATAGAAGTTGAACGCATACGCGTAGTACGTGGCTTGAAAGTGCTTTGCAAATTTTCTTTGAGAGCATTCAATATTTCCTCAAAGTTGTAGAGTTCATTGACACGCACGTCAATTACAAATTTGCATTGCGATGGCACTACATTGTGCTGCTTGTTTTCGGTTTCAATAATGGTTACGCTGAGTTTGGTTTCGCCCAATAATGGGCTCTCTTTATCAAACTTGTAACTGCGTATCCAGTTAATATCTTCAACGGCTTTGTACAACGCATTTTCGCCTTCGTTACGGGCAGCATGACCTGCACGACCATGAGCCGTGCAATCAATTACCATCAGGCCGCGCTCTGCTACCGCCATCTCTAATTTGGTGGGTTCGCCAACAATACCAAAATCAATATTGCCGAGAAAAGGCAATACCAGTTCTATGCCGTTTACACCACTGATTTCTTCTTCCGCACTTGCCGCAAATACTATATTGTGATTGAGATTTGGTTCATTGTAAAAATGCAAAAAAGTAGCCATTAGCGATACCAGACAACCACCGGCATCATTGCTTCCCAAGCCAAACAACTTGCCTTCTTTTTCAACAGGAGTATATGGGTCTATAGTGTAGCCTTTGTTGGGCTTTACCGTATCGTGATGAGAGTTGAGTAAGATAGAAGGTTTGGCAACATCATAATATTTGTTTTTGGCATAAATGTTATTGCCAACACGTGAACAAGAAATATCATTGCTCTTGAAAAATTCAACAATGATTTCTGCCGTATCGTTTTCTTCTTTAGAAAATGAAGGTGTGCTAATGAGTTGCTTTAATAAAGTAACAGCTTTTTGGGTTAATATATCTTGCGTGTTATTCATTGGTGATGCTTGTGCCGGATGTTCCTAAAGTTAATTGTTCCAACTGTTCTGCTTTGCCAATCACAACGCGATGAACGCCTTTATGTAAGGCAGCAAACGCATTGTCGAGCTTGGGTATCATGCCTGCGTAAATAAAGTTTTGTTCTTTCAGTTGGCCGTAATAAGAAGGATTGATGGAAGGGATAACCGTTGTGTCATCATCAGCATTTGTTAATACACCAGTTTTCTCAAAACAATACAGGAGATGTACTTCATACAACTTGCTCATTGCCTGCGCTATTTCCTGTGCAATGGTATCGGCATTGGTGTTTAACAATTGTCCTTCTTTGTTGTGTGTGATGGGTGCAACAACAACAGCCATATTTTGTGATAATAAGCTTTGCAGTAATGAGGAGTTAATAACATCTACATCACCCACAAAGCCATAATCAATAGAAGCATGAACCCGTTTGTGCGATTGAATGAGATTGCCATCAGCACCGCATAATCCAATAGCAGCGCAGCTTTTAGCTTGTAGCTGCGATACAATATTTTTGTTGATATAACCTGCATACACCATCGTTACAATCTTCAATGTTTCCTCATCGGTTATACGCCTTCCTTCGATCATTTGTTGACTAATGCCTAATTGTTGAGCCAGTTTTGTAGCCAGTTTACCACCGCCATGAACCAGAATTTTGGGAGATTGAATGGATGCAAAAGATTGAAGAAAATAAGATAGCTTTTCTTCATCGTCTATTATGTTGCCACCAATTTTTATGACGTAAAGTTTGTTCATGGTAAGCTTTTAAGAATTTCACTTATCACCGCTTGCGCCGCCCATACCCTATTTGCCGCTTCCTGTGTAACAATGCTGTTTTTACTATCGAGCACTTCATCGCTTAACTCAACATTTCGCCTTACCGGAAGGCAATGCATTACTTTAGCATTATTGGTTACTTCAAGCTTTTTATTTGTTAGCATCCAGCGAGGATCATTCTCATATATTTTACCATAATCTTTATAAGTGCTCCAGTTTTTTACATACACAAAATCAGCATCACGCAAAGCCTCATCCTGGTCATGTGTGATGGTGGCACCTTTTGTAAACTGTTCTGCCAATTCATAATCTTCAGGGTGTGTGATTACAAATTCGGCTTCCCCCCACACATTTATCCATTGCGCAAAACTATTGGCAACACATTGTGGTAATGCCTTTACATGCGGCGCCCAGGTAAGAACGATTTTTGGTTTTGCCCCTTTTTTTATTTGTGAGGAAGATGTCGAAACGAGAGATTCATTTATCGTTATGATGTCAGTTAAAGATTGCAATGGATGAAGTGTTGCACTTTCTAAACTGATTACCGGAACACCACACCATTTTACAAATTCAGTGATGTACAATTCGCTGTAATCATCATCCCTGTTTTTTAAAGAAGGAAATGTGCGAATACAAAGAATATCAAAATAATTTCCTAACACAGGAGCAGCATCTTTTACATGCTCAACAGTATTGCCGCTCATAATTGCGCCTTCTTCAAACTCAAGCGCCCAGCCTTCTTTATCTACATTAAACACAATGGCTTCCATGCCTAAGTTGCGGGCTGCAATTTGTGTGCTTAAGCGTGTGCGCAGGGAAGGATTCAAAAACAACAAACCAATGCGCTTATCCCTTCCGAGCGTTCTATCTTTAAAAGGATTCGCTTTGTACTCCAATGCTTTTGCAATTAAAGCGTTGATGTTGGAAACATCATGTACGGAAAGAAATTGCTTCAATGCGTATCGTTTGTTTTTATTAAAAATGTTTCGTGCAGCTACTCCACTTCTGCTTCTTCTTCTACTCTTTTTTCTTCCGGTTTCATCTCTGCAATCGCTTCCCCTAAGGCTTCTAAAAACTCATCCGATTGCTTGCGCGATAAAGCCAGCGATGGCAATAAACGTATCACATTGGGTTTCGCCTCACCTGTAAAAATATTGAAGTCGTATAGAAGCTTTTTACGCAAATCTTTCAGTTCATCGGGCACGTCAAAACCAATCATCAGACCTCTGCCACGCACATTTTTAATGCCGTCAATCGTCTTCAAACGGTTCATCAAATACTGACCACGCTGCTTGGCAAATTCAATTAAGTTTTCGTTTTCTATTACTTCCAAAACAGCCAATGCAGCCGCACAAGCCAAATGATTTCCACCGAAGGTTGTGCCCAACATTCCATGCTTTGGTTTGATGTAGGATGCAATTAAAATTCCGCCCACCGGAAAGCCATTGCCCATGCCTTTTGCCATGGTATAAATATCTGCATTTACACCTGCATGATCGGTACAAAAGAACTTGCCCGTTCTGCCATAACCACATTGCACTTCATCAGCAATAAATAACGCATCGTTCTGGTCACATAAGCGACGAATGAGTTGTAAAAAACTTTCGCTTGCCACATTAATACCGCCTACGCCTTGTACACCTTCTACAATTACGGCGCATACTTCTTTGCCCTTGGTTTGAAAGTAAGTTTTTAATGCAGCTTCATCGTTGAAAGGAAGAAAATCAACATTGTCAGTTTCATTCACAGAAGCTACGATTGACTTGTTATCAGTAGCTGCTACAGCCAATGAAGTTCTGCCATGAAAGGCTTTTGAAAACGCCACAATTTTCTTTTTGCCATTGTGAAACGAAGCCAGCTTTAACGCGTTCTCATTGGCTTCAGCACCACTGTTTACGAGAAACAATTGGTAGTCTTCTTTGCCACTTATCTTTCCCAATTTATCAGCCAGTTGCTGCTGAATGGGGATATGAACAGAGTTGGAATAGAAGGCAATTTTTTCTAACTGCTCTTCAATTCTTTTCACCCAATGCGGATGGGTGTGTCCAATGCTGATGACGGCATGACCACCATACATATCAAGATATTGTACGCCATTGTCATCCCACACATAACTGCCCTGGGCTTTGGTAATTGTAATATCGTTTAACGGATAGACGTCGAATAATTTCATGGTTGTTTGTTATTTTAAAAATAGCTTGCTTTTAAATGTAAGCCGGTTGTTTCGTTAAGGCCAAACATCAGGTTCATGTTTTGCACGGCTTGCCCTGATGCGCCTTTTAAAAGATTGTCAAGAATAGAATGTACCACCAGTTTAGTGCCTACATTTTCCAATTGAATAATACATTTGTTTGTATTCACCACCTGCTTTAAAAAAATAGGTTCATCGCTAACAAGTGTGAATGCACTATCTGCATAAAAATCTTTGAAGAGAGCAGCCAGTTCTTCCTTTTTGGTTTCGCAATGAATAACAGAGCTAACAAAAATGCCGCGTGTAAAATCGCCGCGCCAGGGAACGAAATTAATAGAGCCGCCAGTATCTGAAGAATTGTTTTGCAGTTGCAGTAACGACTGAACAATTTCACCAAGATGCTGATGCGTTAATGTTTTATAAGCCTGGATATTGTTAGCGCGCCAGCTAAAATGTGATGTAGTACTCAGGCTTTGTCCTGCACCTGTACTGCCGGTGATACCGGTTGAATAAACTTCTTCGAGCAAGTCTGCTTTTGCCAGCGGCAACAAGCCTAACTGAATAGCTGTTGCAAAGCAGCCGGGATTGGCAATGTTATCTGCGGTTTTAATTTGCTCTTTGTTTAATTCAGGCAAGCCATACACAAAGTTGCGGTCTTTGAACTGCGAGTTGTGAGCAAGACGGAAATCATTCGACAGATCAATGATTTTTACTTTTGCAGGTATTTCATTGGCTTCTAAAAATTTCTTTGCTTCGCCATGACCGGTGCAGAGAAACAGCACATCAATGTTAGCTAAGTTTGGTTTCGCCAATATTTCTTTGCCACTAAATGCCAGTTTGGTTTCGCCTAATAAATCCTGGTGCACCTGGTACACATATTTTCCGGCGTTACTGTTGCTATATACAAATACAATATTCGCTTGCGGATGATTGATAAGCAATCGGATCAGCTCGCCGCCGGTGTAGCCGGCTCCACCAATAATGCCAATGTTGATGCTCATGTTGATTGTATCGTTTTTATAAAAGACTGAGCAACTTTTTCAAATCCTCTTTATAAGATTCTTCTTTATTTGTATGCGCTGCGATAGCAATACTATTCAACCCAATTACCAGCTGGTAGCACAACAATCTTTCATTCATATTTTCGATGGTTATCTCTTTTTGTTTTAAAAATTGCAGCCACAGTTTTTTGTAATTGATAGTTGATGAATTGAAGAATAAATAAGCGACATCGTACAAAAAATCGCCCAATCTTGCTTCTGCCCAATCTATCAATCCGGTTATTTGTTTGCCGTTGGTGAGCGCGTTATCAAAACCAAAATCTCCATGCAGCAAGTGCTTTGTTGTGTTGCAATAAGAGAGCAAAGATTCTATTATATTCAACGTTTTTTCTACCACTTTGCCATTTAACTTTCCCTTGTTAACCAGCCCTTCAATTGTGTAATCCATTTTATGATTTTGAAAATCGAGCAGCCCGGCTTGCCAGCCGCCCGGCTCACCGTCTTCATCATCATCCAACAATTTCCAGCCCGGCAAATGGCTCATAGTAAACTCTTTCAGTTGCCACAAACATTCATACAAATGCAGAACATCATTTTCAGTAATGTTTTCATCAATCATGGTATGTCCTTCACACCATTCACTGATGGCATAATGCAAGTCCCTGTATTCGCCCAACGCCATAATATTTGGAACAGGCAAACCGCTTCCCTTCAACAGTTGCGATACCAATTTATCTTTTCTGAAATCTGCACCATCATTATTGACTCTAATCACATATTTGTTGATGCCGGACGTAAAACCGTATGCCGATGACCACCAACCTTTTGCAATTTCTACCACTTCGCTTTCAGGTTTAAAACCAGCTTCCGTACAAAGTTTTTTTATATCAGAATCTGTAAGTATTGTCATTCTTTTTTTGTCGTAAAAGAGGTTTGTTTTTACGCTTTATTTTTCGCTTTTGTCTTCATTTATCTGATGCCACATCGCCGTTTGATTGCCGAATATCTTACTAAAACCACGTACATCTTCGCCTGTCCAGCCGCTATTCATTTCACCATATTTTCCCCACTTGCTGTTCATTAAATCATACCCGCTTTCGATCCCAATAACCTGAAAACGGTAAGGCATCAACTGTACAAATACATCGCCTGTTACATGCTGTTGGGAGCTTTGTAAAAATGCCTCAATGTCGCGCATTACGGGGTCGAGTATCTGGCCTTCATGAAGCCAGTTGCCATAAAAATTTGCGATGGTATCTTTCCAGCTCAATTGCCATTTGGTAAGCACATGTTTTTCCAGCGCATGATGCGCTTTGATAATAACCATCGGTGCAGCCGCTTCAAAACCCACACGGCCTTTAATACCAATGATGGTATCACCTACATGAATGTCTCTGCCAATGCCATAAGCACCGGCAATATTTTGTAAATATTGTATCGCTTCAGATGGATGATTAAATTGTTTATCGTTTACAGAAGTAAGCTCCCCTTGCTCAAAATGCAGTTTTACTTCTTCACCATCATGTTTTGAAACTTGAGTTGGCCAGGCTTCTTCGGGCAACATTCCCTTACTGTTTAATGTTTCTCTTCCGCCAACGCTGGTGCCCCACAAGCCTTTATTTATCGAATACGCAGCCTTTTCAAAGTTCATCTGCACACCTTTGTTTTTGAGATAATTTATCTCTTCTTCACGGCTCAATCTCAAATCGCGTATGGGTGTAATGATTTCAACATCGGGTATCATAATATGAAACACCATGTCGAACCGTACCTGGTCGTTGCCTGCGCCGGTGCTGCCATGGGCTACGGCTTTTGCGTTTAGCTTTTTTACGTGTTCGGCAATGTGCAAAGCTTGTATCAATCGTTCAGCACTTACGCTTAATGGATAGGTATTGTTTTTTAAGACATTTCCAAAAACAAGGTATTTAATAATGCGATCGTAATAGCCTTTTACTGCATCAATTGTGGTGTGTGTTTTTACACCCAGTTGATAAGCATGTTGTTCTATTTTTTTTAATTCATCATCGCTAAAACCGCCGGTGTTTACAATGATGCTATGCACATCGAAACCTCTGTCTTCGGTAAGATATTTTACACAGAAAGTAGTGTCTAATCCACCGCTGAAGCCAAGAACAACTGTTTTATTGGAATAGTCTGATGATTGTGGGGTGCTTTGCATGAATGATAAAAAATATTCTCAGTTAATTGATTTGCGATGCAGGGTTTGTTTTTGCCCAATTATTTTCAGAACGTTGAAGTGAGTGACACAACGGACGATGCATCGGAGTTACAAACGCTCGTACCATAAAACTGTATTTTGTATTGGCTGTTGATTATGCAAATAATGTAAACAGCATACTTACTAATGAACGCCTTTGTTTTTGTTCTTTTTCGCTTTTTTCTTTCTTTTTAAACACGCTTAAAAAACGGCTTTGCTTGCTTTCTAATAGCCGGTTGTAGGCCTCACTTTTTTCTTCAAAATGCTCTTTTGTTTCTTTTGGTTCATAGTGGTCGGCGGGATCGTACAACATGGCGGTACACAAACAATTCTTTCTCTCTTTCATGGTAAGAATATCATAGTTCACACAGCTTTTGCAGCCTGCCCAAAATGCTTCGTCCTGCGTAAGCTCGCTGTAGGTTACCGGCTCATACCCCAAATCGCTATTGATTTTCATAACCGCCAAACCAGTTGTTAAACCAAATATTTTTGCAGTTGGATATTTCTCTCTCGATAAATTAAAAACCGCATGTTTAATGCGCTTTGCTACGCCGCTTTTCCGGAATGCTGGTGAAACAATAAGGCCGCTGTTAGCAACATATTCACCATGACTCCAGGTTTCAATATAGCAAAAGCCAACCCACGCGCCATCGGTAGTAACGGCAATTACGGCTTTGCCTTCGAGCATTTTATTTTCTATGTAGGAAGGATCGCGTTTGGCAATGCCTGTGCCACGTGCGGCGGCGCTGGCTGCCATTTCTTCGGTAATAATTTTTGCAAACTGTATGTCGCCAATGTTGGCTATACGAACGATAATATTGTCTTGCTGCTCCACGGTAAAAACGAATTAGAATTTGAACGGTTGATTGACGAAAATAATGCCGGGCTTATTGCAAGCCTTGCATAACAATCCAACAAAATGATGTAGGAATGCCGATTAAATGCGCGGTCGTCGTGCCGGTCGGAAGCAGCAGGGATTGGGTAAAATAACAACACCCATCAGCGAAGGATGGAAAGAATTATAAATTGTATGTGTTGTGTAGTGTTTCAACTTTAGTTCAAAATAAAAAATGAAATGAAACTGATTGCTTGTGAGGTGTAAAATTATAAAGGTTTACCATTACTGAGATTAATTTTTTTATAAAAAATAAATTGTAACAAAACAAGTGTTCTTTTTTAAGATGAAGAAGAGCCATTACCGCTATCTTGCCTTTTTGTTTTCAGCATGAATTTGAACAGTTATATAGAAGTTATAATTTTTGATGTAAAAACAAACGAAGCAGATACCATCGTTGCAATGCTTGCCGGTATTGAGTTTGAAGGCTTTGAAGAAAATGACGGTTTCATAAAAGCTTACATCAGTCAAGAACAATTTAATGAAGCGGAGCTTAATAAAATAGCCGAACCATTTTCTTTATCCTATCAAACAAAAGAAATACCTCAGCAAAACTGGAATGCGGTATGGGAAAGCCATTTTGATCCTGTGGTGATTGATGATTTTGTGGCTGTGCGTGCTCACTTTCATTTACCCATCTCTACGGTGCAACATGAAATTATCATCACTCCGAAAATGAGTTTTGGCACCGGTCATCATGCTACTACCACCATGATGATAAAGCAAATGCGAAACATTGATTTTAAAAATAGGAACGTGTTTGATTTTGGCACTGGAACAGGTGTTCTTGCAATATTGGCTGAAAAGCTAGGCGCAGCTTCTGTTTTGGCAATTGACAACGATGAATGGAGTATTGACAACAGCAAAGAAAATATAGCCAAAAATGGCTGCGATAAAATAAAAGTTGAGCAGCGAAGCGATGCCAATGTTCAGCAATGCTTTGATGTGATTTTAGCCAATATCAACCGCAACATTATCCTGGATAATCTTTCTTTTCTTTCGTCTCAATTAAATAGAAACGGCACTTTATTGTTAAGTGGCTTGCTGGCAGAAGATGAAGGGATTATACTTGCAGAAGCGGCCCGTTATGGGCTAAAACATCAGGGTACACAGAATTTACATCAGTGGAGCTTATTGTGTTTTGGCAGTTAAAATTTTGATGATAAACGGCAGGGAACGATTGTTGGAAAGAGAGAAGTAATATATTTGTCTTTCTAACTTTTCATCTGTCAATGCAGGAACTCATTTTAATTTTTATTGCTTATCTCATCGGTTCGATTCCAACGGCTGTTTGGGTAAGTAAATATTATTTTGGAATTGACATCCGTGATTATGGCAGTGGCAATGCCGGCGCCACCAATACGTACCGCGTCTTAGGCTCGAAGTGGGGAACCATTGTAATGAGTGTTGACATGCTGAAAGGCGTAATTGCCACTTCGTTGTACATCATCATCCCTTATTATATTGTTCCTTCTCACGATTGGGACAGAACCAACCTGATGATTGGTTTGGGGCTTGCGGCGGTATTAGGACACATCTTTCCTATCTGGGCAAATTTTAAAGGCGGTAAAGGCGTGGCTACCCTGTTTGGAATGGTGGTGGCAATGCAGCCGAGCGTGGCATTATGCTGTGTAGCTGTGTTTCTTTGCGTTTTGTATTTAACGCGATTTGTATCGTTAAGCTCTATTCTTTCTTCTATTGCGTTTGCGGTGTTTATTCTTTTTGTTTTTAATGATGATGTAACGCTGTATCGCATCTTCTCTGTTGCCGTTGCTTTGATGGTCATTCTTACACATCAGAAGAATATCAACCGCCTTTTGAAAGGCACCGAAACCAAAGTTCCCATCTTAAAATACCGCGACCGGCGCAGGCAAAGAAAGCGCGGTGAACATAATGAGAATGAAGATTAGTTATTCATTCTTCTCTGTTTGATTTGTTTTTATTCATTTTTGTTTTATTGAAGAAGTTGAGGTGATGCCGTTATTCCGCAAGACCTGTCCCGATTTTCATCGCGGACAGGCTTGCGGAATAACGAGGCGCTTGCTACTCTTTTTTCATTATCAATTTTTCCTGCAAAAACAAAAGAGCCACGATGCACTTGCATCATGGCTCTTTTGTTAGATTAAGTTTCTTTTTAAAAGATATAGAACAACTAAGGTTTTTTCGTACCACCGGTCGAAAGCTTTGTCGCACCTGTTGATGGTTTTGTAGCCGATGCATCAGGATCAGGTCCTAAGTAAATCAGCTCCTGTGGCAGCGAAGTCATTTTCAATTCTTTGGCAACAGAAATGAACAAATTATCAACCTGCGAGCCATCTTCATAGGTTTGCGGTTTTAGTATTAATGGATACTTGTGCGTAGCTAATACTTTCTTATATGCTTCAACTACTTTTTCGTAAAGGGGCTGTGCAAGCTGTTGCGTTTTGGCTTCCGATTTTTGCTGTGCATATTGCTGCCAGTACACCAGTTTGATTCCTACCTGCTGGCGCTGATTAGAGCTATAATCCAATACTGCTTGCGTTTTTTTTGCGGTGGAGTCGGCTTTATAAGTGCTGTCTAACCTGTGGAATTCGCTGTTTAAAATCTGGTATTCAGTTCCCAAAGAATCTCTTTGGTAAATCTGAACGAGGCTGTCAACGCCATTAATGCCAGGCATGGCCCGCACCATTAAGTCTATATCAAACACAGCCACTTTCATTTGTGCATTTGCCTGGCTGCTAAAGCCAACTAAAGCTGCCAGTAACAGCAGCGAAACGAATAATTTTTTCATTTTGTTTTTGCTTTTGTTGTGCGCTTCTTTTATTATCGCACGCTTTGTTTTTATTGTTTTTTTATTGATGAAAAATGTATCTATTTGGTAATTCCTAATTCGCGAAGCACATCATCGCTTTTGTCCAGCTTAGGGTCGGCGAAGATAACCGTAATGCCTTCGCTTTTATCCAATATAAAATCGTAGCTGCGGGCGGCAGCAATTTTTTGTACCGCATTGTACACCCTGTCCTGAATGGGCTTCACCAGTTTTTGCCTTTCGTTAAACAAATCGCCCTGGTAGCCGAAGCGTTTCTTTTGCAAATCGCGCACTTCCTTTTCCTTGTTATACAATTCATCCTCGCGCTTTTTTTTCAATTCATCACTTAGCATGTATTGCTCGGCATCATAATCTTTATACATCTTGTCAAGCGCGGCTTGTTTAGCATCAATTTCTTTTTGCCACTGGTCGCTTACCTGTTGCAGCTTTGTATCGGCATCTTTGTATTCGGGCATTTTATCCAGAATATACTTGGTGTCAATTACTGCATATCGTTGTGCCGAAACGCCACCTGCCAACAGCAAAGCAACAATACAAAACAGAAGTATTTTTCTCATGAATAATTTGTTTGTTCCGCAAGGTAAGACTTTGCTTTTTTCGCTTCTCTATTGCTATGCGTTTTACCTTTTTCTTTTCAAAATTAATCCGGCTCGTAGCCCAGCATGAATGTAAAGCGTCCCATGTCTTTTAACGTTGCGCCGGGTAATAACGGTCGAGACCAACACCATAATCAAAGCCCAGCAATCCAAACATCGGCAAATAAAAACGCAAGCCCACACCTACAGAGCGCCTCAACTGGAAAGGATTGTACGTTTTCATATTGTACCATCCGTTGGCAGCTTCAAAAAAGGTTTCGGCAAAAATGGTACTGCTTTGTGCGAGCGTTAAGGGATAGCGCAGCTCTAATGTATATTTATTGAAGATGGTAAAATATTGTGGCGCCGATTGCTGGTCGGGGTTCACTTTCGGGTCGGAACTGCTATACACCGGATAGCCGCGTTGCGAAATAATATCATAGCCTAATAACGCATAGCTGTTGCTTAAACCAGCATCGCCTACCTGGAACCGCTCGAACGGTGAAATGTTCAACTGGTTATTGTATCTTCCTATCAATCCATATTTAATGGATGCTTTTAAAACAAACGTTTGGTTTTTATCAGTGCCGCGCGGTTTACCTAACGGAACATACCATTCGTCGGTAAAGCGCCACTTATAATACTCAATCAGCTTATAAGGATTTTGGTCTTTTACAATGCTTGGATTGATGTACGACCACGGTGGCGTTACCTGCAGGCTCAACAAAAAGTTAGAACCGCCTGTTGGGAAAATAGGCGTATTGGTTGACGTGCGCTGCAAAGCAAAACGCAGGTTTAAATTATTGGAAAAACCATTGCGCAACAATTCACCATCTCTCAATGTAAGATTTCTATCCAGCGCATAATTGTGCAAATCGTATCGCGCATAGTTAAGCGTTGTGGTGAAAGTAAAATAATCATCAGGCCACTTTAATTGCTTGCCTATACCAACGGATGCACCGGTAGTACGGAAGTAAGATGTATCGGAGTTTTTTTCATACCTGCCGGTTAAATAGTTGTATCCGTTTGAGTATTTAGTATCGTAAAAAGCAACGGTAAGCGAGTTTCTTTTTTTACCACCCAGCCACGGCTCGGTAAACGAAACATTATAGCTGCGGTAGGCCTTGCCATTGCTTTGAAAACGCACACTTAATTTTTGGCCGTCGCCAACTGGTAAAGGATCCCAGGCTTCCTTATGAAAAATATTTCTTACCGAAAAATTGTTGAACGAAACACCCAGCGTTCCGGTTAAGCCAATGCCACCGCCAAAGCCAGCGCTCAACTCCAGTTGGTCGCTCGATTTTTCTTCTACTTCCCAGGTTACATCCACCGTTCCATCTTCCGGGTTGGGAACAATATTAGGATTGATTTTTTCCTGATTAAAAAAGCCCAGCGCCGCTATTTCCCGTGTAGTACGGATGACATCCTGACGGCTAAATTTTTCGCCCGGCAAGGTTCTCAGTTCGCGTCGAATCACATACTCTTTTGTTTTTTCATTTCCTGTAATGCGCACTACTTTCCAGGTTGCCTGCGAGCCTTCAATGAGCTTGATGTTGAAATCAATCGTGTCGTTGTACACGGCAGTTTCGGTTACTTCTGTGCGAAAGAAAAGATAACCATCATCCATGTACAAACCGCTGATATCGCCGCCTTCGGGTGCTACATTTTTACCCAATTTTTTATTTAATAAATCAAGGTTATAAATGTCTCCTTTTTTTATTGCCATTATCGCTGTAAGCAACGAATCGGGGTACTTGGTATTGCCGCTCCATGTAATGTTTCCAAAGTAATATTTATGCCCTTCCGACACTTTGAAACCAATGTCCATATTGCCTTTGCTGTTGTACGAAATAGGTGTGCTTAGCAACACGGCATCGCGGTAGCCAAGCGAGTTGTAATAATCAATCAATTTGTCTTTGTCTTCTCCAAACTTTTTATCGTTAAACTTTCCCGGTGTAAAAAAGTTAGGCCGGAAATAAGGACGCAACACCTGCTAAAGTTTGTGTAGGCATTAAGAAGCCTTTATCGTGCAGGTAATTGCTGAACGTATATACTTTTGGATTCAGAATACTGGAATCGGTAGGCGGATAAAGAGTAACCTTCCTGCTTCTTTTGTGCCTTTTAATTGCTTTTTTAACTTGGTGTCAGTAATTGTGTTATCAATAAAATAAACATCGCTGATTTTTACCTTGTTGCCTTTATCAACTACAAACGTAAGCACCTCCGAATTAGATAACGATGAGTCCTGTTTGGTTTTAATGCTAACATTCACGCCGCGATAGCCTTTCTCTGCATAATATTTATTGATAGCATCAATGGCTGTACGCCTCATGTTTTCGGTTATCACCCTGCCTTTTACCAAACCACTTTTCTTGGTTAGATCATCGGTTTCGCCTTTCTTAATTCCCTCAAATTTAAAATTAGAAAGGCGGGGACGTTCCTGCACTGCAATTTCAATGTCAATCTTATCACCTTCCAAACGGGTAATATAAATTTCAACATCGCTGAAATAATTCTGTGACCACAATTTTTGTATGGCTTTGGCAAAATTATCTCCTCCGGGTATCACCACTTCTTCACCAACCGTAAGGGTTGAAATGGATTGAAGCAATGCCTGATCGAAATAGCGATTCCCGGTAACGGTGATGCTCGCAATTTTATATTTCTTAGGAGTGCGCTGATTGTAAATATTGGCTAAATCGGCTGATACTGAAGTAGGCTGTTCGCTGGTATCGGCAAGCGGATTAAGCGTAGTATCGGTGTTATGGGTATTGCCCGAAAGCGGTATCTGCTGTGCATTTGCATGATGAGCCATAACCACAGACAATAATAAAAAGAGAACAAAAATTCTGAACACGTGGCGCATCCCGCTGTAGGTTTATTTATTGTTTGATACCTATTGAAACCAAATTGATTTTCACAAGCAGTTTCAGGCAAGGGCGGCAAATTAGATAGGCGAATGAAAACTGTTTGTTAAACTGAATTGTTGCTCCAAAAGCTTGGTCAGATTAACAAAATGAATAGACGAATAAGAGTTTGCATTGTGTGATATTCTCTTTATACAAAGAATAATATAATTAGTTTTTGTTTTACAGCAAAAACAAAAGGCACTGACATCATAACAAATCGTTATGAACTCCGTTGAATAACTTTTTTATCTTTCCTTAAAATTCTTACTATGAAACATCTTTTTGTACTGGTTGCAAGCTGGTTGCCTCTGGCGCTTTTTGCACAAGTACACAAAACCAAAACGACTTCACAAAACGATAGCGGCATTCATTTTCAACATGAGCTTACCTGGCAACAAATTGGGGCAAAAGCAAAAGCGGAACATAAATACATTTTTATGGATTGCTTTACTACCTGGTGCGGACCCTGCAAATACATGAGTAAAAACATTTTTCCGCAACAGGAAGTTGGAGATGCTGTAAACAGCCAATTCATTGCCGTAAAAATGCAGTTAGATACATCGGCTGCAGATAATGAAGAAGTGAAAAATATGTACTCATTAGCGCACGCCATCGCTACCAATTACAAAGTGAATGTATATCCAACCTATTTATTTTTTGATGAAAATGCCAATCTTGTGCATCGTGCCGTTGGCTCGTCTGAAGCCGATGCTTTTATAGCAAAAACAAAAGAAGCGCTCAACCCCGAAACACAGTATTATACCTTACTTCAGAAATACCAAAAAGGTAAAAAAGATTCCGGCTTTTTGCATCGTCTTGTTACGGCAGCTATGGGAGCTTACGACATGCAAAACGCAAACAAAGTGGCTAATGATTACATAGCAACGCAGCCTGATTTATATACAAAAGAAAACCTTTCGTTATTAAAGGATGTTACACAAAATAGCAGCGATAAGGGCTTTCAGATTATGCTTTCCAACGCCAATAAAGTGGATGCAGTAATGGGCAAAGGAACGGCTGATGCTGTGGTGCAAAACATCATTATGCAAGAAGATATATATCCCATTTTATTCCCTAAAAAAGTAGCTTCCCGCAAAGACCTTGTTGAGCCAAACTGGAGCGATATTGACAACACTTTGCAAACTAAATATCCCGCGCAGGCGGCTTCTGTTTCGGCTTACTCAAAAGTGTTGTTTTACATGTACAAGCAAGACTGGGATAAGTTTGGACCGGCTGTAGTAACCTATATGAAATCGTATGGAGAGAATGCGGGCAATGAACAATTGAACCAATTTGCATGGACGGTATTTCAAAATTGCAGCGATGAAACCTGTTTGCAAAATGCGATGGAATGGAGTAAGCGTTCGTTTGAAAACAGCCAAACACCAGGCTTTATGGATACTTACGCTAATATTTTATATCGCTTAGGTAAAAAAGATGAAGCTTTGCAATGGGAACAAAAGGCAATGGATACTGCAACGGAAGGTGAAAAAGCAGGCTACCAGGAGACGATTGAGAAAATGAAAAGAGGCGATAAAACCTGGAATTAAGGGGCAAGAAACAAGAATACAAGGAGCAAGTTTAAAGAGACAAATTATTAGCAAAAACAAAAGCCGTCCCGACCTATCGGGACGGCTTTTGTTTTTATTTATTCATTCTTTACTCATAACTCGTCGCTCAAAACTCGCAGCTAATAATTATGGATTGACAACATAATTTACGTTGTTAGTGATGTTACTGAACAGTTGCGTTTGCTGCACAAAACTCACCTGATTAAACACTAAATTTTTACTTCCGCTTGCGGCTTGTATGCGCACTGCTGAAGTAGAAGAATATAGTTTGGTTTTATCCATTCTTACATCCTGCACAATGCCTGTTCCGCCATAATATCCAAAGGTAAAGGCGCTGCTGTTGCCGGTTGCTGCACGCGTATCTAACGTACCGCCAATGATGGTTACATTGCTTAATACCAAACCGTTCCACGAACCTAACGCCAACGCGCTGTTGTTAGTGCCGCCGCTGGCCACAGTAGGATACATAATGCTGATATTGCTTGCATTTTTGCCCGTTACCGAGCCGGTTGAAATGGCCATCATGCCACGCTTTACAACAGGATGATCAACGGTAAGATTGCTACCAAACAATTCAAATCCCGAACGCTGGCTTCCCACACCGCCTGTCATGGTGCAATGATAAAAATTGGCATTTGTAAAATAACCTGAAATGCCATTATTTCCTTTGTTGGTATTATCGGTAAAATTACCATTGGCAATGTACACGCTATCCACATTGGCAGCTGCACTTTCAATAGCAAACTGAGTTCCTTCATAGCCATTAGTTACCGGCGATAATATTTGCACATTGTGACTGGCAACTGATTGAAATTGTATAGCTGGTGAGGCAGCGTTTTGCTGTCCCCAATGTTGCAGTTTGGGTTTGCTGATTACAATATTATCAACACCACGGCATTCAATAGCTGTGCGCCCCGTACTGTTGGAAACAATGTTCAATAATTTTATGTTTCGACACAACGATCCGGTATAACCTTTCACTTGTATCGCGCCATAATCTTTTGCATTGTTTACCGTTACGCCGTTGATGGTGACATTATAACAACCATCATCCATCTTTATACATTCCAGTTGGCTGCCGCTGCTATTGTTGGCCTGATTGGCATCTATAGTTCCGCCTTGTATAAACACATCATGCGTTCCCGAAGGCAAATACAGTACGGCTTGCTTTGTAACAGAAGGATTTAGCAGCATGGTAAAGCCACTTTGCATGATAATAGTATCGTAAGAATGTACAGTAAGCTGGCTTGTAAGATAAGTGCCGGTTACACTTATAGGTTTTGTATTCTTATTGTCAATCAACGATTGCAGCAACGAAGTATTATCTGTTGTGCCACCGGCTACCAGCGTCAGCGATTTTAATGCCGCTGCTTTTGCAGTTTGCATGTCATCAGCAAAATCCTGCTTTTGGCTACACGAACCCAGCAAAGCAGCCATTAACGCAACAACAATCATGTGTTTTGTTTTTGTTATCAGGCTTAAAGAAAGAGAGAAATTCATCATGGTGTTCAAAAGTTTTAGTAATGTTTTGATAAAAGATGGTGATTGTTAATTTCTATATAGAAAAAACATCGCCTGTTAAAGAACGCCGGATAAAAATCTTGTGTTTTGGCAATTGCATTAAAAAGCCATTATAACTCACTTTAAATCTTACGCTTCTTTAATTCATTTTTAATGCTTCAGTTTGATTCGGTCAACTGCAGTAATATTGTTTAAAAATTTTGCGGCATTTGGCAAAAACCATGCAGAAAAAGTAAAAAGCAATAAAAACAAAAGTCAGTTTCCTCACTTTTGTTTTTATCGCATTTTTAGTAGTGTTCATTCCTCATTTCAACAACCGTAAACTTTACTATAAGTTCGTGGCCAAATTGATGATATGATTCCTTCTTTTTTGGTTGATATTTTTGCAAATCAATCTTACGATAGCGATGCCTTCTTTCTCATTGCCGGACCTTGTGTTGTAGAAAGCGAAGATTTGGTAATGGAAGTTGCCGAAAAAGTTTCAGGCATTTGTAAACGTCTTGCGATTCCTTATGTTTTTAAAGCCAGCTATCGCAAAGCCAACCGCACAAGCGCCAACTCTTTCACAGGCATTGGTGATGAAGCTGCGTTAGAGATTGTAAAAAAAGCAGGCAACGCTTATGGTGTGCCTACCACATCCGATATTCATGCACACGATGAAGCTGCTGTTGCGGCTCAATATATAGACATTCTGCAAATTCCTGCTTTCTTATGTCGGCAAACCGATTTGCTCCTTGCCGCTGCTGAAACAGGCAAAATTGTAAACGTAAAAAAAGGTCAGTTTGTAAGTGGTGAAGCAATGAAGTTTGCCGTTGATAAAATCAAAAAAGCGGGCAACGATAAAGTGATCCTAACCGAGCGCGGCAATAGTTTTGGCTATCATGATATGGTGGTGGATTATCGCAATATACCAGCTATGCAGCAACACAAAGTGCCAGTGGTAATGGATTGCACGCATAGCTTACAACAACCTAATCAAGTGAGCGGTGTAACCGGCGGCAACCCGCAAATGATCGGCACCATTGCCAAAGCCGCTATTGCAACGGGCGCAGATGGTTTGTTTATAGAAACGCATCCCAATCCTGCCTGTGCTTTAAGCGATGGCGCCAACATGCTGAATCTTTCTTTGCTTGAAGGCTTATTAGAACAGTTGGTGAAATTGCGCAAAGCGCTTGTGGAAATTGGAAAATCCAATTAATTTAATTATCAATAAAACAAAAAAGAGGCAAAACCAAAGTTTGGTTTTGCCTCTTTTTTATTTAAGAATAAATAAAGCTATTCGGGTGCTTTTTCTTCTGTTGGTGCTACATCTGTAGTTGGCTCGCCGCTTGGTGTTTCGTTCGTTACCATTGGCGAATCAGTAGTTGGCTGTTGTTCAGCAACAGGAGCGCTTTGCTGTGCAGCAGGAGCATTCGTACTACCAGCTTTACCGCCGCGACCACGACGCGTTCTGCGTGCAGGTTCGGTAGCTTGCTGTGCACCCTTACCATAAATTTCATTGAAGTCAACCAATTCAATCATTGCTTTTTCCGCATTATCACCAACGCGAATACCCAGCTTTATGATGCGTGTATAACCGCCGGGGCGGCTGGCTATTTTTGGACCTACAACAGTGAACAGTTCCTTTACCGCCGTTTTATCGTGCAGATAAGAAAACACCACTCTGTGCTGATGGCTGATGACCGCTTCGTTGTCGGCTTTTTTTGTTTTAGTAAGTAACGGTTCAATGTAGGTACGCAATACTTTAGCTTTTGCCAAAGTGGTTACAATACGTTTGTGAACAATTAACTGACTGCCGAGGTTGGCAAGCAACGCATCTCTGTGCGCTTTCTTTCTGCCGAGGTTGTTGATTTTGTCTCCGTGACGCATGACGTTTTAATGTGAAAATAGATTGATTGTAATGTTTGAAAATGAGGTTCAAACTTTAAACCATTCCGGTTAAAAATATTCCCTGCACCGTGTCAAGGATTTGCAGGAAACGCTTTTGCGATAAGCAAAAACTATTGTTATTGATATAAAAAAAGTAGTAAGTAAACTCATTACTTACTACTTTTTAATTGACTATTTATTTATCAATATCGTCTAAGCCCATCTTGTGCAAATCCATACCAAAATGCAAGCCTCTTTCATGAAGCACCTGCTCAATTTCGCTAATGATTTCTGACCAAAGTTGCGGAACTTCATCAGGTCTTCCTGTTCGTATTGCACCAGTTCGCTCAGCGAATTGATCTTTGCCGCTTTTAAGCAATTGAATGCACGAACAGAAAGATCAAGATCTTCCAGCGGCGTCTTCAATACTTTGCGAAGCTGAAGCATTTGTTCATCCACCACGTCTTCTTTCTTCTCTTCTTTATTATCGAAAGTGATGTTTTCATCGGTGATGATCATCAGGTGCTGAATCAAGAATACGGGATGCCTGTTTCACCGCTTCTTCCGGATGGATGGTACCATCTGTAGCAACTTCCATGATCAGTTTTTCATAGTCGGTTCGTTGTTCCACACGGGTATTTTCAATGGTGTATTTTACATTCTTGATGGCGTGTGAATAGAATCAATGGGAATGTATCCAAACGGCGCATCCTTCACTTTGTTGTCTTCTGCAGGAACATAACCACGGCCTTTACCAATGGTTAATTCAATTCTAGTTTGGCAGAAGCATCCATTGTGCAAATCAGCAGTTCAGGATTCATGATTTCGAAAGCTTTGCGTAGCTTCGGCAATGTTCGCTGCAGTAAATTCAGTTTTGTTCTGAATGGGTAAAGATATTTTTTCATTCTGAATATCATGGTCAACCTTTTTTTAAAACGAACCTGTTTCAGGTTAAGGATGATTTCAGTAACATCTTCTGTTACACCTTTGATGGTGGCAAATTCATGGTCAACCCCTTCAATCCTAATGCCCACAATTGCATATCCTTCCAATGAGCTTAACAATACTCTGCGCAAGGCATTGCCGATGGTTACACCATAACCCGGTTCCAACGGACGAAACTCAAACTGAGCTTCAAAATCAGTTACTTTCTGCAATACGATTTTGTCAGGTTTCTGAAAATTTAAAATTGCCATATTAATTGTTAAGTTGCTTACATCCTTAAAGGGACTTTGAAGCGATTATAATTTAAGAACCTAATTTCTCTGTAAGAACTTTACTATGCAAGCTGTTTTCTTTCTCACTTTAGGAGATAGAGCCTGCCTTCTTACTTACTGTACAATTCCACGATCAATTGTTCCTTAATATTTTCAGGAACACTTTCTCTTTCAGGATAAGCAATAAAAGTTCCTTTCATTTTCAGCTTCATTCCAGTCGAGCCAGTTAAACTTCGGATTTCTTGACCGCGAATCTGGCTGGTGATAGAACTATTGTTTAACGCTTTTTCTTTCAAGCCAACTGTATCGCCCGGCTTTAACTGGTAAGAAGGAATATTTACGACATCGCCATTTACAGTAACGTGCTTGTGAGTTACCAACTGGCGGGCAGCAGGGCGGGAAGGCGCAATACCCATACGATACACAGTATTGTCCAAACGCGCTTCCAGAATCTTAATCAGGTTTTCACCTGTTACGCCTTTCATGCGGGACGCTTCTTCAAAAGTTTTTCGGAATTGTTTTTCCAACACTCCGTAAGTGTACTTTGCCTTTTGCTTTTCTTTTAGCTGGAATGCATATTCGCCGGGTGCTTTGCGCTTCTTTGTTGCGCCATGCTGACCGGGAGGATTGCTGTTCTTAGTCAGCCATTTACCATTGCCTAAAATTGGCTCTCCGAATATGCGGGAATTTTGGTCTTTGGACCTGTGTAACGTGCCATTTTATTTTATTTTTTGATTTTTTAATGACGACACCGATCGGTAAAAATCTAAAATGAATCAGGAATCCAATATAATCTTACGATTTTAGATTTATGAATTATGATTGCGAATATGAAAATCTCACAATCACAAATCAAAAATCTGTTTAAACTCTTCTCTTCTTCGGAGGACGGCAGCCGTTGTGCGGCAGCGGAGTGATGTCTTTGATCATTGCTACTTCAATTCCATTTGTGTCAAGGCGCGGATAGCGCCTTCTCTTCCTGCACCCGGGCCTTTTACATATACATCTACTCTTTTCAAACCTGCATCCAATGCCACTTTCGCTGCATCTGGAGCAGCCATCTGCGCAGCATAAGGCGTGTTTTTCTTAGAGCCTTTGAAGCCCATTTTACCGGCAGATGACCAGGTAATAACCTGGCCCTGCTTGTTGGTAAGAGATAATGATAAGGTTGTTGAAACTTGCATTGATGTGGGCATCGCCGTAAGCATCTACTTTTACAATTCTTTTTTTTGCAGCGGCTTTTGCGCTGTTTTGCTGTTTGCTTTTGCCATAAAATTTTAAGGTAATCTGCTTATATAAGGTATTTTTATAAAACAAAATCCCGCCCTTATATGGAGCGAGACCTGGTAAACCCTCCGCCAGCCTTACGCTGGTATCCGGCGTTATCCAGATATAACAAAACATCAAGCCGCAAAGCCTGATGCAATGATATTATTTCTTAGGTGCTTTCTTTTTACCGGCAACTGTTTTCGCTTTCCTTTACGCGTGCGGCTGTTGGTGCGGGTACGCTGACCACGAACCGGCAAGCCCTTACGATGGCGCAAACCACGGTAACAAGCGATATCCAGCAAACGCTTGATGTTCATCTGCACTTCGATGCGAAGCTGACCTTCTACTTTAAATTCGTTGGTGATGATATTACGGATAGCATTTAGCTCTTCATCATTCCATTGGTTTACTTTCTTGTCATAATCCGATTCCGGCTTTATCTAAAATATATTGCGCAGTTGAACGGCCAATACCATATATATAGGTAAATCCTATTTCGCCTCTTTTGTTTTTTGGTAAATCAATACCGGCAATACGAGCCATAGTTATTTTTAATTTTTAATTTTATAATTGTTAATTGATACAATCAATTAACCATTAACAATATTCAATTACAAGAACTATCCCTGGCGCTGCTTAAAGCGGGGATTCTTTTTGTTGATTACATACAGTTTTCCCTTTCTGCGCACAATCTTGCAATCTGCACTTCTTTTTTTAATGGATGCTCTTACTTTCATAATCTTATTTATTTCACTTGCAGCTCGCAGCTAACAGCTCACTGCCTTTTATTTATACCTGAAAATGATTCTGCCTCTTGATAAATCGTACGGACTCATCTCCACCCCTACTTTATCGCCCGGCAAAATCCTGATGTAGTGCATCCTCATTTTTCCTGAAATGGTGGCCAATATTTCATGTCCGTTTTCGAGCTTCACCCTGAAACATCGCATTGCTCAAGGCTTCTATAATGACACCATCTTGTTTAATCAGCGGTTGTTTCGCCATATTTTTTGGGAGCGCAAAGATAGTAGATTACAGGAAAAAAAGGAAACTTTAATATTTATTTTGCGATTTGTTTTTGAACCACCAAGGCATAAAGGAAAGAAGTGACACAAAGTTTTATTTTATTGTTCTTTGTGAACCTTTGTTTCTTCGCGCCTTCGTGGTTCAGGCTGCCGGCTTTTTCTTCATCCGAAACGAAAAATAGGTTTGGCTCAAATAACTAAAAGTTACCACAAATACTGTAGTTACAATTTTTGACGGCGTTGGATACCAACCCAGGTATCGAATGAAAAACCATAAAAAAATATAATTCAAAAAGAAACAAATCACCACAATTAAAAAATAGCGCACTATCTGGATTCTGCCTCTTACTACCGATTCAGGAAATACTACATAACGGCTTAAATAAAACCCCGTAAAAAAAGAAACAAACGAAGCCGTAATCAGCGAAGCCGTTGGAGCGGACATTATGTAAAAACCTAAATGAACATCTTCTTTTTTATAAATAAAATTATAGCTCAAAGCAAACAAAGCAATATCTAACACCATATTAGCGCCGCCACAAGCCGCATAACGAAATGTTTGCAAAGGAATGAACCTGCGAAACGGAGGATAAAAAAAATCAACCATTTGCAAAATGGTGTTGCGCAGTGTGTTGTGAACGGCGTACATACTTTTTACAAAGCGGCGAAGGTAAGAGGTGATTTATGAATTGTGATTTATGAATTGTGAATTGTGAGTGGTCAGTGGTGAGTAAAGAAAAGTAAAAGAAAACCTCACACTCACCACTGACCACTCACTACTGACAACTCACTACTCACCATTCACAAATCGGGCTTTACTTTTGCCCATATTTTTTTGTATGAGTGTTGTTTCGCAAATCAAACAAATTGCATCCGAAGCTTTATCTTCTTTATACAATATTACAGTTGATGAAAATGCCATTATTATCAATGAAACCAAACCCGAGTTTGAAAGCGATTATACAGTGGTTTTGTTTTCGTTCATAAAATCAATCAAGAAATCTCCCGATGCATTGGGAAAGGAAATTGGCGAATATTTGTTGCAACAACATTCTTCCCTCATCAGCGGATACAATGTTATCAAAGGCTTTTTAAATCTTACGGTTTCAGAAGCTTACTGGCTCCAATTCTTATCTTCCCAATACAGCAATTCTTCTTACGGGAAAAAAGAAAAGGCGGGCAACCGGGTGATGGTTGAATATTCTTCGCCCAACACCAACAAGCCTTTGCATTTGGGACATCTTCGCAACAACTTTTTAGGCTGGAGCATTGCCCAGATTTTAGAAGCTGAAGGGACTGACGTTATCAAAACCTGCGTAGTGAATGATAGGGGCATTCACATTTGTAAAAGCATGATTGCTTGGCTTCGCTTT
The DNA here is from genome assembly GCA_963847085.1 of uncultured Chitinophagaceae bacterium. GTDB lineage: Bacteria > Bacteroidota > Bacteroidia > Chitinophagales > Chitinophagaceae > Ilyomonas. The sequence continues at coordinate 748,959 of CAWJYO010000009.1, read as the reverse complement.
GGCAATGGCGCAACGCCGGAAAACACCGGCATCAAAGGCGATCATTTGGTGGGCGATTATTATGTGAAGTTTAATGATGAATATAAAAAAGAAACAGAACATCTGATAAAAAGTGGCAAAACCAAAGAGGAAGCCGAAAGGGAAGCACCTATTATGGAAGAAGCCCGGCAAATGCTGGTTGACTGGGAGGCGGGCAAGCCTGAAGTAATTGAACTTTGGCAAAAAATGAACAACTGGGTGTACAAAGGTTTTGATGAAACGTACCGCAAAATAGGAAGCCGTTTTGATAAAATTTATTATGAAAGCAACACTTACTTATTGGGCAAAAACTTAGTAGAAGAAGGCTTGCAAAAAAGTGTGTTTTATAAAAAAGAAGATGGCAGCGTTTGGGTTGATTTAACGAAGGACGGTTTGGATGAAAAAGTGGTGCAGCGTAAAGATGGAACCTCTGTTTACATAACGCAGGACATTGGGCTTGCCGAGCAAAAAGAGGAAGAATGGGGAATGAAACAAAGCATTTATGTTGTGGGCGACGAACAGAATTATCATTTTAAAGTATTGAAACTGATTTGCGAAAAGTTGGGGCTGCCTTCCGCGGATGGCATTCATCATTTGAGTTATGGCATGGTGGAACTGCCAACCGGCAAAATGAAAAGCCGCGAAGGAACTGTGGTAGATGCTGATGATTTGATTGATGAAATGATAAATATAGCAAAACAAAAAACGGAAGAACTTGGCAAGGTGGAAGACTTCACACCAGTCGAATTAAAAGAGCTTTATAACACAATCGGCTTAGGTGCTTTAAAGTTTTTTATTCTTCGTGTTGATCCGAAAAAGCGCATGGTTTTTAACCCGGAAGAAAGCATAGATTTTCATGGTTTCACGGGTCCGTTTATTCAATATACTCATGCAAGAATCAAAAGTATTCTAAGAAAGAACAATGCGGTTGTTGATACTTCTTTGCCCAACGCATCTTTACTTCCATTAGAAAAAGAAATGATTGTGTTGCTTGAACAATTTGAAAGCATCATTGAAGAAGCAGGCAGGGAATACGATCCATCAAAAATTGGTGTGTATGTTTTTAATCTTTGCAAAAGGTTTAATTCATTTTATACAGAACATTCAGTAAACGGGGCAGAAACGGAACAAAAGAAAATATTGCGTTTGCAAATCTGTTTCCTAACAGCAACGGTTATTAAAACCGGAATGCATCTGTTAGGCATTGAAGTGCCGGAAAGAATGTAACTATAATTTCATTTATATTTGATTTCTAATCAAAACGAATATGGCACAACAAAACTCCCTTCTCGGCACCGAAGAAACGCCGCTCCTCGCCCCTACCTCTGATGAAAAAACAATGGCTTTGTTATCGCATGTTTTAACATTGATTCCTGGTGTTGGTTTTTTGGCTCCGCTTATTATTTATCTGATAAAAAAAGATGAATCTTTATTTATCGCTGCCCACGCCAAAGAATCGCTGAATTTTCAAATTACCTTGTACATCGTCATCTTCGGATTGTTTATTACCATCATCGGCATTTTTCTCATTTGGATTATTGCTATCATTGCGCTGGTGCTGGTAATTGTTGCCACCTTACGAGCCAATGAAGGTAAGTTGTATAAATACCCATTGAACATTCGGTTTATTAAATGATTTGAGGAGATATCTTATCAACAATTGTAGTGATATTTCACTTTGAATATTGTCCCGCAGATGGCGCAGATAAACGCAGAAAGAAAATAAAAATCTGCGAAAATCAGCGTTATCTGCGGGAACTTTATTTTCCTGTAAGCGTAGATACCGCATCGCGATAATTTTCGCCAACCGGAAGTTCTAAATCGCCCAAAAAAATACTGCTCTTACGCACAGCAGTAATGTAGTCAATAGAAACGATGTACGACTTATGAATGCGAATGAATCTGGAATTGGGCAACTCATCTTCCATCGCTTTCATGTTCATGCGTGTAACGATGGATTTTGAAGTATCGTGAAGATGGATTTTAATGTAATCTTTCAATCCTTCAATCCAAACAATGTTAGAAGTAACAACCTTCACCAAACTATATTCAACAGGAACAAACAAGAAGTCGGTTGCGGCTTCTTTTGTTGAATTAGCACCTTTTGTTTTTAACCCAAAAAGTTCCCATGCTTTGTTGCTGGCTTTTATAAATCTGTCAAGAGAAACAGGCTTTACGAGGTAATCAATTACATCCAAACTATAACTGTCGAGCGCATATTTTTCATACGCTGTAATGAGGATAAACATTGGCTTTTGCGCAAGACTTTGAATAAACTGCAAGCCGGTTAAGCCAGGCATTTGAATGTCTAAAAAAATTAAATCAACCGGCTCCTGTTGCAACACTTTCATGGCTTCTAAAGGATTTGAACAGGAAGCCACCAATTGCAAATACGGCACTTTACTGATGTTGTCTTCCAGCAGTTCCAGCGCAAGTGGTTCATCATCTATAGCAAGGCAGCGTAGCATTATGGTAAGTTTAATTGAAGTGAAGTTACAAACCAGCCATTTTCTTTTTTAATATCTAAGGTATGACGATTGCCATACAACAAATTCAAACGTCGCTTTACGTTGGTTAATCCAATGCCCGAAGTTTTATCTTTTATTTCTTCAATAGGCGAAGAACTGATTTTGTTTTGCACAGAAAAATGAACTTGATTGTTACAAGCTTTTAACTCAACAATAATGGTGGGTTCTTCTATCATTCCTGTGCCATGCTTAAACGCATTTTCAACAAATGGAATCAGCAACATCGGTTCTATTTCATAGTTGTTATCGCATATTTCAACGTTTGTTTTTACCACTAATTTTTTTCCGTAGCGTTGCTTTTGCAAATCAATATAACTGTTCAGATAATCTACTTCTTTTTGCAGCGGCACTTTGTCTTCATCGGTTTCGTATAACATATAGCGCAACAACGATGAAAGCTGTATCAGCGAAGGTTCCAGCAAGTCAGATTTTTTTCGTGCGAGTGCCACCATGTTGTTCAGCACATTAAACATAAAATGCGGGTTCACCTGCGAGCGCAGAAACGACAACTCTGTTTTTAATGTTTCGGTTTCGCGGGCTTGTTGTAATTGTTCCGACTGTATTCTGTCCTGAATTACCCGATAAGCGGTGCTGCATGCAAGAATGAATACAAAAGGAAATGTATTGAATAATAAAAAACCAGTAAAACTAAAAGGATGCTGCCCGACAAAAGCAAGAAAAAACCAATGAAACAAAGCCAGTGATGTGAGCATGATTAGCTGGATGAGGATATATAACAACCATCTTTTTTTGTAAAACAGTTTAGGCATCAATACAAAGACGTTGAAATAAAAGAAAGCCATCCATATTAAATTTGTAAAAACAGATAAATAAAAAAAGAGATTGCTGTTATCGTCTTTATGTGCGCCGCCTTTCGCATTCTGTACCGATTTCTGAAGCAGAATGGGAAACAGGAAAAGCAGTGTCCACACAGAAAGGTGAAGCAATACAATTACCCATTTTCTTTTGTACCAGGTGATAGCCATTGTGTAAAAATAAAATCCTTGCCATTGCAAAAACAAATGTTGCGACAAAAACCGGAAATGTGGAGAGGAAGTCGGAAAGTCGGGAATAAAAAAGCCTTGATTATGGTCTTTTGTTTTTACTCATTTTTTCTTGCTTACTTCTTTCGGCCTTCGCGACTTTACGCACTTCCCCGACTTTTCATCATATTTGCTAAGAATGTTTTCGTAAACTGATGCTATGAAAAAAAAATTTGTTCCGCGCGATGTTAGCTGGCTTGCCTTTAATGCAAGAGTGTTGCAGGAGGCGGCCGATAAAACAGTATTTTTAAAAGACAGGATTCGTTTTTTGGGTATTTTTTCCAACAACCTTGATGAGTTTTTCCGCGTGCGTGTTGCCACCTTAAAACGTATGGTTGAATTTGGCAACAAAAAGCAGAACATGCACATGGAGAACAACCCGCAGGAAGTGCTGGACGAAATACAACTTACGGTGTTGAAACAACAAAGTGAGTTTGATAGAATCTGGAAAGGCATCAACATTGAGATGCAGGAACAAAATATTTTTTTGGTTGATGAAAAGCATTTGGAAGATGACCAAAAAGAATGGGTAAGAAAATACTTTGTTGAAAAAGTTCGTTCCAACATCATTCCGCTTTTGATTGAGGATGTTCCGCAAATGCCTTATCTGCGTGAAAAGAGCATTTATCTTGGCGTAGTGATGAGCAATACGGCTTCGGCTTATACTACAAAATACGCTTTGATAGAAGTGCCTTCGCGTGTGCTGGGACGTTTTGTTTTACTGCCTTCCAAAGGCGGAAAAAAATACATTATTCTTCTCGAAGATGTGATTCGTTTCAACTTGCCGTATATCTTTTCTTACTTTAATTATGAACATTACGATGCGCACATTTTTAAAATCACTAAAGATGCCGAGATAGATTTAGACACCGATTTATCTTCTTCTTTTGTGCAAAAAATTGAGAAAGGCATCCGCAACCGGCGCAAAGGAAAACCAACCCGTTTTGTGTACGATAAAGAAATGGACAGCGGCTTGCTCGAGTATCTCATTCAACGGTTGCATCTTACCAAGCGCGATAACATTATTCCGGGCGGGCGCATTCATAACTTCAGGCATTTTATGGATTTCCCCGATGTATTTCCGGCACGAAGCAGTGTTCGCATTCAGCCGTTTGTACATCCGGCTTTTCAGCAAAGCAGTCGCGTAACTGATGTCATTCAGCAACAGGATGTGATGCTGTATTTTCCGTATCATTCTTTCAATGCCATTGTTGATTTGCTTCGCGAAGCGGCAATAGAACCCGATGTGATTTCAATTAAAATAACAGCCTATCGGCTTGCCGAAAATTCAACTATTGTAAATGCACTCATCAATGCAGCACGCAACGGAAAACAAGTAACCGTTGTGCTGGAACTGCGTGCGCGCTTTAACGAAGAAGCCAATTTAGAATGGAAAATACGGCTGGAAGATGAAGGCGTGAAAGTGTTGGTAGGGCTGGAAAACATGAAGGTTCATGCAAAAATTTGTGTGATAAAAAAACGCGATGGCAAAGGCAGCAAAGAATATGGTTTTGTAAGCACCGGCAACTTAAACGAAAGAACATCATTGGTGTATGTTGATTTTTGTTTGCTTACTTCCAACAAAGCCATCATGGCTGACATCAACCGCGTGTTTCGCTTTCTCGAAAATCCCAAAACGATGGCTCCTCTCACTGCCTGCAAAACCCTGCTCACCGCGCCGGTAAGCATTCGCAAGCAAATGATGAGCATGATGGAACGTGAAATAAAACTGGCAAAAACAAAAAAGAAAAGCTTCATCACTTTAAAATTAAATTCGTTGAGTGATGAAAAATTAATCACCAAATTGTACGATGCTGTAGATGCAGGTGTTACGGTAAACTGCATTGTACGTGGTATTTTTTCTGCTTCTTTCGATACAGCAAAATCGAAATATCACATTACGGCAATCAGCATTGTTGACCAATATTTAGAGCACTCCCGGTTGTATTGGTTTGGCAATGGTGGCAAAGAAAAAATGTATATTTCTTCTGCCGACTGGATGGTAAGAAATTTAGATCACCGCGTAGAAGTTGCTGTTCCGATTTTTGATAAACACATCCGGCACGAAATAAGAGACATCATCAACATTCAGTTGAGCGATAACGTAAAAGCCCGCAACCTGAACGATGGCTTGCGCAATGAATATGTAGATGGTAATCCGAATAAAAAAGTGCGTTCACAAATTGCTATCTATCAGTATTTACTGCAAAAAACGAAAGAGCAGTAGCTTTCTTTTACTGTAACATAATTTCAACCCTATTTAACCACTCGTTGTGCTCTTACATGTATGAGGGTAGTTCTTTCATTATTCGGTGCTTCCGCACAACTGGTTTCCAAATGTTCCGTCAGGAACGATACTCTTTGGGAGTTGTATTGTATCGTTCCTGACGGCACGGAGCCATGTTTGGTTTTGCCTTATTTTCTACCCCCCTGCCGTTCCTGACGGAACGTTAGCCGAACGCCTGGCAGGTACTGATAGCAAATAGAAACTCTAATCATACACTTCAGAGCACTACCTAACCACTTGTAACTTCAAAGCACCTCATTCAATCACTCCGTTTTATCTGCCACTCCAAGAACTTTGACAGGAAAATTTGTTTTTGTCATCTTTATCGTAATATTGCAATATTAAATTTAAATATGGGAGCTACAAAAACAGAACACTTTACAGATAAACAAAACGCGATTGCAACATTAACCAAAGCCCTGGGCCATCCTGCGAGAATTGCCATCATTGAATATCTCATAAAAGTTGGTACTTGTATTTGTGGCGATATTGTAAATGAGTTACCCCTTGCACAACCGACCATTTCGCAACATTTGAAGGAACTTAAAAATGCAGGATTAATAAAGGGAAACGTTGAAGGCAATAGTGTTTGTTATTGCATAAATGAGAAAGCAATCGCGAAGCTGCAAAATTATTTTTCAGCCATAGCCGTGAAACTCGAAAAGAAAAACAATTGTTGTTAATCATAAACAAATGGAAATGGAAAATTCAGAAAACCTCAAAGACATTGTTAGAAAGAAATACAGCGAAATCGCTTTGCAAGACAAAGAAACCAATCAATCGTCCTGTTGCGGCTCTGGCTGCTGTTCAACTGAAGTGTATAATATCATGACAGATGATTACAGCAATATAGAAGGTTATAACCCTGATGCAGATTTGGGTTTGGGCTGCGGTTTGCCAACGCAATTTGCCAGAATAAAAAAAGGAAATACTGTAATTGATTTGGGAAGTGGAGCAGGCAACGACTGCTTTATTGCAAGAGCCGAAACAGGAGAAGATGGTAAAGTTATCGGCATTGACTTTACGCCTGCCATGATTGAAAAAGCAAGAGCCAATGCAGAAAAACGAGGCTTATTACAATGTAGAGTTTCGACAAGGCGATATTGAAAAAATGCCGGTAACGGCAAATGCAGCCGACGTGATTGTAAGCAACTGTGTATTAAATCTTGTGCCCAACAAAGATGGAGTTATTAAAGAAATATATCGTGTACTAAAGCCGGGCGGGCACTTTTCAGTATTTCCGATATTGTATTAGAAGGTAAACTTACCAAAAGGACGCAAAGAAGCGCTGAAATGTATGCCGGTTGTGTAGCGGAGCGATTCAGAAAGAAATGTATACTTGAATTAATCAAAACCAATGGCTTTACTAACGTAACACAGTGCAAAAGGACAAAGCCAATTCATATTCCTGACGATATTTTAAAACAGTATTTGAATGAGGAAGAATTTACCAAATTCAAAACTTTAAGCAATCGAACAGGCATTTTTAGCATTACCGTTTATGCAGAAAAATCTAAATCCTGCTGCGGCACCGATTGCTGCAATTAAATTAATGATCTAACATGAATACAATCCATCCGATAATCAAACAGGCAAATGATGCGATCAGGCAAGACGTTGTTCGGCTTTTGCAAACAGAAAAGTTGCCTGTCGATGATTTACCTGCTTCGTTGGAAAACTTTTTTGTCGCGCGTGATGAAAATACAGTTATCGGTAATATTGGCTTGGAGCTTTATGGCAGTTGTGGTTTACTACGTTCATTGGTAGTAGATAGAGCGTATCGAAACCAGCATATAGCGTCGCTATTAATCGAACAGTTAGAACAGTACGCCTTAACCAAAGGAGTTCATTGTATGTACTTACTTACCGAAACTGCACCACAATATTTTGAACGAAAAGGCTACCAAAAAATAACAAGAACAGAAGTGCCGGAGGTACTGAAAGCTTCATCAGAATTCGGCCATGTCTGTCCGGTTAGCGCAATCGTAATGCAAAAGAAAATACAATAACAACAAGCATTCTAAGAATTAGCATAAAAACAAAATGTCAGTAAACAACTGTGCTCCGGCTAACGAACGAAAGAAGTTAAGTTTCTTAGACAGGTATTTAACCTTATGGATATTTTTAGCAATGGCTATAGGAGTAGCTATAGGCTACTTCTTTCCATCGTCTTCAACCTTCATCAATTACTTTTCAACAGGAACTACAAACATTCCTTTAGCACTCGGTTTAATACTTATGATGTATCCACCTTTTGCAAAAGTGAGATACGAGAAGTTGAAAGAGGTATTTAAGAATACAATGGTCTTAGGAATGTCATTATTCCTGAATTGGGTGATAGGTCCGATCCTGATGTTCATCCTTGCCATCTTGTTTTTACACGACTATCCTGAATACATGGTAGGGCTTATTTTAATTGGCTTAGCTCGTTGCATTGCAATGGTTGTTGTATGGAATGAGCTTGCAGAAGGCAGCCGTGAATATGCAGCAGGTTTAGTGGCTTTAAACAGTATCTTCCAGGTATTGCTTTACAGCGTTTATGCTTATCTATTTGTTACAATACTTCCACCTTACTTTGGTATAAAAGGATCAGAAGTGAATATTACGATAATCCAAATTGCAAAAAGCGTTGCCATTTATTTAGGCCTTCCTTTCGCAGCAGGTGTGTTGACCCGTTTAATTCTAAGAAAAGCAAAAGGTGAAGATTGGTATCAAAACAGATTCATTCCAATTATTTCACCAATAACATTAATAGCCTTACTCTTTACCATCGTTGTAATGTTTAGCCTTAAAGGTAAATTGATTGTTCAGATACCTTTTGATGTGGTAAGAATAGCCATTCCATTAGTCATCTACTTTGCCATTATGTTTATGGTAAGTTTCTTCATAGGCAGAAAAATGGGAGCAGATTATTCAACCAATGCATCAATAGCTTTCACAGCAGCAGGTAACAATTTTGAATTAGCCATTGCAGTAGCAATCGGTGTATTTGGTATCAACAGCGGACAAGCTTTTGCCGGAGTAATAGGACCATTGGTAGAAGTTCCGGCACTCATTGCTTTAGTCAATGTGGCTTTTTGGTTCAGAAGAAAATACTACACAGGGCAGCAATTACAAAACGCTTAAAACCTTTTTTATGAGAATTGCATTGTTCAGCGATATACATGCAAACCTTCCCGCGCTGGAAGCCTGTTTTAGAAGCATTGAAGAACAAAATCCGGATGCTATTTATTGCCTTGGTGATTTGGTAGGTTACAATATCTGGCCCAACGAAGTAATCAACGAAATAAGAAGAAGGGGCATTCCAACCATAGCGGGTAACTACGACCAGGGTATTGGTTTAATGAGTGATGAATGTGGTTGTGCTTACAAAACCGAGCCTGAAAAAGACATGGGCAAAATCTCCATTAGCTTCACAAACTCTTTAGTAAAGCCAGAAGAACGGAATTATTTAAGAACCTTACCAGCACACATTAAAGTTGAGTTTCAGTTGAATAACGACAAGCTCAACTTATTGTTAGTACACGGTAGTCCAAGAAAGATCAATGAGTATTTATTTGAAGATAGGGATGAAAGGAGCCTGATAAGAATAATGGAAGGGGCAGATGCAGATATAATGTGTTTTGGACATACTCACAAACCCTATCATAGAATACTGCCGACAGAACCAGAAGAAAATCTTCATTACCGTCATGCTGTCAACATTGGTTCAGTAGGTAAACCAAAAGATGGCAATTCAAAAGGTTGTTATGTAATGCTTACTATCAATGCTGATAGCAGCATAAGAAACAAAGATGCAGTGCAGGTAGAGTATATAAGATTTGAATATGATATAGAAAAAGCAGCAAAAGCTATTGAAGACAGTCCTTTGCCAAATGAATACGCTGACATGCTTAGAAAAGGAGTTTAAATATGAAAAAAATTTTGGTGCTTTGCACAGGAAATAGTTGCAGAAGTCAGATCGCTGAAGGTTATTTACAACACTTTGCAGGTGATAAAGCAGAAGTGTATAGCGCAGGCATAGAAACACACGGCGTTAACAGAAGAGCCATCGAAACAATGAAGGAAGACGGAGTTGATATTTCGCATCATACATCCAATAATATTGATGAATATCGCAACATTGATTTTGATTATGTAATCACCGTTTGCGACAATGCGAAAGAGCGTTGTCCCTTCTTTCCAACAAAAGCAAAAAAGTTTCACCAAAACTTTCAAGATCCGGCAAAAGCAACAGGAACAGAAGAAGAAATCAAAGCGCAATTCAGGCAAGTTCGCCAACAAATTAAAGCCTATTGCAAAGTATTTGTTGATGATAATTTATAGCAAACAATAAGTGCGATGACGAAGGGTATGTAGATAGCAAAGTATGGCCGCAAGCAGAGCAGACGTGGTATAACATCGTAAGTTGTAATACTAATAAGTCCTCGTTTCATCGTAACGGAACATGGAATATCCGCATTCGGCAAATATCTTAAATGTAGGCGCCGGGCACTTAAGAAATGTAAGACACCATTTCATCCTTCACATTACTTTTATCATTTATCACTGCCAAACAACTTTTGTTTCCAATACATTTGCGCCTAAACTTTTTTACTACGATGCCTACAAAGCTTTATACCCTTGCGTTTGCGATGTTGCTCCTTTTGTTTTGCACAAAAACAAACGCACAAAATTTAGATGAAAAGTTACCGCTTGATACCAGTGTGAGAATGGGCAGGTTAGCTAACGGATTAACCTATATTATCCGCCATAATAAAACGCCCGAAAACAAAGCAGAACTGCGTTTGGTAGAGAATGCAGGCTCTATTTTAGAAGAAGAAAACCAACAGGGTTTGGCACATTTAACCGAACACATGGCGTTTAATGGAACCACACATTTTGCCAAGAATGATTTGGTAGATTTTTTACAAAAAATGGGCGTTCAGTTTGGTGCAGATTTGAATGCTTATACCGGCTTCGATGAAACTGTTTATATTTTGCCTATTCCGTTAAGTGATACAGGCAACCTTCGCAAAGGCTTATCTGTGTTGGAAGATTGGGCTTCGGGTTTAACATTTGATCCTGCACAAATAAGCAGTGAGCGACCTGTGGTGCTGGAAGAAGCGCGGTTAGGCAAAGGCGCCGAAGACCGCATGTTTCGCAAACTGTATCCGGTGCAGTACGAAGGTTCACGTTATGCAGACCGCATCCCCATTGGCATTGACAGCATTGTAAGAAGTACTCCCGATTCTAACCTGATTCGTTTTTACAAAACCTGGTATCGCCCCGATTTGCAGGCAGTCATTATTGTAGGCGATGTTGATGTAAACAAAACCGAACAACTGGTAAAAGAATACTTTGGCGGATTGAAAAATCCGGCGGCTGAAAAAGAGCGTTTTTATGCTTCAGTTCCGGCAAGACAAGTAAGCCGTGCAATGGTAGTTACCGATAAAGAAGCCACCAATTACATTGTACAGGTTCAGTATCCCATCAGAAAAGAAAAACAGGAAATTACACTGCGCGACTATCGCGATGATTTGATAAAAAACCTTTTCACTTCACTCCTTAACCAGCGGCTTACCGACTTGTCGCATAGCAGTCATCCTCCCTACCTGTATGCTGCCGCGGGCTATGGCAGCGAAGCACGCAATTACGAAAGCTTCAATGCTTTTGCAGTGGCAGGCGGACAAGGTCCTGATACTGCATTAACAGCCATGATGACGGAAGTAGAACGTGCGAAAGAATACGGCTTTACCGAAACCGAATTAGAACGCGCTAAGAAAGACCAGATGGCAGCCATTGAGCAATTGTATAACAATCGCGCTAAAACCGAATCAGGTCAGTTAGCAGCCGAATACATCCGTTTATTTTTAACGGCAGAACCTTCGCCCGGTATTGCGGCTGAATATAATTATTACAAACAATTGCTGCCTGGCATCACACTTAAAGAAGTGAATTCGCTGGCTGATTCATTAAAAAGCAATGAAAACATTTTTGTGAGCTTGCAAGGCCCTGCCAATGGCAATTTTAAACTGCCCGACAGTACGCAATTACTCGCGTTGGCTAAAACCGTTCTGAACAGTACCGTAAAACCTTATGAAGAAAAAACGGTGGCTGCACAACTGATGAAAACAACACCTGTTGCAGGCAAGATAGCAAGCGAGAAAAAAAATAGTGAATTGGGTGTTACCGAAATTACATACACCAACGGCGCCAAAGTAATATTAAAGCCCACCACATTTAAAGACGACGAAATTGTAATGACATCTTTCCGCAAAGGCGGACAATCGTTGTATGGTGCGGCAGATAAACAAAATGCCACTTTCGCAGCAAGTGTTGTTCAGCAGATGGGAATCGGCGATTTTTCGCCCACCGATTTATCTAAAGTTTTATCAGGCAAAACCGCTTCTGCTTCACCAAGCATTGGAAGGATAAACTCCGGCATCAGCGGCGGCAGCAGTGTGAAAGATTTTGAAACCTTGCTGCAATTGGTTTACCTGTTTGCCACTTCGCCGCGCAAGGACGAAGCATTGTTTACTGCGTGGAAAGAAAAACAAAAATCGGCTACACAATTTGCTTTGCAGGATCCGCAAACAGCTTTTGTTGATACGTTTATAAAAGTGCGTTATGCCAACAATCCGTTGGCTCCTATTGCAGTGCCGACGGCTTCTGATTTTGATAAAACGAACCTCGACAGAATGCTTTCCATCTACAAAGAACAATTGGGTGATGCGCAGGATTTTACGTTCATTTTTGTAGGAAATATTGACACGGTAAAAATGAAGCCGTTACTGGCAAAGTACATCGGCAGCCTGCCTTCTACAAAAAAACCTGCCATGTTTAAAGACAATGGTTTGCGCCCAACAAAAGGGGATGAAAAGTTTACCTTTAGAAAAGGCACCGAACCCAAAAGCTTAATTATAAATGTATATTCGGGCGACGTAGCTTACAGCGAAGATTTAGATTTAAAAACCGCTGCTCTTACCGAAATTTTAAACATTAAAATCACTGAAGACATCCGCGAAAAAATGAGTGCCATTTATGGCGGCGGCATTTATGGCGGCTTGCAAAAATATCCGTACAACAGTTATTCGTTTGTAATGCAATTGCCTACTGGTCCTGAGCATGTTGATACCGTTCTGAAAGCAGCACAAATGGAAATAGACAGCATCAAGCAATTTGGTCCGTCGCAAGTAAACTTAGATAAGGTGAAAAAAACCTGGCTGGAACAACATAAAGTAAGCGTGAAAGAAAACGGTTACTGGAGCAGCAAACTGCAAGGCATTTATTTTAATAATGATGCAGCACAACGCCTTTTCAATTATGAAAAATTAGTAAATGCCATTACGGTTGCCGACATAAAAGCAACAGCCAATCAATTGTTTAATAACAAGAATGTATTGGAGGCAATATTGCTGCCGGAGAAATAAATGGACAAATAAAAATTTGTATAAAAACAAAAGCCATTCAAATTTGAGTGGCTTTTGTTTTTGCCCATTTTTTTCTGATGAAATAATTACTACAATCCTTTGCCGGCAAGGTTTTCATCAATCACAAATCATCAATCCTAAATCAACAATTTGTGGTTGATTGTATGCCACATATTTCATTACGCTTTACTGCTTTTTGCAATGTCTTTAGCAATCTTTTTTGCTTCAAAAGAAATCTCCCGAATCAAGCCGGTTGGGCTGATATGAAAACCGCAAAAGTACAAACCATCTTTACCAAAATGACGTTGCTCCTTAATGCTCAATCTTGCGTCCAAAAAACGATTGGCATCAACAGCAAGAATAGCTGTATCATTTCGTTCAAAACCAACAGCAGCAACGATTGCATCAAATTCTTTCTCTTTTCCGCTTTTAAAATGAACCGTTTGGTTTTGCACAAAATCAATGTCATCAAAAACAGCGATGTGCTCTTCTTTGATCTGTTGAAGCGTGCCCACATCAATCACTGGAATTGAGCCGTATTTTTCAATTTGCGCAAACACACCATACCTTATTTTTTTCAAACCCAGCTTTTCAATATTGCCCCATTTTAATCGCATCAAAACGGCTCACAATTGCATCTGCCATGAAGAGGCGAAAATTTCGACAAAAACAAACTGAAACGAAGAATAGGAATGCCTGCTAAATCGCGCGGAATAATGTTTACAGCAGAGCGAACAGAAAGCGAAGGATGAGCGCCTTGCTCATACAAATCAAGTGCAATTTCGGCAGCCGAATTGCCAAAGCCAACTACCAGCACATTTTGTTTTTGATAGATCTTTCCTGTGCGGTATTTACTGCTGTGAATGACCGTTCCCGGAAAGGTGTCAAGCCCTGTGCAATAAAACAATTTTGGTTTATTAAATGCACCTGTTGCGATGATAATATATTTTGATTGAAATGTATGTTGATGGTGGTTGTTGTAATCCAGCTTTCGTTTTGTTTTTGTATAGATATTGCTTCTGTGTTGAAATGAGGTTGAATGTCAAATTCATCACGATAGTTTTCTAAATAATCAATCACTTGCCGGCGCGATGGATAAAGCGGCGTTTTATTATCCCATTTTTTATAAGGCAATGAAGACAATCCTTTATCGGTGTGCAAGTGCAATCGCTCGTAATGGTTGCGCCATGGCGTTGCAATCTGCGCTTCTTTTTCAATGATGATATAATCAATGCCGCACTTCTGCAAGGCAGCCGCACAAGCCAAACCTGCGACGCTTGCGCCAACAATTAAAACGGTGGAAGAGTTCATGAAGGAAGCATTGAGGAACCTGAAAAGCAATGCTAAGTTCGATTAAGTATTTTAGTTCTGTTACATTTTGCTTAGCAAGTTTTAGTATTGCTTTTTTTCGTTGAGTTGAAGAATTGAGACAAAACAAAAAGCCATCCTGCTAAAGACGGCCTTTGGTTTTGTATGAAAAACAACCCTTTTCTTTTACTGAGAATTTTCTTTTTGCCGGATGGTTTCTTTCGTTTGCCGTGTTTGCAATTCGGTTTCCAAACGCTCTGCTTTCTCCTGCGCTTCTTCATCGGTTTCGGCTTCAAGGGTTGCCCATATTGTTTCGCCGGTGGTTTCTTCCAAAAATGTATCGTTGGCTGGCGTATCTTGTTGGGTGCGGGTAACAGAAACCAGCTTTTTGCTATCGAATAAAACTCTGTATGTGCTCATAAAAATGTTTGTGTTGAAGTTTCAAAAACAATACCAGCGGAAAAGAAACAAAAAACAAGGTACAAGAGACAAGAAATAATAAGATTCAAGAGTGAGGAAGCGGGGTTTGTTTTTACGCAATTTTTCCGTTGTGCTCAGAAGGCAGGTGCGACTTCACCATTTGCAAGACTTCCTGCAAATCGAAAGGCTTGTGCAAAATGCCATCTGCATACCGTTCGCTATAACCTTCCAGGGCAGGATAATTGGCTGAAAACAAAATAACAGGACAATTAGAAGCGACGTTTGTTTTTATTTGTTTACATACGTCTCTGCCATCTTCGCCCTGCAGATTAATATCGAGCAAAATCAAATCGGGAACCGTTTGCTGTAAAGCGGCAAACAAGTTTCGCCCATTTTCAAATGTATCTACTTCGTAGCCCATTTTCTTGAACCAGATACTGAGCGATAACAGTATATCGTAATCATCATCAACTATAAAAAGCTTTCTCACCATCTGTTGTTTTATCAATAATTAAAATACTATATATCGTGCCAAATCATCCGCCACAAAAAAGCAATATGATTTATCAATCAACCGCATCACTTGTTTTTGATCAATCTACAGTTAAAAAGCTTGCTATTGGCTGACGCGAACGATTTTAATTTCACTGAATAAAACACTAAACTGTCTTTTAAAATCGGCAATTTATATAGTAGTGTTGTTTTGTTTTTATTGTAAAGAAGAGAAACAACAAAACAACTGCTGCTATTCTTTTACATCCATACCAAAATGTTTTCATATTGTCGCGACAAGATTGTTGTAAATTTATCGCCACGAATATTACAATCAATGTAAAAACAAAACCATGAAACATTCTGCTTTTTTTGCCTCAAGTCTTTCCATTCTTTTTATCGCAGCGTTATTGTTTGCTTCCTGCTCGCATAAAAGAGCGTTTGAAAAATCGGTTGTAGTGCCATCTGCAAACGGTAGAGTAAAAGTAAAAAAAGACCAAAACAACAACTACTCAATCAACGTGTATATAAGAGATTTAACGCCGCCCGATAACCTGATACCAGCTAAAAAAGCATACGTTGTTTGGAATGAAGCAGGCAACGGCGTGTTCAATATAGGGCAGTTGGCAACCTCGCGCAGCTTTTTAAAACGTGGCTATACAGCCTCACTCAATGCAACATCATCCAGAAAACCAAAGCGCATTTTTATCACAGCTGAAGATGATGTCAATATATTGGCGCCGGGTCCGCAGGTGGTGGTTACCACGTCTAACTTTTAAAGTTGCATATAACAGTTGCTGCTTTTGGTTTCATCGCAAAAAATAGTTAATCAGAGTTATATTCCTGCTGCAATCAATACCTTTACGCCCTTTATCATGTATTGATTGATGAACCCATTTGATAAATACGAAGCGGTAATAGGCCTGGAAATTCATGCGCAGTTAGCCACTGTCAGCAAGTTGTTCTGCGGCGATAGCACAGCGTTTGGTGCGCCTCCCAACACGCAGGTGAGTCCCATAACTTTGGGCCACCCCGGAACATTGCCAAAAACAAACAAAAAAGCAGTTGAGTATGCCATTAAAATGGGGCTTGCCTGCAACTGCACAATAGAACGCTACAACTATTTTGCACGCAAAAATTATTTCTATCCCGATCTTCCCAAAGGCTATCAGATTTCGCAACACACAACGCCCATTTGCAAAGGCGGAACTGTGCAAATCAAAACAGAAAACGGCTTGCGTAATGTGCAGTTGAACCGCATTCATTTAGAAGAAGATGCCGGTAAAAGCATTCATGATGCCGATGATAATTACACTTGCATTGATTTAAACCGTGCCGGAACGCCGCTGATTGAAATTGTTACGGAGCCGGATTTGTTCAGTGCCGAATGAAGCGTATCAATATGTTACCGAAGTGCGCCGTTTGGTGCGCTGGCTGGGCATCTGCGATGGCAATATGGAAGAAGGCAGCCTTCGTTGCGATGCCAATGTTTCAGTACGTTTAAAGGGCGAAACAAAACTGGGAACAAAGGTAGAAGTGAAGAATTTGAATTCAATTCGCAATGTAAAAAAAGCGATAGAATTTGAGATTGAACGCATGAGCCTTATGTTGGAAAAAGGAAACCCAATTGTTCAGCAAACACGCAGTTTCGACGCATCAAACGATACCACATTTGCCATTCGCGATAAAGAAGAAGCGAACGATTATCGTTACTTTCCCGAACCCGATTTATCGCCGTTTCAGTTGAGCGAATCGTTCATCCAAAATATAAAAGAAAAACAACCACAGTTGCCTTATCAGTTGATGGAAAAATACAAAGGTTTTGGGTTGAGCGAATACGATGCTGCACAGCTTTGCGCTGAGAAAGATGTGAGCGATTGGTACGAAAAACTGATAGAACATACCTCGCATTACAAAGCCGCTGCCAACTGGATAAACGGGCCATTGAAACAATATGTAAACGATAAAGCCATTTCATTTGCGCAGTTCACTTTATCACCTTTGCAATTGACTTCTTTGCTGCAAATGGTGGAAGATGGCAAGGTGAATTTCTCCGTTGCTTCGCAGCGCATTTTACCCGTTTTGATTGGGGCCGAAAGCATAACACCGGCGCAGGTTGCAGCCGATTTGAATTTACTGCAAACAACTGATAGCAACGAGATTGAAAGCTGGGTGGCTGAAGTGATTGCTAACATGCCTGATAAAGTAAGCGAATACAAAAAGGGAAAGAAGGGCCTGATCGGTTTGTTTGTGGGTGAAGTGAAGAAAAAGAGTAAAGGCAAAGCCGACCCGAAAATGGTAACTGAATTGTTGCAACAAAAATTGGTGTAAAACCAAACTCACTTCTAAATAGAAATTATAAAAAATTCGAACAAAAAAAACATGAATAAAACAATTTTATTAGCAGGCATAATTGTGTTTTCACTACTCGCCTGCAAACAAAAAAACAGCAATGGACAGTTTGAAGTAAGTGGTAAAATAAAAGGTGTAAAAAAACAATTGGTATATCTGCAACAATTCCCGTTTGAAGGCACGCAATTGCAAATTGTTGACTCTGCCACACTCGGCGATGATGGCTCATATAAACTGCATACCATTGGCAAGGAAGAAGGCTTGTACATCGTTGGCGTCCTCACGGGTCCGCAGGCAATTTTTGTTAATGACAACGATGATATTACCATCAATATGGATTCGGTTAATTTTCGTCATCCCGACATTCAAAATTCGGCTGCTACCAAAAGCATTTACAGCTTTATGGACAACTATGTGAAAAAAGATTCTATGGTTGGCGTTGCTTACCAGACAGCAAGCGCTCCTGCTGCAACCGATTCTGCCAAGCAGGCATTTCAACAACAACTGACTTCGTTGAATGCTTTCATTAAAGATTATATCAACAAAGCGCCAAGCCCGGCTGCTGTTTATTTTGCCATTAGCCAAATACCTGCAGGTATGATGCCACCTGACGATATGGTAACGTTGGTAACCTCAGCTTCTAACCGCTTTAAAGGCAGTACAGGCTTGCAGGTTTTAAAGCAAAAACTAACTGAGATGGCCAACAACAGCCAGCCTAAAAATTACGCACTCACTGGCAAGCCTGCGCCTAACCTTACCATGCAGGATGTGAATGGTAAGAACGTCAGCATCAGTGATTTTAAAGGCAAGTATTTGTTGGTTGATTTTTGGGCAAGCTGGTGTGGTCCCTGTCGTGCTGAAAACCCCAATGTAGTAGCGGCTTACAATAAGTACAAAAACAAAAATTTTACAATTCTCGGTGTGTCTTTGGACAATGATAAACAAGCCTGGAAAAGCGCCATTTCCAAAGATGGCCTGGCATGGAACCACATGAGCGATCTGAAGATGTGGGACAGCGATGCAGTAAAGGCTTATGGCTTCGATGGCATTCCGTTTAATGTGTTGATTGACCCTAACGGAAACATCATTGCCAGCAGTTTACGCGGTACAGCTTTAGAAGAAAAATTAGCGCAGGTGTTACAATAAATTTTATTCATCTGTTTCAATATAAAATGGCTTCTTTTCGGAAGCCATTTTTGTTTTTGCACGATTTTGTGTAATATGGATAACTTCCTAAAAATTTTGGCATAAAGCTGTTGTTGGATATTTTCCTCAGTTTCTACACGTTCGCAGTTTTGAAAAAATATACCAATGAAATTGATTAACACAATGCCAAACTAATTTATCAACAATTGATTGTGCATATCTTTTACGACAAAACCAAAAATTAACTGTAAATCAATCGTTTATATTTCAATTAAACAAACCCAAGTTTCTTATCCACAGAGCGTTATTATCTATTCCTTCTCTATCATTTCCAACCTTCGTAATCTTGTATCCGCTTTTCTAACGGAGCAAAACGATAAGAAAAACCACCAAAATAATTCAGCTTATGGCTCTCTTTTTAAGTAACAGATTTCTGTTATAAGAAGATGTCGCCTCTGCTGTTTATCGCGGTTCATTTTATAAAAACAAACCTTTTGTGTATGCAGGACAATGAGATTTTATTACAGGAAAACAAAGATCGCTTTGTGATTCTTCCCATCAACTATCCTGATGTGTGGCAGATGTATAAAAAGCATGAAGCCAGTTTCTGGACAGCGGAAGAAATTGATTTGAGTTGCTGACTTGAAAGATTGGGCGAGCTTGAACGATGGCGAGCGTCATTTTATCTCTCATGTGCTTGCGTTTTTTGCAGCAAGCGATGGAATTGTAAATGAAAACCTTGCGGTAAATTTCATGAGCGAAGTGCAACTTCCTGAAGCACGTTGCTTTTATGGCTTTCAGATTATGATGGAGAACATCCATTCTGAAACCTATGCTTTGCTGATTGACACGTATGTAAAAGATCCGGTGGAAAAAGACAGATTGTTTCATGCCATTGATACCGTACCTGCTGTAAAGAAAAAAGCGGAATGGGCATTGCGCTGGATTGAGAATGGAAACTTTGCTGAACGCCTCGTTGCTTTTGCTGCTGTGGAAGGCATTTTTTTTAGCGGTTCATTTTGCTCTATTTTCTGGCTAAAGAAAAGAGGCTTGATGCCGGGCTTAACATTCAGCAACGAATTGATTAGTCGTGATGAAGGTTTGCATTGCGAGTTTGCCTGCTTGCTCTATAGTATGTTGAACAACAAGCTTTCGCAGGACGAAGTGTATGCTATTATCAGCGATGCGGTGCAGATTGAAAAAGAATTTATTACCGAAGCCTTGCCGGTTGATTTAATTGGTATGAATGCGAAGCTGATGCAGCAATACATTGAGTTTGTTGCCGACCGTTGGTTAGGAGAATTGGGTTACGATAAAATGTTTAATGCTACTAACCCGTTTGATTTTATGGAGATGATTTCGCTGCAAGGTAAAACCAACTTCTTCGAAAAACGAGTGGGCGATTATCAAAAAGCAGGCGTAATGGCAGGCACAAAAGAAACGCAGTCATTCTCGCTTGAAGAGGATTTTTAAAAACGATACTTACTAAAAACGATATAAAAATTACCAACTAAAAAATACTCGTTATGCACGTCATTAAAAGAAACGGAAAAAGAGAAAGCGTAAAGTTCGATAAAATCACTGCACGCATTCAAAAGCTATCTTACGGTTTAAGTCGCGCTGGTGAATGTGATTGAAGTTGCCAAGAAAGTGGTGGATGGCATTTACGATGGTGTAACCACAACTGAATTGGATAACCTCGCTGCTGAAACTGCAGCATCACTCACTACCACGCATCCAGATTATGCCGTACTGGCTTCACGCATTGCGGTAAGCAATCTTCATAAAAACACTATCAAATCGTTTTCACAAACGATGAAGAAAATGTACAATTATGTTGACCCGATTACCGGAAGAAAGCTTCCGTTGCTGGCTGATGATGTACATCAGATTATTCAGGACAATGCGGAATTATTAGATAGCACCATCATTTACGACCGCGATTTTGGCTTTGATTATTTCGGTTTTAAAACGCTCGAAAAATCATATCTGCTTCGCATGGATGGCAAAATTGTAGAACGTCCGCAACACATGTATATGCGCGTTGCCATCGGTATTCATAAAGAAGACATTGACAGCGCCATTAAAACATATAACTTAATGAGTGAGCGTTGGTTTACTCATGCCACACCAACCTTGTTTAATGCAGGAACGCCGAAGCCACAAATGAGCAGTTGCTTTTTGTTAACCATGAAAGAAGACAGCATTGACGGCATTTACGATACCTTAAAACAAACGGCAAAAATTTCGCAAAGTGCAGGCGGCATTGGCCTCGCTATTCATGGCATCCGTGCAACAGGCAGCTACATTGGCGGAACCAACGGAACAAGCAATGGCATCATTCCAATGTTGCGTGTATTTAACGATACAGCGCGTTATGTTGACCAGGGCGGTGGCAAGCGCAAAGGCGCTTTTGCAGTGTATTTAGAACCCTGGCACGCAGATGTGTTTGAGTTTTTGGATTTGCGCAAAAATCATGGTAAAGAAGAGATGCGGGCACGCGATTTATTCTATGCCATGTGGATACCCGATTTGTTTATGAAGCGCGTTGAAGAAGACGGCAACTGGAGTTTGTTTTGCCCGAATGAAGCGCCGGGCTTGCACGAATGCCACAGCCAGGAATTTGAAGAATTGTATGCAAGATATGAGCGGGAAGGACGTGCACGCAAAACCATCAAAGCGCAGGAACTTTGGTTTGCCATTGTTGAAGCACAGGTAGAAACCGGAACGCCGTATCTGTTGTATAAAGATGCTGCCAACAGCAAAAGCAACCAGCAAAATTTAGGAACTATTAAGAGTTCCAATCTTTGCACCGAAATCATTGAATACACAAGTCCTGATGAAGTAGCGGTTTGTAATTTGGCTTCTATTGCGTTGCCTTGTTTTGTGCGCGAAGGAAAGTTTGATTTTGAAAAACTATACGAAGTAACATACCAGGTTACACGCAACCTGAATAAAATCATTGATAACAACTATTATCCTGTTGAAGAAGCGCGCAACAGCAACCTGCGCCATCGCCCGATTGGTTTGGGCATACAGGGTTTGGCAGATGCCTTCATCATGCTGCGCTTGCCTTTTGAAAGCGATCTCGCCAAGATGCTGAATAAAAACATTTTTGAAACCATCTACTTTGCTGCTATGACAGCAAGCAAAGATTTGGCAAAAATAGAAGGCGCCTATTCAACGTTTAAAGGCTCACCTCTTTCAAAAGGTTTATTCCAGTTTGATTTGTGGAGTGTTGAACAAACGGATCGCCATGATTGGGATGGGCTGCGCAAAGAAGTGATGGAATATGGTGTAAGAAACTCATTGCTGGTTGCACCGATGCCAACGGCAAGCACTTCTCAAATTCTGGGTAATAACGAATGCTTCGAGCCTTATACTTCTAACATTTACACGCGCCGTGTATTGAGTGGTGAGTTTATTATTGTAAACAAGCATTTGTTGAAAGACCTAATTAGTCTTGGCTTGTGGAGCAATAGCATGAAAAATAAAATCATTGCTGCCAATGGCTCGATTCAAAAAATTGAAGGCATACCTGCCGACATTAAAGAGTTGTATAAAACCGTTTGGGAAATCAAACAACGCAATTTGATTGACATGGCTGCCGACCGTGGTGCTTACATCTGTCAAAGCCAGTCGTTGAATTTGTTTGTTGAAAGTCCTACTGCCAACAAGCTTACTTCAATGCACTTCTACGCATGGAAGAAAGGTTTGAAAACAGGCATGTATTATCTGCGCACACAAGCTGCCACACAAGCTGTGCAGTTTACGATTGAAAAGAACAAAGCATCCATACCGGAAGCGGTGGCAGGTAACGATACCATAGCAGGTGCAACGCCCGCAGCAGTACAAACAGCAGCACCAGCAGTTGACCCCGAAAGCGGTGAAATTACCGGCGCAGTTTGCACTATGCAGGAAGGTTGTTTGGTTTGCGGTTCTTAAATATCCAACGCTTACTTACTAAGCATTTCCATAGCCAAAGGCTGTTCTCGCAAGAGACAGCCTTTGTTGTTTCTATTGATTTATTTTAATAAATTCAGAATAAATAAAAGTTCAACATGAAACAAACAATAGCGCAGATAGCTTTGGTAGTGAAAGACTATGATGAAGCCATTGAATTTTATACAAAGCAATTAGACTTCATTACATTTACTTGAAGATACTCAATTAAGTGATGATAAAAGATGGGTGATGGTTGCGCCACCAGGTGCAAAAGAATGTTGCTTGCTACTTGCAAAAGCAGCCAACGAAAAGCAGGCGGCAAGCATCGGAAACCAAACAGGTGGCAGAGTGTTTTTGTTTTTATTTACTGATGATTTCTGGAGAGATTATCAAAAGATGAACGAAAGAAACATTCATTTTATTCGTCCTCCCAAAGAAGAAGAATATGGAACGGTAGCCGTGTTTGAAGACTTGTATGGAAACCTTTGGGATTTGATAGAACCATCTGAAAACAACAACGGTTTGAGTAAAAAAATATGAGCAAAAACAAACCAAATCAATGTGCAAAGTGCATTTGATAATCTCCTTTTATTCGTTCTATCGGCGGGTTGAAGTAACCAAATTTTACCTGCGGAAATTCTTCGTGAATGAATTCCATCAATTGCTTAACACCGAGCATCTCGCCGGTTTCATTTACACCAATTAAACCCAGATACCAATCAGGATCAATATTAAAATTGCGCCATTGAATCATTGACAAATCCGTTTCTTGTATCAGTTTACGCAAGGCTTCATATTCTTTTACACTGTCGGTCATGCCAGGAAAAACAAAGTAATTGATGCTTGCCCAGCCACCATAACTTCTTACGATTTTCAAGCTTTCAACAATGTCTTCAAACTTATAATTATTAGGGCGATAATAAGGCGTATAAATTTGTTTTTGTGCAGAATTGGTGCTTACACGAATGCTGTTCAAGCCCGCATCACACAAGGCTTTCACAGCATCAGGCTTTGAGCCATTGGTGTTGATATTGATGCTTCCTTTTGATGTATGTTTCCTGATTTCAATAATCGCTTCGCGAATGGTTTGCCACATCAGTAACGGCTCACCTTCGCAACCTTGCCCAAACGAAACAATAGGATAAGGAGCATGCAGCAAATGTGGTACAGTAAACTCAACAATTTCTTCTGCTGTGGGTTTAAACTGCAAGCGGTCTTGTGTAGAAACAATGCTTTCTTCTTCGGGCTGAAACGAAATGCAGCCAATGCAATTGGCATTGCAGGCAGGCGATGATGGCACCGGGCATTCCCATCGCGCCAGCGCAAAATTTCTTGCTGCCGGACAATGATACGTATTGCAGCAATTGTTCATTAAATGGTTCACCAAACGGTTGTGCGGATACGCTTCTAACAGGCGCTGAGCACCGCTCTGGATAAGGCTTTCATCGTATCCTTCACTTTCTTGCCTAACATCTTGTTCAATGCGCACAGCAGGCACATAAAATTCATTATTGAACCAGCCAACTGCCGTATAACAAAATAGGGGAAGCGTAGGTGCATCCGGCTCGCTTTCAAAAGCAGCCAAAAACAAACCTGTATGTGCAGGTGGAATAAAAGCTGCAACGGCCCATCCCTTATTGCACAATCTTAACTCGTTTGTTTTTACATCAATTCCAATGGCTTTTCTGCCGGGTAGTTCATACAAACTACCACCTTTGGGTAAGCGTATCCAGTCTTCTTCTGGAACAGGCATTGCATCCCAACCTGCGCGACCTACGGCATACAAAGAGGTATCTTCAAAGATGTTGCCTTTGCCGTCGGAATACAAAAGATAGGGTGAAGAAGATAATGACATAATAATTTAAATAAGTGCTTTTTCGAAAGATTTCAAAATCCCCGCAGGGGCCGTGTTTGTAGCGCATGAACCGGCACCATCGGAGCCGCGTGTTTTGTGTATTTGCCTTATCAATACGTGGCTCCGATGGCGCCGGTTCAAAACTTAATCGTATCGCTTCTACAAACACGCGAACCCGATGGGTTCTAAACAAAATACTTTTGGTGCAAAACCAAACATCTTCAGAACATCTACAGTTTGAAACCCTGTTCAGCGTTTTGCTGCTGCCAGTTTTGCCCCGCAATATTGATTGAACTCGCGTTCCAAAGCAGGACTCACATCCGATTCAATTTCGTGTTGAAACAGTTTATTGTTTTTATAATCTACCGTAAGAATTCCTTCTTTCAGCAACAGGTTGTTGATGTCTTTCCATTCGTACTCTTTTTGAGGCAATGTGTTAAACGTAATGCCCCGCTCATCTACACCAATTTCCTGCGGAAACTTTACCTGACGTTCTAACAAGGCAGCTATCACAAACAAACCTGCCATCCAATAGTTACTGATGGGCTCGGCAAACCAGCCAATGGCAGCAGCAAAAAGGGCCAGCCGGTAATAAGCCACTTTGTTTTTTTGTTGTGAGGAAAAGAAAGTATAAACACTCCACAATACAATAAATGCAGCAATTACAACATCCATAATGGCTGCATTGTGATATTTTGTAGCCCATTGATGAGTGGCTATATAAACAAAAAAAGCAACGGCAAGCAACAGCATTAAAAATGTAATTGCATTTACCTTTTTATAATCAGGTTCTTTAATGGTAATTACATAATTGTATTGGCTCATTGCTGCTGTTTCAATTAATGGCAATTGCTTTTGATAAGTAGGTTACAAAGTCGCCACAAAAGAATTGCGCCT
The DNA here is from genome assembly GCA_963847085.1 of uncultured Chitinophagaceae bacterium. Classification (GTDB taxonomy): domain Bacteria; phylum Bacteroidota; class Bacteroidia; order Chitinophagales; family Chitinophagaceae; genus Ilyomonas. Next base: position 723,256 of record CAWJYO010000009.1, on the reverse strand, counting down.
ACATTGGCATCTACGCAATTTTCACCTGTACCCACTTCTACCAAATCGAAGCCAATAAGTTGTTTACCTTGCGCAATCATGCGCTTCACGATATATAAAATCTGTTCCATATCGTAACCGCCGGGAACAGGCGTTCCGGTATTCGGGCACAGCTTTGGATCAAGGCCATCAATATCAAAGCTTAAATATACTTTTTCGGGCAGATGCTGGATAAGCTCATCGGCAATAGAACGCCAGAGCTCGCCTTCAAACATGCGCTCTTTTACTTTCTGATCGAGATACGTAATAACGCGGTAATTGCTGTTGCACACATAATTCCATTCTTCTTCAGCATAATTGCGAATGCCAAACTGCACAAGCTTTTCCACCTGCGGAACTTCGTTCAGCACATTGTACATAATGGAAGCATGAGAGTAATTAAAAGCTTCATAACATTTTCTCAAATCGCAATGTGCATCAATCTGCAAAATGCCAAAGTTGCCATGTTTTTCTGCCAACGCTTTTATTAAACCCAGGCTTACGCTGTGGTCTCCACCCAGCAAAGCCACCAGTTTGTCTCTCGTTAATAATTCGCTGGTTTGCTCATACACCCAATTGTTTATAAACAAAGAACCTTCGTTAATGTCTTTCAGGCTCTTTGTCATAAACTTATTTTGCTTCAGGTCGTTGCCTTTGGTAATATAGTCAATGTACAACTCGGCTTCCTTACGCAGATAATCGCTTTTCATTAATAATTTGCGATTGATTTCACGCATAAAAAAACCTTGCTTCCAGCCATCACACACATCCATATCAAACACATCTACCTGTAAAGACGAACGGAAGATTTGCTCTGCGGTGCGCGATGTGCCTGCGTTTGCGCTCACTGTTACTTCCCACGGAACGGGTAGTATCACCACCTTCGATTCTTCTTCGGTAAAAGGTAACCCGAATATATTATTATCAGGATTACTTGCCACATTGGGGTCGTAATTCTTCAACTCAGTCATACTCAATTTTTCTTTTAAAAATAGTGCAAGGTAAGCCATAGTTCATTGAAAAAAGATGAATAAAAAGCGATGGATAAGAGAAGGCAGTGATGATTAACATCTTGTTGAGGGATTTGTTTTTGCCAATAAATTGATCCTGTGCACCGAGGTGCATTCAGTTGTAAATAAAAAATACCGGTTTTAACTGAACAGCAGCCTATTATAACATTCGATACGAAGATGTTGGTTTAGAATAGAAGGATTCCTGCGTAGAGATAAGAAGTAATCAGAGAGAAATTATACTTGTAGCTTATGGCTTGCACCTCGTAGCTCACAGCTTTCCCCATACAAATACTTGTTAATTAGAATATCTGTTTCAGGCACGGTTTTATTTTAAAGTAATTTTGAAACCGATGTTACAAAAAATCACACAATTTATGATGAGTAAAAAAGTGCTGCCAGTATTGCTGATACTGTTGGTAGGCGGCTTGCTTTGGGCGTTTACCAGCAGCGGAAAAAACGGAGATGATGCAAAAGCGCGCCAGGAACGTTTGCTTACTATGGTAGGCTCTATTCTTGAAAAAAATCATTACGATCCGAAAAAGATTGACGATAATTTTTCGAAAGCAATCTTCAAAAACTTTTTGAATGATTTAGATCCCGATAAGAACTTGTTTTTGCAAAGCGACATTACTACTTTGAAGAAGTATGAAACCGAAATTGATGATGAAATTCATGGCGCCGATTTGCAATTTTTTCCGGCGGTGATTACCATTTACAAACAACGGCTGGCAGAAACACCGGCTATTTATAAAGACATTTTATCAAAGCCATTCAATTTTACCACCGATGAAAAAGTGCAGCTTGATCCTGATAAATTATCTTATCCGGCTAATGATGCGGCGCGGAAAGAGCAGTGGCGCAAACGCCTGAAGTATCTTACACTGGAACGGTATGTTGATTTGCAAAACCAACGCTCGAAAGCAGGTGAGAAAGACAGCATCAAATTAAAAACTGATGCGCAATTAGAAGCCGATGCCCGCGGTAAAGTAATGCAGATAATGAACCGCATTTATGAACGCCAGACAAAAGCGTTCAGCGATGAAGATCAGTTTAGCATGTTCATCAACACCATTACTGATGAAATGGACCCACATACCAGCTACCTCGCACCTGTTGCCAAGCGCAGCTTTGATGAAGACATGAGCGGCCGGTTTTATGGTATCGGTGCGCAGTTAAAAGAAGAGGACGGGCAAATCAAAATTGCCTCCGTAATACCTGGAAGTCCTGCATGGAAAACGCAAAAAATAAAGGAAAATGATGTGATTGTAAAAGTGGGGCAGGCAGATGTCGAGCCGGTTGATGTTACGGGTTACGCCGTTACCGATGCTGTGAAACTTATAAGAGGCGGTAAGAATACAGAGGTAAGATTAACCTTAAAAAAAGCAGATGGCACATTGCAGGTAGTGCCCATTGTTCGGGACGAGATTGTGCTGGATGAAACGTTTGCCAGAAGTCTTGTGATTAACAAAGACGGTAAAAAGATTGGCTATATTTATTTACCGGAATTTTACTTAGATGTGAACCGCGAAGATGGTGCACGCTGCTCGCAGGACGTGGCAAAAGAACTAATAAAACTAAAAGCTGAAAATGTTGATGGCATTGTGATTGACCTTCGCAATAACCCTGGTGGCAGTTTGCCGGAAGTGGTGAAGATGGCGGGTTTATTTATCCCATCGGGTCCTATTGTTCAGGCAAAAGATAAAAATGATGCGCCCATTATTTGGAAAGATACCGATCCTTCGGTTTTGTATAGCGGACCTTTGGCTGTGATGGTAAATGAAGGCAGCGCTTCCGCATCCGAAATATTTGCTGCGGCCATGCAGGATTATCACCGCGCCATTATCATAGGAAGTACATCAACTTATGGCAAGGGAACCGTGCAAAAGCCTATTCCTTTGGGTACGCCTAACTTCATGACCGGAACCGGCGAACTGGGCGCATTGGTGCTTACGTTTGAAAAATTTTATCGCGTAGATGGCGGCTCAACGCAAAAAAAAGGCGTAACACCCGATGTAGTTTTGCCCGACCAATATGAGTATTTAAAAATCAGGGAAAAAGACAATCAAACGGCTTTGCCCTGGGATCAGATTCAGAAAACCGATTATCTAACCTGGACAAGCGGAGTTAACTTAAAGCAAGTTGAAGACAATGCAAAACAAAGGATAGCAAAGGACAGTGCGTTTGCTATCATTCATAAAAATACAAACTGGCTGAGTGCCAATGTAGATAAAGAGTACGATCTGAATATAGCTAAATACAAAGCCCAGCAGGATGCTTTGAGAAACATAATTCAGCAAAACGATACGTTATCCCGTTTAAAAAAGCCCATAGATGCTGAGCCATTGGCAGTTGATAAGGATAACTATTATAACAACCCGGATAAAGCGAAAATGGGTCGTAACAAAACCTGGCTTTCGATTGTACAAAAAGATTTGTATTTAGATGAAGCGGTTGATATTATGAAGGACATGATTGGTACTAACAGTGGCAGCAATGTGGCGATAGAAAAGAAGTAAGAAGCGACAAGAATCAAGGTTCAAGAAATATAAGTAAAAACAAACAGCCGGTTGTAATAAGCCGGCTGTTTGTTTTTGATATAGCAACCACAAACAATTTAATAGAAAACAAGACACCAAATCTTACTATAGAGTTTGCTAATAACTCAATGCAAAGTTTCACTTGTAACAATTCTTTTCTTAATTTCCGTTTCTATTTCTTTAAACATTTTAAAATCTGACTTTGGTGTAAATAAATCACCGGTTATATTGTTGATCTTACTTATGGTTGCTTTTATTGCTTCATCTGATTGGTCAATTCCTATCCACTGCCTGTTGTGTTGATGTGCTGCCTTTAATGTTGTACCAGAACCACAAAAGCAATCGAGCACGTAGCTGTTTTCATGTGAAGAAGTTTTAATAATAATATCTAATAAGTCTGAATTTTTTTCTGTTGGATAAATGGGATATTGCGGGTCTTTAAATTCCCAAATATCCTGCATTCGTTTTCCTTCTTGTTCATCAAAATAAATTTTTTTTCTTGGATTTCCATTATCGCTCCATTCTACCAAACCTTCTTTATCTAATTTTTCTAATTCTTTTACATCGCTCCGCCAGTGCCTACCTTTTGGTGGTGTAAGACCTTTAAAAAGTTGTGATGTTTTTCCATTTTGCGTTTCGCCTGGCGCATGTAAAGGAATGGTTGTATAATGCCTTCCATCTTTGTCTCTTTTTGGAAAGAGCTTTAATTTATCATCGTCAGTATAGGCAACCTTCGGTTCATTCCAAATTAAATGGTCGCTCTTTGAATAAAACAGAATTAAGTCTTTAATATTTCCGTATCCTTTACGAGCAAAATTTTTTGGATTGCACTTGATCCTTGTAATATCGTTCCGAAAATTTTCAATACCAAATACTTCATCCATTATTACTTTAACGTAATGACCAATTTTATAATCAATGTGCAAGTAGATTGATCCTTTATCGGATAATAGCATTTTCAAAAGCACTAATCTTTGACGAATGAATTCTATAAAATCAGCTCCTTTTAAATTGTCTTTATAGGCAATATTTCCTTTTAAACTATTACTAATTGTATTAGCTCTTCCTTCTGTTATTGTAAAAACATTATTGGTTGCAAAAGGTGGATCGATATAAATTAAATCAATCTTTCTAATAAGATTAAACTTAGTAATTAGTTGCTTTAGGGCAATTAAATTATTTGCATGAACAAGCAAGTTGTTGCTAGAACTCAAATTGGTTTGTTCAATTTCTATATCAGGAATATTATCAAAGATTTCCTGCTCACTTTTTTTATTTTCGTATTGCAGTTTCATTGTGGCTTAGATTTGATAAAGAAATTCGCGCAGCACCAGACTGCTCAAAATATTACATTCTGCATAAGTAGTTGTAATATCTTTATACATTTTATTACTTCCTTTGATATATAAAACTCCATCAAGTATTGCGATCTTAATTGCTTTTACGCCTTTTGCTTCTACGGTGCTAATTGCATCATTAAATTGTGCATTCTGGTGTCCTCCAAAATCAGTTAAAAATTTTGCTTCTCCTAAAACATATTTTCCATTGAAACGCCCAATAAAATCAAGTCCTTTGTTGTGATGATAATTTAAATGATTCCTTGCGAATTCCATTAATTGTGCATCACTACCTTTTAAGATTGCATTGTCATTTGTTGCCATAAACTCATCAATTCCAACTGGTTGAATACCCAAAGCCCCTCTGTCAAGCCAACGTTTAAAGAAAGGTCCGATTTGTCTATTTGTTTCTTTGGGTTCGGTACATCGGGCAAAAATTATATCTAAACCCATTTCATAAAGCCGACCACTAATACGATTGATTGTTTGCGGATTTCGGTCAATGGCTGTTCGATCTCTTCTTAAATATGCAATATAGCTGTCCTTTATCGGAAATAAATCTAGCTTAATGAGTTCTTTAATTAGGTCATGATTATTATTTCTATTAAATGCAGTTTCAATATTTGTCCAGCGTACAGTATTTATTTCTCTAATTCCTTCTGGTATTGTTGGATAGACTTGGAACAAATCATCCAAATAATTTCGTTGGTTCGCATATTCAATACTTAATTCCGTCCAATAATTCATTCACCAAATATAAGTTAAAGCAACACTTTTTTAAATACTACAAGCATAAAACAATTACTCATTTCACAAACAACCTTTCCAGATTTCCTTCCGAAAATTCAGCGTAAGTTGGATTGCCGCCAGGTGAGGTATTGGACGTTTTGCAGGCAAACAATTGTTCAACTATCAGCCGCATTTCTTCATCGCTTAACGGCTTGCCGGTTTTAATGGCTCCTTGTCTTGCCAGGCATCGCATTACTTTTTCGCGACGACTTACTTTCATGTCACTGCTAAAATGTTTAAACTGTTCCAGCAGCAATTCAATCACAGCTTTTTCGTTGCCTCCTTTCATATCGGCAGGTATGCCTTGAATGATAAATCCATCCTGACCAAACGGTTCAATTTCGTAACCAACCAAGCTCAACTCAGGTAATAAATCTTCCAGCAAAATGGCATCAGGTGTTGACAATTGTAAAGCCGATGGAAACAGATTTTTTTGCGTTGCTGCAGGCTTACCGCCAATGGCTTCGCAGTATCGTTCATATAAAATCCGTTCGTGTGCCAATTGCTGATGAATAAGAAGCAAACCACCTTCATTTGTTGATGCTACGATATATGCATTGTGCAATTGTGCCAGCACTTTCACTTCACCTGAAACCGCTGAAACGCCTGGCAGCAAAGGCTCGTAGCTCATAGCTCGTTGTTCGTTGCTCGTTGCTTCCTTTGGCGCTTCATAAAAATCTTTCCAGTTTACCAGATTGCCCCTCTCATTCGCTTCAATAAAATGCGATTGATGTTTTTGCGTGAATGTGGTAAACAAATGGGTTGATGAAGCCGTTTCTTTTTCTTTTTCCCCAAAAGGTTGGTTGATGGCTTCTAACTGCTGGATGTCGGCGTTTAAAGTAAAATCCAATGACGGCGAAATACTGAATTGTGCCAACGCATGTTTTACTGCCGACTGCACAAAAGCATACACAATTTTTTCATCTTCAAACTTAATTTCCTGTTTGGTGGGATGAACATTAATGTCAATTTGCGCAGCATCCAGTTCTATAAATAAAACATACAAGGGAAAGCTATCTTTTGGCAATACATCTTCCAGCGCGCTGCTTACTGCATGATGCAGATATGCGCTTTTGATAAAGCGATTGTTTACAAAAAAATATTGGTCGCCACGCGTTTTTTTTGCTGCATCAGGTTTTCCGATAAAACCAAAAAGGTTCATGTAATCGGTGGCTTCACCAACACTTACCAATTTGGTTGCATATTGGCTTCCGAGTATCTGCACAACGCGTTGCTTGTGGTTTCCAGCTTCTAAGTAAAACACTTGCTGACCATTGCTTTGCAACGAAAAAAAGACATTGGGAAATGCCATTGCCACGCGGATAAATTCTTCTACTATGTGCCGCAATTCAGAAGCATTGCTTTTTAAAAAATTGCGTCTCGCAGGTACATTGAAAAACAAATTTTTCATGCAGATATTAGTACCTATCGGACAGGCGCAAGGCTGCTGTTTGGTAACGATGCTGTTTTCAATATCAATGGCAGTTCCTAATTCATCCTCGGCGCGGCGTGTGCGAAGTTCTACCTGCGCAACGGCAGCAATGGATGCCAACGCTTCGCCACGAAAGCCCATGGTAGCAATGTGAAACAGGTCTTCTATCTTTCGTATCTTACTCGTGGCATGTCGCTCAAAGCTAAGCCTGGCATCGGTTTCACTCATGCCTTTGCCATTGTCAATTACCTGAATTAAACTTTTGCCTGCTTCGTTTACAATTAATTGAATGCTTGTTGCGCCGGCATCTACTGCATTCTCCAGCAACTCCTTTACTGCACTTGCCGGGCGTTGGATCACTTCGCCGGCAGCAATCTGGTTAGCAATGTTATCGGGCAGCAGTTGAATAATATCAGCCACTTAAAATATTTTAATTGATAAAAGTGTAAAACTAATTTTTATTTAAGGGAAAGATAAAATGTGTGAAATAATTTTGGGTCATCCAAGCAATCCAACGGGGCGAACACAAGGCTTACCCGTTTCGGAATCCAATATCAAAATTTATTAAAGGTTGTCCAAACTTCGGGCAGCCTTTTTTGTTTTGCACCTTTTTTGAACCACAAAGACGCAAAGAAATGAAGCTGCACGAAGATTCTTTTATTACTCTTTGTGAACCTTCATGTTCTTACTGCCTTAGTGTTTCAAAACCAACAAATCGGGTTTGTATTTATCGGTTTTTACAGTTGCTTTTAATTCATGCAAAATATTGTACAAGCCAAAGTTGGTGCGGTTTACATAAATAAAATGCTTTACGCCACGCGCCTGTTTAAACTCGGGCATCTTTGCAATTTTGTCGCCGTATTCATATAAGCCATCAAAAAATTCAGTCTTACTAAAATCGAAGCTTTCGCTTGCATAAGGCTTAGCGAACAAGCCAACCATTTCCTTGTACCACTTATAATAAAATTCTACGTGTGAAGGTGTATCGGCTGGCAATATCATTTCTAATTTCCGAAAGGCTTCAAGCGTTTTTTGTTTGTCATCCAAAAAATTGGCAGACACCAGCGAAAAGAACGGATAATAAAAATCGTCGGGCAATGTTTTAATACAGCCAAAGTCAATCACACCCAGCTTTTCGTCGGGAGTGATTAAGAAATTCCCCGGGTGAGGATCTGCATGAACCCTGCGCAATTTGTGTTGCTGAAAATTATAAAAATCCCACAACGCCTGCCCTATTTTATTGCGCAGTTCCTGCGAAGGATTCGTGGCTAAAAATTCTTTCAAATGCAAACCTTCAATCCAATCCATCGTAATAATGCGATGTCCTGACAACTGCGGATAATAATGCGGAAATACAATATTGGCAAGCTCTTTACAAGCCTCCGAAATTTCGATAGAACGTTTTATTTCCAGTTCGTAATCAGTTTCCTCCAGCAGGCGTTCTTCCACTTCTTTTACATACACCGTAAATTCGCTTTCGTTCATTCCCAGCAAACGAAAAGCAATCGGCTTTACCATTTTAATGTCGGAAGAAATACTATCGCCAACACCAGGAAACTGAACTTTTACGGCTAATTTTTTTCCATCTAATTGGGCCTGGTGAACTTGGCCGATACTCGCCGCATGAGCTGCCGATAAATTAAACTTATCAAAAATTTGTTCGGGTGTTTTGCCAAAACTTTTTGTAAACGTGCGAACGATTAATGGCCCCGAAAGTGGCGGCGCATTATATTGGGATAACGAAAATTTATCTACATACGCTTGCGGCAATGTGTTCTTATCCATGCTAAGCATTTGCGCCACTTTCAGTGCGCTGCCTTTCAGTTCGCTTAGCGATTTATAAATGTCTTCCGCATTGTCTTCATTCAGTTCATCTCGTGTAAGGTCGGGGTTGAACAATTTTTTAGAATAATGCTTGATATAATTGCCGCCGATCTGAATTCCTGTTTTTACAAACTTAGCCGAGCGTGCCACCTTACTGGTGGGAATGCTTTCCTGTTCTTTCATAATTTAGTTTTCATCCAAACTTAAAACCTCATTTTCTCTGTAAAGTTCCGGTTGTTTCTCGCGAAAAATTTTCCGTAATCAATGAGGTTATCAAGTTTTGAACGTTCGAATAAATCGAACGTAATATTGATGCCTCTTTCGATGGCTTCATCCGTTTTTTCAAAGCCGGTGCTGTTATCATTTACCCAAAAATTTAGGATCACGCCAAATTGCACCCAAAGCGCATCTTTGTATCGTTTGGAAAAGAACTTCCGGTCTGCCAGTTCACCTTTGTTTAAACCTTCGCGGATAGTAGCATCAGCAAAGTTTTCAAAGATGTTTTTTACGTCAACCAATACAGCAGGTGTTTGCAGCCTGATGCTGTTTTTATATTGGCTTAAACTAAAAATAATAAAGCTGCGCTTACTTTTCAGCAGTTCGATGTAAGCATAAAAAAATGCCAATACTTTTTCGCGCGCCGAGTAGCTTGCCCATACTTCCTGCCCTTCTATTTCAGCAATTGTTTTTGTTGTTAAATCAGCCCAAACTGCTTTTTCAATTGCAATAAAAGAAGAATAAAATGCGTAAAACTCTTGTTCGGTAATTCCTATGTTTTTTGCAAAAATGTACACCGATTTTGGCGGCTCGTTATTCGTTAAAACATAATCAATATAACCATCCTGAATTTGCTGTGCGGTTGCCATAAAATGTCAATTAAGATAGATAGTAAAGATACAATGCAAGTGTTGTTCCTTTTTGTTGTGGGATGTTAAAACTATAAGTTAGAATGGCTTTGCAAGTGAACTAAAAAAATGGGCAAAACCAAACTTCACGCCCGACAGATATTGTTTACAAGTCATCCGCATCCGCCATTTTGTACAATTCGTCTATCTTGCCGCCCTTTGGCATTTCTATTGACTTGTACAAGTGCCCACTCGTCATCATCTTTATTTTATAACAAAAAATGACAGTTTGGCTTTCAACATCATACGTTTATTAACATGAATAAAAATACATTTCAGTTCGGCACCGATGAAGATGCTGAATTTTTACCTATCATCCCTATTAACGAAAACGATTTAGAACAGGATAAAGACCTTGTAGTTCCCGATATTCTTCCCCTGCTTCCCTTGCGCAATACGGTGCTGTTTCCCGGTGTTGTATTGCCCATAACAGTGGGCAGAGATAAAAGCATTAAAGCCGTTCAGGACGTTTATAAAGGGGATAAATTAGTTGGCGTATTGGCGCAAAAAGATTCCAACATAGAAGACCCGAATTTCGAAGATCTGGCGAAGATTGGAATTGTTGCCAAAATTGTGAAACTGATAAAAATGCCCGATGGCGGTACCACCGTTATCATCCAGGGCAAGAGGAGATTTGAACTGATAAGCATAGTGGAAGAAGATCCATATTTTAAAGCCCGCATTCAGTTGTTAACTGAACCGGAAATACCGGATGAAAAAGACTTTGAAGCTTATATCAGTACGATAAAAGATTTGGCAACGCAAATCATTCAGTTATCGCCCAATATGCCTGCTGAAGCAGCCATTATTCTTCGTAACATCGAAAACGCTTCTTTCCTCATCAATTTTGTTAGCAGCAACCTGAACAGCGACCTGGTTGAAAAGCAAGGCCTGCTTGAGATTATGGAAGTGAAAAAGCAAGCTGAAAAACTGGTAGGCTTGCTGCAAAATGAACTTCAGTTTGCCGAATTAAAAAATAAAGTAACCACCAAAACGCGCACCGAGATTGACAAGCAACAGCGTGAATATTTTTTGCAACAACAAATTAAAAGCATTAAAGAAGAACTGGGTGGCGAAGGCAACGACCGTGAAGTGGCCGAAATGAAAAAAAAGGCCGAAAACAAAAAGTGGCCGGAAGCTGCCAAACATGCTTTTAAAAACAACATCGCCAAGTTAGAGCGAATGCACCCAAGCACGCCGGATTATTCAATTGTGTACAATCATCTGGATTTGTTGCTCGATTTGCCCTGGGAAGAATATACTTATGACAACTACGATTTAGGACGTGCTGAGCAGGTATTGAATGATGACCACTATGGCATGAAAAAAATAAAAGAACGCATTCTTGAATACTTAGCCGTACTGAAATTAAAGGGCGATTTTAAAAGCCCGATTCTTTGTTTTGTAGGTCCTCCGGGCATTGGCAAAACATCGCTGGGCAAAAGCATTGCACATGCATTGGGAAGAAAATATGTGCGCTTAAGCTTGGGCGGCTTACACGATGAAAGTGAAATTCGCGGGCACCGCAAAACATATATTGGCGCTATGCCCGGGCGCATTTTACAAAATCTGCGCAAAGTAAAATCATCCAACCCGGTAATGATTTTAGACGAGATTGATAAGATTGGAAATGATTTTCGCGGCGATCCTTCTTCGGCTTTGTTAGAAGTATTAGACCCTGAACAGAACAATACTTTTTATGATAATTATCTGGAACTCGAATACGATTTGAGCAAGGTGTTGTTTATTGCAACGGCGAATGATTTGCAAAACATTCAGCCTGCCTTGCGCGACCGTTTGGAGATTATCAATTTGGGTGGTTATGCTGTGGAAGAGAAGATAGAAATTGCAAAGCGGCATTTAGTGCCAAAACAAAAAGAGGCGCATGGATTGAACAAAGTAAGTCTTCGGATTGGCGATAAAGTATTGGAAAAAATTATTGAAAGTTATACACGTGAAAGTGGTGTGCGTGAGTTGGACAGGCAACTGGCAAAACTGATGCGGAACCAGGCAAGAGATTATGCAACTACCGGAAAAGTAAAGTCGCCGTTAACCGTGCAGGATGTGGAAGACATTTTAGGCACACAGCGTTACAGCAACGAAATTTATAAAACCGCAAATATGGCCGGCGTTGCCGTTGGGCTTGCCTGGACTTATGTAGGCGGTGATATTTTATTTATAGAAACTGCTTTGAGTGATGGCAAAGGCGAACTGAAGCTTACCGGAAACCTTGGCAATGTGATGAAAGAAAGTGCCACCACGGCTTACAGCTATTTGCAGGCAAATGCAAAAAAGTACAATATTGATGGTGATTTGTTCAACAAAAAAAACATTCACATTCATATACCCGAAGGTGCAACGCCAAAAGATGGACCGAGTGCTGGTATCACCATGTTGACTTCGTTGGCTTCGGCTTTTACCGGCAAAAAAATAAAGTCGTATTTAGCCATGACCGGCGAGATTACTTTGCGCGGACAAGTGCTTCCTGTAGGTGGCATTAAAGAAAAAGTATTGGCTGCCAAACGGGCCGGCATCCGCGACATTGTAATGTGTTATCTGAACGAAAAAGATGTAAATGAAATTGACAGCGAGTTTATCAAAGGCGTTAATTTTCATTATGTAAAAACCATGCAGCAAGTGCTTGACATCGCGATAGCGTAAGCGATTGATATTAATGGTTACTTGTGAATAGTGAGTATTATAAATGGTATTCCTAATATTTAATCTTACATCTTACTTATTCAATCCCAATTAACCATTACCCATTATCAATCTAAATAACAAAGCCCATCTTAAAAAAGACAGGCTTAAAAAATAAAGCAGTAATAATTGTGGTTGCGGTTCTTAGTATAAAACAAAAAAGAATCACATGAAAAAGGACACAATCAATAGCCAAGCCGAATGCCAAAAGAGAAATGATTGCAAATGAACGCTTTAGAAAAAACAAGCGTTTGTTTTCGTTTCAAAAATGGAAATATTGTTTTTAAAAAAGGAAGAATGATTGCAAAAAATGATTGTCTGAACCGGGATAAGTGAGATGTAGGGGATTGATGAAATTATGATAAAAACAAACGTTGGGATGTATACCAACATCCAATCCCAAACATCCCATTCATCACATAAATCCCAGTTTACACTATCGCATCAAATACATTTTTCCATAGCCTTTATTAAAGTATTGCGAGGTATTTACATTGTTGCCATTAGCATCAATAATATTGAATTTGTCCAGCGATTTACCATCTAAATTGGTAAGCACACGATACAGATAAACACCATTGGCTAACTTCTGTCCGTACTGGTCGGTACCATCCCATTTATAAGTGGTAATGTTTCTTCCGATATGAATATCACTCAACTCTTCTTTGGTAATTTCTTTTACAATTTTTCCGGTGATGGTGAGAATTTGTATGCGTATGTTTTGCGGCACCTGGCTGCCCGTAACCGTGAACACAAATGCAGTGGATGTGGTAAACGGATTGGGATAATTGAACATGTCCGAAATCATCGGTTTGTTAATCACCTGAAAGCTTACGCTGTATTGCGTATTGCCTGCCGTGTTACCGTTTCTGTCCTTGCCGCTTACAATTAATTTATACTGACCATCGGTTTGCAAATAGGGTAAAAACTCAACCGAAGCTACATTGTTAGCGCCAGAAGTAGCAGGTGTAAACCGAAGCGTATCATTGTTGAAATTGTAACGGTGCAGCGAGCCATCTGGATATTGAAGCTGAACACTAATCAATGATGTATCATTCAATAATAAAAACTTCGATTCATCGGTAAGCTTGGCAATGATGTAAGGTTTTGCCGAAACAATATCGTTGTTCAAAATATGTACGCCATCAAACGTTACATCTAACAATGGATTATAAGAATCCGAACTTACCGTAACGCCTTTATAAAAGAAGTTGTTGATGTGTGTTTGTTCGGGCTGCGCACCGTTTGGATTTACATCTAAATAAAACGTGTTAGTGCCACTGATTTGTTTTGAATCTATCGTAAAATTAATGGTTGCCGTATCGCCGGGCGCGAGCTTCTTCAATGGGGCCGGATTTACCGGAATATTGGTTGGAACATTGTTTTTGTTGTAAAGAATGGCAGCTATTTTTATGCTATCCGAGAACGCCACATCACTCACATTTTTAAACCCGATTTTCCCTTTCATTACTTCGCCCACCGATAAAGAATCTTTGTAAGCATAAGCCACGTTGGCACTTAAGCCGCCTTCCGGCACTGGATCGTACAATATGCGCCAGTACTGCAATTGATAGGGTGTATAATGAATGCTATCGGCATTGCGCATTTGCAATTGAATGGATGGATACTGGCTTGCACTTACGCTGCTTATGTCAAAATCCTGCTGCGAAGAACTGAGCGTGAACAAAGTTTGTTTTTGCCCGTTTTGTGCAACGCCAATCACATCAACCGAAGCTTTATCACCTGCCGAATTATCAACCGTTTTGCCTCTCCATTTTACCGAATGCCAGGCTTTAGCCGGACCAAAAACGGGTGAGGTAATAAAGCCTAAACTATCAGGTGAAGCAATGTTTCTGTTTACCACAATACGGTCGGCCAAACCTGCGCTAAATGTTTGTGTGGCTGTAAATGAGGGTGTATTTTTTTGATAAATGAGGGCCCAGATTCTTGGGTAAGAAAATGAATCAATGTGAGTAAAACCGGCTGTTACCAACCTATCGTACCAACTATTGCCAACGCCATAAACTTGCTCATCTTTTTTATAAGCTAGCTGCAAACGGAGCCTGATTGTAATCGCCATTTACAGGGTTTAAAATGATGCGTGCGGTTACGATCAATCCCGAAGGAATCCAATCCATAAAGTCGCGCATTTTGCGGCGGCTCGCCGTATCTGAATAACTAAATTCAAAATTGTATAAATTGCCCAGATGACCGCAGGATTGCGCGCTTCCCAAAAAACCGCCATGTGCCCCACCGGCATCAACGGTAGAAGGAATTGTTTGATTGATGTAAGGCTGCAGCGTTACCGGATCGAACAAATTATAAATGATAGAAGAACCTAAACAAGCGCTTTGTGTAATGATATTTTCGTTTACCCGAATTTCAAAATCGCCATCCAATGTACCGCTGATCGGATATACTGAATTGGTGATCTGCAAAGTAGATAGCCGGTTGATGAAGTTCCACACACGGCTCGTGCTATCTAAGATAAATGCGGCTCGTGCTATCTGCCAGGTGCTGGTACAAATGCGATTGATTGTAACCAAATGATGAATTATGGATAAAAACAAACGATGCACCATTCCAGCGATACACATCGCCCGCCGCAGGCACAGGCGCAACACGCCAGTAATAAACGGTGCTATCAGTAAACGAAACGCCCGGATCAAATTCAACAAGACCACCCAATGAGGCTATTGTTTTTGATGTTTTAAAAGAAGAATTGAACAATGCAGTGGTATCAATTTCCATTACATACTGCCGTGATGGTAAAGTTGGATCAGCCGTAGAAGCAGCAAGCTTGATACCCGTTTTGTTTACAATGGAATAGTTATAAGGATAGATAGGCGTTAGCGCATCTTCATAAATTAAAAAAGACTTGCTGGCAGTGTTGTTGGTTTTGCTCAGTTCATCGTATTGATTCAAATAATCTATCGTTGCGATGATGGTATTTTGGCCTTTATCTTTTGAAGCCACAACCGGCAACGTAAGCGACACGGAATCCATAAAACGAACGGAACGAATTTCATTCGACAACACTGTTTCGATAGTACCATCAGGATGCTGACGCTTGATGCTGATAGAAACCGAATCGCCGGTGGCTTTGCCAATGTTATAAAAATATACTTTTACGCTGAACGATGTATTAGCAACCGAAACTACGGTTGGGTTGATCACAATTTGCGGCTCTTCCACAGCAAAATCGGGCTTTGCAAACGCATTGATTTTAATGGCCGGATCGCCATGCAAAACCACCTGCTCGGCATGAAGATAGCGGGTTGAAGAATCGAAAGAACCATAGGTTTGTGCAAGCAATGCCTGCGCGCCACTTGCCATGCTCACAGCAACATTTTTATTGTAGCCTGTACTGGAAAAGGTTTGATAAAAGCCAGAATTATAAGTATCTAAATAATCGCCCACGCCAAAGTTGGTGCTGCCCAAAAGTGCAATGGCGCCGCGTTCCGGCGCCAGCACATATTTTTCGGCGATGGAACTTAACACCGTAAAACGTGTAGTATCGTACTCAAAAAAATCACCCGCATCGCAACCGCTTGCCACAAAAAAAGGATACTTGCTTTGATTGTTATAAGAAGCTGGATCATTCAAATTATAATTCAATGTTGTAGAAGATGAATGCCCGAAATAATTGATGATACTAATGCCGTTATTGAACAATTGTGTTAGTGCCGCATCGGTTATGGGCGTAGCTTCGCCCGTAGTGCTTTTACTGAAGCTGTGTATATCACCGCCAAACAGAAGTATCTTTTAAAAGTGCAGCATATTTGTTTAGATAATAACTCAGTTGCCCATCTTCTGCTGTGGTATTAGCGCCGGTAACATTCACCACGGTTTTCATCCACGCTTTGTTTTCTATTGTTTGCGTGGTGTTGGCTTGCTGCTGTTCGTACTCCCTTATTTTTTGCAGATAATCCTTTACCTCGATTCCTTTTATAACCGACAATCTTCCAATGGGAGTGGTAGGAATCGGGTCGAACGTAGCGGAAGATAACAACACATCGGAGGCAGGCCAGCCAAACGTAGGAACCAAATTCAATTGCGTGGCCAAAGGCGAAGATTCGTTGTAACGATAGGTATCATACTGCGTTCCTCTTCCAATGATAAAAACAAACTTTGGTTTTGCCGCAAAAGTGTTTCGTGCATACTGCAAAAAGTTTTTGATGCCCAACGGATGTTTTTTGATGCCCCAGGCAAACTGGTCAATCAGTTCATCGGCGTCGTAAATTTTTGCGTTGTAACCGCCGCCTGTTGCACTGGCGCGGTACTGCCGGTATTGCTCAACCGGGTTGTCGCCTGCCATTAAAATTTGATTGGAAATGATGAGATAATCACCAGCATTCGCCGCTCCATAATTAATAAAATTCTTTGTAGTGAAAGAAGTTAACTGCGTAATGTTTGATGCATCTTCACTTACCAACACCAACGAACGATCAAGATTGCTACCCGCCAGTCTAAATTTTAAAATGCCTGCTGTTGCTGTGTTGGCGGTGTATCTCGCATTGTTGGTTATATCATACAACACAGGCGTACTGCCATTGCTGTTAAAGTTGGTGATTTGTAAATAATTGCCGTTGGCATTGGCAGGCAATGTAAAAGCAAACGTTGCTGCGCCGCCCATATTGAATGAATGCGGATAGGTAAGATGAACCATTCCTGCCACCAGATAATCGTACTGGCTGTTATCGCTGCTTTGGTTGGCAACCACAATGTTTGCGGTGTTCGAATTAAGTAATGATAAAGGAATATTGCTCCCCGTGAACGAACCTGCATTGTAGTTCGGCAACGATTGATTGATGTAAGAAACATTGTTTACACTCACCACCAATTTGCGGTTGGTGCCACCGGCTGCGTTACCCGCTGCGGTAACCGTTAGCGTGGCTGTAGGTCCGGAAGTTGCTGCGTTCAGGTTGTTCATCGTTACGGTTTGCGATTGATTATCGGCAATGTCGTTCGAGCTCCAAAACTCACCAACATCATAAGTGGAAGAATAAATATTCTCGCCATAATTAAACCCGATACCACGGTTTATTTTTTGCCTGAAATCAGCCTGGTAGGTGTATAAAAAATAAGGCTCCGCGGGCAGTGTGTTGTTTTGAATATTATTAGCAACATCAATAAAACGAAGGTTATTTCCTGCATTATTTACTGTAAGAAAATAAGCCGAAGTATCAGTGCTGAAACTATATGTTGTGTTGAGATGATTTGCCGGATTTTTATACAGCTTATCATCCAAAATACCATCATTCATTTGCCCATAAAATTCAAGATAACCACCAGCCGGTAGTATGCCTGATGGAACGCTGGTGTACATCGCCACTTGTTGTCCGTTGCGCCACAGTTGAAACTGCTCTGCATGGCACATTGCCCAAACCTAAGCCAGATAAGGTTTGTGCGCCAATGCGGCACAAACCCGTTTGTCCCACTTTGCATTTGTAATACGTTTTCGAGTAATCAATCCACTCATTGTTGTATTGCGCATGAACGGCAGCAACACAGCTCAAAAAACACACAAGCAGTAGCCATGTTCTCATCTTCAATTTTGTTTTGCTTTTGGTAATGCAAATAATTTTATGCGACTCTTCGATTATCAATTTCTTAGGCTGTTATTTTTGTTTTTGCCCCTTTTTTGGGGCTGTCATCGTTTGGTTTTCAATTGAGCATTTGTTCGGGCTGTCCGTTACAAGTCCGGCACAAAGCCAACTCACACAACCTTCACCGGGCTTTTCACTTCCATCCCGCAGCCCATCAACAGGTGAACATTTATTAAGCAATTCCAAAGTGCATCGTCATTGCGAGGCACGAAGCCATCTTTGCTTTATCATTCATGACGTTTACAATTTTGCACCATCAATTACTGCAAGCCACAGATTGCTTCGTGCCTCGCAATGACGGCAAGTGCCATTAACACCAATCACCACTTACTTTTCTTTCTTCACCAAATCTACCTTCAACGAAAAAATATGCGTGTACAATGGATTGCTTTGGTTGGCAAGATTGGTAAACGCATAATCAATGGTTACATTGCCCACATGAAACCCGGCACCAATGCTGGGCTGGTAAATCCAAACCTTCTTTTGATTCAATGTATCGCCATCCTTCAACGCCTGTTGAAAATTAGAAATGCCAGCCCTGATAAAAACCAGATTGTGAATGTTGGCTTCTAAACCAACCTTCGGGTCAATGCTAATGGGATTTGAGCTGATTACAGTATTGCGTTTGCCATCAAACGTCATATCGAAATTCGCTTCTGCCAGCAAATGAAATTTATCATTGAACTCAAAATTATAAGCGCCACCCAACACCAACCGCGGTGCAGTAAGTTCAGTTGACTTTACCGGAATCTCATTATCCGTTAAATACAACACTTGTTTTTCTTCATCGGTAAAACTAAACTTCCACGCATTAAACGTGGTAGTTACATCGCGTGCTGCAACGCCCAATCGCCAGTTGCCTGTACGATACATTACACCGGCATCGAAACCAAAACCTACCGCATTGGCAAACGAGCCGACCTTGCGGTAAATGATTTTAGCATTACCACCGAAGCTTAACTTTCTGTCGTCTTCATTAATAACAGATTGCGCATACGATAGCAAAAAAGCATAATCGGCAGAAGAAAACGTGGTGATATTGTTGTAATTTAAACTGCCATCGGGCTGCACCAAAAACAAAGTATTGGGAATATCATCCACACCAAAGCGAATGGCTGAAATGCCCAGTGTGCGCGGCTTTTCGCCATTGATAGGAAAAGCTGCCGAAATAAAATCGTACTTACCGATGCCTGAAAAATACTCGGCGTGCATAGCCGAAACCGTTGGAGAATTAGTAACATTGGCAAGCCCTGCAGGATTCCAGTAACCGGCGTAAGCATCCGATGCCGTAGCTACCGATGTGCTGCCCATACCTAAGCCGCGCGCACCGGCGCCGATGTTTAAAAATTCGTTGGAGTAAACGCGGAATTGCGCAGCCGCACGCCCGGCAAACAAGCCCCCACACAGCATCAGAAGCAGCCATTGGTTTCTCATATCAAAGAATTACAACGAAGATAAGGTTTGGTTATTTTGGTGGGTTTGTTTTTGCCGGAAAATTACTTGTGGGATTTGAACCACGAAGACGCGAAGAACACAAAGATTCACAAAGGAAAAGAAAACTTTGTGTTGCTTCCTTTCTTCGTGTCTTAGTGGTTCAAAAATCATAATGTAATAAACAACTTCTTGCTCTTATCAGCCCTTAAACGTATAATACGAATTTGCCTGCGCTGTGCAGGTAACCACCACATCGTTAATGCAAACATGCGGTGGCAAAGTGGCGCAATAGTAAACCACATTGGCTACGTCTTCGGCTTGTAGAGGTTGGTAACCTTCGTAAACGGCGGCAGCTTTTTTTTCATCACCTTTAAACCGAACGTTGCTAAACTCGGTGTCAGCAGCGCCGGGATGAACAGCCGTTACTTTTATTTTATGAGGTAATAAATCAATGCGCTGCGCTTTGCTGATGGCTTCCACCGCCGACTTTGTTGCACAATAAACATTGCCGTTTTGATACACTTCCTTAGCCGCTGTTGAACCAATGTTGATGATCTGCCCTTTGTTTTGTTTTACCATAAAAGGAAGAACCGCTTTCGATACATACAGCAACCCTTTTATGTTAGTGTCAATCATCGTTTCCCAATCGTCGAGCGAGGCTTCATCAAAAGGTTCTCTGCCTAAAGCTAAGCCTGCATTGTTTACCAACACATCAATATTTTTCCATTCTTCGGGCAGCTTTTCAATGGTTGCAAAAACGGCTTCCCTGTTTTGTACGTCAAATACTAATGGCAGCACTTTTACGCCGTGTTGTTCGGTGAGTTGTTTGTATAAATCCTGCAAACGATCGGCTCTTCTGCCAGTGATTATGCAATTCCATTTTTGCGAAGCGAATGCCTGTGCAATGGCTTCTCCAAAACCTGAAGTTGCGCCGGTGATGAGTATTGTCATAGGTTTTTATTAAGGTTAATTTTTATAAACGAATCAATTATGATCAATCATGGTGAGCTTCACACCATATCCATTGTAAAAGTAATTGGTTAATAAAGTATCGCAATTAATTATAGTATTTCCTGAAACCTTCATGATAGAATCGCAATTCTGTGTATTGCAATCAATAGCAGTTGTGTCGCATACATTGTTTTTACATTGAACCCACTGACAATTTATTAATGTTGTAGTAGGTTGATACTCCCAATTCAAAATATCCTGATAAATCTTACCAACATTCTTTGCATACACTTCATATCCTTTTGCATAAGTGTTATACCCATACTTGTAAAAAGGTTGATTAGTTGATGAATCGAAAGACATTACGGTTACTGTACTATCAAATGTTTGATTGTTGATGGTAAAAGACTCTTCCAAATCTTTA
The DNA here is from genome assembly GCA_963847085.1 of uncultured Chitinophagaceae bacterium. Classification (GTDB taxonomy): domain Bacteria; phylum Bacteroidota; class Bacteroidia; order Chitinophagales; family Chitinophagaceae; genus Ilyomonas. Next base: position 702,283 of record CAWJYO010000009.1, on the reverse strand, counting down.
TAAGAATATACCCATTTCTGAAAATCAGAATTGGCAAAATAAGGTGGGTAACTTAAATAGCCATTACCCATTCCAGGTTTTTCCGTCAACAACAGGGTTCACCATTTTTACGATTCTAAGATTGTTTTCAACAAATTCAAAATCATTCTCCGCAGGTGTAGCCATGAATGTATTGATTGGCATCCATTGGTTTCCGTCATACTGATAACGAACAACTCGGTAACTAAGCCGGTTTAAGTTATCAGTAATCTGAGCTTCAACAGAATCTTTAACTGTGTAAGTGTGAATGTCAAAGCCGGTTCCAAAGCTTTTAAGAACGGTTGAATCCAATCTGTAAGTAATAAATTTTCCTATGGTTAACCCATCATAGCTTTGGTATTGCTCGTAATACTCTTTCTCAACCTGTTTTTTACAATCAAATAAACAAACGGATGTCAAAAAAAGGAAAATCAGTTTTATGATTTGTCTTTTCATTAATGAATATCAGCTATGAAAAATGTGAATGTGGCCAAATAACTATTTCGCTCAATTTTTTTTGATGCAATATGAACATTTATTGAACAGAAAAGAAACAACGCTTTTACACCCGCACATAAATCTTTCTTTTATCTAAAAAGTACCCAACGCTCCAGCAAACGAGCATGTAACAAATGGCTTGCAACAACGACCCAATATAAGGTGTAAAATAAGTAAAGAAGTGCTGGAACAACCAAGCGTACAAAGAAACATGCGGTTCGGGTTGTATCATGTACATTACAGTTACCAACAGTTCAGACAACAGATAAATAAAGAGCGGATTTCTGCCAAAGACCTGGAAAAAATGAGTGCCTTTTTGAACACCACGAAAGTCAACAATGTAAATAATGAGGGACAAAATCATACAATCCAAAGCCACCGTATGAAGCACAAACGGACTTGTCCACAGTTTTTTATTGATGGGAAAAACATAGTTCCAAAAATGCGCAATAACAAGCAAAACAAAACCTGCTAGCAATAGTTGAGTTAAGCCTTCATAAGTGCTGCCTTTGCGGCGGATAAATTGCCCAACAACATAACCGGCCACTATATTTCCGATGGACGGAAACGTGCTTAACAAACCCTCAGGATCGAACGGAAAACCTTCGCCCATATACAAATGATTGGTGCCAATGAGCCAGGTATCCAATTTTAAAACAGCATTGTTGTGAATGCTGTACGGGTCGCCGGCATCGCCAAAATAAAACATCACAATCCAGTAGAAAACCAAAATAAGGCACGTGATGATAACCGTAGTGCGGGTTCTGAAAAAATACAACATCAGCGAAGCAAAACAATAGGCCAATGCAATGCGCTGCAACACGCCAAACACACGGGTATGAGAAAAAGGATTCAATACCCAATGTCCCGTTGCATCGGCATGAAAAAACGGAAACCAGTACATTAAAAAGCCAAGTAAAAAGATAAGGATCGTGCGCTTGAAAATCTTGCTCAGCACATATCCTGTTGATTTATCCTGCCATTTTACCATTACAAAACTCATGGCATTGCCAACCGCAAACATAAAGGAAGGAAACACCAGATCGGTGGGTGTAAAGCCATTCCAGGCAGCATGTTGCAAAGGTGCAAAAGTGGTGGCACCATTGCCGGCTGTGTTTACAATAATCATGAAGCAAATGGTAAGCCCGCGAAACACATCAAGCGAAATGAATCGTTGGTTGGAAGCAGTTGGAATAGCGGCAGCCATAGTTAGTAAATTGAAGAACCAAAGTAACGGAAAGGCTTTATGTTATTGCTAAAGAGGAAGAACATTTTTCACCGAATAAAAAAGCCTCCTGACAGAGGCTTTAAATTATGTTTTGAACCACAAAGTCATGGAGAACATAAAGTATCATAAAGAAAAATGAAAGAAAACTTTACTTTTTAGTTATACGATTTTATTTTTGTTTTATCCTTTTCCTACAAAACGCAATTGTAAATACATTTCACAAACTATAACAAGAGCAATCAAAATTAAAAAGCCCTTAAAGTTTTTTATTAATTTGATTTTATCTCTTTTTGAAAGATGAAGTATTATGCAATAAATCATATAAATTCCAACAAGAAAAACAATTCCATTGTAAATTATGTACTGAACTCTTGATATGTTGTAATACAAAAACATACTACCATTTAAACCTGATCGTTCGGTTAAAGTAGCGAATGCTGACCATCCATAAATTATAATCAAGCAAGTACAAATCACCATTATTGTTGAGGCAAGCAACCAATGATGCCATTTAATTGCGGTCTGCATTTATCAATGATTCATTTTTTTGTTATGCTATCTCAAACGGTTCAAACAATCAAAAACAATATCTATTCTCTTCAATCATCTTATCAGCGATTCTTCTTCTTGCATCTTTAGTATTGAAAGGTTCTACTTTGGTAAAGCGTTTTAAACCAATGTGCATCATACGAAGTTCATCGCCTTCGGCAAAACTGTTGATGGCATCTTTGCCTGCTTTATTAATGCGTTCCGCAGCATCATACAAATACGTATGAACAATGTCTGCCTGCAACGAAGTAGCCCCTTCACCTCTTGTTTCTGTTAGCTTCATCAAACGCAGCAAAGCACTTTCTGCCATATAAGTTTCAATGGTCATGTCGGAAATGTTCATCAGCACTTCCTGCTCTTTATCTAACTTCATCATCAGTTTTTGCACGGCAGCACCGGCCACCAGTAAAATGGCTTTTTTAAAATTGCTGATGTATTTTTTTTCTTTTGCAAACGGAGCTTCGTCATCATCATCAAAATCAGGAATGCTCATTAATTCTTTCGATACATTGGTAGCAGCCGTCAGCAAATCAAGCTTGCCTTTCATGGCGCGTTTTAAAGTCATGTCAACAATCAGCAAACGATTGATTTCGTTGGTGCCTTCGAAGATGCGGTTGATGCGGCTATCGCGGTAAGCACGACTGATGATGTACTCTGCACTAAAGCCATTGCCACCATGAATCTGCACGCCTTCATCCACACAAAAATCAAGCGATTCTGAACCAAACACTTTTAAAATGGCACACTCAATGGCGTACTCTTCCGCAGCTCCAAGCAATGCTTTATTGGCAGATGTTCCGTCACTCATCAATTCCTGCTCTTTATCATCAATCCATTTGGCTGCGCGAAACACGCCTGACTCCGTTACCCAACTACGAATTGCCATCTCTCCCAGTTTGTGTTTGATGGCTCCGAACTGTGAAATGGAAATTTTAAACTGCTCGCGCGCTTTGGCATATTGAACCGACATGGTAGTGGTGTTTTGTGAGGCACCCGCAACACCTGCCCCTAATTTTAAACGACCAATATTCAGGATGTTGAAGGCAATGATATGACCTCGTCCAATTTCGCCCAGCACATTTTCAACCGGCACTTTGCAATCCTGGAAATACAATTGCACAGTTGATGAACCTTTGAGGCCCATCTTATGTTCTTCGGGTCCGTTGGTAAAGCCTTCGTAGCCACGCTCCACAATAAAGGCTGTAAATTTATCACCATCAATTTTTGCAAACACTACAAATACATCGGCAAAGCCGCCGTTGGTGATCCAGCATTTTTGCCCGTTCAAAATATAATGCCTGCCATCATCACTCAACTTAGCATTGGTTTTCGCTCCCAACGCATCGCTGCCGCTGTTGGGTTCGGTAAGTGCATACGCACCCATAAACTCACCGGTGGTAAGCTTAGTAACATACTTTTGTTTTTGCTCTTCGGTACCAAAGTATAAAATGGGCAAAGTGCCAATGCCGGTATGCGCGGCAAACGCAACAACAAATGAAAACCCACTCCCTAACGCTTCGTTCACAATGGTTGCAGTAGTAAAATCTTTTCCTAAACCGCCGTATTCTTCGGGTATGGAGATGCTAAGCAAACCTTGCTCACCTGCCTTTTCTAAAATGCTTCGCATCAAGCCCGGTTCCATGTTGTCAATACGCTCAATAAGCGGGAATACTTCGGCAGCTAAAAATTGCGTACACATGTCTTTTATCATTATTTGCTCTTCGGTAAAATCTTCAGCAATAAATGTTTCAAAAGGCTGCGATTCTTTTAGTAACCATTCAGCTCCTTTTATGGCATTGGCTTTTGCGATTCCGGTATTCATATCGTTATTTTATTTTTTGATTAAAAGAATAGGATTTGTTTTTACCCAAAAAATGATGAATAAATATGTGCAAAAACAAACGTTAGTTTTCAAAGATAAAGTTCTCTTCATTTAAAAAAATCAATCCTATAATTTTAATCAATCCTTACCGTTATATCTGTTTGAAAGTTGTTATCGTCATTCCGCAAGACTTGTCTCATTCACTCAAGCAACTGTCCAAACCAAGCTTATGTTTTCCAGCAGCCTCCATTGCAGGAGGAGTTTGGTTTTGCCCGTTTTTTGAACAAAGTCAACGCTCATCGTTTCGTTCTCAATGTTAATGTTTGTAATGATGATGTTTTGTTTGAAATCAATCTTCCCCCTGCCCCACCATTTGTAAACCGCTTCTTTTACACACCAGCACAAAGTGTATAATTTTTGAGGCAAAAACAAACATTCATATTGTTTTTGAAAACTATTGATGTATACCTGTTCCTCTTCACTTACAAATTTATTTTTCACCTTTTCTGTTTTATCAGAAAACAATTCAACATCAATCCCACAGGCGTTTTCAGAGCTAACGATAACGGCTGCATAATCGCCGCAATGCGAAATAGAAAACTGATATTGGCCAGAGGATAGATAAGGTTTTTCGCGCTCGTTTACAACCAAATCCTGGTAAGGGAAATCAGGAATTAAAAAAGACAACAAATATCTTCCAGCGAGATGCTGAAGTCGTTTGTGCGGATGATGAACGGCTTGTTGCAGGTTTATTTTTCTTGTAAAAAAATCTTCTTTTTCTACTATTTTCCACAGGGCTAGTTGTGTGTTGCTGTTGATATGTTTTTGAAAATGGAGCGGCAAAAGAATTTGATGTTTGATTTGCAGATTTACAATTTATTTGCAGAAACAGAGCGACATGATTTTATCAGACTTGCGGATACTGGAAGAAATGCAAAAAGGTACTATAAAAGTTGAGCCTTACAGCCGCGAATGCCTTGGCAGCAATAGCTACGATGTGCATTTGGGTAAGTGGCTCGCAACTTATCGCGAGCATATTTTAGATGCGAAAAAACACAACGAAATTGAATATTTTGAAATTCCCGATGAAGGCTTTGTTTTGTATCCGCACATTTTTTATCTCGGTTCAACAATGGAGTACACCGAAACAATGGAGCATGTTCCTTTTCTCGAAGGCAAATCTTCTACAGGCCGCCTGGGTATTGACATTCATGCTACAGCAGGCAAAGGCGACGTTGGTTTTAAAGGTTACTGGACGCTTGAAATTTCGGTTAAACAACCCGTTCGCATTTACAAAGGAATGCCGGTTGGCCAGTTGATTTATTTTCCGGTTGATGGTGAAATTGAAGTAAAATACAACGAAAAAAAATCGGCAAAATACAGCCAGCAAATGGGTAAACCCGTGGAAAGCATGATGTGGAAAAACGAGTTTTAAAGTGCTCTTTCTTTTTTCTTTTCTTCGTCATTTTCTTCTGCATCTTCAATAGAGTGCGAGGCTTGTATATCTTTTTCCAGCTTTGCTTTTTCTGAAAGAATGCCATAAAACCTTTTCAACGTTTCCAATTCCTGTGCGGTTAAATCTTCAGAAGAAATCAAACGGTTACTGGCGCCTTTTGCCGAAGCAATCAGTTCATTCAATTTTAAATGCAAAGCAATCATGTCTTTGTTGGCTGCCTGCTGAATTACAAACACCATTAAAAACGTAATGATGGTTGTGCCTGTATTAATTACCAACTGCCAGTTTTCGGAATAATGAAATACCGGACCCGTAGCTCCCCAAATTAACACCGCCGCGAATGCTCCTAAAAAAGCAGCCGAGCTTCCGCTGAGCTTTGTAATTTTTGAACTAAAGTTTTCAAACCAGCAGGCAAAGGCACTTTGTTTTTTTTCCATAATACTTTATTTAACAATGAATAAATAAGATACTGCAAATTGCATATTATAGCGAAACAATTGACACACAATGTATAAACATTTACGAACGCTTTTCTTTTTGTTAGATGCCGAGCGTGCGCATTACACTGCTATGAACGGGTTAAAGCTTTTGCCGGGTGCCAAAGCAATAGCAAGGCGTTTATTTCAGTATAAAAATTCATCGTTATCTAAAACTGTTTTGGGTTTGTTATTTCAAAATCCGGTTGGCCTAGGTGCAGGCTTTGATAAAAATGCAGTGTACCTGAAAGAGCTGTCAGCACTGGGTTTCGGCTTTGTAGAAATAGGCACCGTAACGCCTTTACCGCAGCCTGGAAATGAAAAGCCAAGGCTGTTTCGTTTGCCAAAAGACAAAGCTTTAATCAATCGCATGGGCTTTAACAACGATGGTGCAGAAACTGTAAAAAAAAGATTGACAGAATGGAAGAACTCGCAGCTCACAGCTCATAGCTCGCAGCTTATTATTGGTTGTAATATCGGCAAAAACAAACTCACTGCTAATGAAGATGCTTATAAAGATTACAACACTTGCTTTTTAAAATTGAATGATTGCGCCGATTATTTTGTGGTGAATGTAAGCAGCCCCAACACGCCGGGATTGCGTGCCTTGCAGGATAAAGATGCGCTACATAAAATACTTTCAGAATTGCAAAACATCAATTGGAGTTTGAAGGAAAAAAAGCCCTTGTTACTAAAGATTGCGCCCGACCTTACGCAACCTCAATTGGATGACATTGTTGCTTTGGTAGATGAAACAAAACTCGATGGAATTGTGGCCACCAACACCACTATTAGTCGTGAAGGTTTGCGCACATCTCAGCAATTAATCAACAGCATTGGCGCCGGTGGATTAAGCGGTAAGCCATTGCAAAAACGCTCAACCGAAGTACTTTTGTTTTTGCACAAAAATCTTCCTTCAAACCTTCCCGTCATTGCAAGTGGCGGCATATTCAATGGAAGGGATGCAAAAGAAAAATTAGATGCGGGGGCGGCATTGGTGCAAGTGTGGACGGGTTTTATTTATGAAGGTCCGTCCATCGTAAAAAACATTTGCGGGTATCTTGCAAAAGATAAATAAGACGCCTTTGTAAAGCCAATATATTTGCCAAAAACAAACATCCCTCATGCACGATTTGTTCTCCGCCGAAAGCATCATTTCGTTTTTTGTTTTGGTGATTCTGGAAATTGTTTTGGGCATTGACAATGTGATTTTCGTCAGCATCATCATCGGTCGTGTTGAAAAATCACTGCAAAGAAGAGCACGTATTATCTGGATGATTGCAGGCATGATTATCCGCTCGTTATTATTATTAGCATTGAGTTGGTTGCTCGCCCAAAAAGGCAAGTATATTATTCCTGAAAGCTGGTTTGGCAAAGGGTTCGACCTTGCCAGTTTGGTAATGCTGGGTGGTGGTTTGTTCCTCATTTATAAAACAGTAAAAGAAATTCATCACAAGCTCGAAGGCAAAGATGAACATGCAGAAGGCGCAGGAAAACGATTGCCTTTCGGAAATGCAGTAGTGCAAATTATTTTGATTGATACCGTGTTTAGTTTTGATAGCATCATCACGGCAGGCGGCACGGCAAAGCATGTTGAAATTATGATTGCAGCCGTTATTATTGCTATGATTATTATGTTTTTGTTTTCGCCCAAAATTGCAGCGTTTATCGAAACGCATCCTACCATTAAAATGCTGGCTTTATCATTCTTAGTAATGATTGGTTTTATTCTTTTGGTAGAAGGTTTCGACAGTGAAGCGGCAGAAGCCTTACACTTAAAAAATTACGTGTATTTCGCGATGGCGTTTTCATTCTTTGTTGAATTAATCAACCTGCGGATACGAAAGAAAGGCGCGCCGCCGGTCCATCTTCGCGATACCGGAAAAGATAGCTTTTAAATTGCATCATTTTATAAATGGAATACCATGAAACCAACTGTCTTTTTTCTTCTGCTCATCATCGTTTTCTTCTCGTGTAAAAATGAAACAAAACCAAACGCATCGCCCATTATCGGAACCTGGCAATTGATTGCGGCAACATCAACAGAAGGAGACAAAACCACTTCCACTTTCGATTCTTCTCACACGTTTATAAAAATCATCAACGACACGCATTTTGCTTTTTTAAATCATAGCAAAAACACCTACGACACCACTGCATCCGGGTTTGATGCGGGCGGTGGAAAATACACGTTGCAAGACAGTACCTACACTGAACATTTGGATTTTTATAAAGACAAAAAATGGGAGAACACCAGCTATAATTTTACTGTGAAAATATCTAATGACACGCTGGTGCAAAAAGGAGTTGAAAAAAATGAAAAAGCCGGTGTTGACCATATCATTATGGAAACGTACAAACGTATAAAGTAGAGAAAACAGGTTGCAGGATAACTTACTATTAAAGACAGAAAGCCATGTTATAATAATTCTGCCGCGACCTAAAAATTTCTACCTTTATAGAAACAAAAGTTGTATGAAACCAATATTAGTTTTGCTGTTGTTTACAGCCATTTATACGCATGGTTTTGCACAAGTGAACATGACTTACCAGGAACATAGCTATTACATGGATGTGTATGATAATTCTGGTAAAAAGATAGATGCCGATGGTCATGCTTTTTTAACAGGCAGTCCAATGCTGAACAACAATTGGGGAACGGGTTCGGTGGCGTTTACCAATGGCAAGCAATTGTCCAATTTGCCTTTGCAGTTTAATGTTCAGAAAAATCAATTGTATTTTAAAAGAGATTCTACCGTGTTTGGTTTTGCCGATAAAGTAGCTGCTTTTACAATGACCTATAATGATGACGGCGGAAACAATCGCGAAGTATATTTTAAAAGTGGTTATCCCAACAACCGCGGAGAAGCCACTTCTTTTTTATACCAGGTGATTAACGATGGTCCGAATATGCAGTTTTTAAAAGCTTTGGAATCGAACATTGATCAGCATTATGTATATGGCGCAGCAGCGAAAGAGAGTTATGTAGTTTCTGCAAAGCTGTACATATACAATGTAAAAAAGAACATTTTGTTTAGCGTTAGTCGTAACAAACGCTCAATTGAAAGGGCTTTGCCTGAATACAAAGAAGAGATTGAAAAATATGCGGCAGATAACAACGTATCTTTTAATGATGAAAAAGAAATCAGTGAGTTGGTTACGGGTTTGAATAGGGTAAAATAGTTAAATAATTTATTCAAACTGAAGCAAAAACAAATGGCTTCAACGATAGACAAGGAAGTATTGTACAAGAATCAATAGTGGTATAGAAAAAGGTAAAGCAAACGAGAACCAAAAGCCTAAATTAAATAAGCGTTGTCTAAATCTTTCATCATTGGTTTTATTAAATTGACCATCAACATAATTACCCAATCCATAAAATAAATTAGCAATTCCCATCATAAACAAATAACCTAATCCCTGAAAAAATGTTGTAAACAGAGTAATCTCAAATTCATTATCATGCGGTGCAATAAGCCAGGATCCTAAAACAGCATATAATATAAAAGCCGACCAACCCGCAACAACAAGTCCAAGGTTATATTTTAGTCTTCGGCCTGCCCACCATTGTTTGCTTTCTAATTGTGGTTCATCTAATATATCCATTAATAAAAATTGATTTAAAACAATTGCGCAAACAAATTTACTCAATGCGCTTCCAGCCAATTAACACCTACGCCCACTTCAGCTTCAACAGGCACACCATTCGGCAACAGCAATGCCGTTTTCATGTTATCTAAAATCAGGGGCTTTAGTATTTCTACTTCGCTTGCCAAAGCATCAAACACCAATTCATCGTGTACCTGCAAAATCATTCTTGTTCCTAACTTCTTCTCTTTAATGGCCGAATGAATTTTTATCATCGCCAGCTTTATCATATCGGCTGCTGTGCCTTGTATGGGCGAGTTGACTGCGTTTCGTTCAGCAAAGGCACGCACCGTAAAGTTACCTGAATTAATATCACGCAGCCACCGCTTTCTGCCCATCAGGGTTTCGGCATAACCACGTTCACGCGCCAGCTTTATCATATCGTCCATATACTTCGTAATGCCTGCAAATTCCTTTTTATAATTCTCAATAATTTCTTTCGCTTCGGCTCTGCTGATTCCCAAATTATCAGATAATCCAAATGCGCCCTGGCCATAGATAATTCCAAAGTTTACGCTCTTCGCTTTGTAGCGCATTTCTTTGGTTACTTCAGCCTCGGGAACGCGAAATACTTTGGCTGCAGTGGCAGTATGAACGTCTTTGTTTTGGGCAAATGCTTCACACATATTTACATCACCACTGATAGCTGCAATGATGCGCAATTCTATCTGCGAATAATCGGCACTAACCAATAGGTGGTTCGCGTCTCTTGGCACAAATGCTTTGCGAATTTCACGTCCGCGCTCTGTACGAATCGGAATGTTTTGCAGGTTCGGAGCATTGCTGCTTAATCTTCCCGTAACAGCAACAGCTTGTGCGTAAGAGGTATGAACGCGGCCTGTTTTTTTATTGATCATTAGGGGCAACGCATCTACATACGTTGACTTTAATTTACTTAACTGCCGGTAAATTAAAATGTCGTTTACAATGCCATGCTCATGCGCCAGCTTGATCAACACTTCTTCGCCGGTTGCATACTGACCGCTTTTTGTTTTCTTTGCTTTTGGATCGAGTTGTAATTTATCAAATAAAATTTCACCCAATTGTTTGGGTGAACCAATATTGAACTTCACACCAGAAGCGTCGTAAATGCGTTGTTCCGCAGCCAGCGATTCTATGTCTAACTGCAGGCTGTATTCTTTCAAAAATGCTTCATCAATACGAACACCGTTGAACTCCATTTCGGTAAGCACTTCTACTAATGGCACTTCTGCTTCAGCAAACACTTTTTCAACACTGTATGTTTTTAACAGAGGCTCGAATTTGCTTTTCAGTTGCAGGGTAATGTCGGCATCTTCCGCAGCATACTCTTTTATTTTTTCAAATTCCACATTGCGCATGTTCAACTGACCTTTTCCCTTTTTCCCAATCAGTTCTTCAATGTGCACGGGCTCGTAACCCAAATACTTTGCGCTGAGCAAATCCATGCCACGTCGGCCTTCCGGCTCTATCACGTAATGCGCCAGCATCGTATCCCAGATTGCACCTTTCAATTCAATGCCATACCACTTCAGCATGAGCATATCGTACTTTATATTTTGCCCAACCCATGTGATGTATGGATTTTCAAAAAGTGGTTGAAAGACTTGCAGTATCTCTTTTGTTTTTGCACCTTCGTAAAGAGGTATATAATATGCTTCGCCGGGCTGGTAACAAAAGCTCATGCCTACGAGTTCGGCACTGTTGGCATCTATGTTTGTGGTTTCGGTGTCAAAACAAATTTCGTGTTGCCCCGATAGCTTTTGAATAAGGTCTTTTATTTTTTCATCCGTATCAATTAAATGGTATGTATGTGGTGTGTTGCTGATGTTTTTATCAACCACCAATCCTGCATTAGAAGGAGCTTCTTCACCATCAGGCGAAGCGGGCGGAATGAGTTCACTCGCATCTTCCACACTACCAAACAAGCTTTGCTGTAAAGGCTGCGGCTGCGGTGCTGCAAACGCGTTAAAATCATCGCCCAAAATGCGTCTGCCCAGTGTTTTAAATTCCAGTTCTGTAAACACATCTGCCAACTCTTTGTTGTTCCATCCTTTCAGTTTATAATCTTCTTCATGAAACTGAACCGGCACATTGGTGATGATGGTTGCCAATTTCTTGCTTAAGATGGCATCTTCTTTTCCTTTGCGTACTTTTTCGCCCAGCGAACCCTTGATGTTATCTGCATTGGCAACTACATTTTCAAGTGTATCATATTCTTTCAAAAGCTTTGCAGCTGTTTTCTCGCCAATGCCGGCAATGCCGGGAATATTATCCACTGCATCGCCCATTAAACCGAGAATATCCACCACTTGTTCTACGCGTTGAATGTCCCATTTCTCACATATTTTTTTCGCATCTAATATTTCGGTTGGCGAACCTTGGTAACCTGGCTTGTAAATGCACACATGCGGATGAATCAAAAGCTGTCCATAATCTTTATCGGGCGTTACCATATACACGCTGTAGCTAGCATCAGCAGCCTGCCAGGCAAGCGTTCCAATCACATCATCAGCTTCATAACCATCTACTTCCACAACAGGAATATTAAAGCCGCGAATGATGCGTTTGATGTCGTCAATGCTATCGCTTAAATCTTCGGGTGCAGCTTGCCGGTTGGCTTTGTAAGCCGTGAAATCTATATGCCGTTCGGTGGGCACGCCGGTATCAAAACACACGGCAAGGTGCGTAGGTTTTTCTTTATTGATTAAATCGAACAAAGTATTGGTAAAACCAAACTGTGCATTGGTATTGCGACCTTTGGAAGTGATGCGCGGATTGCGGATAAGCGCATAGTACGCACGATAAATAAGAGCAAGCGCATCGAGCAGAAACAATTTTTTTTCCATCGAAACGAAGATAGGAAAAGAGGAAATAGAGAAGGACTATCGAATTTCTTTTAGAAGCTCTTTCAATTCTTACTCCAACTCAAAATACGACAACTTACAAGGCACACCGGGCGGACGACCATCTACCACCAATAAAACGCCCCTCTTATAAAGCATAATTCCTTCCCAGTTATCGGCTGAATAACTGATGATTCTTTTGGTTTGCCAGTCTAACTTATTACTGTGAAAAGAAAGTTGAACAATGCGTGTAAAGTTTGTCTGCTGCGGGTTGGCGTTCATTTCTTTGATAGCTTGCGTAAGATGGTTTGCTACATAATAGCAATACTCATTCTTCAACGTATTCGCGCCTTTGGGTATAACGCCGCAAGTAAGCGTATCTACATAATCTCTGTAATAATGATTCAATCCAAGCAATGTATTGCCGCCTGAAAAAGAAAGATCGGTTAAGCGAAAGAGCAACGGTTTTGCAAATTCTACGGCTTCTTTGTTTTCCAAATTTGTGGTAAAAACAAAAGCCGTTGGTGCAGCGGTGATGGCGTTATTTTCATAAGCAGCTATCAACTTTTTCTGCTGTGGCAAATAAGCAATGCTTTCAAAACCTGCATTTCCAAAAGTATAATCGGGTTTGGGCAGCGACATGGTATCGGCCGGTTTGAAATGAATTTGCATTGCTACTGCCATCAATGTTTCCTTTTACCACATAACATAAACTATCTGTTTCTACTGTAAGAAAGATATTATCACCTACCACAACAGCACCTTCAAAACCACCAAAATCATTGCGCGGCAAAATGGCTTGTTTGATGGCATCGTAAATGGTTTCAAGACTGTTATCAAACAAGAGCTTTTTTGTTTTTGCTGCAAAAATTGTTTTGTGATGGATGACAGAATCAATGCTTGCCGTATCTACACAAACAATGTGATAATTATCTGTTGCAGAGCGATGTTGTGGAATGAGAAGAACATAATTTCTCCACTTTGCAATACCCGAAAATTCGTAGTAAGAATTGTCAATGCTATCAGCTAAATAAATGGGATGTTCGGTTGGCAAAATACGGTGTTGTGCAAATGAATGCATAACTGATAGAAAAAATATCAACAAAAACAAATTGCATTTCATCATACAGCAAGATTATCAATTTATCATTATAATGTATGATGAATTTGTTTTCATTCATAAATAATATTTGAACTCAGTGTTATGAAAGAATGAGACCCAAAGTGAGCCAATTGATTTCATCGCAGCGTCCTGGTTGAACGATGATGAAGAAACGATACATATCTCTGCTAATTAATTGCGGTATAGTCGGTTAGCGGATTGTGCAAGCACTTATATAAAAAGCTTGCATTGAAATAATCTAATTACTTTTGAAATACCATCTTCATAAATACAAAACTACCGTTATGAAAAAAGTAATCATGGCTGCTTTCGCTATCAGTCTTATTGCATGTAACAGCAACCAAACAACAACCGAAACACGCAAGAACACCGACCTGATCCAGGAAAATTTAAAAGGCAAAGTTGAAAGCCTTGAAGAGCGAACTGTAAACTTCGACAGTGCTGGCAAAATGAAAGCTGATTCTTCAGTTGCGATTAACAGTTTTAACAAGGATGGTTATATCACAGATTATATAACGAAAGATTCTTCCGGAAAAACGACTCTTGATCAAACCATATCACACAATGCAGACGGAACGATTAGCGAATTAAAGAATACAAAAGATGGAAAACAAACCTACCGGCTCGTTACTGAGGTTGATAAAAATGGAAACTATACCGGCGGTAAATCTTATGACTCTTCCGGCAAGCAAGACAGCTATTACACCGATCTGAAAACGAATGAATATGGTATTGTATATGCCGGCACACAGCATTTTATGAACGGTAAAATCAAGTCTACTTTCGATATGAAATATGATGGGCCTAATTTCGTAGGAGGCACTTCTACCGATAGTACCGGCAAACCCTCTTATCAGGGCACAGTAAAACTGAATGATAAAGGAGACGCAATAGAAGAACATTCTACTACCCGCGAAAAAGATTCTACCAAAACGCAAAATCTTACCTATAAGTACGATAGCTACGATGATAAAGGTAACTGGACTCAGCGTACAACCTCTAATGACAAAGGAAAGCCAACTGTTATTGTAAAAAGAATATTCACTTATTATAAAGATTAGAGACTATATTTCATGTAAAAATTTTACTGGCGCAAGCGTCCGCTCATCAATCCAAAACAACCTGCGGATGCTTGCGCCAGCGTGCAAAAACGTAATACTATCACCCATTCAATACATCCAGCCTGTTTAGCACAAAGTTCTTTCCGTTTTCAAAAAAGAGGTCGTTAGAAAATATTTTATATCAAAACCATCTGGCAAAGGCACATCAGATTCGTTAGCAAAGGACACAAAATTGTTTTCAAACCGAACCTTAAAATCCTGCAGATAAACAGCCGTTTCGCAACACCACACGGGGTTTATCAATCCGTCGTAATCACTTCCTATGCAAAGCTGTTGCAAGGCTGTCATTACATCATAATCGTTCTGTTTAGCCACCACCATTACATGCACCACATGCGCCATAAAATGCCGTAAATGGTAATCGCTTAACGCGGGATCAACCACGCCGCCACTTTCCAGTTCATCCCATGTCATTACATTCCTGCTGTCATCGCCAAACGCGCCGCTTAACTGCACGTTCCCATCTCCTAAAAAAATGGCTTCTTCCTTGTTAGATATGTATTCGGTTTCCAGCGGAAAATCATCTCTGCCAGCAGCTTCCTGCTCAAATTCCTGGTAGCCTAAAATGCGTTTGTCTAAACTAAAGCCAATCATCCCACCCGAACTTAGTATTGCCATAATATCTTCATCATACAAGTTAATGCTCGAGGCATTGAAAGCTGGCTGCGGGCTATCGCCATATTTCATTGGCTTGCCCTGCCATAGCACCGTATATCCTTTGGCATCAAAGCTTCGCATTGCAAAAACATAATTCGGAATTTCTCTTACCGAGATGCCCGTAAAGCCTGCATGAGTACAAACAATGGGTTGATTAATATCCGCAAAATCGGGTGTGGTTCTTAACTGGTATAAGTGCTGCCTTGAGCCAAGACTCAGGTGCTTAATATCAATCATAATTTTGTTTTCATAACAATGTTTGATTACCGTTTTTCCACTATCAGTTAATCGAAAACCGGTGGGACGAAAACCTTCATTGCTTAAAAACTGCATTCCAAAAGCATGGTTGCAAAGCGGTGATTGCTCCATGTGCGTAAGATTGATAGACAGCAGGGCAACATTCTTTCGCAAATCATCAATATTGGCAAGAATGGTAGGCACATCAAAGTTTTGCAGCTGAGACGAAAGCGTATGACAACCTTCTACACTAAACACCACATGAACGGTGGAAGTGTCGGTCTCATCGTAATCGCTGCGTGTTTTTATGGGCTTTACTTTTTTATTAGTAATACCAAACTGCGCTGCATCCGTAAGCGTTGACCAATCATCGGTTCGCAGTAGCTGGTAAGGATTGCCATTGATCAAGGTATTGATTTTATCCGCTTGTAAATACACGCCCAAAGGTCCGTCAGTACTGCTTTGAATGAGGTCATCGGTAAGCATATCTTTTTCGGGAATGTACAAGGCAATGCACACCAAGTTGCAATCGCTGCCGGCAAGTTCTGCCAGGTTGCCCTGCGATTGAAGAATGTAAGAAAACTCGCTGCAGCAGCGCAACAGAAACGGTATTTTGCTTTTGTCAATCGGCGTCCAGGGACTTAACTTTTTAGCACCGGTTGCAGCATTGTTGTCTGAAAACAAACTCTTTAAAGTAGGATGCAAATGAAAATCGAAGAATGGCATAGAAGGGGTATTTTATGTTGTTGATGAATAGAAAAATGGGGTAAAAACAAAAGTAGATAATTTGTTTATTAGACGAAACTTTTGTGCTGCGGGTACGGCGTGAGATTGTTTGTAAAGTGTTTACTATGAAATAATATTCTACCGAAAAAGCAAACGTATTGTACTTGCCAATAAATATCTTTAATCAAATTTTAAAGCCATATGAAACCAACCTTTACTTATGTATTAGTTCTGTGCTTGTGTGTTACTGCTGCTACAGCACAAAACGGTTCGCCTTACTGGAGCACCAGCGGCAATAACAATGCAGCGGGAACAAGCCTGCTGGGCACTACCAACCCAATCAGCCTTCATATTTTTACCAACAATGTGCAGCGTGTGTACATTGATTCCCTAAACGGCAGAATAGGCATCGGTACGGCAACGCCACAAGACCGTCTGCATATCAACAGCAGCCAGGGCGAGAATGCTTTTCGGGCACAAGTAAACGGTGTAACAAGGCTGATGGTACACAGCAATGGTGGGGTAGCCATTGGAGCCAATACAACGCCACCACAGAGTGGGGGATTGTATGTATTAGGTAACACTGGTTTGGGTAATGCAGCACCCACCTACAAGCTGCAGGTAAACGGAGATATAGCCATTGATTCCGGTGTCTACCGCCTGGGCGGTGATCCGGTATTAAAGTACAATGCTCTCAACCAAAGTATTGCATTGGGTAACAGTGGTGGCACAGGCACAAGACTAAATGTGGCAGTAGGTTACCAGGCGCTGCTGAATAACACTACCGGACAGGCCAATGTTGCTTTGGGTCATCAGGCACTGCTTTCCAATATCTTAGGTTATTCCAATGTGGCTATCGGTAGTCATGCCCTTTACAGCAATATCTTCAATCGCCAGTTGGTTGCTATAGGCGACTCTGCTCTATACTCTAGTAACGGCGGCGTAGGCCTTGTTGCAATAGGCTCCAAAGCGCTGTACTCGAATACCAATGGAGGGTACAATGTAGGCATAGGCTACCAGGCGCTGTATTCCAATACAAGTGGTTTTGACAATACGGCTATAGGACACCAGGCTTTATATTCCAATACAGGTAGCGGATATGCTAATACTGCCAACGGTTACCAGGCTTTGTATGCCAACACAAGTGGCAGCCAAAATACAGCAACTGGTCTACAGGCTTTATGGAAAAATACTACCGGATGGAACAATGTGGCGAATGGTGTGTCTGCATTGCAACAGAACACCTCAGGCAATAGCAATGTTGCCAGTGGTTATGGTGCTGCTGGTGCTAATAATAACGGCAACAGCAATGTGGCTATAGGCAATTATGCCATGTCTTCAAGCCTTAACAATAGTAATAACGTTGCCGTAGGCGATTCAGCCTTGTTTACTTTTTCAGACGGATATAATGCCGATTTAATGGTAGCCGTCGGAACAAAAGCAATGTTAGCCAACACAACAGGATATTATAATACTGCAATCGGTGGCCAAAGTTTGGTTAACAACACTACCGGGTATTACAATACGGCTCTCGGCGCATCTGCCCTCAATACCTCTACAACAGGTTATGGGAATACAGCGTTGGGTTATAATGCCGACGTCAATTCTGCCAGCCGCTTTAATGCTACGGCTGTTGGTTACGCAGCAACCGCTACAGCCGACAACCAGGTAATGCTGGGCAATACAAGTGTTACTTCGGTAGTGGCTGCCGGTAGTTATGTTGTTTATTCAGATGGTCGTTTCAAGAATAACATTAAAGAAAATGTACCGGGGCTTTCCTTCATCAACCTGCTAAAACCGGTAACTTACCATTATGATATACAGGGATTAAATAAACTGATAGGAGCACCGGCAGATAAAAAAAGGGCTGGCGAACCTGACACAGAAAAATCAATCGCCAGCAAAGAAAAAATATTGTACACAGGGCTTGTGGCACAGGACGTAGAAGCTGCGGCAAAAAAAATAAATTACGATTTTAGTGGTATTCATAAACCGCAAAATGAAAAAGATGCTTACGGACTCGCCTATTCCGATTTTGTAGTTCCTCTTGTAAAAGCCGTGCAGGAATTGAGCAAACAAAACGATACCAAAGACCAGGTAATTGATTCATTAAAAACCCAATTGGCCAGCATACAAAATGATATCAATACCCTGAAAGCAGCTATACTTAGCGGCTCCAATGCTTCACAAAGTGGCAATACAAAGGTTATACTTTCATCAGGCGCGTTGCTTCAGAATGTGCCCAATCCGTTTGCCAATACTACCACCATTAACTATACTTTGCCAGGCAACTATACAAATGCATCGGTTATAATCACCGATAAAGTGGGCAGAACATTAAAAACAGTTTCTTTAAATGGCGGCCAATCGGGTAGTATACAGGTTGAAGCGTCTACCCTTGCGGCAGGTGCTTATCAATACTCACTTATTATTAACGGCAGAGTAGTTGATACCAAACAAATGCTTCTGGCAAGATAAATGTCATTTTCAGCCTACCACATCGCTTCTCAAGGGAACGATGCCAGAACAGAAAAAGCAATAAAAAGAAAACAATAAAAAAGCAGGTATTCAATACCTGCTTTTCTTTTCTATTATGGACGTGGCGGCGGCGGTGGTAAAGCCGGACGACCGTCTGCACGATGTTCTATATGATGTTTCTTATGATGCTTGTGATGTTTGTAATGATGATGCGAACCTGCTTGTGCAAAAGAAGCACCGGCAAATAAAAGCATGACTGCTACGGCAACTGGCTTGATAAATGTTTTCATTTTTTTATTAATGACAACCGGAAGATGAAAAGGTTTAAAGACAATTATAAAGTTTTTCGTTTCGGGTATTCACCCTTGCAAGCGAAGATGATAAAAACCACAAAGTATATATGCTATTGGGTCTAAAAAGGCTGAAATTCTTGCTTTGGCAACAATATTAGCTTTCCTTTGATAAAATTTCTATAGGTTGGTAACCCATTTGCTTTGGGAAAACGATTAAAATCAATTGTAAAAAGATCAGTATGAAAATGAAACTATTTATTGCGCTTGCTCTGGCAGCCGCATCAGCCACCGCAATGGCGCAAACAACAACGCCTCCACAAAAAACCACTACGCAAAGTTCCGCTTCGCAAAGGGGCAAAGCCACCAGTACTACATCTGCGGAAGAGCGTGGCGCTATTTACAGCAAGCAGCTTAAAAAAGAACTGAACTTAACTGATGATCAATACAACAAAGTATTAGCTGTAAACACCGAATGTATCCGCCGGAAAGATGCAGCAAAAAGCAGTGGCGATAAAGAGGCTGCGAAGAGCATAAAAGAATACAGGAACCAGCAGTTTCAAACCATACTTACGCCCGACCAGATGACGAAGTTAAAAAGCATCAATGCACAAGGCGGCAAAGGTGGAAAAATGAAAGGTAAAATGAATGCGGATTCGACTGATGCTGGACAATAATCATTTGTAGAAAAGTGTTACCGTTTGTTTCGGTTGGTTTCTGCATCAACCGAAACAAACGGTAACTACTGCTTGTAATGAGTAAGAATTCCAAATTCATCTTTTCTTTCTGTGTAATACTTAGCACTACTCCATCGGTACTCTTCCGGATAGCGGCACAAATTCCATTTTTCTTTTACCGGATTCTTATGAAAGTATTCCAGCTTATCAAAGAGAGGGCTTCCATTAATATTCGGTAGCATTTAAGTTAAGAATAATCACTTATATATTCTTATTCGTTCCCTTCCTCCTTTCCCAAATTACCAACACATTCTGCAAGGTCTTTAATACCGCTATAGATATCTTTTGGGTTCAACTCTAATAGTGCAGTAGCTAAATTAAAACAAGCCCCAGCAATGTTGATCCACTTCTGAACATTCTCCAATGTTTTTACAATGTTGTTGATCTTCTGCGTGGCGGTGGTAAGGTTTTGAATAGAGGTTTGGGCTTCGTCAAGCACAATGGTAACCGAATAAGCAATTAACTCACCGGCTGCATCTGATAGAGTTATGATTGCATTATCAAACGATGCTTTCTCGTCGTCGCTTAAATTGTTGTAGTTGGTTAATTTATAATCGGCAATGTTGGCTTGCAATTGGCTTAAGTCTCTGCCCATCTGAAGACATTGCACTGATGTAAGAGCATCCATAAGTTTGGTTTTACAGCTTAGTTATTCTTCTTTAAATTTTGAAACTGTTCTTTCAGGTCGGCTAATTTTTCATCTGCTTCTTCTAATACCTTTTTTAAAGAGGAAGAAGTAAGGCTATTGGCAGATGTGGCTAAATCCTGATGTCCGCTTTTAATTATCTGTAACGATTTTATATACGTATTGATGCTTTGCTGAATTTCTTCCATTTCTCTTTGCTTTTTACGGTAATCGTTTACAGCTAAAATTTTTATGGCTTCGTCGTGCGATGTTTCTAAAAAATGATAGGTGTAAAGCGTTTTATAATTGACAAGCGCCGCACTGTTTTCTGCATTCAGGGCTGTAATTCCAAAAATGTAAGCATTCATTACGTTATCAAAATCTCCTTTTGTTACCAACAGTATGTCTTTTATTTTTTTCTTTCGGTAAGCGTTTAAAGACGCACTCAATAGTTTGGTTACAATGTTTTTTGCCGAAGTAATTTGACTACTTTCTAATGTAAACCCCAATTTAGATTGCAAAGCGGTTAAGTTATCTACCGTTGTATCCATGTTATAAGTTGCCAGGTCTTTGTCTGATATCCTTCCCAAAGCCTGAACATACAAAAGCAAAACACGGTGCAGGATGTTTAAAGCACTGTCTGAATTTTTATATACAGAACACTCGGGCTGAGGCAATTCTTTGATTTCAGTTTGAAGATTGTTGCTGATGGCAACGCTACTATACTCAGTACAGAAGCTGCTGAACGAAAAAGGTATATCGTGAAAACATTCAAGACTTTCTGCCGATTTGTGTGCGTATCGGTTGATATGCTCAAGGTTAACGCAGGAACTAAACAAGAGGAGGCTTATGATTAGGATACTGTTTATTTTCATTGCTATTTATTTTTCGGAAAAACCATTTTTATAGGTAAGCTGTGTTTATCCTGTTTGCAAAAAGACCTTCAATGTTATTGATTAATATGTTTATTTACACATACGCTTCGCCTTCTTCAAACAAGCCACAAACAACAGCTACGTTATCACTTACGGCTTGTAACTGGTAATGCGGATAGTCAACAATAGAATGCCAGTTGCCACCCCATTCTATGTTGGCTATCTGTGGTAATACTTGGTGCGCAACGGTTATGTAATCAGCATCGTTTTGGTTGTAGCTGCCATCAGCATCAAACAAACCAATATCCCACGCAATGCCAAAATTGTGGTTGCTCTGCCCGCCGCGCGCATTGGTTACAATGGGTCCAGGTGTAGTTCTGCCTTGTGCATACAAGATATTTTGTTCGGCAAAAGTGCGTGTGCCGGATATAATGCGCACATCAAAGCCAGTACTCTTACATTGCTGCAAAAACAAACGAGCCTTTTTTTGTGCAACAGGCAATAAGGTAATGATATTGCTTTCGCTGCGGGCATCAAATGAGCCCAATTGTTCCGCAATAGCAGCGCTTTGTGTGCTAAAGTCAGCATCAGCCCCGTTGGTATGCGGTCCCCAAATGCCATCCAATGTATCGGTGTAAAAACCGGCGGCCCGTAAAAATCTTTGGTAAAACAAAACGTCTTGTTTCAATAGTTGATAGCTCATGTTGGTTTGGTATGGTATGGTTTGTTTATATAAAGTTGTGCTCCTACTGATTTCTATTTGGGTCGTTAATTTTTGTTATCAAATTTATAAGCATTACTAAAGATTTATTTCTGCGTAAACTTTGAAACAGCATACGGCACTACGCCAATGCCTAAGCCTATCACAGCTTCAAATAGCTGACTAAAATCGGGAGCTTGTAAGCCTGTAATTGAAAAATATACATAGTAACATAAAAGGCAAATAGCAATGATCATTGCAGCAAAACCAGTAAACAAAGCAATAAAGCGGCTGCTACTTTGTGGCAATACGGGATTGTTGTTTTGATCCGTTTGAGACACCGAAACGGTTGAAGGCATGTTATTGGGCATATTAACTTGAACTGGAACAGATGCACCTGCTACTGCAGCAGCAACAACGGCTTTGGTAGCTTCTGTTAGTGCTGTATTGGGTTGCTCAATCTTAATTGGCACATCGCCTTTTAAGGCATCTGCCAATGAAAAGCCACCACGGTTAAGCCAGATTAATAAAGTGAAAAAGAGAATCAAAAAAAGCAGTACCGGCATCACCACAAATAATTTTTGCGTTGTCGTTAAATGACGAGGCACAACCTGGCCATTCGATTGCTTTGGAGTCGTTGTGTTGTTGGCACCTTGAACAAGATGATTGACTGACAGCTTAATACTGTCAACCGATTTTTCTAAATTGCTAACTCTTACATTGGTTGCAGAATCGGCAGCTTTTGTGCCGTTACCAATTGCAAATAAAAAAACTGCCAGGTACAGTATTGTTTTCATAAATAGAAGGTTTTTTGCTTACTCTGTTATAACCGTTTTCGGCGTGCCGATATAAAGAAAAAGGTGATGACAAATATATCATTAGACAGAAGCCAATAACAACGGAAAAACCTATATCTGCTACCGTATTGTTCACAATAAAAACTATATCATAGCTATGTATGAAATGAACGAATAAACAATAAAAGGTAAAAATATCTTAGCAGCATAATGTCAGCACAAGATCGCGTATGAAGGTTCGTTTGCTAAAACTGCAATAAAAATAAAAAACATTTTCATTTCATCACAGAAGTATTTTGCAAATGAGGATAAAACAAAACGGTACAGCCGGAGCCATACCATTTTACGTTTTTGATTTATGAAGGATTATTAATAAGCCCCACAATGTTTGGTTTTAATGAACTAAAAATTAGGAGCCGTTTGCCAGTTGTGCCATACAGCGGCATCTCCGCCTCTGGCAAACACTTCAATCCGTCCGTCCAAATTCCGGCTAACGGAAAGCCTGTCAATCCAGCCACCCAAACTATCCCAGCCGCTCCAGCCATTGCTTGGTGCAGTTTGCCATATATGCCATACTGCACTATCGCTGCCTCGTACAAATACCTCCATACGCCCGTCCAAGTTTTGTTCAACGGTCAGCATATCTATCCATCCACCTAACGAAGCCCAGCCACTCCAGTTTCCGTTAGGGGCTGTCTGCCAGTTGTGCCATACGGCACCATCACCTCCTCTGGCAAATACTTCCATCCGTCCATCAGCGTTTTGTGATACGGCCAGCATATCAATCCACCCGCCTAATGAAGCCCAGCCACTCCAGTTTCCGTTAGGGGCGGTTTGCCAGTTGTGCCATACGGCACCGTCGCTACCTCTGGCAAATACTTCCATTCTGCCATCGGCATTGTGACCTACTACCAGTCTGTCAATCCATCCACCTAACGAAGCCCAGCCACTCCAGTTTCCGTTAGGGGCGGTTTGCCAGTTGTGCCATACGGCACCATCACCTCCTCTGGCAAATACTTCCATCCGTCCATCAGCGTTTTGTGATACGGCCAGCATATCAATCCACCCGCCTAATGAAGCCCAGCCACTCCAGTTTCCGTTAGGGGCGGTTTGCCAGTTGTGCCATACGGCACCGTCGCTACCTCTGGCAAATACTTCCATCCGTCCGTCCTGGTTTTGCCCAACGGTCAGCATATCAATCCACCCGCCTAATGAAGCCCAGCCACTCCAGTTTCCGTTGGGGGCGGTTTGCCAGTTGTGCCATACGGCACCGTCGCTACCTCTGGCAAATACTTCCATCCGTCCGTCCTGGTTTTGCCCAACGGTCAGCATATCAATCCACCCGCCTAATGAAGCCCAGCCACTCCAAGGTGCTGGAGCAGGAGTTCCAATCGTACACACGCCATCTCTATTTGACCATTCTTTTTGAACTGTATAACCGGCTATTACATCCGTTTGCCAAGCGCATATATCACCAATTTCCCCTTGGCTGCTATTCCAGCCTGTCCAGGGATGCGGATCGGTGATTGATTCGCAAAGCTCATGAGAGCTAACAGACGTTAATGACTGTAGTTGAGTAAGTCCACCAAGACAGCCGTTACAACCCGGAAATGGCATAGCAGCATAATATACCTCTGGATTAGTGCCGGCAATAAACCAGTGGTAGCCACAAAAATCAACACATGAAGTACCTCCACCACCTGCGGCTGGTCCTGTTAATGTAACATTAGGCGGCAGATAGACAAAATAAAGAGAGTTAGGATTGGCAGCGGGAATACTTCCGTTGCCAAGTAGAGTTTGTATTTCCTGTTGCAGCTGAGCATCACTTACCTGTCCGCTTCCGCCGCCAGGTTCCGATGCCAGATTGGTAAAGCTGCCTATGCGGCTTCCATGACCAATAGTCTTTCCCGGAACGCTGTATTGCCCTAACAGATCAATAACCGAACTGGTGAGTACTACATCAAAGAACTGATTGATTTGAGTAAGCAAATCGCTCTGTGGCGATTGATTCCACGCCGCTCCCCAAAATATTGTATAAACCTGAACATTAGTTAAAAGAGGACCATTTGCATACGCTAACACGGCAGGGGGAGCGCCGGTTTTGTCGGCTGCCTTTTCTTTGTATAAAGGAACGATTACCTTTGGCTGCCCAGCAGAAGCTTTTTGTTTTTCACTCAATGAAGACAAAGGAAGCTGCTGTTTATCCATTTTAAATTCGGGCATCTTGCCAGCGGATGGAGCCTTTGTGATAGCTGTTTCGCCATTTTGCATTTTGTCGTCAGCAATAGATTTCGTAACATCCATTTTCGGCATTGGCATCGAAGTTTTTGCCGACACCATTTTTTTAGTCATCGTTGCACCTGGCATCTTTGTTTTTGTCATTTCTGCGGCGGGCATTACTTTTTGTGTACTACCATTTTCTGACGAAGATTTATTCGTCATAGTGCTGCCTGGTAGAGGCATTGTTTTTTGTGAATTTTCCATTGGTAAATTTTTGTTTATGCTTACTCTTTGATCGGATTTTCAGCTAATTCCGTTGGGTATCATGATCTACTTTTTAGAGTTGTTTCATTTGTATGATTTTTTATGATGGAATATTGTGTGATGGTGGTAACAAGGCTTCGTTAGCAGCGTTCTGAAAACGATTTGTAACGAATATTATCAATTTGACACTGCCTAAGGACACGGCAAACAGTTGGCAAATGACTACACGAATTAAGATGCTTAGAAAATATGAAATCGAGATAAAGCGAAGCTTTCGTTAAGAAAGAATAGTACAGATACCGATATATTGTCTGGCACCGCACGGAAAGAATCGTAAGTATTTATATTATGCTAACAGTAAGATATTGCGGATGCAATGTTGTTGTTGGGGTTCATACATCCTAAAAAAGCATTAAAAACAAATATTGGTTTAGCAGATATATAAAAGTTAACTTATGAAGGTGCGTTTGCTAAACTTTACTAAAGGTATATACTTTTTATCGGGATAAAAAAGATTTACTATGCACAGTAATCAAAACGGTACAGCCGGAGCTGTACCGTTTTTTGGTTTATGGTCTATGAAGGCTACGCTGTAAAGGTTATGTAACATACAGCAACAGGTAGTGAATACTGTTTATGAAGGCCGTTTTTATTATAAATTACTCAGCACGCCCCAACCGGTACAAGCATCCCAACCAACACCGGCTTTATAGCCTTGTTGAGTTGTAGTTGTAATATTATCGCCTTGGGTAATATCGCGGCACAAGTTCGGAGTGCTATATAATTTAGGATTGATGAAACCCGCGTGGCTGCTGCTCTTTTCATTCACACGTGCTATCAAGCCAGCCATCAGAGGTGCTACGGCACTCGTTCCTCCAATCACCATATTTTGTCCGTCAACCCTTACGTTATAGCCGGAATTGGGGTCGGCATCGGCAGCTACATCGGGCAAGCCTCTGCCTTTAAAATTGGTGCTAATTGACACAGGAACGTTGGCATTTGCCTGATAATCGGGCAAGGGAAAATAATCGCTTACACCACCGCCGGTTGCCGAATCGTTTGAATCGTGCCACACTGTTTCAGAAACAATTGTGTTATTGCTTACATGTAACGAAGTGCCACCGCAAGCCAGCACATACGGACTTGATGATGGAAAATCAGCATGTACTTTTCCATCGCTTTCATTATCGCTCGAACCCTGGTCGCCCGCAGCGCAACATATCGTAACACCTAATAATGACGCGGCTTTGAAGGCCTCGTTGAAGTTATCGAGCGATTGCGGCGTCCAGTTCACTTCTGCTGCACCCCAACTGATGGAAATAACAGAAGGTTTGTTGCGGGCATCATGTATTGCCGTGGTTACCGCATCTAAAAAACCTTTGTCGGTATTCGGGCAAAAGTAAACTACAATCTTAGCATCAGGCGCAATAGCACCGGCTACTTCAATGTCGAGCATCACTTCGCCATCGGCACTGTTGGCATTAGTAGGACTGTTCTTTCCACCATCTACCGAAACGGCTTTTACAGAAGGATTTTTTATATTCAGAGAAGAAAAATATTTCTTCAAATCGGCAGTTTTATATCCACCACCCTAACTCAATAATACCAATGCATTGTCCTTTGCCGGTAACGCCTGCAGGAAAGCCATAAATGTTAGCTAAATCGTTAGGGTTAAAGCTTTGCGATGCGCTATGGGCAATAATGTTACCTTCTTTGTTTCGTGCAATTTGAAACATGGGTCGCAGGTGCGGACGGTCGTCTAAACCAAACACACCATCTACCACATCTTTCAGTTCTTCAGGAATGTTGATGTCGCCGGAACGACCCCGAAACGTGTGCCCGTCAGAGCCTTGGTAGCATGATAATTTTACCTGAAAAGCTTCTTCAAAATCGCTCACTTTACCACGCAGTATCACGCTTCTCCTGCCCTTTTCCACTGACGCAATAGAGAGGTGATGCTCGTGCGCAAACTCTTCTACTTTCTCGATGTCTTTATCATCCGCACCAAACTTTTGTTCATACTCTTCGCGGCTGTATTGCTTGCCAGTGTTGAGCTCCGACTCAATAGAAGCTTTGCGGCGCACACGCACCGTTACTTCCATTGTTTGTTTAGGGTCGAGGTTTTTGGTATCGGTTCCCGCAGGTATTGTTTTTTTACTACCTGCCAGCGGCACGTATGCCTTTTTGGTTTCTTTTGCCATAGTTGTGATGTTTTACAAGCCGGTTGTACTGTCCGGCTTTGGATGATTGTTTTATGAGATGAAGTTATGAATAAGACAAGCGGATGATGATGGTTCCTGTTCTATAAAATCTATAAAATAATTTGTCGGAGAAAAAATAAAAACGAAAACAAGAAGAGAAAAAATAAAACGAGCTATTGGTTATATGTTATGGTGTTGGTTACTGCTGTTGCCACGATAAAGATATAAATGTTTATGATGATTACAACTTTTGTTTTTGCCGATTTTTATAGAAATGGAATTGTCAGTAAAATATAAACTGATTCCTGTTTTGAAGTGAGGGTTGCTGAGATTTTTTTATATCATTCTTATCAACTTTATTCCTATAGACATTGCCGCCTCCGCAGGTAAATAAAGGCCGGTTGCACGAACGCACATTTAAAAAAGAAAAAGCGGCAAAAACAAAAGCGGCTGTTTCCTTCTAACAATCAACGCTAAGAATTAAAAAAATGACCATCCGTTTATAGTAACCTTTTGTTACACCAGGCAGATAAGCCGTCACTGCGAGGTACGAAGCAGTCTGCTGATATGAATAGAAAAAGGTTTATCAATTATAAACAATAATTATTGTACAGTACAGACTGCTTCGTGCCTCGCAGTGACGATACCTTTCTATTTTAGTTACTACATGCGGATAGTCAATATTAAAAAAATAAAAAAGGCATACTGAATATATCAATGTGCCTTACAAATGTGATGAGAAAATTACTCGCCCGAAGGTTTATTTATGGGTGTTCCGACAGCAACAGGTGAGCCGAAGTTAGGCGAGCCATCAGGGTTCCAGGTAAACTGTTGCGCACGCGGATTGCGGGCATCACCACATCCCTGACCAGAAGCATTGTTGGCATGATAAATAATCCAGTTTTCTTTTCCATCAGGCGAAAGAAAAAAGCCATTGTGCCCCGGACCAAAAGCTCCGCCGCTTGTGTTTTTTGTAAACACCGGAGTTGCAGCTTTTGTCCAGTCGGCAGCGTTCATTGGGTCGCCGCCAGCTTTTAAAGTTAACAAGCCAAGGCAATAGTCATCGCTCCAGCAGCCGCCTGCCGAGAAGGTAAGAAAGAGTTGGTTGGATGAATTTATCAAAGCTTCGGGTCCCTCATTTACTGTTACATTTACACCACCCGTAATGCGCGTTTCCCAATCGTAAGTTGGTTTTGAAATCAATACCCGTGTGCCATCAATGGTATAAGCGTTCGATAATTTTGCAATAAAAATATCCTGCTCGCCATCTGCATCGCCCTGCCATCCGCTCCAGATTAAATAGTTGTTATTGTTGTAGGTAAATTCAGAAGCATCTATCGCCCATTTGTTGTTCGCATCGGTTAATTTTCCCTTCAATGTCCATGTGCCTGTTGTTGGGTCTGCTGCCGCATTTTCCAACACATAAAGGCGATGTGTACTGTTGATGCCGCTACTATCGGCAGCAAAATAAATATACCATTTGTTATCTACATAGTGCAATTCGGGCGCCCACACATCGCTTGAATAAGCCGTATTTACAACCGCCGACCAAACCGTTACAGGTGTAGCGTTTTTTAACTGCTCTATCTTGCTTACTTTCCATAATGCTACGCGGTTGCCCAAGGTATGAGTGTAATAATAAAAACCATCTTTTTGTATTACCCATGGATCGGGGCCGGATGATAACAATGGATTGGTAAATGTGTTTGTAGTAACGGGCGTTGTGTCAACAGGTTGTGGAGAACTACCGCCGCCACTTTTGCCGCAATTGATGTTCAGTAAGAAAATAAAAAGAATAGTAGAAATGAGGAAGTATTGTTTCATACGACATAGTTCAGAATACCTGCAATAATAAATGATGATTGCTCTGTTTGAGCAAGTATTCTGCAAAAAGGATAGCCAATTGCAGAATACTTGCTTTTGTTTTTGCCCAAATAATTCAGCATCAGTAACCCGGATTTTGCTTCAGGTTCGGATCAGCATCAATGTCTTGTTGAGGAAGTGGCAACAATTCATCCCTCCCTACTTTAAAGTTAGCAAAACCCGCATCGCGGCTGGCAAGCTGCGGGCCTAAATCGCCCCAGCGTGCAAGGTCTTCCCAGCGGTGGCCTTCGCCTGATAATTCAGTAATCCGCTCGTGCTTTAACTGCGCTAAAAATGCAGATTGACTTAACCCCGGCATTACAGTTGAAAGCGGTGCCAAACCAGCACGGGCGCGAACTCTGTCAACATAAGGATATGCCTGCGCTGTTTGTCCTAAACCATTCAACGCTTCTGCATACAACAAGAGCACATCGGCATAACGAATGAAACGATAATTGTTGCCTGAATGAAAGACTTCGCCATTCATAACGGCATCGTCTAAAAACTTGCGAAAACAAACTTCCTGGATGCTATTGTGCACATCTTCAGGCACAGGCTGCAATCCTAACGAATCCCATTGCTTTCCGTAGGCCAGTGTATATTCAGGTCCTCTTTCGTCGGTTGAATCATATAAAAATGTAGCTGGTAAACGCGGGTCGCGGCCACCACTGGTAGTTTGTTCCTTTAAAAATTCTCCCACTACCCACCTGCGTGCCTGACCATCGGTAAAGCCTGCCGGTTGCGGTGCAAAGAATGGCGGGATGGATGTGCCATAATTTAAATTATCGCTTGGTGGATCTACATCATCATCGTGGTTGTCAGTAGGATTGAGAGCATTTTGAAATTCAAAAACCGATTCTTTATTGTTTTCTGAGGTTTCAACAAAATTATCCCGGTAATTAGTTACCAAATCGTACAGGCTGCTTCCCCCGCCTGTTATCAGCCAGGCAAATGCATTGGCAGCCTGTTGGTATTGCTTGCCATCCTGCATATAAGCTTTACCGAGCAATGCGTAAGCTGCACCGCGTGTAGCTCTTCCAACGTTGTTGTTATCGTAAGAAACAGGCAGTACCGTAGCAGCTTCGGATAAATCCTGTTCTACCTGTGCCCACACTTGTTTTTGCGTAGAGTTGGCTACTCCCTGGTCGGCAGTAGAACTGGTATGCAGCAGCAGTGGCACATTGCCCCAATAATCAGCCAAATAGTAGTAAAACAAACCACGCATAAATTTGGCTTCGCCCAACAACTGGCTTCTCAATGTAGTGTCCATTGTTATGTTGGGCACGTTATCAAGCACCTGGTTACAACGGTTGATACCAACATAACAATCCTGGTAAAAAGCTCTTCTTTCAAACATGTTATAATCAGTAACATTGAAGATGTCAAAGTTGTTAATGAGCGCACTGTTGGGACTGGTGCTAAAACCTTCATCAGAACGAATTATATTCATAAAGAACTGCATCCGGCAGAGCCCCACACGATGGTAAGTGCTGTAAATAGCATTCACGCCTTTCTGCGCATAATCAGCGGTTTTCCAAACATCAGCGGAAGTGGGTCCGTTTGGATTTGTAATATCTAATTTCTTCTGGCAGGCAGTAGTTGATAGAACAAATGCCGCCGCTACAAAATATACTATGTTTTTCATGAGAATCATTTAAGATGTGAACAATTAAAATTCGCCTGTAACTCCAAACGAAATAATGCGGCTCGATGGCCAGTTACCGGCGTCGAAGCCACGGGTAGTAATGCCACTGCTTCCCAAATCAGGGTCCTGACCTTTGTATTTGGTAATGGTAAACAGGTTTTGACCGCTCACAAAAATGCGGGTATTGGTAAAGCCTACTGTTTTTAATGCATTTTTTGGAATGATGTAAGCCAGTTCAACATTGCGCAGGCGCAAATAAGAACCGTTCTCTAACCAGCGTTCGCTTTCCGGGCGATTATTATCGTTGATGCCCGGGTCGGTGGCCAAACCTAAACGTGGATCAGAAGTATTTGTGTTGGTGGGCGTCCAGGGATTCAAATCTTTTCTGAAATTGTTCAGTGTCGTATAGCTGTCTAACACACGGCGCACATCATCGTAAATTTTATAACCGAATACGCCAACGAATTGAATGTTGATAGAGAAGTTTTTATAAGTGCCGTTAAACTGCAAACCACCCTGGAATGTAGGCCAGGGCGAGCCAACAAACGTTCTGTCATCGTTATTGATTTGTCCGTCACCATTCAAATCAAGATACTTAATATCGCCTGGCTTTGCATTAGGCTGAATTTTGTTTCCATTCTTATCTACATAACTATCAATTTGTGCCTGGGTTTGAAAAATACCATCTGTTTTCAGCATGTACCATGAATCCATTGGATGACCAACCTGCGACCTTACAAAATCGGTTGGTTCAATATAATTGATTCCACCACCCTGGTTGCCAACGCCAATTACCCGGTTGCTGATTGTAGTACCGTTTACAGATACATCCCATTTGAAAGGGCGGCTGTTATCCCGGTAAGTGGCAGTAACTTCTATACCTCTGTTGCGTATAGAAGCTGCGTTCTCGGTTCCATAAGTATTATATCCGCCATTATCACTACCTAAGAAAAATGCAAACGGAACATTTACCAATACGCCTTTTGATATGTTATCATACACGTCGGCGATAATGTTGATATGATTGTTTAAGATAGTAGCATCCAGCCCAATATTGGTTTCATTGCGTTGTTCCCATCTTAAATCGGGATTAGAAATGATCGTCTGCGATTCTCCCAATACCGGAGTCTGGTTGATTCCATATACAGCGCGTTGATTGATGTTGATATAACCCAATGTTGGCCATGAGCCGGTGAGGTCTTGTAAAGCGCTGCTGATGCCTAACTGTCCGTAAGAAGCACGAACCTTAAGGTCGTTAATCCATTTTACATTAAAAAAGTCTTCTTTACTAATTCTCCACGAGCCTGCCACAGAATAAAAATCGCCGGTGCGATAATTGGCGCCAAACCGTGAATCCTGATCTATTCTACCCGAAGCTGTGAATAAATATTTGTCCTCATAAGTATAATTGATTCTGCCTAAATAACCTTGTAAGCGATAAAAAAGGGGCACACCGCCATCAGCCGAAGAAATGCCTTGTGCAGAAGAAATGGTGGAAAAAGTATTGTTGCCTACCGTATTTAAATTAATTCGGCTGGCAGAAGTAGTTTCTCTTTTTTGTTGCTGATAAGAATACCCTACTACACCATTAATCGCATGTTTACCAAACGTCTTATTAAAGTTTAGTGTATGCTCTAACAAGAAGTTAGTAAATGTTTCTCTGTCGTTTGAAATGCTGGTGGCAGGCAACTGGTTAGCATACCGCCAAATGCCAGAATCTCTTTGCTCTGTGTAATAGTCAAAACTAACTTCAGCACCCGCATTAAAACGATAAGAAAGCCAATTGGTAAATTTAAAATCAGCATACCCGTTTCCTACAATTTTCGAGAGGTTGTAACGCTGTTGATCCAATGCAGCTACGGCTACATAGTTGTTAGAATAATTAGGGATTGCATTTGTGCCAAAACCAAAGCCTTGTGGGTTATTTACAGGATCAATATAACTGCTGCTTTGCACCGGAATCACAGGTACTGAAGTTGCACCTTCGTAAAATGCGTTAATGCCGCCACCCGGATTGGCTCCGTCAGTATTGCTGATTAATAAATTTTCACCTATAGTCAATCTTCCTTTTCTGGCTTCTGTATTAATACGCAGAGAAGCTCGTTCAAAATCGTTTCCTACCAGCACACCCTGGTTTTTAAAATAAGAACCTGAAATGAGGTAATTGCCGTACTGCGATCCGCCCGAGATACCAAGGTTGTAATCCTGTGTGTTGCCGGTGCGATAAAACGCATCCTGCCAATCAGTGTTTACGGTTGGGTTATTTAATTGACTTGCCAAACCTGATGGCAACGTAGCACCTGAGTTAGTGTATTGTGTATTTACCGTTTTAAGGTACTGGGAAGCATCCATTACATCCCATTTTTTGGGTATTTGCTGACTTCCGTAGCGTGCAGAAAAGCTGATTTTACTCGGTCCGGGTCTTCCTTTTTTTGTGGTGATAATAATGACTCCATTGGCTGCCCGTGAACCATAAATGGCAGCAGCAGAAGCATCTTTTAATACCTGGATGGTTGCAATGTCATCCGTATTTACGGTTGAATTAGCATCGGCAATCATTCCATCAATAACATACAACGGCGTAGCATCGGTAAAGGAGGCAACACCGCGTATTTCTATCTGTGGTGTTTGCCCGGGTGCGCCTGTGTTTCGCACGGTTACGCCAGGCACCGTGCCTTGTATTTGTTCACCTACGGAGTTGCCAATAATCTTACTGGTATTCTCAGTATTTACAACGGCGGTAGCACCGGTTAAGTCTCTCCGTCGCACGGTTTGATAGCCAATCACTACCACATCATTCAAGGAAGAATCAACGCTGTTTATCATAGCAACCGTAATGTTGGTTTGATTGCCAACAGTAACCGTTTGGTCTTTATAACCGATGGAGCGAAAAAGAAGCACATCACTCGCTGTGGCAGCGATGGTAAAGCGCCCGGCATTATCAGTGGACACACCTCTGGTTGTGCCTTGCACCAAAACCGATACACCTGGTAACGGCTGGTTATTGTTGCCGGTAACAATACCGGAAACATTATTTTGCTGTGCAAAAGCAAAAGATGAAAGCAAAATAAAAAAATGAATAAAAACAATACTCTTTTTGATGGCGAGCGGAATTGTAAGGTTTTGTTTTTGCGGTGATTTTTTAGAATGAGGATAGCGATAGTACATAGGATTCATTTTAAAGTTAAAAATTGTTTATAGGATTAGCGGGGATTATTGGCATAAAAGAAATAGCAACGACTCAATAGAACTGATTGAACGGTTAGCTGTCATTTAATTTGTGTATTTTTTTCAATTTATTTTATGATAGAATAGTAGTTCCTCCTTCGGTGTTGGTGATGTAAGCTTTTGCTTCCCTGTGCATTTCTTTTTGATAAGCTTCTGTTACCTCTTCAACCAGTTTGTTTACAGCTTCTTCTCTTACCAGGTTGATGGTACAGCCACCAAAGCCGCCTCCCATCATCCTTGCGCCTAACACGTCTTTATTTCCTCTTACCTGACTAACCAGAAAGTCAAGCTCCTTACAGCTTACTTCATACTTCTTACTTAACCCCTCATGCGACTGGTACATCTTTTTTCCAAAAGCCTCCAGATCGCCGTTTTCCAGGTAATCGCAGGCAGTTAGCAATCGTTCATTTTCTTCCAGCACATAACTGCAGCGTTTGTAAATGAGTTCATTGTAAGGTTGCACATATTGCTTCAGCATCTCCATCGTTACATCTCTGAGCGACCTTACTTCAGGATGATGCTTCTGAATCATAGCTACCCCTTCTTCACACTCTTCCCTGCGGTTGTTGTAGCCTGTTTCGTTTAAGGAATGCTTTACCTGTGTATCAATCAAAAGGATAGTGAAGCCTTCCATCTGCAGAGGCTCATACTTATATTCCAGTGAACGGCAATCCAGTTTGATCACATGGTTCTTCTTGCCGAACATGCTGGCAAACATGTCCATGATGCCACACATCACACCCGGATAAGTATGCTCCGCCTCCTGCGATATTTTTACAAGAGAAAGCTTATCTATATCCGTTTTAAGCGATTCGTTCAATGCCATTCCAATAGCATTTTCAATGGCAGCCGAAGACGACAAACCTGCGCCAATGGGCACATCTGCTGTAAGGGCAGCCTCAAAGCCCCTGGTTAGTAAGCCCCGCTGTCTGAACTGATTTGCAACACCCAAAATGTAATTGGGCCATGATTCTTTTGTTGGCGAAAAGTCTTTAATGTTAGATGAATACTGGTCGTTTAAATCCAGCGAAAACAAATTGATAGTTTCATCTTCTCTTGGAGTAAAAGCAAGATAGGCCGCTTTGTCAATCGCTGCAGGCAACACAAAACCTTCGTTATAATCGGTATGCTCACCAATCAGATTGATCCTGCCGGGCGAGCGCACCAAAAGAGTTTTATCCCCGATAAATTCCTTTAATTTTTTACCTATTTGCGAATTGATAACAGCACTCGGTATCATTTTGCTTTGTATTATTTTCCGGTTAATGATTTTATCAAACTCACTTCCTGCTGGCTGTAAGGAGCTCCGTCTTGTCTGAATATCTCATGAAACCAAACCTTGGGCTCACCCCCAGATGGCATCGGCGTATCCCACGCATATTTTGTATTAGTTTTCCCTTCTACCAAACCCCAGTTAATGGCTGCTACGTTTTCCTTTTTCAGCACCGGCATTACAGTGGCAAATGTGCTGTTGCGCGGCCTTGCCATGTACTCGGTGCAAAGCAATGGACGACCATATTTGCGCAGCGAATCAATCGTTTTTTGATGCACATCAACCGGGTTGTAATCGTGGTAAGTAATTACATCCGAATTAGCAAGCTGATAAGCATTCAGTTCCGCAAAATCTTTATTCCAGATTCCTGCACTCAGGGGCTGTGAAGGATTAATTTCTCTGCCCCACTGAAACTCTTTTTCCAACAGGGGCAAACTCTTGGCCCCATAATTTGAATTGCCCGGTTCGTTGTACAAATCCCATAACAAAATGCGCTTGTCGTTTTTAAAAGTGGTTAGCACATCTTTCACATACATTTCCAATGTATCAACCAGCTTGGGTTCATCATACAAAAGCTTTCCGGGATCGCGTATCCAGCCCGAATTGTGAATGCCGGTTTTGGGTTCGGGCTGCTTGCCGGCATGATAAGTTTCGTTCCAGCAATCATCAAAAAACACAAACATTGTTACAATGCCGTGCCTGTTGGCGATGGCTAAATACTGGTTCATTCTATCTTTAAAACCCTGCTTATCTTCCTGCCAGGCAACATGGTGCAAAAACACGCGCATACAGTTTAAACCGATGGATTGCGCCCAGCCCAATTCCTTATCAATGGTAGCCGTATCGAAGGTTTGTTTTTGCCACATTTCCAATTGATTGATGGCAGTGCTGGGTATAAAATCGCAGCCCCTTAGCCAGCCTTTGGTGCTGTACCATTCGGCAGCTTTTTGCTTTGTCCATACAGGTCGCGCCGTTTGTGCGTTTGCAATGGTTGTAGCAACAAATAATGTCAGAAGAAAGAAGCATTTTTTCATTACGAGCGATTGTTTGTTTTTATTAAGAAATATCCATTTTTGTTTTTGCCTTATTTTTCAATTACAGGGAATGATGAAATTCGCAAACGTGCTGCACCCATCGGTATCAATGTAATATCGTCGGTTGGTGTTGCAACCACTATCGGGCTTTGCGGCAGCGTATCGCACAAACCATATTGATCAATTTTCCAGGATGAAAGCCGTTTGCCTTTTGCCTTAATTTCGATAGGAACAGCCTGTTGTGAAAACGGAAAATTATCCTTCGGAAAACTTTTTTTCACGATGGTAAAAGAAGAAGCTGTATCGCTGTTGAGCAACAGGCCGTAATTCCATGCCGAAGCCGGATAAATTTCGTAGGCCGGCCATTCCTTTTCGTCAGCATTTGCCTGCCATTTGCTGTCGCCGATGGCCGAGGCTTTGCTGTCCATTTTTTTATAGTCTTCTTTTATTTTTAACGAGTACGTAAGCGGCCCGTAATTGATGCTGACACTGTTTTTATTCGCTGTCCAAACTCTTGTTTCAATGTGCATTGGAAACTCTACCTCAACCACATCTTTGGCCTTCCAAACCCGCTCAATGCGTGTATAAGAATCCGGTTTGCTATCATGATTTTGAAGAGCACCATTGATATAAATTTTCGCTCCATTGCACCAGTTTGGGATGCGCAGGTAAAAAGGAAACAATGTGGCTGGCCGAAGAAATAACAGTGAATTTGATTTTATCATCAAACGGGTAATTCGTTTCTTCTTTAATGGTTATAGGTTTACCGTTGGCAACTTTTGCTGTAACGGTTGATGCACTGTATAAAATGGCCGCCAAACCATCATCGGGCGACGCCATAAACAGGTGCTCGGCATAGTAAGGCCAGCCCTGTGAATGATTGTGCTGGCAGCAGCGGCTGCTGAACGGATTCATCGTTAAAAAAGGTCCGTCGTTTTGTATTCCGGGGCTATGATTTTTGCTATCACTCACTACCATGTTAGGTGCTGTGAGATAGCGCAGCCCTTTAAAATCGGGCATTACGGCGGCAGGATAAGTGTTAAAAGCAACGTCTTCACAGTTATCGGCCCACATAGGATCGCCGGTAATGCTATTTAAAATTTCGTCGCTTGCCATTTGTTCTACCATGCCGCAGGTTTCTACTGCCTGGCGCGGATCGGTATAACCTTTTCTTGCGTTTTCATCGGCTCCAAACATGCCGCCGGGCACTTGTCCGTACATCTTTCTGATTAAATAAAAATCATTGTAAGTAGCTTGCAGATGATCTTCGTTTTTGGTTTGCATATAATAAGTGGCAGGCTCGCGAAAACATTGTGCTACGTTTACATTGTGCCAGTTGGGAAGGTTGTCTTTTTGCATCCAGTTGGCAGTGTTGCGATGAATTTTTTCGGCCAAATCCAACAGCTTTTTTTCACGTGTAATATTGTACAGCCAATACACACTGAACAGGTTATCGCCGCCGCGACTGTTCTCCCAATATATCTTTAAAAATTGTTCATCGGGCAGCTTCGCTTCCCAATCAAAATACTTATCCATAAAAGACAGCACACGCTTGTCGCCGGTGTATTCGTAGTACGATTGCATACACCAAAGCATGAGCATATTGGGCCATAAATCGGGCGAACTGCCCTTGTTATCCTGGTGTTCGGTTTCTTTGATGGCGGGGCCGAAATATCCATCAGGCTGCTGGCTTTGAAAGGCTTTATTCAACCAGCGGCGGGTTTCGGCAATAATTGCTGTATCGTGCAATACGTATCCCAAATCGCCATAACCTTTTAACCAATAAGGCACTTCTTCCCAGCCATGATCACCAGTGCCATTGCCACTGTACCAGGCATTGTTGTTTTTATCAAGCCATGCACTGATTTCGCCCAGATGGCCGGTTAAACCATCGCGTTGTAATTGAAGATACTTTTTCACCCAACCTTGTGGTTGAATGGCACCAATGGGCAACTTGATAAAGTGCAGCGGCAATAAAGGCGCTTGATTACCTAAATAATTCTGATTTGTTTTTGCAGTAAAAGTTCGACTGACAGAAGTTATATTTATTTCGGATGGCTTCTTTTTCCAGCCACTCAGAAAGAATATAATAACAATGGCAAGTATGATAGTATTAAATCGCATAAAATTTATTTGGGCAAACGATTGCACAAAGTTTCTAAAAAATCAAGGTTTGATACTTTTCTATTTTCCTTTAGCGGTGAATTGTCTGAAGAGGGTCACTGATTTCAGAATGACGCTTACTTTCTTTCGATGGTGTAAATCTTTTTCATAAATCTGGTCAAGCAACAACGTAAGGCTTTTCTTTCCGGTAAGACCATTTGTGGATAGAAAACATTGCCGTTATAAATTAAAGACTCCTCTACTTCCATTCCCGCTGCATGAAGTGCATATTTATATCCTTCCAAACAATTCTACAGAAAACAGTGAAATATATAAAAAGAGAATGCAGTAGCTGCTAT
This sequence comes from uncultured Chitinophagaceae bacterium, assembly GCA_963847085.1. Taxonomy (GTDB): domain Bacteria; phylum Bacteroidota; class Bacteroidia; order Chitinophagales; family Chitinophagaceae; genus Ilyomonas. The sequence continues at coordinate 663,207 of CAWJYO010000009.1, read as the reverse complement.
ACAAACTAAGGAGATGGAGACTCTTTTCTATAAAAGTTTACGAAACTGTACAAAACAAAAAGCCAGCCTCAATAAAAATGAAGCCGGCTTTCTTTTTTCAAAAACCAAATGAACAAAAACCTTTAATCTTCTACTCTTAACGCTTTCGACAAAGCATTATGTTTTGTTATGCCAGTTCAAAAGTAAAATGCCCTTCTTTTTCTGCCAATTAAATAAGGCTTTAAAATGGCTTAAAATATAATGAAAGCCATTGCTGTTATTGTTCTATTTACCGGCAAAAACAAACTTCAATCTTCTCACTTACAACTTTCTTTTACCATACCTCGCACGTAAATTTGCGCAGCAATAAAAGAAAGCTATGTTAATTGGATTCAACAGTGTAACCTTCGAATTTGGAGCGCGTGTAATAGTGCAAGATGCAACCTGGCATATCCAGCCCGGCGAGCGCATTGGCTTGATTGGCTACAACGGAACAGGAAAATCAACCCTTTTAAAAGTGCTGGTGGGCGAATACTCGCCATCTGCCGGAACAGTGGAGCGTGGAAGAGGCGTAAGCATCGGTTATCTGCATCAGGATTTATTGAGTTTCGATACGAATGATTCGATCCGCGAAGTGGCGATGGGCGCATTTGAACGGGTGAAACAATTGGAAAAAGAAATTGAAATCATTGGTAACGAACTGGAAAAAACCGGCGATGAAAAATTGCTGGAAAAATATACCGATGCTTTACATGAACTGGAAGTGCTTGGTGGGTATAACATCGAACACAAAACCGAAGAAGTGTTGCAAGGCTTAGGCTTTGAAAACGAGCAATTAAGCAAGCCTTATAAAGAGTTTAGCGGTGGCTGGCGAATGCGTGTGTTGCTGGCAAAAATGATATTGCAACAACCCGATGTTTTGTTATTGGATGAACCTACCAACCATTTGGATTTACCTTCCATTGAGTGGCTTGAAAAGTATTTGATTCATTACAAAGGCAGCGTGGTGATTGTAAGCCATGATAAGTATTTTTTAAACCGCATGGTAACAAAGATTGTAGAATTGTATCAGCAGGAACTGCACATTTATTCAGGTAATTATGAATATTATGAGAAAGAAAAAGAACTGCGTGTTGAGATGCAGCAACGCGCTTTTGAAAACCAGCAGGAATACATTCGTCAGCAGGAACGTTTTATAGAACGGTTTAGAAGCAAAGCCTCTAAAGCAGCGGCAGCGCAAAGTGCAATTAAACGATTGGATAAATTAGACCGAATAGAAAATGTTGAGATTGAACGCCCCAACCTTCGCATTAATTTTCAGGTGGACAAACAGCCGGGAAGGATACTGACCACATTAAAAGATGTATCGAAAAGTTTTGGCAAATTAAACATCGTTGAAAACACCAGTGCAGAGATTGACAGAGGTGATAAAATTGCGTTGATTGGTGCGAACGGTAAAGGTAAATCAACCCTGCTGCGCATTATTGGCGGAACGGATGAAAACTTTGATGGAGAAAGAGTTTGGGGACATAATGTAGAAGAAAGTTTTTATGCGCAACACCAGTTGGAAGCGCTTAATGTTAACAATACCGTTATTGAAGAAATGCAGGAATGTGGCAGTGGCAAAACTGATTTGGAATTGCGCTCTTTGCTGGGTTGTTTTTTGTTTAGCGGCGATGATGTTGAAAAGAAAATCCGTTTGTTAAGTGGTGGCGAAAAAGCACGCGTCGCTCTCGCAAAAGTAATTGTAAGCAAGGCCAATTTTCTATTGCTCGATGAACCTACCAACCACCTTGACATGCACAGTGTTGAACTTCTTACTGAAGCGTTGAACAAGTATGAAGGCAGCCTCATTTTTGTGAGCCATGACCGCTATTTTATTTCCAAAGCAGCGAATAAAATCTGGGAAATTGTTGATCATCAAATCAAAGAATTTAAAGGTGGTTATGAAGAGTATGTGGAGTGGAAAGAAAGAATGGCAGAGCGAAAAACAGAAACTGATAAAAAGAAAAGCGCAGATGCAACAAAGCAAGCGGATGCGGTGCGAAAAGAAGAGGCTGCAAAGCCTGTTCATCTCGCAAAACAAACTTTTATATCAAACGAGCAACAGAAAGAATTGCAGAAACTGCAAAAGCAATTCAGTAAAGTGGAAGCCGAACTGGAACGGATAAAATATCAGGCAAAAACAAATTGAAACCGATATGGCTGCGCCGCATATTTATGCAGACAGAAATGCATTTCTAAAATTAGAAAACGAGTACAAGAGCAATACACAAAAGATTGCTTCGCTAAACAAAGAATACGAAGATTTGTTTGATAAAATTTTAGAGCGGGAAACGCAATTGCAGAGTTAATATAACAATTGGTGCAAAACAAAACGTTATCAAATCAATCCTTATCTTTCATCAATAAATAAAAAACAATGATGGCTTTGTATAAAAAGCATCTTGCTATCACCTTCCTGTTTTCAGCCCTTATCCTGCTATCAGAAGTTGCTTTTTCGCAACGCGAGCCGGATGCCATTTTCATGGATAATATTCATACGCCGCAACTGTTTTTAAATGGCAATCAATATGCTTATCCCATCATTGCTTTGGGGGCTACAGGCGTTGCAGAGCTTCACTTTGATGACCTTGATAATTCTATAAAAACCTATTACTACACCTATCAGCTCTGCAATGCCGATTGGACGCCGGTTGATTTAAGCCCGTTCGATTACATTGATGGATTTTCACAAAACAGGCTTCTCCAATACCGCCAGTCATCGCTTGCCAAAACAAAATACATTCATTACCAGGCAATACTGCCCGAACGCAATTGCTTGCCCAAAAAAAGCGGCAATTATTTATTGAAAGTGTTTTTAAATGGCGATACTTCGCAACTGGCTTTTACCAAACGCCTACTGATTGTTGACAACCAGGCTTCGATTGCTTCGCAGATTTTGCAACCCTTCAATTCAGAGCTTTTTAAAACGCATCAAAAACTACAGTTTAGCATTGATGTTTCCAAACTGAATGTATTAAATCCGCAACAGCAGGTAAAAGTAGTGGCATTGCAAAACTATCGGTGGGACAATGCTGTAACCGGCGCCCAGCCTGCCTTTCTTCGGCAAAACGTGTATGAATACAACGGTGAAAGAGATTTTGTATTTCCTGCCGGAAAAGAATACCGTTGGCTGAATTTAAAAAGCTTTCGGTATTTGAGTGATCGAATTAAATCTGTCAATAGCGATGTGCAACCGTTTGATGTAATGATGGCGCCCGACGGTGAACGAAACGCGCAACGCTATATTGCTTATGCTGATTTGAACGGCTTTTATCAGATCAATGCTACCGATGCTGATAATCCATTCTGGCAGGGCGATTATGGTAACGTCCATTTTCTTTTTGTACCTAACAATCGCCAGCCTTATGCGGGTAAGGATGTTTATATTTTGGGGCAGTTTACCAATTACAAAAGCGACGATAACAGCCGGATGAAGTGGAACGACAGCCTTGGCGTTTATGAAGCCACTATGCTGTTGAAGCAAGGTTATTATACTTATTTGCTTGGCACCAAAGACAGCAATCATCCGCAGATGCAACCGCAGTTAGATGTTACAGAAGGCAATTATTGGGAAACAGAAAACGATTATACTGTTTTGGTGTACTATCGCTCGTTCAGCGACAGAAGCGATGAGTTAGTGGGTGTAAAAACCATCAATTCGACGGCTTCACGTACAGGCTTTTAATTTTGCATTGTTTTTTATTCTCCAGTCGTTACTTTTGCGGCGGCAGGTCTTACACGACCAGCTCCTGTTGAACCCTCCCAGGGCTGGAAGGCAGCAAGAGTAAACGGTTGTAGCGGTGCGATGTGAGGAGCCTGCCATTTTTATTTTATATTGGTAATGGTTAATTGTTAATTTGCTTTCCGTCTTCCCCTCACAAACACAAAACATAACCATTATGAACTCATTTGAATTAAAACTTAGAATTAAGAACTTTGCTTTGCGATTACTACCCTTATGCGAAGCATTACCAAATAAAAGAATTGGAGAGATTATTGAAGACCAGTTATTACGATCTTCTTTCTCTGCAGCAGCCAATTATCGTTCTGCCTGTAATGCACAATCGAAGAAAGCTTTTATTGCAAAGCTTAGCATCGCGTTGGAAGAAATGGATGAAACACATTTTTGGCTGGAGATTGTTTTTGAATTAAAGTTGATTAAACCAGATAAATTAACGCTGTTGTTGCAGGAAGCCGAAGAGCTAACGAAGATACTCGGTGCCGCAAGAAGAACAGCATCTAAACAATTTACAATTAACCATTAAAAATTAACCATTATGAAATTTTTTATTGACACAGCTAATCTTGATCAGATACGCGAAGCGAATGACCTTGGCATATTGGATGGCGTTACTACCAATCCATCACTCATGGCAAAGGAAGGCATTACGGGAAGAGATGCCATTATGAAGCATTACGAAACCATCTGCGGCATTGTAGATGGCGATGTAAGTGCGGAAGTAATTTCGGTTAAGTTTGATGATATTGTTGAAGAAGGAAAAAAGTTAGCAGCCATTCATAATAATATTGTGGTGAAAGTGCCGATGATAAAAGATGGCATCAAAGCCATTAAATGGTTTACCGATAACGGCATACCTACCAACTGTACTTTGTGCTTCTCTGCCGGTCAGGCAATATTAGCTGCCAAAGCAGGCGCACGCTATATTTCACCTTTCATTGGCCGTATTGATGACAGCGGCTGGGATGGTGTGCAACTCATTCAGCAGATTGTTGACATTTACACCATACAAGGTTTTGAAACGCAGGTATTGGCAGCTTCTATCCGCAATCCCAATCACATTGTGCAGTGTGCCGAAGCCGGTGCGCATGTAGTAACATCGCCGTTGGAACCAATATTGGGTTTATTAAAACATCCCCTTACCGATATTGGTTTGGCTAAGTTTTTAGAAGATGCAAAAAAGCTCAATCTCTGATAGCTTTATTTTTATAGTAAAAACAAAAACGGCAGATAAAAAATTATCTGCCGTTTTTGTTTAGTTACCTCTTCGTTTTCTTGCCGGTTTTCATTTCGTTCAATATTTCGGCTTCTGTTTTCAATCGCTCATCATCTGGCTTTTTCTTCATGTAAATCATTGCTGTTTTTTGTAAAGAACGATTGCTTTTTAATTGGGCAGTTACCGTTACAAACTCTTTACTAAACATTGGTTCTAAAATCAAATTGTTGCCTATCCATTTGCCATCAGAAGAAGTGAAAATAACTTGTGTTGTATCCAGCGGAAGATAATGCCCGTTGCTTAGTAAGCCATCAACATTAATGTAATTGTAAACACCTTTTTTCAGGCTGTCGGTGTACAGATGAAAGTAAATGCTATCAATGGTTTGCGCGTTTGTTTTTACACAAAAAAATGTGATAAAAACAAATGCAACAGTGCAACGTTTCATGATCCGGTTTTTTGTTTGGATAGAAATGAAACAAAAAGAGTTTATACAAAACAAAAAAGAAGGTGCCAGCTTTTTAGAAGAGTTTGTTTTTGCCCAAATTTCGTTCAATCAATTATCAAAAAGCCTCTTACGAGAAAGAGGCTTTTTGATAAAAATTCAAGCTGTTTCGTTTTATCGCAACGGAATAAAAATACCTGCGTGAAAATTCAACGTGTTCAGGTTTTTATAACCAAAGTTGTTGTAAGGAATGTAGCTGTAATCGGCACCTATTTGCACACCCGATTGACTCAATCTTCCAAAAGGAATCATCACACCAGCCCCGGCTTGTGCAGTAAATGAAGCGCTGTTTTTTGAAGTATTTGTAAACTCGCCCAAATATTGGTTGTAATTGACAATGGCAGCACCTGCGCCAGCCGTAATGTAAGGCTGCACAAAACCTTTATCAGCCAAAGGCTTAAATGTTGCTTTTGCAATCACCGGCGTTTCATCTATCGAGTTGGTGAGTACAGCAGAAACCGTTTGTGTTTTGCTTAAGCTATACAATGCACGTGGGTTCTTTTCTTCAAAATACTGAAAGCCCGATCCCAAGCCAACCGCCCATTTGTTATTGATGTAATATTGCAAGCTTCCCATCACGCCGGAAGGTGAGCCTTTGCTGATAATATCGCTTTTAAAAGCGCCAAGTGGCAGGCTATAATTGTAATTCAAATCAAATTTTAATTCGCCTTTTTGCGCATACGTTGTACAGGTGCAAACCAGTAAAAGCACTGCAACAGCCACGCTGTATTTTATTGTTTTCATACTATTATCCATTTGTTTTTAAGTAGGGAGATTGATCGAACAGAGCTTTTACCTGGCTATCGGCAGAGGTAGCATCCGACAAGCCTTCGCCACGAATTAAACCCGTCCATATCACTACAATTTTATTATTGGCAGCCGCATTTTTTAAATCCAGCATATCAATAGATATTGCGCCTTGCGAAATGCTATATACACCGTACGAATATGGTGTATAATAATTATAGCCGCCGTATCCCCAGTCGTATGGATCCCAATAGCCACCATACGAATCGTAATAATCGGAATAGCTGATAACGCCCGTTGATGTGCTAATAATGCGGCTTACATCAACACCAACATCGGGCTTGCTGCTTTTATCAACCAGCGTGTAGCCTTCTGCCGACATGTACTTTTTCACTGCATCAATGTAAGCCTGGTCGGCAGCCGATCAATTGCTTCATGCTTCCATTGTCGCTAATAATAGCCACCGAATCAGAAATGCTGTACGTTTTGTAAGCTGGTAAAGTTTACAGTTGAATCGTAGTCGGTAATATAAATCCTCGATTCCTCATTGCTTAGGTTGCTCACGGGCTCTTTGTTGCATGAAGCAAACGCAAATGCCAACAGTGCCAAACACGGCAACCATTTTCCACTTTTCATCTTCATAGTTTTTTGTTTTAAATATCTCTATCAAGAAACGTTCTATGAGATAAAAAATGAAGTGATTTGTTTAAACAATGAATGATTTTAGGAGTTCTTTAAAACGATATCGGTAAAGCAATAAAGAATAAAGAAGGAAAATAAAGATGAACTAAACAATACAACCATATGCAGTGAGCTTACTGCATATACTTTTCTACAACCGAAAGTAGTCTCTTCATATCGAAAGGTTTTTCTAAATATTCATTGGCTCCGGCTTCTTCGGCATACAATTGAATATCGCGGTGTGCAGAAATGATAACAACCGGAATGTGCTTCAGAGCCTCGTTGTTTTTGATTTTCAGACAAATGCTTTTGCCATTCATATCCAACAACCATAAATCAAGCAAAATCAAACCCGGCAGATCATCCAGAATATCAGCAAGGAACGAATCGTTTACAAACGACTCAACGCGATAGTGTTCATGTTGAAGAATAAGAGTTAGCACTTCTGCTATTGAAGCATCATCTTCAACTACAATAATGCGTTTTTTCATAAGCAATAATATTAGTTGTGATTGCGGTATAAAGAAGCTGATGCTGGTAATAGGAACATAAAGATAAGAGGAAAGCAAATAACGGAAATTTATTTATGGCACTGCAAATCAATTGTTTCTTTTAAGCTTTTTGAAGAAACATTTGATTTTTCACAAACAGGAGTATGGCTTTTATTACATTTGTTGTCCAAACAGTTATTAATGCCCGTTGTATTCTATCATACACTCTCTAATCATTATTTTTATCATCTCATCAATCTATAATTTCATATCAGGTAAGAATTTTGATTGATGATTCACTTCTAAACAAACACGCTAATTATGCCTAATGAAACCGTAGCCGAACCGGCAACACAAATTGATGAGCTAAGTGTAAACACCATCCGTTTTCTTTCTGTGGATATGGTACAGAAAGCCAATTCCGGTCATCCGGGCTTGCCGTTGGGCGCTGCGCCTATGGCGTATGTGCTGTGGCAAAAATTTCTTCGTTTCGATCCAAAAGAATTTGCCTGGCCAAACCACGACCGCTTTATTTTATCGGCCGGTCATGGCTCTGCCTTGCTATACAGTCTGCTCAATTTGTATGGATACGATTTGCCAATGGATGAATTGAAACGTTTTCGTCAGGTTGGCTCTAAAACACCGGGTCATCCCGAATCTATGCTTACCGATGGCATTGAAGTAACCACAGGTCCGTTAGGACAAGGCTTTGGCAACGGCATTGGTTCTGCCATGGCAGAAGCTTTTTTAGCTGCGCGATACAACAAACCCGATTTTAAATTGTACGATCATTATACTTATGGCATTGTTAGCGATGGCGATTTGATGGAAGGAGTGGCTTCAGAAGCCGCTTCATTAGCAGGTCATCTAAAATTAGGTAAGATTATTTATTTGTGGGATGATAATCATATTTCGTTGGATGGGCCAACCAGCCTTGCTTTTACTGAAGATGTGCTAATGCGCTTTGAAGCGTATGACTGGCACACACAAATAGTAGAAGATGGCAACGATTTAGATGCCATTGAACGCGCCATTATTCTGGCACAAAAAGTAACCGATAAGCCATCTATTATTGCTGTAAAAACCATTATTGGTTTTGGCTCTCCGCAGGAAGGCACGAGCAAAGTGCATGGCAGCCCGCTGGGAGAAGAAAATGTACGCAAAACCAAAGAGAACCTGGGTTGGGATCCTGCCGAATCTTTTTATGTGCCGGATGAAGTACGAGAGCATTGCAGCGAGCCCGGTAAAAATGGTGCAAAACTAAATGCCGATTGGAAAAAGCTGTATGAAGAGTATGGCAAATCATTTCCAAAAGAGCACCAGGAACTGGTTATTGATTACGATGGAAAATTGCCTGAAGGCTGGGATAAAGACATGCCCGTGTTTAAAGCCGGTGAAGGTTTGGCAACACGGCAAGCTTCCGGTAAAGCGTTGGACGTTATTAAAAAGAATGTGCCCTGGGTGTTGGGCGGCTCTGCCGATTTAGCTTCTTCTAACGAAATGCCGAAAGAAGGCGATGTTTCGTTTCAGCCCGATCATTACGGAAATGGCAACGTATGGTTTGGTGTGAGAGAACATGGCATGGGTGCTATTATGAATGGCATTTCATCGCACCGCGGCGTGCGCACTTATGGCGGCACTTTTCTTACTTTTTCCGATTACATGCGCGGAGCCATTAGGCTGGCTGCACTTACCGAAGCGCCGGTAACTTATGTGTACACACACGATAGCATTGGCTTAGGTGAAGATGGCCCTACGCATCAACCCATTGAGCAGGTTACGGCATTGCGTGCCATTCCTAACTTAACGGTGATTCGTCCGGGTGATGCCAACGAAACGATAGAAGCCTGGCGCATTGCCATGACGCGCATGAAAGGACCCATTGCTTTGATTTTATCACGTCAAAAAATGCCAAATATTGATCAGGAAAAATATGCTCCGGCAAAAGGCAATGTGCAAAAAGGCGCTTACATTTTAAGTGAGGCCGAAGGTGGAAAACCGGATGTTATTTTAATTGGCACCGGCTCTGAGTTGAACTCTGTGCATGTCGGCGCAGGAACAGTTGAAAGGCGAAGGCATTAAAGCCCGTGTAGTGAGTATGCCTTCATGGGAATTATTCGACCAGCAAGATCAATCGTATCGCGATGAAGTGTTGCCGCCAACCATTCATCAGCGTGTATCGGTTGAAGCCGGTATTACCTTAGCCTGGTGGAAATGGGTTACTGCTGAAGGCATTCCTATTGGCATTGATCGCTTTGGCGAAAGCGGACCTGCTGAAGAGTTGATGAAGATATTTGGTTTTACGGTAGAAAATGTGGTGCAAAAAGCAAAAGAAGTATTGAAAAAGTAACCTATCTTAGCCGCGTTATATCAAACAAAACCAAACGCTTTACTGAACCAATAACCAAGATTGAAGCCGTTCCGACATGTCGGGGCGGTTTTTGTTTTTGTTGATATTTATAGATTTAAGCAATGGCTACTTTTTGATTACATACGTTCCTGCAATCAAATCGTGGATGGATTGCTTTTTAGCATTTGATACTAAGCAAATGGCATCTGCCAGATATAGCACAAAAACAAAACAACTGAAAAGAACGGAAATAATTTGAGAAGCGTCTAAGTCATCCAAACCATGTATTCCTACTGTTCTTATTCTATTACCACGTTGCAATGTATAAGCGCTAATGGGTATGGCAATCAGCCCAACTGCGATTGAAAAAATATTGCGTAGCAAAGCTTCTTTGCCAGTTATTTTTTCATAGGCTTTGTTCACCACCGTTAAGCCTATACCTTTCTTCCCCAATGTTGCGCTGTACAGATATTCAAGCAATGGCTTGTAACAAATGACAGCTACACTTATAAAAGCCATTAACCCAACACTTCTCCAATTGCGCGTGTTGTAGTAATTAACAATAGTGATTGGCAACAGCACCAGCCAGTCTAAAATAATGGCGCCAAATCGCTCCCAGAAGCCCGCATACGTTATGCTCATTTCTTCTTCAAAAATGGATGGTTCGTAAGTTGATTCCAATGGTTTCGTTTTTGTAATAAAAGACAGTAATTTTTGTCAAACCAAACGGGTTTTGTTTTGCCGTTATTTTATTATACGTTTCTCTCCTTTTCCATTTACGACTTCAATGCTTTTTATGTTTCCATTCACTTCAACAAATCTTGCCGATTGCGATAAAAACGAACTGCCCCAATACAGCTCCTGCTTTCGCTTTTTGCCATTGTTTAAAGTAATATAAGCCAGTTTATCATCTGTTTTTACAGGCAGCATTTGCACGCCTTTGTTATTGGCAAATATTTTTACAGGACCGTTATTTTGCGAAGCTGCTAATAACATGTTTCCCTTTCCATTGCGCAACGCCACCAAAGCTTTGGCATCGCCAGGCACATAAAACCCGCTTTCTAAAATGGTTTGCGGCGTAAAATTTCCGGCACCATCACCCAATAAAACCAAACCGTTCATAGCATCATACCTTCCGGCAGACACTTCGTTGCCATAATCATTGCCAAGCAGCGCAACATCCAGGTTTCCGTCGCCATTAAAATCGCCCATCTGCATTCCATTTAACGGAGCCATTTGTGCAAATGGCGGCAAAGGTTTTACAGTAAATTTCCCATTGCCATCATTTTGAATATAACAGCTCCTAAAATTGTTTGCCTCTAAAGTGTAAGCGCCCTTCAATTGTTCAGGCGTAAAAATCTGATGAATGTCTGCCGCAGCAAATGCTTTGTATTCATTGAACTGCTTTTTTAGTCCTGGCATCTGGCTCATAATATCATCACGGTTCATAGCCGTGTATTCATGCTTTTCGCCTTTATCATCTTTCAACCATAAGGTAAGCACCGCATCGGATGTACCATTGTTATCAAAGTCTTTAGCGTACATCTTCACCGGCTCTTTTTCGTTGCCTCTGATAAAAGCATTCAGGCCCAGATTACCAACCACATAATCAATATCACCATCATTATCAAAATCGCCGGCAACAATGCTGTTCCACCAACCTTTTACATTGCCGATGCCGGTTTGCGAGGTTACATCAAGCAGTTTTCCGCCTACATTTCTAAAAAAGGTTATCGGCATCCATTCTCCAGCCACAATCAAATCGGTTTTGCCATCTCCATCAAAATCAGTCCACACGGCATCGCAGACCATGCCGATATTTTTTAGCTTTGGACATACACTATCTGTAACATCAGTAAATTTGATGACTCCGTTTTTACTATCGTTACGATAAATGAATGAACTCACCGGCATTGGATAAGCCCCCGGTAAGCATCTTCCTCCTACAAACAAATCAAGATCGCCATCACCATCAATATCTGCTGCTTTAATGCAGCTTTTACTCGTTAAATTTTTAGGTAATGCAGACGTATCTAAAGTAAAGTTGCCCTTACCATCATTTACATAAAACCGGTCGGCATACATTTCAGAATTAGCTTCAAAACGATTGCTGCCATTGGCGCACCACAAATCATCATCGCCATCCCCATCAGCATCGAAAAACAGGGCACCCATTGTAGCGGGAAGGCTTCCATTTTGCGGCAGCGTTTTTTGTATAAACTTACCGTTAGTTTGCTGCAATAAAAAGTTGCCTGGCTGACCCGTGCTGCCGCCAATAAAAATATCATCTAAGCCGTTGCCATCAACATCAGCTACGGATAATGCCGGACTGAATTGCGATAGTTTATGCGGCAGCAAACGCTCTTTATCAAAATCAATGTAATCGTTGCTGTAATGATTATAATGCACATCCGATGCTGCTGTAACATCAGTAAATAAAGCGCCGTTATCAATAGTAGGCTTGGTCCAATCATCAGGCAGGTTTGCATTCTTACTATCAACGGTCAGATGTTGGTTCGCTTTTACTTTTGTAAGAATTTGTTTGGTATGATTGGGCCAGCGAATGATTACCGAATCCAATACAGCAACGGTATCCAGCCCGAAGAACGCTTTGGTATCAACGCAGGAAAGATAGCCTTTGCAAGGCTCGTTTTCATACACTTGTTTGTTTTTGCCATAATAAATTTCTGCCCATGTGCCAATCCCTTTTTTGTTTTGCTTATCTCCGTTAAAAGCTATGCTGATAAAGTTTTTATTGATCTTATCTTTTGTATTGGTTCTATTTTCATACACGAAGGCTTCATCATTAATATTGTTGATTACATAATCCAAATCGCCATCATTGTCCAAATCAACTGCTACCGCTCCGTTTGAGAAGGAAGGTTCGTCCAAACCCCACTGTGCTGTGGTATTTTCAAATTGTAAATTATCCCCATTTTTAAAAGCATAATTGGATATTTTAATAGCAGGCATTTCAGCTATCAGTTGTTCTCTGCTGGCAATACCAACCGACTTGTTGCGAAACGAAATAAAATCGTGGTCAGTTACATCGCGCGGATAACCGTTGGTAACAATTAAATCGCGCCTGCCGTCATTGTCAAAGTCGGCAATGGATGGGTTCCAGCTCCAATCTGTTTCGGCTGTGCCGGTGTAAAAAGAAATATCTGAAAAAATGGGCGCACCAATCGAATCGTTGCTTCCAACACGTGGCCCCATGTTTAGCTGCATAGTGTTGCGCACATATTGCAGCATAGTGTTGTCGAATATCATGCTTTGGTATTCATAATAATTATTACCGCCCATGTTCTTCTTTTTGCGGTAATTGCTTTCGGGGTTCATGTCAACAGTAAAAATATCTGGCAAACCATCGTTGTTGATGTCTTCCACATCGGTGCCCATTGCATTGCGCGATGTATGTTTAAAACAGTCTCTTACCTTCTCGCTAAACGTTCCGTTTTTATTATTGATATAAAGATGATCAGAACCAAAAAAATCGTTGGTTACATATACATCTTTCCATCCATCTTTATTGATGTCGGTTATTGCAACACCTAACCCAAAACCATGATGAGCAATGCCCGCTTCTTTAGAAACATCTGTAAAAACAGGATGTCCTAACTGCGCATTCCAATCGTTGCGATACAACTTATCATAATCTGTTGTTGATGTGTCTTTTAGAGTAAAAGTGGCGGAAGCGCGCTTTGCCAGTTTGGTAGTTACGAGATACATATCCAAATCGCCATCGCCATCATAATCAAAGAACGCGGCCTGTACAGAATAGCTGGTATCAGCCAATCCGTATTCGGCTGCCATTTCTTTAAACCGTGGAATGCCATCGGCTTGCTTTCCCTGATTGATGTACAATAAATTTCTTCTTTCTTTTGGGTTTTGCTTGATGGTAGTGCACACATAGATATCTTCATAACCATCGTTGTTAATGTCAATAACAGATGCACCATTGCTCCACATGCCTTCACCACTTACACCCGCTTTGGCCGTAACATCTTCAAATTGCAGGTTGCCTTTGTTGATGTACAATTTATTACTGGTAGTGCTGGCAGTAAAATACAAATCGGGTAAACCATCATTATTAAAATCGCCAACTGCAACACCGCCGCCGTTGTACAAAAATTCAAGATCAATCGGATTGATAGAATCGTTTTCTTTCACCACATTATTGAATGTAATTCCTGTATGAGAAGACGGTAGCTTTTGAAATAAAGTAGTTTTGTTTTTGCACGATAAAAACAGCAGGCAAACGGTAGCAAACAAAATCGTTTTCATCGTTATAAAGTATTGTATTGAAGTAGCAATTGGCTTTCTTTCTCTAACCTGTCTTTTTTACAAGAAAATAAAAATGAAGCAGAAGTTTATTATTCTAAAAACGATAAAGTAAAGCGTTTTATTAATGCGAAGTATTGGTAGAGATATTATTTTTTAAGAGTAAAAAAGGAGGTTGTTTTCCCCAGTCAACAGAGGATGATATAAATGATGGATATGAAAAATTGCCTAATACAATATCCGGCTTACCATCATTGTCAATATCTGCTACATCCATGCACAACCATCTTCCGTTTTCAGCAGCCGGCAAGGTGTAAGGCATAAACTTTAAATTGCCCTTGTTTTCCAAATATACAAATCCTTCTTCCGGGCGGTGCTTGTAATCGGCAAAAAAAGAAATAGCGGCAATATCGGCATCTCCATCACCGTCGAAGTCGCGAGCCATCGCTTTAAAGCAACCGTTGATGTGGAAGAAATATTGCTGTTTGAAATTGTCATGACCATCATTCGTAAAAATATATACACCATGATATGGCTTTAGCTCAACAGAATAATCTGCGTTGTCGCCGCAGGTATAAACAATATCATCAAAGCCATCTTTGTTTATGTCGCTCATTTCAAAGTATGTTGAACCATACATTGGTGGGAAACGAAGTAATTGCTTCATTTCAAAATTGCCATTGCCTTTGTTCTCAAACCGTACAATTTGCTCATCGCCTTGGGCAAACAACACATAAAAATCGGGTAAGCCATCTTTATTAAAATCTTTTATAACGGTTGCAATGGCACCGGGTTGTTCTCGTATTACATGCCGTTCATACTGGCTGTTTCCTTTGTTTTCGAGCCACGACAAAGCGCCTCTAATATTGCCAAACTCGCACACAAGAATATCCTTCTTTCCATCATTATTTAAATCAACCACATCAATATGTACTGGTCTTCGCAAACCAATGGCTAATTTTTGGGGTTGAGATAAAAATTTACCGTTGTGAAACTTCACTTGTTGAATACTTCCGGTTTTCCGATCATTCGGATTGAGTATGCCAATATTTGCTGTAGTCAGTGTATCATTTTGTAACACCATATTAACCACCGGGCTCATGTATTGCACTGAATCAACTGGTTTTGCATTTTTATCGTTTGAAATGATAGTACCTTTTTTCAAATCAGCAACTAAAAATGATTTTGTTTTTGACGAAGTATCTATGAAAACGCAGCCACTTAACGGCTCACCGTTAGATATGGAAGAACGGATTGATTCGGATTTGAAGAATTGATTGGTGGAGTCAATTACAGAATCGTTTTTTGATGCAATTAAGGTATCGGGCGATAAAGCATGATAATAATCAATGATACTTTGCCAGTCAGAAAAACTCATAACCGGATGATTTGGATAATACGAAGCTCCAATATTAATATCCTTTAATTGAGGAAGGATATAATTGATCACCATAACCAAAAATACCAAGTCGGGGGCCCATCTGTGGCAGCACACCTGTTTCCCATTTATTCTTTAGATAGCATTGATAGATCAGGCAACAAGTGGCAGGACTGGCAGTATTGAGAAGCGAGTGCTTTTCCCGTTTGCACTGATTCGTTCGATGTACTTTTTGTTCGGTTTGTCTTTTGAATAGAAATTACAAGAAATACAACACAATAATAACTATAATGGTAAGAAGAAATTTCTGTAGCCAATCAAGACGCATTTACACTTATAAATTTTTTGACAAAATAATTTATTCGACAGGGAAAAAGGATAAATAAAAAAGGTTGCTTCTATTTGAAGCAACCTTTTTTAAAACTTATTTAAGTATTAGTAGCCAGGATTTTGTTTTAACGGACCTGCTTCAATATCAATTTGGTTTTGTGGTACTGGGTAAAGCTCATTTTTATTTGCCGTAAATGAATGACCATTTAATACCGGATTTGAAATGCGTGTATCTGCCTTAATGTATGTATTTAATACGCCAGCCATGTAACCTTTTGGTTCGGGGCCGCCATATATGCCATCATAACGCTGTAAGTCAAAGAAACGATGCCCTTCCATTGCCAGTTCCAATTGCCTTTCCATGTAAACAGCTTGCCGGGCGTATTCCTGACCATTGGCAGCAAAACCGGTTGCAGGATGACCGCCCGCTGCGCCATATAACCCTATTTGATAATTCGCTGCAGGTGTATTGGTGAAGCCTTTAGAAGGATTGCTGTTATCAATATAGGTATGAACCCAATATTCCGGATGAGCAGCCATTCTGTTTCTAACCATATTTACATCATCTTCAGCAGCCTGCAAATTATTTGCCCTCTACTTCACATTCTGCATGCCATAATATCACATCTGCAAAACGTATCAAAGCGTAGTTATAAGAAACATCCTGATTAGGAGCCCAGCCTTGCGCATTAGGGCTGGTAGTAGAAGCCATTTGACTATGATAGAACACATTCTTAATAGGATTATAGGGTACAACATCACCGCGAGACCATGCTTCGCCACCGCATAAGCCCCAATCTAGATAAGGAATGCCTCTGCGTCCTAATGTCCAGTCAATACGAGGATCTAAAGCATCAGTTGGAGGTGTAAAAGGATCAGTAGCCTTGAGGCCGTGATCGTTCTTTAGGTTCACTACATCATACATCCGGAAACCTGTGGTAGGATCAGTTTGAAACATGGGCAATCCATTTGCATCAACTTTGTATGCGTTTGCAAGTGAATAAGAAGGCTGATAAAAGCCGCAGCAACTTGTATAAGGACCAGCCGGAAAATTCAATACATCACCTTCATTTCCGTTCTGACCTCCTGAGCCGTCGTTAACCGTCATTTGTACCTGGAATACTCCCTCAGGCCCATTTCTTACAGACCCACTAAAATTGTCTTCAAAAGCACCTAATGTATATTTTGCTCCACCTGAAGTTGTACCATTATTAATAAGATCAGTCAACAAAGGCAAAGCGGTTGCATACTGATGGTCAAACATATAAGCTTTCGCTAAAAATGCTTCTGCAGCGTAATAGTTAGCACGTCCAATTTGTGGTTGCGTTTTGGGTAATCCCTGTCATAGCAGCCATAAAATCGGCTTCAATTTTATCCCATATTGGACCGGGATTACCTACTTTATAATCACCCGCAGCATAAGTTACAGAATCACTAACATAGGGTACGTTCCTCCATAATTTGGCAAGTTCCAAATGAAAAACACCTCTTAAAAACCGGGCTTCTGCAATTACTTCTGCAGCATATTCCGGCGTTACAGAACCGTCTTTTACAAGCGGTACTTCCCTGATCACATCATTTGAACGCTGGACAGCATTATAAAAGAAGCCCCACTTCTGCGGAAGATACCCATTGGATGCATCAAGAGAGTGATTTTCGATAGGTGCAGCGTCGGGCTGGTCAGTTGTATTTGACCCTTTGTAAGCATCATCTGAAGCAATGCCACCATATACCCAATTGTCACTACTCGACTCCCATGAGGTTGTTGTTGTTGCATAGCCATCCAAACACGAATAAGCCCCAATAAGTAACCCATCGACCCCTGCTTTATTAGCAAGTACCCCCGGACTTAACGAGCCAACAGGTGGTACGTTAAGATACTTTTTACATGAATAAACAACTGCAAGAGCCAAAATCATGCAGCCAAAAACAATATACTTTAACTGAAATTTTTTCATAACTATATTTTTTCCTTTTGATCCTTAAAATGATAAGTTAACACCGACAATATATGTTTTTTGATTGTTTGGATAAGCGCCATAATCAATACCAAAAGCAGCACTTTGATTAACACCAGTACCATTGTTAGCAAGAGAAGGAACCAGTTCGGGATCCAAGCCGGAATATTTGGTAATGGTAAATAAATTGGTTGCCTGAACATAAAGATGCAATCTATCAACACCTATTCTTTGCAATACTGTTGGGCTGAATGTATATCCTACTTGTGCAACACGGCATTTTAAAAAGGAGCCATTTTCAACATAAAATGAACTTACTGTGCTTGAACCAAAAGCCTGTGAAAAAGAAGCAGCCGGTAAAGTTGCACCAGGATTGGTTACTTTTCCATTTACAACTATGGCAGCCTTGTTGTACAAATCGAGGTTTTTGCCCCCTTGGAAGGTACTGTAGAAATCTGTCCAGTACTTTACATAGTTAAAATCCTGGTTTCCCTGCGAACCATAAAGTACCATCGTAAAATCAAATCTTTTATAGCTTGCATTGATGTTTACGCCGTAAGTAAACTTAGGATTTGGATTACCAATCCAGGTACGATCATTCGCATCAATTTTTCCATCCCCGTTCACATCCTTGTAGATAAACGAACCTGCATTTGCACCGGCATAAGTCGCACCTTTATGCGCAGATCCAGAATCCTGATAAATCCCTATTGTTTGATATCCAAAGAAAGCACCAATCGGATGGCCAACTTGGTTCCGTACAATATCATTATCACGTGAATAACCAAAATCAAAATGATCAGGATAGGTATGCTAGTAATTTTACTTTTATAAGTAGTAACATTCGCACCTATACTAAAACTAAAATCCTTACCTACTTTAGCGCGATAGGTTCCTGAAACGTCAACACCCGTGTTTTGAACATTGCCTACATTTACAACAGGAGCTGCAGCACCACCAACTGTTGCAGGAAGAGGCAAAGTAAATAACAATCCACTAATCGCTTTTTTATACCATTCAACAGTGAAATCGAAGTGATTGAATAAAGTACCGTCTAAACCAACGTTCGTAATTTTATCGGTTTCCCAGGTAACTTTGGGGTTGCCTATCTGATTGTTGTAAAAGCCTTGGGAAATAGAGCTGGTACTTCCGGTAATACCGTAATAAGAGATACCTGTACCAGAAGCGTACGTTGAATATGCATTGTTTCCTCCTATATTACCATTATTTCCCGCTTCACCATAACTACCTCTCAATTTCAGATCAGTTAACCAGCTAACATTCTTGAGAAACCCTTCTTGGGATATACGCCAACCTAATGAAACTGATGGAAATGTACCCCACTGCTTACCGGGATAAAAAATAGAGAAACCATCACGACGTATGGTTGCACCTAAAAGATATTTATCAGCATAAGTGTAATCTAACCTTCCAAAGAACGATTGTGTTTTTGTAGGTTGATAAATGAAACTGTTAGGAGCAGTAACCGGCGTTCCAAACTGCAATTGTACATAGTTGGGGTCGAGGGAAAAATACCCATTCGCAGAAGCGCTAAACTGCCTGCCTGAAGTTTGCTTCAACTCATAGCCTCCAAACACCTGTATATCATGCTTACCAAATGTTTGTTTGTAAGTAATTGTATTGGTCCAGTTCCATCTGCTTGCCATTTGTTCATTTTCACTTGAACCATTGGGAGAGGCATGGCTTTCATAATTCTCGTAAGTATTATAGCTATAATTCCAATAATACTGATTGTATAAATTAACACCGAAATTAGTGTGTAAAGTAAAATGTTTAGCTATATCTGCTTCTGCAAACATATTTCCCTGCACCAGTACAAAATGAGCTTTATTATTTGCCTGCCTTGCCAAAAGAGCGTAAGGGTTGCTACCATTGCCCAAAGGTTCTCCCTTAGGTCCGGTATAACCGCCTCCATAGTTACCAGCCACATCAAACACTGGAATTATTGGCATTTCACGGAAGGTATAAGCTATCGGGCCGCCTTCCTGTTGTTGCGTTCCATTGTATCCGCCGTTATTTTCTCTATAAGTTATGTATCCACTTTCGCCAAAGCGAATATGATCTTTTACATTAAACGTTGTGTTTAAGCGGGCTGAGTATCTTTTTTCGTAGTTATTAAGCAGCGTACCATTTTGGTCCAAATAGTTTACCGAAAACAGATAAGTGCTTTTATCCCCGCCGCCGCTTGCAGTAATGGTGTTCAACTGCTGAAAAGCAGGCTTAAAAACTGAATGAAACCAGTCCGTTCCCGCTCCCTGAGCAAATCTTTGTACAAGAAAATCGTTTCCTGGATTGGCCGCATCAAAATGATAATATTGTAAGATGGAGTCATTGTTCGTAACACCTCCATCTCCAAAACCCGGCACAGCCGAACCGCCATGATACCCATATTTAGGAATGACTCCCGCACCACCGGGATATAAGCCTTCCGTAGCTTGATCGTTTGCCCTGAACGCAACTATTGATTGTTGTTCAGGATTCATCAAATGCCATACATTACCAGACAATGGTCTTTGCGTACCAAAGTAAGCATCATAGCTGATGGTAGCTTTACCAGATCTGCCTTTTTTGGTAGTAACCACTACCACACCATTACCACCCGAAATTCCATAAATGGCTGCTGAACCTGCGTCTTTTAAAACGGAGATGCTTGCTATATCGTTGGGATTAACCGTTGACATATCTCCAACCTGTACACCATCCACAACATATAAGGGTTGTGTTGCACCAAAGTTAGAAATACCACGAACAAACACGGTGCTTGGTGCACCCGGCGCGCCTGAATTGATTACAGTAACACCGGCAGCTTGCCCTTGTAACAATTGTTCAGAACTGGTAGCAGGTATTTTCTTGGCATCGCCAACGTCCACAACAGCTACCGCCCCCGTAATGTCCTTCTTTTTCTGTGTGGTGTAGCCGGTAACTACAATCTCATCCAGGGATGAGGTTCTTTCGGTTAACGATACCGTTACCGATGTACTGTTAGAAATGTTTACTTCCTGATCGTTGTATCCAACATAAGATACAACAAGTGTACTTCTGCCATTAGGAACATCAAGTCTAAAAGCACCACTTGCATCGGTTGCCGTACCGATATTGGTTCCCTTCACTAGAACGCTGGCGCCATTAATGGGAGAATTGTCTTTTGCACTGGTTATAGTACCCCTAACCGTTTTCTGTGCAAATAAACTGGAGGAAATAAGAATGCAAATAATCGCTGTAAATAATTTTACAGCCAAGCAGTCGACTTTTTTACGCATAAGCAATCCTGTTAAAAAATTTAAGCTAAGATAGGACTTTGTTTCTATTGTTAAAAAAGTTGGTTATATATTTTTTAACTTTTCAAAAAAAGCTATGATATTGTTTCTCAACCAATTGCCTTTCTTTTATAAAGGTAAAAAGCACACTTTAGAGAAAATCGGATTAGGGTTAGATAAAAAAGTACAAGCTCTCTATCCGAAAGAAAGTTAAAATTCCGCCCCTGAGTTATAAAACAACAAAAAATTCGAAAACAAGTTTAGGTAAAAGTTACACTGAAATTCAATGCAAATTTGTACAAACAGTATGTTGGTATCTATGCTTTTCATATCCTTTTCAAAGAAGTATTAATTCTATAGATACGCGCCAAAAAGACTTGTTTTATTGCAATAAGGTATTACTTCAGTGGTTTCAATTTTATTTACTATGACGTACGTTGAAAATTAGTTTAAAAAACAAAGAGAATTCATTGCACCAACGCTTTTATATCGTCATCATTTTGAATGTTATTCATTTGCCTTAGTATCCAGCCGCTTTTCCAACTTACAAAACGGCTTTCAGGCTGTACGGTGTAAACTTTTGGATTGGGCAAACAAGCAATAATCATTGCAGCTTCTTTGCGTGAAAGAGCATTTGCACTTTTATGAAAATAGGCTTGCGAAGCGGCTTCAACTCCATAAATGCCTTTGCCCATTTCAATCACATTCAAATACACTTCTAAAATGCGCTGCTTACCCCAAATCCATTCTATCATCTTAGTAAAATAAAACTCCGGCACTTTACGGATGTATTTTAAAACACCTTCGCCCTGCCATAAAAATACATTCTTCGCCACTTGCTGACTGATGGTGCTGGCAGCGCTTCCCCGTACCCGATTCTTCTTTTTTGGATTCATTGATAAACTTTTTTCCAGCGATTTCCAATCGAAACCATTATGCAAGGGAAACAGTTGGTCTTCGCCAGCCATAGCAGCCAGTTTTACATTCGGCGAAATATCCTGGTCATTAACATAGCTTCTTTTCAAACCATCACCGCTAAGCCAACTGCCAAGTTGCGTAAGGGTAATAGGCGGCATCATCCATTTGCAAATTAGAATATAAATAAAAGAAGAAAGAAACATAAAAATAAACACGCGGGCACACCGGCGCCAAAAGCGGTAACGTTTGGTTTTGCGGGAATTTAAAGCCATGCGCCAAAATTAATTGATTTGCTTGCCTGCCATGTGGCCCGTAAAAATTCCGTACATGAGTACAAGACCAAAAATCATTAAAATGATTCCTGAAATGCGGTCAATGATATGAATATTGTGCGGTGTGAGTTTGGTGCGAATCTTTCCTGCCAGCATTACCTTGCTTATATCTGCTGCCAGCACAAATAACAAACAGGTTACAAACACTATCAAACGATATTGGCCGGGCTGAGCAACCGTTTCAGCATCTTCTAAAATGGTTGCTGATGCAGCAAACCAAAATAAGGATACAGCGGGGTTTAAAAGATTCATAAAAAAACCGGAGAAGAAACCTGCCAGCATATCACGTTTTCGAAATACGGTAATCACTTTTACTTCGTCGGGCTTAGGTACTTTTTTGAAGAAAAAATTGAATACACCCAATAAAATCAAAAAAATACTTCCGGCAATACCAATGGTTTTTTCGTGGCTCATTGCCTGCCTAAACAACTGCGAAAAAATGTTGCAAACCAGCACTAATAAAATATCGCTGGCACTTACGCCTGCAACAAAAGCAAAACCGCCTTTATGACCATTGTTTAAACTTTGACGAATAATAGAAAAGATAACCGGACCTACCGATATGCTAAGCAGTAATCCCAATGCCAAACCTTTTAACAGGGCTGCAATCATCATTCTTATAAAATAAAAATAGACAACGAATATAAAGGTTTCGGAAATAGAAGCATTACTGAATTATGGCAAAAACAAGAATTGCTGGCTAAATACAGTTTATCTCACTGGCTATGTTTATAAATGCACATTTATTTTTAACAAGAATACTAAAAGCCTTTGCTTTTTCTTGCCTCTAAGTTTATGACTCACACATTACCTTCATCGCATTTTTAAAAAAGGAAAAACTACATGAGAAAAGTAGGGATGTTACTGGCTGTAACTATGATGCTATCAAGTTGTGTTATCAAAAAAACAATTGTGCCCTCAAAACCAGCCACCGCGCGTGCTACACCAACCGGCGATACTACACATCGCCTTCCACCACAAAAGATAGGTGTTCCAAAAGCATACAGTGATGTGATAACCAGTAAAGCCGTTACTAAGCGGGGTTTATTCACAGTTCATAAAGTGGAAGACAAATGGTATTTTGAAATACCGGATAGTTTATTAAATAAGGAAATCTTAGCCGTTACACGCTATAGCCGCACGCCAGCCGGTGGTAATGTATACGGCGGTGAGCTTGCCAATCAGCAAACAGTGCGATTTGAACTCGGACCCAATAACAACATTTTTCTGCGCGTGATTACCACCGTAAATGTTGCCGATTCTTCTAACCAAATTTATAAAGCTGTAACCAACTCGAATGAAAACCCGATTGCTGCGGTGTTTGATATTAAAGCGTTTGGAAAAGACACAACGAATAACCGCGATTCAGTCTCTGTTGTAATTGACGTTACTGATTTTTTTCGTGGCGACAACCAAATTGTGAGCATCAATCCGTGGGATAAAAGAGCGTATAATTTATCGGGCTTAATCAGCGATCGTTCTTACATTGATAATATCAACAGTTATCCTTTAAATACTGAAGTAAAAACGGTAAAAACGTTTGGTTCCAGCGCAAGTTTTGGAGGGTTTTCTTTTGGCTCATTTCCTTCTACCACTTTTCCTGCTGCCAATGCTGCCGGAGCGGTAACATTGGCAATTAACAATTCGTTCATTATGCTGCCATCAAAGCCAATGGCAAAGCGGGCTTTCGATCCGCGGGTGGGTTATTTTGCCGACGATTATACAGTGTATGGAGATGAGCAGCAAAAGGTAAAGAACGATGTGTTTGTTGTTCGCTGGCGACTGGAACCAAAGCCTGAAGATTGGGACAAATGGAAACGGGGCGAACTGGTTGAACCTGCCAAGCCGATTGTATATTATATTGACCCGGCAACGCCAAAGAAGTGGCGACCTTATTTGATTCAGGGCATTAACGACTGGCAAAAAGCTTTTGAAAAGGCCGGATTTAAAAACGCTATCATAGCTAAAGAATGGCCCTGAAAACGACAGCACCATGAGCCTTGAAGATGCACGTTATTCGGTGCTTCGCTACTTTGCTTCCGATATTGAAAATGCTTATGGCCCCAATGTTCACGACCCGCGCACAGGTGAGATTTTAGAAAGCCATATAGGCTGGTACCACAATGTGATGAAGCTGTTGCATGACTGGTATTTTATACAAACAGCAGCGGTTGACCCCAAAGCAAGAACGATGCAATTGAACGATTCATTAATGGGTCAGTTGGTGCGTTTTGTTTCTTCTCACGAAATTGGTCATACACTTGGCTTGCGCCACAACATGGGCAGTAGCAGCACGGTTCCTGTAGAAAAGCTACGCGATAAAAAATGGCTGGCGGCACACGGACATACACCTTCGATTATGGATTATGCACGCTTCAATTACATAGCGCAGCCCGAAGACAGTATTACTGAGATGGGCTTGTTTCCACACATTGGTGAATACGATAAATGGGCAATTCAATGGGGTTATTCATACAGTGGCGGAAAGAATGAAGAGGATGATAAAAAGATTATCAACCAATGGGTGGTTGATAGCCTGAAAGCCAATCCCAGATTATGGTTTGGAACGGAAACCAATCCGTATGATCCGCATTCGCAAACCGAAGATCTGGGCGATAACAACATGAAAGCTGGTGAATATGGTATCAAAAACTTAAAGCGCATTTTGCCCCAGTTGCCTTTATGGACAAAAGAAGATGCAGATAAATACGATAACCTGGAAGAGATGTATTCGCAGCTTACCATTCAATACAACCGATATGTATTTCATGTATTGAAAAATGTAGGTGGCATTTATGAAGTGCCAAAGAGCGTAGAGCAAACGGGCGATGTATATTCACCCACACCAAAAGCAACCCAAAAAGAAGCAATCGTTTTTTTAAACAAGCAATTGTTTGAAACGCCATCCTGGTTGTTGAATAAAAATATTTTAAATAAATTCAGCAATCCTTCCACAGCAGAAGCTGTAGGAAATATTCAAACCAACACCATCAACAGCCTGGTGTCTTCTTCACGGCTTGCACGCATGGTGTACAGCAGTTATCGCTTCAGTGACCAAAATCCGTACACCGCCGATGAAATGTTAACCGATGCGGAAAGCGGTATCTGGAGTGAATTGCAAACAAAAAAGCCGATTGATATGTATCGCCGCAATGTTCAAAAAGCTTACACTGAAGCTTTAATAAATATTTTGTCGCCATCGGCAGGAGGCATCACCATTTCATTTGGCTCGTTGGGATCCTTGGGCAATACCAACGTAAAATCAACCGATGTGGTTTCTATTGCGCGCGCTCATTTGGTTTTATTACGCAGTAAAATTTTAGCTGCTATTCCTGGAACCACCGATAAAATGAGCAAGTATCATTTGGAAGATGTAGCTGAAAGAATCAAGCGGGCATTAGATCCGAGATTGTAGTTTTTATTACCGCAACGTCATAAAGACGCAAAGAGAAACGTTGGTTTTGTTTTGCGTCTTTTTTAAATGAATGGCAAAAGAATGTTTGGTTTTATCATTACAAAAATATCGGCAAAAACAAACTTTGCTTTTCCGCGATAGCAATCCTACAAAACATTCTTAAAACCATCACTTTAATCTTCATTATCATTATTTTTTATCATACCTTTGCCACCCTTAATTTTGAGCCATGAATAACCGGAGAGCGTACGAGATAGCGTTTGTGGGGTTGAAACCGGGCATTCACGAATATCATTACGATATAGACGACAAGTTCTTTGCACAATACGGCGAGCAGGATTTTACCAATTGTAAAGCCCACATCAAACTATCATTAGATAAGAAAAGCGGCTTTCTGATGCTGAAGTTTGATGTTGACGGAACAGCCGATGCGCTTTGCGACCGTTGCGGAAACACACTCACCGTAAGGCTTTGGGATGAATTTAATATTGTAGTGAAATTGGTTGATGAGCCGGATAAGATGAATGAACAGGAAGAAGACCCCGATGTATATTACATTTCCAAAACGGAAAGCCATTTGTATGTGGGCGACTGGATGTATGAATTTATCAACCTGAGCATTCCCTCACAAAAGATTTGTGCCGATGATGCCGAGGGACACAGCACTTGCAACGAAGAAGTATTGAGCAAGCTGGAGCAAATGAAAAACGATACAGAAAAGGGTGAAAAATCCATCTGGAAGGGATTAGAGCAATTTAAAAATTTACAGTAATCATTTTAAAATAACAAGTCATGCCAAATCCGAAACGCAGGCATTCGCAGCAACGCAGTGCCAAACGCAGAACACATTATAAAGCTGAAGAAGTAACGCTGAGCAAAGACACCACAACCGGCGAATTGCACGTGCGTCATCGCGCTCATGTGAGCGAAGGCAAGCTTTACTATAAAGGAAAATTAGTATCGGAAAAAGCTCCGTTGAAAGCGTAAGAAAGAGTTTGTTATTCATTTCGATGAACCATTAAGGTAAAAAGCAAAGAAGCAATGCACAAGTTTGTTTTTGCACCTTTTTTGTATGCTTTAGTGGTTCAATTCATTTTTCAGGTTTCCACATTTCTTATTAGCTTGCCGGCTATGAACATAGGGATAGACATGATGGGTGGCGATTATGCTCCGCTCGAAGCCGTATTGGGTTTGCAATTGTATCTGTCGAAAAGTTCAATGCCGGCAACTTTATTTTGCATTGGTGATGAGCCGCAGATACAATCTTTATTCAGCCAATATCAAATCTCTTCACAACATACCCGCATTGTTCATGCGCCGGAAGTGATTGGCTACCATGAGCATCCGGTAAAAGCATTAAAAGAAAAACAGCAATCATCCATTGCCATTGGCTTTCATTTGTTAGCCACAGGTAAAATAGATGCATTTTTAAGTGCAGGCAACACGGGCGCCATGCTGGTAGGAACAATGTACACAATTAAAGCCATTGAAGGAGTGTTGCGACCTACCATTTCTACCATCGTTCCCAAAATAAACGGTGCTACAGGTTTGTTGCTTGATGTAGGTTTGAACGCTGATTGCAAGCCCGAACAACTGAACCAGTTTGCTGTTTTAGGCAGCTTGTATGCCGAGCATATTTTGGGCATTTCCAAACCCCGCATTGGTTTGTTGAATGTGGGTGAAGAAGAAGGTAAAGGCAATATTCTGGCGCAGGCAACGTATCCTCTTTTAAAAGAAAACACTGCCATTCATTTTATTGGAAATATAGAAGGAAGAGATGTTTTTATTGATAAAGCAGATGTAGTTGTATGCGATGGATTTACCGGCAATGTCATTTTAAAAATGGCAGAATCGCTATATGATATTTCGGTGCAGCGTGGCATTGAAAGGGACGAATACATGAGCCGCTTTCATTACGAAAATTATGGTGGCACGCCGGTGCTCGGTGTAGGTAAGCCGGTGATTATTGGTCATGGTATCAGCAATGCAAATGCTTTTAAAAATATGATTGTTGGCGGCTGAAAAGATGGTGCAATCCAACTTCTGCGATACGATAAAAACTGCGTTTGCGAATGTGGCGACAGGATAAATCCTTTGTCTTCTAAACCTCTGCATGAACCAAAACATTCTTACCGAATACTTGCCTTACCTCTTCTGTTTAGCCGGATTTGTTTTTATAGCTATTTCCATATTTTATAAATCAGAAAAAAGCAAACTAAAAGAAACGGGCTTGATGGCTGATGGAATTGTGTATGAGCAAGAGAGCAATGCTAATTTTAATCTTTCCTCCGACACTACTTTCAACCGCGTTAGTGATAGAATTATTATCCGCTTTGTAACGCAAAAAGAAGAGTGGATTACTGGAATGATTCAGCAAGATTTTCAAATGTTTTATACAGGGCAATATAAAAATGGGGATGCTGTAAAAGTGTATTATGAACCAAACAATCCATCAAATTTCTATGTTGATACAAAACAATCAGAGTCTACAGCGAGAGTTGTTATGGCAATAGTTGGATTGATTTTTATCATCATTGGTTTGTATAAAATGTATTTCTGATCTGCTGCTTCGCTTCTTCAGTGGTATAGGTTTTTCCTTCTACAATATTCTTCTCTGCTTTCTCAATTTTTTCCAACATCACAATCCGTTCAAGCAACACATCAATATTGACAAACTCTTCTTCAGGCATAGCATTGATGGTATCAATAACTCGCTGTTTGTTAAGTGCCATAAAAAGTGCTTTTGCCAAATGTAATCAATTATAAAAACTAATGAAAAATGTTTCAAACAAAAAACGATAAGATTATTGAACCCTTAGGGCTTTTGTTTTAGCCAAAATTCTTATACCACATCTTACACCGAAAACTTGTACACGCCTTCTACTTCCGTGCCGGCAGGCATCTCAAAGATGGGTTTTATTTTGCCATCTTTTAAACCATATACCCAGCCATGCAAATGCGGTCGTTGTTCGGCTTTCCAGGCACGCTGAATAAGAGATGTATGCGCTAAGTGTTTTACCTGTTCTATCACATTTAGTTCTACCAGCCGGTTGGCTTTTTGTTCTGTATCTTCTATTGCATTCAATTCCTCTTTATACAAGTCTGTACACATCTTTAATATTGCGCAGCCACATGTTTAAAATGTTGCCAAAGTCTTTATCAGTGAGAGAGGCAATAATACCGCCACAACCATAATGACCGCACACAATAATATGCCTTACTTTCAAAGTATTTACAGCATAATCTACTACGCTCAACAGGTTTACATCCGTTGATAACACTAAGTTAGCCACGTTTCGGTGCACAAAAATTTCGCCTGGCTGCGTGTTGGTAATTTCGTTGGCGGGCACACGGCTATCGCTGCAGCCAATCCATAAAAATTCGGGCGATTGCAGTTCGGCAAGACGCTTAAAATAAAGTGCATCAGCTTCTACTTTTTCTGCTGCCCAAGCCTGGTTATCGTGTAGTAACTTTTCGTATGCCTGCATTTGTTTTTGCTTGATTTATAGTAAGAAAATTTTGCATCAAAACTAATGAGGGTTCTCCAATGTACAGCATAGATTTTACCGCTGGGAAAGAAGAATCAGAAGGTTTTACAGAGATTTTTTTGCATAAAGCCTTTACTTTAACACGAGCAAACGATTGCAAAATCACTCTGCGAGTTTTTACTTATTTTGCGCATCTACAAAAAACAAACCATGCAAAAAATTCTGGTAACCGGCGGTTGCGGATATATTGGCTCACATACGGTGGTAGATTTAATTGAGAATGGGTATGAAGTGATTTCGATTGATGACAACTCGCGCTCTACCACTTACCTGCTCGATGGCGTAGAAAAAATAACCGGCAAAAAGCTGAAGAACTATAAAGTGGATTTGAAAAATTTCGATGAAACACTTGCTGTTTTTCAGGAGAATGAAGACATCAGCGGCATCATTCATTTTGCGGCTTACAAAGCGGTTGGCGAATCGGTTGCCGAGCCGTTGATGTATTATGAAAACAATCTTATTTCCCTGCTCAATATTTTAAAATGTGTAAAGGAATTTCACATTCCCAGCTTTGTATTTTCATCTTCCTGCACCGTGTATGGCAGTCCCGACAGTATTCCCGTTACTGAAAATTCACCCACTAAAAAAGCCGAATCGCCTTATGGTGCTACAAAGCAAATGAGCGAAGACATCATCAAAGATTTTGTAAAAGTTACGCCTAACGTAAATGCTATTTTGCTTCGTTATTTCAATCCGGTTGGGGCGCATCCATCTATAAAAATTGGTGAGCTTCCTTTGGGCAAGCCGCAAAATTTAGTGCCTGCTATTACGCAAACTGCCATTGGCAAATTGCCGCAAATGCAAGTGTGGGGCGATGATTATCCAACCCGTGATGGAAGCTGCGTGCGCGACTACATTCATGTGAGCGACATTGCTCATGCGCATACATTAGCCTTTGAATATTTGAACGAAAACAAAAACAAATCCAATTGCGATATTTTTAATTTGGGAAGTGGCAATGGCGTAACAGTATTAGAAGCCATTCATGCGTTTGAAGAAGTATCCGGCGTAAAGCTCAATTATAAAATTGGTCGGCGCCGTCCCGGCGATGTGGTTGCCATTTATGCCAACAATCAATTTGCGGTTGATAATTTGGGTTGGAAGATTCAATATGATTTGAAAGACATGATGCGCACGGCATGGCAATGGGAGCAAAAAGTAAAGGAAGATGAAAAACTGATGACGAGCCAGAACGCAGTGCTGAATTGATATATATGACAACTAAAAGTAAAACTCTAATATCAAAAGAACCATTCGATGACTGCTAATGCAAAATCAGGTAGGCATTTATATGGTCGTGGCTGGTTTGGTTTGATTCCGCTTGTGGGTGGTGTTATTGGACTTGGGCTTATTATTTTAGGCATTTTTAAATACAAGGACAAAAAACTAATTTTAATAGGAATCGGAGCTTTGTCTTTTACAGTTATTATTTATTCATCTATATTTTATACTATCCAGTATAGTGATTCTCTTAATAGTAGATATACTCAAATTTCGCAAGAGTATTTAAATAGCTTGGTTGCAGATATTGAGTTTTACAAACAACAAAATGGTATTTATCCTGATAGTTTAGAGGAGTTACTACAAAACAATAAATACGCACAGATAGATGATCCGCTGTTACTAAGAAGCTTTCATGAAACTCATACAAAATTCAATTACAAAAGAGTTGACAATAGTTATGTTTTATTTTCTTCAGGAATTGATAAGAAACCAAACACACCAGATGATATTTACCCAACAGTAATATTACACAAACGTATAAATACAAGTTCTACAAATCACTGACAAAAGAATTATCAAAAATCCAAACTCGCATTCATCCATTCATCGCTTACTGTCATGCCGTATTTTTTGTAAAAAGCAACAGCCGGTTCGTTCCAATCCAGCACCTGCAGCATCATTCCACTAAAGCCTTTTTCTTTTCCTTCCTGAATTATCCTTTCAAACAATATTCTGCCGATGCCTCTGCCGCGGGCTTCTTCCGTTACAATAAAATCTTCCAGATACAAACGTTGTCCTTTCCAGGTTGAGAAGCGAATGTAATACAAGGCGAATCCAACAATCACTCCAGCCTCTTCCGCCACAAATGCCCACCAGACGGGCTTTTCGCCAAAGCCGCTTTCTGTAAAATGCTCTAACGTGATGGTTACTTCTTCGGGTGCACGTTCAAATATGGCCAGTTCTTTTACCAGTTCCAGCATACGTGCACAATCCTGTTTTTCAGCTCTGCGAAGCGATATATTCATGCGGTAAAAATAAGGGTAAAAACAAACTATCGTGCTATTTATAGAACACAGATGATACAGACTTCATGCACGGATTTAGAAAATCTCTGAAGTTATGTTCAATCTTATTTTTCAATACCAAATCAAAAGAATCTGTATCCGAAGTCCACGTCATCCGTGTTCTCAAATTCTCATTCCGCTATCTTTGCCGCCCTATGAGCAATCAACAAGAAGGCAAGCTGCAGGCAATCATTGCCCACGCGAAAGAATACGGTTTTGTTTTTCCAAGCAGTGAAATTTATGATGGCTTAAGTGCTGTGTACGATTACGGTCCGTGGGGATGTGAACTAAAGAAAAACATTCGCGACCATTGGTGGCGCAGCATGACGCAACTGCACGAAAATATTGTGGGTGTTGATGCTGCCATTTTCATGCATCCAACAACATGGAAAGCGAGTGGGCACGTTGATAATTTCAGCGACCCGATGATTGACAATAGGGACAGCAAAAAGCGTTATCGTGTTGATCATTTGATAGAAGGATTTGCTCAAAACTTACCTGCAGAACAATCGGAAGCTTTGTTGAGTAATATGGATGAATTATTGGCAAAAGATGATTACGTTGGTTTAAAGAAACTGATTGAAGACAACAATATCAAATGCAGTGTAAGCGATACTTGTAACTGGACAGACATTCGCCAGTTCAACCTTATGTTTTCAACGCAATTGGGTGCTGTAAGTGGTGAAGCGGAAACCATTTATTTGCGACCGGAAACCGCTCAGGGCATTTTCGTCAACTTTTTAAACGTGCAGAAATCGGCACGCATGAAAATTCCGTTTGGTATTGCCCAAATTGGAAAAGCGTTTCGCAACGAAATTGTAGCACGGCAATTCATCTTTCGCATGAGAGAATTTGAGCAAATGGAAATGCAGTTTTTTGTGCGCCCGGGCACCGAAGGCGAATGGTATCAACATTGGAAAAAGGAGCGTTTACAATGGCATACAAACTTAGGCATTCCGGCATCTGATTACCGTTATCACGATCATGTGAAGCTGGCGCACTATGCCAAAGAAGCCTGTGATATTGAATACAATTTTCCAATGGGTTTTCGCGAAGTGGAAGGCATTCATTCGCGCAGCGATTTCGACCTAACGCAACACCAAACTTATAGCGGTAAAAAGCTAACGTATTTTGATACCGAAATCAACAAGCATTACATTCCGTATGTAATTGAAACTTCTATCGGTTTGGATAGAATGTTTTTGCTGATTCTTTCGCACAGCTACGAAGAGGAAATATTAACTAAAGAAGATGGCAGCAAAGACAGTCGCGTAGTGTTGCACATTCCGCCCGTTTTAGCGCCTATTAAGCTTGCTGTTCTGCCCTTAACTAAAAAAGATGGTTTGCCTGATATTGCGCGTGAAATCATGAAGGATTGCCAGTCTTATTTCAAATCGTTTTACGAAGAAAAAGATACCATTGGCAAACGTTACAGAAGGCAGGATGCAATTGGAACACCGTTTTGTGTAACGGTTGATCATCAAACCAAAGAAGATGGAACCGTTACGCTTCGCCACCGCGACACCATGCAACAGGAGCGCATCCATAAAGATGAAGTGCAGAAGAAATTGTTTGCGATTATAAATAAGCTATGAGTTATAAGCTTCGAGCTATGAGTGAAGAAAGCAGAAAATTAGTTTTTCAAAACTCGTAGCTTAAAGCTCATAGCTAACAGCTTGCCGCTTTCTACCCATACAATTCCAGATGCACATCATACCGGCTGTAACCGAAAGACAAAATTCTTTCTTTGGCTTCATCAATCATACTCTTCCAGCCACATAAAAAGAAGTTAGCAGGCGCTTTTTCTTTCTCAATAATTTCTTCATACAAACGATGCACATAGCCATGATGAATGCTTGTGTTGTTTTTGTTTTCGCGCGAAAAAGTAGGCAAATAATAAAAGCCTTTTATCTCATTGCTTAAGGCTTCCAACTCTTCTTTATACAAAGCATCAGATAATGTTCGGCAACCGAAAATGAGATAGATGTTTTCGTGCGCAATGTTGTGTTGATGAATATAATGCAGCATCGAACGAAACGGCGCAACACCAGTGCCAGTACAAATCAAAAACAGATTCTTGTCTAACTCTTTAGGCAATGTAAACACACCTTGCGGACCGCGTAACTGCAACTCGCTTCCTACTTTGATTTCATTAAATAAATAATGCGAACCCACACCACCTTCCAGAAGCACAATCACCAACTCAATTACATTTGTACCATCGGGATAAGAAGCAATGGAATAGCTGCGCCAGCGTTTGTTTCGCTTCTCATGGATTGGCAAATCAAGGGTTACAAATTGTCCGGGTAAAAAATCAAATGAGTCAACATCCTGCACGGCTATCCAAAAGCGTTTGGTGTTAATAGTAGCCTCTTCAATCCTGATTACTTTTCCGGTGCGCCATGGTTCAAGCATCGTTTTGTTTTGTGCAAAAATATCGCAATGTAACATTCTAAATAGTGTCCCGCAGATTGGCGCAGATTGGCGCAGAGAAAATAAAAGAAATCCGCGCAATCTGCGGGACATATTTTCTTACTATGCAACACAAATCTTTACCATTCATTATTCGTGCAAAACCAAAAGCGTTATTTATTTTTATCAAAAACAAACCTATTTCTATGCCCACTGTTCATTTGATTGTGAAAGGAAAAGTGCAGGGTGTTTTTTATCGTGCCACGGCAAAGAAAATAGCCGATGAAATTGGCATTACCGGCTGGGTAAAAAACACGCCCGATGATTGTGTTGAGATAGTGGCAAGCGGCTCGCAGCAAGAGTTACAGCAGTTTATAGAATGGTGCAAGAAAGGACCGGCAAGAGCCAAAGTAAGTGAAGTAAAAGTAGCCGAAATGGGAGAAGAAACCTTTGATGAATTTAAAATCAAACGATAAGCGTTTTATACCGTTTTCATTGCATCAACAAGTTTGCTAACATCAGCCTCTTCCAGTATCAGCCGTTGTGAACAGTTGGCTGCATCATACGTCCATTTTATCAACCGAATGCAGCCGTTGTCAATTTCGATTCCGGTAATGTCTCCATCACTAAAACAACAGCAACCACTGTTAAAATAGTTGGGTTTGTATTTGGTGAAATCGGGCAGCACTTCGCCCTTTTCTAAACGATGATTGATGTGCGATTGAATGTCGGCAACGGCTTTATCATCGTTTTTATTTTTGGCTTCTTCCAGCTTTTGATACAAGCGTTCGAGCAAAGTGAGCGATTCAAAAACGGGCTGATGTGTATGCCCTGTTATCAAAGCGATATTGTTGTCGCTGCTCCATTGGTACATCATTTTATTGTGCTCGGTTTTTAGCTGCGTATCATAAGCCGGCGTGTTCGGATTGATTTCCAGGTACGCTTGTATTTTCGCCCACACATTCGATACAAACCATTTGCTAAACCAGTTGCCATCGCTTTGCAAATCGCCCTGGTGCCCGTGCGTGAGATAAATTTCAAACGGCTTTTCGTCAATGGAAGTTTGCAATATCACGCCTTCATAAATGTTTACCGGTTGCCCATAAATGCTTTTTAATTCCAAAGAAGCGAGGGGATCGTTAGCCCAATACAAATCGTGGTTGCCAAAGATTTTAATGAAGCGATTTTCCTGCAAAAACAAACTTTCTTTTGCAAACGAGGCGGTATTGTGTTTTTTTACCGGTGGCAACGTGTTTTCCCAAAGCTCTTCGCTGTCGCCAAGGTTGATGTAGAAATAACCGTTTTGGTAATAATAACTGAGTGCCGCCAGGTAGTTGTTTTCATTATCGGCAAAATCATCAAAGCCATTTTTTGCGCCTTTGTGCTGGTCGGATAAAATGATAAACTTATCGTTATTGATGTTGAACGGAATCATCAATCCCATCTTCTCGTTTCCTAAAATAATATCGCTATGAAGCTGTGTAAGTGCAGCAAATACGCGCACCTTGTCAGGACGTGAAGAGAACCGGTTGGCGAGATTGATGATCGGTTGCCGAAGCCATCGTTGCAGCCATTTTCGCATGGGTTAAAAGTAGAGAAGAAAGCGGAGTTTGCAGGAAGATGTTTTGGTTTTTAACCTGCAGGTTTATCTGCTGATAAACACGCTTGTTTTTGCACTAATTACTCGTCGGCTTCTATAGTCTAAGGGTTTAACGCCGCAATGTCTCTTGCCAGCAAGCAAATAGTCATCGCGGAGGAGACAGAGAAGAGGATGTTTACTATTGTGGCACAGATTTATCATGTGGTTCTGTAAACAAATCCCGATGCCTTTATTCATCCTTGCGTTTTTTATTACAGATCTGATATCTATTGCCTATCCCTTTATTGCATACTACCTGTACAGAGAATGGTATAAGTATCACAACACCATAGAAGGAGCGTATGCACAAAGGTGTTTGTATGGCGCCATCGCCTTGCTGGTTCTCATCGTGCTGGGAAAATTTCTGATACGGCTTTTATTTACGATAGGAAGAAAAGTGGAAGACGAACCTCACATGTTCACGACTACTAAACGTGATACCATAAAGCGCCCCGATGGCAGCACTATTAATGTGGAGCATTATGGAAAAGAAGATGGCCAGCCCATCATCTTTGTGCATGGCTTAAATGCAAGTACTCAAAACTGGTATTACCAACGCAAGTATTTTGAAAAAGATTATCATCTTATCATGATGGATATGCCGGGAATGGGCAAGTCAACCCGGCCTTCCAATAAAGATTTCTCACTCTCTAATATTGCCGCCGATCTGCGGTCGGTCATTGATTATACAGGTGTAAAAAATCCGATTCTCTGGGGACACAGTATGGGCGGCATGACGATTCTTACTTTTCTGGCAAAGAACAAAGGCGTTCTCCACTCCGATATTAAAGGTGCTATTTTGGAACATACTACCTACACCAATCCGGTGCATACAATGCTTTTCAGAAAAGTATTAACAGCTATTCAAAAGCCGATACTTGTACCGCTTTGTTATCTTATCATTTTCCTGTCTCCGCTGTTCTGGGTTTCCAGTTGGATGAGTTATATCAATGGCACATCACTGCTTACAACCCGCTGGCTTACTTTTGCAGGAACACAAACGGCAAAGCAGCTTGATTTTAGTGCATTGCTTTCTACTTTAACGCCTCCTGCTGTTATGGCAAGAGGATGTTTAGGCATGTTCCATTACGATGTAACCGATGATTTACCGGGTATTATGGTACCTACTCTTGTTATTGGCGCTAACAGAGACCGGCTTACAAGGCCAGATGCAAGTGTGTACATGGCAGAGCATATACTCAATGCCGAATTGGTGATGCTACAACCTGCCAACCACCAGGCTTTATTGGAAAGACATAAAGAAGTGAACGAAGCTGCAGAACAGTTTATTCAAAAGCTTGTAAAAATGCAATAATGAACGGGGTTTAAGACAAGCTCAGCTTCAGCATTATATCCTTATTGGTTGGTGTTCATTCCATAAGTGTTGGAATGAACACCAACCAATAGTCATTAATCATTTTATAAAATGATAGAGAAACAAAACATCGCCTGCATAAGCAAGCTTGGGCTGATCTTTAATTTCTAATTGAATGAAAAGGGTTGCTTTGGTAATACCCCTCAAATTAACAATAGATTTTAGCGCAACCCTGCATCTTACTTCACTATCAACCACAACTGCCTGACCAAACTTTAGTCCTTCAAGTCCATAGTTAACTTCCATTTTAAGGTTCTGAACATCTACTACCTGTTTCCAAAAATAAGGTAACAGCGAAAGCGTAAGATACCCATGGGCAATGGTATTTTTAAAGGGACTTTCTCTTTTAGCTCGGTCAACATCAACGTGTATCCATTGATGATCTAATGTAGCATCAGCAAAGTTATTAATTTGTTCCTGCGTGATTTTATGCCAGGCAGAGACCCCCAATTCTTTGCCTAAATATGCCTCGAATTCCTCATGAGTTTTTATAATAACCATGCGTGCTAAGGTATATATTTTATTAAAACGCAATTGCAATCGGTATATCTAGTAATCTTTTGAAAAGGCTATACTGAGCGGAAAAATTCATTTTCAATAAATAAAATAAAAATGCACCTCCTTACAGAAGTGCATTTTTATTTTATAGTGAACAGAATTAAGTTCTGCTTCAGGAAATCCTTTTTTTGGGAAAAGATTTTTTGAAGATATCAATTACTATGGAAATATCAGCGTAATGTATTTACTTACCTGGTTGTAATAAATGTAAGCGCTGTACCCATTTGTAGTTCTTGCCCACGCGGTTAATGTAAAACCATAAGCGCATGTTTCTTCGGGCACCCAAACGCCTGAAGATGGAGCCACAAGATTGGTTACGCCATTCCATGAACTTCCTTTTGCAAGTGTGTAAGAGTCAGAAACAATTTCTTCGCTCTGATTATTTCCCCAGCCTGCACTCAAGCTATAACTTTCTACATTACCATCAGGGTCTGATGCCGTAATATCAAAAGTAAGACCATCTGTTAAGCTTGTAAGATTTACAATTGAACAAACATCCACATTCGCGCCATTGTGCAAAATAGAGTTGATGGAAACCTGCGGCGCATTGTTGTCAATGAACAAAGTTAATGTTTGAGCAGGTGCTGCAACCACCGCATTAAAGACATCATAGAATTGAACCTGGAACTGGTGAATTCCTTTTGACAGCGTGTTGGAGTCAAACTGAATTAACAAATCATCAATCGAATAATCAACAGCAGGATTAAGCATTGGGTAATTGTTCAACGCATCTGGTCCAAAAGATTCTAACGTATAAGTTGAGCCGGTCCAAACATAATTATACCAGTTGCTTATCAAAGGAGTAAATCCTCCGGAAGTTCCTTGCTGGTGAAGCACCTGGTATTTTACGGCACCCGCTGCTGATAAAGCCTGCAGTTGTGTGCGGTTGCCAATGATATTTAATTGACCGCCGAAGGCAGCATTCAGCACAGGCACATAATATCCGGAAGCAGTGGTTGCCGTTCCGCTTGTGGCATCAATTTGTGTGGTTGGAATTAAACCAACACTTCCCATCACAGGACCAAGAGAAGTTATGGGAACGGATGGTTTGCGGGAAAAATAAATAGTGTTAAGGTCTGTAAATGTTTCAAAAAAATTGATAGGGGTATCGTAAGTAAAAGAAGGATTGTCGGAATGAACTCTTATGCCAAATTTAGCATAAGGAAGCCAGAAGATAAAAGGGAAGACCGGTATCAAACTTACATTTATTTCTGTAAGCTGAAATCTCAACATCCATATCCTGTGCGCTGATGCCAGGTTGGGAGAACCGGCAAAAGTTTGCTTGCAGCCGGAAACGACTTCTGTGTTGATGCCAGTCCATTCGCCGGGCCCCAGATAGTACGATATTCCAAGATCATCAGGATTGCCGTAATGAACGCCGTAATTAATATCAACATTCGGGTTGATAACACCATTACGATTGTTATCAAAAGTAAACCAGAAGTAATCGCCGTCCGGTGGGTCATTGCCGGGATCTTGTGTAAGGTCGAGGGCAGCGTATAAAAACTGGCTGTCATTTTTTGCATAAAGAAATCCGCCAGGAATTGGCATTTGGCCCGCACCAGTCCATACAGCATCATTAAGGCTGTCGGTAAGTTGTATGGGCGTTTCTGCCCATGTAGAAAAAATCGTAGACATCGTATCTATTTTTAGAGTTAAAAAACTATTTGTCGCGATTTTTTTTATAAGAGAAACAGTAATATTTCAATGTTTAAAAAGCTTGTTAATATGATGTGAGACAGGGAAGTTGCTTTTATTCGAAGAGGGTAGATGAAATAAAAGCATTAAAAAATGTAGATAAAATCTACTTTAGAAGTCATGCAGAGATGCAATCTCTACGCAGTGTTTAGCAGATTAATTGATGAGATAAACTACGGTGAGTTGGGGAATTTGTAAAGGATAAGCAAATTGAAAATCTTTACAGGAAACAATCTTTACAGGTGACTGCTTCCATTATAACAGTAGGATTTTGATTATAATAAGGCATAAGAGAAACCGTACCTCGAAGAACATGGCAAAACCAAATACATAAAATAATTTAAATAAATATTTTAAAACGCATTACTTTAACTCTCTTAAATTCTTTTATGAATACCAAAATGCTTTATGTAATTATTATATTGATTGCGTTTGCATCATGCACAAACAAGAAAGAAGAAGCAACCCGAAAATTCATTGAAACCGGTTATATGGACTCTTCTGTTAAGCCCGGTGATAATTTCTTTTTGTATGTAAATGGCAAATGGCTTGATACTGCAAAAATTCCTTCAACAGAAAGCGGCGTAGGTGCTTTTCTTGACATTTATAATATAACCAAAAACAGGATACATAAAATTCTTGACAGCCTTGCAAACGGCAACTTTAGCAAGGGCAGTATTGCACAGGAAGTTGGAGATTTTTATGCTTCAGGCATGGACTCTTCAACCATTGAAAGGCTTGGGTATGACCCGCTGAAGCCAACGCTTGCAAAGATTGATAGCTTAAAAAATTCAAATGATATTATGCAGTTTATTGCGCAACAGGCAAAGCAGGAAAATAATTTATTAATTGGTTTTTATATAGGTGCTGATGATAAAAACAGCATGATGAATATTGCTGCATTTTCTCAAACAGGTTTGGGTTTGCCCGACAGAGATTATTATTTCAAAACCGATTCTGCATCGCTGGCTGTAATAAAAGCTTATAAGGATTACATGAAGAAACTATTTATGCTTACAGGTGATGATTCATCAAAAGCATTAATAGAAGTGGCACAGGTTTACGAGCTTGAAAAACAAATGGCAGGCAGCCATAAAACAAACGTTGCGTTGCGTGATCCGCAAGGTAATTATCATAAACTGGCATTAGCAGAAGCTGATAAACAAATGCCAGTTATAGGCTGGAGAACACTCTTTAATAATTTAGATTTTAAAGTAGATTCATTTAACCTGCAACAACCTGCTTATTATACAAAGCTGAATGAGCTATTAAAAAGCGTACCTGTTGATACATGGAAAACATATTTGCGTGTGCACACGCTTCAAAATAGGGCAGGTGTATTAAGCAGCGATTTTGTTAAAGCACAATTTGCATACGATAAAACGCTTAACGGTCAGCAACAAATGAAACCGCGCTGGGAAAGAATGTGTCGCTCTACGGATAATAATCTTGGTTTTGCGCTGGGGAAAATTTATGTGAAAGAGTATTTTCCTGATGATGCAAAAAAGCGAATGGATGATCTTGTAAGCAATCTTCAAAAAGCTTTTGAAACAAGAATTGACAGTGTTACGTGGATGAGCGACAGTACTAAAAAGATTGCCGTTGATAAACTTCATGCATTTATAAAAAAGATTGGTTATCCTGATAAATGGAGAGAGTACAATGTATCTATAGATAAAACCAAATATTTTAATAACATTATTGCATGTTCACAAGATGATTACAATTATAATTTAAAAAAACTGGGTAAACCTGTTGACAGAACGGAATGGGGAATGACGCCGCCAACTGTTAATGCTTATTATAATCCAACATTTAATGAGATCGTTTTTCCTGCGGGAATATTACAGTTTCCGTTCTTTGACCCTAATGCGGATGATGCCATTAATTATGGCGGCATAGGAATGGTGATCGGTCATGAAATGACGCATGGTTTTGATGACCAGGGTTCGCAATATGATAAGAACGGTAATTTAAAAAACTGGTGGAGCCATAACGACAGCCTGCAATTTGTTGCCAGAACAAAAAATATCATCAACCAGTTTAACGGTTATACTATGCTGGATACAATGCATATAAATGGTGCGCTTACAACAGGAGAAAACAGTGCAGATCTTGGTGGATTGAATATTACTTATGATGCATTTAAATTGACGAAGGAAGGAAAGGATACTACAAAGATTGATGGATTTACACCCGATCAGCGTTTCTTTCTTTCTTTTGCACAAATATGGCGCGATAAAGAAAAGCCGGAACTGGAAAGAACATTGATTAATGAAGACCCGCATTCACCGCCACTGTACAGAGTTAATGGTCCGCTTTCAAACTTTGCACCTTTTTATGCAGCCTTTAATGTGCAGCCCGGAAATAAAATGTACAAGCCAGACAGCGCAAGAGTTAAGATTTGGTAGTTAACTTTTTAAAAGAAAATGAAGGCTCGATTATTTATCAATAACTTAATAAACAAAAACGCAGACGAAGTTTCGGTTACAGCATCCTTTCCTGAAAGAGACGATTCGTTGAAATGAAACGATGGAATACTGGAAATAGAAAATGATTCAGCGAATCATGTTACCTCTTCTTCGAGGTGCGCCATGCTAACACCTCGAAGAACGTCGGGACCATCAAGGTACAATCAGCCATCCACTCAGTGTCATCACACGTTATTAATTAAAATGCTCAGTAATGTAATCTACCAGTTTAACATCATCCATTTTGTTAGAAGTACTTTCTTTGGCAGATGTGTTTTTAAATTGCGGTGTTGCAGAGAGATAACTGATAAATTGTTCCTGCTCTTTGCCTGTACCAGTTACATAAACTTCTTCCGCATTCTGCATAAGAGCAGTTATCTCTTTAAAGAATTTATGTTGCAATGTTTTCTCCAGATTGTTTGCTTTTTTCTCATCGGAGTTGCTTCCTGCGCCTTCATTCTTTATATGACCCAGCACAGTAAAGCTGCTTCCTTCGGCATCTTCTCTGCCCACTACGGTAGCATGTTGTGAATCCATCCAGATACCAAATTGCTTTTTGTTTTTGTCAGACATTATTTAAGTATTTAGACACTTAAAAGACAAATGGCATACCTAAAGGAATAAGGAAAGCTCAAAGAGACCGTTTTTATGATAAGAGCATCACAATGTATAACTATAATAAAGTTGCTAACACTTAAGAAGCTCTATGCTCGACGTAATTTACAGGGGAGACTAAACCGAGCGGGGGAGATTTGCTAAAAAAGCGACGTAGGCGAGAGGCTACGCCGAGCAGTGTAGGCTTCCCCGA
This sequence comes from uncultured Chitinophagaceae bacterium, assembly GCA_963847085.1. Taxonomy (GTDB): domain Bacteria; phylum Bacteroidota; class Bacteroidia; order Chitinophagales; family Chitinophagaceae; genus Ilyomonas. Next base: position 620,767 of record CAWJYO010000009.1, on the reverse strand, counting down.
AATTCGGCCGGTGCGTTTAGAGTTAACTGAGTGATTGAATAGTTAACTTTAAATTTTACAAACCATGAAAAGAAAGATTACAGAAAGCCAGATGGTGGCAGCTATTAAGAAGCAAGAAGCCGGCATAGGGGTTAAAGAGATTTGCCGGGAATTAGGCATCAGCGATGCAACCTTTTACAACTGGAAAGCAAAGTATGGAGGCATGGAAGTAGGTGATGTGGCAAAGATGCGGGAGTTGGAAAAAGAGAATACGGAACTAAAGAAAATGTTTGCTGAAATGAGTATTGAAAACCGTGCACTGAAAAATCTGTTGGAAAAAAAGTTGTAACGCCTGAAGCGAAACGGGAAGCTGTTCAATGTCTTGTAGCAGATGAACAGCTGAGTAACCGTAAGGCGTGTAAGCTGATAGGTATCTCCCGGACAACCTTTCAGTACAAAGCAAAACCAAAAGACGATAGTGAGCTGCACACAGCATTGACTGCACTGACGGATAAACACGCAGCCATAGGTTACTGGCAGTGCTGCTACCGGCTATGGAACAAAGGTTACAATTGGAATCATAAGCGCATTTACCGTGTATATACAGAGATGAAACTGAACATCAGAAGAAGAGCAAAGAAACGACTGCCTGAAAGAATAAAACAACCATTGACGGTTGCCACAACACCCAATGAAACATGGAGCATTGACTTTATGAGTGACAGCCTGGTGGATGGCAGAAAGTTCCGTCTGTTGAATGTGATAGATGACTTTAACCGTGAATCATTAGCCATAGAAGTGGATACTTCTCTACCTTCTTTGCGGGTAATCCGAGTATTGGATCAGTTGATAGCAGAAAGAAGCAAGCCGCTTGCTATCAGAACAGATAATGGTCCGGAGTTTATCTCTCACAAATTGCAGCAATGGTGTGAGCAAAACAATATTAAACTGCAATACATACAACCGGGCAAGCCCATGCAGAACGCTTACATTGAAAGGAAGAACGGAAGCATCCGGCGTGAACTGTTAGATGCCTACTTATTTTATTCACTGACAGAAGTAAGAACAATGAGCAAAGAATGGAGAAAGGATTACAACACCGAAAGACCACACAAATCATTAGGGTATCTGTCACCGGTTGCCTTTGCCCGGCAGCATTACAAAAGCAGAGAATCTGAACCGCCGCTTTATCCACAAACAGCGAACGCAAATACTTTACCCATTGAAGAGAGCCGTTTAGTGGATAAAATAGTTGAAAAACAAAAAGATGATTAACTTGGAAAACTCTAATTGCTCGCGGCACTAAATTAAGGGGAGCTTACAAAGAGGCAAGAAGAAGAATTATTGTCTGGCTAAATTCTGTAAGACGTTCATAAGCTTTTGAGTAACATCCTAAACTGATTTGCTTCACTGCGTTTGATGATCTGAACATCAATTGAAAAAGCTTGTCTGATTTGTTCAATCAGCTTACCGCTATAACCATCGTCTGCAAATGCTGTTTTGATACAATACAACCCTCAGTTCATTATTTGATTACGTCATTAGCTTCGTTTCGATCCTGTACGGCACACTTTGAGTGACAACCGCTAGTATCAGTCCAAGTGTATTTTTAGCAAGATGGCACTTACTGATCTTTACTTTCTTGACTGCATTAAAACTACTTGAAAATAAAAAAACTGCACTGAAATGAACTTAGTTATTGCTGCTAATTTTTCTTTTGTTTTAATGATTCAGATGCTTTAGGAGCAGAGATTTCCATTTATCATACAGTTCATTATACAAGCCTTTTTGCGATGGCAGAATGATGTTCAGCACCTTTCGGTTGGCAAAGGCATCAGATGTGCTTTTAAAATAACCAACACCAATGCCTGCGCCGATGGCAGCACCTACGCTTCCGTCGCAGTCATACAACTCAACAGCCACGCCGGTTGCATTGACAAATGCCCCGCAAAACACATCACTCAAAAACATATTGGCTTTGCCTGCGCGTATCACTGCTGGCTCCATTGCGTTGCTACGCATAATATCCAAGCCGTAACGAAAGGCAAAAGCAATGCCTTCCTGGGCTGCACGATAGAGGTGTGCGCTGGTATGTTTGTTTACATCAATATTGTGAAGATGTGCACCTACCATGCGGTTGCTTAACATCCGTTCTGCACCATTGCCAAAAGGTAGTATTAACAAGCCATCACTGCCGGGTGTAACGGCACCAGCCGCTTCGTTCATCTGCGGATAAGAGGGACTATCAGTAAGATTTTTGACCCACTTGTTTAATATGCCTGTGCCATTGATGCAAAGCAATACGCCTACCCTTGTTTCATCCTGGCTATAGTTCACATGCGCAAAGCTATTGACGCGGCTTTGCGGGTCGTACGTAAGCCCATCGCTCACGCCATAAATAACACCCGAAGTGCCTGCTGTTGCCGCTACTTCACCCGGCTGAAGCACATTCAAGGATAGCGCATTGTTGGGCTGGTCGCCCGCTTTATAAGTAACCGGAATACCCTTTTTCAGGAACAGTTCTGCGGCTATTTCTTCGCCTAAAGTTCCGTGTTCTGAAAACACATTTTGTATGTTGGGAATAATGGCAGTATCAAACCCAAATTCATTCATTACTTCTGTTGCCAGTTTGTTTTCCTTAAAGTTCCAGAAGATGCCTTCCGACAGCGCAGATGGTGTGGTAGTGATAGTTCCTGTTAACCGCTGCGCGATGAAATCGCCCGGCAACATTACCTTATCAATCTTTTCAAAAATACGTGGCTCATGCTCTTTTACCCAGGCCAGTTTGGCAGCCGTAAAGTTTCCTGGCGAGTTGAGCAATTGTTGTAAACATTTGTTTTTGCCTATATTTTGAAAGGCTCTTTCGCCATAAGCCACTGCGCGGCTGTCACACCAGATAATGCTGTTGCGCAGCACTGCGCCTTCTTTATCCAACAACACCAAACCATGCATCTGGTAAGAAATGCCAATGGCACCAATGTCGCCTTTGTTATAACGGCCGGAAGCGTTTACTTTTCTGATGGCTTCTTTTACATCCAGCCACCATTGCTCCGGCGATTGTTCTGCCCAGCCCGGTTGCAGTGAAATGATTTCACGTTCCGCATCGGGATATTGTGCTGATGCAATGGTTTGGTGCGTAGCTCCATCAACAACAGAAACTTTGATGGACGAAGTGCCAACGTCTATACCCAGTAGTAACATAATGTATTGAGTAAGTAATAAGGGCAGATTGAATATTGTTCGGGTAAAAAAACTGTGCAAAAACAAACATCATCTTTACTTCAAAGCAATATTCAATCTAAAATAGTCAATCAGATAAATCGGTTGATGATATTTTCGAGATATTCCTGTCTTCCGCTGATTGTTTTCGGTTCACCTTTTTCGATGGCATACGTATGCAAGTCTTCCAGCGATAATTTACCTTCTTCAAACTCTTTTCCTTTACCGCTGTCATAAGAAGCATAACGCTCCTGCCGCAGCTTTTTATAGTCCGATTTTTGCAGAATAGCATCTGCTGTAATCAATGCTCTTGCAAACGTATCCATGCCGCCGATATGCGCATGAAACAAATCAGCCTGGTCGGTAGATGACCGCCTGATCTTTGCATCGAAATTAATACCACCGCCCTGAAGGCCACCGGCTTCCAAAAACACGAGCATAGCTTCGGTTAATTCATTGAGGTTGTTGGGAAACTGATCAGTGTCCCAGCCATTCTGATAATCGCCGCGGTTGGCATCCAGAGAGCCCAACGCGCCGGCATCGGCTGCCACCTGCATTTCATGCTGAAAGGTATGCCCCGCAAGCGTCGCATGGTTTACTTCAATATTAATTTTAAAGTCGTTCAATAAATCATACTGACGTAAGAAACCGATTACTGTTTCGCAATCATAATCGTATTGGTGCTTGGTCGGTTCCATCGGTTTGGGCTCAATTAAAAAAGTGCCTTTAAACCCATTCTTTCTTGCATAGTCTTTTGCCGCGTGAAGAAAACGGGCCAGGTGTTCTTTCTCACGCTTCATATTTGTGTTTAAAAGCGTCATGTAGCCTTCTCTTCCGCCCCAGAACACATAACCTTCGCCACCTAAGGCAATGGTAGCATCAATGGCGCCTTTTACCTGCGCGGCGGCATGGGACAACACATGAAAGTCGGGGTTGGTGGAAGCGCCGTTCATGTAGCGGGGGTTGGAGAAAACATTAGCCGTTCCCCACAATAATTTTACACCGCTTTCCGCTTGTTTTTGTTTGGCATATTCTACCATCGTTTGCAAGCGGCGGTCGTTTTCTTTTACATCTTTTTCATAGTCCACCACATCCACATCGTGAAAACAATAAAAGGGAATATTCATTTTAGTGATGAATTCAAAAGCAGCGTCCATCTTGTCTTTGGCTCGTTCAACCGCATCTTCTTTTCCATTCCATTCAAAAATATGAGTGCCGGGGCCAAAGGGATCGCCGCCTTCATTTACAAAAGAATGCCAGTAGGCACAGGCAAAACGAAGATGATCTTTGAGCGTTTTACCCCCGACGATTCTGTTTTCATCGTACCAGCGGAAGGAAAGCGGATTGTCGCTTTCCCTTCCTTCATATTTGATTTGTGAAATGCCTCTGAAATACTCCTTGTCCCCTAATAAAACTTCCATAATGTAACATTTTTATTTGTGTGAAATTGTTTGTTCAATATAAAAAGAACATATGCTGACCTTTTTACCTTTTGGTTTTGCACATATTTTCTTCTGTTTATCTACAATTAATTGATTGTAAAAGCAAGAACGTTTGTTGCGCTTAATTCATCTTCATTGCGTGCATCGAATGCATTTGCGAAGCAAAATCAAACCTCTTAAGTTGATAGGTAGTGAAATGATTGTTTCCTTCTTTAATTCTAATATTTGTATCAATTGGAAGATGTTCAAACAACTGTGTTTTTCCTGTAACCGGCCAGGTGATTTCCAATTTTTCAATAGCAGTTGCCTTGCCCGATACCAATGTGTTGCGACAAAGGATTGGAACCGAAACTTCCACCTGAATTTACATCCCGATACACAGAACGCTCTGTTCCATTATCTTTGAAACGTTACCTTTATTTTTGCACCAATTGCCACTTTGTTTGAAACGGTTCCTTCCAACGAAAGAGTTCACCCAATGATTATTGTTTTGCCCGGGTTTAGATAACAAAGAATTTTCATACGCATCACCTATATACGCTCCGCCCATTTTGATGTAAATGTCTTCATTACCATCATTGTCAAGATCGGCAAAAGAAACGGCATGGCCTTTTTGTAAATTGCCTACACGCGCTGATGTGGTAACATCTAAAAAGCTTGTGCCATTGATGTTTTTAAACAGCTTATTGGGAACAGCCGATTTGATTTGCGGATTTCCTGTTCCAAGATAAAAGTCAAGATAACCATCGTTGTCAATATCGCCGAAATTTGAACCCATTGCGAACGCAATTTTATTCAATCCCACTTTAGCTGACACGTCTTCAAATGTGCCATCATGTTTGTTTCTGAATAAAAAAACTTTACCTGCATTGCCCACCGGCAGCTGCACGGCTTCTGCTCCTGCATAATAAGAAAGCGATTGCGTAAATTCATAGCCGCATACCAGAATGTCGAGCCATCCGTCATTGTCGTAATCCCAAAACCAGGTAGGGAAACGTGCGGCTTACATTTTTGCTTAGACCAGACTGTTCTGCTTACATCTTCAAATTTTACAACTCCATTTTTACCGGTTTCATTTTTCAACAATATTTTATTTCCATTCAGTGTAGAAATAAAAATATCCGTCAGTCCGTCGTTATTATAATCACCCGATGTAACGCCTTTTACAAACTCCATAATTGCGCAACCTGGCTTTAGCTGCAACATCTGTAAATGTTCCATTTTTATTATTGATGAACAACTGGCAAGGATGTTTTTCTTCGCCTGGCGTTGTTTCATTTCCGATAAATACATCGAGCCATCCATCATTATTAAAATCTGCCCAGGTTGCTGTTTGAGAAGGATGAAAAGAAAGCAACCCGCTTTCTTTTGTTACATCGGTAAAAGTGCCGTTGCCATTGTTTCGCAACAAAGAATTAGGATTGTTTCCAAACTTCCCTTTCCAGCCACCACGAAGCACGAAAATATCTTTCAAGCCATCATTGTTATAATCTGTTTGCATCATGTGCAAACCGCCGGTTAAATATCCCAATCCTGATGAATCCGATACGTCTGTAAAACTTCCATTGGCATTGTTGCGGTAGTAGCGCATCGGCTCTGACAAAGACCAACTGCTTAGCACAATATCAGGATAATTATCGTTGTTGAAATCATCAATAATGCAACCACCGGCAATGCTTTTGTAATTCAATCCCAGGTTTGCTGCCGCATCGACAAATGGCTTTACCAAATGCAAGCTATCATCGTTTTTTATTTGTAAAAGAAATTGCGGTGGCACTTGTTGCGGATAACCACCTGTGGTCATGTAGGCAATATTGAGCAGCCATCTTGATTCCAAATCGCCCGGATTGTCCAGTAAGATAGTCTTGTAAATTTCGATTGCTTTTTCTGAGCCTGTTTTATCATGATGTACTGCTTTGCTGGAAATCGGGAATATGCAGGATTCAGCATTGTGGTTATGAATGCAATTGGTTCTTTCTCCTAATCGTATAGTATGTGATGGCCATATCTTTCAGAACAGCTTCTTTTTGTTCAATATTACCTTGCGGTATTTTGCGGAGCAAATTCTGAAACACATCTATGGCTTTTTGTTCTTCGCCCAATTGCAGAAGCGCGTTTGCTTTCTTATTAAGTGCATCAGCTATCATGTTTTCATCTGAGGAATGATTAATGATTGAATCACAATATTTTACTTTGGCTTCAGGGCTAAAAACATTGTCCTGATTAAAATCGTTTTTTTCTGCCGTTTTCAAAAGATCAATCATTTACTGGTTCGGCAGCACTTTTTGTTTGCAGGAACTGAAAAAAATGGGCAAAACCAAACCTACCAGAAGGCAGATAGTAAACAGGGAACAAAAGTGTATTCTGTGAACGCATCTCAATGAATACAATAGTGTCAGCTTGGTTTTTGTTGCTTTATATAAACAGGAATTGTACAAATGAATGCGATTTAGATTTTTAAGTCGGACAGCACTTCTTTGATTATTTAGTACGCTCACAGAACTGTTTTAAAAAAAGTTCCGTAGGAACGGTACTTTGTGTATGTTCGATAGTACCGTTCCTACGGAACAGAAGCTGCTTTTGGTTTTGCACCTTTTTTTCTACCTACCTTCTGTTCCTACGGAACATTTTTATAACTGGTTCAATTTATTTTATCAATGGATTGGCTGAAGTTTCGCTCGCGGGTATTGGGAACAGATCCACCTGACCGGGTTTTGGATCAGGCCTTATTGATGGATAGTAACCCTTTTTTCTCCATCTTAAAATATCAATATTGTTTACTTCTTCACCTGCTAATTCTACAGCCCTTTCATGCATTACGGCTGCTAAGGCTGCATTTTTAGAAGAGAGTGTAACCGGCGGCATGTTTACACTGGGGCGTGCGCGCACTTCATTAATATAACTTGCGGCTTGGGCAGGTGATCCTACTTCTGCCTCGCATTCTGCAAGCATTAAAAGCACATCGGCATAACGGATAACCCGCTGATTGATACCATCCGGATGAAAGCCATCATTGGTCCAATCCAATACTGAATACTTGCGATACACTCTTTTCTTTACTACGCCGTTATGGTTGCTTTGAGCTACGTTCATTCCGCTTTCGGTAAGAGGTGTACCTGCTGCAGTGCCACCCATAGTCAATATATTATCGCCCGATTCGTAGAATGTGTACTTATATCTTGGATCATTCGCTTCAAACTCATTGAGTATATTATCTGATGGAATTACATTGCCCCAAACGATACCATATTCCTGGCTGCGCATGATACTTGCGTCTGCAGTAGCTCCTTCGCCGGTATATCCCCAGTTGAAGTTGTCATCACCTTTGTCAACGAAAGTAACTTCGAAAACGGATTCTGAATTGAACTCATGCCCAAGCGTAACTTGTGATGATCCAAGCTTTACATCCCCATCAAAATTATCAGAATAATTAGGCACAAGGCTGTATTTGCCATACACCTGCAACAGAGCTGTTTTTGCATCCGTATAATTGCCATTCTGCATTTGTACTCTTCCCAGTAAAGCATTGGCTGCACCTTTAGTAGCGCGCCCTTGCTGAGAGGCAACGTCGGGTAGTTTTGAAACAGCATCGGTTAAGTCGCTAATTATAAGTGCATAAACATCAGCAGCCGGTGATTTGGCTTTATAGCCGGTGGCAGAGGTAATCAGATCGGTATAAAGTGGCACATCACCCCACATTGGATACCAGTTCAAAATACGCCCATGCTCTTAAAAACTTAGTTTCTCCAACAACTACGTCTCTTAATGCAGGATCATCCGTTACATTAGGAGCTTTTGAAATAACGAGGTTAGCCCTGTTGATCATTTGGTAAGCTCCTGTCCAAACGCTTGTCATTACAGCATTAGAAGGTGATGGAGATGGCTGTTTCAATAACTCTGCTCTCGGCTGTTCTAACTGAGCCCCTCCTGCGCTGTTTCACCACCTCTCATATCATGTGTAAAGAACCATTCACGGCCAACAAGGTTGCCTGAACGCATGCTGGAATAGACAGCATTTACTCCGTTCTGAAGTTCAAGCGCCGTTTTAAAATAGCTTTCAGTTGTTGGATTGTTGTGATCAAGTTACGTTCAGCTTGCTTATTACAGGCAATAATAACGGCTGTACCTAAAATAATTACAGTAAACAGCATGTTTATATTTCGCTTTAATAATATTAGGTTTCATAATAATTTTCTTTTATTTTTCTTTTAAAAATTCGCGTTGATGCCCACCTGGAAAGCTTTTGGCTGAGGATATACAGCATAGTCAATACCGTTTGTTAGAGATGATGACCCCGGCGCCCTGTTACCAACTTCAGGATCAAAACCTGTGTATTTAGTAAATGTCAGGATATTTTGCGATGATACATAAATGCTGAAATTCTTGACAGTACCTTTTGTAAGAGATTGTAAAGACCTTTCCGGCAGCGTGTAACTCAATATTACATTTTTCAGGCGGAGGTAGGAACCATCTTCAAGGAAACGGTTGGATGGACGTGCATTTTGATTTGGATCTGAAGATATTGCACGGGGAATATTGGTATTGGTGTTGGTAGGTGTCCACGCATTTAGTACTTGTGTGCCTGCATTAAAGAAACGAACCATTCCTTCGGTAGTGGCTCGTAAAGCATTGTATATTTTGTTGCCTTGTACACCTTGAAAAAATACAGACAAACCAAAATTTTTATAGTTGGCTCCTAAGTTGAATGAATACGTAAACTTAGGAATGAAGCTACCTAAAAACTGTGCGGTCATTATTATCAATTTTACCATCTCCGTTTAAGTCCTTAAACTTAATATCTCCAGCGCCGGTTCCAGCGGCTTGGGTAGCATGTTTAGCCACGGAAGCGGAATCCTGGAAAATGCCTTCCGTTACCCAGCCATAAAAAGATTGGATGGGGTGACCAGGTGCAGTATTAGTAACATTGTAACCTTCAGTCAAATCAGCATCAGACCCGGCTTCTATATTTGTAACGCCGGAAGCCAATGTAAGCACTTTATTTTTAATAATGCTAAGGTTGCCGGTAGCATTCCATTGAAAATCTCCTTGTCTGTCGTTATAGCCCAACTGCAACTCAAAGCCATTGTTGCTCATGGAAGCCACGTTTTGATTTACGGTAGTTGTTAAGTATCCCAGAGATGAAGGAAGCGGAACAGCCAATATCAGGTTATCCGTTTTGCGCTGAAAATATTCAGCAGACAATGTAAATGCGTTCTTTAGTAAACCTAAATCCAGGCCTATATTTGTTTGTTTTGTTTTCTCCCAGTTCAAATCGGTATTTCCCAGGCTTTGAATTGAAGAAGAAGGGCCAGTGTTTAATGAATTGCCAAATGGATAGTAAGCACTATTTGCATTCACACCTACTAACCAGGGAGTATTTCCTAAGATAGTACCATTAAGACCAGTAATTCCATAACCGCCCCGCAATTTCAATTCAGAAACTGTTGTTTGATTCTTCATGAAGCTTTCCTGGTCAATTCGCCAACCTACAGAACCGGAAGGAAATACTGCCCATTTTTTGCCAGGCGCCCAAACGGAAAGTCCATCACGGCGAATAGCACCGCTTAACAAATACTTTCCTTTAAAATCATAATTCACGCGGCCGAGGTAAGATAGCAGGTAATTTTCACCAATCAGAGTTTGAACAGACACATTGGATGCGTTGTTAAGCGTTTTCAGATCATTTGACGCCTGGTTGCCATTTGCATTTTCCTGACGTGTTTTTTGGCCCTGATACTCATAAACAGCAACAGCGTTGATATGATGATCACCAAAAGTCTTATCAAACGTAAGTTGTTGTGTGGCTAAAAGAACAGTAGAGAGAGAACGGTTGTTGGTAATAGTCGCCTGTATTGCACTTGAACCTGCTACTGTACCGCTGTCGTTGAATATGGGTGAAAAACGGTAATCTAAACCATTGGCATAATCTACACCAAATGTTGAACGGAATTTTAACCACTTGGTAAAACTAACTTCCAAGTATGCTGTTCCAAAAATTTTTGCAGTCGTTCTGTTTCCAGGGTTTTTAACTAAGGCATCTTCAATCGGATTGGTTGGGTCGCCTCCATCCAAAACAGAATTTACACCTCTGTAACCATCGCTTGTAGTAGGATCATGAACTGGCATATATGGCATCATTTTAATGACATTTACCAAATTTGACCTCGTTCCTGTTTCATTATTATCGTAAGCCTGATTAGCAGAAGCCACATATAAATTCTCTCCAAAGAGGAATGCTTTACCAATTTTATGATCTGAATTGATGCGGAAGTTATAACGACGATATCCTACGCGAGGTGTTGTACCCGACTGATCGAAATAACCGGCAGATGCATAAAAACGGGAAACATCATTTCCGCCACTTAAGCCAATGTTAGTCTGAGTCATTGCGCCTTGTTTAAAATAAGCGTCCTGCCAATCAGTAACATTATTACCATAAGTAGTACTTGCACCATTATATATCGGCGTGCTAACCCACGGGTCTGATCGCCTGCCTACTTTACTTCCTCTGTAAGCGATTGCATATTGATCAAACTGCTCAGGGTTTAATAAACTCAATCTTTGTGTAACCTCCTGAATGCCATAATTGGAGCTTACACTAATATTCATTTTTCCATCTCTTCTGCCTTTTTTTGTAGTAATTATAATTACCCCATTTGTAGCTCTTGAACCATAAATAGCCGCCGCAGAAGCGTCTTTTAAAACATCTACCGTTTCTATATCCCTTGTGTCAAAGGTTGATAAATCTCCTGTAGGAAATCCATCTATAACGTACAAAGGGCTTGAAGCATAAGAGATAGAACTAATACCTCTTATTGTAACAATTGGCTCTGTGCCAGGGCTTCCGTTATTTGTTACCTGTAGTCCTGGAACGCGTCCCTGCAATGCTTGCTGCACGCTTGCCACAGGAAGTTCGGTTATTGTTTTACCGCTAACACTTGAAATGGCGCCTGTAACAGACGTGCGTTTTTGTGTACCATAACCAATAACAATTACCTGGTCGAGCTGCTGATTGGTTGTGGTTAATGAAATGGTTAGGTTGCTTTCATTTCCTACCTTAATCTCTTTGTTTGCAAATCCTACGGAGCTTACTATAAGTGTACCGCCCCGTGATACAGAAATTGAAAAAGTTCCGTTTTCGTCAGTACTGGTTCCGCGTGAAGTGCCTCTTACTGTTACAGATGCCGATGGAACTGGTTTTCCTGTTTCATCAGTAACTTTTCCATGTACATCTGTTTGGGCATAAGTAGGTAAAGTAATAGCCACACAGAAAAGGAGAAGCAAAGGGGCAAAAGCATGTTTTCCAATCAGGAAAAACAATCGTTTAAGAGATCCATTATAGAGGCTAATAATCATAACAGTTGTTTTAAAAATAGGTATGAAATGATTGTGTGAGAGAAGAAAGTGTTAGTTTATAAATATTTGAGATTCCGGAGGAATCACAGAAATCACATTGAGTGTTTCAGGTATCATTTACATAGCAAGTCATTTTAGTATTGATTTTTGGCAAACAATATTTAATAAAAAGCAACCGATTACAAAAGCAGACAGCATTTTTACAACATCTGCTGCTTAAAATTTTAATTTCATAGACCAAAGACTGAATCAACAAGTATAAATTGCTAATTTCAGACTAAAAATAGAACTTTATTTTAAATAGCAATCGGTTGCATAAATATTTTTTAAAAAGTTGTCCTATTTTTAATGCCAAAACTTTGTTTAGAGGGTGAAAGTTGAAAAGGAAATAACCATTTACGATATAGCAAAACAGATTGGAGTATCACCTGCTACTGTGAGCCGGGCTCTTAATGATAGTGCTTCCATTAGTATATCAACACGGAAAAAAATAAATGCTCTTGCAGAAAAGCTGGGTTACAGGCATAACACTTTTGCAAGTAGCCTCCGGCTGCAAAAAACACATACGATCGGAGTAATACTGCATGAATTAAACAGCTATTTTATTACATCTGTATTAACAGGTATTGAGAAAGTAATAACAGAGGCGAAATACAATCTTCTTATTGTTCACTCTGCTGAAAATGCAAAGTTTGAAGTTGCGAATGCCAGTAATCTGTTTCATAAACGTGTTGATGGTGTGATTGCTTCTCTTTCGTTTGATACCGAAAACCTCGATCATTTCAAACAATTTCAAAGTAAAAACATACCTGTTGTTTTTTTTGATCGTGTGTTTGAAGGCAGCGATGGCACAAAAGTGATTATCAATAATTTTCAGGCCGGATATGACGCCACAAAGCATCTTATACAACAAGGGTGTAAGCGCATTGCACACATTACATCAAGCCTGAAAAGAAATGTATATGCAGAAAGAATGCGGGGTTATAAGCAAGCTTTGCAGGATCACAAACTTAAATTTGATGAAAAGCTTATTGTTATTGATGGTTTCAAAGAAGAAGACGCAACGCGGTCGGCAAAGCGAATATTATCTATGAAAACCTTGCCGGATGGCATTTTTATAACGAATGATTTTTGTGCAGCCGTTGTTATGCAGTTGCTTAAAGATGCAGGCATACGGGTGCCACAGGATATTGCCATTGTTGGATTTAACAATGATATTATCGGGAAAGTTATCAGTCCTAAACTGACAACCATTAATTATCCTGGTTTTGAAATGGGGCAGGTGGCAGCACGCGGTCTGATCAACCATTTGAAAGGCTTATGGGATATGAATCTTACAAATACAGTGGTTATTAAATCTGAATTGATTGTTAGAGAATCTTCTTTAAAAAAGGGCAAAAACAAAGACTGATTTTATCTTCCGTTTTGTGATGTGAACTGGTATCTTATTTATACTCAAACACTCTCAAGCTATCATTATTCACTGCAACAAGAAGCAGCTTTTTATTATTGGCTGTTGTTATCATCTTCATGTCTTTTACATCACCATCAATTTTAAATCCTGACACAACAGGTGAAACCGCTTTAAATTGTTTATTGCCCCAGCCTTTCAAAAAACAACCATAAGATGCATCATACCTTCCGGTCATCACTTCTGTTTGATATTCATTACCTGCTAATAAAATATCTTTTACACCATCGCCATCTATATCCGCACAAACAATGGCATTCACCGGCGCAAACTGTGCTTCTATTGGCAACGGATGTTTTAGAAATTTGTTTTTGCCCTTATTTTCAAACCAGCAACTCCGTGTTTCGTTGCAGGTTAAAATTTGTCAAGTCTTTATTAGCTGGAAAAATGTCATCGGCTGTAGCAGTCGCATAATCTTTATTAAGTAAAAATTTCTTTTTAATCATTGGCACCTGCGCAGCAAACTGATCCCTGTTGATAGAAGGATACAGCTTTCTTTTTCCCTCTTCATCTTTGATATAATAAAACATAACAGGGTCAATGCTTCCGTTTTTATCCATATCTTCTGCATACAATTTCATAGGATATTCTGCACTTACGCGATAGTTGCAATTCAAGCCTAAATTGCCCGCAATAAAATCGGTATCACCATCGCCATCAACATCAGTTGCAATAAGACTGCGCCACAAGCCATCGTTGTTTTGCAGACCGGTTTTGGCGGTAACTTCTGTTAGTTTTTTTCCATTATTTGTAAAAAAACGTATAGGCATGTATTCGCCTGCAATGATCAAATCAGGATGCTTATCGTTGTTGATATCAGCCCATTGCGCTGCAGTTATCATTCCCGCTTTTGATAGAGCAGGGCAAACTTTATTGGTAACATCGGTAAAAATACCGTTTTGGTTTTGCAGTAAAAAGCTGTTGGGCGATAATGGATATTGCTTCGATACACGACCTCCGATAAACACATCCAAATCACCATCACCATCATAATCAGCAACAGTTACGCAGCCTGCAATGGTTCGTACGTTTGATGGAATGGCATTCGCACTAAAAGTAAAATTTCCTTTCCCATCATTCAAATACAAACGGGGTTGATAATACTGGGATGTATCGCTGAAACGCATATCACCATACGTTATCAACAAATCCAGATCGCCATCGCCATCTGCATCAAATAACACACTGCCTTCATCTTCTTCAAACTTCAAACCGGCGGTAAAATTTGTTCCGCTAAATGTTCCGTTTTGGTTTTGCATAAAAAGTTTGCCGTTCGAGTTAAAACCACCGCCTACATAAAAATCAATTTTGCCATCTCTGTTGATGTCGCCGGTTGAAATAAACGGACCTAACTGCGAATATTTTTGAGGCAAAAACAATTGTTCGGCATAGTCGTTAAAAATGAAATCATCGTGCTTATACAAAGCGTTTATTGAAGTTGTAACATCAGTGAATATTCTTTGATTGGTATCAGGATTTAATGGCGACCAGGCCTCTTTTGCATTCTTCTGATATAAAGTATAAGTTGAATCTGCACTTACATTTTGCAACACTTGTTTTTTATCATTTGGCCATATTACAACAACAGAATCTGCCTTTGTATTTTTTCCCAAACCAAATAGCAGCTTTGTATCCACAGTTGATAAATAACCGCGCACCGGATACTCTTCCTGCACCTGTGATAAGCCATTTGCATACACGAAAACTTTTGCGCCAAAACCCTTTGTGTTCAAGCTATCGCCTTGCAGGGCGAAACCTATGCTGTGAGCCACTTTGAGCTTGTTGGGTTCGTTCTCATTATTGATAAAAACAAACGCTTCCTTGTTAATGTTATTGACCACTAAGTCGAGATCGCCATCGTTATCAAGGTCAACATAAACGGCGCCATTCGACATTGAATTTTGTTTGATGCCTGATGAATCCGTGATGTTTGAAAACGTGTAATCGCTCTTGTTGAGATATAAATAATTCGGTATCTCTACATGCTTCAATGAAACCAATTTATCACGCAGTGTTTTTCGAAACTGATCGGCCGTCATATCCTTACCGCTGGTTTGACTAAACGATATAAAATCAGAATTAATAAAGTCTCTTCCAATGCCATTGGTGATGTGCACATCTTTATAACCATCATTATTAAAATCGGCAAACAAGATACTCCAGCTCCAGTCGGTCTGGCTGATGCCGGCGAGTTGCCCGATCTCACTAAAAAAAGGAATTGATGTATCGCCACGCTGATAATTTCCCCGGTTCAATTGCAGCATATTGCGCATAAACTCCGGCGAATAACCTAAGTTTCTTTCTTCGTTATACCGGTCATAATTCATGAAAGAAAAAGTTTGTTTTTGCCGCAAATTGTCTTCCGGCATCATGTCAACAGATGCCAGGTCAAACCTGTTATCATTGTTAATATCAGCTGCATCGCAGCCCATGCTGCTATAACTTTGGTGTTTAGTGGCCTTGTCTAAAATATTGGTGAATGTGCCGTTTTTATTATTCAGCCAAAAGTTGTCGTTCGAAACAAAATCGTTGCATACATAAACATCGGGATAACCATCCATATTGAAATCGCAAACCGAAACACCAAGACCATAACCATCTTCCTTTATGCCCGCCTGCATCGAAACATCGGTAAAAAGAGGATGACCATTTTTAACACCATCGTTGCGATACAATCTATCATTGGCAGGCGAACGTCCGGTAAGATTTTTGGGAAACAAATAATTGGCTGAATAAGAAGCATTCAACAGGTAATTGGATAGATACATGTCGAGATCACCATCTTTATCATAATCAAAAAATGCGGCCTGCGTTGAATAGCTGGTATCTGCCAAACCATAGTCAGCAGCTTCTTCTTTAAATGTGTTGTTGTGTTGGTTGATGAAGAGCAAATTGGGCGAATGGGCTCCTAATGTTTTGCCATAGCTGCAGAGATAAATATCATCATAACCATCGCCGTTGATATCAACGATACTTACACCCGTAATCCAATCGTTGGTTGACACACCGGCGCTTACGGTAATGTCTTCAAAATGATTATTGCCTCTATTCAGATAAAGCCTACTGCTTACCTGGTTGCCGCAAAAGAAAAGGTCTTTCAGGCCATCATTGTTTACATCAATTACACCAACGCCACCGCCCATGTAAGCAAACTCATTCAAGGCATCACCGGGCATTTTAGTTTCGTCAATAGTATTGCTGAACGTAATGCCTGACTCAGTAGATGATAAAGGAGTAAATAGCGGGTTGTGTAGTTTTTCTTTGCAGCCAGCGGCAAGAAAACATACAAAACCAAAAAGGCAAACGAGTTTCGTTAGTTTCATAACGGCACGATAGAAGTGGTGATGATACACTGGTTGCATCTAAACAAATATAGGCAAGCGTATGCCTTTGTTTTCATCAAAATTATTTAGTGCTGATGCTTGCTTTCAGTTGTGTAAAAGAATGTGGTGGAAATGTGAATGTGATTGTGTTTCCGTTTGGTTTTGCCTCTTTTTTTACTGGTATGTATTGAGATTGTTTATCGAACGAAAACACGGCTTTCGTGTCGTCGCTGCTGACAACGCTTGCTTCCGCTTGGTTTGAGAAATGGCAGGAACTGCAAACAATATCTGTTGTGATGGCTTTGTCCATGCTTTTATTCACTACATTAATCACCACAGTATGGCTATCTTTTGAATATACCGCAGTTGCATCGAGGTAAGGAATGTTTTTATACAATTCTGTGCTGAACGTATCAGAAGCTACATAGGTATCTACGGAAGTGCCAAGGCAATTGTTGGAAAACAGTTTGAACGTATAAAATAGGGGCGATTTGAAAGTGCCCTTTTTAGGATCGCTTGACAGCAGGGAAGTTGCCATCGTATAGTTGCCCATCTTCACCACATCGGCATGGCGAACGAAAGAATTCAAACATTCTGCTACCGGCAACACACCCATAAAATTCCTGCTGAAGGTTCCCCATTCATCCACCGAGAGATAGATGGGATTTTTAAAATTCATCTTCGCCCTTGCCGACTGAATCTGGTTGGCCACCAGTTGAATTTTTTCATCAAAATCCATCGCGCCATTGCCCATATATTGGTTGTAGTTGTCAGGCGATCCGCCTTCCCAGTACCGGTGAATAGAAAGATAATTGATCTTGTCGCCGATTCCTTCCAGCACCGTACGATTCCAGTCGAACCACTTATTGGTTGGCTCGTAATATGATGAGCCTGAGCCCACCAGTTGAATGGTATTGTCAACCGCTCGCATTGCTTTGGCTGCTTCTCTTGCCGTCTCTACATAATCCTGTGCGTTCTTATGCCCAAGCTCCCAAGGCAAGCCATCAACTTCATTGCCGAGGTCCCAGATTTTCACACCGTAGGGTTGTGCATGGCCGTTTTTTGCACGCAAATCCGAATAGTAAGTGCCGCCTTTGTAGTTGCAATATTCAACCCAGTAAGCAGCATCTAAAATAGAACCCAAACCGAGGTTGACGGCCACCACGTTTTCGCTTCCAATGGCTTTGTTGAGCTTCATCCATTCATCTGTGCCAACGTGGTTATTGTCTTTTCCGCCCCAGGCAAGATTGATGCGTACAGGACGCTGATCTTTAAGGCCAATGCCATCTTTCCAGTCATATCCCATCAAAAAATTACCACCAGGCCAGCGCATGTTGGTAACCTTTAATTCTTTCAGTGCATCAATGTAATCTTTCCTAAATCCATCTTCATTGGCCAGCGGAGAAGCAGGATCATATAAATTGCCATACAGCGTATTGAAATCAACCGTATCGGGCAGTCCCATCCTCGCCCCGTTGAGATGAATAGGCTCCATAAACACGCCATAAATATTGGGGTCAATGTTACCGATAGTTCTGTCAACATCAATTTTGATGGTAGCGTTTTGTGCTAAAAGCAAAAAGGGAAAGAATGATAAGAATGAGAACAGTAGCTTTTTCA
The DNA here is from genome assembly GCA_963847085.1 of uncultured Chitinophagaceae bacterium. GTDB lineage: Bacteria > Bacteroidota > Bacteroidia > Chitinophagales > Chitinophagaceae > Ilyomonas. The sequence continues at coordinate 602,357 of CAWJYO010000009.1, read as the reverse complement.
TGGCAATTGTTTATTTGAATAAAAGCAGTGAATTATTAAGGTTCCGAACCTTGTTAAAAAAAGTGGCAAAACCAAACTTAGCAAACATCGTATCCTGTTCTTCAGCAAATCCTTATTTACCAGTAGCCAACGCCTGAGCTGCGTTTCCCAATAAAATATAATCGGCACAACCGCCAACAGTTACTTCATTTTCACCCCAGAAGAACGGCCAATCTTCTTTGTTTTCAGGAAAATCAGGCTTGATGATGAGGATGCCTGGAACAATACCACCGGCAATAAAACTGAAGTTTGCACGGTTGTTTCCGTAGGTAACTTTCTTTGATTTTGTTCCCACAGAAGAAACAAAAGAAAGATTAGAATAAGGATGACAACCGAAAATATAATTCAACCCTTTGTAAACATATTCGGCATCAATCACATCAGGATAAAAACGGTGAGCATAATAATTAGCGGTGGCAAAATTGACAACATTACCGCTACCGCCCCAGCCGCCGTTTGCTACGGGAACACCATAAGGGTTTTGTTTCGCATAATTATCACATACAGCTTTATACTTCACCACATAACTGCGAAGCTTGCTTTTATAAACATCATCCATGTAAGGCACTGCCTGCAAGGCCGGCTGCATGGCATATTCTACAAACCGGTCAAGCGATTGCCACACTGCATCTTTAAATACCCTTGCATATTGTTCATCTTTTGTGGTGATGTACAATTGCAATGCAGCAGACATTTTAAGGCTGTTTCCAAACCGCTTTGAAAATCCAGATGTATCCATTTTGGCAATGCTGTCATCTTCGCGCCACAACTGTTTTGCATAGAACAAACTTTGCTGCGACAACGAATCATCAAAGCCTTTCAGTGCGCGGCTTGCAGCAGCCAATGCGGCAGCAGTAAAATAATCAAGAAACGTTGTGCGCTCTGTAAAAGCCCAGCGGTCATCCATCGTGCCGCTACGATTGCCCTTTACTTCATACGGCTTTAATGTTGAATCATACAACAGGTTATCCGTTTCATTAATGGCATCGCCGAGATGATGATATTGGTGCAGATTGGGCACAACAATACCACGTACCGGATGACCAATATTTTTAACCTGCGCCACCATATTCAAAGTGCCGTGTTTGATCTGTTGCAATATATCGGGCATCCCATCGGGGCGATGGATGTCCACATACTTTGTTGTATAATCAATAAACGTTTCATCTCGTGTTGGCTTAAACTTTTCCCATGTATCCACTAAGCTTAGCACAGCATCGCAATGAGAGCCGGTTTGAATGTCAAAATCGCCTGCATCAAACCAGCCCCCCACAGCAAGGCCAGGTATGTGTTCGTAAGGCTTATATTTGGTTTGTGTGGATGGGCCCATGCTATACCCATCAAAATGCTGCCAGTTGGTAGGCGCTTGCAATGCATCGTCGAGGAACGGCGCGCCATGCCATACGCGGTAAGCTTCATTCACTTCCATGTGGTCCATCTGCACAGGAAACCAAACATCCAATGTAGGATGCCAGATATTGTTATACACATCATTGCTGATTGAAAACGTGTTTGTTTTTTGGTCGCCGTATTGAATGTAATACAAGCCCGGCTCCCTTACCGAACTGAAATCGGCTTTCGCATAATTGTATCGCAGGTACATTCCCCAAGGTTTTACCTGTGCTTCATATTTCTTAACGAGTTGTCCATCGGCTGTTGCCTGATATAGCGTTGCCGTTTTTAGGGGCGTGTCATTTTTATCCAATTCAAACACGGCTATCTTTTCCTGTTGGGGGTTGTAGCCCACCTGCGAGAACTGGATCACCGGTTTTCTTTTCCAGTTCGGGATTGCGTATGGTTCCACATACCATGTCAGCACTTTGCCGGTTTTGTTGGCGGGGAATAGACTGCGCACTATATACCAGCCGTTTTGTGCGAGGTTGCGGCCATCAAACAACATGAGATTTTCATCCTCTGTTTGCGAAACAATCTTCACTCTGCGTTCGTCGTCTTCAGGCGCGAGCACTATCGTTTTGCCTGAAGCGAAGCAGGAAGGCACAATAAATTCACCGCGACCCCGGTCGTCAAACGTGGTGTGACCACCGAACTGCCGAATCTTTTTGCTGATGGGTTCGATGTTAGTGGAATCGGAAGGATAGAGTGGAAAACGGCCGGGCTTTCCATCTGCCAAAAACGTCTTTTCGAAATAAACAGAAGGAAGAAATTCAAAATTAAAACCAGCATTGCCAACCAGTTTTTGGGGAACCGGTTTATCCAGATAAACATTGATTTCAACGCCATTATCTTTAGCAGTAACAATCACTTTTGAATTAAAATCAAACTGCTCATAACGCAACACAACTTCAATGCTATTGTTTTGTTTATCCACCTTGCGACTTATCATTTTGGGTATCAGATCCCATTGCTCAGGTGTGTTTTGCAATCGTACAGCGCCGCCGGTTGCCGTGCGCACACCGTGATGAATGAGTTCAATAGCTGATGTTTTTTCGTCGAAGAACATGCCGCTGTATTCATAGCTGAACACAAGCACATTTACGCCCTTCTTTTCAAAATAACCCGAATCGTTGAGCTGTAATTTTTGTGCGGATGCTGCATTGCAAAGGAATGCAAAGCAGGTAAGCACCATCCAATTTTTGATTATCTGAATAGATTTCATAATGGCTCTGAAAGTTTATTTTGTTACTGAATTGTGTTTTGTAATTTTTGTATTTGTTATTCAACCCTGAACCAGTCAACATCAACAGAACCACCTAAACTTTTTGTTGCATAATTGAACGAACAAAATTTGTTTCCGGTAAAGATTTTCAGGCTGAATTTCATCTCCAGTTCATTGCCCAATGACTTGAATGTTTTGTTTTCGGTACTGTATGCAAAGCTTGCTCTCCCGCTCTTGTTGGATGCTATGGTTCTTAGATAAATGGTTGATGCATTGATGGCAATGGAGTCGATTGTTTTTCCATCATTCACCATGACGATATATTTGGTTTTGCCCCTTTTCTCCACCCCGATATATGCATACGGATCCTGGAACACAGCGATACCTGCGATGTCGCCATCCTTCATGTTGCTAATCTCTATTTTTGCGGTTACAATCGTTGGAATGCTTTGATCGCGTTTAGCAAAAGGCCGCTGCGTAAGTGTGTTGCGGGCCATTCTGAAATCGGATGTTACACTGGCTGTCATCAATCTTAAATAGCCCGGCTTTTGGGTTAGTGACCATTTTGTTGAATCGGCATTGTGGTTCCATCCCCATTGTATTCCCAATGTGCTCTTATTAAATTCATCTGACGTTGGAAAGTTGGTAATGGGATATGTTTTTCCAACGGCCGGTTTTTTATAGGTTGTAACAGCCTTTCCATTGGCTCCAATCATCGGCCAATCGTCTATCCAGGTTACCGGTTGCAGGGAAGGAAAGCGACCAAACGGGCCACTATCCACAAATAAAATCGTCCACCATTCGCCGGTTTGGGTTTGAATCAATGCGCCCTGGTGTATGCCATAATTAATTCCTCGTGTTGTATCGTACAACAGCAGCTTTTGCTCATAGGGCCCATAGATATTTTTGGAACGCAATGCTACCTGCATACCATCTAAACCGCCATAAGTTGAATACATGTAATAATAATCATTCAGTTTGTACAGGTGTGTTCCTTCCAAACCTTTGCGAATGTTGCCAACAAACACCAAAGAATCTTTACTGACAGGTGTAAGGTTTGAATCTACTTCCGTGATTGAAATATTACTGTAGCCCTGCGCTACGTAAATTTTTCCGTTGTCATCAAAGAACAAACCGGGGTCGTAAAAACCTTTTGGCAAATGTGTAATCTTCCACGGACCTTCAGCTTTATCTGCCGTACAGACAAAGCCGCCTTCATTAAGCGTAATAAATAACAGGTAAAATTTTCCTTTATGATATTTTAGGCTGGTTGCCCATTGCCCGTGCCCATAACGGTTGCAGCTATCCAGATCGTAACACTTGCTGAAATCAAATCTTGCAACTGCATTGCTGCAATATTCCCAGTTCACTAAGTCGTGAGATTTCAACACCGTAACACCGGGGAAAACAAACATGGTTGTTGTTACCATATAGTAAGTATCTCCAACACGTATTACATCAGGGTCTGGAAAATCTGCAGAAATAAGCGGATTGGTATAAGTACCATTGCCATTATCGCTGTGTACATTTTGCGCAACAGCAGACAAGGATAACATCAACGATAAACAGAAGGTAAAGGCGCTTATTTTTATTCGCATATAGCAAGCTTTCCGTGTAAGAAAGTAATGCGATGATGTTTGTGTTTTCAATTTGTATTTGCCTGATTTTTATAAGTAAAGTGCACCAGAGAAAAGCCTCCTTCTTTTTCTACGGTGAAGATTATTTTCATCATTCGAGATACAACCCCGATATAAGGTTCCGACCTATACAAGTTAAAGTAGGAACTCTTTTAGCGAATGCAACCGATTGCATCTTTTTTCGAAATTCTTCCATTTGGGTACGATCCCATTTAATTTCCATTTACTGCATTCTGAATACCCGAAACGAATGTGGTTTTACCGTGAACGAATAGACGTTCTTTGAAGTTTGGTTCTTCTCTATGTAACTAAAGCCGGCCTTTTGTACGTCACCTTTCATTTCTTCGTTGGTATTGATGTCGGTAATCGCATTGAATGTAGATGGCGTAACAACTTTTACGATTTGTTCGTTATCTAAAAAAGATTCAACAATGAAAGTATTGTTGTCATATACATACAAACTTATTTTGGAAGGGCCTTCCATTTGTACATTCAGATGACTGCACAATACCTGTCTTATTTTATTCAGGACTTCTGCAGGTAGATTATACAAATCAGAAAAATTGTCAGGAATCGTCAGCACATACAAATGGCCTTTTGAGTAAGCGGCATCATGCAAAATTGGGAAGCCATTATCACCGCTAATGCCCGAAACAATTTCCCATGAATCGTTGGTGATGTATTGTATTTGCGGAATTAAAATCGGTCTGTCTGTGTGTATCGCTCCAAAGGTACCTGCAGTATAATCCTGTACAATTGCCTTGCGGTCGGTGTAACGCAATTCAACAATATCAGCCAGTTTATCCTGTATGGCATGTAGCAAGCCGGAGGTTATCACAACCGTTTTGCCATCGGTTAATTGCTTCTTTATTTTATCAACAATCTGAGTATCAAATTTGGCTTCTTCAGTTAACAACACAATTCTGTCTGCGGCAGGAAATTCAGGTTCCATATTCATTGGCAAGCCAATCATGCCTAGGTAATTCTGTAAAAAATCTTCACCAACAGAATGATAAGGTTTATAACTCTTGATACCGATTGGATTACCCAATTTTCCTAAAAAAGCATCAACTTTTTCAAACGTATAACCCGCCACTCTTGCAATGGATGTTGGCTTTGTTGGAGCGCCGCCATTGTAACTTTGTGGCTGCATCATGGCATCGAAGTCAAAGCTGGTTTGTTGCCCTTGCCACGGCGCACGGTCTGTTGCGTAAATCGGTCTCGCAATGCTTCTGAAATCGAACAAGGTTTGTTCTTTTGCTTTTGCAAATAAAGTGATCCAGATCTGCTCTGCATAACGGTCGGAATAATTGCTGCCATACGGATCCACCCAGCCCCCGCCGTTTCTGCCCGGTGCTATATTTTCATAATAACGAATGATATTATACCCGAGATAAGGCTGCAGATGTTGTGCGGATAGTACCGCATCTCTTGTTTCTGTGCCGGTATAAATGCCATCAAATATTTTGGGCTCCGTTTCAAGATTAAAGCCCATGCCGGCAAAATGCTCATACCAGTTGGGATATTTCACTACCACTTTTACTTTTGGATTTACCCTTTTTGCAGGGCCAACAATCAATGTTTTAGCAGCGTCTGTCATCAGCGCCAACCGATACTGCGTCCAGGTTTTATCGCCTTTGTCTTGTATTGCACCATCATCTTTGCAATTGGTAAAAAAGAAATCATCCAGAATAAATTCATCGAAGTTTTTGGCTGTGTATTCACTCAGTTCTTTTACTTTCTTTCTGTCTTCAGGATTGCTGTAACAAAAAGTTTGAAACCGATTGGGTTCACTAATGGTTAAGGTAATGCCACCTGCAATTTCAATACCTCTGTCTTTGAAAAATTTTTTGGCAATGTTCAAGGTATCCTGGTTTACTACAATCAAATCACGATGTGTTTCGAGATACACTTTATCAACCTTTAGCTGTCTTGCTATTTCATTCCATAATGGTTTCAGATAATGGTTGGTATCGCCCATTTGGCGAACCTCATACGCGCGGCAATACACCGCTACTTTAAAATTTTGATAGCGTTGCGCATAACTGCAGTGGCATAGGAATAGGAATAGAGTAACAGCAATTGGTTTCATATTATTTCTTTGATTGGCAGTTGGAAAATTCCTGCAAAAACAAACGGGCACTACAAGCAATTGTCGTTTTAAAAAAGTAAAAATAATATTTTACGCAATCGGTTGCAATTATTTTATTAACATTGCTTTTCTTTTCGTTGAAAGAATAGTGCTATACAGATTGCCTGCAACAGAAGCGCATAATTTTTATTATTCTACATAAGCCAGCAAGAGCTTTATTGATTGCTTGCGACTTGCTCGATTAAGCGTAATTGAATCAATATAAGCAGTGCATAATCTGAAAGTCTATTCACACAAAACTACACAATGAGTAAAACTGCAATTGTAACAGGCGGCGCATCGGGCATTGGGTTGGCAATAGCAGACACATTTGTGAGAAACAATGTTAGAACTATTATTATCGGGAGAGATGAAAACAAATTAGCAGCTGCGAAAGAACAATTCGGCGCTTTATGCGAGACAGTACGCTTTGATTTGAATGAACTGGCGGACATTCCAAAACTGATTGAAGAGTTGACTAACCGGTTTCAGCAAATAGATATTTTAGTAAACAATGCAGGCATCAATTTAAAAAAAGAATTTGCTGATGTGAGCGATGAAGAGTTTCAAAAAATATTACTCACCAATGTAACCTCTGTATTCACTATGTCGAGAGAAATAGTGAAGCACATGTTGAAAAAGAACGTAAAAGGAAGCATCATTAACATTAGTTCAATGGCTTCGCAATATGGTTTGCCCAAAGTGATTGCTTACACCGCATCAAAAGCAGCGGTTGAAGGAATGACAAGAGCCATGGCAACTGAGCTTTCACCTAAAGGCATTCGTGTCAATTGTATTGCACCAGGATTTATTGCAACTGATATGAGTGCAAAAGCCCTGAACAACGATCCCGAAAGAAAAGGAAAAGTATTGAGCAGAACACCGATGGGACATTTAGGTGATCCTGCCGATATAGGAGATGCGGCTTTATTTCTGGCATCCGATGCATCCAAATACATTACCGGCGTTGTGCTGCCGGTTGATGGCGGCAATTCTATTGGATTTTGATAAAAGAATTTTTTGCATGAAACCAAAAGCGTTGTTTCTTATCATCGTTTTAATTGCAATCTCGCAGGCATTGCATGCACAGGAATTTGTTTTTGCACAAAAACAAAACAACGCATTTCCGATTGTTACTTCATCCGAAACTGCTTCAATCTATATTGACAATAATGACGACTGGCTCGTGCACAAAGCAGCTTCTCTATTGCAGAATGACATTGAAATGGTTACGGGAAAAAAGCCGGCTATTGTTTCGTCACTTTCATCACCAACAAACAATATTATTATCATTGGAACGATCAATGGTTCCTCCATTATTGAAAAATGGGGCAAAACCAAAACCATACAGGTTGACTCTTTACAGGGAAAATGGGAAGCTTTTTCATTGCAAACGGTCAGCAAGCCGGTTGATGGAATTGAAAGCGCTTTGGTAATTGTTGGCAGCGACAAGCGTGGCGCAGCTTACGGCACATTTACCTTGTCAGAACAAATCGGCGTATCGCCCTGGTATTGGTGGGCAGATGTTCCTACAAAAAAGAAAACGGAAGTGTATGTAAAGAGGGGCATTTACAACTTTCCTTCCCCTTCAGTAAAGTACCGTGGCATTTTTATTAACGATGAAGCGCCTGCTTTCAGCGGGTGGACAAAAGAAAAATTCGGTGGCGTTAATCACTTGGTATATGAGCATGTATTTGAGTTGCTGCTTCGCTTGAAAGCAAACTATCTATGGCCTGCCATGTGGGGCAATGCGTTTAATGACGATGACACACTCAATCCGGTTCTTGCTGACCAATGGGGCATTGTAATGGGCACATCGCATCACGAGCCAATGCTACGCGCACAGACGGAATGGAAGCGTTATGGCAAAGGCGCGTGGGATTACACAAAAAACGATTCTGTGCTTCGTTTTTTTGGAGAAAGGGCATCGAGAACATGGACCATCATGAAAGCATTGTTACCATTGGTATGCGTGGCGATGGCGATGAACCGATGACACAGGGAACAGCAATCAATTTACTGGAAAAAATCGTTAAAGACCAACGCAAAATTATTGAAGACGTTACAGGCAAACCTGCTGCGCAAACGCCGCAGCTCTGGGCTTTGTACAAAGAAGTGCAGGACTATTACGACAAAGGAATGCGTGTGCCGGATGATGTTACCCTTTTGTTGTGTGATGATAACTGGGGTAATATTCGCAGATTGCCAAAATTGGATGATAAACAACGCCGTGGTGGCTACGGCATTTATTATCATTTTGATTATGTGGGCGACCCGAGAAATTATAAATGGATCAACACGAACAACATTGCAAAAGTGTGGGAGCAAATGCACCTCGCTTATGAATATAGTGTAAAAAATATCTGGATTGTAAATGTGGGTGATTTGAAACCGATGGAATTTCCTATCTCTTTCTTTTTGGATTATGCATGGAATGTAAACAAGTGGAATGCAGACAATTTAGATGCCTATTATACGCAGTGGGCAAGGGAACAGTTTGGGAATACGTATGCAAAACAAATTGGTGAAGTGCTCCGCAAATATGCACAGTATTCATCGAGAAGGAAACCCGAGTTGCTCGATGCCAACACATTCAGCATTGAACATTATGATGAAGCTAACCGTGCAACTAATGACTGGAACAACTTGCTGAAAGAAGCATCAAAAATAAACTCAGCATTGCCAGGCGAATACAAAGATGCTTTTTATGAACTGGTGTTGCATCCGGTGGAAGCCTTTGCCAATTTGCAAAACTTATATACAGCGGTTGGGTTGAATCATTACTACGCAAAACAAAACAATGCGCTGACCAACCAATATGCTGAAGAAGTCAAAGCGTTCTATGCAAAAGATGCAATGATTTCTGCAACCTACAACGGCTTGCATAATGGCAAATGGAACCACATGATGGATCAAACACACATTGGATACACGTACTGGCAACAACCCGAAAAGCAAACGATGCCCGAAGTAACCTATATTTCGCAGGGCTCTGCAACAAAAAAAATGGCAAAACCAAACCCTGTTTCTAAAACGGCTGAAAGCCTTATTCCCAAAGGAGTTGGGGGGGCTGTGTTTTACGAAAAAGATAGTTATGTTTCCATCGAAACTTCGCATTTTTCGGCAAAAACAAATGGAGCAGATATTCAGTGGAAAGTTATTCCCAACATTGGGCGCGATGGCGATGGCATTACTACCTTTCCGGTAACAGCATCGGCGCCAAACATCGGTGCAACCACACCGCATCTGGAGTATCAGTTTTATACTTATGACTCAGGCTCGTTCCAACTAAATCTGTACTTCTCGCCAACGCTTAATTTTTATGGCGATTCAACAGGCTTACAGTACGCGGTTTCCATTGATGATGAACAGCCACAAATCATTTCGATTAACAAAGATGATCATGATATAAAGAAGTGGAGCGAGTGGGTTGCCAATAACATCAACATACAAACAACCCGTCATGCCATCCATAAAAAAGGAAAACATATTCTTCGGTATTGGATGATAAGTCCGGGTGTTGTGTTGCAAAAATTGGTGCTTCATTTTGGTGCATTACCACCTTCTTATCTCGGCCCGCAGGAAACCATTTTACAAAAGAAAAACAACTGATTTATGATAAAACACTATCTAGGAATTCCCCTTGCATGCGTCCTCTTTATCGTCGCTGGCCTGGCATTTTATCACACAGCAAGTGCACAAACAATTCCATCGCTAAAAGAAACATTTAAAAATGATTTCCTCATCGGCACTGCAATAGATGCGCGACAAATTGAAGGAAGAGATACCGCTGCAGGCAGAGCTGATCAAACAACAGTTCAATGCCGTAACGCCGGAGAACATTATGAAGGCTGAAATCATCCATCCGGGCTGGGATTCCTACAACTTTGATATGGCCGATCAACTCGTTCTTTTTGCCGCCAAAAACAACCTGAAAGTAAATGCGCACAATTTGATCTGGCATAGCCAGTTACCTTCCTTTATGCACCATGTCCAAAGTGCTGATTCGGTTCGCCAATATTTTGAAAACCACATTACAACCGTTGCAAAACGCTATGATGGCAAAGTATATTCGTGGGACGTGGTGAATGAAGCTTTGAATGAAGACGGCACGATGCGCAAATCTATTTTCTTAGACAAACTTGGCGATGATTATATTGTGGAAGCGTTTCGCTTAGCACAAAAAGCATCGCCTCATACTAAGTTGTATTACAACGATTACAACATAGAACAACCCGCCAAAAGAACGGGCGCCATTGCAATCATAAAAAAGATCAAGGCTGCAGGTGTGCGCATTGATGGCGTTGGCATACAAGGCCACTGGAACATAGCAAATGTCCCGTATAACGACATTGAACAAAGCATTAAAGAGTTTTCTGCATTGGGTGTTGAAGTGATGTTTACAGAACTGGATTTAAGTGTTTTGAAAAATCCGTGGGACCGGGTTACAGCGGATGTAAGCGCCACAGCCAACGGCGATTCCACCATGAATCCATACACGATCGGCTTACCCGATTCTGTTCAGCAAAAATTGGCCAGCTCTTACGCGCAATTGTTTAAACTGTTTTTGAAATATAAAAAGAACGTCAGCCGTGTAACATTCTGGGGCGTGAACGACGGGCAATCCTGGTTGAACGGTTTTCCGATTCGGGGCAGAACGAATTATCCTTTGCTGTTCGATAGAAACTTCCAGCCGAAGCCAGCGTTTTACAGTGTGATTCAAACGGCATCAGCAAAGTAGATTCCGGATGGAGAGGACACATCCAATAGGTTCTCAATCGGCGGGTGCTCCACCCGACGAAATGATAAAAAAAGGGCAAAAACAAACTTCATACATGAACTCAAATACGATTGCAGCTTCCCAAAAATTATTGGTATTCGAAAAAATAGGATACAGCTTAGGCGACCTTGCTGCCAACCTTGTTTTTCAAACACTAGTTACCTATCTCGCTTATTTCTACACAGATATTTATGGGCTCAAAACCGAACATGCTTCTGTCATCATCCTTACAGTCGGACTTATAGCTGCGTTTGGTTTTAACCCAATTATCGGTGCGCTTGCCGACAGAACACATTCTCGCTGGGGTAAATTTCGCCCGTGGATATTATTCACTGCCGTACCGCTTGGCGTGGTGGCTTTACTTGCCTTTAGCACGCCGCATTTTGCATACAAAGGCAAAGTGATTTATGCAGTAATTACCTATTCGTTATTGTTGCTGTTGTATGCTGCAAACAACCTGCCTTATTCTGCCCTCAGCGGCGTTATCACCGGCGATATGAAGGAGCGAAACAGCCTGTCTTCTTACCGATTTGTAGCCGTTATGTTTGCGCAGTTTTTTGTGCAGGTTTTCATGCTGGCCATTATCGAATCGGCTGGTCATGGCGATAAAGCTGCAGGTATTGAAAAAGTGATGACATGGCTTGCCATCATCGGCACTATTATGTTGCTCATTACATTCTTTACTACGAAAGAACGAATCGTTCCCAAGCTTGAACAAAAATCAAGTTTAAGAGAAGACCTCGGTGATTTGAGCAAAAACAAACCCTGGCTTATTATGCTGGTGCTCACGACGCTTGTGTTCATCACACTTGCCATGAAGGGCGGCTCTTACGTTTACTATTTCAACAATTATGTGGATAAACAAAGCCTCACCGTTTTTATCACGCCCATTGTGCATTTTCTTTCCGCCATCGGTCTCAATTTTTTTGGTGAAGATCCGGTTTCCGCAGGGTTTGGCTTGTTCAATGCCGGTGGCATTATTTTCATGATTGTGGGCATTACGTTTTCCAAACGGCTTGCCGATAAATGGGGCAAGCGTGATGTGTTTGGCATCTGCCTTTTTATTTCAACGCTATTCATTTTTGCTTTTGTTTTTTATCCGCCGCAAAGCGTTGGGTTGATGTTCGCTTCTCAAATCTTACACGGCTTTTTTTATGGTCTTACCATACCCTTATTGTGGGCGATGATTGCCGATGTGGCCGATTACAGCGAATGGAAAAACAATCGTCGGGCAACCGCCATTATTTTTTCTGCCATGATGGTAGGCTTGAAAGCCGGGCTGAGCATTGGCAGTGCTATTCTTACCTGGATATTGGGGTTGTATCATTATATACCGAACGCTGCAACGCAGTCTGCGCAAGCCATTCAGGGCACTAAGTTATTAGTAAGCGTGTATCCATCCATTTCGTTTTTGATAGGAGCCGGTTTGTTGTTTTTCTATAAAATCAATAAAAGGATGGAAGTAGAAATTGAAAGCGATTTGAAACAAAGAAGAATGGGATAAAAACAAAAAGAGTATCTCCTGTATTGAATCGTTAATGGATGGATACACGAAATTTTCTGCTGCACAAGAACGATAGGTAGGCAGGAGAATAGTGGATGAAGAGATGAATTTCGTTCCGTTAGGAACGGTAGGTGGGTAGAAAATCGTGCAAAACCAAAGATAGCTCTGTTCCATCGGAACAGTACTTTTTGCTGATTGAATTATGTAGCGTTCCTGACGGAACGAATGGGTAACAACTCGTGTTGCCATGTTGCTACCCACCTAACGTTCCTACGGAACGATTTGAGAGAGCATATTGCAACACTCGCGGATAGTTGAATGAGAAGAGAATGGAATACACAATGCCGTTTACTATATACAAACATTGTACAACTTAAATCTTATAATATGCCTGAAGAAAGCATAGAACATCTTGACTTTGATGAACTGAATCAAAGAGCTATATCGCAGCCGTTGATCACACACATCTACACAGCCGATCCTTCGGCTCATGTATTCGGGGGAAAGATTTACATCTATCCATCGCATGATGTTGATGCAGGCGAAGCCTTTGACGATTTAGGCTCTCATTTCGCCATGGAAGATTATCATGTTATTTCAATGGATTCTCCGGCAAGTGAAGCGAAAGACAATGGCGTTGCATTGCATGTAAACGAAGTGCCCTGGGCAGAGAAGCAAATGTGGGCGCCCGATGCAGCCGAAAAAGAAGGGAAATACTATCTCTTTTTTCCTGCGAAAGATTACAACGGAATTTTTAAAATCGGTGTTGCCGCCAGCGATTCACCAACAGGCCCTTTTACTCCACAAGCAGAAGCTATTGAAAAAAGCTTTTCGATTGATCCGGCAGTTTTTAAAGACGATGATGGCAGCTATTATATGTATTTCGGCGGCATCTGGGGCGGGCAATTGCAACGCTGGCGCACGGGCAGTTTCAATGCAGAACAAAGTGAAAGCCCGCTGGCACATTTGCCAAACGATGATGAACCTGCCTTGTGTGCAAAAGTGGCTAAGCTCACGGATGATTTATCGCAGTTTGCAGAAGACGCAAAGGATGTTGTGATGGTTGATGAAAAGGGAGAACTCTTATTGCAGGGCGATAAAGAACGGCGTTTTTTTGAAGCCTCGTGGATGCACAAATATGAGGGCAAATATTATTTCTCTTATTCAACCGGCGATACACATTTTATCTGTTATGCCATCGGTGATAATCCTTATGGTCCATTCACATATAAAGGCAGAATTTTAAACCCGGTTGTTGGCTGGACAACGCATCATTCCATTGTTCAATTCAATGGCGAATGGTATTTGTTTTATCATGATAGTAGTTTGAGCAAAGGGGTTACACATCTGCGCAGCATCAAGGTTGCAAAGCTTGAATATGATGAAGATGGATTGATCAAAACAATTGATCCTTACAACGATGTAAAAGTGGTTTTATAAAGTAAGCAAACACGTGTTGGGGCTTGGTTTGGAAATGCATCATTTTTTACGAATGCTTTGTGGGATTGAAAGAATGCAAAACAAATGATAACACGTAAGAGAGTTTGCAAAACAAATGAACAAGCAAAGGCATCATCTATATGAAAACAGTATTACTCCTTTTGGTTACCATTCTGATCGCAACAAGCTTGCTTAGTCAGTCAGCAGAAGTAACCGTTCCCGGCTCGCAAACCAAACGATTCACTTCAAAAGTTATCAGTGGGCAGGAATATGTTTTGCAAATTTCATTGCCTGCGGGATATGACAAAAGCAACAAAAAATATCCTGTTGTTTACCTCATGGATTCGCAGTGGGATTTCCCCCTGCTGGCAGCTTTGTATGGACAACAATACTATGATGGCTTTGTTCCCGAACTTATTATTGTTGGCATCACGTGGGGCGGCGAACATCCAAATCCTGATAGTTTGCGAGCGAGAGATTATACACCCACCAACGAAAAACGTTCGCCACAAAGCGGTGGTGCAGAGCCTTTTTTATCAGTCATCAAAAATGAAATTTTCCCTCTCGTTGAAAAGGCTTATCAGGTTGATGCAACTGATAAAACCTTAGTGGGTTGTTCGCTCGGTGGTTTGTTTACCATGTACACTTTGTTTACGCATCCGATATGTTCAACCGATATGTTGCCGCAAGCCCTGCATTTATGTGGGATAACAATGTGCTGAATAAATATGAAGAGCAATATCACAACAATGCATCCCATCCGCCCGCAAAATTATTTATGTGTGTTGGCGGTGTTGAACTGGGTGTTCCCGGTTTCCAAAAGCTTACTGCATTATTGAACAGTCGTCATTATCCAAACCTGCAAATAGAAAGCAGGGTGTTGGAAAGTACCGGTCATTCAGGAACCAAAGGAGAAGGGTATGCAAGAGGATTGCAGTTTGTTTTTAAACGCCCTTCTTTACAATTATCTTCTGCTGTTCTTCAGCCTTATATTGGCACTTATCAAATGAAAGATGGATCAGTTGTAACAATAAAAAGCGACAATGGTTCGCTCACTGCAACAACAGGCAACGATACCTTCAAACTATTAGCTGCTTCCCAAACTGATTTTTACATCACTTCATCATTTTTGAAAATCCGTTTTAGGAAAGATGATAGAGGAAATGTGTCAGGTTTTGAATTGCAGCGTTATAGTGCGAGCGAATTTGTTGATAAGGTAAAATAATATGAGAATGAAGAAAATAGGAATAGTTTGGTTTTGCACGATAATTACGCTGTTTGCCAACGCGCAAATAAGGCTGCCGCAAATCATCCGCGATAGTATGATACTGCAACGCGATACCAAAATAAGCATTTGGGGCTGGGCATCGAGAGGAGAAAAGGTGAGCGTAACCTTTAACAACAAAACATACAAAACCATAGCAGCCAATGATGGCAAATGGATAGTACAGTTGGCGCCAACGAAAGCCGGTGGCCCTTACACGATGGAAATTATGGGCAAAACCAAACTTACTCTGCATGATATCCTTTTGGGCGATGTGTGGCTGTGCGCCGGGCAATCGAATATGGAGCATCAAATGAAGCTGCACAACATTAATTATGCTGATGAAATTGAGGCTGCTAACTATCCAGCTATCAGACAATTTAAAGTGCCTTATGTTACGAATTTAATGAAGCCACAGGATGATTTGAATGGTGGCTCGTGGAAGTGGGCAGATTCATCTAACGTAAATGATTTTTCTGCGGTAGCTTATTTTTTTGCCAAAGCACTTTACAAAAAATATGGTGTGCCCATCGGTATCATCAATGCAAGCTGGGGTGGCATTCCCATCGAAGCCATGATGAGCGAAGAGAGCTTGAAAAGCTTTCCTTCCATCCTCAATACAGTTGCAAAAAACAAAGACACGGCTTATGTAAATGAAACCAATCGCAAAGCGTTCAGTGCTATGCAATCTCTGCCCAAACCAATAGACAAAGGCGTTACAGAAAAATGGTTTGACCCAAATTATATTCCTAAAGAATGGCATCGCATTGCTGTTCCTGGCTATTGGGAAGATCAGGGCGTGAAAGATTTGGATGGTTCTGTTTGGTTTCGCAGAGAATTTGTGGTTCCCTCTTCTATGCTAAACCAACCTGCAAAAGTGTTTTTAGGAAGAATTGTTGATGCCGATGAATTGTACGTCAACGGCGTTAAAGTGGGCTCAACAGCTTATCTGTATCCGCAACGTCGTTACCTGCTTCCGGATGGCGTTTTAAAAGGGGGCAAAAATTTGTTTGTCGTGCATGTTACCAACAACTACGGCAAAGGTGGTTTTGTGCCCGATAAACCTTATCAATTGATAGGGGGCAACGATACGATTGACTTAACCGGCTATTGGCAATACAAAGTGGGTTATGTGAACGCTCCCAACAAAACGGCCGGTGGTTTTGGTATTGCCTTGCAAAACCAGCCAACGGCTTTATACAACTCCATGATTACTCCGTTGGTCAATTATCGAATCAAAGGTTTTGCATGGTACCAGGGCGAAAGCAATACAGGCAAGCCCGAAGAATATGCGAAGCTGCAACACTACATGATTACCGATTGGCGCAGCAAATGGAACGAAGGCAATCTTCCGTTTGTATTCGTTCAACTTCCGGGCTTTTTGGACTATAATTATTCGCCTTCTGAAAGTGGATGGGCTTTGTTTAGAGAAGCACAGGCAAAATCATTATCGCTTCCGCAAACGGCTATGGCGGTTGCCATTGATATTGGCGAATGGAATGATGTTCATCCCGATAATAAAAAAGATGTTGGGGACAGGCTTGCATTGGCTGCAGAGAAGATGGCTTATAATGAAAATATTGTTTATTCGGGACCAACCTATCAATCACAAACCATTGAAGGTTCCAACATCATTCTTTC
The DNA here is from genome assembly GCA_963847085.1 of uncultured Chitinophagaceae bacterium. GTDB lineage: Bacteria > Bacteroidota > Bacteroidia > Chitinophagales > Chitinophagaceae > Ilyomonas. The sequence continues at coordinate 585,304 of CAWJYO010000009.1, read as the reverse complement.
ATTTACCCATGTGGGAAGCGGACTTACAACAAACGATGGTGAGCCTATGTGCTGAGTTTGCCATTGCCGGTGAAGACAAGCATTTTATTTGGGCAAAAACAAAAATAGAAGGCGATAAAATAGTGGTTTGGAATGATGACATCAAAGAACCGAAATATGTGCGGTATGCCTGGGCTGATATGCCTGTCAATCCAAACTTTATAAACAAGGAAGGCTTGCCTGCTGCACCATTCAGAACAGATGTTTCTGCTCAATAAAAAAGCACTCATTATGAGAAGACGCACTATCTATAAACAAAGATTCATTCAATCATTACTCATCTGTTATAGCCTGTTCAAAAAATGAAGTGCTGTCAGTAACAGAAGTCAATAAAAGCTTACTCAATATTGCCTTTTTTCGATAAAAACAAATCATGCAAATGAAAGACTTACTCTTTGTTTTTGCCTCTTTTTTCTTTAGCTCAGCCATTTATTCGCAGGCTTTTGAGAAACACGCACCACAAGGTTTTGATTCAGTACAAAGCGGCATTCCGCATGGAAAAATTGATACCATTACTTACGATTCAAAAACCGTTAGTGCAAGGAGAAGAAGCTTGATTTATACGCCGCCAGGCTATTCAACAAAGAAGAAATATCCCGTGCTGTACCTCTTGCACGGCATTGGTGGCGATGAAAAAGAATGGTACTCACAAGGTCATCCCGAAGTGATTTTAGATAACTTATATGCGCAAGGCAAAGTAGAGCCAATGATTGTTGTATTGCCCAACGGCAGAGCGATGAAAGATGACCGGGCAACAGGCAATGTTTTCGACAGTGCTAAAGTGGCTGCCTTTGCCACGTTTGAAAAAGATTTGCTGAATGATTTAATTCCCTACATCCAAAAACATTATCCTGTTTATACCGATAGAGAACATCGGGCTATTGCAGGTTTGTCAATGGGTGGCGGCCAATCTCTAAACTTTGGTTTGGGCAACTTAGATAAGTTCGCATGGATTGGCGGTTTTTCATCTGCCCCTAATACGAAAACACCCGAAGAACTCGTGCCCGATGCAGAGAAAGCAAGGCAACAAATCAAACTGCTTTGGATTTCGTGCGGAGATGCTGATGGTTTAATTAGTTTCAGCAAACGAACACACGATTATTTGGTTGAGCATAATGTGCCGCATATCTTTTATGTTGAACCCGGCGTGCATGACTTTAAAGTTTGGAAGAACAGTTTGTATCTATTCTCACAACTCATCTTCAAGCCTGTTGATGTTTCAAAATTCAATCAATATAGTTTGGTGGGAATGCCCGCTGCAACCAACGTTCGCAATGCGAAATATCCACAAATATTGCCCGACAATCGTGTCATCTTTCGCATCAAGGCACCGGATGCGCAGAAAGTGCAGGTTGATTTGGGTAAGAAGTATGATATGGTAAAAGATACCGGCGGTTATTGGATGGCAACAACAGACTCCATCAGCGAAGGCTTTCATTATTACTCTTTGCTTATTGATGGCGTTGCTGTTGCCGATCCTGCCAGCGAAACGTTTTATGGTATGGGCAGAGAAGCGAGCGGTATAGAGATTCCTTTTGCGGGTGGTGGTTATTATGCACTAAAAGAGGTGCCGCATGGCGATATCCGCATCCAAAACTATTTCTCTCCGGTTACACATTCGTGGCGGCAGATGTACCTCTACACGCCGCCCGGTTACGATGGCAGCAGCAATCAAAAATATCCTGTGTTATACATTTTGCATGGTGGCGGTGAGGACGAAAGAGGCTGGGCAATGCAAGGAAAAACAAACCTGATTTTGGATAACCTGATTGCTGCCGGTAAAGCAAAGCCAATGCTGGTTGTAATGCCAGATGCCAACATTGGTACGGGTGGCTTCAGCGCGGTTGGCATTGAAAGTTCCATGAAGTTGTTTGAAAGTGAAATGAAGAGTTCTATAGTTCCTTTTGTTGAGAAGAATTATCGTGTTGTGGCCGATGCGAATCATCGCGCCCTGGCAGGTTTATCGCTTGGTGGAATACACACGCTGTTTACAGGTATCAACAATACCGATTTGTTCTCTTATCTCGGCGTGTTTAGTTCAGGATGGATTGTGCCGATGATGAACGATGTAACTGATAAACAATATGCTTTTTTAAAAGAGAATAAAGATAAAATCAACAGTCAACTGAAAGCCTTCTGGATAACAGAAGGAGGCAAAGAAGACATTGCTTATAAGAACGGGCAACTCATGTTAGGCAAGCTTGATGAACTCGACATTAAACATACTTATTATGAATATCCGGGCGGTCATACCTGGCCAGTGTGGAGAAACGATTTGTATCATTTCGCGCCGTTGTTGTTTTAGAATTAAATCGGGAAATCCATTGTGCTTGTAACCAACTATTAGTGCTTAAAATCATTCATTCTAAAAACAGAATATAACCATCTAAATACGTGTATATGAAATTAAAATCAGCTATTATTTTTTCGGTAGCTATGTTGACTGGAGGGGCTTGCTTTGCGCAATCCAATGTAGCAGAAGACTTCAAGCCTTCTGCACTCAATCAACCGGGACAAGAATATCCACAGGTCAACTCCCAAGGCTATGTCCGCTTTCGCATTGTGGCACCTTATGCTGATAGCGTAAAAGTAAGCCTCGGATTGGGCGGACGAGGCGGCACTAAGCTGACCAAGACAAGCGATAGCCTCTGGGGCGGCACAACGGAAGGTCCGATGGATGAGGGCTTCCATTACTATCATTTGAACATAGATGGCGGCACGTTCAACGATCCCGGCACTTTAAACTTTTACGGCTCCACGCGCTGGGAAAGTGGCGTTGAAATACCCGCACATGATCAGGAGTTTTATGCCTTGAAAGACGTTCCTCATGGTAACGTACAGCAGATTCTTTTTCCTTCAAAAAGTACGGGAATATCTCGCCGCGCATTTGTGTACACACCGCCGCGGTATGAAAAAGATAAATCAAAAAAATACCCGGTGTTGTATCTGCAGCACGGATGGGGCGAAGATGAAACTGCCTGGAGCAACCAGGGGCATGCTAACCTGATTATGGATAATATGATTGCTGAAGGCAAGATAAAACCATTCATTATTGTAATGACTTATGGAATGACGAACGAATTAAAATGGGGTCATTTAAAAGATTTTAAAGTTGATTCATTTCAAACGGTATTAGTTGATGAATTGATTCCTTACGTAGATGCAAATTTTCGCACTTTGAACGATCCTGCTCACCGTGCTATGGCAGGGCTTTCGATGGGTGGGTTTGAAACGCATAGCATCACACTGAACAAACCAAACGTGTTCTCTTATTACGCGCTCCTGAGTGGTGGCATTTACACACCCGAAGAATTGAAAGATAAAGGGAAGCCGAAGCTCATTTTTATAAGCTGTGGCAGCCGCGAAAGCCCAGACCGTATAAAGGATGCAGCCGATAAATTAAAAGCTGCCGGCTATAATGTTGTTTCTTATGTCTCTCAAAATACAGCCCACGAGTTTCTAACCTGGCGGCGTAGCTTACACGAGTTGGCACCACTGCTGTTTAAGTAACTAATGGTGCAAACAAAAGAATTTTTTTTCAATAATATCTAACTAAAACACAGATCAACTATGACGATAAAAAAACGGGGAAGTACTTGTCTTGAAAAATAGTTTTAAACTGCTAATGCTAACTGTTTTTGTTACTCAAATAGCAACCGCACAAACGCCTGTTATAACATTAGATTTTACAAAGCCTGGTGCTAATGTAAGTCCTATGTTATATGGTTTGATGACAGAGGAAATCAACCATTCTTATGATGGCGGCTTATATGCCGAGTTGGTTCGCAACCGCATCTTTAAAGACAATAAAAACACACCGGAAGGATGGAGTTTGGTAAAGGATGATTCTTCTGCAAAAGCAAACATCAAATTAGTCGGTGCATCAGAAGAAAACGTACCTTACGAGGAACGACGTCTTGCTATCAACGGAGCACTCTCCACGTGTTTGCGACTGACCGTAGAAAAAGCAGCCGGACGGGTAGGTATCTCCAATGAAGGATATTGGGGAATTCCCGTAAAACCTTCCACCGAGTACAAAGCCTCTTTCTACATAAAAGGAACAGATAGAAGAGAACCCTTCCGTTTTTCGTGGGAGCCAAAACCCACTACGCCACCGCTTCCGGTTATTGAAAACAACACCGCCGGGCCTATAACAGTTTCTATTGAAAGCAACGATGGCAAAACCGTATATGCTTCAGGCACCATCAATCTTGAAAAAAGCAACTATTGGAAAAAATATGAATTGACATTAATGACAGCTTCCGGCATACAACCTACGAAGGACGCACGTTTGGTAATTTCAACCGATCGGGTTGGTTTGTATTACTTCAATCTTGTTTCTTTATTTCCACCCACTTACAACAACCGCCCGAATGGGAACCGAACTGATCTGATGCAAATGCTGGTGGAAATGAAACCAAAGTTTCTTCGCTTTCCTGGTGGCAATTTTTTAGAAGGTCCGTTGATTACGGATGCTTTCCCCTGGGAAACAACACTGGGTTCGCTGGAAAACAGACCGGGACACAAAGGATCATGGGGATACCGTCCTTCGGATGGAATGGGTTTGCTTGAATTTTTGGAGTGGTGCGAGGATATGGACGCCGAGCCATTGCTGGCTGTTTATGCTGGCTATTCTTTGAGTGGAGATCATGTAGATGGGGGACCGCTTTTGAAACCTTATGTAGATGATGCATTGGACGAAATAGAGTATGTAATAGGTGATACAAATACTTACTGGGGTGCCAAACGAGCGGCATCCGGGCACCCGGCTCCTTTTAAGCTTACTTATGTGGAAGTAGGCAATGAAGATTGGTTTGACATATCTAATAGTTATAAAGATCGGTTTACTCAATTCAGAATGGCTATTGAAGCGAAATATCCTCAGTTAAAATGTATATCAACTATCGCTGATGCACAGTACCCAAACATGAAAGTAATATCGGGTAAGAAGCCTGAAGTGGTAGATGAACATTACTACCGCAACTCATGGGACATGTGGGAGAACGCATCACAATACGACAAGTACGATCGTAGCGGTCCGAAAATTTTTGTTGGTGAGTGGGCAACCCGAGAAGGTGCTCCTACGACTAACTTAAATGCAGCGCTTGGCGATGCTGCCTGGATGACAGGCATGGAACGCAATTCCGATCTTATCGTCATGTCTTGCTATGCACCCTTATTTGTGAATGTAAATACAGCTACTGCCACTGCACCAAAAGCCTGGCAATGGGATTCTGATTTGATAGGCTACAATGCGCTGTCCAGCTACGGTTCGCCCTCTTATTATGTGCAGAAACTTTTCAATCATTACTTAGGAAATAAGATTGTGCCTGTTACTGCAGTGAGCGTACCTGTTCAAAACAGACCGCTTACGCAGAGGGACAGTACAGATGGCATTACGTCCAAAACAGTTCCGACTTTGTTTTATTCGGTTACTATGAACGATACTACAGGCGCTGTGTATCTTAAAATAGTAAACACTACGGCAAAAAAGCAAGCTGTAAAAATTAGTCTGGAAGGTATTGCTAAAGTGTCTCCGGATGCAACATTAGTAGTGGTAAAAAGCGGCAAGCCAGATGATACAAACACGATAAGCGAGCCAGTAAAAGTCGTTCCGGTAACCTCAACAATAAAAGGCATCAAGAAAAGTTTTTCAAGAAGCCTGAATCCTTATTCCGTAAGCATCTTACTGTTGCAGACAAGCAAGTAAGCTAAGCTTTCTGCTATATCGAATAAAAAGTGTAAGGATGCAGATAAATGAATAGATCATCTGGCGACAAATGAACCATTGGTTTCTATGATTTAGGTTTGTTATATTGCTTCAAATAGCAATCTCAGGTGAATTTAATACGAAATAAATTGTGGGTAACCGGAATCTCCAATCAGTTCAAAAATATCTTTATTCAAAATAGGTATATAACCATTGCTATCAAACAGAGCATATTCGTCTGTTTTTGCTAGTAAGAATATGGGAACCCAAAAATCAATAAACCCTTTTTTTAGTTTTAAAGGCTTTTGAAGTAAAACATCAATAAGCTCTTGCAGGTTTCTTTGTTTCTCTTTAGTGCTGTCTAAAAAAATCTTACAAGTCTTCCATAAGTCTTTAAATGTGGGATTGGTGGGAGCTTGTAATATTCAGTCGCTATCAACTTTTTTATGAATTGCATTTTCTCTAAGAAGCTGTTTAAGATTTGAGAGACGGATTTTGTATAGGGAGAAGTTAAAGAAGGCTGTCGCAGCAAAAGGTCAGGCAAAGTTGTGTTTCTTGTAAACAACTACAAATGCAAGAACATGACAACAAAATATCCAACCGATCTGAGTGACAGCCAATGGCAAGTTATTGAAGGTTATGTCAAAGACAAAAGAAAGCGCAAGTACAGTTACAGAGTTCTTTTCAATGCTGTCTTTTACCTCGAAAAACAGGCTGCCAGTGGCGGATGCTACCGCAGGATTATCCCAAATGGCAGACGGTTTATTTTTACTTCAGCCGCTGGAAACGGGATGGAACCCTGGAACAGATACAGCAAAGACTGGTAGAAAAGATACGCAAACAAGAAGGCAGGAAAACGGAACCCTCTGCAGCTATCATAGATGCAGAGTCTGTTAAGACAACGCTTGTAGGAGGTGAAAGCCGGGGTTTTGATGCCGGCAAAAAAGTAAAGGGAAGGAAGCGTCATATCGTTGTGGATACGCTCGGACTGATCCTGGCTGTTGTCATTCAGAATGCGGCTACACAAGACCGAAACGGAACTGATGAGGTAATCAAATGGCTGACCCGCAGCTGGCATTGCATCAAAACAATCTTTGCAGACGGAGGATATAGCGGCAAAGTGATTGGGCGAATCAAAGACATGTTTTCAATTGATATGCAAATCGTCAAACGTAGTGAAACGAACCGGTTTAGGATATTACCTAAACGTTGGATCGTAGAAAGAACTTTTGCCTGGCTCGATACCAACAGGCGCAATTCTAAAGATTACGAACGCCTTACCCAATCCAGTCAGGCAATGCTTTATCTTGCCTCTATACGACTTATGATTTTAAAATCTTAAACGGCTTCTAAGGCTTAGTACCCTTTAACTTGTCCCACTCTTCTTTAGTGATGTGAAATTGGGTTCCATAACGTCTCTTATGCGGTTTCTGATAAACAGTCATCTTAATTAAACAAGTGCTGTCTGAATTGGGGCGGGAGGCGTCCAAAAAGAAACTCACAAAAACCGGTGTCTGCTGCATAATTTATCTTTTTGCACTATGAAATGTGACCATGAATGTGATCATAAATTAAGTAAACATGAGCTGAAAAAAGAAATTAAATAACACTAACACCCTTCACTAACAACTGGTTACTAACAGATAACAAAAAAAATAAAAATATAATAATAGAAAGAAACATGGAAATTATGCCTTACAAGCAGAGGGTCCGCGGTTCGATATAGGTGTTCGCACAACGAAAGTCTCAAAGTTTGTTTTTGAGGCTTTTTATTTTTCTGCCATGGATCAACTTCGCATCAGGCAATGTTGTAATAAACAATTGCAAAAGCAAATCCTTTAGTATCATTTATAAAAAACTCTGTTCACCCGTTAACATTACCTTATTTCTAAAGGGAATAAAAAGATTGACAGAACCATGAAATGAAACGCGTATAATGAAAGTACCTTTGCGGATTGATAGAATTGAAATCATGAGTGAAACGATACATTGGAAAGTGCAGGGAATGAGCTGCACCAACTGCGCACTTTCCATCGAAAAATATTTAGAAAAACAAGGACAAAAAAATGTGAAGGTCAACTTTATTGGCGGTGATGTTTTGTTTGATAAAACTGCTGATATTACTGATGCGGCTTTACAAAAAGGCATTAGCAGCCTGGGCTATAAAGTGGTGAATGATGAAGTTGAAAAAAAGGGCAAAAACAAACTTTTCTTTGCCAATCACCTGCAGCGCTTTTGGTTTTGCCTCATTTTTACATTACCTCTTTTGCTGCACATGGTGGGCTTGCACATTTCTATCCTGATGAACCCTTATGTGCAGTTGGCGTTAACCATTCCGGTGTTTCTTGCCGGCATGAGTTATTTTGGCAGAAGCGCTATTAAAAGTATTAGCAAAGGTGTGCCCAACATGAACGTACTCATTACCATTGGTGCCATCGCTTCATTCGTTTACAGTTTGTACGGAACGCTTACTCATCAGGCAGAGCAATATTTGTTTTACGAAACCACGGCAACCATTATCACGCTTGTGTTTTTGGGCAATTGGCTGGAAGATAAATCGGTACAAACCACGCAAACCGAACTGCAAAAATTAGCTGTTTCGCAAAAGCTGATGGCAAACATGATTGCGTATGATGATAAGCACGAAGAGCATGTTTTCCCTGTAGAAAGCGGCAGCCTGAAAGTGGGCGATTTGCTATTAATAAAAACCGGCGAACAGGTACCTGCCGATTGTAAAGTGTTGTGGGGCGAAGCCAATGTAAGCGAGGCCATCATTACAGGCGAAAGTGCGCCGATTGAGAAGAAGATGAACGATAAGCTGATTGGCGGCAGTATGGTTGAAGGGGGAACAATGAAAGCGTATGTTACCGCTGCCGGAAACAATACCGTTTTGAACCAGATTTTACAAATGGTTCGTGAAGCACAAACCGAAAAACCACCTGTGCAGCAACTGGCCGATAAGATAAGTGCCATCTTTGTTCCGGCGGTAGTGAGCATTGCATTGATTACGTTTGTTTTTAATTACTTTTTTGCGCACGTTGGTGTTGGCGAAAGCTTGTTGCGCTCTATTGCGGTACTGGTGATTTCTTGCCCTTGTGCTATGGGTTTGGCAACGCCGTCTGCTATTGCCGTTGGCTTGGGAAGAGCTGCGCGTAGTGGCATTTTGTTTAGAAATGCAAGAAGCCTGGAAGTATTTAAAAACATCAAGCAAGTGGTGTTTGATAAAACCGGAACGCTTACCCTTGGCAAGTTTAGCATTACCGGTTTTTCAGTAATTGACAATGATGAAAATATTGACGAAAACAAAAGCATACTTGCTTCGTCCACTCACACACAAAACACAAATCATCAGTCACAAATCATCAATCAAAATTCGCTTTCACCACTCACTACTCAGCACTCACTTCTGATGATTTCAAACGCATTGCTTTTTCGCTTGAAAAATATTCTAATCATCCGATAGGAAAAAAGATTGCCAAAGAGTGGAAAACAAAAGGCGATATACGCTGGGCGAAGATTGAAGAAATCAAAGGTTTGGGAATGAAGGCAACGGATAAAGATGGCATTGAATATTTAGCAGGTTCTTATAAAGTTGCACAGAATTTTACGAGTGATGATACGCACGCTGTTTACATCATCCGCAACAACGAATGGCTTGGCTGGATTGATGTTGCTGATGAAATACGACCGGAAGCCAAAGAGGTGGTCTCTTATCTTCATAGCAAAAACATCAAAACCATTTTGTTGAGCGGTGATAACAAAAACAAATGTGAGCAAGTGGCAAAACAGTTGGGAATTGATACAGTGATGGCTGAACAAACTCCTGAACAAAAATTGAATGTAATTGCTTCTCTTACCGCACAACAACCTACCGCTATGATCGGCGATGGCATTAACGACGCGCCTGCTTTAGCCAAAGCCACCGTTGGCATTTCGCTAAGCGATGCTACACAAATTGCAATGCAAAGTGCACAGGTAATTTTAATGAATGATGGCTTACAAAATTTACCCTTGGCATTGGGCTTAGGCAAGCATACTTATAGCACAATCAAAAGCAACCTTGCCTGGGCATTTGCTTATAATGTAGTTGCCATTCCGGTGGCCGCACTTGGCTTTTTAAATCCTGCCATTGGTGCATTGCTAATGGGTTTCAGCGATGTGGTTTTGGCCATTAACTCTGTAAGATTGCGTTGGAAGCGGGTTGTGTAAAAACCTTTATTTTTAAACTATGCAATCGCCGCTTTCCATTCTTCAGCAATACTGGCAATACACTGCTTTTCGCGGCAAACAAGAAGCCATTATACAATCGGTTTTAGAAGGCAACGATACGCTTGCCCTATTGCCAACCGGCGGCGGAAAATCGTTGTGTTTCCAAATTCCTGCACTTCTGAAAGAAGGCTTGTGCATTGTGGTTACACCCCTGATAGCGTTGATGAAAGACCAGGTGCAAAATCTTATCAAGAAGGGCATTCCGGCGCTCTGCATACACAGCGGCATGACGCAATATGAAGTGCGAAAAACCTTACTGGATGCAGTTTACAGCGATTGCAAGTTTTTATATCTTTCTCCCGAACGTTTGGAAACAGCAATATTTAACGAGTATCTACATGCGCTCAATATTAATCTTATAGCGGTAGATGAAGCGCATTGTATTTCGCAGTGGGGATACGATTTCCGTCCCTCTTATTTGCGCATTGTCCAGTTAAGAAATAATATGGATTACGATGTTCCGGTGTTAGCACTTACAGCATCAGCTACTTCTGAGGTACAGGATGACATTCGCCAAAAATTACATTTTGAAGGCAGGCATATTTTCCGTCAATCTTTTGAACGACCGAACCTTTCTTATTCCGTTTTTAAATGCGATAGCAAAATCAACAAGCTTATTGAAATATTGCATAAGGTAGAAGGCAGCAGCATTGTGTATTGCAAAACACGCAAACGCACAAAAGAAGTAGCGCAGTTGTTATCGTATCAAAACATCAATGCCGAGCCTTATCATGCAGGCTTACTACAAAATGAGCGGAATGGAAAGCAACAACAATGGATAGATAACAGCACACGGGTGATGGTTTGCACCAATGCTTTTGGAATGGGCATTGACAAGCCGGATGTAAGAACCGTGATTCATTTTGATGCACCCGATTGCTTAGAAAATTATTACCAGGAAGCGGGAAGAGGAGGCAGAGATGGCAAGCGTGCGTTTTCGGTTTTATTGTATCACAGCAAAGATATAGATGATCTGAAAGCCTTGCCAGCAGCGCGTTTCCCATCTATTACGCAAATCAAGGAAGTGTATCAGCATCTCGCTGATTTTTTGCAAATACCTGTTGGCAGTGGGGAAGATTTGTATTTTGATTTTGATATGAAAACATTCATTACCAATTTCCATTTGGATTCATCGTTGGTGATGTATGTTTTGAAAGCTCTGGAAAGCGAAGGTTATATTACATTTCACGAAAACATTTTTTTGCCATCGAAAGTTTGTTTTTGCACAGATAAATTTTTGATTGATGAATTTGAACGAAGCCATTCGGCCTTAGAACCTATCATTAAATGTTTGCTTCGCACCTATCCTGATATTTTTGATAATGCCGTATCCGTTTTCGAAAAACAACTTGCGCAATTATTAAAAGTTCACGATGATGTAGTGAAAGAGCAACTGCATCAATTGCAGGCTTTCGGCATCATTGAATACAAGCAGCAGAAAGAAACACCGCAAATTCATTTTCTGTGCAATCGTGCCCCGGCCCGTTATCTCAACATTAACCACGAGGCCTATTTGCAACGCCGCGACCAATACTTGCAGCGTATACAAAAAATGGTGGATTACACAATACTCGAACACCAATGTCGCAGCCGTTTTCTCGCTCTTTATTTTGGTGATGAGACAGCCGGTAATTGTGGTGTTTGCGACAACTGCTTACAACAAAAAAGCCTTCACATCAGCGAAGAAGAATTTACAACCATTACCCATCATTTGTTACAACATATACCCCAACAGGGCATTGCTATCAACCATTTAAAACTGGTATCTCAAAATATCCACAAAAACAAATTCTGGAAAGTGCTGAACTATTTACAACAGGAAAGAAAAGTGATGAGTGTAGATGGTGTAATTCATTTAGTCTGAACCAGGATTTTAAAAGATTTTTCTGATTCGCCTGATGCTTTGAAATAAATCCTTTTCAAATCAATTAATCTTCCTAATCAAAAAAATCTTTCAAAATCATGGTTCAGAAAGCTTTCCATCCCTGTGCCGTTAAATCGAATGTATTGCCGCCTTTGGTAAATAATTTTTTGCCTTCTTCTACAGGTGTAATGTAGCCAATGACGCTGATGTCTTCATTCAAAACAATCTTATCGTAATTGCTTTGTTGTAGCGTAAATAATAACTCATAATCTTCACCTCCGTTTAAGGCGCACACCGTTGGATCTAAACCGAATTTATAAGCCGCCTGTCGTGCCAGTTCATGTATGGGTAATTTCTCTTCGTAAATGCGACAGCCTACATCACTTTGCTTACAAATGTGAAGCACTTCACTGCTTACGCCATCGCTCACATCCATCATAGCGGTGGGCGTTATGTTTTGCTGTTCAAAAAACTGGATGATGTCGCGTCTCGCTTCGGGTTTTAAAATTCTTCCAACAATGTAATCTTCACCTTCTAAGTCGGGTTGTATTTGCGGGTTTTCTAAGTAAATTTTCTTTTCTCTTTCCAATAACGGTTAAACCCAGAAAAGCGCCGCCAACAAAACCACTTACGCAAATCAAATCGCCAGCTTGTGCAGTGTTGCGTCTTACAAATTGGTTGGGTGTTACTTCGCCCAATGCAGTTACAGAAATCAGAAAACCTTTTTGCGAAGCCGATGTATCGCCGCCAATCAAATCAACATTGTAACGCTCGCAAGCTGCATACACACCTTCATAAAATTCGTTCAGGGCTTCTACGCTAAACCGGTTGGAAAAAGCAATGCTCATCGTGATTTGCGTAGGCGTTGCATTCATCGCATACACATCGCTGAGGTTTACAATTACGCTTTTATAACCAAGATGTTTTAAGGGCGTGTACATCAAATCGAAGTGTATGCCTTCTACCAGCAAATCGGTGGTAACAACAGTTTGTTTTCCGTAATGGTCAATCACAGCAGCATCATCACCAATGGCAACAATGGTTGAAGCATTTTGAATTTCAAAATTTTTGGTAAGATGTTCAATCAAACCAAACTCTCCCATCGTTTCTATTTCTGTTCGTTGTGGTTCCATGTTGTATGTTTTAATAGCTATGAGCGGTGAGCTTTGAGCCACGAGTAGAAAGTGATTGCCAAGAGATTTGTTTTTGCACTAAAACTTCAAGATTCAAAACCCACACCTCGTAGCTCATGGCTTGTAGCTCAAAGCTTACTTCTCCCCATTCACCCACTTTACCAGTTCATCATGAATTTTACCATTGGTGGCTATGATTCCGGGCTGATAAGGATTGTATTTATTGCCGTCTAAATCGGTTACTTTACCACCGGCTTCTTCCACTATTAAATAACCGGCGGCACTATCCCAGGCGTTTAATTTGTGTTCGTAAAATCCATCAAACCTACCGGCAGCCACCCAACACAAATCAATGGCTGCACTGCCCAAACGCCGCACAGGTATGCCCTGGCGGATGAGGCGGGCGAATACATCCAAAGGTCCGTTTTTCGATTCGAGATAAGAATAGGGAAAGCCTGTAACCAAACAACTGGTGCCGACTTCTGTTTTTAAACTTACCGATATCTGCTTTTCATTCAGTGTTGCACCATAACTTTTTTCAGCAAAAAAGAACTCATTCAAAATAGGATTGTACACCGCACCCATGATAATCTCTCCGTCTTTTTCGAGGCCGATTGATACCGCGCAAATAGGAATGCCGTTGGCAAAATTTACGGTGCCGTCTATAGGGTCAATAATCCATTTATAAGAAGAGTCCTGCACAATTTCACCGGCTTCCTCACTTAACAAATAATGATTGGGAAACTCTTGCCGGATGACTTCAAAGATGGCTTTCTCCGCAGCATGATCAGCCTCCGTAACCAGGTTGTTAATACCTTCTTTATTGGATATTATAAACTCACCGTTAAAGAATTGCTTCAACACGGCGGCGCCTGCTTCGGTGGCTTTCAGTAAGGTTTGTTTTAACATCCGGCGAAGATAAAATAAAGCGATGAGAGGTTAGCTACGAGCTTAGAGTTGCAAAAAGAAGAAAGTGTGAAGTTTGTTTTTGCCCCAATGATGATTGAATATTTGCACAAAAACAAAACATGAGCGAAACCAATAATCCCTGGACAATACTTTCGGAAGAAAAAAAGTATAGCAACCGATGGATAGAAGTAACGGAGTTTGATGTGCTGAATCCATCCGGCAATAAAGGCATTTATGGTGTGGTGCATTTTAAAAATCATGCGATAGGTATCTTGCCGCTCGATGAAAATTTAAACACTTATTTAGTGGGCCAATATCGTTTTCCCCTGAATGAATATAGCTGGGAGATACCCGAAGGCGGCTGCCCTTTGGGTGAAGAAGAATTAGAAGGCGCACAACGTGAACTGTTGGAAGAAACCGGGCTAAAAGCAAAGCACTGGCAGCTAATATTGCAGATGCATCTTTCCAATTCAGTTTGTGATGAAGAGGCAACTATTTATGTAGCCACAGGCTTATCGCAACACGAAGCCATACCGGAAGAAACAGAACAATTGGTGATAAAAAAGCTTCCTTTCGATGAAGTGTATGATATGGTAAAGCGGGGCGAAATAACCGATGCCATGTCGGTGGCTGCTATACTGCAAACGAAGCTGTTGTTGTTAACGGTGATTTACAGGTGCATTATCATTCGGTGGAGTAAATAACTAAGTTGTTTTATCAATGTGAATATGATAGCTGTGCAACAAGCCTTCAATACCGGTTAATGAAAACTTTGCTTTCTTGATTTTATTCGAATCGGGAGCAATCGAATAACCAAATGAGGTTCGGATATCCGCACTTTCAAGAATGGTATTTTCAAACTTTGCATTGCTTAAATCACATGCCATTAATAACAGCACTTGTTAAGTCGCAATCAGTAAAATCAACTTCGCTAAGAATGCAATTTTTAAAAACCGTTTTCTTAATTTTTGTGTTCGCGAAAGAAGAATGATTGAGCAAACAATTGTCAAATGTAAAAGCTAAACCAAACTTGTTGCAATTGTAAAAAAGAAGTCCAATCATTTTACAACCAGTAAACGTTACATCTCTAAACGTTGTTTCAACAAGATTGGCCAAGCTTAAGTTTGAGTTATCAAACTTGCAATCTATAAGCTTCGCATGAGAGAAATCTGCGTTTGAAAAATCGCAATTTTCAAATACACAGTTTTCATACTCACTTCTTTCAAATGATATGTTGGTGAAATTGGCTTTGTAGTATGTTTTATCTTCGATCAGCAAGGAGATAATTTTACTTTTCTATCAAAAACAAATCGGTTACTTGTTCATCAGCCATTCTTTTATGGCATCAAAATCGGCTTCTATTTTTATACTTTTCTTTTGCAATGAAAACAAACCTTTCGCGCTATCTGGAATTTCTATTGTTTTGCCGATGGCTTCTTCTACAACATCGGGAAATTTTACAGGATGCGCCGTTTCTAAAATAAAACCTTTGCCTTCGGTATGTTTAAAATAATCTTCCAAAGCTTTATACGCAACAGCACCATGCGGGTCTAAAATGTAATGGTATTGTTGATAAACCTGAGCAATGGTTTGCTTTGTTGTTGCATCATCAACAGAAGCTGCGCTAATTACTTTTTTTAACGATGGCAATTCATGTTTAAAAATTTGAAGAATGCGGATGAAGTTGCTTGGATTGCCCACATCCATTGCGTTGGAAACCGTTGCCACAGCGGGCTTCGGCTCAAACAAGCCATTTTGCAAATAGCGATATACCACATCATTTGCATTTAATGCGGCTACAAAATGTTGCACCGGCAAGCCTGAAATATGGGCTAAAATTCCTGCACAAATATTTCCAAAATTTCCGCTGGGAACGCATATCACCGGCGGCTCTTCTTCCTGCCATTGCTGCAATGCAAAAAAGTAATACATCTGTTGCGGCAGCCATCTTGCTACGTTGATAGAATTGGCAGAAGTAAGCGATAATTTTCTATTTAAATCATTATCAGCGAAGGCTTTTTTTACGATGGTTTGGCAATCATCAAAGTTGCCAACTACTTCCAACGCGGTTATGTTTTTGCCGCAGGTGGTAAGCTGTAATTCCTGCACCGGACTTACTTTTCCCGAAGGATATAAAATCACCACTTCAACGCCATCAACACCTAAAAAACCATTGGCGACGGCGCCGCCTGTATCGCCCGATGTTGCCACTAAAACCGTTGTGGTTTTGCTTTTGTTTTTATTGAAATAACCCAAACAACGGCTCATGAATCTTGCACCTACATCTTTAAAAGCAAGCGTTGGACCGTGAAACAATTCAAGTGATGAAATACGCTCATTAATAGCAACAAGCGGAAAATTAAAGTTCACTGTTTCCCTTACAATTTCTTCCAGTTTATGCAAGGGCAAACTGCCTTCAACATACGGCTTCATCACTTCCACGCCAAGCTCTTCTTTTGAAAAGTTCTTTATGTTTTTTATAAGATGAGACGGCAACGAAGGAATAATTTCCGGAAAGTACAAACCTTTGTCTGGCGCTTGCCCATGCAGTGTGGCTTCGGCAAAAGAAACAGTTGGAGATTGACGATTGAGGCTATAAAAATTCATTTTTCATGAAAGTAAAAAGGTAAAAGTAAAAATGCAAAACCATTAACCGTTAACAATTAAAAATTAACCATCATTCAACGGTTACACTTTTGGCTAAATTGCGCGGCTTATCAACATCAAAGCCTTTGCTAACGCCAATGTAATAAGCCAATAGTTGCATAGGAATCACGCTTAACATCGGAGCTAATATTTCATCCGCTTCGGGAACATCAATCACATCATCGGCAATGGTTGGCACTACTTCATCGCCTTCTGTAATCACGGCAATTACTTTGCCCCTGCGGGCTTTAATTTCCTGCATATTGGAAATGATTTTTTGATGATATTCATCTTTCGTTGCAATGAACACAACCGGCAACGTATCATCTACCAAAGCGATGGGCCCATGCTTCATTTCGGCTGCCGGATAACCTTCAGCATGGATGTAAGAAATCTCTTTCAGCTTTAATGCACCTTCCAATGCAATGGGGAAATTATAACCTCTGCCGAGATACAAAAAGTCGTGTGCACCTTTGTATTTTTCAGCAATGGATTTGATATTTTCTACATCTTTTAAAATGAGAGCCACCTTATCAGGAATGGCTTCTAATCCATTACACAAAACATCAAATCTTTCTTTCGATAACGTGCCTTTTGCAAAGCCAACTTTTAAAGCAATCATGGTTAAAACAGCCAACTGTGCAGTGAAAGCTTTGGTGCTGGCAACGCCAATTTCAGGACCGGCATGTGTGTACGCACCAGCGTGCGAAAGCCTTGCAATAGACGAGCCCACCACATTCACCACACCCAAAATAATAGCACCCTGTTCTTTTGCTTTTTCAATAGCAACCAGTGTATCTGCGGTTTCGCCGCTTTGCGATATAGAAATAATTACATCGCCTTTGTGTACCACCGGATTGCGATAGCGAAACTCCGATGCGTATTCAACTTCAACCGGAATGCGGCAGGTTTCTTCAATGATGTATTCAGCTATTAAACCCGCGTGCCAGCTTGTTCCGCACGCAACAATGATGATGCGGCCTGCATTGATAATTTGTTGTTCATATTTTTCAATGCCGCTCATCACAATCTTATTATCGTGCAAATCCAAACGTCCACGCAAACAATCAAAAATGGTATCGGGCTGCTCGTTAATTTCTTTCAGCATGAAGTGTTCATAGCCGCCTTTTTCAATGGCAGCTAATTCCATGTTCAGCTTCGTAATGAACGGTGTTTGCTTATCATTACCTAAGTTTTTCAACACCAGTTCATCCGGCTTTACAATGGCAATTTCATAGTCGTTTACATACACCACTTCCTTTGTATATTCAACAATAGGCGAAGCATCAGAAGCCAAAAAATGTTCATTCTTTCCAATGCCAATCACCAGCGGACTTCCTTTGCGTGCGGCAATGATGGTTTCGGGTTCATCTTTATCCAACACCAAAATACAATACGCGCCAACAACGCGCCGCAATGCTGTGCGGATAGCTTCTTCTGTTGAGCATTGGCTGTTGATTCTAATGTCTTCAATAAAGTTGATGAGTACTTCGGTGTCGGTATCGCTTTTAAAAGTGTAACCTTTTTTAATCAGCTCGGTTTTGATTTGCGCATAATTTTCAATGATGCCATTGTGAATGATTGACAGGTTGCCGCTTTGCGAAAGATGCGGATGCGCATTGCGGTCGCTTGGCTCGCCATGTGTTGCCCAGCGTGTATGACCAATGCCAATGTGGCTATGCAAATCTTTACCAATCACATCGTTTTCCAGGGCGGCGACCTTACCTTGCTTTTTATATACTTTTAAACCGCCGTTCAGCAGAGCCACGCCGCTGCTATCGTAGCCACGATATTCTAATCGTTTCAGGCCTTTGATAACAACCGGATACGCTTCTCTGCTGCCAACATAACCAACAATTCCGCACATAATATTTTATTTAGACGAATTAAAAAGTGTTCATTTTTACAGTAAAAATAAAAACAAAAATATGAGGATTGATTTCAACTGCAACAACGATTATATTTTGGAAGATGATTTTGTGTTGCTGCGGCCTTTAGAAGAAGACGATTTGCAACACCTGTTGCCGTATGCGTTGCATGAGCCTTTTTTGTGGGCTTATTCTTTAAAAAATCCTGCGGGCGAAGAAGGAATGAAACAATATATAGCTGATACATTGCAAGCCAAAAGCGAAGGCAAAGAATATCCGTTTATTGTTTGGAATAAACGCACCAACCAGTATGCTGGCAGCACGCGCTTTTACGATATTCAATTGCAAAACCAAGCTTTGCAACTTGGCTATACCTGGTACGGCAAAGCCTTTCATGGAACAGGTTTGAACAAACATTGTAAATATTTATTGTTATCATTTGCTTTTGAAGACATAGGCATGGAACGCGTTGAGTTTCGTGCTGATGCTAACAATGAGAGAAGCGTCGCTGCCATGAAATCTATTGGCTGCACAGTGGAGGGAATCTTGCGGAGCAACGTACCAACCTTCAACGGCAAGCGCAGAAACAGTATCATCTTAAGCATTTTAAAAGACGAATGGTTTAGTGGTGGGAAGGAAAGATTGAGAGAAAAGATGAAGTAAGAACCGCTTACAATGATAGCTTGAACCACAAAGGCAAAAGTTGTCTTCAATAATTCATATACTCTCTTTAATATCCTGCATCAAACGCTTGGCAATATTATCGGCGGTGGTTTCAAAATGGCTTTCTGCATAAATGCGGATGATGGGTTCGGTGTTGCTCGTGCGCAGATGTACCCAATCATTATCAAATTCTATCTTTAAACCATCATCGGTATTGATGGGATTGTTTTTGTACTTCTTTTGAATTCGTTCAAAAACAGTAGGCACGTTTACATTTTGTTCCAGTTCAATTTTGTTTTTCGAGATAAAATAATCAGGATAATGGCGACGCAATTGTTTGATGCTTTTTCCGCTTTTGGCTAGCAAGCTTAAAAACAAAGCAATGCCAATGAGCGCATCTCTTCCATAATGCAAATCGGGTACAATAATGCCACCGTTTCCTTCACCTCCAATTACTGCATCTACGGCTTTCATTTTGTTCACCACATTCACTTCACCAACCGCACTTGGGTAATACTCACCGCCGTGTTTGAGTGTAATGTCTTTTAGTGCACGGGTTGAACTCAGGTTGCTAACGGTGTTTCCTTTTCTGTGTTGCAACACATAATCTGCCACTGCAACCAATGTATATTCTTCGCCAAACATAGTACCATCTTCACACACAAAACAAAGCCTGTCAACATCGGGGTCAACTGCAATTCCAAGGTTAGCCACTTGCTTATTCACTTCTTTTGAAAGCCCGCTAAGATGTTGTGGCAACGGTTCAGGATTGTGAGCAAATTTGCCGTTTACTTCATCATTCAAAACAATAATGTTTTCAACACCCAACTGTTGCAACAAGAGCGGAACTACCGTTGCGCCTGTGCTGTTAATACCATCAACCACAATTTTAAAACCCCGTTTTTGTATCGCTTCTTTATCAACCAACGGATAATTTACAACGGCATCAATGTGCTTTTGTAAATACGTGTTGTTAGCTGTTGTGATGCCTAACTTATCTACAGCAACAAAGCTAAAATCTTCGCTGGCAGCCAGCTGCAGCACTTGCTCACCATCTTCTCCACTTATAAATTCGCCTTTATCGTTTAACAATTTCAAAGCGTTCCATTCTTTAGGATTATGGCTTGCCGTAATGATAATGCCACCGGCTGCGCCTTCCCAAACCACCACCATCTCTACAGTTGGTGTGGTAGTCAAACCAATGTCAATCACATGTAAGCCAATAGCATTCAATGTGCTTATCACGAGGGTTTGTACTAGGCTTCCGCTGATGCGGGCATCCCTGCCTACCACAATGGTTTTGCTGGCCTGTTGCTGTCGGCTAATCCAGGTTCCGTAAGCGGCTGTAAATTTAATAATGTCTAAAGGCGTAAGGTTGTCGCCGGGCTTGCCGCCAATGGTTCCACGTATCCCGGAGATGCTTTTTATTAATGCCATTTGCAGTTGCTTTGATAACAAACATAAACTAAATTTTACATTGAAATGCAGTGTAGTAAAGAGTTTTACAAACAGTTCATCAATTCAAGTGTTAAACAGCAAATTAAAAGGTTGCCAATATCTTCACATCTTATCTTCGCAATAGAATAAATGAACAAAAACAAAAATGGTAAATGTGAGTGGTGAGTAGTGAGTTTGACGATAGATTTGTTTTTACTCACCTTTCACTACTCACCACTCACATTACAACTTATGAATCAAACATTGTTTGTTTTTGCCGTATTTTATCATTCCTCCTGATTTGTTTTTACTACATAATTCATAACGATGAAAAGGACTATTAAAAAAGTAGCCGTATTGGGAAGTGGTATTATGGGTTCGCGCATTGCCTGCCTTTTTGCGGGCATTGGTGTGCAAGTATTGTTGTTAGATATTGTGCCGAAAGATGCGATAGAAAATAACGACAAAAACAAACGCAATAAGATAGTGAATGATGCATTGCAGACTACTTTAAAAAGCAATCCATCACCCGTGTACGACAGCAAAGTAATCAACAGAATTACCACCGGCAATTTTGAAGATAACATGAATGACATTGCCACTTGCGATTGGGTGATTGAAGTGGTGGTAGAACGCCTCGATATTAAGAAAAGCGTGTATGAAAAAGTAGAGCAATATCGAAAGCCCGGAACGCTGATTACATCCAACACATCGGGCATTCCCATCAACATGTTGGCTGAAGGAAGAAGCGATGATTTTCAGAAACATTTTTGCGGCACGCACTTCTTCAATCCGCCACGTTATTTGCGGTTGCTGGAAATTATTCCTACCGAAAAAACTGATAAAAGCGTTGTTGATTTTTTACTGCATTACGGCGATGTTTTTTTAGGAAAAACCACCGTACTGGCCAAAGACACACCAGCATTTATTGCCAATCGTGTGGGTGTGTTTGGTATTATGAGCATCTTCAACAATATGCAAAAATTAGGACTAACGGTTGATGATGTGGATTCCCTTACCGGACCTATCGTTGGTCGCCCTAAATCGGCTACGTTCCGCACTGCCGATATTGTGGGCATTGATACATTGGTGAAGGTTGCGAATGGCGTTGCCGCGAACGCACCGGCCGATGAATCGAAACATATTTTTCAACTTCCAGCATGGCTGGAAAGGCTCATCGAAAACAAATGGCTGGGCGATAAAACTGGCAGTGGTTTCTTTAAAAAAATAAAACTGCCCCTAACCGAAGGAAGCCCTGAAGAAAGAAAAAGCGATACCGAAATTCAAACCCTCAATCTGGAAACGCTGGAATATGCACCGCGTACCAAAAAAAAGTGGGCAACGGTGGAAGCGGCAAAGCCAATTGATGATGTAAAAAAACGCTTGCCAATGTTGGTTGGGGGCACCGATAAAGCAGGCGAATTTTACAGGCAGATGTTTTATTCCCTGTTCGCTTATGTTGCGAACCGCATTCCTGAAATCAGCGATGAATTGTATCGAATTGACGATGCCATGATGGCTGGCTTTGGCTGGGAAGTGGGCGCTTTTGAAACATGGGATATTTTAGGCGTTGCAGCTACCGTAAAAGCTATGCAGGATGCGGGTTACAGCGTTGCGCCGTGGGTTGAAGAAATGTTGGCAAAAGGGAACACTTCGTTCTACAAAACTGAAAACAACAAGCAGCTGTATTACGATGTGGCAACACAAATGTACAAGCCGGTTCCGGGCAGTGATGCGTTGATTGTTTTATCGAATTATAAAGACAAAACAGTTTGGAAAAATAGCAATGCCAGTTTGTATGATATTGGTGATGATGTATTGGCTTTGCAATGGAACACAAAGATGAACAGCATTGGCAGCGAAGTGCTGGAAGCGGTAAATAGGAGCATTGATGTTGCCGAAAAAAATTATAAAGGATTGGTGATAGCCAACGATGGTGCCAACTTCAGTGCAGGTGCGAACGTGGGAATGATTTTTATGTATGCCATAGAAGATGAATTTGATGAACTTGATTTTGCTATTCGCTTTTTTCAAAAAACGATGATGCGCGTTCGGTATTCATCCATTCCTGTAGTAGTGGCACCGCATGGTCTGGCATTGGGGGGCGGCTGCGAAATAACGCTTCATGCTGATGCCGTTTGTGCTGCGGCAGAAACCTACGCTGGTTTGGTGGAAGCGGGTATTGGCGTGATTCCCGCGGGCGGCGGCACTAAAGAATTTGTGTTGCGCGCAGCCGATGAAATGCACGAAGATGAACCCGAAACTATCACTTTAAAAAACCGCTTTCTCACCATTGCTACGGCCAAGGTTGCCACCTCGGCTTTTGAGGCCTACAATCTGGGCATTTTAAAAAGAGGCAGGGATGAAATTGTTATCAACCAGGCACGCCGTATAATTGAGGCAAAACAAAAAGTGATTGAGTTAAGCAATGCGGGGTATACAATGCCTGTTCAACGTAACGATATTAAAGTATTGGGACGTTCGGCATTGGGTGCTTTGTATGCGGGTATCAATGGAATGCAACGCGCCGGTTACGCTTCCGAACACGATGGCAAAATAGCACGCAAGCTGGCGTATGTGATGTGTGGTGGTGATTTAAGTGAGCAGAGCTTAGTGAGCGAGCAATATTTATTAGACCTGGAACGCGAAGCTTTTTTATCTCTGTGCGGCGAGAGAAAAACATTGGAACGCATACAGCATTTGTTGAAAACAGGAAAGCCGTTAAGGAATTAAAAGGTAGAACTATTTAAAAATAAATTGGAATGAATACTTCACATAACAGATATGATTCGATTGAGAAGCTCATTTTTGATGAAGGCTTACGAATAGAATCTTTACAAATCAATCCTGATAGGGATAGTATGTATGTTTATTTAAACAATGATCATTTTCTGAATGTTCGTCTTTCACGATTTACAACTTTACAAAATGCAAGTCTTGAATCATTGCAAAAATTTAAACTTATTGCAAACGGAACCGGCATCCATTGGCAAGACTTGGATGAAGATTTGAGTTTGAAAGAATTTTTAATGCAAAAAATTAATAGTGACAGAGAGTTGGTGTTTGCATAAAAGCCGACACCATCTTCGTCTCATATTAAATGATTTAAACTCGTTCTTTTTTTTTACAATTATTTGATTGAATTTACAAATGATTCAAATCAAGTTCTCTAATCAGCCGTTCAAAAATGCTTTTGTTAATGCGGCACATTGTTCTAACTGATCAAGCCAAACGCTATGACTTGCATCAGCCACCACTTCGCATTTTGCATGTGGAATAACGACAGCCATTTCTTGTCCTAATTTCGGAGGCCCGAATTTTTCTTTCTCACCCCAAATAAAAAGTGTTTCAGGCTTTAGGTTTTTTAATTCGGGTCGTAAGCATAAGTACCTAAATCCGGATTCTTTTTAAATTGGTCAACCATTGTGTCCCATGCAACAGCAGCTCCTGGCATTTTAGCATCTGCTCAATCGGCTTCCAGCATTTCTTTAGCAACATTGTTTATGTTGGCAACAAGAAGAAATTGATAAAGATTCGTAATACCTTGCAGAGAAGGATTTATTATCAGCAGGCGGCGCAGAAGGCCCGGAGCCATAAGGCGAACTTGCAGCGGGTTCTCCAATCAATACAATTTTGGAAACCCTTTCGGGATAAACTAATGCAAATAGCAATGCCCAGTATCCGCCCATTGAATTTCCTATCAACGAAACTTTATTTATTGTAATGTAAATTTGGGATGAGATAGAACAAACAAGGTGGTTTTATTGTCTATGAAGTAACGACAGATCATACCATAAAACCTACTTTATGCTTAAAGATAAAGTTATTGACCTCTTTGTTCCGGCAGATCATTCTTGCAAAGAATTGTCAGGTTCTATTACTCTCTACCGCTTAGAAAAGGGTGAAGCAAAGCACCGCAACAGGGATGCCTCTCTGTCAGATCCAGACATAATAGTGATTCATTTGAAGGATTGTTTTTCTAACCTGCTTTCCTATAACAGGTTTATAGAACGGCAACAACCTACACAGCCAATGTACCAATGATGTTGTTTGTAAAGACCTGTCTTGTAGGGCAACGTCCGCAGGCATCAGCTTTGTTGACTCAAAACCCATTTAAAGGTGTGCCATGAAAAACGCATTCATCAGCATAAAGTATGTAAACCTGTTGCACAAAGAGGTTCTACTTCTATGGGATGGTGGTTCTACGGCTTTACACTTCATCTGATTATAAATGACGGCAATTGTAAGGGGATGAAAAGCCTTACAGACAATATTTTTAGTAAGCTCTTTGGCGATAAAGGATATATCCCGCAAGCCTGAGCCTGCCAGACATCGCTCTGTCAATGGCTTCCTTTTTAATATAATGGCCACACTGGCTGCCTACTCTTTCTTTCCCAAAAAGCCTTCTCTCAACCTGCAAATCGAAACTTCTAAGCAACTTACTTTAGCCGCTTAAACCAAACTCGCGTTAAGTTGTATGTTTATAGTATGTAAGGATGCAAAACTGAATGATTACTCCTTACAAAAAGGAATGGTTTTTTAAAACACAGTTACAAATCCCAAATGAATTTTCGATTGCTGAAAATTTAACGCAGCATCGTTTCTTGTTCCTACGGCATAACTAATATTAAAAATGCCGCTTTTGGTTTCAAACGCCAACCCAAAACCAGCACCAAAATAAGTGTGCGAAAATGAAGTGATGGTGCTTTGATAATGCGCATAACCATCATCGGTAAATACATAAAAATATGAGTTCTGCGCCAGCAAATACCGATACTCCAAAGTGGCAACTGCATAACGATTTGTATAAATGCTTTCCTCATCAAAACCACGCAACAATTTAAAGCCGCCAATCTGAAACATTTCGTTTACATAATAAGTCGGGCTTTGCAGCAAACCCGCGTTCAGTGCGGCTTTCAGTGTTGCCTGTTTTCCTATTGCAATATAATGTGCTGCGCTGATTACAGCTTTTAACCGATAGCTTTTGAGTTGCACCGTATCGTACAAGCTCGCCCAGTTGAATGATGTATCTTTTATGCCTGTTATCGTGGTATTTTTTTGTACGGTTTTGCTGCCTGCGCTCAGGGTAAAAAACAGTTCATTGCCACGACGCGGATTGAGTGAATAATCGGTATTGGTAAAGCGATAATCCAGTCCAAGGCATACCGAGCTAAGGTCGCTTTCCAAAGGTAAAGCTTTGGTAAGAATAATGGTATTGGTATCAACACTTAACAAGCGCGATGATGCTGTTTGCAAAAACAAAGTTGCGGTTTGACGGGCTGTAAAATTGTATCGTAAACCAAAATAAGCATTGATGTTTACAAAAAAAGAATCGCGCTTATACAACTCGAAATTAAAATCGAAACCGAGCGGCGAATGAAACAGGTAAGGCCGCTGAAACAGCAAATTCAATCGTGGCGATCTGGCTTGCAGTTGTTGCCAATCAACGCCGATGGTTTCGCCGGTGGCAAATGCATTTTTCAAATTGATGGTTGCCTGCCCGGTTACTAAAAGCTTACCTCCCACTTGTTGATTCGCGGGTAAAAAACCCGCAATTACATCAATCTGGTTACTTTGTTTGGGAGCGAGGTATAAATTTAAAATGGCTTTATCGTTTAGCATCGTAACACTCCAGGGCTGCGATTGTTTGAGGTACGACAATTCAGCAAGCCGCGCATCAATCGTACTCAATTTTTCGGCGTTGTAAAGCTCGTGCGGCGCCATGTTTAAATAGCGGTGAATAAAATCCTGCGATAGTTTGGTTTTGCCCAAAATCCGGATGCTGTCAATATAATAAGGAAACGATTTATCAAGAGAAAGAGTGGCGCTAATGGAAGAATCCTCCATTATAATATTCTGCAATTGAATTTTTGCAAAAGGATAGCCCCTATTTTGGCAAAAATCTAAAACTTTACTATAAATTGCGTCCACTTTTTCCTGATTGAAAGGCTCGTTGTTGAAGGCATGCACATTGTAATGAAGTAAAGTTAAAATGGCGGATGTATTGCTATCAAGCGATAAACGATTCCATGTGTATCTTTTGCCCAAAAACAAATGAATGATTACGTTGCTGCTGTCTTCCTTCACCGAATCAACAGACGCTGACAGAAAGCCTTTTGCTTTCAGTGCATCAGGCAATTGTTGCACGTAACGAAGACAGGCTTCTTTTGTAGGAAAAAGAGGAGTAAAAGATAATGATTGCAACGAATTTGACGTTATAGTATCTACAAAACGCACTGATAATGTGCAATTCTTTTGTGCAGACAGTTGTTGCGTAATACAACCGGTGAAAAACACAAACTGAAACAAAATTAAAATCCGGTACTGGCGCATAAAAGCCATACACAAAATTAGGTTTACATTTTTATGGCGGGTATTTATGTTCACATTCCTTTTTGCAAGAAAGCCTGCCATTACTGCAACTTTCATTTCTCAACCAATACACTACTGGTAAACGAAATGATGTACGCCATTGGTATGGAAGCGAAATTGCGTAAATACTATAATAGAGAAAAAGTTACCACTGTTTATATTGGCGGCGGTACGCCAAGTTTGTTAACCATTACTCATTTGCGAACGCTGCTGGAAAAACTTCGTACTAATTTCAGCATTTTGCCCGATGCAGAAATTACGCTGGAAGCCAACCCCGACGACATTAACATTGATAGTTTGTTGGAGTGGAAGTCGGTTGGAATCAATCGTTTAAGCATTGGCATTCAATCATTCCGGGATGCCGATCTGCAATGGATGAACCGCGCTCACAACGCCCAGCAGGCTCTGCGCTGCATTCAATTGGCTAAAAAAACCGGATTTTACAATTTATCCATTGATTTGATTTATGGAACGCCCACCTTAAGCAACGAACAATGGATACAAAACATTGAGCAGGCCATGACATTGGGTGTTCCGCATCTTTCCTGTTATGCGCTAACGGTGGAACCCAAAACGGCTTTGCACCACCTGATACAGGAAAAAAAAGTAGCCCCCGTTGACGAAGAAAAACAAAGCGTTCATTTTGAAATCCTTGTCAAGCGTCTGCGTGAAGCCGGTTACGAGCACTACGAAATTTCAAACTTTGCAAAGCCGGGTTTTCAAAGCAAACACAACAGCAGCTACTGGCAAGGCAAGCCTTATATTGGGTTAGGACCTTCGGCACATTCGTTTAATAAAGTGAGCCGGCAATGGAATGTAGCTAACAATGCCTTGTATATCACTTCCATCAAAGGGGGTGAAGTGCCTTTTGAAATTGAATATCTAACACCGCAGCAACAATTGAATGAATATATTATGACCTCGCTGCGCACCATGCAGGGCACTTCCTTATCTTATATTGCCCATATCTGGAGTGATACCGAAGCAGCCAGCATTATTAAAGATGCCAAAAAGCATATTGTAAGTGGCAATGTAAATTACATCAACAACCATTTGGTTTTAACCCGAAAAGGGAAGCTGTTGGCAGATGGCATTGCGGCTGAATTGTTTCGTTGAAGCTTGAAAAACAGGTTTGATACCGTCATTCCTGAATCATCAAATATGTGCAAAACCAAACGCGCATCCTCTCTTTTATAAATCACCCTCTTTTCATTCGTATGCTTACCTTTGGCAGCTTAAATAAATCTTCTTTAAGATTATCATTCACTACAAAATAATTGTTACACGTGATTACAACCAATGTACTACATCCCTGGCATGGAATAGATTACGGCAAAGACGCACCCGAAGTTGTAAATGCCGTAATTGAAATTCCGCAAGGCTCACGCGCCAAATATGAAATTGATAAACCCTCAGGTTTGTTGAGATTAGACCGCGTGATTTACTCATCGTTTTATTATCCGGCTAACTATGGCTTTATTCCGCGCACTTATGGCGACGATAAAGACCCGCTTGACATTTTGGTGCTTTCGCTCATTAGTATCACGCCAATGTGTTTGGTAGAAGCCAGGGTGATTGGTGTGATGCAAATGATGGATGGTGGTGAAGCCGATGATAAAATTATTGCTGTGGCTGCGCACGATCCTTCTATCAATTACTACAACAACATTGAAGAATTGCCAAAGCATTTTTTTGATGAAATGCGCCATTTTTTTGAAGAATACAAAACGCTTGAAAACAAAAGCGTGAAGGTGGAAGAGTTTGGCGACAAAAAGAAAGCTTTACAAATTGTAACCGACGCAATGGATTTGTACAAGCAAACCTTTACCGGCAAATAAAATTGCTCTACTTATTTTTTGGTGTTTTATTTTTGCACAAAAATTATGTTATGGATGAAATAGAATCAAGAACCTCTTCTTCAAAATACTGGTTGTGGTGCTTTATATGGCTGGCAATTTTAATTCTCATGCTGGCTGATGTTGGCGGGTCGCGCAAGTTTTTTTGGCTGGCTCTGCCTGGAACGCTTACTTATTTTACTAAGGCCATGAACCTCATGTAATTGATTCAACTTACTTATTACTTAAAGCTTTGTAAATGATAGTTTGCAAAGCTTTTTTGTTATCTGAACCGGGATTATTAGATAAATGTGATGGTTGGGATATTGATGAAGTAATTTTGGTTTTATAACAATATTCAATCTTACTTATTCAATATTAAATCCCGCAAATCGGTATATGAAGTCCATATCATCCGTGTTCTATTCTAAGCTTTGCAACATTTTCTTTCCTTCATTTTTCAGGGCAGCATCATCGGCGGTGCGGTTGGGTAATTTTACCAACTGATTGAGCACATCTATTTCATCCGTCGGACGTTTTTTCAATTCGTATGCTTTGGCAAGGTCAAGATAGTTTTGAACAAAATAAGGCTCTGTCTTTTTACATTTTTCCATATAAAAAATGGCTGAATCAATATCCGGCTTTTGCAGGCCTTTGCCATAAAACGTTTTCAAAGCCGCTTTTTTAAACCAGTTCAAACTCAACATTTCCAAATGCCATTTGCCCTCCATGTAATTGAGCCTGGCATGGCTGGGAGCAATTGCCAAACCCTTATCAATATTGGCTTTCATAAGGTTTACATCTTCTACAACTTTTTTGTTTTCATCTTCTGTTTGCGAAAGATTAGCATAAGAAAGGGCTTGCAAATAATAAGCATCTGCACTGTTTGCATTTGCTGCTAAGGCTTTATCAGCATATTGTTTGGTGCCAGAATAATAATTGTCGCGGCTGTTTTTATCACTTTGTTTTTTGCCAAGCGAACTGCTCAATTCAGCGCACTTTACCAACGCCGTCATATTGTTTGCATCAGTAGATAAAACACTTTTGTAAGCATCTAATGCTTCGGCTTCTTTAAATTGTTTATACAAATCGGCCGCTTTTTGTAATTGCTCATCTGCGCTTTGGGCAAATAAAAAAAGGGGCAAAAACAAACTCATTATTCCAATCCATAGTATCTTATTCATGCTGTGAAAATTTGTTCTTATAGTCAATGTTTGTTTTTACAGCAAAAAGCTGATTATTCCAACTGTGTTTATCATACCATTTGCTCATCAGCTTTTCATCCTCTTACCAGAAGCTCCGTTTCCCTTCCCACTTCACTCCTACACTACCTGCAAAGTTGGGCACGGGCGGATGTTTTTTAATAATTTCAACACTCACTTCTTCCACTTCACTAAACGCTAAAAAAATATCCTGCGCCAATGTGGTGGCAACTGTTTCTAATAAAGCGCGTGGCTGCTGCATGTGTTGTTTGATGATATTGTATACCGAAACATAATCAACCGTTTCGCTAATGTGCAGCACTGGCATTTTCGTTTCAGTATAACGAACCAGAACAGTTACTTCATACTCGCCACCCAATTTTTTTTCTTCTTCATACACGCCGTGATATGCATAAAACGGAAGCTTGAGCAATTGAATAGTGAGCATAAGGAAGAATTAATAATAAAGAGTTATTGAACCAAAGACGCGAAGAGAAGAAGTTACACAAAGTTTTTTCTTGTTCTTTGTGAACCTTTTCGTTCTCTGTGTCTTTGTGGTTCAAAAAATCATGGCTTATACACTAATTTTTTAAAGTCGTTGGTTACGTAACCGTGCGGCACATTAGATTCCTGCAAAAACAATTCGCCAATTAAATTTCGCTTTGGATCAGCCCAATAAATGGTGTTGAAATAACCGCCCCACGAAAAGCTTCCTTCCGATATTCCGGTTTCTTTTTCATTAGCTGCGGTGCTAATTTCAAAGCCCAAACCAAATTTATCTTTACCCAAACTGATGGTATCAATCTGGTTGCTTGTCATCAGTTTTACTGTGGCTGGTTTTAGCAATTGCCTGCCCCTATACTCGCCATCCTGCAACATCATTTGTAAGAATTTTGCATAGTCGGCAACCGTTGAACTTAAGCCCGCGCCACCTGCGAAATAAGTTCCGTTTGGCAACAAGGGATAATCGGAAAACGTTTTAAATTGCCCTTCTACTTCTACCATTTTTCCTGTTGAATCAACCGTATAAACTTTTACCAACCGGCTCCATTTTTCTTTCGGCAAATAAAAATAAGTATCGTTCATGCCAAGCGGCTGAAAAATGCGCGTTTTGAAAAATTTATCGAATGGCATTCCCGAAACAATCTCTACAATTCTGCCCAACACATCAACGCTTAAACTGTACGTAAACTTTTCGCCGGGTTGGTTAACAACGGCTGTGTAGCCAGCAAATCAACCATGTTTTTTAACTGCATGGTATCGCTGCCAAAGCCAGGTTTCAGACCGGCTTTAAAATAAATGGCTTTCATTTTATCAGAGCCAATGCCGGCATAATCAATGCCCGAAGTATGCGTTAATAAATCGTGTATAGTGATTTCTCTTTTTGCAGGAACGGTGGTGTATGTTGAATCCTGCGCGTTAAAAGAAGCCACCACTTTCGGATGCGCAAAACCGGGAATGTATTTAGAAACCGGATCGGTTAGTTTGAGTTTGCCTTCATCGTACAACATCATCGCCGCAACAGATGTAATGGCTTTGGTTTGCGATGCAATGCGAAAGATGTTGTCGGTTTGCATTTTCTGGTTAGCGCTTTTATCGGCAAAACCAAACGCTTTGTTGTAAACCGGTTTACCATCCTGCACAATGTAAGCTACGGCACCCGCCATCCAGTTGCTGTCTATGGCTTTTGCAACAAGCTATCTAATCGCGTGAACTGTTTTTTTAGAAAGAGAATATTGTGTGGCGGTGAGTTGGGCGTTGCTTTGGTAAAAGAAAAAAGCTGCAAAAACAAAGATTGCGATTGGTTTCATGATAGTAAGTTTGGTTTTGATGATTTTTTAATCTTTGATATTATACTCATTTTTAAGAAATATAATCAAGCGATTTGCATTTTGAAGTTGTGGTTGTAAGTTATACTTGATGTACGAATCAGTAATATTATCAAAAAGAAATGCTTTATTGAAAAACACCCGTAACTTTTCTTTGTCTTGAAGTTGAGAAAGTGGCTTATATTTCATTTCTTCCTTTGTATCTATCAGAACAGATACGTCAATCAACTCATCAAGCCTTGCCATAATTTCTTTGAAATAAGCTTCGTAAAATCCACCTTGGCTATAAACATTATTCATGTCGACATCATATTTTGTGAGACTGTCAACTACATGATCTTTTTCAATCAGCCTGTAATCACCCGTACTTTTTAATTGCTGTAAGGTAGCATCATTGCTTTTAAAAGTAGATGAATTATAACAATAGTGTATGGCTAAATAAAACGATTTGCGGTTGGAATCAACATCCATATTTGCGTGAGAAAGCTTCAACAAAGTATCTAATCCTTTCAGTTGTCGCTTATTAAATTCAATCACATGATGTAAGTTAGCCGTATCATCTTTTAGATTGCGTATAAACCCCTCAATGTATTGTTTTTCCTTTGCTCTCTCTGTCATGTGCTCACGAAGGTTCTCGGCAAGAAACCCCAAACTAACGGCAAGGAAGATCATCAGGAATTCAAGAAAATACTCTTTCCATTTCTTGGGTTTGTGATGAATATCCGGATGATGATGTACTTCCATATTTCACTTCTTGTTTTGAACTTGCCAAGTCTGTTCAGTTACTACAAACTACTTCATTTCATCTCCCTTACACCAATCCCTTCTCACTCAAATATCGCTCTGCATCCAACGCTGCCATGCAACCGCTGCCCGCTGCCGTAACCGCCTGCCGGTAAATTTTATCCTGCACATCGCCAGCAGCAAAAACGCCTTCTATATTGGTTTTGGAAGTGCCGGGAATGGTTTGAATATAGCCTGCTTCATCCATATTCAAAATGCCTTTGAATATATCACTGTTGGGATGATGACCAATGGCAACAAAAAACGCACTTACCGGAACGGTTTGCAACTCGCCGGTTTGTATATTTTTAATGCGAACGCCATCCACTTTTTTATCGCCCAGCACTTCATCGGTTTCGCTGTTCCAGTAAATTTTTATATTGTCGGTATTCTTCACGCGATCCTGCATCACTTTGCTGGCGCGCATTCCGTTCTCGCCTTTGCGCACAATCATGTGAACGGTGGTTGCCAGTTTAGAAAGATAAATCGCTTCTTCGCAAGCCGTATCGCCCGCGCCTACAATAGCCAATTCTTTACCTCTGAAAAAGAAACCATCGCACACGGCGCAGGCACTTACACCATAACCGTTTAAGCGTTGTTCGCTTTCAATGTTCAGCCACTTAGCAGAAGCGCCGGTTGATATAATTACAGCATCGGCTTCTATCCATTTGTGCTCATCAATTTCCACTTTGTGCGTGCCATTGCTAAAGTCAACTTTTGTTGCCAAACCATAGCGAATATCAGCGCCCATGCGCTTTGCCTGCGCTTCAAAATTGATCATCATTTCGGGTCCTTGTATGCCTTCGGGATAGCCGGGATAATTTTCAACTTCGGTGGTAATGGTTAACTGCCCACCAGGCTGAATGCCTTGGTATAAAATAGGCTTCAGGTTAGCGCGGGCTGCATAAATAGCTGCCGTATATCCGGCCGGTCCTGAACCGATAATTAAACAATGTGTTTTTTCTATTGCGTTGTCCATAATTTATAAACATTTGAGCTGCGAGCTATAAGCTTGAGCTTCGAGATATATGCTTTTAAATACTTTTATTTTTCACTTGCAGCTTACGGCTAAAAGCTCGAAGCTCATAGCTCGCAGCTTCCTAATACAATCCTTCAATACTTAAATATCGTTCGCCGGTATCGTAATTGAACAATAACACACGGCTGCCTTCTTTAATGTCGGGCAATTTTTTAGCGAGTGCCGCCAGGGTTGCGCCACTTGAAATGCCGCCAAAAACGCCTTCTTCCTTAGCAGCACGTTTGGTATAATCGAACGACTCTTCTTTATTAATTTGAATGACACCATCCAAAACGGATGTATCTAAATTATGCGGAATGAAACCCGCACCGATACCCTGAATGGGATGCGGCCCTGCTATGCCACCACTGATAACGGGTGATAGTTCCGGCTCAACAGCAAATACTTTAATGTGGGGAAAATGCTGCTTTAAAACTCTTCCTACACCGGTAATATGACCACCTGTGCCCACACCGGTAATCATATAATCAAAGCCTTCCGGAAAATCTTTCAAAATTTCTGCAGCTGTTGTTTTTACATGAATTTCCACATTCGCAGGATTGTCAAACTGTTGCGGCATCCATGCATCGGGCATTGAAGCCACCATTTCTTTGGCTCTTTCTATCGCGCCTTTCATGCCTTTTTCCCGCGGCGTCAATTCGAAGGTAGCCCCATAAGCACTCATCAGTTTGCGCCGTTCTACACTCATACCTTCCGGCATTACCAATATCAGTTGATAGCCTTTTACCGCAGCTACCAACGCAAGACCAATACCCGTGTTGCCTGATGTCGGCTCGATGATGGTGCTGTTTTTTTTCAGTATACCCCTGTGTTCGGCATCTTCTACCATTGCCAGTGCAATACGATCTTTAATGCTGCCGCCAGGGTTGGCGCGTTCCAGTTTTGTCCACACTTCTATGTTGGCAGGAAACAGTTTGTTTACGCGAACATGCGGCGTGTTGCCAATGAGTTCCAGTATGTTTTGTGCTTTCATATATGGTGAAAATAAAACGGGTTAAAGATAAGAAGCAAGATGCAAGGTTCAAGAGGCAAGCTATGAGCTACGAGCTTTAAGTAATTTTGTTTTTGCCACTTTTTTACTATTCGCACCTTGTAGCTTATTGCCTGTAGCTAAAAGCTCGTAGCTGAGCTAATAACTCACAGCTTATTCTCCCTTGCATCTTGCAATGCCGGCTTTTGCTTTTTGATCAATAGAATCTTTATAATCATGATCGTCCATATCAATACATTCCTGATAATATTTGATAGCTTCTTCCTTATTGTCTCTGCGTTCGTAAATACCGCCAATCTGCAATGCCGCACGCGAAGCAAAATACTCGGTACTGTTTCTTCCTAAGGCAATGGCAGCACGGTAGGCAGCAATGGCTTCATCATCTCTTCCCATATCATCATAAATACGTGCCACGCGATAGTTGAACTCTAATTTTTCTTCCGGCTTCGCGAAATCATTGGTTGTTTTTCCTATCAATATTGCCAGTGCTTCTTTGTTATAACCGCCATCATTTAATAATCTTGCTTTTAACAACAATGCGTTTGGAAACACACCGGTTTTCGCTTCCCGTTGTGCCTGTTTATCAGCATCAGAAACGGTGTTGCCGCGTTGTAATAACAATTGCACGGCTTTCCTGGCAGCCGGCAAATTGCCCTGCAGGTAATAACACCAGCTCAATTTTTGATATGCATCTTTCACATAAAAGCTTCCTTTGAATGTGCGAAGAAATAGCTCAAAATCAGCCGCCGCTTCTGCCAGTTCCAAATGATCCATTTTAATAAAAGCCATCTCATAATTCCACATCGGAATGGCTATATAATCAGGCGAAGGATTGCGTGCGAGAATGATGCTCTTTGCCCATTCTGCCTGCTTATTATTCAAGGCAAGATTTGCCGTCATGTAAGCAAACAAATGATTGTTTACGACATCTAACTTTTTTTGTTTGATAAAAGCAAAGGCTTCTTCAGGTTTGTTTTGAATGTAAAAAAGGAGATAGCAATAATAAAAAGCGGCTTCATTAAAAAAGAACTGTGCTGATGAATCGTTGCTGTTCACAAAATTGCGCAACATCTGCATTCCGCCGTTTACCGAGCCTTTGATTCCCAAAAACGCTGCAATGCCTTTATAGCTGTTGGGTATCAAACCGGCAAGCACCTGCATTGGCGCATACACCATGTTATCGGGTAAAAAATTGGGGTATTGTTTCCGGTTGTCTTTGATGTAAGAAAATGCTTTTTTAAACGCAAAGAGAGCTGTGAACCGCTCATTGAATTTAATAGCAATCATCGCCTTGTGCAGGTAAGCCACACCCAAACAGTAATTGTAATAAGGCGAGCTTTCATCGCCATCTTTTAAGTCATCAATTCGATTTTCAATGGCTTCTTTTTTCGCTTTATATTCGGCAGGATCTTCATTAAAAAAAACAATGAAGAAATCAATATAACTCTGCAGCAAATCGGGAATGAGATTGTTGCTGTTTTGCTTTCTGGCTTCCCCTAGCAAACGCTCGCCGGTGCTTAGTTTGAGGCTGGTAATGTTTTGATAAGCCTCTTTGCAAACGGGCGTAAAATCATACACTTTTTGTGCAAAACCAAAAAGGGAAATCAACAAGAGTACAAGAACAAAAAGGGCATGTTTCATTACCTCATTTCTTATTAAAAACAAAGGGTGCAATTGCACCCTTTTTCGTTCCTTTTAATAAATTTTTATTATGCAACTTCTAACGCATTATTTAAATCATCATCTACCAGAATGCGACCGCAGTTCTCGCAAACCATTACTTTTTTGCGCTGTTTGATTTCGCTTTGTTTTTGCGGCGGAATAGCGTTGTAGCAACCTCCACAGGCATCGCGATCAACCGGCACAACAGCCAATCCATTGCGATAGCTTTTGCGGATGCGGTCGTACGAATACAGCAATCTTTCATCCATGCCTTTGCGCGCTTGCTGTGCCAGTTCGTTGAAGTGGGCTTCTTCTTTTTCGGTTTCAGCAATGATCTTTTCGAGGTCGCTTTTTTTGTTATTCAGCAACGTTTCTTTGTTATCAATTTGCTTGTTAGCGTTTTCTAACTGACGAGCTTTTTCTGTCAGTTCTTCATTGGCATCGCGAATGTGTTTTTCAGCCAGTTTGCCTTCCAGTTGCTGCATCTCAATTTCTTTATTGATGGCTTCAAACTCACGGTTGTTTTTTACTGCTTCGCTTTGCTTTTCGTATTTCTTTACCAGTTCAGCCGCTTCTTTTATAGCGCTTCTTTTTTGCTCGATGAAATCGTTGATACCATTGATCTCTTCTTCAATGCGGTTTTTACGGCTGGTTAAGCCTTGTATCTCATCTTCCAGGTCGCTTACTTCCATCGGAAGCTCGCCTCTTAATATTTGTATTTGGTCTAATTTCGAATCAATTTTTTGCAATTTGATTAAGGAAGCTAATTTTTCTTCCACTGAAAATTCTTTAACTGCGGGCATATTTTAAATTATGATTTTAGATTTGTGATCTGTGATTTGTAAGTAAAAAATCATTACTCAGCACTCACTACTCACCATTCACAAAATACTCCACCGGATTTGTTTTCGTTCCGGTTTTAAGGACGGCAAAGTTACGAAATTTCGACCGTAAAACATCGTATAACAAATCAATGGTAAACTGCTCGCTTTCCCAATGGCCAATGTCCATTAAAATAATTTGATTATCGGCATCGAAAAACTCGTGGTATTTTATATCGGAAGTAATGTAAACATCGGCTTTTTGAGCAATGGCTTTTTTGAGCAAAAACAAACCTGAGCCGCCGCAAAGCGCAATTTTTTTAACGTTTCGATTGAACAATTTTGTGTGTTTGATAACCCGCAACTGAAAGGTTTGCGCAAGATGTTGCAGGAAAGCTTCTTCACTTAATTCTGTTTCGAGTTCACCCATAATGCCGCTGCCAACGTTTTGATAAGCGTTATCGAGCGAAACAATATCATACGCCACTTCTTCATAAGGATGCGACTGCAGCAATGCTTTTATAATTTGCTGTTGACGATAAGTTTCAAAAATCACTTCCAATTTTATCTCTTTTGTTTCGGCACGTTTTCCCTTTTCACCGATGTATGGGTTCGTATTTTCAGATGGTTTATAAGTACCCAGGCCTTCGCTGTTAAAACTGCACTCGCTGTAGTTGCCAATGTTTCCTGCACCGGCAGCAAACAAAGCGGTCTTTACCTTTTCTGCATCTTCAACCGGAACATAAGTGTATAGCTTTTTTAGCAAGCCCATTTTAGGCTCTAACACTTTGCAATGTTGCAAACCCAGTTGCTCTGCCATGCGCTGGCTTACGCCATTGTGCACATTATCTAAATTGGTGTGAATGGCATAAATGGCAATATCATTTTTAATAGCATCGATAACTGTTCGCTCTACATAATTTTTTCCGGTCAATTTTTTTAAGCCGCCGAAAATAATAGGATGATGAGCAACAATTAAGTTGCAGCTTTTTGCAATTGCTTCATTCACCACAGCTTCTGTTGCATCCAGCGTACAAATGATGCCGGTGCATTGCCACGCCGGATTGCCGGTTAGCAAGCCCGCATTATCATAACTTTCCTGATAAGACAAAGGCGCATAGCTTTCGAGTGTTTGAATGACTTCAGTGATGTACATAAACGATTAAAAATACGTCTTCATCATTCGTTGAATGAACTAATCTGAATTTTTATTTACTGAATTGTATTTATAATATACAAAAATTCCTATCCCCGGTCAGAAGTTTTCATATTGAACAATCGGAATCAGTTCTGTTATGGCAACCCGGTTTGCATACTTTTTTCCGGGATAAACAGAATTGATTTTAATACTGAATTTATCATTCACATTGATTGATATTGGCGTTATTTTGATGTCCTGATAATCGCTGTTATCAGAAACAGTAACCCCGGAAATAAAAGTTCCATTGTAAGCAATCAAACATTCTTTCACCCGTGCAAAATTCGCCCAAAGCTGGGGCGATTTATCGTAACCGTTTTTAATTCTGAAACCAATGCACTGCAGGTTTTTGTCTGCATAGTTTTCTATACCGTTAAAAGTAAAAACAACTTCTTTGTTGGCGTCTGCTTTTGATATATCGGTTATCCAGGCAGTGCTGTTGTTATCATCTATTAAAGACTCCGTTTTATACACTATGTTTTTATCAAAGCTCTCATCACTGTTTTCTATCCTTGCTAATTGATAAGCATACATCGTTTGCATTTTATGAACAGCTATATCAGGCCGAGAACTGAGCGGTTTATTAACTAAAAACAAGATAGTAATGCAAAGGACAAAAATACCAATGGGTATTACGTTTATGATGGCGGTAAGCTTGTATTTTTTCCAGGCTGTAAAGCTGCCATAGATAACGCCGAACAACAAGCCCAGCAATCCCCACGCAAGAATGGGCGGAAAAGAAACAGAAAACTTTACCAGGTTATCTATAAAAAAAAGCCCTTCATAACTTACTTTTCCCAACCATTCTTTAGCGAAGAAAACAATGACAATTATGATAAGAAAAAACTGGAGCCAATATTTTCTAAACAAGCTTTTGTTATTTACCAGCTGTTGTGCGGGAATATTATTTTTTGCAGGTTGAGCTATGTTTGTATTTATCAAATTGCCTTTTAATTTTTGTGAATAATTGCCGGTACCTTTTCTAACAAAACCAATCAAGGCTGCAATTAAATAAATAATTGCACCAATAAAAAACAAGTCCAAAACGATTACAAATTCGGAATAACGGAACGAATCTTTTAGTGAAGCGGCTATTACAATAAGCACAATAGCTACAATGATTTTTCTCATATCTTTTCAATTTTTCTGATTAAAAAGACAGACCCGATCATGCCACTTAACAAAAGTACCAAACCAATAAAATAAGCGAAGTAATTATTGCGATAACTGAAGTTATCTAAAGCCGATAAAAACCACGAATTGTTTCCTGTTATCACACCGATGAAGTATCTGATTATTGCAAAAAACAAGAATCCAAACAACGCATACTTCAATACCTGCAACAGGTAAGCTTTTTTTGGAAAAATCACTTTTATCTGAAAAGGAACTGATAAGTTTTCAAATTCTGTTTCTATCAAAATTTTCATATCGTACACTTTGTCTTTCACCAGTTGTAAAGCCTCTAAAGTGATATAAAGTGTATGCGTGATGAAGCCTCCCTGACTCCAGAATACAAAGCTGTTATCACTAAAGCTAATGCCGTCTGGCTGCTTATCAAGAAAAACATGCGCTTTTGTAAATCCGGCGTTTTGAAGCTGTATCTGCAGAATAACCGTTAGCGTTTTGCTGCCTTCGATGGATAGTAATTGTATCTGAGCAGGATGGGTTGCAATATGAGGATTCTGAATGGTATTGTCCACAATCTGGATAAACGCCTGGGTGGTTGCCAATCCCTTCTCTTCTTCTGTATAAAAGAAAGCAGACTGAATTACCTTTATTTTTTCTGTGAGCAAGGAAACTTGGTCTTGCCTGCCAAGGCCTGCCAGCCAGAGTTGCAGCTGGGCGTTTGCAACAGATTCTGCTATTTGAGTCCACAAAGGAGCTTCTGTTGTGGCTGCCTGCGCTAATTGTTCAGGTGTAGCGAACCGTTTTCCAAGGATATAAAACGGATGTTGATTATTTACTTTATACAGGAATTTCAGGTAACTATTATAATCGTAGTCTCTTGTTAATTTATCACTGTTGATAGGATCGGTTTCGTTCAGCCAAATATGAATAAGCCCCTCGCCATATCGTTCTGAAACAGATGTAAACGACGCATAGTCGGTTGCCGTTTTATCAAACAAAGAACGGATGTCTGTATAATCATTGCCCGCTAAACGGAAAGGCAATTCGCGGTTCAGTCGATACATCACTTTCAGGTAACGCTTATCGGGGTTCGGTTCGCCTTCTATGATCTTTGAAAATTCATCAGCTTTGGAAGGGCTTTTTGTAAGCATAGTTACGTTGGGAACAAGATAGTTTGTGTTGCGTAAAAAGTATTTTGCATCTTCCGGCTTATGATACATAATGCTACCCATATCGGCGAGCGAATTCGCTTTTTCATCCAACCATTCTACCACTATTAAATCCCGCAAATATTTTTTATACCCTTCCTCTGTTGCCCATATATTTTTAAACGAATCAGCCTCGAACGAATTTTTTTCACGCGGACGGAAATCACGTCTTTTGATGGTAACCACAATATAGTTAATTACCTCTGGGCGGGTTAAATCGTTTTCAAAAGATTGAATGATTTCGTTCGCTTCTTTTTCCAGCATAATCCCTTTTTCCAGGAAAGGTTCTAACAACTTATCAATACGGCGATACGGCAGCCAGTCAATGGTATCGAACACTTTACCGATTCGCCTTGCCAAATCGGTTTGGCTTAAGCCCAATGCTTCGGCTGCTTTGATGAGATACGGATAATCGGTAATGTTAATATCACCGCCATTTTCGAGAATTTTATCTTTTATCTGATCGTCTAAATATTCGGATGATGTCATGACAGGTTTATTGATTATGGCTTAACTAAAACTGATTTTAGCCGGACTAACAATCGTCCATTTGCTGCCTGTAAGCTTGAGGGTGCCTGGCGTGTCGGTTTGAATGGTAGCATCTTCGGATGGAAACGAAGCATACTGGCAGGTTTTACCTAAAAAGTATTGCACATTCGACAGTGCATAATGCTGTGCAGCCCCATGGTTGGCAACTTTAAATTCGCCTGTATTGGTGTTGGGCATCAACGTA
This sequence comes from uncultured Chitinophagaceae bacterium, assembly GCA_963847085.1. Taxonomy (GTDB): domain Bacteria; phylum Bacteroidota; class Bacteroidia; order Chitinophagales; family Chitinophagaceae; genus Ilyomonas. The sequence continues at coordinate 543,965 of CAWJYO010000009.1, read as the reverse complement.
AGTTCAAATATGGTTTCACCATCCGCTTTGTCAAGCAACTCTGCGTTGGAAAAGCCATCACCCATATCTGCATACCTTGCATATTTAATGTTAGCAATCACAGGCTTCGGCTTTTGCACGGTAATTTTACCAGCCGGCTTTTCTGTCGTCGGTTGCTCTGGCGCATTGCTTTGTGCTGCATTATTTTTGTTGCTTTCTGCATTGCGCAACCTCGCTTCTGTTGCCTGCAAATCAATCTCTTTATTTTTTACATCTTCTTCAAGTATTTTTATAGTATCCAATAAATCAGCGTTGGTATTTTTGAGATTAAATAGTTCTCTGCCTGTATCTTTTTTTTCTTGTTCAAGTGCTGTTATCTTTTTGTTGTTCTCGTTGCCGGAACGCCATAGCGTAAGCAAAAGGAGCAGTAATATACCGGCAATGATATAGGGCAACCACTGCATAATTTTACCAGGCAAAGAAGATTGAGGAACAGTTTCTTCATCGGGCGCAATCTGCTGCGGAGCATTCGCTTTCGTTATTGTATCGCTCGCTTTTGCAGCTTTTAAATCTGGCTTTTGAGAGGCAGGATTTTCGTCACCAGATGTTGAAGCTGACGGTTTGGTTTCGGCTGTTTTTATCTTGTTGATAATTTCGTTTAAGCTGTTCACGTAGCTTTTATAGCCTGGTAAATGTATGCGGGCAATTTTCTTTTCGTTGCCAGTTGTAATTTTACTTACAACATTATCTTTAAAAGTTGTCAGACTTTTTTCCCATTCATTTGAAGCTGTGTCAACCGTTGTATTCTGAAGCTCATTAACCAACGTATTGACATTAATTAAACTGTTGTCAACTGCATACTTTTTTACATCCTCATAGCTGCTACATTTATCGCATGAACTTTTCGCCTTATTACCAAATGTTGCTTTATCCGTACTTAAAAATTCGGCAGTTTTTTTTACGATTTGAAACTTTGCATCATTCACTTGTTTGCCCAAAGAAGATTGCGCATAGGTATTGGCAAAGCATAGTAGAAGGAACAAACTTGTCTTCAACGTTTTCATGTCGCAGTCGTTTTAGTTTTTGGTATCGGTAATTAGTTTGGATAACTGGTAAAGTGCATCTTTTAAAGCGAAGAAAAACAGCGATTCAGGCAACTGGTTTTCTTTCTCTCCATTGCGCAGGTTATTCAGCACTTTCCGGTAACTATCATAAACCAATCCTTCACCATTGTCAATGTCGCCATTCCATTTCAGCGTATCATACGCCGTTTTTAAATTCTTGATTTTAAAGTCGTTCAAAAAGTCAATAATGCTTCGGCTGGTTAGTGTTTTTTCTAAAAACAGATTCACGTTATTCAACACTGCCACATTCAACGGACTATTAATGTCGAGCGTATCGGCAATTAAAAATTTCTTGTCTTCGCTCACTAATCGCTCTGCGATACCGGCAGAAGTTTTCGGGTTAAAACCGGCATGAACAAACTCGAAGTTACCCTGGTACTTTTGTTTTTCTTCGTTGCCGGATAAAGAATACAACACCGAACCATTTGCCGTAATTTCTTTTGGATTGGAATTGAGATGTATTTTAAAACTGCTTTGCAACGGCAGTTCGGTATATGTTCTGATCAGCAGTTTGGTAAATGCTTCCAATTCCGATTCATCGCCGCCACACATCAGCTTAATGTACTGGCTTCCCTTACCTGTGAAAGATAAATATCTTGGCAACGGATATTTCTTGGCTTCAATAATTTGCACCACATGATATATAATTGCGCTGAAGTGCAAATACAACAACAGGGAAAGATTCGGATTGCCAATGGTAATTGAATCGCTGAAGCGGAATTTGTTATCGTATTTGAACAATAAACTGATGACATCATCGGCATTCAGGTTGCCATCTTCTTTACCGTTGTTAAAATATTTTATTTCTTCTGCCGGGTTTATGTTATTGGCTTTTTGGTATGCCAGATAGTTCCTGATAAAACCATTGTCTTTCAACTTTCCTTTATAGCCACTGCCCCACAAATCGCTACCGGCAAAGCGGAACGAAGTAGTTACATATTTATCGGTTCGGCTTGCGCCTGCCGATTCCATAAACATCATCACATCTGATGTGCCGCCACCAATATCTATGTTAATGGCATTGGCAATATCCTGAATGCCGGTGCCCGATTTGGTTAAATAAAAATAAGGAGCTACCGATTCGGGAATCGGGTTTTCAAGCACCGCGCCGCTGTTATTAAATACGGCTGTAAACGCATCGCGCAACACAGCCTGCAGCGTAGTTCTGTTGCCACGCCCCATACTTAAGGGAACCGACCAAACCACTTTTAAATCAGATAACTTTCCGTTATTTAAAATCGCCTTAGTTTTTATCTGCCAGAACAGCTGCTGAAGAAAAAGTTTTACACGGCTTTTGTTGGTATCATCGTTATTGTTTTCGAGCAGCCATTTTAAGTTGGTGGTATAAATAACGTTTCCCTTTTTTTCTTCTTTATCTATGTAATAACCCACATTAATATGGCTGAATAAATCGGCTTTTGATTTTTCCGTATTGCTAAAATCTATGACTTCGCAAGAGGCAGTTTTGAAAGGAAAAGAAACATCAGCATTGTCTTTTGAGGTAATGACAGCAGGTAAAAATTCCCTGCGTAAGATGAGGTCTATTTCTGGAAAGCGTCCGTAAGCTGCATACTTGTTACTTAAATCGGTTGTGTTCAAGGGCTCGTTCAGCAATACCATTTGCTGGTCGGCAGGTTCTATTTCAAATGGTCGTGGCAGGGCTTCGCCATTTTCCATCCAGGCAATGTGTGTGTTTGATGTACCAAAATCTAAGGCAAACGTGAACGATTTTATCATGTTGCCTTTGTTATAAGTCCGGCTCGAAAAATCGGGCAAAATCAAACCACGGCACTGGCTGCCAATATCATCAAAATGATACGTCATTTCCATAAAATCAAAAGCCATTTTCAGCCGGTAATATTTGGAAGTGGCTGTAGCGCCGCTGTCAAACACCGAACGAACAAGCGGGCTGTTTTCAAGATGCATCTCATCGGCTGCGAAATTTTTCAACGAGAAGAAATGCAACGCCAGTTCTTCTTTATTTTTATCACGCTCAATGCGGTTTGCCAGCAAAATTGTGTAATCGTTCAGGTCGCTGTCGGCAACCTGGTAAAATGGATAAATACCAATATCGGAGCGGCATTCAACTACGGTTCCTTTGGCTTTGCTATAAGTTCGGGAAAACAAAATATCAGGCACGCCTTTCCTGCTTTTAACAGGCACTTTCAGATTTACTTTCACCTGGCTCGTATCATCAATGGTGATGCTTAAATTGGTTTTTAATTCGGCAAGGGAAAAAAAATTGAAGTATTCTTTTTTTATCGGCAACAGGTATCTAAAATCGCCGCTGAAGCCGGTATAAAATTTTGGCTTATTTATATTGAACGGCATTTCTACGAGAAAATTTTCGAGAAAATCATCGGTTGTTACAAACGGGTAAGTGATGGATTGCGAATTGCCTTGCGGCAGTTTGCGCTCATACAACGGCACATTGATGTGATACCAGTCGCGGATTTTGGTGTTTGAACTCCAGGGTGAATTTCGTTCCATATAATCGCCGCTGTAATTCATGCCATCTACCAATACAAGTGGTGGATACACTATTTGTTCTTCGCCTTTTTCATTCTTCTGACGGCTGTATTTGGTAGTGCTGGCGCGAATGACAAAATCACTTACATTCTTTATTTTTTCCTTTTCCTTTCCTTCCTGCTGATGATAAAAATAAAGCCCGTTAATCGTCAGGTATTTGTTCTCTACATTGGTAAGCACTTTATCATAATCGGCATCCATCAGGTTCACAATACCTTCACTTGTATTGCTGGTAGCGGCCTGAAATTCGGCAAATTCATTTCGCCAACCCGAGAAATGCGTATCCACCGTTTTATTGATATAACTCCTGAATCCTTCGGCTTTGTCGAAGGCATCTTTATTTTGCAGCAACAGTTTATATACATATTCAACAAACACTTTGTCGCGTTCAAACAAAGCTTTGTAATCATCATCAAAAAACACATCGCCATCGGAGCTTTGCGGTATGTTGCGAATCTCTTTTATGTAGCGGCTCCAATTGGGACTAGTGAAAAACAAAGTGAGTGGAGAAGTACCGCCCAGCAGTTTGTTTTCGTAGAAAATAAGAAAGATGCTATCCACGCCAGTAAAGCGCGGATTAATTCTGTCGGAAAAAATTTGGTCAAGCGATTTCCCTAAAATATAATTCGGGTGCGAAGTGCCTTTTGCTTTTAGCTTATCTATGTTTTCTCTTACTTTCCACTCTTTGAACCACAACTTTTTACCCAAACCAATATCGGCATTTTTAATGTTGAAAATCAGTTGCAGTATGTCTAAGCAATCAGACACCAACTGGTGATAAATGGTTCTTCCTTTTAGGCTTGCTTTGTCGGAAGCAACGATGTGAAAAGCCGTATCAAACAACTCCATACGCGCCAATGGCGATGGTATAGATGTTCCTGCTTTTGATGAACCTTTTGACGTAACAATATTCTCAACATCAAAGTTAGTTGTATCAATCACTTTGCTCGGCGTCCAGTCTTTAATTTCATTCGGATTATAGCCAGGATATTTTCTGAAAATATGCGGTGTCATGAGATAAAATGTTTGGAGTAAAAATCAAATTGATAAGCGATCAGCTTACAGCACTCAGCTATCAGAAGAAATAAAAAATATTTAGTATTGACCGACCGCTGATAGCTGACGGATAATCGCTGCTATCTACCAATCTTTTTTCGATGGCAAATCTTCCAGCTTTTTAAAGCATTCCAACGATATTTCGTTCAACAGTTTCAGGAACCTTTTTTCCTTTTCATTCTCTGGAATCTTCTTTTTCAAGTCATCTTCCAGCTTGCCCAATTTCTCTTTTAAAAACGCATCGGTGATGCCACCATTTGTTACAATGCCCATTACTTTTTTTACTTCAATCTGTTTTTCCCGAACCAATGAATTGAGGTCTAAATCAACATTAAAAGGCTGAAACTTTCTTTCATTATCCATCATCTCTTTCAGCCATTGTTTGTAATGCCGTTCAAAAAAAACCGTAAGGCTTTGATAAAAAGGATCGGATGAAATTTTATCTCTCAAATCCAATTCTTTATAAAAAGCTTCGCCTTTAAAAGCGGGTATTTTTTCAAGGTATAACTTCATGGCATACGTGAACAAGGTGAGCGGATACATGATGTTCTTTCGTGTAGTGTCGTAAAAATGCCTGATGTCAATAACCTGGTCTTCGTGCTGAATACCAAAATCAAAATATTCTGTCTTGTCTTTGGTCTTTATCGAACCTTCGGTTTTGTTGGCAAAATCAATAATTGCCGTAGCGCCAATCAATTCTATTAAATGCGCGTTGTTCTGTTGTTCTTCGCCGCCTTCTTTGTTTTCATACTGCTTTAAAGGTTTATCCCAAAGCTGGTAAAAACAGTTGATTTTTCCTTTCAGATATTTTGCGTAATACGTTAATGCAGCTTCGGTTTTAGAATTAAAACGATCTGAATTAATTGCACTTTGCTTGTTGTCGGTTACATTAAAATAAGGCATTACGGTAAGCGCACCAAACTTATTGTTTTGGATGTGTTCATCTTCCTGCAACAGGCGCACCAACTGCGGAAAACCCGACGAACCGGTGCCACCGAAAATAGAACTGATAATGAATATGCGGTCGTTATCGCCAATGCTTTTTAATACAAACTGAAACTCTTTGGTATTGGCTAAATTATTAAATACCACGCTACCAATATTCGGGTTTCCTTTAAAACCCAGGTCAAGCCGAAGGTTTAGTTCGGTATGACTAAAATTTTCATGACCTGCCGGCGTATTATCGTAGAGCGCTTCCAATAAATCCATCGTTATGTCACCCGCCAGTTCCTCTTTCGGATCAATATATTTTATAAAAGAAGTCTCTAAGTTTTCAAACTGCAACTGGAACGAATCATCTAATTTTCCGGTGGTTCCGTTTTCCGGTTTTACCGAACTAAGCGTATTCAGGTTCGCATTAAAGAAACCATCTTTTACATCCTCACGGTTGCCATAGCCACGCTCTCTGATGAGCTTATAATCATCCAATGCTTTCAAGGTTCTTGCGGTATCGGCATTTTTTGCATCCACATCTATAATGATGGGAATTATCTTGTTTGTATCCGGAAGCGTAACGCCGGAAGCCAGCAACATTGTAAGCGAGCGAATGATTCTGGCACCGGTGCCACCGATACCAAAAACATAAACATTTCTTGTCATTTTTTCGTTAATTAAACTGTCTTAAAATGGAGTTCGCTTTGCAAAAATGGATGCCTTTTTCAGCAGGATTGAAAAGATGAAAAAGTAAATGGTTGCCAGCAAATCGTTTACCAATGAAAACTTATACATAAAGGCATCGGCGTCTTCTCCGGTGGCTCCTTTTGCCTGGCTTAAAGCAAAGTAAAAAGCCACGACTAACAGGATGATAAGCGTAATAATCCAGTGCGAAAATTTGTCCCATACCGGCTTCCATCTTCCTAATGCCAAATAAAAAATAAGGGCAAAAACAAAAGCAAAAATGAGTGTGAACAAACCAACCGAAGGGTAAACATCGGTAGCATAAATCGGGTCGGCATTTTTTCCACAGAATAATTCATAGATAAACTTAAACATGATTACTTCTTTACGGGTATGGAAATGGTGATAAAGTTTTGATTCGGGTTTTGATACGCCGCTCTTACGCCATCTACTAAATATTCAAAAGCAAACGTCTTTCCTGAGATATCAGCTTTTTTGCGGTCGTCCATTATAGAAAGCTTTCTGTAAGAAGTATCGTATTGTAAGGGCAAACTGATTTGCAGGTCCGCTTTTGGTTTGTACAAATCATCTATCTCAATTGTAAAAATATGCGTTGACTTTGCCAGATCATCCATTTCATTTTTTTTCAAATCGCTTTTGTTTACAGCATTTGCAGGCACGATACTAACAATTTTAAAATCAGCATCGCCTTTGTTTAATTGCAAATTCTGATGCAGGTAAGCCGTGTCTTTTGCATACGGCGGCACGGTTGATAAATCAACACCAATAGCAACAACTGCCGGTGTTTTTTTAGAGATGCGGGCATCGCTTATTGTTTTGGCATCAGGCTCCCAGGTACCGCTTTTTTTATACTTGAAAAAAATGTCATAACCTGATACCGGGTTATCAAAGATGCCGAAATTCATGGCTATATCCGGCTTAAAGCTTTCTATTTTGTACAGTTGATCATCAAATTTTGTAAGCAGTTTCCGGTTGCCAATTACCCACAAATAATAAGGTCGGATTACTTCTCCTTTTTTGATGGGAATTTTACCATTCTGATATGTGTAATAAATGCCATCGAAGTCAGAGTTAAAACCATATAGCGAAGCGCACATATCGTTCTTTTTTTGAAGATTATTAAAGGCGCTGGTGATAAAAGGCTTTAACCCACCTTCCGCCTTGTCCCTATTGATTTCACGATTATTGGCAATGTCTTTATCAGAGTAAGATAAAATGCAGTCGGACACAAACATGGAAATATCGTTGGAGTCGGTTTTATCAGCAATCATGCGAAAGATATTTTGCATTTCAGAGCTTTTCTCCTTAGCCGGATGCTGCGTGGAAAGGGCATAAATAAAATCTTCCGTTGTGCCTTTAAATGGCGTTACCGAATCGGCAATGTAATAGTTATGAATCTTTAATTTACCAGAGTCAACATTCTTCTCGATAGCAATTAAAAGATTGGGAATGGTTTTAACGAAGTCGGTTGAACCTTTCAGATAACCTGCCATGCTGCCCGACACTTCCATAAAAAAATTGATCCTTTCAATGTGTGGTTCAGCAAACACTTGTGTTTTTTCTTTTTTATTGCCGTCATTGCAGTTAGCAAACAAGAACAAAAGGCAAATGCAAAAGAATTTGTTCATCAAAAAACTTTCGCTAAAAATAAAAGAGCTTTTTGACACTAAAAAGAAAATTATAAAGGAGAACAAGTTTGCCGTGTTGTTTCTTTGCATGGCAACTAACGTTTACAAAGAAGAATATGTTTGCTTCATCCTATCTCATTCACAACGGCAAATTGGTTGCTGATAATACGCCCATCATCACAGCCAACAACCGTTCATTTCGCTATGGCGATGGCTGTTTTGAAACGATGAAATTGATTGATGGCAACATCATTCTGCAACACTTGCATTGGCAACGTTTGTTTTCGTCATTAAAAATCCTGCAGTTTGATGTGCCGAACTTTTTTACTCAAGATTATTTATTACAACAAATACAAATTCTTGCAAAACAAAACAACCATCAACAGTTAGCACGAATAAGGCTTACTATATTTCGCGGCGATGGAAATTTGCACGATGCGGATAATCAAACAAACTTCATCATTCAAAGCTGGTCGTTGCAACAATTTCCCATCTTTAATGAAGAAGGATTGGTGATTGATATTTTTGAAGATGCGCGCAAATCAGCCGATTTATTTTCCTCCATAAAAACAAACAATTACCTGCCTTATGCAATGGCAATAAAATGGTGCAAAACCAAAAACATAAATGATGCGCTTATTTTGAATTGCAACCAGCGGATTGCGGAAGCAACCACATCAAATGTATTTGTAGTGAAAGACAACGTCATCAAAACTCCTGCTTTACCTGAAGGTTGTATTGCAGGTGTAGTAAGAAATCATTTGTTATCGTGTATAAAAAATGCCGGATTAATATGTGAAGAAACAACACTTACAATCGAAGATATTTTAGACGCCGATGAAGTGTTTTTAACCAATGCTGGCTGGTACATTCAATGGGTGAAACACTTACGCAGCAAGACTTTCACCAATGCAACCGCAAGTTTTTTATTCAATCAATTTATCACTCCGTTACTAAAGAAAAATGAATAAAAACAAATGTTCTTACTACGCAAACAACGGCATATACGAGGCTTCCACAGGATTGATGCCATCATACACTTCGAGTAGTTTGGCAACGGCTGCTTTGCCCTTGCCACCCAATGCAATAGAATATTCATTCACGTATAAATTGATGTGCTGCCGCATTACATCTTCATCCATTTCCTGCGCATGTTGCTTTACGTAAGATGACAACTCTTCATGATGATGAGCGAACGCATATTCCACACTTTGCTTTATCAATTCATCTACTTTCCTGATTACATCTTCATCCAATGAACGCTTCATTACAATGCCGCCCAACGGTATGGCAACACCAGTTGTATCTTCCCAATACTTGCCTAAATCCATCAGCTTTATTAAGCCTTTTTGCTGGTAAGTAAACCGATTTTCATGAATGATAACACCAGCATCAACTACATCATCCAACACTGCATTTTCAATTTGATTGAACACTAAAAAATTTTTGCGCCAGATGTCGGGAAACGCCAATGAAAACAGCATGTGAGCCGTGGTGTTATCGCCCGGAATAGCAACTCTAAAATCTTTGTGCTGCACATCGGGTATCTCCTTTTTTGCAATCAATAATGGACCCACACCTTTGCCCAATGCGCCACCGCTGTTCAACACAATGTATTCGTTCAAAACCAATGGCAGTACGCCATAGCTGATTTTGGAGATATCTAATTTTTTTTGTCGTGCCCAATTGTTCAGTGTTTGCACATCTTCCAAATGCACAATAAAATCAATGCCTGCGGTATCAATTTTTTTGTTTACTAACGCATCAAAAATAAACGTATCGTTAGGACAAGGACTAAAACCTAAATTTAATTCCATCTTCAATTATTTTTATCTTTTTTTCTTTTGTTACGGACATCAGTAACTCCGGTCGAACATTGTTGCGTCTCACTCTTCAACGCTTTGAAATTAATTTAGCTTTTCCTACAGCGAGTATATGATTGAACCGCAGAGATACAGAGTAAATGGAGTTACACGGAGTAAAGTTTGTATTCAATCAATCTGTTTCACTCGCGTCATTGCGAGGAACAAAGCAATCTGTGTTGTACAGTGAATCGTGTTAGCAAGTCATAAGTCGGTTTCATTCACAACTCATAAACAACTTCATCGTGTTATCTACAGATTGCTTCGTTCCTCGCAATGACGGACTTCATACATGCATTCACAAATCATCCAACATCTTCTTCACCGCTTCATTTACATTCTCAATTGCTTCTTTCATTTTCCATTTCGTTTTGTCTCGTTCACCAACATAATTTGAAATACTGCGCACCTGCAGAAACGGAACCGAAAACAAACTACAAACATAATGCAGCGATGCGCCTTCCATACTTTCTATATCAGCATTGTATTTTTCTTTTAACACATCGCTTCTTTGGCCGCTCGTTGTGATTTCGTTAATGGTAACGCCAGTAACTTTTGGAAGTTGAAGCACATTAAAAACATCAACGGTTTGGTTTTGCAGGTATTTATTTGTAAATGGTGATGCATCTTTTTTCAGCAAATTCAAATCAAATACATCTTTCCATTCACCGTTTTCCCAAACGCCGGTATCTCCTAAATATTCTTTGTCAACTACAACTACATCACCCAATAAAATTTGAGTGTTGAAAGAGCCTGCAATACCAAGCTGGATCATCAAATCCGATTTGTGTTGAAACATATACTGCGTAAGGCTTACAGCCGACAACAACATACCAACACCGGTATATAAAAAATGAATATTGTGCTTTGTTTTTGCAAAGATATCTTCCTTTATTTCAAACGGTGTTGCAGCCACTAATGCTATGTTCATATTGGATGAAAGTTAGGCTCCGTTCACGGTTACGCTCTTATCTATTTTACTTATTAAACCCTGCAACACTTTACCAGGCCCTATTTCGGTAAAAAGGGTTGCGCCATCCGCAATCATAGCCTGCACACTTTGCGTCCAGCGAACGGCACCGGTTAATTGATCAATCAGGTTTTGTTTTATTTCTCTTTCATCCATTGATGGTTTTGCGGTTATATTTTGATAGATAGCACAAGCAGGCGTTGCAAATTTTGCAGCTTCAATTGCGGCCGCCAGTTCTTCTTTGGCAGGCTGCATAAACGGGCTATGAAACGCACCACCAACAGGCAGAATAAGGGCGCGTTTGGCACCTGCGGCCTTCAATTTTTCGCAAGCTTCTGTAACGCCTTTGATAGAGCCGCTAATCACCAACTGACCGGGACAATTGTAATTGGCTGCCACCACAATCTCACCGCTTTCTTTTTCAATACCATTGCATATCGCCTCTACTTTTCCATCTTCCATTGCCAGCACTGCAGCCATAGTGGAAGGCTCTGTTTCGCAGGCTTTTTGCATCGCTTTTGCACGAATAGAAACCAGCCGAAGTGCGTCTTCAAACGATACTGTTTGATTGGCTACCAAAGCAGAGAACTCGCCTAATGAATGACCGGCAACCATATCTGGCTTTGCATCTTCCAACAATAAAAAAGCAATCACCGAATGCAGAAAAACAGCAGGCTGCGTAACAGCCGTTTGCTTCAGGTCTTCGTCCGTTCCATTGAACATAACATCCGAAATACGAAAGCCAAGAATGTCGTTGGCTCTTTCAAACATCTCTTTTGCTTTTGCACTATTTTCATATAGCGTTTTGCCCATGCCCGGAAACTGGCTGCCCTGCCCGGGGAATACATACGCGTGTTTACTCATACTTGTTTTTTGGGATGTCAAAAGTAGGCGATTCAGAGAGAGAAAGAGAAAGGGGAATTTAAAATGATTGCTCTACAATGCCCGACGAAAGCGTTTATAAATACCTGTTCTTTTTTGGATTGATGCGTGTATCATACATGTTCAAAATGATGATAGTAGTTCCTGATATTTTATAGAAGAGCTTGTTGTGTCTGGTAACTAAGATTCCTCTCACATTTTTCACCGTTTGCGAAGGGCTACCTAAATAAGGTTGTTCTTTTAATGTTGCAATTCGTTTATCAAGCTTTGTAACAAACTGCCTTGCTACCGCTTCACTCCATTCTTTTTCCAAATAATCTAACAAGAAAGTGAGCTTGTTATAAAATCGCTTTTTATAAATTATTTGATACGCCATTTAGCAGTTGCATTTGTAAACTCTTGCTCCGTTAATGTCTCGTGGTCATCAGGTTCGGAGGCAAGCTTAATTAGCTCTTCTCTGTCTTGCGGTACTAAGTCGCTTGTTATGTCATTGCCTTCCGTAAAATTCTTTATGTCTTCTTTTAATAATTGTAGAAGTTGCTCGTCATCTATCTTCTGCACCATTTGCAGAACTTCATTTTTAATATCTGTTACCATAATGCTTTTATTCAAATATACTATGCTATTTACTTATTTTATGTGATGTTGCAAGTGCATCGCATTATTCAGTGTGATACTTTTTATCAGTTTCGTATCATCATTCATCAAAATCATCCTTAAAAAATTTTTTGAAATGATTCGTTGTTTACAAAAAAGCATTCTTTTTGTAAATAACATTAATTCTGCAATAACGATTGTTCACTATCTAACGAAATATATATGCAAGAAAATCAAACAAAAGAAAACTCAGTTAGTAATTCACGCAGAAAGTTTTTGAAAAATGGAACGGCAGCACTTGCTGGTCTTTACATTGTGCCACGCAATGTACTGGGCGGTGTTGGCTACCGCGCACCGAGCGACATGCTAAACATTGCCGCCATTGGTGCAGGTGGCAAAGGCGGCGATGACATCAATCATTTTTTTGCTTCGGGCAAAGCCAATATTGCTTACCTCTGCGATGTTGATGACAGGCAGGCAGCAGGCAGCGTTGCTAAATTTCCAAATGCAAAACGGTATAAAGATTTCCGCGAAATGCTGGATAAAGAAGCAAAGCACATTGATGCCGTTTCGGTATCTACACCTGACCACACTCATGCTGTTGCGGCCATAGCTGCCATGCAGTTGGGCAAGCATGTGTACGTGCAAAAACCAATGACACACGACATTTACGAAACGCGTATGCTTACACAAGCCGCCAAGCGTTACAAAGTGGTAACGCAGATGGGCAACCAGGGTGCATCAAGCGATGGCGTTCGGCAGTTGGTAGATTGGTACAAAGCCGGTGTAATTGGCGATGTGAGTGAAGTATGGTGCTTCACCAACCGCCCCGTTTGGCCGCAAGGTATTCCCTGGCCTTCCGCCAAAGCAGAAGTACCGCAAGGTTTGGATTGGAATTTATGGCAGGGCACAGCACCCAAAAAAGATTATATAGAAAACCTCATTCCGTTTAACTGGCGCGGCTGGTGGGATTATGGCACAGGCGCACTTGGCGATATGGGATGCCACCTGATTGCACCGCCATTCCAGGTGCTTGATCTGGGTTATCCGGTATCGGCGGAATGTAGTGTAGCCAACCGTTATGTTACCAATTGGACGCCTGGCTATTTCCCTGATTCGGGTCCGGTGGCATCACACATTATTCTTACGTTTAAAGGACATGGCAAGCAGCCTGGTGTAACGCTGCATTGGATGGATGGCGGCATATTACCTGAACGTCCATCTGAGTTGGGCGCGAATGAATTGCTGGGCGAAGGTGATAATGGTGTTTTATTTGTAGGTACTAAAGGCAAGATGATGTGCAGTACGTATGGATTGAATCCGCAATTATTGCCAACTTCAAAAACAGCAGAAACAAAAGTGCCGCAAACCATTGCGCGCGTGCCGGGCAGTGCTGATGGTCATTATGGAGCCTGGGTAGAAGCCTGTTTAAAAGGCTACGGCAGCAAGGAAGCCAACAATTTAAGTTCGCGGTTTGATGTGGCAGGACCTTTGACAGAATCTGTGTTGATGGGCAATCTTGCCATACGTAGTTATAACGTTCGCAAACTACAAGCTGGAAAAACGGATGAATATACCTATCCCGGTCGTTTCATTAAATTGCTTTGGGATGGCGATAACATGCGCATTACCAACTTTGATGATGCCAACCAGTTTGTAAAACGTGAGTATCAGAATGGATGGAGCTTAGGTGTTTAAAAACGAACAAAAACAAGTAAAAACAAATCAACACAATATGAAAAAATACATAGCCTTAATTGCGGCTGTTAGCGTACTGGCCGCCTGTGGAAGCAACAATTCTTCCGGTAGCAACCATTCAGACAGTTCTGCTGCTGCAGGCAACAATACTACCGCTTCCTCAGGCGGTGATATTAGTTCCAATCCCGATTATCAAAAAGGTTTAGCTTTAATAGGCGCTTCTGATTGCTTAACCTGTCATAAAGTAAGCGAAAAACTGGTGGGTCCGGCTTATCAGGACGTAGCAAATAAATATGCCGGTGTTGATACTGCTGTTACTTACCTGGCGCACAGGATTATCAACGGTGTTGGCGCCAATGATAAGCACGACTGGGGCACAGAAACCAATAATGCAGTGATGACGCCGCACCCACAGATATCACAGGCCGATGCCGAGCAAATGGCTAAGTATGTTCTTCTTTTAAAAACAAAATAATCAAATAATGAAAATCATTCTAAGAGCAGCTACGGCTGCTTTTGTTTTTGCCCTTCTTTCGTGTGGAAACAACAACACGAATACAACATCAGCAACCGATTCTTCCAACATTACTAAAGACACCACAAACACCGCAGCGGGCACAAGCCCAACGCTTTTGTTTGATGGTAAAACATTAGCTGGCTGGCACACGTATGGCAAAGACAAACCAGGCAGCGCATGGGGTGTTGACAGTGGCTCTATTCATTTGAATCCAAAAACAAGCAAAGGCTATCAAACAGAAGGTGGCGGCGATTTGGTTACAAACGATGAGTATGGAAATTTTGATTTGAAGTTAGAATGGAAAATTTCGAAAGGCGGCAATAGTGGCGTTATCCTTTTTGTGCATGAAGACACAACCAAGTACAAGGAGACCTGGAACACAGGTTTGGAAATGCAGGTATTAGACAATGCGCGGCACGATGATGCCAAGATACCGAAACACCGCGCAGGAGATTTGTATGATCTCATCACCAGCACGCCGGAAACAGTGAAGCCAGCCGGCGAATGGAATGCTGTTGAAGTTAAAAGCGACAACGGCAAACTGGATTTTTATTTGAATGGAGCGCATACACTTTCTACTACGTTATGGGATGATAACTGGAAGAAGTTGATAGCCGGTAGTAAGTTTAAAGACATGCCCGATTTTGGCACGTTTAAAAAAGGACATATTGCCTTGCAGGATCATGGCTTTGAAGTGTGGTATCGCAACATCAGCATTCAAAAATTATAAGGTTTGTTTTTACACAAAAAACGGTTGTTGAATTGAAGTTCAACAACCGTTTTTATTTTATGAATTTTTCTGTATAAAAGCCATCACCGGTATATGCCAGATGTTGAAAAGAATGTTCCGTCAGGAACATAACATGAGTAGAAAATGGTGCAAAATAAAATGTTTATTCCGTTCCATCGGGATAGTACTCTGTAAAAGTTTTATAGTACCGTTCCGATGGAACGACAACATTCATTATGCTTTGATTTCTACCCACCTGCTGTTCCTGATGGAACATTTTTGAGAATGATAAGTGTAGAGAAACATACCGTCTGATGTTGTTTTTGATGCCGCATCGCACTTTATAAGTTCCTCTATTTTACTTAAGAAGTCATCACTTCTATAGGTACAAAAGGGTTTTCTTTTGGATAGAAAAGATGATAAATTGTTTGAACGATGTTTTCAATGTTTATATCAGAACGATTTGAAAAAATAACAATTGCAAATTTCTGTTGCGGAATGGTAAAACTATACGTTTTGAAACCACCATTATCGCCGCTGTGATATACTTTTTTGTTCCCTTCACTTTCATCAACAAACCAGCCGAAACCATAGCCCAGCTTACCTTTTGCATCAATTGTATATTCAATTGATCTTGCTTTATCAACCCAATTCTTGCTTAACAATTTTTCTTCGTTCAATGCTTGTAAACAAAGCGAATAATCGTGTATAGAAGTATAAATTCCGCCATCGCCTTCGGTTGAAAAAAAGATATGCTCATCAGCACCAGAAGGGATAAACTTATTGGTTGCACTGTCTTTATCATAGCCCGTTGCAGGTTGCAAAATGGTTTTGTTTTCACTCCAGATTGTTGTGCCTTTCATGCCTGCTTTTGCAAACACATTTTGCTGCATGTAATCGTTATAGGAAAGTCCACTCACTTTCTCAATAATGAGTGCCAGCAAGCAAAAGCCAGTATTGCTATACCGGAACTTTGTGCCTGGTGTGAAGTATAATGAATCAACGTTTTTGATGGCATTATAAACATCTACGTTGTGTGCATGATGCAGGCCTTTTGTGTTTACATAATCGTAATGATCGCGGATGCCCGAAGTATGCGTAAGTAAGTGCTGAACCGTAGTAATATCAGCCACTTTTTTGTTCATATCGGGAAAGAAACGGCTGAGCTTATCATTCAGCGAAAGCTTCTTTTTTTCTGCCAGTTGCAGGATGGCAACAGCCGTGAATTGTTTGGTTAAGGAAGCAATATTGAAGTTTGTTTTTGCCGTTATTTTTTCCTTTGTTGCAATATCTCTTAGGCCATAACCTCCTTTAAAAACGGGGTCGCCGTTTTGCATTACAAGGAGAGCAATTCCAGGCAAAGAATCGGTATAAATTGTACGCAATAAAGAATCAATTTTTGTCTGATTCTCCTTTTGTAAAACTTGTGAATTTGCCGTTTGGAAAAAAAGGGCAAAACAAAAAAGGACTATCCATTTATTCATACAAAAAAGAATAAAAGTAAAGCCCTTTTTTTATTTGATACGATGTATTGTTGTTGATAGTAAAACTTAGTTCGAAAATACAATATCCCGCAGATAACGCGCATTTGCGCAGATATTTGTATTCGTTCTGCCAACCTGCGCTATCTGCGGGATAAATTCTAAATGATTTATTTCTATTTAAAAAAGAATCGCCAGAAATCCAGCCCCAGCGCATAAGCCATTAAGGTTAGCAACAGTATCATGCCAACCATTTGCGCATATTCCATAAACTTATCGCTGGGCTTGCGTCCGGTAACCATTTCAGCTACCGTAAACAGGGCATGGCCGCCATCTAAAGCCGGTATGGGCAAGATGTTCATAAACGCAAGAATGATGGAGAAAATAGCAGTCAATGTCCAGAAGCCTTGCCAGTCAGCAAGATCACCTGAAAAAGCATTGCCAATGCTCATTACGCTGCCAAGGCTATCGCTTGCTTTTACTTTTCCCGCAAAAATCTGGCGTATGCCCGCAATGTAATTGCCCAATGTTTCCCAGCATTTGTGAAATCCTACAGGAATGGCTTCTGCAATTGTGTAATCATGTTTTATGGTTTTAAACAAATCAACTTTTGGGATGAAACCAACAGAAGCCGTTTCGCTCAATTGTGCTTTTACTTGCACGGTGTCGTTACCACGCAAGGCTGTCAGCATTACAGCTTTGTTTTTATACGGTTTTTTTAAGCTGTCAAATTGATTAAAGTAGGAAAATGATATGCCGTTAATGGCAATCAATTTATCGCCTTTTTGCAAACTGTTTTCTAAAAAATGGGCTTTCGTTTTATCAACTGAATCTACAATCACAGGAAATCGTATGTTGATGAAACCCGATGCTTTATTGGCGTTAAGTTCGTTCAAAAAATGGTCTGGAATCGGAAGATTGATGCGCTGCCCGTTTCTTTCTATTTGAATTGTTTTTGCATTGTCTAAAATTATGTTTTTAGGAATCGAATTAAAGCTCTCCACGGTTTTATTATCCAGCGAAAGAATTTTATCGCCGTCCTGCAAACCGATTTTTCTGCCCAGCGAATCGGCATGAATGCCCCACGTCATGTTTTGAGGCGGCAAATATTCTTCACCCCATTTAAATATAATGCAAATAAAAAGAACGATAGCAAGAATCACGTTTACAATGACACCACCTGTCATAATGATGAGTCGCTGCCAGGCCGGCTTTGCCCGAAATTCGTAAGGCTGCGGTGGTTGCTTTAATTGCTCTTTGTCCATGCTTTCATCAATCATTCCGGATATTTTTACATATCCGCCAAACGGCACCCAGCCAAGCCCGTATTCGGTTTCGCCGATTTGCTTTTTCCAAAGAGAAAACCAGGGATTGAAGAAGAGATAAAACTTCTCAACGCGGCATTTAAAAATTCTTGCCGTTACAAAATGTCCTAATTCGTGAAGCGTAACTAAGATGGAAAAAGAAAGAATGAACTGGAGAACTTTGGTTCCTACAAGGCTCCAGTTGGTGGCTAATAATGTAGTCATTTGTTCGGTACAATTCTATGCTGCCTGCTTAATAACAAACAGTTGAAACTTGCTGTATTTTGTTTTTACTAAAAAATGAACCTGTTTGCATTTTGCTCAATTGTTGTTCAGAACGTTGAAGAGTGATTATTTTTCTGTTTACTCAAAACAGAAAAATAACAAATCAACGATTGCAAAAGGTGATACACCGAAGTTACAAACGCTGGTAACATAAACATTACTTTATAAAAACAGCGTGTGATGTACCGCGATGTAAACCGCAATAATACTGTATTCCCGTTTGCAAAAACAACCGCTGGTAAGTTTTAGGAAAAGGTTAGGTTGATGAAATTATGTAAAGAACCATCAACTTCATATTGTATCAGTTTCGGCTTTGATTACTGAGTAAGTTTCATAAACTCATTTAGCGTTATGATTTTGGTTTCCATAAATTCTTTCAATATTAGCAAGTCATCATCTCTGGTGATGAGAAAATTAGCTTTTGCATCGCGGGAAAGCGATAAAAGGAAATTATCTTTTTTATCACGACAGATTGATACATCATTTACCGTGTGATGAAACTGAGCTATATTTTGTTCGAAGAAAAGATAAGCTTCCAGATTTTCTTTATTAATTCTTCTGAAAATACGTTCATACTGCAAAACGGCTCTGATTTCAAGAGTTAATTCATTAGAAAAACAAAAGATAATGTTCTGAAAGAAAAAAGATGGTAATGCACCTGACCTTTTTGAAATAATAAAAGAAATCCACCAATTAGTGTCAAGGACGATTCGATTCATAACGTTTCGTTCTTACCTCTTCTACGATGCTATCTATTTCTTCCTCTGATATATCTGTTTTCGGAGCTTGCGAAAGCATGTCGGCAAATCTTTCCATTAACTGATGCTGTTTCTGAATCTGGTATTCTTCTTCGGTTGTAAAAACAATGCCTTTTTCCTTCAAATAAGTTTCCAATGATTTGAGTTCGTCATTGTCTTTCAGCTCAATAACTATTTTACTCATGCTGTTTTATTTTCTGATAAAGATAAAAACATTTGGTACGAGCTCCTTTGGTTTTACTGCAAAAATTATCATTCTACATCTGTATCATCGAAGCGGCATAACTGCGTGTTTCACCATCGGTATAAAAATATTCTTCCAGCGTTGGATGTTCAATAAAATCAACCTTACTCATCGCGCGTTCCACCACTTCCTGAATGTCTAAAAATCCAATGCGGTTGCGCAAGAAAGCATACACGGCAATTTCGTTGGCAGCGTTTAAAATGCAAGGCATGTTGCCACCTTTGTTTAGGGCTTCAATGGCTAACAAAAGGTTGCGGAAGGTTTTTGTATCAGGCTCTTCAAACGTAAGCTCGGCGGGCTTTCTAAAGTCGTAACGGGGAAATTTGCTTTCAATTCGTTTAGGAAAAGAAAGAGCATATTGAATGGGCAGTTTCATATCGGGCAAGCCCATTTGTGCTTTAATGCTACCATCTTCAAACTGAACCATGCTATGAATAATACTTTGCGGATGCACCAGCACTTCTACCTGCGCCGGTTCGAGGTTAAAAAGCCATTTGGCTTCAATCATTTCCAGCCCTTTGTTCATTAGCGTTGCCGAATCAATGGTAATTTTCGCGCCCATGCTCCAGTTGGGATGCTGCAAGGCATGATCGCGTTTTACATTCATCAGATAATTGGGCTTTTTGCCACGGAATGGGCCGCCACTAGCAGTTAAAATTATCTTTTCAATTTTATTTCTGCCTTCACCAATCAGGCATTGGAAAATGGCGGAATGCTCGCTGTCAACCGGAATCACAGGCACCTTTTTTTCAAAGGCTTTGTGCATCACAATATCGCCTGCAACCACCAGCGTTTCTTTGTTGGCTAACGCAATAATTTTTCCGGCATCAATGGCATTTAAAGTAGATTGCAAACCTGCATAGCCAACAATGGCAGCGAGCATTAAATCGTACACATCCAGGGAAGCTACATCGTTTAAGGCTTCCTCACCTGCAAACACTTTAATGGGTTCTTTAGCCAACGCTTCTTTTACAAACGCATATTTTTTATCGTCAACAATCACTACAATGTTGGGCTTGTATTGTTTAGCTTGCTGAATGAGCAACTCGTGATTGGTGTGGGCAGTTAGCACTTCAACACTGAATAAATCAGGGTGTGATCCAATCACTTCCAGAGCCTGTTTTCCAATTGACCCGGTAGAGCCAAATATTGCGATTCTTTTTTTATTCATTATCAAAAAATGGCGGTAAAGATAAAAGATTACAGTAAGCCTGTTTTTATAAAACGGTTCTTTTTGTTTTGTATTGAATACAACATTTGCAAAAGGAAAACAATTTTAAAAAACGTTATTTTTTCTTCTCAAAAATATTTGAATGAAATTTTAAAATCATTAAAATGAGATAGAATAAAATTAAAAAAGATTGAAATTATCTTACGAGAAAAGATTTTGTTTGGCTGTTATTAAAAATTATACAAAGCGGTTGGAGTCCAACTAGATTGGTTTCTTTTGAAAACTACCAATTGTTAGTGAAAATGTTTCTGTTTTTTCACTATTTTTAGCGCATTGCCTGCCTTTTCATTTACGTTTAAACGTTTTAACTATGAATGTTGCCAACCAGCTTACCACTGAGGGTTTGTATAACCCCGAGTTTGAGCATGATGCCTGCGGTATTGGGTTTGTTGCTAATATCAAGGGCAATAAATCGCACCGTATTATTTCTGATGCACTTACCGTGCTGGAAAATATGGAGCATCGCGGTGCCTGCGGCTGCGAAAACAACACAGGCGATGGAGCAGGTATCTTGCTGCAGATGCCGCATGAATTTTTCTTTGATGAATGTTTAAAACAAGGCATCCATCTTCCTTCTTATGGCAGATATGGCGTGGGCGTAATGTTCTTTCCAAAAGACATCAGGCTACGCGAAGAATGCCGCGATATATTCAATCGCGCTGCCGATAAACTGGGGCTTGAAGTGCTCACATATCGCAGCGTTCCGGTGAACCCCGATGGTATTGGCAAAACCGCACTGAGCGTTGAACCCGAAATGGAGCATGTGTTTATTGCCTGCCCCGACCATATTACCGATGCCGATGCATTTGAACGCAAGCTTTTTGTTTTGCGCAATTATGCGTCACACACTATTTACAACACTGTTCGCATAGACTACTACCGGTTTTTATATTGCTTCGCTTTCTTATAAAACGGTAGTTTACAAAGGCCAGTTAACCTCTAACCAGGTACGCGGTTATTTTCCTGATTTGAACAATAAACGCGTGGTATCGGCTTTCGGGTTGATACACTCACGTTTTGCCACGAATACGTTTCCTTCCTGGAACCTGGCGCAGCCTTTCCGCTACATTGCACACAATGGCGAAATCAATACGTTGCAGGGCAACCTTAACTGGTTGCGCAGCAGCGAAGCGGGCTTTCTTTCTTCCTTTTTTTCAAAAGAAGAAATGGAAATGCTGCTGCCTGTTATTTTTAACGGGCAGTCTGACTCTGCATGTCTTGACAATGTGATCGAATTGCTTACGCTCTGCGGCCGTTCTCTGCCACATGTAATGATGATGCTGATTCCCGAAGCCTGGGATGGCAATGATACGATGGAACCTTTCAAAAAAGCGTTTTATGAATATCATGCCTGTTTAATGGAACCGTGGGATGGTCCGGCTTCTATTTCGTTTACAGATGGTAAAATTATAGGTGCCACGCTTGACAGAAACGGCTTGCGTCCTTCGCGTTATTGCGTTACCACCGATGATCGGGTTATCATGGCATCGGAAAGCGGCGTATTGCCGGTAAAGCCAGAGATGGTAAAGGAATTTGGAAGATTGCAGCCAGGAAAAATGTTTGTGGTTGACATGGAAGCGGGTAAAATTATTAGTGATGAAGAATTGAAAAAAACCATCTGCTCACAGAAGCCTTATAGCGAATGGCTGAACAAATACAAAATCCGGCTGGAAGAATTGCCCGAACCTCGGGTGCAATTCACACATTTGGAAAGCGACCAGATCTTTAAATACCAAAAAGCATTTGGCTATACAACGGAAGATTTGGAAACCATTATTTCTCCAATGGCAGTGGATGGTAAAGAGCCTATTGGTTCAATGGGAACCGATGTGCCGCTTGCAGTATTGAGCGATCAGCCACAACATTTAAGTTCTTATTTCAAACAATTGTTTGCGCAGGTAACCAATCCGCCGATTGACCCCATTCGTGAGCGCATGATTATGTCTCTGGCTACTTTTGTGGGCAACAATGGCAATTTACTGGAAGAAGACCCATTGGCCTGCCATACGGTAGCTTTAAAACATCCCATTTTAAACAATCATGAGCTTGAAAAATTGCGTAGCATTGATACCGGCATTTTTCAGGCAAAAACACTACAAACCTATTTCCGCGCCGATGGCAAAGCGGGTTCGTTGCAAGCAGGTATAGACCGGCTTTGCCGCTATGCTGTTGACGCTGTGAACGACGGCTTTGAAGTATTGATTTTAACCGACCGTGCCATTGATTGCGACCATGCTCCTATTCCCTCGCTGCTGGCAGTTTCGGCGGTTCATCATCATCTCATCCGCAAAGGCTTGCGTGGTCAGGTTGGGCTTGTAGTAGAAGCCGGTGATGTTTGGGAAGTACATCATTTTGCCTGTTTAATCGGGTTTGGTGCAACGGCTATCAATCCGTACCTGGCGCTTTCTACCATCCGCGACATGAAGTTGAACGGCAAATTAAAAACAGACCTTGATGTAGAAGCTTTAAAAAAGAACTATATTAAATCGGTGTGCGATGGCTTGCTGAAAGTATTTTCAAAAATGGGTATTTCCACACTGCAATCTTACCAGGGCGCACAAATTTTTGAAATTATCGGTATTAATAAAGATGTGGTGAACCGCTACTTTACCGGAGCTACTTCGCGCATTGAAGGCTTGGGTTTGGATGAATTAGCGAGAGAAGCATTGGCCAAACATTTTTTTGCTTTTGGCAAAAAAGAAACGTATGCACACCTGCTTACAGAAGGTGGTATTTACCAGTGGAAACGCAAAGGCGAGTTTCATTTATTCAATCCGCAAACCATTCATCTCCTGCAATACTCAACAAGGATGAATGATTACAGTATTTTCAAAAAATATTCAAAGCTGGTAAACGACCAAAGTGAGAAAGCGGTTACGTTGCGCAGCTTATTGGAAATGGTTCCTAATCGTCCTTCCATTTCAATTGATGAAGTAGAACCTGCTGAAAATATTTACAAACGCTTTGCTACCGGCGCTATGAGTTTTGGCTCTATTTCGTGGGAAGCACATACTACACTTGCCATTGCCATGAACCGTTTGGGTGGCAAAAGCAATACCGGCGAAGGTGGCGAAGATGAAGTGCGTTATGAAAAAATGGCTAACGGCGATTATCGTGCGCTCCGCTATCAAACAAGTGGCATCGGCACGGTTTGGTGTTACCAGTTATTATTTAACCGAAGCGGATGAATTGCAGATTAAAATGGCACAGGGCGCAAAGCCCGGCGAAGGCGGACAATTGCCCGGACATAAAGTAGATGATTGGATTGGCAAAACACGGCATTCAACGCCTGGTGTGGGTTTAATTTCGCCGCCACCACACCATGATATTTATTCGATTGAAGATTTGGCCCAATTGATATTCGATTTAAAAAATGCCAATCGCGCTGCACGCATCAATGTAAAGCTTGTTTCCAAAGCAGGCGTAGGAACCATTGCCGCCGGCGTTACCAAAGCAAAAGCAGATGTGGTGCTTATTTCAGGTTTTGATGGCGGCACGGGTGCATCTCCTATTTCAGTCTATCAAACATGCCGGTTTGCCCTGGGAACTGGGTTTGGCAGAAACGCATCAAACTTTGGTCAAAAACAAACTTCGCAGCCGCATTGTGGTGCAGGCCGACGGGCAGATGAAAACAGGCAGAGACATTGCCATTGCGGCTTTGCTGGGTGCTGAAGAATGGGGTGTAGCCACTGCTGCACTGATTGTAGAAGGTTGTATTATGATGCGCAAATGCCATTTGAATACCTGCCCTGTTGGTGTAGCCACGCAAGATCCTGAACTGCGCAAACGCTTTACCGGCAATGCCGACCATGTAGTGAATTTCTTCAAATTTATCACGCAGGAACTGCGCGAAATCATGGCAGAGCTTGGTTTTAGAACCGTAAATGAAATGGTGGGCCAGGTAGATTGTCTTCGTGCAAAAGAAAACATACAGCACTGGAAATTAAGAAGTTAGATTTTTCGGCGATTGCTGTATAAAGATGCTATTGTCAAATGAAATGACCTTGCATAAATCAGAAGAGCAGGATCATGGTTTGGAGAACGTTTTGGATTGGAAATTTTTATCTGCAGCACAACCGGCCTTAGAAAATGGTGCAAAAACAAAAGCTGAATTCACTATAAAGAATACTGACCGAACCGCCGGAACCATCTTTCCAACGAAATTACAAAGCGATACAAAGCAGCCGGTTTGCCGGAAGATACCATTCATTTTAAACTTAACGGAACAGCCGGACAAAGCTTTGGCGCTTTCAATACCAAAGGTGTTACGCTTGAATTGGAAGGCGATGCCAATGATTATTTTGGCAAGGGTTTAAGCGGTGCAAGATTGATCGTTTATCCTTCTAAAAAAGCAAAGTTTACACCGGAAGAAAACATCATCATTGGTAATGTGGCATTTTATGGCGCAACTTGACGGCGAAGCCTTTATACGAGGTAAAGCAGGTGAACGCTTTTGCGTTCGCAATTCAGGTGCAAATGTAGTGGTAGAAGGCGTTGGCGACCACGGTTGTGAATACATGACTGGCGGGCGTGTGATTGTATTAGGTGCTACCGGGCGGAATTTTGCAGCAGGCATGAGTGGCGGTATCGCTTATATTTACGATGCCGCGCAACAATTTGCCGGTTTGTGCAATAAAGAAATGGTAAACCTCGAAACGGTAACCGAAGAAGATGCACAATGGCTTCGCTCCATGGTTGAACGGCATTACCAATACACCGAAAGCACCGTTGCTCGTTTTGTTTTAAGCGATTGGGAAACACAGTTGCAACATTTTGTAAAAGTGTATCCTACCGATTATAAAAAAGCAATGGAGAAAAAGACACACCAGTTGCAAAACCAATCAGACAATGGATTGTAAAGAACATTCGCGTAGAGAAGAAAAGAGAGAAGATAGGATGCCGTAAATGTATAATAGCATTTTTGAAACACAACTTGTCCCGACGAGTCGGGATAGAATTATAGAAACATAAGAAAAGCACATAGAAAGTCTATGTTCCTACTGTGTCTATGTGTTTCCATCCAACAAACATCATTTAAAATTGTTATAAAAACAAAAGCAGCATGGGAAAACCAACCGGCTTTTTAGAGTTTGAAAGAGAATTGCCAACCAAACGTCCGGTACAAGAACGGCTGAAGGATTACCACGAGTTTGTGAATTTGTTTTCGCCCGAAAAATTAAACCATCAGGCGGCGCGATGTATGGATTGTGGCGTTCCGTTTTGCCACAGTGGATGTCCGTTGGGCAACATTATACCGGAGTTCAATGATGCGGTATATCGTGAAAGCTGGGAAGAAGCTTACGAGATTTTAATTTCTACCAATAATTTTCCTGAATTTACGGGTCGTATTTGTCCTGCACCATGCGAAAGTGCTTGTGTGCTGGGCATCAATCAACCTCCTATTACCATTGAAGAAATAGAAAAGCATATCATTGAAATTGCTTTTTTAAAAGGCATTGCGAAGCCACGAAAACCCAATGTACGAACCGGGAAAAAAATAGCAGTAATAGGTTCAGGTCCTGCGGGTTTAGCGGCGGCGGCCCAACTGAATTATGCCGGGCATAGCGTTACTGTTTTTGAACGTGACGATGCACCGGGTGGCTTGCTGCGGTATGGGATTCCCGATTTTAAACTGGAAAAGACTGTAATTGACCGTCGCATTCACCTGATGCAGGAAGAAGGTGTGGTTTTTAAATGCAACGCAAATGTGGGCGTAAATGTAAAACTCAACGATTTATTACGTGAGTACCATTTGATTGTACTGGCAGGCGGTTCTACTGTACCAAGAAACCTGGCAATTCCAGGTCGCGAGTTAACAGGAGTATATTATGCAATGGAGTTTTTAAAGCAGCAAAACAAAAGAGTGGCAAATAAAAACCCGTTGGATGGAAAAGAACTGGAAAGCAATATTCTACCTTACGAAGTAACTGCAAGCGGTAAACATGTTGTGGTAATTGGTGGGGGAGATACCGGCAGCGATTGTGTTGGTACTTCTAACCGGCATGGTGCTGTATCAGTAACCCAGTTTGAACTGATGCCGCAACCTCCGAGTAACAGAACCGACTATATGCCATGGCCTTCTTATCCTATGACTTTAAAACATACTTCTTCGCACGAAGAAGGCGCACACCGGCATTGGGCAATTGCCACCAAAGAGTTTGTTGGCGATGAAAACGGAAACTTAAAAGCTTTGAAAATTGTAGATCTGGAATGGAAACTATCGAATGATGGCAGGCCCTTACAGCAAGCCGAAGTTCCCAACAGCGAGCGCCTTATTCCCTGCGATTTGGCTTTGTTGGCAATGGGTTTTGTGCATCCGCAAAAGAAAGGTTTGTTGGAGCAATTGGAAGTTGAGTTAGATGAACGTGGCAATGTAAAAGCAAGCGAAAAGGCCTATCAAACCAATATTCCAAAAATCTTCGCCTGCGGCGATATGCGCAGAGGACAATCATTAGTGGTTTGGGCAATCAGTGAAGGGAGAGAATGCGCCCGCAAAGCCGATGAGTATTTAATGGGCGTTTCCAAATTAGAAACGAAAGATGCAAGCGTGATTGCGGTGTAGAATTGGCTTTAACTGATAAGATTACAATGCTTGAAAGGTAAGTCTTCAGCGAATAATTATACTGCAAAACCAAATGCTGGTATTTGCAAAATGACGACAATAACCAACATTTCATTTCGACGAATTTTTCTAATTTCTTATCAAAATAATACGTTATAGATTGATTAGCTTTGATAGTAAAAATTGCTTTATGAAACAATATTTTCTTCTCCTCATTGGCACTTCTCTTTGCGCTGTTTCCTTTGCGCAGGTAAGCACTGAAGGTTTGCGTGACGAATTTTCCCAGGTTTCAAAATATGGAACGGGCAATAAAACATCTTCAGGTTACGAAGGCTTGCATAGTTTTTCAAATGCCAACACAAAAGGCAGCCAATTCTATTTCCCTGGTTGGCTGCCTGGTTCATTAATTAGTCCAACCGGCGAAACAACGGCTACCGATTATCTTTATTTGTATGATAAAGTAAGGCAAACTTTATTTATAAAACCAAAAGCCTCAGATGCTGTGCTGGAAGTAAGCAAAGATAAAATTGGAGGTTTTACTGTAACGAATAACGATAGTACGCATCATTTTGTTCATGCTTCCCTATACAATCCTGAAAACAAAACCGATTTTTACGAAGTAGTATTGAAAGATGATGCCGGATACACTTTACTAAAATCGGTAAAAACAAAGTACGTAAAGTTCGACCCATCAGACATGGTTAAAGTAAGAAATGGCGATATGGCTGATGAGTTTGATGATGATGTTACGTATTATGTTTCTTATAAAGACGGTGCGCCCCAAGCCATTAAGTTAAAAGACAACAGTATCAAGAAAGCACTGGCTCAAGATAAAAACAAGGTAAACAATTACCTGAGTGATAATTTCTCTGCTGAAAGAAACGAGAGCTTTTTAGTTGGATTGATTCGCTCGTTGAACTCTTAAATTCATTCAACCATTTAATTAAAAAGCTGTCTTAAATAAGACAGCTTTTTAATTAAATGGAATTAACTAAAACTTTATTTTGTAAATTGATCTACAATCACTCTCGGTGCTCCCGAACCATTAAGGTAAGTAAAAGTAAACCTGTAGACACCTAATTTCGGATCTGCTCTTTCAATTGTTGGTCCTCCTGTGATTGTTATCCCATTATGAGCCGGGCTTCCAGGATCGCTCGAACTGCTAGGAAATGCAACCGCAAAATTGGTAGGAACCCCTGCCGAATCTGTAAAAGAGAGTATATAACTTACTCCGGTACCACTACTTACGTTAATTGTTGTAGGATCGCTGGGTGCAAAAACAGTAGAACTGAATACATCAAAATTTGGTGTTCCAGTACTATCAGCCTTACTCCAACGCAACCATTCATGTTGATAGGCACCTGCAATTGGATTTCCTATCAAGTGATAGTAAACTGTTGAAAAGTTACCGCTAATATTTATACCACCAGCACTTATAATACTAACAGGAAACATATAGTTTTTTGTTGGATCGATCTTGCTAGGATATACTACAAACGGAATGAGGTCTGAAAAACTTTGCCCTGCTTTAATAGTAACCGATGTCACAGGAAACGAGTAAATGCTATCGGGAAATTTTGCATACTGAGTACCACCTGAATTATTATAAGTATTTAACGCCCCGCTGTCAAATCCTAACTGTACAGTTATGTCCTTGGGTGCTACATTGGTAGCCGCATAATTTACCCTGAAATAAGCCGTATCAACATTATCGCTTGAAGGAAAAGTTAAAGCACTGTTGCTAAAGTTTTGCATACCGCCTTCTCTAATCATGACAATGGGTTTTAAACCACTAAAATCGGTTTCGCCACTCCTGCTTTTTACACAAGATCCTAAAATTGTAAGTAACAAGGCGCCAAGAACTAAGTGTCTTATATTTGGTTTTATGTATTTTTTCATTTCGATTTGTTTAGTAACTGCTCAACAAAAACTTTTTTACTACTGAGTTGTTTGTTATGGCATCCAGAATATTTTAGAAGTATGTGGGTTAATGGTACCTTGCGCTCCCACATTTGCGCCATTGGTTGTATATTCAATTGTTGGGTACAATGTACGAATCGGAATGTTAGGTACAAGTCTGTAAGATGATACCGACAAAAGAAGATCAGACGGTAATCCCAAACGCCTGTAATCACTCCATGCTTCAAAGGGAGTAATTGAGTTCATAGCCACCCATTTTTGCCGGATAATACAAGCCAACTGTTCAGCGAAAGTAGTACAAGCGGAAAGGTTCGCCTGCTTATCACCTGGTTGGCTAACATAGGCAGTAGCATCCCCGGCACCTAAGTAAGTAAAAGAAGCCTGTACGCCTTTATTAAAATCGGCAATATCAACAGATGGAGCACTAAAATAGCCCCGCAGGTTGGCTTCTGCCTGCAGGAAATAACTTTCTGCTGCTGTAAAGATAATGGCAGATTGACTTTGTGATTGTAAAATACCAGGCCCAAAAGAAGAAGAACCGTTGCCAGGAATATTGGTTGTAGATCCCAATACATTTCCCTTATACTCTGATCCGCTTACCGGCGCATAAATTCTGTTAAGACGTGGGTCGTTATGATTGGTTAAGAAGTCAATTGAGTATTGGTTGGCTCTCCAATAATCGGCTTGTCCTCCACTTGTTGACTGACCATTTGGCAATACAAAATAGCCATAGGTCGGACTCTGTTTGCCTGCAGAGGCAATATAACCAGGATTTACGCCAGCATCGGTAGTTAAAAAACCTCCATTGTTTGCTGTAATTTTTCCAATCTCGGCTTTTATATAAGAATCTCTGCCGCTCATCTGGCTTTGGCGCATCAATATTCTTAATCTTAAAGAATTGGCAAACGCTATCCATTGGCTGGCTGATCCTCCGAAAAGAATATCACTGGTGGCTACACCGGCAGCGTTGGGATTTTGTAACAGTGCCACAGCTGTATCTAGTTGATTGGTAATGGCTTCATAAATCACTTGGCCACTGTCATATTTTGGTAAAATGGCTTTCGTACCTTGCAAAGCCTGGCTATAGGGAACATTACCGTATTGATCAACCAAACGTTGAAAAACAAAGGTCTTCATGATTTTTGCTGCTGCTTCATAAAACGGTTTGTTTTGCGCGGCCGACTGCTGTTCTACATAATCATAATCTTCAAGATTGTGATAATAATAACCCCAGCTTCCACTATACGTATCATTGGTTTGATTGTAAGAAGCCACATCAGTTGCACTGGTTGCATAACTTCCGCTTGGAGCCCAATAATCCATCCATCCGCATAACCAAGTATAACCTACCAATTCATAACCTGCTGTTACTTTTAGCGCATTGGGCAGTACCAATTCGGGGGTCGTATTGGTAGCCGAATTGGGATTGGTATTGATGTCAAGAAAGTTTTTTGAACATCCTGCACATACCATTAAAGACACAATTAAAAAATAACCTATAATTTGTTTCTTCATTTTGAATAATTTTTAAATGGTGATAACATTAGAATACAATCGATAAGTTAACACCATAAAATTTTGTAGGAGGTAATTGGTTAATATCAGTCGTACCAATGCCATTACCAATTGTATTACTAAACTCAGGGTCAGACCATATATTGTCTTTCGCTCTTATTGTTACGAGGTTCCTTCCAATGACGGAAAGGCTTACATCGTTAACTACCTTTAAATGCTGAATGATGTTTTTAGGAAATGTGTAGGTTAAAGACACTTCTCTTAATTTCCAGAAATCGGCACTGGTTACATAATTGCTACCAGCAGTATTCCAAACATTCGCCCAAAATTCATTATTGCCATACTGTGTGCTGATGTTTGTATTGGCAACATATTTTCCATTGCCTGTATTAATCACTGAATTTGGAACAACAAAAGGCTGGCGGCCTGAAGAAGTGGAGTAGTAAGACACACCTGTAAAATCCAGGTCGGAGCCTATGCTATTATAAATAACGGCTCCAAATCTTCCGTCGGCTACAGCATTCAAAGTAAACCCTTTATAACTAACAGAAGTGGTTAAACCAATTTTGGTGGGTGGATTTGTGGTTCCAAACGATTTTTGATTTGGGTCAAGTATTGGATTTCCGGTATTGGGATCAACAACGATATGCCCCTGAGGATCGCGTTGCCAATCGCTTGTTTTTATGATTGGATATGGGCTACCGATTTGTGCAAATGAATTGCCGCCAACAAACACATTGGTTAAGCCATAACCCAGCGATTCTACATTGTTTTTATTGTAAGAATAATTGGCGGTTACTTCCCAATGAAAATCCTGTGTTTGCAATACCGTTGCCCTTACATCCAACTCTATACCTTTATTCGTCATCACACCAGAGTTTACGTAAGCCTGTGTAAAGCCCGTTGTTGGAGATATACCGATAGGAATCGTTTGATTGTTTGTTGTGGTATGATAGGCGGCGGCTTTAAGACCTAAGCGATTCCTAAGAAACTGCAATTCCAAACCAATTTCTTCGTCGGTGCTAAACTCTGGTTTAATGTCGGGGTTGGCGAAGCTGGGCGATACTGTGTAACCTGCAACGTTTCCATAAGGAAAGCCAGCGCCTGAATTGAATACATTTTGTAGTGAATAAGGGTTAATGCTTACCTGTGCCGTTTTGCTCCAGGAAGCTGTCAGCTTTCCAAAAGACAAAATATTATTATTTTTCAATCCGCTTATTGCATCGGTGAATACAAAAGAACCGTCAATAGAAGGATATAAATAAGACCTGTTTGCTTTTGATAACAATGATGTCCAGTCGTTTCTCAAAGAACCATGAACAAAGAGAAAGTTTTTATAGCCGGCAGTTAAATCGCCAAACACACCAAGTACTCTTGAATTTTGCAGAAATTCACCCACTACCGGAACACCCAAACCATTACTAATATTATAAAAATTAGGGATTACGAGGGTGCTTGCTGAAGCGTTTATCAGGCGCAAGCGGTTATCAATTAACTGTGAGCCTGCAATAAACCTGAAATCAAAATCTTTCACCACTGCATGAAAAGAAGCTAAAAAATCACTGGTAAGTCTTTGGTTATAGCTAAGAGCATCCCCTTCAGACGGAGATACAGCTTTTGTACTGGATGGAATATTACCTGAACCTAAGGTATCGGCAATTGCCCAGGGAGCAAATGTATAGCCGGCTTGCGTATATTTATTGCTGTAATCGTTTCGTCCAATTCCGGCACGGTATAGTAAGTCAACCCATTTGGCAGGTTTTAAATCCAAAGCAATGTTTGCTATTAGATCGCTGCTTTTTTCGTCCAATCTTGTTTGGTCAATTTGCCACCAGGGATTACCATAATAAGCATTAAAATAGCCATCAGGAGTAGCAAACGGATTAGTTTGCCAGTTTTTATAATTCCGTAAATCTACATCGGCTGGTGAGTTAATAATAGTCCAGTATAGGGGACGATTTTGAAAATAAGAACCGCCGCCGGCATAACCGCCTGCAAGACCGGAGGAACCATATGTGAAGGGTACTCCTGAACCCGGTGTGGTGTTAGTATGGGTCAACGTGTATCCTACATTATAGTCAGCTCTGAAGATACCACTGGTGCGCGAACCATTTAACCGAATGGTATTTCTGTGATTTTTATCTTTGGGTACCACGCCCGTTGTGTTTACATCTTCAAAAGACAAAAAGAACTTGCTTTTGTCATCACCGGCAGAATACGAAATGTCGTTGATTGCACTTAAACCTGTATTAAAGAAATCTTTCTTTGCATTTGGTTTTGCCGAATAAATGGCAGAGTCCTGTTTAATAGTGTATGTTCCATCTGCATTATAGATTCTGATGGGTGCACCAAGAGGTACGCGTTGCCCATTAAAACGAGGTCCGTAGTTTTGATTTTCGTAAGGAACATAAGTAAGGTAAGGTTCGTTAGGAAACACTACAGTTCCTGCATAAGAAGTAGCTGGAAACTCGCCGCCATACTGCCCGAACTCATTATTGAATTTTGGAGTATAAGCAATTGACTCCCATGTTTCAGTGCTGCTCAGTTTAACCTGTGGTTTTCCCGTTTTGCCCTTTTTTGTAGTAATAATAATTACGCCATTAGAAGCTGCAGAACCGTATAAAGCTGACGCAGAAGCTCCTTTTAAAATGGTGGAGCTTTCCACATCGTTTGGATTGATGGAATTTAAATAACTGATGGGCAATTGAACATCATCAACCACAAGCAATGCCTGGTTATTACCTAATATAGAACGGTTGCCTCTAAGTGTAATGCGTACATCAGGTTTAACACCATTGTTCACTAAATTAATTTGTAAGCCAGACACTTTTGCTGCAAGACCATTGGCAATATTGGTTACTTTAGCTTCACTAATATTGTCGCCACTAATTTTAGTGGTAGAATAGCCTAACGACCTGGCTTGCCTTTGCACCCCCAAAGCTGTTGTTACCACCACTTCTGATAAGTTGCCAATGTTCCCGCTTAAAGTTGCATTTACCGAACTTTGGTTTTTAATGGCAATGTCAATAGAACCATAATTAAGTGCAGAAAAAGTTAAGGTTTCACCTGTGTTTGCCGTAATTGTAAAAGCTCCTGTGGCATTAGAAGTAGTGCCTCTCGAAGTTCCTTTTACTACAACAGAAGCACCGTCAATCGGCTGCCCTTGGTTGTCAGTTACTCTTCCCGTAATGGTTCGTGATTGTGCATGGGCGGTAAAAATGCCCAACATGAACACTGTTAAAAGTGTTAGAATTTTTCTCATGTGCATAACTGAATTTTAGTAATCGCGGTAAAAATAATGGATAAAACAATAAAACGTTAAATGCTTTTCAATATTCTTATTTTGACACTCTCTTAAAGAATTTTGCTGCATTCATTTTTCAAATTAATTTTTCCTGCTTTATAGAAAGCTCATAATCAATAAAAGGGCAAAAAAAATACAGATTTATGCAATTATTAGATGGCAAATCCGCTTCCCTTTTTTTTAAGGAACAACTGAAAAAAGAAGTGAATGATGATAAATTATCGGTGAACCGACCTCCGCATCTTGCTGCCATTTTAGTGGGAAACAATGGTGCAAGTGAAACTTATGTAGCCAGCAAAGTAAAAAACTGTGCTGAAATTGGTTTTCATTCTTCCCTCATTCGTTTGGAAGAAACCGTTTCACAACACCAGTTGCTGAATGAAATCTTTAAATTAAACGAAAACAATTCTATTGACGGCATTTTGGTGCAGCTTCCGCTTCCCAAACATATCAACGAGCAAATTATTATCGAGGCAGTGCATCCCTCTAAAGATGTAGATGGTTTTCATCCTCTCAATGCCGGTAAGCTGGTGCAGGGATTGCCAACATTCATCCCTGCAACGCCTTACGGAATTATGCTTTTACTCGAACATTATAACATCAATACCAAAGGCAAACAGGCTGTTGTAGTAGGAAGAAGCAACATTGTTGGCAGACCGATGAGTATTTTATTAAGCAACAACACGGCGTATGGTAATTGCACCGTTACGCTTTGCCATTCGCACACAACCAACTTACAGGAAATTTGTAGCAGCGCCGATATTCTGGTGGCGGCACTTGGCAAGCCCGGCTTTGTAAAAAAAGAGATGGTAAAAGAAGGCGCTGTAGTAATTGATGTGGGGATTACGCGCGTACCGGATGCCACTACCAAAAGTGGCTTTCGCTTAAGAGGCGATGTAGCGTTTGATGAAGTGGCGCCAAAAACGTCTTATATTACTCCTGTGCCCGGCGGCGTAGGTTTGATGACCATTGCAGGCTTGTTAAAAAACACAATGCGCGCTTATGAACTACGTCATCAACAGGGATAAACGCATCGCTATCTTCTATTGGGTAAGCTTTACATAACTATAAGGCAAAGCCTTTATTGGTGCGGTTTTTAGCGATTGCAAATCATAAATCCTAAGTCATAAATCTAAAATCATATTCTACCTTTGCACGATGGTTCTTACTCAACAAACATTGCCGGTAATGGAAGCTTTCTACACTTTACAGGGTGAAGGTTTTCATGCGGGAAAAGCAGCTTATTTCATCCGGCTTGGCGGCTGTGATGTAGGTTGTTTTTGGTGCGATGTAAAAGAAAGCTGGGATGCTAACTATCATCCCAGATTATCTGTCGAAAACATTATAGAAAAGGCTTTAGAACATGAAAGTAGAATAGCAGTGATTACAGGTGGCGAGCCTTTGCTTCATAACTTACATGAACTGACACTTCAGCTTCATCATGCCGGTTTCAAAACGCATATCGAAACTTCTGGCTCCAGCCCGTTAAGTGGTGCATGGGATTGGATTTGTTTATCACCCAAAA
Source organism: uncultured Chitinophagaceae bacterium (assembly GCA_963847085.1). Lineage (GTDB taxonomy): Bacteria > Bacteroidota > Bacteroidia > Chitinophagales > Chitinophagaceae > Ilyomonas. The sequence goes on along the minus strand of CAWJYO010000009.1, from coordinate 508,626 downwards.
AATTCAAAGCTCCTTTGCCGGAAGTATTGCAAAAAGCGGCTGAATTAAAAGTGGTGATTTATAACAAACACGACTTTATTTGGGCAGAGCGCTATGCAGCACAAACTCCTTCATATTGTAAATTATATCTTCAACCGGAATGGTCAAAAGCAGGTGAAGTAACGCCACATCATCGTTGACTATATCAAAGCCAATCCGCAATGGCAGTTAAGCCTGCAAATTCATAAGTACATCAATGTGCCGTAATAGTTGCGAGCTATGAGCCGTGAGCTTTGAGCAGGGAAGAAGTGATTAACCTGACTGAAAGACGTATCACAAGCCAAACTAATTGTTACAATCTGTATTTTATATCTACAAATTTAGGCAAAACCAAAAGCCATAAGCTTTGTGCATAGTAATTGCTTTGTTTGATGCAAACAAAAATATTTGCATGAAAACAACCATTTGGTTTTGCTGCATTTTCCTTGCTGCATCCTGTAGCAACATTTCTACCTCTACTTTACAAAATACGTCTTCCGACAGTACCATTGCTAAACAACCTGCTGGCTATAATTTGAAGCAAATCATTGGTGTTTTTGATGCCACCCTACCTTGTGCCGACTGTCCGGGAATTGCCACCAAATTGTATTTAAAACCAGATAGCACTTTTATTATGGAACAGCATTATCTTGACAGGAATTTCCTGTACGAAACCGGAAGATGGGTGATGCAGGATAGTCTTTTACAGTTGAATGGCGTTGATAGTGCAGAGCGATTTAAAATAATAAGTCATGCAACATTGGAACCATTAGATAATGATGGAAAAGAGATAATAGCGGGTTCAAAAAAGGCGTTGCTGCACAGAAACAATATTCCTTTTAAACCTGTTAAGGAAATTCCGGTGGAAGGTATGTATAGCATGAAAAACAACACTATGAATATTCATATCTGCACCATGAAAAAAGATTATCCTGCCACACTTGCACCCGGTGCAATGATGATGACATCAGCTTACAAAAAAGCAGCGCCAAATAATGAACCGTTGTATGCACAGGTTGCCGGACATTTTGAATTGCGCCCTTATTTAAATGACACGACAACGCGGGACTTTTTTGTAATTGAAAAGTTCATCAAATTTATACCGGCTCAATCCTGCAAATAAAAGTGGAAGTTTGTTTTTGCCCATTTTTCTTCATCTTGAATCTTGTATTCTTAGTTCTTATCAACTGTTCCTTGATTCCTGACTCTTATCTCTTGATTCTTGTTCCTTGTATCTTGAATCCTGCTTTTTGTTTCCAGAATCTTGTCTCTTACATTTTCGCAAGAATCTGTTTCTTTGCGCTCATAAAATTTCCTCTTTTTATGAGTTACATTTCCGACATTCATGCCCGCCAGATTTTAGATAGTCGCGGCAACCCAACTGTAGAAGTTGATGTAATAACCGACAATGGCATTTTGGGTCGCGCAGCGGTGCCTTCCGGCGCATCAACCGGCATTCATGAAGCGGTTGAACTTCGTGATAACGATAAAAAAGTATATGGAGGCAAAGGCGTGCTGAAAGCTGTTGCCAACGTGAACGATACCATTGCCGATGGGCTTGCCGGCTATCCTGTAAACGACCAGACCGGCATTGATAAAAAATTGATTGAATTAGATGGAACGGATAACAAAAGCAAGCTTGGCGCGAACGCGATGCTCGCCGTTTCGATGGCGGTTGCCAAAGCCGCTGCCGAAGAAAGTAATCTGCCTTTATTCCGTTATCTGGGTGGTGTAAATGCAACCGTGCTTCCCATTCCAATGATGAATATTTTAAATGGCGGTGTTCACGCCGACAACAAAATTGACTTCCAGGAGTTTATGATTGTGCCGGTTGGCGCTACATCGTTTAGCGAAGGTTTGCGCTGGGGCGTTGAAACTTTTCACCAGTTGAAAAGTGTTTTAAAAAAGAAAGGCTTTAGCACCAATGTTGGCGATGAAGGCGGCTTTGCGCCCGATTTCCAGAGCAATGAAGATGCGATTGAAACCGTCATTCAGGCCATTGAAGCAGCGGGTTATAAAGTAGGTGAACAAATTGGCATTGCACTGGATGCTGCCAGCAGCGAGATGTTTAAAGATGGCAACTACAGGTTCTATAAAAGCAGCCAAAAACAAATCTCGTCTGATGAAATGGTGGCTTACTGGACGGAATGGGTAAGCAAATATCCCATTGTTTCCATTGAAGATGGCATGGCAGAAGAAGACTGGGATGGCTGGAAAAAACTAACCGACGCCCTTGGCAATAAATGCCAGTTGGTAGGTGATGATTTATTTGTTACCAATACCAAAATTTTACAGCGCGGCATTGATAACGGCATTGCCAACAGCATTTTGATAAAAGTAAACCAGATAGGAACCATAACAGAAACTATCAATGCAGTGCAGTTGGCACAAACGCATGGCTATACTACCATTATGAGCCATCGCAGCGGTGAAACGGAAGATACTACCATTGCCGATCTGGCAGTTGCTTTAAATTGTGGTCAGATCAAAACCGGTTCAGCCAGCCGTACCGACCGTTTGGCAAAATACAATCAGCTCATTCGCATTGAAGAAGCGTTGGGCAGCAATGCCATTTATCCGAACGGAAAAAAATTGTATTCGCGGAGCAAATAAAACAATGCAGGCATCAGTTTTAATAAGGCTGATGCCTGCATTTTTAAAATCATTATTTATGAATAAAGCAAAGCGAACCATTCGAATCATTATCAATAAGTATGTAATTGCGTTGGCTGTGTTTGCTTCCCTCTTGCTTTTTTTTGATGATAATAATTTGTTTGTTCAGTTAGACAGAAAGCACCAGTTAAATGAGTTGCTGCGCAAGAAAAAATACTACGAAGAAAGAATTACTACCACTAATCAGCAATTAAATAATTTAGAAAGCAACCCGGCGGCGGTTGAAAAGTTTGTTCGCGAAAACTATTTAATGAAGCGCGACAACGAAGATGTGTTTATTGTTGAGCCACCACAATCTGCCTCTGATAAAAAATAAGTATTGATTTACAATAACTGTTCTGACATCATCCGTTTCTATAATGTTCTTTTAAATACTTCTGCTATGCCAAATTTTACAACGGAGGACTTATTGGCTTATATGTACAACGAACTGGAATCTAAACAATCAACCCAATTAGAGCAAGCTTTACAAAAGGAATGGGCTTTAAAGCAAAAACTGGAAGTGCTTACCGAAGCGCAACAACAACTAAATGAAATGCCGCTACTCTCGCCTCGAACTACTACCATTGAAAACATTGTTCGCTATGCTGAGTTGCATTCGCAGGTTTCCAACTAACAGGTAAACTTCTACTTTTTATAGGGCGATTCATTAATCCAGTGAAAGCCTCTTTTCAGCAATTCGTAGTTGTTTATGTTTTGTTTTTGCAGCAAAATATAAACTGAATCGTTTTTGATTGTTCCGCTTAGAGCAAGGTGTAAGGAATCGGGTTTTGTGTAAGATAAGTTGGCTTTGTAAGTTGAATCATTGCTATCACTGATCTCTATTTTCTTTCTGTTGTATCTATAACAAGAGTACACACTTTCATACTATCATTCATCATCTTCAGTGTGGCTTGTTTTGGATAAATAATGTTCAGGCTTCTCCATTGCGATGTATCGGTAATGAGGGGTTGCAATGTATCGCCGTTCTTTACAAATGTTTCAACATTGTAAATTCCAAACAAGGGCGTTTTTGTAAATGCACCATCGCCATAGAAGTATATTTTCGTTTTGTAATGCCGATTAACGAATAAACAATCGCAACTGTAAGCACAAATTTTATTGCATACCAACCTGCGTTTGTTTTTGCCTCTTTAAATCGTGGTTGGATGCTGCCAGCTGGTACGCTTTTATTTTGAATAAAAAAGTAGTACAAGCGTTTTGCATCGGGTGCAACAATAAAAAAAGCAAGTAATAACAGATGCACTGGCAAATAGTTTTACAGGTACATCAAAACAAAAATTCATTACCACTACATTGCTTAAAATAGCAATGCTTAACAAGGCTGCCAAGTGTTGTTGTTTTTCTAAACAAAGCACAAAATGCCGGCAAGCACTTCGCCTGCACCAATAAAAAATTATAGGCTTTGGAATAACCCATAAAATTCCACATCAACCGCATTGGCGATGATTCACCATAAGTTTCATTCAGACTATAAAAAGGAAAAGGAAACTGTGCTCTTACAATCTTTTCAAGTCCATATTGAATCATCATTAAGGCAAAAAAGAAACGGATATAAACGGTTAGCCAATACCAAACAATGGAATCATATTTTCTTTTTTTTATCCGCTATGCTATACACAACAGTAGTAACATTGCTATTACTACAAAAAGAAACAACCGTACATAATTATAAGTAGTATCGCCGCTGCCATTGGTTACCGGAGCTAAAGGAAATGGAATATGAAAAACTCTCTGCCAATTAAGGCAACAAATTGGGATACCGCATGGCTGTACCATTTACTGATCACTTTAACATAGGGAAGATACTGCAAAGGAAAAGGTAAAATAAATAAGCAAAAGATAAAAGGCAAAAAAGCGGCGTAACAACAGGTGCCAAAAGTTATGTTGGTGGAATGTTGCTGAACTGTTTTGCATAAAGATAAAATTGTAAAAACTGAAACGATAGGCACAATAAGAAGTATGATGAAATACAATTTTCTTACACAGAGAAAAACAAATTCCAGTTTGATATTTTACAAAAGACTAAAGCTCATCTTATAAGAGTCATTGCAATCAAAATCTGCTTTTCACTTTTGTATAAATCTGGATAAAAACAAAAGCAGCAAAGCAATTGACCGAAAATGGTGAATTGCTTTGCTGCTTTTATAAAATAAATTAGAAACTAATCGTATGATTCGCTTGTTCTTCTTTTTTTTTTTACGTGAATTGTGCCATTGTTTAGCTCCGTAAGCTACACCTGCTGCTACTAACAGAGAAACGCCACCATCAATTGGCGCATCAGGGTCATCATTCCATTGCTGGACGCTTGCGCAAAAGCACCTACACTAAGCATGAGTGATATGCCTGTTATCAAAAGCAGCTTTCCTGCACGCAGCATCCATTTATGGTTTTTTGGTTTGGTTTGTTTTTCTTTTCTCATTGTTGCAAAATAATACAATAAATAACGCGGACAAATATAATTTAGTTTTTTGTTTTATCAATTTTTTTCTTCTATCTCTTTATCCAAACTTAGATGTAAACACTTTCACTCCCTTATCGTCTGTGAGTTGGATTTGGTAGTTGCCCTGAGCGAGGGAAGAAGCGATAGGAAGCGTCTCGGTCTGCGAGCGGCTGCCCCCTGCTACCGTTATCTTCTTTTCCGTGATGTTCTGTCCGCTCTCACTGTACACACTCAAGAGATAATCGCCCGCCTTTACATTCTGCAATTCAGCCATGCTTTGCCTTCCCTGCGGCTTACCGGGTTGGGATAGAGCGTAATGAGCGTCTTTCCACTTCCGTCTTCTTCTACTGTTACCTTCACCACATTGGAGTAGGTTACTTTGCCATCCACTCCTTCTACTCTTATGCGGTAGAAGTTGTCTCCTTTCACCGGTGCTGCATCAAAGCTTGTATAGCTGGCAAGCGGCTGCAGTGGCTCCGTTGTTCTTTGCCGCGGCTGTGGCAATGCCGCTGAAGGTTGTGCCTCCGTCCATTGACCTTTCCACCGTGTATCCTTTACATTCACTTCATTCTGCGTTGTCCAGCTTACGCTTACTCCTGCGTTCTGTAGCTGTGCCTTTACGCTGGTCAGCGTGATGGGCAATAGAGAAGAAGCATCACTCTGGAACACCACCCTGAAGCGGTGAGATGTCATAAGAAGGGCATCGCTTGTTACGCTGAAGGCTATGGTGGTTACACTGCCCGAAAGGCTTACTTCCTGTTTTGTCTTCAGGTAGAGGTCTTCCACATAAGCGTGCAAGCCCTGCGAGCAGCCGTCTGGGCAAAGTTGTCCCCCTTCAGCTGCAACTGGTACTGGCGGGCCGTTACATTCCACAGCTTTAACTGTACCGTATCGGTCTTCTGTACCGAAGGACGGGCTTCTACCATCAGGTTGGTGCCGGTGCTTTCAATGCCTAAGTTCTCGTTGAAGTTGGACTGTTTGCGGATATCGTCTCCGTCTATTGCACTTGCATAGCTCGCGTCAAAGCGTGCCATGATCCATCAGCCAGTACCGCCGTAGTATCGTAGCACTGCCCTTCAGGTTGAGGTTGACGATACAGCTCGGCCTTCCGTTGAGGTCTCACGATAAGGATTGATGCCATCACTGTTGCATCCCCTGATTCTTTGACGCTTTGGTGGAATCGTAGATGCCATCGGTGCCTGTACCGCCACCCGCACGGTTGACAAAGAAGCCTTCCCCGCTCATGATGTACTGCGCATTAGGATCCGCGTTGTTACCGGTTGCCGGTAAAGTGCGTGAAGGAACGGTGGAATAATGCCACTGATTCCGTTGAGTAGTTCAAGCGCTATAAGCTCCGTATACTCCGTTTTTGGCTGTTCCAGGTGACGAACTGGTCGTAGCGAGACCTGTGCTTGCCTGGAGAGACTTGTTCAAAGTCAATGGGTGAGGCAAAAGGATTGCCTGCCAGCTGTATAGGCATTGGCTGCCGGTACAGGAATAGCGGGCTGGTCTCCCTGGTTAAGGGTACCTGTTGCCCTCAGCGTGGTGGTGCCTTTGGTGTGGACTGTTGGCCGTGCGGTCGCCTCTTACAAAGACCATCCAGGCTGGCTGGCTGTTAACCGCCGTGTTGGTGCCCGTGGTGTTATTGATAGACGGTACCTGCCAGGTGCCGGTAGGCCGGTGTCGTAGCGCCCGGGTTGTACTGCAGGAGGGAAGCGTTGTGACCGGCCCGGCAGGGCCAAAGTCAAAGCGTAGTGATGGTGCCGCTGGTTGATTGCCACTTGGCACGCCCTGGCCGGTGATGATCGTGCCATAGCCGTGGTGGCTTCTGTTGGTGCCGCCCTGCCAGGCTCCGCCTTCCTGCCAGGCCCGTTGATGGTCATGCCGGTAACAGGGGAAGTAAGCAGACGCCAGGCTCTTCCTGTTCTGCCTGCACTTCCGTTGCTGGTGGTAAGCGGTATGTATCTTTCTACCGTTACATTGGTGGCTCCACAATTGGCTTCCATGTAGCCGATCGCTCCTGTGCCCGTGGCATCGCTCTTTACTGTTACATGGTTGCCGCCGAAAGTCTACCGTGCCTAAGGATAAAACATCATATTCGGCTGTATCACCATCGTGCCGCCTGCTGTTATATTGAAACTCTTGCCGGTTCCTACACTGAAATTCCAATCTAATGTTAAGTGGCTGCTGCACCGCTATAGATGTATAATTATTGCCCGACTGGTAGCTGATGGTGCCGACAGGGCAGCGATATAAGTGTTGTCACCTCGGTTTATCTGCCAGTTATTGGGTCGGAAAAATTAGCATTCGTATGTCTTAGTTAACATAGTCAGGATTGTACACTCTTACTGTCTGCGTAGCTGTACTGTTGCAATGCAGCGACCCAGGTCAGTAACCGTATAGGCGATCGTTGGTGTGCCAGGTGATATGCCTGTTACCATACCCGTGTTATCAACTATCGCCTGAGAAACGTTGTCAACCGACCATATGCCACCAGTTGTGGCATTGCTTAACTGTAATATGTTATCCTTCCTGCACGTACGCTCCTTCATCCGGTACTCCAATTGAGGCAATAGCAGGAAGTGGTTGTGCATTAACAGTTGCTATGCTATTAATGTTAGCTGCACAGCTACTGCCGATCGCACTTACGGTTTTTAAGTCATAAGTATTTGCACCTGACTGAAGATTATTGGTTGTAATGGCAGCGGTTCCATCAGCCAGAATAAAGGCGCTGTAGTTGCCATCGCCGTTAACCTGGTAGCCAACAGAAGTGTTCGGCGTTCCACTAACAGCAAGCGATACGTTCTGATTAACGCAAGTAGTAAAAGAAGAGGAAGTAAATGCTGCTGTTGACAGTGGAGTTACTGTAATAGCACTCGTGCCGGTAGCAGTGCAGCCGGTAACAGCATCTGTGCCGGTAACTGTGTAAGTGGAAGTCGCAGAAGGCGTTGCTATAACTGTTACTTCCCTTAGTAGCAGAAAGCTCTGCATCAGGTGCCCAACTATAAGTATCTGCACCCGATGCTGTTAATGTAATGGGTGTGCCAAAACAGATGGTAGCCGCCGCAGGATTGATGGCCACAGGCGGAATATATACCAAAACAGAGCCTGCAGGATCGGTAGTAACCGGCGTGTAAGTGAAACTTGTACTTCCGGAAGTTACGGTTATACTGTTGAACTGTGCATCTAATGAGCCCGATGCTGTTGTTTTTAAATTGTAAACCAACCAAAAGTAGTTAACACCTGTTGAAAGAGTTAAGGTAGAAAGAGGTGTAATCGTATTGTTACCCGGAGATAAAACGGTTGCATTGTTTACAGGATTACTTGTACCAAATACATTGCTGTTTCCTGTATAATACAGTTGAAAAGAAGCAACCGTATTAGACAAGGAAGTGGTACCATTTGAATTGATTACCAAATTGGTTAAGCTAAGTGGCAAAGCAGTATTAGCAGTCGCCACTTGCATACTTGATGATTTGAACATTTGGAGCACCCACACAAGCTTTTGCTGTAGTTTGAGTAGCCTCGCTGCTGCTATATATCATGAGGGGCACAGGTTTACCATCAAATTCATCAGCACCGATATCCGGAGCATTGCACTGCCACCATATATGGAACCTGTAGGCCCCGGGCGCACCTGTGCATCTATATCAATAGTAATATTGGTAACTGAAACAGGTGTACCTGACGATTCCAATTCAGTAAAAGTACCATCGGGTATATGCAGGTCGGTAGCAGAAGTAAAAGGAGGATTTTCATTCCTCGAACTGGCATCGCTGCCTGTAGCCGCTTTCCAATTGCTTAAATTGCTTTGATCTGTATTATAATAACCAATAAAATTATTGTTACCGGTTGCTACGTACAGATTATTATAATCCGAAGTAAGTGATCCGGAGTTATAGTAAACAGCGTATCGTTTTGAGGTTGACAGCGAAGATGTGCTCGTGTTTGAGAACACATTATTCTTCGCCACCGATGTTCCGTATGCAGTATAAAAAGAAGCACAGGTTGCATTGGTATTATTTACAGCTACATTCACCGAGTTATGATAAACATTTACAATCCCCTTGGTAGTGCCAACATTGGCAGCTATACCTTGTATAACCGGTGTTACCGTTTTTGTAGAGCCATTAATTGAATGGGTAAGCGAATAAACAAAGTTATTATATACGGTTGCGGTTTGGCTGGTACTCACATCGGTCCTGATGCCTGTTACAATGGCAGGTAATGAAGTAGCTGCACTGGTACTTGTAACGTCGTGCACCTTGTTATTATAAACAAAGGAGCTACCGCTCGAATTTTCAAGAAAAATTCCGATTGCTTTCGAATCGCTACCTGAGGTATATACATTGCTTACTTCATTGTTATAAACTTTTATGCTGTTTTGGTTCTTGACTCTGATGCCAACACCGTATGCACCTGTGCCCGATGCGCCTATATCATTTGCCGTTTTAGAATCGCCGATGCTGTTAAAAGAGGCAGAAGAGAGGATATTTCCAACCTCACAACCCTGGTCGTAATTAGACGATGAGTATCCTAATAAATAAATTCCGCCGCACACATTTTTGATGGAGAGATTGTAATATTTATTGAAATTATTGGCATCAGTATTTACATGCGTTGGGTCGTATTTGGCATGTTGATAAATACCGAAACTGTTTGTATTGGTTCTGTTTAATACAATACTCACATTCTTAATGGTATTGTATTGAGCACCGTTTGTTTTGGAAGCGCTCACAATATAGTAGCCATATTCTACTGCACTTCCTGAAGACTCCGTAACATCAATGCCATCAAAGGTTATATAATCGCCGCCTGAAATGGTTATGCCTGCGTCTATGGTGCTCCCGCCGCCGGTTGGTTTGATAACCGGATTATTTCCGGCTCCCGATTTTACAAATTGAATCATATTGGCAGTGGTACCACTTGTAAAAATAGGAGGCTCATCTTCAACAAAGGTTTGACCGGCACTTACAGCAAACGTAACCGCAGAGGAGACGCCTTTAATATTTAAATCCGTTATGGCATCCCGAAAGTTACTATAGTTGGTGCCCGATGTGCTGACTGTATTGTTAATCGTGTAAGTACCCGATAAAGTGGTGCCCGAAAGAATGGCAACCCTATCTATCAGCCAGCCAAAATAATTATTTGCCGCATCCGTGGTATAAACAAACCGGATCTTAAAATTAGGGCTGCTTTTAAAAGCAGACAAATCTATGATTTCCTGCTTCCAGAATGCGCCGCCTGTTCCGCTGCCAGGGGTTGAAGTAATATCTTTAAACTGCGTTTCCCAATCGGTATAGCTCGTTGCGTCAAAACCAACCACGCCGTTTTTTAAAATGCCCTGCCCTTTATAGGCGCTTGTTGGAAATGATGTCCATGCGCCTCCGTTGTTTGAGTATTGCACATGGCCAAGATCGGCCGAAGGCTCAACGGCGCAAATGTGATAAAACGAAAACTTTGGACTGGACAGTTTAGTTAAGTCAATACTGCTGTTCATGGTTAATGTTCCCTGGGCATTTACAGAAGAAGTTGTAAAGTGCAGGGAACTTGTACCTTCCTGGTAAAAGGTGGTATTTTGTGAAGCAGTAAATGGGGCAAGGACAGAAAACTGAAAAGGTGTTGTTTCAAAGTTTTCGCTAAATGGTTTGTGCATGGCTTATGGCACAAACAAAAGTAATCAGAAAAGAAAGTGCAGCAATCTTTTTCATAAGAACAGTTTTTAAAATGATTGAAAAAGTAAAGGTTTACAGACGATTGTTCTCACGCTGATGAAGACCAGTCAGCGTTATAATGCAGTGCTTTAATGAGTATGGCAAATGAAGCGCAACGAAATCAATGCAAAAACAAAGGGGCGCAATCATTGTTTGTAGTATAGCAAAGGTTTACACCTATCCCATTCCCATTGTTACTGGTTGGTTTCATAATGTTTTGGTTTTTGTTTTACTTATAAGTTGTAAAAAATCCGGTGTTTTAAAAATCGTTTTGGTGGCAATTCAGTTATTAAAAAAGCGTACGCGAAAAGCAATATATGGCAAATGCAATAGAGGTAAAAATAAACAGATGAAAACAAAAAAGCAAAATTTTTTATGCTTTTTAAAGAAAAAAGTAAATAACTATAACTTTCAGCTATTGGTGAAGTTCTGGAAGTAGAATTCCATCCGGGTTGCTAACAAAAGCGAAATCTATATTTTAAAACGATTATCCTTTTACTGTAACCAACGAGAAAACGTATCGTCACTGCGAGGTACGAAGCAGTCTGTGCTATGTAGCAAAGCCTGACTACTATTGGTAAACCTCTTTCACTATTATCCAAAGACTGCTTCGTACCTCGCAGTGACGAACTCATTGCAAAAGTTAACCACAAGGTTATTGCAAACGGACAGTCATTTATTGTAAAGTTGAGGCATTGCGCCAAAGCTAAATAGATAGTAACGAGAGGCTCTCTTTTCAAACCGATGCACTACCCTTTTTCTGGTAGTGGTACAGTTTGAAATTTTTTCAATTAAAACCTGTCAGGTTATACGTTTACGATAATCGCTAAGAATAAGTAAACCTGACAGGTTATCGCCACTTTTTCAAACTGTACCACTACTCTTTTTCTATAATATAAGCTTTACCTTTTTCAAGCTTTCCAACCTGCGCTTTAAAAGAAGGGATAAACAATAAGAGCTTCTTCTATCTTGCTGGTAGATGAGTTAAAAACGGCAATCGTCAACTGGTATTTTTCGAGGTTTTGCTGGAACATCAGGTTTTTATCAATCGTTAGCAGCATATTAAAATCGTTTTCAATGCATAATGCCATCAGTTTGCCGTTTTTGATTCCGTTCCACTTCATCTCCGATACCGTGAAAACTTCAAATTCCTGCAAATGAGGCTTTAACCTTTTGGTTACGCATTCGTCAAGCAAAATTTTCATTGAGTATGCCTGTTGAAGTTTCAATTAGCTTTTGCGACATTTCTAAAACTTTAATGACCTGTTCTTTTTTTACACCATCAAAATCTTCAAGGAAGGTTTCGATTGAGTCGCCGGTTTCCAAATAATCAAAAAGGTTTTTAATAGGAACCCTGGTTCCCCAGAAAACAGGAGTTCCACCCAAAATATCCGGATCAATATTGATAACTCGCTTATCCATAATTTTTGTTTATACAAATGAATGAACCCAAATGTAAAGAAGTTTTTGAAGTATGAGATTCAAATAAGTATAGAGCCTTTAATGATTATGTCTTTATAGCCGTTGGGAAGAAATTGAAAAATGAGAACCAGTATCAAACAATAAGCGCTTCGCCGTTGCCTGCACTTCTGGCAAATTCTACTTGCGTTTAGCATATTACTCCATGTGAAATAATATGGCTATATCTGCTCTTTTGGATGCCATATTTTGGTTGGAACCGATGCTTCTATAGTTTCAGGTTTACAATTTATCTTTGCCATGGAATGACTTTCTACGAAAAATATCCACAATTGCAAGATAACGGCATTTCTCACACGAATGCTTACCGAAACGGTTTTCACCACAATGTCGTTAGAAGACCAGCAGGTTTCTAAAGATAAAGTTGAGAAGAATGGTTTTGTCTTTACTTTCCGATGAAAAGTTAGAAAGCAGTAAGTTCGTTAGAAATCAAACTTCTTAAGGGTTCAAAGTTATTCCTGTCTGCTGCCTTCATAGCATCAATATAAATTTTACGGCTTTCTCCTTCCCGATAATAAAGCACCAAAGGTTGGTAACCCAACTTCATTGCTATTAAGTTCATAAGCATTCTTCCTGTTCTGCCATTGCCATTGTTGAAAGGATGAATGCGGATGAATTCATAATGAGCATACAATAAACAGTCAATATGTTCTTCTTTTGTTTTGGCAATTGATATTTTAAAATTCAGGTTATCAATAAACTGATACATGAATTGAACAATTTGATAGGGCTGTGGTGGTTCAAGATGTCCAACCAAAATATGGGTTGCCCGCCATTTTCCTGCCCAATCGTAAAGATGTCCAAAAGCAATTTTGTGAAGTTCAATACAAAGCTTGCAGCAATAGGTGTATCTATGTCATGGTATATCACATGAAGTTCAGCTAAGGCAATTCCTTTTGCCTCCTGTTCATTGATTGCATCTTTATCTGTGAGATTAAGAAAATTATCTTCAGAGGAAGGTGTCCAACCCGTGTTGTCTTGCATAGTTCAAAGATAAATGTTCAAAATATGAAACAGTCAGCACACATTTCTGCCAACTGTAAGATTTTTACTGATCCTGTAAAGTCGTGTTCTTGCTTCTGTGCTACCGCAAAATAAATGAATAAGATCCCTGTTATTATCAAACGAAAAGGGAGGCTCAATCGCCTCCCTTTTTATTGTTATAAAATTCTTGTATGTACTACTTACCGACGATGAGTTTAGAAGTAAAGACTTTCACTCCCTTATCGTCAGTGAGTTGGATTTGGTAGTTGCCCTGGGCGAGGGAAGAAGAGATGGGAAGCGTCTCGGTCTGCGAGCGGCTGCCCCCTGCTACGGTTATCTTCTTTTCTGTAATGTTCTGTCCTGTGCTGCTGTACACACTCAGGAGGTAATCGCCTGCCTTTACATTCTGCAGACTCAGCCATGCCTTGCCTTCCCTGCGGCTCACCGGGTTGGGATAGAGCGTAATGAGCGTCTTTCCACTTCCGTCTTCTTCTACTGTTACCTTCACCACATTGGAGTAGGTTACTTTGCCATCCACACCTTCTATTCTGATGCGGTAGAGGTTGTCTCCTTTCACAGGTGCTGCATCAAAGCTTGTGTAGCTGCTAAGCGGCGTAGTGGCTCCGTTGTTCTTTGCTGCTGCTATGGCAATGCCGCTGAAGCTTGTGCCTGCGTCCACTGAGCGTTCTACCACATACTGCTTCACATTCACTTCATTTTGGGTTGTCCAGCTTACGCTTACCCCTCCGTTCTGAGGGGCTGCCTTCACACTCGTAAGCGTGATGGGCAGTACCGAGGCTTCACTCTGGAACACTACCCTGAAGCGGTGGCTGTCATAGGAAGCCGCATCACTGGTTACGGCAAACGCTATCGTGGTTATGCTTCCTGAGAGGCTTACTTCCTGTCTTGTTTTCAGGTAGCTGTCTTCTACGTAAGCGTGCAGTCCCTGAGAGGCAGCCGCAGCGAAGTTGTCTGCCTTAAGCTGCAGCTGGTACGGCGCACTTACATTCCACAGCTTTAACTGCACCGTATCCGTCTTTTGTACCGATGGACGAGCTTCTACAATGAGGTTAGTGCCATTGCTTTCAATGCTCAAGTTCTCGTTGAAGTTGGTTAGTTTCAGCGGATCATCCCCGTCTATAGCCCTTGCATAGGAATCGTCATAGCGTTCCATGATGCCATCGGCCTAAGGTGGTGTCTGAACTGCTTACCAGATTCAGGTTCACGATACAATCTTGCTTCCGTTGAAGGTCGCACATCAAAGGTGCTGATGATAGGAGCAGAAGCCGATACCTTGGCTGTCTCATTAATGGTTATACTGCCACCTGCCCCACTTCTTGGCTGTACAAAGAAGCCTTCTCCACTGGCAATGTACTGGGATTGCTGTTGTTGCCATTAAAGTTATTCGGTATAACCGTATAAGTACCATTAACATCGCCTTGCACTAAGCTATAAGCACCGTAGGAGCCGTTCTGACTGTTCCATACGGAAAACTGTCGCAAGATGCTGCCGATACTGCCTCCGCTGGCGGTGTATACTTTGTCGAAGTCAATAGTGGAGGCAAAAGGATTGCCTGCCAGTGTATAGGTGTTAGTGCCTGATACGGTGTAGGTCTTTGAGGTCTGGTTTAATAGGCCCGTTGCCCGAAGCGTAGTGGCACTGGAAGGAGAGCCATAGGTTTCTATCGTACGGTTACCTCTTACAAAAAGCATCCAGGCAGGCTGGCTGCTTACCAATGTGCCGCTGATGGTTGCAGGCGAAGGCCAGTTGCTGCCACTTGCCGCCGTTGCATCATAGTGCGGATAGAAGCGGTGGTGTTAACGGCAATGACATCCCAGAAGTCAAAGCCATGGCTGAAGGCATTGGTTGAATTGCCCTGGGCCTGACCGGTAATGAGCGTGCCATACGTTGTATTGCCTACCGCAGGTGAGTTGGTATTGGCTACCAGTCCTTCCTGCCAGGCCTGACCGATCGTTTGTCCCGTTACCGGTGCCGTAATCAGCCGCCATGCTCTGCCGGTTCTGCTACCGCTCGTGTTGGTGGTGGTCTGCGGCAGGTACCTTTCTGTGGTTACGTTGCTGGCTCCCCCTATTGCTGTTGCCATCACTCCAATCGCTCCTGTGCCCGTGGCATCGCTCTTTACCGTTACAGCATTGCCGTTGAAGGCTACCGTGCCATTGGATGAAAAAGTAATATTCGGTAGTATCGCCATCGTGCCGCTGCCCGTAATATTAAAACTCTTGCCGGAAGGCAGCTGGAAGTCAACATCCATATTGAGAGGTTGTTGTACTGTAATGGATGTGTAACCCGTATTGCTGGCTGAGGGTGCTGTTACTCCCGTTGTCGTATAAGTACCGTCGCCGCGGTTGATCTGCCAATTAGCGTTATTAGTGAAATTATTACTTGCCGTTATGTTCACATAATCAGGATTGTACACCTGTACAGTGGCTGTAGCTGTGTTCTGGCAGCCATTGCCGTCCTGGGCCGTAGTATAACTAATAGTAGGAGCACCTGCCGCATTACCTGTTACCTTACCACTACCATCGATGGAGGCAAGTGAGCCGTTGCTTGTTGACCAGCTTCCGCCAGTCGTGGCATCACTCAACTGTAAGTTGTTGTTCACCTGCACGTACGCCTTACCATTGCCTTCTGTAGGCGTTATGGCGGCTACCGTTGGCAACTGATGTACTACCACCGTGCTGCTTTGGTTAAACGAAGCACTGCAGGTATGACCATTGGTTGTACTGGTTGCGCCGGTAAGTGTATAAGTGCTGTTAGCAGTAAGGTTAGGCGTGTTCAGCGTATTATTGCCCGACGAGTTCAAGTTTATAGTTTTTGTACTTCCGCCATCAACTGTGTAAGAAAGACTACTGCTGGTGGTAGCACCATTGGTGGCAGCACCGCTGAATGTAACCAGCGAATTTTGCCCGCTACAAATTGGGGAAACAGCAGAAACCAGGCTGTTATTAAGCGTAGCTGCCACTGTAACGGCTACCGTAAAGGTATTACCTGGGCAACCACTGGACGTAGGCGTAACCGTATAAGTAGCCGTGCCGGGATTGAGGGTGTTATTAGAAAGAGGGTTATCGCTTACTGCTATTTGATTGATGCCACCATTTGGATTAAATCCAGTAACGCTGCTGGCTGGCGATATACTTGGCGCACTCCATGTATAAGTGGTACCCGCTGGTATGTTGGTGCCGGTAGCACTCCACGGAAATTGAGTACCACTACAAATAGTTACTGAAGCATTATTTATGACTGGGGCAGCGTTGACTGTAATGGAACCGGTGGCTGTGGCCTGTCCGCAGCCGCCGCTGGTAGTTACGGTATAGGTGTACGTTGTGGCTGTGAGTACCGTTGCGTAACCGCTGATGGTAAAGACACCATTATTATAACTGCCTGTAAGAGTTGACGAAGGAGTCGAAGGTGACCAAGCTATCGTGGCTCCTGTTCCGCCATTGCCGATGCTGTAAGTGATATTAGCAATTGGAGTGGCTGAACCTGAACATACTGTCTGTGACGTAGTGCTGCCAGATGATGTAAGCGCTATCGTTGCAGTCGGATTGATCGTAATGGTTGATGTGCCGCTTGATGTACAAGTTCCCAGGGTAGCCGTAGCTGTATAAGTAGTGTTTGTAGAAGGCTTTGAATATACGGTAGATAAATTAGAACCTGTAGTGTATGCTGTTGTTGCTGCTGGATTGGTGTACAAGTTTGTAACTGGGGACCAGGTAATAGAACTTTGCTGGGTACCCGAAACCACCACGTTATCTAATCCAATGTTTGAACCACCACCATCTGAAGTACCTTGGAATCTAAGTTTTACAGCTGTATTTCCAGCACCAACCAAAGAAGAAGGAAGATTCAAAGTGATTTGCGTCCAACTCGAATTAACACCATAGGAAGTAGTGTTAATTTTTGTATATGTATTGCCGCTTTGAGCACCGTAAATATCAATCACATCACTACCACCAGTATTTACAATATAGAATGTAAGCGTTGCCGAAGAATAGGAAGACAAATCCATGGCTGGCGTTTGTAGGTAGCCTGTATAGCCTGCATCAATTTGATAAGTATAGAAATATAAACAATTACCAGTACCACCATATCCATGATTTGAAGGTAACAGGTATTACCAGTAGAGGTAAGTTCAGAAGTAGAAGGAAAATCTCCAAAGAAATCGAAATTATTGTGAGGACTTGTTGATCTGTTCCAGCCAGAAGGTAATCCACCTGCATCAAAGTTTTCAGATAAACCCGTTGTAGAACTTAATCCGCCATTTGCTGTTAGCATCTGAATGCTTCCAGAGCAGATTGTGGGAGAGGCTGGAGTTACTGTGACTGCTGTAGGTGTAGGATTTACCACAACGCTGATTGGGTAACTTGTGCTGGTACAGGTGCCGTTTGAAACGGTTAATGTTCCTGTATAGGTGTTGGCTGCTGCACCTGCCGGAACGGCTATGTTGATGGGAGTTGCTGGCAGCGTTGCATTGTTTACTGCTTGAAAGTTAGCTCCCTGAGCCGTGGTACCCCATGCAATGCTGTATGTTAGATTAGAGCCGCCTGTTGTGGCTGAATAAGACAACGGTGCAGTGTTTGCACTTGTACTATAACAAACACTTGGATTAGAACCTAATGTAATGGTTGGAAGGGCATTAACGGTATAAGTAGCCGCATTGCTGGTTACAGGAGTAGAACAACCTGGAGCACTAACTATACATTGGTAATAATATTTACCAGCTGTTGCATTGCTAGGTATTGTTACGTTTAGAGTAGATGAGGAGCCTGATCCGGTGCTACCTGTATAGCTAAAGCCAGTTGGTGTTGAGTTCGTTACGTTTGACCAAGTTCCAGAGTTACCCGAGCTACTGTACTGCCACTGATAAGTAAGATTCGTGCCGGTTGCAGGCGTAACCGTAAATGGGTTTGTTGCTGTCGTTCCCTGACAACTACTCACATTTGCCGGTTGACCACTTGTTATAGTCGGCGGTGTGTTTACTGTAACGCTGATTGGGTAACTTGTGCTGGTACAGGTGCCGTTTGAAACGGTTAATGTTCCTGTATAGGTGTTGGCTGCTGCACCTGCCGGAACGGCTATGTTGATGGGAGTTGCTGGCAGCGTTGCATTGTTTACTGCTTGAAAGTTAGCTCCCTGAGCCGTGGTACCCCATGCAATGCTGTATGTTAGATTAGAGCCGCCTGCTGTGGCTGAATAAGACAACGGTGCAGTGTTTGCACTTGTACTATAACAAACACTTGGATTAGAACCTAATGTAATGGTTGGAAGGGCATTAACGGTATAAGTAGCCGCATTGCTGGTTACAGAACAACTACCAGACGTAACTATACATTGGTAATAATATTTACCAGCTGTTGCATTGCTAGGTATTGTTACGTTTAGAGTAGATGAGGAGCCTGATCCGGTGCTACCTGTATAGCTAAAGCCAGTTGGTGTTGAGTTCGTTACGTTTGACCAAGTTCCAGAGTTACCCGAGCTACTGTACTGCCACTGATAAGTAAGATTCGTGCCGGTTGCAGGCGTAACCGTAAATGGGTTTGTTGCTGTCGTTCCCTGACAACTACTCACATTTGCCGGTTGACCACTTGTTATAGTCGGCGGTGTGTTTACCGTAACGCTGATTGGATAACTTGTACCTGTGCAGTTGTTATTCGAAACAGTAAGCGTTCCTGTATATGTATTAGCGGGTGCGCCTGCCGGAACTGTTATGTTGATGGGGGTTGCTGGCAGCGTTGCGTAGTTTACTGCTTGAAAGTTAGCTCCTTGGGCTGTGCTGCCCCATGCAATGCTGTATTGAGTAGGGCTACCTGTGGTTGCTGAATAAGACAACTGTGCTGTGGTTGCACTTGTACTATAACAAACACTTGGATTAGAACCTAATGTGATAGTAGGTGCAGTTGTTGTTATTGTATTGCTAACTAATGCTGCCGAGTAATTATAGGCTAAATCATAATTAATAACAGCATACTTATAAGTGGTACAGCCGCTTACGGTATTATCGGTATAACTTCCCGCAGAACCGTTGCTTGCGCCTGAAGTGATACTAATAATTGTCCAGTTTCCTGTAGCATCTTTATTAGGTCCACTCGTGCCTCCGGTTGTTGAATATAAACCCTGGCTATTAAGCGTTGGTGCTGCTGCACTTGTATTGGTTGTCCTTAAAATTACAGTTCCTTGTACACCTGTACTAGAACTACTACCCGTGGCTGCCGCGTCAGTACCATTTGTCCAGGTAAAGCTTACAGAAGAATTACCAATTGTTCCATTTGTAAAACCCAAAGCTGTGCCTGGTATTAATAAGTCAGGTAAGGATGAACCATCAGCATAACTAACAATATCATCTACATAACCTGTAACTGGACTTCCATTAGAACTACTTACGTCTATAAGCACCTCAAATGCCCTTGGGTTACTGGAACTATTTCTATAAGTGTAGTAATATGGAGCATAAGAAGTAGTAAGATTAGCAGCACTACTTACTCCAGAATTACCAGAGCTATAGTAAGCACCTAAATAAAAATTAGCATTACTACTGGAAGCTTTAGCCCAACCAATAACATGAATATAGTTACTACCTGATGCATTTATCGTACTTACACTTGCTAATGCATTGTAGTTTTTATTACTACGCGTCCTGCTGGTTGTGTAAGAATAGGAATATAAACCTGTACGTGGATTTGTAGAGGTCGTACCAGTTCCATCTGACGAACTGGGGTCTACAGTCCAATATTGCAGCGAGTTAGTTACGGCTCCGGCAGATTCAAAACTGTTGTCCGTAGGAGCAGGAACTTGTGCAAATATTTTGGTACTTGCACATAAAATAAGCAATAAAAGAACCATGCTTTTTGCAAGCCATCCGCCTTTGCAGACCGAGTTGACTGGCAAAAAAACATCAGTTACGTTACCGCTTAGGTAATTGTTTTTTGTAAAATACATCTTCATAAACATTGTTTTAGAAATTGGTTGTTATTGGAATTTTAAAGGGATTGGTTTTTATATTTGTTTGATTGTGTAACAGAGGAACGGGTACGAGTAAACCGGCACGAAGAAAAGGCGCATGCCTATCGCTTTGCCAAAGCAAAAAATGACTGTAAAAACAAAAAAGACGGAAACGCAGAACAGAAAGGCTGTTTTGGTTGTTTGGGGGTAGAAATAAACTCATAAGTCGTCCGGTTTGTTTTATACCAACCGGTGTTTGATGCCTGGCTGATATGGTTGCTAAATTTGGTTGTGAAGAGTAAAAAACAGGGTTCTGTTTTTTACTAACACCGGATTCCCTGGTAAGTGTGTTTTTCGAATTCTATGGGTAAAAATAGAAAAACTTTACATACCAATTAAAAAAAGTTTAAAAATTCAAATAATGGGCCAGTGAAATATTTACCCTCTTTCAGATGTAAAACGGCTGGCACAGCGGCTAAACGGGATGATAACTTGTTTCCATTTGGGAAAAAAGCTTATCAAATGGAGACACGGGAGAACTTTTCAGGGTTTGTTTTTGCCCCTTTTTTATAATGCGTACGTTTATAAAAACGTTTGGTGAGGCGCGTCATTCCGCAAATGCCATGAATACGATGATGAACTATGATCAATCTCACGAGGGCTTTATGCGGAATCTGCTCTTTAAAACATAAACCTGTTACTATGCTGTAAACTTGTTTTCTTTATTCAATCATCCTCAGTGTTCAGTCATCAGATTCCGCACAAAACCCTCGCAAAACACATAAAGGTGTAAGTTCGTGCTGAGGGCATCCCGACACGTCGGGACAAGTCTTGCGGAATGACGGCGACCTCGCCGACTTCTAAATTCAGTTATTGGACTTGCCTGTCCGGTAAGCAGGTAAGGCTGCCTGCAGTTAGCAAATATGGGCAAAACCAAACGGCGGTGTCCTAATAAATCGGGACAGGTCTTGAGGAATGACGAGGTACGATTACAGTTCAATCATTTAATTTTGAAGTGAACATTCTAACTGTTTATGCAATATGGCGGCTCTGTTTATATGCTCACCAATCACTGTAATTCTGTATTATATGTAGGCGTTACGTCTAACCTCATTGCAAGAGTAAGTGAACACAAAAACAAAGCTCATACAGGCAGCTTTACGGCAAAATACAATTGCGATAAACTGGTTTGGTACGATTCATTTTCAAGAATAGAAGAAGCCATTGACAGAGAAAAGAAGATAAAATTGGAAACGGGAATGGAAGATGAATTTGATTGAGAACATGAATCCTGGGTAGTGGTACAGTTTGAAATATTTCAATTAAAACCTGTCAGGTTATACGTTTACGATAATCGCTAAGAATAAGTAAACCTGACATGTTATCGCCACTTTTTCAAACTGTACCACTACTGAATCCTGAATGGAAAGATTTGTTTGATACACTCGCTTAATTTAAAATGGGATTGCAATGCTGTCATCTTATCCGTTAGCCATTCTTTTTGAAAATACACGGTCCTGGTCATTCCGCAAGACTTGTCCCGATTCATTGGGATGCCCCAAAACACGAGCTCAAACTTTCATCGTCATTCCGCCCGCCTCAGGCGAGACCGCCGTTTGGTTTTGCACATATTTCGTAATGGCAGGCGGCTTTGTGCTGAACCTGCCTACCGGACAGGCAGGTCTAATCGTACAACTATAAGCTTTTAATATGTTGTAAACGTTTTTATTTCATTCAATATCTTCATACATCAATCATCAGATTCCGCACAAAGCCGCCTGTAGGTTTGATTACAATAAAGTCATCGTGTTGGCGGCATCCCGATGAATCGGGACAAGACTTGCGGAATGAACTGTGTTTCAATAATGGCTAATTTTTATTTCACTTGTATTGAAACTCTGTTCAGTGCTGGTTGCTTTCGCAATATAGGATGACGCGCATCTCCAACATCATTCCAACTGAGTCATTGTCAAACGAAGCAAAATGAGAAAAGCAAAGGGAAGATACTTATAAAAGAAAATGTACCAAGCTAAATATCAACAAAAAAAGAGGCAAAACCAAACAATAAAAGCCCCGGTGGAGAACCATCGGGGTAAGTTATAAGCAAGCAACCGAAATTGGTTTGTTAAACCCGCAATAAAAATAAATGATTTTTTGAAAATGCCCGCCTTTATTGTTAACAATAACTTGCCCTTTTTGTTTGCCCTTCATTAAACAGTAGTACGCTTCTTTTTAAATACCTTCGCGCCCCAAATGAGGAGAGATGTACACGATTAAAATTAATTTTGAAGAAAAGGGCAAAACTCCTGTAACGCTTACCGGAATTGAGTCCGACCAAAGCCTACTGGAAGTTTGCCTCGATAATAATATAGAATTGCATCACAACTGCGGTGCAGTGTGTGCCTGCAGCACCTGCCATCTGTACGTGAACAAAGGCATGGATTATTTGGAAGAGATTAGCGATAAGGAAGAAGATTTTATAGACCGTGCTGTGAACCCGCGCATCAATTCACGTCTTGGATGTCAGTGCGTTTTGTTAGACGAAGAAGGGGGCGAAGTTGAAATAACACTTCCCGACCAGAAACAGTTTTTAGGAGAATAATTTTTAAAACCATTTGTTGTTATGCCTCATTTTGAGCCGCCCATTACCTGGAACGACCATGAAGATATTGCTATGAAACTGTACGAGCGTTTTGGTGATGATTTTAATGAAGGAAAAATTTATCGCCTTCGCTTTACCGATTTACTGGAATGGATTTTACAGATACCCAACTTTGCAGGTACGCGCGAACAAAGTACCGAAGGCCATTTGGAAATGATACAAAGCGCCTGGGTGTATGAATGGCGCGACAACCAGTGAGGAAGCGAAGCCACCTCCGCCCCTAAAGGAGAACTATTAACAGCGTAAGTAAATTTGACTTTGGTTATTGATAAATTGTAAAATGAAAGCAGATTACAAATAATGATGGTGCTTACGGGCTTCCCTTTGGGCTTTGCAAATATTACGACATTTGTTTTTGATGTAGATGGCGTGCTTACTGATGGCAGCTTGCTCATTCTTCCGAACGGCTTGATGGCGCGAAGGATGAACATTAAAGATGGCTATGCACTGCAACTGGCTGTGAAGAAAAATTATTGCGTAGCTGTTATATCGGGCGGTAATTCTAACGAAGTAAAAGAGCGGTTGAACCTGTTAGGAGTGAAAGATGTGTTCATGCGCATCAGCAATAAAAAAGAATGCCTGGAAGAATATATGGCTTTGAATAATATCAAACCCGAAACGGTGTTATTTATGGGTGATGATTTGCCGGATTATGAAGTCATGCAAAGCGTTGGTTTGGCTTGCTGCCCTGCCGATGCGGCACATGAAATAAAAGCTATCAGTCATTATATTTCTCACATAAGAGGTGGTGAAGGATGCGCGCGCGATGTGATAGAAAAAGTATTGACCTTGCATAACAACTGGCTTCCTGATACGCATATAAAATCTCAGTAAAAACAAACATGGCTTTGCAAAAGATAAAAGCTTTTCTTACGCTCATCCGATGGCAGAACCTCCTGTTCATTGCCATCACACAAGCTTTGTTTGCTTACTGCATTATCATACCCGTTTACAAAGCGGCATCTATAGCACCCATTGTTACCAAATGGGTTTTGTTTTGGCTCATTTTATCTTCTGTTTTCATTGCTGCAGCCGGTTATATCATTAATGATTATTTCGATTTGAATATTGATATAATCAACAAACCCGATAAGGTAATTGTTGGTAAAACCATTACACGCCGATGGGCAATTGCGTTTCATTTAATTCTAAGCTTTGTCGGCATTGCCATTGGTTTTTATTTGGATATTACCACGCGTATTTTGTTGTTGGGTATCGCCAATTCCATCTGTGTCGGGTTGCTTTTCTTTTACTCTATTTCGTTAAAAAAAAAGCTGCTCATTGGCAATATTCTGATCTCAGCACTTACTGCATGGACGGTGTTTGTGATTACCTGGTGCGAAACGCGCAACCTATTATCGCCATTGGGTTTGAGCCGGATTAAAATCACCCGTTATACTTTGTTGTATGCTGGTTTTGCATTTATTATTTCTCTCATTCGCGAAGGGATAAAAGACATTGAAGACATGGAAGGCGATAGAAGATATGGATGCACTACCATGCCGATTGTTTGGGGAGTTAATGCCTCCAAAATATTCATTGCTGTTTGGTTAATTGTATTGCTGGCGCTGCTGGTAAGTTTGCAATTTTATGTATTGCAGTTTCATTGGTGGTTTAGCGCGTTGTACAGTATTGTTTTTATTATTGCGCCACTTATTAATATCTTCAGGAAGTTGTTTACTGCCACAACCTCCGCCGACTATCACCGGTTAAGCAGCCGCACAAAAATGGTAATGCTTACCGGCATTTTATCAATGATTTTTATAAAGATTTACTCTTAAAATTTTTATATGCAACCTATTATTTTGGCGTCACAATCACCACGTAGAAAACAGTTGCTGGAATGGGCAGAAATTCCGTTTGAAGTAGTGGTAAAGCATACTGAAGAAACGTTTTCTGAAAGCATGATGGTTAACGATGTGCCGGTACACATTGCCCGTAATAAAGCCGTTGCAGTAAGAGAAACAATATCAGACAAAAACAAAATTATTTTAGCAGCCGATACGGTTGTGGTAGTAGATAATGCTATCATTGGCAAACCAAAAGACAGAGAACATGCAATTGAAATTTTAAGCCTTTTATCGGGCAGACAACACGAAGTAATAACAGGTGTTGTCATCATAGGTAACGAAAAAGAAATTGCATTTGCCGATACCACTTCTGTTGTGTTTTATTCACTTACGAAAGAGCAGATTGAATTTTATATTGACAAATACAAACCTTACGATAAAGCCGGCGCGTATGCCATCCAGGAATGGATTGGCGTAGTAGGAATCAGGTATGTGTCAGGAGATTTTTATAACGTAATGGGTTTGCCTGTAAGCCGCGTGGTGCAAGCGTTGCAACAGATTGACAAAGAGGAATGATTGTTATTTTCATTCCTCTTTTTCTTGAGTTAATTTTTATTTATTGAGGGCCGAACTCGCCATCTGCTTTTATCCGCACTTCATCACTTATCATGGCTGAAGGATAACTCTGTCCAATTCCAAAATCAGAACGTTTTACAGTTCCTGTAAGCTGAAAACCTGCATCCTGCTTTTTACTCATCGGGTTTGTAATCGTTCCCCGATACCACAACAGCATAGTTTCTGGCTTTGTTATACCATGTATGGTAAGATTGCCGGTAACATTGTATTTGTCTTTACCTGCCGCTTTTATTGACGTGCTCTTAAAAGTGATGGCAGGATATTTTTGCACGTCAAAAAAATGATCGCTTTTCAAATCGTTGTCGCGCATTTCCACCTCAGTGTTGATAGAAGCTGCGTCTGCTGTTAAATCAAAAGTAGCATCACTGAAATCGGGTTTAGAAGTAGCAATGGTAACATCGAAATTTTTAAATAAACCTTCTACATCGGATACGCCTAAGTGAGTAACTGTAAAAGTGAGCTTCGAGTGCATCTTGTCGTTCTTCCAGGTTGTTTGTGCAATGGCAGCAATGTTTATCGCAACCAGCGTTAGTAAGGCAACTGTTCTTTTCATTTGTTTTTTATTTTGAGTAATTAATAAGCTACTGTAAAACGTTGTTTGATGTATTTTGGATTCTCCAGCTCATCTACAATGGCAACGGCCAAATCTTCTGCGGAAATAGTGCTTTTGCCATTTGCATCAAACACAGGTTCGTCCCTGCCAACTCTGTATTTTCCTTTGCGCTCGTGCGGCATTCCAGGATGAAATTCAATGGCAGGGCTTAAAGCAGTCCAATCCAATTCAGTTTCATGTTTCAATTCATTCAAATAATCTCTGGCAGCCAATGCACCTGGTTTCCATTCCTGCGGAAACTGTGGCGTATCTATCAACTGCACACCGGGCTGAACATATAAACTGCCTGCGCCCAGCACTACTAAGAACCGCTTTACACCTGATTGCTTTATGGCTTGTTGTATGTTGCGTGAACCGTTCAGAAAATCGTTATACAAATTCGGGTTGGTCCATCCGGCATTATAAGTGCTTACAACAGCATCATTGCCTTTAAGTATGGGTGCAGTTTCTTCAACATTCGTAGCATCTGCTTTTGCAAGTTTCACATTGTTATTCTGAGCAGAAATTTTTTGTGTATCGCGGGCTATCGCAGTTACTTCATGACCACGTGTTGTCGCTTCTTTTAAAACAGCAGAGCCTACGAAGCCGGAAGCGCCGATCAATGCAATTTTCATACGATGAAATTTTAGTAAAACAAAAATAGATGTATGTACTTGTATTGTTTGAAACGCAATTTTTTATGACTGTTCTTTTACATACAAGGGTAAATAAGTAATGTAAAAACGATGGACAGAACTTCTGCACATCCTTTTAGTTAGGCAAGGTATTCGCTTTTGCAAATCAAACTTTTCATTTTGTTGATTGAGTTTTCAGATAAAGGATTGTACTGCTCTGCCGGTGATTTTTACATTGATCCCTGGCAACCTGTTGATCGTGCCATCATCACTCATGCACATAGCGATCATGCGCGCGCCGGAAGCAAAAGTTATCTCTGCCATCATTACACCAAACCCTTGCTGCAAGCGCGTTTGGGTGATTATCCCTATCAAAGTGTAGAATGGAATGAAACGGTTGATATGAATGGCGTAAAAGTATCGTTGCATCCCGCCGGGCACATCATTGGTTCTTCGCAAATTCGGGTTGAATACAAAGGTGAAGTATGGGTGATAAGCGGGGATTATAAAATAAAAGATGATGGCATCAGCGGCGCATTCGAGCCAGTGAAATGCCATGTATTCATTACCGAATCAACGTTTGGTTTGCCCATTTATAAATGGAAACCGCAGAACGAAATTTATAACGATATTAAAAATTGGATAAAAACAAATGACTCGAAAAATATAAGCAGCGTGCTTATTGCTTATAGCCTTGGCAAAGCGCAACGTGTATTGCAACCCGTTAGCGAAATAACCGATACCATTTATGTGCATGGAGCCATTGCCAACATGCAGGCTGCATTAGAAAATGCGGGCTGGAATTTTCCGAAAGTAGAACGCATTACGCGCGAAACACCTAAAAGCAAACTGATAGGCAGTGTTATAATTGCACCGCCAAGTGCTGATGGAACGTCGTGGATGAAACGCTTTTCGCCATCATCAACCGGCGTATGCAGCGGCTGGATGCAGGTGCGTGGCAGTATGCGCCGGCGCAATGCAGACGCGGGTTTTGCATTAAGTGATCATGCAGATTGGGATGGATTATTAACCGCCATTCATGCAACGGGTGCAGAGAAAGTATATGCCACGCATGGCTTTCAAAGTGCACTGAGTCGTTACTTAAATGAACACGGAATTGAAGCCGGCGAAGTGCATACCGAATATGGAAATGATGAAGATGAAACTGATGCAAAAGAACCTTATGAAACGGTGCCGGAGGAAAAGCACAGATGACAAGATAGATATAACAAGGATGACACGGACTGAATGGATGTTCAGGATGTAAGATTGAATATTTCTGTAAAAACAAATCATTGTATTCATCAATATCCTAAAAATTACAAACATCCGATTCGTCCCAGTTCAGACAAAAAAAGAATGGAATGAAAAAAGAAGATGACATCATTGAACTGATAAAAGAAGAACATGCATTGGATGCGCAAACCGATGTTGTGCCAAACAACGTTGATGAAGCAAATGAAAGTGGCTTATCTCAGTTCGCTTCATTGGTGCAGGTCATCGGAACATCCACTAAAACAGGTGATAAAGTAAGCGCATTACAAAACTATTTTGCTGTTGCCGATGATAAAGATAAAGTATGGGTGATTGCCATTTTCAGTGGCAGGCGGCCGCGCCGTGCCGTAAGCGGAGCTTTGCTGCAAAGCTGGTGCGTGGAACTTGGCTAACATTCCCGATTGGTTGTTTGCTGAATGCTATCATACCGTTGGCGATCTGGCAGAAACCATCTCTTTGCTTTTGCCCGAAGAAAAAGGGGCAAAACAAAATGCCAGCCTTTCTTTCTACATAGAAGAATTGGCAAAACTTGAAAAGGAAGCAGAAGAAATAAAAAAAGCGTTTGTTATGGCCGCCTGGCAAAGCATGACGGGCAATGAACGTTTTGTTTTTAATAAATTAATCACCGGCAGCTTTCGCATTGGCGTATCGCAAAAAGTAATGGTGAATGCACTGGCAAAATTGGTTCAGTTAGATGCTTCAATAATTGCGCATCGCATCAGTGGAAATTGGGATCCTTCTACCACAACATTTTCTGATTTGTTAAGCGAGCATACGGTTTCGATTGATTATTCAAAACCTTATCCATTCTATCTCGCGTATGCTTTGGAAGATGCGCCTGAAACGTTGGGCGATGTTGCCGACTGGCAGGCAGAATGGAAGTGGGATGGCATTCGCGGACAAATGATTAAACGCAACAACGAACTCTTTATCTGGAGCCGTGGCGAAGATTTAATGACGGATAAATTTCCGGAATACCATATTTTAAAAGATAAACTTCCCGATGGCATTGTGCTGGATGGCGAAATCATTCCGGCAAAAGATGGCAAGCCGTTACCGTTTGCTCTTATTGCAAACCCGCATTGGCAGAAAGAACGTTACCAAAAAACAATTGGAAGAAGCACCCATTGCTTTTTTTGCTTACGATTTGTTGGAAATGAATGGCGAAGACTGGCGTAACAAACCTTTGACTGAACGAAGAGAAGCATTGGAAAAACTGGTAAAAGAAATGGCTTACCCAACCTTATTACTATCTGATGTCATCTCCTATTCATCCTGGGATGAACTGGCAAAAATCCGTGAAGGTTCGCGCGATGCGGGTGCAGAAGGATTAATGCTTAAAAACAAACATTCTGTTTACAAAGTGGGAAGAAAAGTAGGCGATTGGTGGAAGTGGAAGATAGAGCCGCTTACCATTGATGCGGTAATGATATATGCGCAGAAAGGAGCCGGCCGGAGAAGTAATTTATATACCGATTACACATTTGCTGTAAAAGATGGCGATAAACTAGTGCCTTTTACAAAAGCATACAGTGGCTTAACTGATAAAGAATTTAATGAAGTGGATGCGTTTGTAAAACGCAATTCGCTGGAAAAATTCGGGCCTGTGCGTACCGTAAAACCCGAGCTTGTTTTTGAGTTGGCTTTTGAAGGTATTGCTGCCAGCAACCGCCATAAAAGTGGCGTGGCGCTCAGGTTTCCGCGCATTTTGCGTTGGCGAAAAGATAAGCCGGTTGATGAAATTAATACGTTAGACGATTTGAAAAGAATGTTGGCCGTTTATGGAAAATCGTAATCAGATAACGAAAAAGTTATGGTTATATGCTGCCATGATTGCTGTGATGATGAGTTGCCGAAACGGAATACAAATGAATAGCAACACCGATACTCTGCAGCAGGCTACTGATACTGCAAAATCCATTATCATCAATAGCGGCACACATTGTTTCGCCTACAGAAATAATAACGATTCTGTTGTTCTTTCCCTAACCATAAAAGGTAAATCCGTAACTGGCAAATTGCGTATTCCCTGCACGAAGAAGATAAAAATGAAGGAACTATCAAAGGACAATTTTATGGCGACACATTGCTTGCCGATTATTCTTTTTTATCAGAAGGAAAAGAATCTATACGACAGGTAATTTTTTTACGAAAAGGGAATGTTTTCCAGGAAGGTTTTGCCAGTATGAAAGAAAAGTCGGGCAGGTTTGATATTTACCAGTATTTCTGATGTCTCATTTACTGGTAAATATCTTTTGTTGCCAATTGATTGTAAAAGGTTTAATAAGAAATGATGTTTGTTTTTATCTATTTTTCATTCTATCATTACAAAAAAATAAGCAAAAACAAATGCGTGAAGGCCTTTGCTGGTAAGCTTTTTGACAGTTTTCTTTATCCACAATAACCTATGGAAAAAAGTGATGTTAAGCTAAGCGACTGGATGCGCATTTTGTTTGGCAATGTTCCGCTCGAATTTATGATAGAGGTGTTCATCCGCACTCTCATCATGTATATACTATTACTGGTAACCATGCGCTTTTTGGGCAAGCGAATGGCAGGGCAAATTTCAGTTACCGAATTATCAGTCATGTTGTTGCTGGGTGCTGTTGTTTCATCTCCCATGCAGTTGCCCGACAGAGGCATTCTGCAAGGTTTGTGGCTGCTTCTTATTATTTTATTATTGCAACGCCTTTTATCGTGGTGGGGAACCAAAGATGCCAAAGTAGAAAAAGCTAACATACGGTGAAGCTACCTTGCTAGTAAAAGATGGTTTGCTGGATGTGAAGTCGCTCCTTGGCACACGCATATCCCGACCTGAATTGTTCAAAGAATTGCGAAGTAAAAATATTTATCAGCTCGGCAAAGTAAAGCGCGTGTATCTGGAAGCTTCCGGTGATATGAGCATTTATCAATCCGATGAAGAAAAGCCTGGCTTATCGGTTCTTCCTTCGTCTGACCCTGATATTCAAGAACTGAACAAAGAAGCCGGTAATGACCTGAAAGCCTGTTGTTGCTGCGGCAATGTGCAACCCGTTACCGATGTTAAGCACACGCATGCGATCGCTGTCATTCAACCGATTGGAATAATGCCGTTTTATAAAACAACAACCTATGCAACCTTACGAAATTCACTTGTACGGATTTATATCGGATTTTGATTGGAAATGTTCCGCTCACTTATTTTATCGAGCTACTCATTCGTTGCATTATTTGTTATGCCATTCTTGTTATTGGCATCAGGCTGATGGGCAAACGGATGGCTGCACAAATGAGTCGCAACGAACTGGCTTCTATGGTGCTGATGGCGGCTGCTATTGGCATTCCGGCTACATCGCCCGACCGCGGCATTGTGCCGGGCATTATTATCGCAGCTATTATTGTGTTGGGTGAACGGTGGATTTCGATGAAGATAAGCACCAACGATAAGCTGCAAACTAAAGTAGTTGGCGATATGAGAATGATTGTAAAAGATGGATACCTGGTAGTTGAAAATATGGCTCCAAACCGCATTTCGCGCGATAGGGTATTTGCCGAATTGCGAACCAGCAGCCTGAAACATTTGGGTAAAGCCAAACGCTTTTATTTTGAAGCCGATGGCTCGTTTACTCTCATTGAAGACAAAGAAAAGAAATGGGGCTTAAGCATTCTTCCCGACTTTGATAAAGATATGATGGACGAACAAAAACAATCGGATAAAGAAGTGTGTTTGATTTGTGGATATGCGAAGCAAAATCCGACCGAAAACAAATGCAACAACTGTGGCGACAACCACTTTGTAAAAGCTATTGAAGAAGAGTAGAAATAATTTGTGCAAAACCAAACCTGCTTTCAATTGCTGTAATCATTTGGTTTTGTCCATAATCTAGATTGATGGTTTGTGTTGATTTGTTCTTATTGCTATCAACTTATATAGAATTCTTACTTAACAAAGATTTGTTTCCCTTGATCGTACAGGTTTGTAAATAAAGCTTTCATCTTTGCCGCTGATGAATTTGCAATTTGCAGTTGCCTGTATTGTCAGGTTATTATTTCAACTATGAAAGTATTTCGTTTTCTGCTGCTCCTTCTTCTTTCTGTTGTTATTTTTCTCATCCTTGACCAATATTTGTTTTGCCCCATTTATTCATTCGCACCCAGCACGGCCTTTTTCGGGCGATTCTATTTACAATCCTTATGCTGCAATAACAAATGGAAAATGGATTAAGAGCAACTTTCATGCACATGCTCATAGCTGGCAAGGTGTAACCAATGGCAACGGATCGGCAGTTGACATTCATCGTGTTTACAATCAATTGGGTTATGGCATTCATGCCGTTTCCAATTACGAATCTATTGATACTACCTTTCAATCATCACCGGCTTATATCAGTGCTTATGAGCATGGATATAATCTTCTAAAAACGCATCAGCTTGTGTTGGGCGCAAAGGCTGTTTGCTGGAAAGATTACCTGCTTCCGCAAACGGTAAACAATAAGCAGGATATTATTCAACGCATTCATCATACTGACAGCAATGCTTTCATTAGCATTAATCATCCTGCCTTGCGAAACGGTTATGACGCGAGCGATTTTAGCAAAGCTTACGCAATACAATTGTGTTGAAGTATTAAATCCTGCCGCAATTCTTCGTCGCTTTGGGATGCAGCTTTATCAGCAGGCAAGCCTGTATTTGCTATGAGTGATGATGATACACATGATGTGGACGACACTACCATTACCGGCAATTTTTGTACGTGGATAAATGTGCCGGAACTTAACCAAACCACAATCATAAATTCATTGAAAACGGGTTGCAGTTATGCGATGGTAATAGGAAAACATATCAACCAACAAATATGGCAGGGCAAGGCCATTCATTTGCCTTCACTGCAAAACTTTGTTGTAAAAGAGGATACCGTGCAGGTAACATTTAGCCTACCCGCAAAAGAAATTTCAGTGATAGGACAAAACGGTAATTTGTTACAACAAAAAATCAATACGGATTCTGTTTCTTTTGTTCTCCGCAAGCGAGACCCGTATGCCCGTGTGGTGGCTACTTACAACGATGGAATACAACTTCTATTAAACCCAGTATTCCGGTACAAACAATCACCCTTATGGCAAGCCTCTGCAACCATCAAAGCGGTGCCTACTTTTTTGTTGAGAACAGTAGGTGCGTTATTGTTACTGTTTTGGTTCATCTTTGCAGCCAAGCTACTTTTCGTGCAAAAACAAAAACGATAATATCCTTGCCGCTTTCAAACACACTCAATATGTATTTATTAAAAACAACTGTATTTGAAAAAATATTTCGCTTTGGAGTCGTGGGCGTAAGTGGCATGTGCATTGATTTTTTTCTTACCTGGCTTTGCAAAGAAAAAATGAAATGGAACAAATACATTGCTAACACCATCGGCTTTTCGGTTGCCGTTGTGAACAATTTTTATTTGAATTACATCTGGACCTTTAAAGGAACCGGAAGCCCTGTTCATACTGCGTTCTGGCTCTTTGTTTTGTTTTCACTCATTGGTCTTGCGCTCAATAATATTTTGATTTATTTGTTTACTGATATTGCCTCCATTAATTTTTATCTGTCGAAATTATTAGCTATCGGAGGCGTATTTATCTGGAATTTTACTTCTAATTATTTCTTCAATTTTCATTAACCGGAATGTCGTTTCGCAACAAAATAAGGTATCTCATTCTACTTTCTTTTTTATTGCGGTTGATCGTTGCAGGCACTACCGAATTGGGCAATGATGAAGTGTATTATTACACTTACGCTTTACACCTGCAATGGAACTATTTCGATCATCCGCCCGGCGTTGCGTTGTCTATCTTATGCAGCACGTTGAATTTATTGTTTTCGCATGAATTGTTTGTACGATTGGGAGCCATTGTTTGCGCTGCTATTGGCACTGCTTTGTGCTATGCCATTGGAAAAGAAATCAGGAACGAAAGAACCGGGTGGTATGCAGCCGTTTTATACAATACCAGTCTTTACACCAGCATCATTGCGGGTACATTTATTCTGCCCGATAGTCCGCAGGTAGTGTGCTGGCTGGCAGGTTTGTTTTTAGCGATAAAAATGGTAAAGCAATTCAACAATAACAAGCGGGTTTCTATAGCGCAATGGTTGTTGTTTGGAGCTATAAACGGCTTGTGTATCCAATGCAAAATACATGGTGTGTTTTTGTGGTTTGGCATTGGATTATACATTTTGTTTTATGCATAGAAAAGTGTTGTCACAACCAGGTCTTTATCTTTCCTTTTTACTCACGCTCCTTATCATTAGTCCAATCATTTACTGGAATATCAACAATCATTTTATCACGTTCACCTATCACAGCAACCGCGTTGAGGTACACCGATTTCAGCATCAATTTCAACAGCTTTCTGCAAGCGTTTTTCGGACAATTGTTTTACAACAATCCTATCAATGTATTCATTGCAATCGCAGCATTATTTTCATACAAAAACAAACGATACCTGCCACTACCTTTCTATCGCATATTAGTGCTCATGGGCTTGCCCATCATTATTGTTGTTGTGCTTCTTTCCCTTTTCAATCCCGTGCTTCCACATTGGAGCGGGCCCGGGTTTTTATCTCTGTCTTTCATCGCAGCCGCTTATATAGATGCAAGAGTTGATGTCAATAGGTTTTCACTTCCGGCTATTATTAAAAGCACGGTTTGGCTCATATTGATTGTATTAATAGGCGGCATGTCTGTTATTCATTTTTATCCGGGAACCATTGGAAGTAAAGAAGAAAGCAAGTACGGCAGCGGCGATTTTACACTTGACCTCAGCGGATGGAAACAGTTTGAAAACGATTATAATTCATGGCTGCAACAAACTGATAATGCCAAATACAAACATTTAAAAATGGTTTGTAACAAATGGTTTCCTGCGGCGCATATTGAATACTATGTTGCACGACCACAACACACTTATGTAGTTGGCGTTGGCACGCTTGACGACCTGCATAATTTTGCATGGCTAAACAAAGCAAGAGTCGATTTACAACCGGGTGAAGATGCGCTTTGTATTGTGCCAAGTAATTATACAACCGATATAACTACAACCTATCAAAACTGCTTTTCTTCCATCACTCCTTTGCACCATTTTGTTGAAGAAAGAGGCGGAAAATGGACCCGTTTTTTTACTGTCTATTTGTTACAGCATTACAACCCAACCGATGAAGTGCATCGCATTACCGTAAAATAAAATGACGATAGCTGTTAAGGTAAATCCATAAGTACTTCTTCGCCAAATTTCCTTCAGATTTAGCCAATAGTTTTGCCGGATGGCGATAAAGACAATTGTGCGAAGACTGTTGCTGATATTGAGTTTAGTAGTAACACAACAGATAACAAAAGCACAGGATAACAAGCAAGGAGAAGGAACTATTAAAGGAAAAATTATTGACTCGTTGTTAAAAACACCAATCAATTATGCAACCATAACAGTGTATGCTTTAGGCAACAACAAAGCGATCACGGGCACGACGGCCGACAGTTCCGGCGCATTCGTACTTGGGGGAATTTCGCCCGGAACTTATACATTGACTTTTGAGTTTATCGGCTACACAGCGCATACTGTAAACGATGTTGTTATCAGTAAAAAGAATGCAATTATAAACCTGAAGAACCATTGCTCTGGCATAAGAGCGAAAGCAAACTGAAAGATGTTGTGGTAACTTCACAGCAAAAGCTGATTGACAACCGGATTGACAAAATTGTTTTCAATGCCGAAAGAGACATTTCATCGCAGGGTGGCGTGGCAACTGATGTTCTAAAGAAAGTGCCGCAGGTGTCGGTAGATGCGGACGGCAATGTAGAACTGGCAGGTGCCAGCGGCATTCGTTTTTTAATTAACGGCAAGCCATCATCGGCATTTGGCAGCAGCATTACAGATGTGTTGCAATCTATCCCCGCAAGCCAGATTAAAAGCATTGAAGTGATTACCAATCCCGGCGCGAAGTATGATGCACAGGGCTTAGGCGGAATTATCAATATTATTTTAAAGCAAACCAAAGTAAAAGGTATTAATGGAAGTTTGTCGTTGAATGCAGGAACACGCTTAGAAAATGGTTCGTTTAACTTCACGGTTCGTCATGGAAATTTTGGATTGAACGCTTTTGTAAGCGGCAATACCCGCCTCACGGCAGCAACACCTACTACATCCGACAGATACTCAGTTGATACTGCGAATAAACAAAACGTTTTGTTTCATCAGGATGGCAGTAACCGCTTCAACAGATATGGCATTGAGTCGGGCATTGGTTTCGATTGGACCGTAAAAACAAAAAACAATTTTTCGGGCAACATCAACTACAACCGTTTTGGCAATAACAGCAGCGGAGTTATCAATCAACTGCAACAAACAACACCGTTTGGAAGCAATACGCTTCTATCGGATATTGCTTCCATTAATCATTTGAACAACCGGTTTTTATTTCACTCTATTGAAGCCAGTTTAAATTACAAACGAACTTTTTCTAAGGAAGATCAATCACTTGAAATAAACATCAATACATC
Organism: uncultured Chitinophagaceae bacterium; assembly: GCA_963847085.1. Lineage (GTDB taxonomy): Bacteria > Bacteroidota > Bacteroidia > Chitinophagales > Chitinophagaceae > Ilyomonas. The sequence continues at coordinate 472,247 of CAWJYO010000009.1, read as the reverse complement.
GCCTGGCATTAATAGTATCAAGGGGTGGCAATTTCCAAACTTTACTACCGCAGGATTCTGTTTCTTATGGCATTAACAACCACAATTCGGGCAAAGAAAATGAAACACAAATTGGAATAGATTATACCCAGCCATTAGCAAAGGACATAACATTCGGAGTTGGCGGAAAAATTACTTTTAATGACATTAGCAGCAACTCAAATGTGTACGCGCTACAGCCCGATAGCAAGCAATATTTGTATGATAGTTTAATTTCAAACGCGCTTACGTATCATCAAAAAGTGTATGCGCTGTATGCCGAAATTAGTTTGCCGGTTGGTAAATGGTTTAATGCAAAAATTGGTTCCCGCTACGAACGGACCGAGATCAATTCTTTTTATTCTGATGCGCAGCAACAAGCAAAAAATCCGGGTTACAATACACTGGTTCCTTCCATTTATTTTTCAAGAAAAATAACCGATGACCAAATCATTAAAATCAGTTATTCAAAACGTATTGAGCGACCTGATTATGGCGATTTAAATCCTTTTATCAACACCACTGATCCGAAAAATATAACAGCAGGCAATCCGTATTTGCTACCCGAAATCGGGAACCGTTATCGAGCTTTCCTATAATCATGATTATGGGACAAAAGGCTCATTTATGGTTACTGCTTTTTATCGCGAAAACAATCATGATATACAGCCTTATATTGTGTTCTATCCATCGCTTCTTGTCGGCGATTCTACCTATACAAATGTATCAGTTAGCACAAGAGAAAACATAGGCAAAGAACAAAACATTGGTGTGAATTTGTTTGGCGATTTGCACCCGACAGATAAGTTAAGTGTACGGGCCAATTTCTTTGTTTTCAGGCGGCACATTTTTAATGGAATTGATTTAGGCCGCAGCCCGACCAGTCTTAATTATCGCACGAACATGAACATAACTTATCTGTTCACCAATACATTGTCCGGCGAGTTTTTTGGTAACTTCAATTCCGCGCGTAACGAGTTGCAGGGCAGGTATCCATCTTTTACATCCTATACCATTGCAGCACGTAAACAATTCTGGAACAAGAAGGGAAGCTTAGCACTTACAGCTACCAATTTGTTCAATGAATATGTGCGTCAGCCAACCGTTTTGTACGGAACCAATTTTACTACGAACGGCCTTCGTAAAATTCCTTTTCGTTCCATTGGTTTAAATTTTACCTGGAAGTTTGGCAAGCTCGATTTTAAGAAAGAAAAAGATAATAATGACAATAAGGATTTGACGACACCTGAAGGATAAATTATTTTTTTCTCTTCACTCTCATCCAGTATAGTTAGTCTGGGTGTTTGTGTTATGTTGGAAAACGGGTAGATTAAAAACGCTTCAATTGAAGCGTCTTTAATTTTTATCGAATGGTATTCATACTTTTCCAAATCAAACCACCAACCAATGAAATACCTCCTTTTGGTTTTGTTCATTTTTCTTTCTTGTCAATCTTATTCTCAAACCTATATTTCACTTGCGCCAAGCCTTACCAACACCGCCGGAACTATTTTCGATAAATCAAATATTGCCCTTGAATTAGGCCAGCAATGGGATGTGTTTAGCCTGGGTATTGATATTGGAAAAACAACCTTGACCAAAATAGCCGGAAGAGACACGAGCAATTACATAGAACTTCGCCCCAACCTGAATGTGTTTCAGCAAGGCAAGTTTACCAATACATTCACGGCAGGCATTGGCATTGTGTTCGCTGCAAGGCAAGGCTTGCTTACCGAACTAACCAATGGCATTGAGTATGCGTACAGTGACAAACTGCATTTCAATATGTTTTTCGGGCAATACTTTTATAGTGGGAGAACAGCGTCCGATAACACTACTTTTTTTGGTGTATCGGCTATGTTTTACTTAAATCCAACAACTGTTGGTTCGTTAATTAAAAAGGGCTCGCAGTAAGGGTTTACAGTAATATCATTCATTAATGAGATAAAAATGAAAAAGCTGTTGATGAGTAACAATCAACAGCTTTTTGTAAAATGTTTTTACCATCATTCATCCTTAATCAACGTTTTTAATTGTTCAGCCATTTCCGGTGTAACAGTAACACCATGTACATCGTGTGCGTGTTGTGCAGCTTGTGATAGCACTTCTTCCGTGGTTTTGGCAGTTACAACGGCGTTGCATGTAAAGCCGGCATCACTGCAATGTAATGTTTTCATTGTTGTTTTAGTTTTATGAAGAATATGAAGCAAGGTAAGAAAATCAACTGAATCAAATTTTATCTATATGCCTCACCTTCATAACAAGTAAGGGTTTATTTACTCACAAATAAAACAGCGATAACCCATTTCAAAAAATGGGTTATCGCTGTTTTTCATTAAAGCCAAGTTCTAATACTTTGTAGCCAGCGAATCTGCCATCATCAGGTGCATTTGAATAGCTGGCAGGTAAGTAGTTACATAGCTTTTTACCGTGCTGTTACTGCCATTGCCGCTTTCATTTTGAAACAAAGTCACTGTGTTTTGATGATCGGTTACCTGGCCATGCACATAAGCTGAATCGAACGCTCTGCCCGACATTTGGCTTAACATAGCTGCCATTTGCACATGCGCAGCATCCAATGAATCGGGTGCGTGCAAACCAAGCTGCCCGGCTATCAGTTTCAAGCTGTCCTGCGCTTTCGTGTGGTCAGTAATCATTTTTTGTGCGAACATCTGAACAGAACTATCGGAGGTTTTAGTAAGCGCCAATTGCCCCGCCGATATTTCAGCAAAGTTGCCCATGGCTGCCGTAGTTACAAATTGCTTGTCGCTTGTGTTGACTGCGTTGCTGTTGTTGTTATCTTTCTTACAAGCGAAAAATGCTGCAAAAACAAATACTGCTAAAGACACTGCTTTTACTTTCATAGGTATTTTTTATAGGTTATTCAACTTGGCTGGAAATAGGAAATTTTATACCAAAAGAAAGCGTTGGTTATAATGGAGAGCTATTACAAATAATTAAAGAATTGAATATAGAAAAAAGGTTATACAATTCGCTTTGCATCTTTTTGAAAATCAATAAGGGGTTTATTGGTGAGTGCTGACATTACAATTTATCAATTGCTTAAAATATATTGCTAATTTTATGAGTTGTGAAGAATAATTGTAACAGTCGTATTTAATACTGTTGCAAAAATGACTATCCTCCATGATTTCAACCTATTACCTTCAATCCTCTTTTTTTAATGTAAGCATGCCATAACAGAATCGTAGCAACGGTTCGGTAAGGTCGCCACGATTCAGCCACAGCAAGCATTTCAGCTTTTGTTGCGCCTTTATCTAACTGCTTTACTTCTTTTAAACTTGTTACCAATCCTACATCTCCTAATGGAAATAAATCGGTGCGGTGCAAAGCGTGAATAAGATACACATCCACAGTCCAGTCGCCAATGCCTTTTATCTGTTTTAATGTCGTTCTGATTTCATCATCACTTGCTAATAATAGCTTTTTCAAGCTCAATCGTTTCTTTACAATGGCTGTTGCCAGTTCTTTTACATACACCGTTTTTTGCCGGCTCAAATAGCAGGCTCTTAAATCTTCGTTAGACAAGGCAAGGATTTTTTTCGGCGTTACAAAACCCACTTTTTGTTTGAGCTTTTTATAAGCCGCATAAGCCGAAGCCAGCGAAACCTGTTGCTCTAAAATGGTTAATACAAGTGTTTGAAAAATGTTCGGTCGTGTCCAGAAAGGCGGTAAGCCATAGGTTTCAATAATGCGTTGCAAATCGCTGTCTTTTTGCGCAAGCAGGTGGCAGATGTGGTAAAAGTTTTCTTTGCTGATGGTTAGCTGCATGAGTACATCAAAAGTAAGAGCAGGATAAAATGAAAGTTTGTTTTTGCCCTAATTAAAATTTGATTTTTGTTTTATCAAACAATAACATTGCTTCGTACAAAATAAATGTAGCGTATGCTTCCGTTCTTCTTACCCCAAAAAAGGTTTGTAAAAAAAGCTTTACAAATCTTAGTGTTGATGCTCGTGTTTTTCACTTCCTATTTTTCCTCTTTTGCTTCGGTAAAATCGTTTAAGCAAAGTGGCAATAGTGTTTTGTTTTATTTGGATAAAGGACTTATGCAAATCAGCATTTGTAAAGATGATATTGTTGAAGTAAAATACACTCTGTTCGATTCATTTGCTCAAAAAAAATCTTTGGTAGTAAATGCGGCCTGGGCAAATACAAATTTTACAGTAAAAGAAGAAAGCAATAACGTTGTCATTCGACACAAAACGATTGATCATTACGGTAAATAAAAACACCAATGCCATTACGTATGCAGATGAAAATAGCAATTTGATTTTGGCAGAATCGGCCGATAGCAACAAAACGATGCTGCCTGCAACTATTGCTGGTATTAATACATACAACTGCACAACAGAGTTTGATTCGCCTAAAGATGAAGCCTTATATGGTCTCGGTTGTCATCCGCTCGATTCGGGTGCCATTAACTACAAAGGACGCGATCAGGATCTGGCCATTCGTTACCTGACAGGAGCCGTTCCTGTGCTGCTTTCTACCAAAGGTTATGGATTGATGTGGGATAATTATTCAGCTTCCAATTTTTATGGTGGTGAAGGCGGAAACACACGCTACAAATACGTTTCAGAAAGCGGAAACGAAGTAGATTATTACTTTTTCTACGGACCTGAGCCCGATGCAGTGATTGCTTCCTATCGCCAGGCAACCGGCACGGCGCCGATGTTTGCCAAATGGGCGTATGGCCTGTTTCAATCGCAGGACAGATACAGATATCAAAGCGAAGTTTTAGAGGTGGCAAAGAAGTACCGCGAGGCTCATATTCCAGTTGATGTAATTGTGCAGGATTGGTATTATTGGGAGCCATTGCCTATTGGCTCGCATGTTATGAATCCAGAAAGATATCCTGCCCCGAAAGCGATGGTTGACCAATTGCACAAAGAAAATATTCATGCAATGATTTCCATCTGGCCCTTATTTGGGAAAGGCACGAATAATTATGAAGCGATGAAAGATGCGGGCAATTTAACCACCATCACATGGGACAATGTTGTTACACATACGTTCGACTATTATTATGATGCGCATAGCCCCAAAGCAAGTTTGCTTTACTGGCAGCAAGCAAGAGATAGTTTGGTAAAACGATATGGCTGGGATGCATGGTGGATTGACCAATGTGAACCTGATAACGGTTCGTTGCTGGATGAACGCCGCAAGGCACAATTTTATACCGGCAGAGGCATTGATTATTTCAATACTTACTCACTCGTTCATACTGACGGTGTTTATAGCAACTGGCGTAAAGATATTCCCGGCAAGCGCGCATTTTTCTTAGCACGACAATCATTTGCCGGCGAGCAACGCAATGCAACAACCTTGTGGTCGTCCGATATCGAATGTAAATTTTCGGTGCTTCGCAACCAGGTTCCGCAAGGCATCAATGCTTGCTTTTCGGGCCTTCCTTACTGGACGTCTGACATTGGTGGTTATCACTACGGATGGCAGGCGCCTGATTGGTCGAAACCAGAGTTTAGAGAACTGTTTACACGCTGGTTTCAGTTTGGAACCTTCTGTCCCATCTTCCGCATTCACGGGAAAGGCGAGCGGGCTTTGTTCTCCGACAATTGGGATGCAAAAACAAAAGCCATTTTGTTGCATTTTGATAAACTGCGCTACCGTTTGCTGCCTTACATTTATTCATTGGCTGCAAAAGTTACACAGGAGCATTACACCATCATGCGCGGTTTGGCTTTTGATTTTGGAAACGATACAGCGGTGCACAATATCAAAGAGCAATATATGTTTGGTCCGGCATTTCTTGTTAATCCTATCACGCATTCAACGAATGTATCTTCATCAAACAATACAGAACAAATTTATCTGCCCAAAGCTACCTGGTATAACTTCTGGAATGGTGCAAAAACAAACGGCGGAACTACTATTAATGCGGCTGCACCTATTGAAACAATGCCTTTGTATGTACGCGCCGGATCCATCATTCCAATGGGTGATGTGATGGAGTATGCAACTGAAAAAAAGCCGGATACACTTGAACTTCGCATTTATCCTGGTGCCAACGGAACATTCACTTTGTATGAAGATGAAAACGACAATTACAATTATGAAAAAGGCAGGTTTGCAACCATCAGCTTTACATGGAACGATGCACAACAGTTGCTCACGATTTCCAATACAAAAGGTGATTTTAATGGCAGGCTAAAACAAAGAGTTTTCAATGTGGTTTTGGTGAAAGAAAACCATGGAACCGACATCAACGCAACAAAGGCGGACAAGAGTATAGTTTATGCAGGCAAAGAAATGCAAGTGAAATTATGATGAAAACAAAAGGGTTGTTGACAATACATTTTCTTTCGCTGTAATTTGCGGGCATGGAGCATCACCATCATCACGATCACTCACATGAAATATCAGATTTACAAGGCAGCAGTAAAAAGATTTTTATTGCAGGCATTGTGCTAAACCTTTTGTTTGTGATTGTAGAATTGATAGCCGGTTTTGCCAGTAACTCAATGGCTTTATTAAGCGATGCCGGACACAATGCAGGCGATGTGGCAGGCCTTGTGTTATCGCTTGCTGCCTTGTGGCTCGCCGATAAAAGATCAAGCCCGGTATTTACGTATGGATATAAAAAAACAACGGTACTGGCTTCACTTGTAAATGCAGTGGTATTATTAATCGGAGTTGGTATTATTGGTTACGAATCAGTTCATCGCTTATTGATAAAAGAAACAGCTGTGCAGGGAAATGTGATTGCATGGATTGCAGCGTTGGGCATTGTTGTTAATGCAACATCGGCTTTGCTATTTTACAAAGCGCAGAAAAACGAGCTGAATGCAAGAGGCGCTTATCTGCACCTGTTAAGTGATGCGGCAGTATCAGTGGGCGTTGTGGTTTCAGGCATTATCATACATTATACAAACTGGTACTGGCTCGATCCTGCAATGGGTTTGGTGGTGATATTAATTATTGTCATCAGCACCTGGGGCTTGTTGAAAGATAGTTTTAAAATGAGTGTAGATGCAGTGCCATCGGGAATGGAGTTGAATGAAATAAAACAGATAATTACAAACGTAAAAGATGTAACCAATGTTCACCATGTGCATGTGTGGGCAATGAGCACCACCGAAAATGCACTCACTGCTCATGTGGCTGTAAACAATCAATTATCGTTTGATGAAAAGCTAAAAGTGATTCACGAAATCAAGCATCAATTGCATCATCACAACATTCAGCATTCTACGATTGAATTAGAGTAAATATTACCGCTAAGACGCAAAGAAACAGAGATAAAATAAGGGCAAAAACAAACCTGATAAATCTTCAGGTCTTTGCGCCTTCGAGGTTCAACAAACTTAAGCCCTGGAAGCTATTTTAATATTCGGAAGGAATGTCATCACTTCAATAAAAAGGGACAAAAACAAAAGCGTAAAAATACCCCATCTTTTTTCAGGACAAATGCCACCCAAACAGGCGCCTACCACCAAATAGTTACGAAAACTCCAGGCAATGTTCAGTGCACCCAAAGCTATGTTGGCTCGTTTTGCCCATATTCTTGGAATCAGGAAGAAAATAAGCATCAGGCTGCAAACAATGATATTAAACAAACCCGGTTTACCTAAATTCTCACCTCCTTTCATGCCTGTAATCAGCAAATGAATTTCAGCAACATAACTCCACGGAAAAAAGCAAGTAACGATGAGCGCAATACAAGCTACAACGCCCAATGATTGTGAATACTTCATGTCATCTCAATTGAAAGAAACCAACTTGCAAAAGTTGATAAAACCAAAAGACAAAAGACCTATAAGGTTGTAAAAACCTTATAGGTCTTATTAATAAGTCTTTCTGAAAAAAGAGGTCCCGACCAGAGTCGAACTGGTGTGGAAGCTTTTGCAGAGCTCTGCCTAGCCACTCGGCCACAGGACCATTGTAGTGCGCGAAAATAAAGGAATAGCACTAATTAGAAAACTTTGCGCCTAATTTTATCATTCCCTATACCGACTTTTGCACCTAAATATTGTGAATGAACACCATTGCCGAAAGCGAACTCATCATTAATGGGCGCGGTGCGGTTTATCATTTAGATGTAACGCCCGACGAACTCGCAACCACCATCATTACGGTTGGCGATCCTGGCAGAGTGCCGCAAGTGAGTAAGCATTTTGATAGCGTAGAAGTAAAGCAGCAGCACCGCGAGTTTGTTACACATACAGGTTATATCGGCGCTAAAAGAATTTCAGTAGTTTCAACCGGTATCGGGCCTGATAACATTGATATTGTGATGAACGAGTTGGATGCATTGGCCAACATAAATTTCAAAACGCGAACCGTAAAGTCGCAACTCACTTCTTTACAAATCTTCCGTTTAGGCACCAGTGGTTCGTTGCAAAAAGACATTCCGGTGGATAGTTTTGTAGCAGGCACACACGGCTTAGGCATTGATAACTTGCTCTACTTTTACCGCCATCAAAACAACGAAGAAGAAAGCCAATTGCTCAGTCATTTTATCATGCACACTGGCTTTGGCAATGCTCATTCGCAGCCTTATATTTCATCGGCCAGTGCAGCGTTGTTAAAGCATTTTGCGCAGCCTTATCATCATGGCATTACTGTAACTTGTCCAGGTTTTTATGGTCCGCAGGGACGAGTGTTAAGGCTGGGTTTGCACTATCCAAATTTAATTAACGAGCTTACTACATTTCGTTTCGGCAACCACTTTATTTCCAATTTTGAGATGGAAACCAGTGCCATTTATGGACTGGGAAAACTATTAGGGCATCAGTGTTTAAGCATGAACGTAATTGTTGCCAACCGTGTAAGCCAAACGTTTACAAAAGATGGCGTTCTTGCTGTGCAACGCCTTATTACACATTCATTACCAATCATCGCTTCTATTTAATTTATGAACATTCATTTTTATAAATACCAGGGAACAGGAAACGATTTTGTTATCCTGAACAATCTTGATGCAAAGTATCATCTTACCACAGATCAGATTCAGTTTTTGTGCGACAGAAGATTTGGCATTGGCGCCGATGGATTGATGTTATTAAATCCATCGTCGCTGCACGATTTTGAGATGAAATATTACAATGCCGATGGGCGCGAAAGCACCATGTGTGGCAATGGTGGCAGGTGTTTGGTGAAGTTTGCTCATCATCAAAAGTTTCGTAAAAACCAGTTTGTTTTTACCGCAATTGATGGCTTGCACGAAGCCATTATTCAAAGCGATGGATGGGTATATTTAAAGATGAAAGATGTGATGAGCGTACAAAAAAAGCTGGGTGACGCCGTATTGGATACGGGTTCGCCACATTACGTTCGCCCCGTTTCTGATGTTAGAAATATGGATGTTTATAAAGAAGGGAAAGCCATCCGAAATAATCATGAATACAAAGAAAAAGGCATCAATGTAAACTTTGTTGAGAAAGAAGAAGAAGACAAAATTTATGTGCGCACTTATGAGCGCGGCGTTGAAGCCGAAACCTTAAGTTGCGGTACCGGCGTAGTGGCATCGGCATTGGTGTTTGCACACAATGAAGCAGGGTTTAACCGCGTAAACGTACAAACGCCCGGAGGCAAACTGGCGGTTGAATTTGATAAAATTGGAACCGACCAATTTAAAAACATCTGGCTCTGCGGACCTGCTGAATTTGTTTTTGCCGGAACAATTGAAGTCTAAAATCAGTTTCTTTCTAATTACCTCATAAAAGCTACGAGCTATAAGCCGCGAGCTTTGAGTAGAGAAGATAACAGCTTGCCCTTTGAGAAAAAGATATTTATTTTCTGGTGGAATCTTTTGTTGCACCCGAAACCGGTGCCTGACCTGCAGAAACGGAATCCAATCCTACCGCACCTCTGTCTTTCCTATCTTTTAGGGTGTCAGATCCTGTAACGCTGTCGGTTCTGGCTTTATAGCCGCTATCCGGCATTTGTGTGGCAGTATTGTTGTTTTTGCACGAAAAAATATACAGGGTGCAAAGAATTAAGAAAACAAAAACAGCGGTTTTCATGATGTTGAATTTTATCGCGCTCATAAATTCAAATTAAGTGCCATGATTATTTTTCACCTTTTTTAAATGTTGTAATTCTTCCATCGTTATAAGCCGCAATTACCATGCTGGCTCTTTGTATAAACAAGCCGTTATCAACCACGCCCGTAATGTTTTTAATGATCTGATGCAAGGAAGCCGCATCATCAATTTCACCAAAATGACAATCTAAAATATAGTTTTGATTGTCGGTGATGTACACCTTATCATCCTTTTTACGAAGCACTGTTTGGCAGCCTAATTGTTGCAATTTTCTATCAACAACAGTCAACGCAAATGGCACCACTTCAACCGGCAGAGGAAACTTGCCCAAACGCTTCACCAGCTTTGTTTCATCAACAACAATGACGTTGGTTTTTGTTTGCATCGAAACTACTTTTTCGCGTAGCAAAGCACCGCCTCCACCCTTTATTAAATCGAGGTTTTCATCCACTTCATCAGCACCGTCAATCGTCATATCCAGCATGTCGAAATCTTCAAAATGGATGATGGGTATGTTCAGTTCTTTTGCCATCTCTTCTGAGCGCAACGATGTTGCAATGGCTCTGATTTGCAGGCCTTCTTCCTTTACCCGTGCGCCTAATTTTTGTATGGCGAATGCAGCCGTGCTGCCGGTTCCCAAACCTATGGTCATACCGCTTTGAATGTAAGCAACTGCTGCTTCGGCGGCTGCCTGTTTTGTATTGATAGGTTGCATATTTTTTAGTGATGAGGAGGCAAAGTTGTATAAAGTTTTCTTACCGCAGAGAACAAGAGTAAAATGAGTTTCGCGGAGAAAAGAACTCTACGTTATTAGCTCTCTAACTCTTGTTCTCTGCGGTAAGAAAGTCAATCAAACAAATCTTCCAGCATTTCCAAACTTATCTCTGCATAATCATCAATTATCAAATCAGTTTCTTTCAAATCCTCTCTGCTTTCCATTGTTGTAATGCCAACCACTTTCATGCCTGCGCCTTTTGCAGATGCAATACCTGCCAGCGAATCTTCAAACGCTACACACCGCGCCGGCTCTGCCTTTGCGTATTGCGCAGCTTTTAAAAAGATTTCAGGATCAGGCTTGCCTTTCGCTACATCCGAAGCATCAATTACATGTCCGAAATATTGAGCAATGGGTATGTGTTCAAACATAAAACGAACATTGGCAGGTGAGCCCGATGTGGCAATGTTCATGGGTATGTTAGCACTTTTTATTTCGGCCAAAAAAGGAAGCAAACCATCAATCGGTTTAATGTGGGGCTTGTACAATTCGCGATACAGTAAATTCTTTTCGTTGGCATAAGTAGCAATCTCTTCCGGCGTCATTTCCTTACCAAAAAAGGTTTGAAAAATTTCTACCGAAGTGTGGCCGCTGATTTCCGTTTTGTAATCTTCCAGCGAAAGTGTGCGATTGTATTTTTGATAAAACGCCTGCCACGCTTTAAAATGATATGGATTGTTGTTCATCAGGGTTCCATCCATATCAAAAATAATTGCATCTGGCTTCATTTGCTTTTGAATTTCCTTTCTAACTGTTCATTAAAATGGTTGCTTTCTCCCTTTGCAATGCTTAACGATTGCCACTCTTTTCCTTTCAACATCTTGGCAATCCAAACCATCTGCCCCACATGATAAGGATAATGCGCCAACTGACGTAACAGCGCATCATATACCAATAACGGCTCGCTGCGAATGTAAATGGTTTTCACTAAGATCGTCAGGCTGCAAGCCTTGCAGGGCTTGCATTACAGCATTCCATCCTTCGTTCCAAAGCCCAGTTGTTTTTTCTTTGGTAAGATGAACAGCAGCAAACTCTTCCTCGCGTTTTCGCCACGGTTTCTCGCCATCCTCTGTAAGAAAATTAGTAAAGCGACTCATCATATTTCCATGCAAATGCTGAATAATAACTGCAATGCTGTTGCTTTCTGTCATTGGGGCAATAATTGATGTCATCATCACTTAAAGCAGCCAAGTGTTTTATCGCCCAACTCTTTGTAAGTATTGAAGCGTTTAATGATATTTTCAATGAAACCAGTTCATATTTAAAATTGAATATTTAATAAGTAAGATTGAATATTATTCCATTTTATGATTGATGATTCATAATTGATAATAATGAGCATAAAGATTTTGAATGTGAGACCAAGCCAAAAATTAGTGCAAAAACAAATCTTACATCTTCCATCTTCAATTTTAAATATTAAAATCCGTCTGCACTATCGTTACCACGAATATCGGCGGCTGTCTTCAACACCTTCTTTAGTAATTTTAATCACTTCGGTTCTTCCAATGGCACCTTCATGTGTAAAGTTGTAGCCTTTGGCACTTAATATTTGTTTTGTGGTTTGATGAAAACGAAGGTTCTGCCATCACTTCATCCGGCAACCATTGATGATGAAACTTAGGCGCATTTACGGATTGTGATGCGGTCATGTTGAAATCAATAATATCAACAATCGTTTGATATACAGAGGTAGGAATGGTTGTGCCGCCGGGCGTTCCCACCACAACAAAAGGCTTGTTGTTTTTAAGCACTAGATGTAGGCGTCATAGAGCTTAACATGCGCTTACCGGGCGCAATGGCGTTGGCTTCTCCGCCAACGGCTCCATACATATTGGGAACACCGGGTTTGGCGCTGAAATCGTCCATTTCATCATTTATAAAAAAGCCTGCACCGCCTATCACTGTTTTACTGCCATAGGAGTTATTGAGCGTTGTAGTAATAGCAACCATATTACCCCATTTATCGTAAATGCTAATGTGCGTTGTTTGTTTGCTTTCGTACACCAAACCGGCTGCAATGTTTTCGCTTTTAGAAGCATGAGCAGTATCGAAATCCTTCATTCGTTGGTTTCAAATATGCCTTACTGATGATTTGTTTTTGCGGTATTTTATAAAAGTCGGGATCGCCTAAATATTTGGCTCTGTCGGCATATGCTCTGCGCTCTGCTTCAATCATTACCTGTGTAGTTTGCGGCGTTTCAAAACCCCATTTTTTTAATGGGATAAGGCTCAATCATTCCTAACATCTGCGCCAGCAAAACCCCACCACTACTTGGCGGCGGAAAGCCTACAACCTGATAGCCGCGATATGAGAATAACATTGGCGTTCGCAATTTAGCATTGTAGCTTTTTAAATCGCTATAATTTATCAAACCCTTGCCCCGCTTCATTTCTGCAACAACCAGGTCAGCAGTTTTACCTTCATAAAAACCTTTTAAGCCATTATCTCTAATACGCGTTAATGTTTGCGCTAATTCTGGCTGCAACAATGTATCGCCAGCTTTCCAATCGCTGTCTTTTACATACGCAGTTGGTTGTGTGTTGTACTTCAAAAAATCAGCCTTGTTGTTATTTAAACTACCTGCTTCCGATGCTGTAACTACGTATCCATGTTGTGCCAAATCAATAGCCGGTTGAATGAGCACTTTCATAGGCAGCTTTGCGTATTTGTGCATGGCAAATAAACCCGCAACTGTGCCAGGCACACCGCACGACAAATGACCGTTGATTGATAAATCGGGAATCACATTTCCAGCACTATCTAAGTACATATTTCGGGTAGCACCGGAAGGTGCTTTTTCACGATAGTCGAGCGTGAGGAGTTTACCATTACTTTGGCGGGCTGTCATCAATCCGCCACCACCAATATTGCCCGCAGCGGGATATACCACAGCCAGTGCAAAGTTTACAGCAATGGCAGCGTCAAAGGCATTGCCGCCCTGCTTCATAATAGCAACGCCAATTTCGCTTGCCAGCGGATGCGCAGATGCAACTGCAGCCTGACTGTATGTTTTTGATTTGTTGATGGCAAAAGAAAACGGGTTCACTTGCGTACCAACAATATGTGCCTTTTTTTGTGCAGAAACAAACGTGCAATAACAAGTAATTGCTATGATAAAAATCAAACGTCTCATGTTACAAAAGTAAGGCAAGAAAGAAAGTGTTGTGTTTGAATTATCCGAATGCCGAAAGGTAAAATGATCCTCATAAAAATCTATACTGAAATCCTGCGATTTGATGCAACTGCGCAGGATCGTATACGTTGCCATCTTTAATAACTACCGATACTTTTCTGATGTTGCGAATGTTCTGTAAAGGATCAGCATCAACAATAATCACATCAGCATCCTTTCCTTCTTCGATAGAACCATAATGGTTCATCACGCTTCATTACACGAGCCGGTGTTATGGTGGCTGTTTGTATTGCCTGCAATGGCGTTAATCCGCTTTCAACATACAACTCCAGTTCTCTGTCTACACTATAACCCGGAAAGCCCATGTCGGTTCCGGCAACAATGGTAATGCTGTCATCATACAACTTTTTTGTAATCATCTTAAAAGCATCCATTACACTTTTGCCATACGCTTTATATTGTTGTTCAGGAATACCCGTATTTTTAAAAATCACTTGCAAGGGCTGAGGTAAAGTAGCAAACGCAGGCTCAATGCTAGTAATGCTATCGTTTAAGGAGCGAAGCGATAATTCAAACACGCCCAGTGTTGGATCAATTACCACATGATGAACTTTAATAAAATTGAGTACCGCTTTGTTGGTAGAATCTTCCCAGTTAATGCTGAAATCTTTGTTTTTCTTCAATACCGAAAATACATATTGCACATGGTTCACCATGTCCATTCCCGAATCAACGCCCTGCATTATATTCATGCCTTCGGGTATATGTCCGGTAACTGTTAAGCCCAACCGGTGCGCTTCCCCGCAAATAGCTTTTACTATGGCTGGCTTTACCGAGCTATAAATTTTTATTTGCGTAAAACCGGCCTCTTTATAACGGTCAACATCAGCAATGGCTTCTTCTTTTGTATCGGCTTGCACAATGCCAAGTGCCATCGGCCCTTTGCCGTCTATAATACCTGCTTTTAAAATGTGCGGACCAATGCCTTTGCCTTCATCAATGGCTTTCTGCACCGCGTTGATATAAACAAACTCATTCCCGCAATCGCGCACAGTGGTTACACCTGCCGCTAAGTAAGCAGGTCCCCATTCTGCCTGTTCAACATGCGCGTGCATATCCCACAAGCCGGGCAAAACTGTTTTTCCTTTTGCATCAATTACAAATGCATCGTTGGGTATTTGTAAAGAGGAAGCAGTGCCAACACTTTTTATTTTTCCTTCTTCAATCAGCACAGTTGCATTGGCAATGGTTAAACCTTTTTCTACATCAATTACGTTACCATTTGTAATGGCAATCACATTGTGTTTTTCAAACGAAGGGTTTGCACCAATCGTAAACAAACGCATTCCATACAATGCTGCTTTGCTGATAAATGTTGACAGCAAAGGCTCATATTCTTCGCGCACTATCTCCTGTTTATCGCCTTCAGCATCGTTGGTAATTAAACAAATCAAAACGCCTTTTTTATCTACCCACAACAATTCATTTCCCCAAATCAAACCTTTAATAACATAGCGGTTTACAACAATCTTTTGGGCATCGAATGATACTGTGTCTTGGCCATCTTTATTAATTTGAGCATCTCCAAACGGAAGCATGTAAATGTGTTTGGGTTCATTGTGTGTTTTCCAATACTCAATCAATAACATTTGCGTAGTTGCGGGCGAATATCCTGCATACCGGGAAAGCAATACCGGTTAGATTTTTTTGGTAAGAAGAATCATCAACCTTGATGCTTGCCCCTTTGTTTTTTATCGCAATGGAATCGTTAACAGTAGAAAACCTTGATGTACCGCCTTTGATGTGATATGAAATGGGCTCCAGGCTTAGAGTTCAATACCAGTAAGGCTTTCAGTGCAACGGGCGATCCTCTGTCCACGTATTTAAAGTTTACATCATATCGAACCGTATCATCCATTTTTTGTTTTTACCCATTTTTCTTTGCCTATGTTTTGTGCAAACTTGTGAATGTTAAACGCGCCACTGTCAACAACCATTGTTTGCGCAAACAAAGAAGTAAAAACGAAGGAAAATAGACATAAAAATAAAAGTAGCTTCTTCATAAACAGCAGTAAAAATGATTGGTAGTAAAAATAGATAAAATTGTTTTTGTTACATTTATACGTTGGCAATTGGGTTATGTAAACATTCTTGCATCGCATTTTTTATTTGGGTAAATAAAAAAGCCCCCGACATGTCGGAGGCTTTCAAAAAATATTCTTCACCAAACTCTATCTCTGCACCACTTGTCCCTGCACTGTTGCATGCAACGGCTGCCACTCTGTTTATCAAATAAGTTGGCAAACCAACTTTTGTAGCGCCTTTGCCTAAATCAGTAATAAACTCATTAAAGTCAGCAGCATCAACTTTATGGCTGATACGCGGGTTGGCTATGGTCGTATCTGTGCCAGGGTTGTGGGCAACTGTCATACTTAAGCCGGTATAAGTATAATCTTTTGCAGCCCGTTGCCACAGCAAAAAAGTCTGTAAGGTTTTTACTCAATTCCTCAAAGCCGGTAAAGTTACCCGCGTTACTTCATTTAATAACACGGTAAAATAACCATTGATAGACGTATCTGCAGCAATTACAAAAATAGTACTGTCAACCACCGAACGAATGCCCAATCTTCCTTTTTCAATCATTTGAGATGGATTGGTTGGATCTTGAACCATTGTTGTTCCACCCAAAGAATCATACAACGTTTTGTGTTTGGTGGCTTGGTATTATTGTCTTTATGACACGACATAATTCCGAACGATGAAATACAAATAACAATAGAGCGAATAATGATAACTTTTTCATAAATAAGTAAATGATTAAATGTTTAAATGATTAGATGATTTTTAAAAAATGTTTTTCATAACGCCGTACACTTTTGCGCTAAAAGACGAAGCTCCATAACCGGCCGGGCAACCCTGCGCCATTTCTTTTGCACTCGGCTTGTACCGAACCCCATTGTAGTGCATACTTGTAGAAAGGTTTGCCGCAATGTTATCTGCATTTGTTTTTGCAGGATAAAAGCTGAAGACAGCTATGCGTGATTGCGGGTTGCACAAAACATGCTGTACGCCTTTTTGATTGTACAGCCAAGATGAAATTTTTTGTGCATCATCCCCATTGATTTGCTGTTTAAAATCAATTCGGGCCAATGCAACGGTTGTAGGTGAAGCTGGTTTTGGCTTCATCATCATATAGATGTGAACACATAAGACAGCAAATAAAAAAAACAGAACAGAAAATGTAATGAGTACTGTTTTTTTTAAAGTCTTTTTACGCGTGTTGGCTTTTTTTGTTATCCATTTGAATTGTCGTTTAATTGTCATTTACGATAATTCATTACAACACGGTTTTGAAAATAAGAAAATTTATTCGCTTTTATTAAAACACAAATGCCAATAAGAATTTAGCAAAACAAAAAGAGACCACCGTTATCCGATGGTCTCTTTATAAAAAAGTGGCAAAAACAAACTACAATACGGCTCTTATTTATTGAGGTATCTTTTTACTGTTGTCGTTCAGTTGTTGGTTCAATGCTTTTTGATCGGTTTTGGTAAGATGACCTTTATCGGTTTTACGCATGTCTCTTTTTTCCTGGTTGATGTCTTTCAAATCTGTACGATCTGTTTTAGCTTGTGCTTTAGTAAGATCGCCTTCTTTCTTTTCTTCAGTAATGCGCTTTTCCTGGTTGTCAATTCGTTTGTTTACCTGGTCAACGCGCGGATGATGTTTTAAGTGAGTTGGTTGATGTCCGGGACCTGCCTGTGCAAATGCGCCAATGCTTAATACGGCTGCTAAGGCTGATAAAAAAATCGTTTTCATTTTTTCAAATTTTTTACGTTATTGAATAATATGAGTAGATAGAGGCAGTTTGCATTTTAAAGTTTAAAGCACAAATGTTATCAATTTGTTAAGGGAAGGATTCGTATATGAATGCATTATAAGTTATTAAAAAAAGCTGCTGCGTTACTACCGTATTTGAAATTTTTAAAAATAATATCTGTTTTATTAAATAACTTCTATCTTAGTCTTCTAAAACTTGCCTTATATGACACACGAACATCATGAAAAAGCAGCCCATCACAGTAAAGAGGCTGCAAAGCATCATGAAGAAGCTCACAAAAATCACGTTGCCGGTAATCATGAGAAAGCAGCACATCATGCACATGCTGCACACGGCCATCACTTAAATGCCGAGCATCATACGCATGAAGCCGCAAAACATCATGCGGAAAACAATAGCAAATGATTATTCATCATTGTGCCATGAAAACAAAAGGCTTCTCTGGTAGAGAAGCCTTTTGTTTTTGTATTAATTTAAGTAACTCTTTACTTCTTACCCTTCATATATTCATCGTTCAGCAACTTCACAATGCGTGGCGTTATATCGCGAAGTGTATCTTTATAATACAAGTAATCTTCATTGCTCGAAGCAAATACATACGTATAACCCGAATCGCGGCAATAGCTTTTTAAAACATCCTGAATTCTGGCCTTCACATCCTGCATTCTTTGCATGTACAGGTTGTTCATGTCCTGGCTCATTTGCTGCTGACTTTGGTCGTAATCGTTTTTCAACGAAATCAATTGCTGCTCAAATTGACCTTGTTCCGTTTGGCTCATGGTAGGGCCTTTCTGATTGTACTCTTTCAGCTTATCGGTGTATTTATCGCGCAGGCCGTTCAGGTGTTTTGTCATTTGCGCTTCCTGCTTGTTCAGATAGTCGCGCATCTCTTTGAAATAAGCATAATTTTCCTGCAAAGAATCCAGCTCAAAATAGGCAATTTTAAATCGGTTTGCTGAAGCTGCATTGGCTTGTTGAATGCGATGTTTATCCTGATGCTGATAAGCAAAAAACAAATAGTACAATATACCCAACGCAATGATCAAAACTATGTTCAACGCCAATAAAAATTTATTCATTCCTTTTGCTGATTATGGAAAAAATGAAGGTAGCTGCCCAAACGAAAAGTGAATGTTAAATCAACCTGCTTACAGTGGCAACACTCATTTCTATTGGTACGATAATAGTAGTTTTTATTAAAACATTTTTTATGGATATTATCATCGAATCTCCCGGATTTAAAGCAAGCAACGAATTGGAAAACTATGTGCGCGAAACGCTTGCTAAATTAAAAAGTGATAAAATCATTCGTGCCGATGTTACGCTTTACAAAGGCGCTGATGGGGATCCCGCTAACAATTATTGCGAGATACGACTGGAAGTTCCGGGCAACGACCATTTTGTAAAAAAGAGTGCCGGCACGTTTGAAACCGCAGTATTAGATGCCACTGAAACCCTGCAGGAAATTTTGAGAAAAACAAAAGAAAAAAATATTGACCGCAACCGGAAAGTAGATATGGATTCGATTCTTCAGCAATGACACATTGATAAAGATAAAACTTACAAAAACCTGCGTTTGAAAAGGCGCAGGTTTTTTATTTGCATTTGCCTGACATTTCATCAAATCAAAAAACTTATTTGTATTCATTCAAAATATCTTTTACCCTTCGATAATACCCTTTTCCAAACAAAACCAAATGCACCAACAACGGATACAACTGGCAGAGATGAAGCCGTTGCTGCCAGCCTTTTTGCAACGGATAAACATCATTGTACGAATGATAAAACGCTTTATCAAAACCTCCAAACAAAAAGCTCATCGCAATATCCATTTCGCGGTTGCCATAATACACTGCAGGGTCATAAATAGCTGCTTCATTGTTCGCACAAGCCATCACATTGCCATGCCACAAATCGCCGTGCAGCAAAGCAGGCGGCTCATCAGGAAAAATGCTGGAAAGCTTGCTGCCAATGCGTTCTGCTTCCTTTACATCGTCCACTGTACATAAGTTGTTAGCTGCTGCTTGTTCTAACAAAGGCATTATTCTTTTTGTAAAATAAAACTCGCTCCAGCTATCGCACACTATCATTATTTTGTGGAAGTGAGCCAATGTAATTGTTTTCGTAAAAACCAAAGCCTTGTGAAGTTTGTCGATGCTGCAAAGCCAGGCCTTCGCCCAACGCTTTCCATGTCTCTTTTGTGAACGTTTGTTTTTGCACAAATTCCATTACTAAATATGCCTCATTTTCGAAAGTTCCATACAGCAAAGGCTGCGGTATTTTTAGCATTGAATTTTCTCGTAAACATTTCAATCCATTATATTCCTTGCTAAACATATCGGCAAGCGAAGCCTTGTTTTGTTTTACAAAAAAATTGCCTTCATTCGTAGCCATTACAAACGCTGCATTAATATCGCCGCCGTGTACGCGTTGTTCATCAATTACCTTTATATCCTTACCAATAAAACGGGAAAGTTGTTCTTGCAAATGTTTGAATAATGCGTTTGTCATAGCAGTAAAATTCATTCTTGCAGCACTCTATATTTGTCCGGCAGATAGCGCTGATTTGCGCAGAAAGTAAGTATTTCATCTGCGATAGTCTGCGTTATCTGCGGGAACTTTATTTGTAAACAGAACCGACGCAAAATTACAATTTGGAGCGATGTAATAAAATTGATAAAGCTCGATTCTGCTTTCATCTTATCAACTCTGAAAATATTACATTTGCCGGATAAAAATTTAGCAGTTCCGGCATGAAGAAGATAGAACTTGAGATTGTGGCTTTATCTCATAGTATTACGCAAACGCACTCCTACGCGGTAGTATTGGGTGAAGTGAATGGATTGCGCCGCCTGCCTATTGTGATTGGCGGCTTTGAAGCGCAGGCAATTGCTGTAGCGTTGGAACGGATGCAGCCCAGCCGGCCACTTACCCACGACCTGATGAAAAATTTTATGAATGCCTTTAATGTAGAGCTGATGGAGATTGTGATTAATGATTTGCAGGAAGGTATTTTTTACTCGAAGCTGGTGTGTATTAACGAGCACGATACCATTGAAATTGACAGCCGAACCTCCGATGCACTGGCGCTTGCCGTGCGCTTTGGCTGCCCTATTTATACGTTTGATAATATACTGGAAAGCGCGGGCATTTTGATGGAAGATAGCAACAAAAAGAAAGGTGATGTGGCGGTTGAGCAAACAGTCAGCTCATCTTCTTCAAAAGAAAACCTGCACAGCCTGAGCGTGGATGAGTTGCAAACCTTATTAAACGAAGTACTGGAGCAGGAAGATTACCTGCGTGCCATCAGCATCCGCGATGAACTGAACAAGCGTAAAAAATAACTTCAATTTATTCTGTTGTGATTCGTTTCCCTAACTGTAAAATCAATTTGGGTCTTCATGTTTTGGGAAAGCGAAGGGATGGCTATCACAATTTAGAAACTGTTTTTTATCCGCTTCCTATTTACGATGCGTTAGAAATACTTCCTCTTTCTTCACAAGATAATCAGCCGCAATTTACGCTATCCGGTTTGCCAATTTCAGGCGATGCGGGCAGCAACCTTTGCATAAAAGCATGGCACTTAATAAAGAAAGATTTTCCGCAAATTCCTGATGTTAACATTCATCTTCATAAAGCCATTCCAATGGGTGCTGGCTTAGGCGGCGGCAGTGCTGATGGTGCCTTTGCACTGATGATGCTGAACGATTTGTTTTCACTGCAATTATCTGCTGAAAGCCTTGCTGAGTACGCCTTACAGCTTGGCAGCGATTGCCCGTTTTTTATTTACAATCAGCCCGTTTTTGCAACCGGCAGAGGCGAAGTAATAGAGCCGGTTTCCATTCTTTTGAAAGGTTATTATTTTTATATAGTCAATCCAAACCTTCATATTTCTACCAAAGAAGCGTTTGCGCAATTGCAATATCAAACCCACAACATTTCTTTACAAAATATTATTGAAGAGCCGATAGAAAACTGGAAAGATAACTTAGTGAATGATTTTGAAGAAGGTATTGCAAAATCGCAGCCTGTTATTAGCGAAATCAGGCAGCAATTGTACAATCATGGTGCCTTGTATGCAGCTATGAGTGGCAGTGGCAGCACTGTGTTTGGCATTTTTAAAAATGAGCCTGCTCCACTTTTGTTTTCGCACGAATATTTTGCAAAGATTGTTGCGGCAGAATATTAATAAATGTCGTCATTGCGGGCACTAACCAATCTGTGCTGCAAAGTGGATGTTGCTTACAACAAATAATCACTTCTTCAACCTACATTCACAAATCATAAATCATCATTCATAAATCCACAGACTGCTTCATGCCTCGCAGTAACGATTTCATACAAATAAAAAACCTGCAAAACACAAACGTTGCAGGTTGAAAAAGATAAACCCTTCTTTACGCTTATTGCTTTGGTTTCATCATGCTATCGTGTTGCATATTGCCATTTTGCATATTGCTATCGGGCAACGGCGGATGATTCGGCGGCATCATGTGGTTATGGTCGTCTTCCATCTTCGGCATTCCTTCCGGATGAGCATTGCCATTGTGGCAAGTGTAGCAGGTAACTGCATGGATGGTGTCTGTATTGTTTGATTTATTAAAATTGAAATAGTTTTTGTTGATGTCGGATGTCATTTTCAGCATGTATCTCGCGATGTCTTTTTCAGGCTTCTCATCCGATGCAAAATTCAATTTGCCGGTGCTTGGATCGGGTGCATGACAAAAGCCGCACTTCACGCCCAGCGAGGCTTTGAAGAAATCCATGATATGGTCTAAACTATCATGGCTGATGTCTTTCGGCAGCACTTTTAAATTTTTAAAACCACCTTGCTTTGATGATGGTGTAAACGACGTTGCCGATACGTAAATAAGTGCAGTTATTGCAGTCAAAATGAAAAGTTGTTTTTTCATAATTGGTATCTCAGTTTTTGATTTACGCACTAAATATATAACCAATTCGATGTAAATAAAAAAGAGCGTATTAAAACGCTCTTTTATTTTTCCAATCTTGTCCGCTAATTTCATTGGGCAGGTGCTGGCTGCTAAGGCTGCGGTGAGCCGGCTGATTCACCTTGTTTTCTGCCTTATTAACGGCTTCTTTTCCACTATCTGCTGCTTTGTTCGCAGCTTCTTTACCACTATTGCAATTCTAGAGCATCCTTCCTTTTCTACGCTTCCTTACCACTATCCAACAGCTTTAAAATCTTTTCACGAACATCATCACTAATGCCATCAATCTTTTCACTGAAAGCAGCTTTTAAATCATCAGCTTTAGTAGCCGCTTTTTGTGTAAACTGAGTTATCTTGTCTTTAGCAGCAGTTGTCAGTTCATCTGTTTTATCAGATATTTTCTGGCGGGTTTCTTCACCTGTCATCGGTGCAATTAACAAACCCACGGCAACGCCGGCTAATACGCCCGATACGGTACCTAAAATTATTTTCTGTGCGCTCATACAATTAAATTTTTTTGTCAGTTAAGGAAAACAAATTTTCAAGAATCCTGCCAAGATTTCTATTTTTCTGTGTATCAATATCTTTGGCGCATGATAAAAGTATTTTTGAAACGAAAGATTGCACCGCGAATAGCCAATGGTCATCCCTGGATATTTGGAAATGAAGTGGCTGAGATAAAAGGCGATGTTACGCCCGGCGATATTGTAGAAGTGTATTTTGCAGATGGTTCGTTTGCGGGAAAAGGTTTCATCAATCCGCAATCGCAAATTATTGTTCGCTTACTTACCCGAAAAAAAGAAGACATCAACGATGATTTCTTCTATAAAAAGATAGAAGCCGCCTGGAGGTATCGCCAGAAAATTGGCTATACAGAAAATTGCCGGTTGGTATTTGGAGAAGCCGATTATCTGCCATCGTTAATCATTGATAAATTCAACGATTATTTTTCGCTGCAAACTGTTTCGCTTGGCATGGACAAATGGAAGGGCGCCATTGTAGCTGCGCTCAATACAATTTTTTCACCCAAAGGCATTTACGAACGCAACGATGTGCCCGTGCGCGAACTGGAAGGCCTGCCCCAACAAACCGGATTTTTATCGCAACCTTTTGATACAAAAATTGAGATCAAAGAAAATGGCATCCGCTTTATTGTTGATTTGGAAAACGGGCAAAAAACAGGTTATTTTTTAGACCAGCAAGACAATCGCCGCGCCATACAACACATTGTAAAAGACGCCGATGTACTGGGTGCTTTTACGTACACCGGCACGTTCGAAATTCATGCGGCACATTATGGTGCAAAATCGGTTTTAGGTTTAGATATTTCGGAAAGTGCGGTGGCGCAAGCTAATTATCATGCAAAACTAAACGGCGTTGATAACAAGTGCCGTTTTGAAGCCATGAATGCGTTTGATGTATTGAAACTATGGGCAAAAGAAGGCAGGCAATATGATGTTGTAATGCTCGACCCGCCTGCCTTTACAAAGAGCCGCGAGAACATTCAAAAAGCACTCACAGGTTATAAGGAAATCAATTTGCGCGGCATGAAGCTGATCAAAAACGGAGGCTTTTTGGTTACGAGCAGTTGCACCAATTTGGTTTCGCCCGAATTGTTTTTGCAAACCATTGGCATGGCGGCAAAAGATGCACGCAAAAACATAAGGCAGGTAACATTTCGGCAGCAATCGAGCGACCATCCCATCATTTGGGGAATGGAAAACACCAATTATTTAAAGTTTTTAATTGTAGAAGTAAGTGATAAATAGCTGCGAGTTTCGAGCTACGAGCTTTGAGTCAAGAGAAAACAGGCCAATTCAAACCTTATGTCTTTATTAAGATAAAAAGGCTAAACATCTCGTAGTTATGAACGTCTTTTGTTTTTGTCCATATTTCAACATCACACTCATTTTTATTTATAACATGAAGAAGTTATTGTTCGCATTCCTATTTGTTTTGGTTGCACAACTTTCGCAAGCACAATTCAAAAATTTATTGAAAAATCCTTTTAAAAAAGATTCATCACAAACCTCTTCCATCGGTTCTGTTTTATCAGGCATGAGCAGCGATGACATTGCAGGCGGATTGAAAGAAGCCTTGAATAAAGGGGTAGAAAAGAGCACCAGTTTGCTGTCGGCACAAGATGGCTTTTTTAAAAATGCAGCCGTAAAAATTTTATTACCACCAGAGGCGCAAAAAATTGAAGGCACTTTGCGTGGCTTAGGCATGGGAAATGAGGTTGATCAGGCTATACTCACCATGAACCGCGCTGCAGAAGATGCTTCAAAAAGCGCTGCACCCATTTTCTTAGATGCCATCAAACGAATGACAATAACAGATGCGGTGAACATTTTGCAGGGCAGCGATACGGCAGCTACTACCTACTTAAAAGCCAATACCACAAGCGCTTTAAGTGCAGCTTTCAGACCTACTGTTGATAGTTCATTATCTAAAGTAGATGCCACAAAATATTGGACAACCATTACCACCGAATACAACAAATTACCACTGGTAAAAAAGGTGGAAACAGACCTTACTACTTATGTTACCGACAGAGCTTTGCAAGGTTTGTTTTATGAGATTGGGTTGGAAGAAAAACAAATCAGGAAGAATCCGGCCGAGCGCACAACAGATTTGCTGAAGAAAGTGTTTAGCAAACAATATAAATAAAAAACATCTTGTTTTACTTTTGGAAATGCAGAGATTTTTCTTGCAGTAAAAAAGGGCAAAAACAAACTACAATATGAACCTGTTTAACATTCGGGTATATGGCATTTTAAAAGATAGCAACAACCGTGTTTTGGTAAGTGATGAATTGATACGAGGTGAATATTTTACCAAGTTTCCCGGCGGTGGTTTGGAGTTTGGTGAAGGCACACGCGATTGCCTGAAACGGGAGTTTAAAGAAGAAACGGATTTGGAAGTAACCATTGGCGAGCACATTTACACTACCGATTACTTCCAGATGTCGGCGTTCAATAAAGAGCATCAAATCATTTCTATTTATTATTGGGTAAACGTGGAAGAGCCGATAGCATTAGAAACAAAAACAAAGTTGTTTGATTTTTTGCCTCATCAATTGGCCGATACAAAAGGCGAATATGAAGTGTTCAGATGGATAGAATGGAATGAATTAACGGCAGAAACCGTGTCGTTACCAATAGATAAAACCGTTGTAAATCTGCTCAAACAAGCCGAACATAATGGAGATGATAAGCCTTTGCTGGCACGAACATTTTCCTGAATAAAAATAGCGGCAAAAACAAACGGTTCTTTTATCAGAATCAAACAGCAGGCTCTTGTTGTGAAAGACAATGAAAGCTTCCCAAACCCCAGATAATATCGGTTGAATCAATGCCAACTACTTCATGGTTCGGAAAACATTGCGCAATGATTTGCAAAGCCTTTTCATCTTTATTACAACGATAAGTAGGCACAATTACAAACCGGTTGCAGATATAAAAGTTAGCATAGGAAGCAGGCAACAACTGGTCTTGATAAATAACTACATCAGGCATCGGAAGCTCAATAATATTCAATTGCTTTCCATTCAGCAAGCGCATCTGTTGAAGCTGTTTTAGATTGTGTTGTAAGGGCGCATAATTCTCATCGTTTTTGTTCTCTTCAACTACTGTTAAAACGGTGTCATCATTTACAAATCGAACCGTATCGTCAATATGGCCATCAGTATCATCACCAACAATGCCTTCATCCACCCATAAAATTTGTTCAACACCATAATAATTGATGAGATAATTTTCAATTTGGTTTTGCGCTAATTGTGGGTTTCTGTTTTTGTTTAATAAACAACTTTTAGAAGTCAGCAAACTGCCCTTTCCGTTAAATTCAACCGAGCCACCTTCCATAACAATGCGAGGATAAAAAACGGGCAAATCAAAACGTTGCGCAATCAATGTTGGCACAACATCATCTTTATCGTAAGGAGGATACTTATTGCCCCATGCGTTGTAATCCCAATCAATGATCGCTTTTTTTTGTTCGCTTTTTGGATTGATTATAAATGCCGGGCCATGATCTCTGCACCACGCATCGTTGGTTGGATTGAAATAGAACTCTACATTATTCCAGGCCACATTCGCATCGCTCAAATGCTTGCTGGCAGCCGCTTTCATCGCTTCATCCTCTACATTTATGCGTACTTTTTCGCTTTGCGATAAATATTTTACAAATAAAGAATACGAAGCAAAAACGCTTTCAATTTTGCCGGGCCAGCTTTCTTCTTTATGAGGCCATGAAAGCCAGGTTGCTTCATGCATCTCAAACTCTGCTGGGAAAAAATAACCTAACTCTTTTGGTGTAGGAATACTTAAATTCATCAACGAAAAATGTTTATTGAGTTCGTTATTATACTGCCATTTTAATCATACAGTCAGAAATTATTCTGCATCAATAAATCGCTTTGTTATCTCGCCATAACTATCAATTCTTCTATCGCGTAGAAAAGGCCAGTGCGTGCGATAACTGTCTGTTTTAGCTGTATCAATTTCAACCACGGCCACTTCTTCCTCCTCATGCGAAGCTTTGTATAATAAGCTCCCAAAGGGATTGGAAACAAAAGATCCGCCCCAGAATTTCATTTGTCCGTTCTGCTCCAATCCTACTCTGTTCACACTTACCACATGCACACCATTGGCAACGGCATGACCACGCTGAATGGTTTGCCAGGCATTGTATTGCTCGCTGTTGGTAATATCGTCCTGCAAATGATGCCAGCCAATAGCAGTTGGAAAAAAAAGAATTTCAGCACCCATTAATGATGTAATTCTGGCAGCTTCAGGATACCATTGATCCCAACAAATAAGCACGCCAATTTTTGCCCATTTCGTGTTCCAAACCTTATAACCTAAATCGCCGGGAGTGAAATAAAATTTTTCGTAGTAAGAAGGATCATCGGGGATGTGCATCTTTCTGTATTTACCCAAATAACTGCCATCAGCATCTATCACGGCTGTTGTATTGTGATAAATACCCTGTGTTCTTTTCTCAAACAAAGAAGCAATAATAACAACATTTAATTCGGCTGCAATTTTACTCAATGCATCAGTAGAAGGACCGGGAATTGGTTCGGCTAAGCCGAAATTATCATAGTCTTCCACATCGCAGAAGTAGAGCGAAGTAAACAGTTCCTGCAGGCAAACAATCTGCGCACCTTTTGCGGCCGCTTCTCTTATTTTTTCGATTGCCTTGTTGAGGTTAGCTTCCTTATCGGCAACGCAGCTCATTTGCACAAGACCCACTTTTACTTTACTCATTTTAAAAATTTGTGCAAAGGTATCTTATCCAAAAAGTTTTTGGAAATGCCCGAAAAATCTTATCTCTTTTTTGATGTTTTGGAAACGCGTGAATTTTAGAATCTGGTGTTCCGCAGATTGCACGGATTTGCGCTGATGTTTTTTATTTCTGCGATGATAACAAAATATGCACAAAAACAAATGCAAACACAACATGCTTTTTTGCCTCACATCAATCATTCACCAATTCCAGTTCAACATAAAAAGTACTGCCCTTTCCTTCCACTGTATGAAACCATATTTTGCCACCTGCACTTTCGGTGATGCGCTTGCTAATGGCAAGCCCCAGGCCGGTTCCGGAACTTTTGGTAGTGAAGTTGGGCTCAAAAATATGAGCCAGCTTATTGGCTGCAATGCCGGTACCATTATCGCTGATACTTACCAGCACACAATTGTTTTTGCGTTGCTGCGAAACTGTAATGGCAAGTTGTTCGCTCTTGCTTTCGTTCTGCGCTTCCTGGGCATTTTTTAAAAGGTTGGTAAACAAACGGCTCATCTGCGTTTTGTCGGCATAAACGGTGTACACTTCGTCAGGCTCTATGTATTGAATAATAGCATGACTGCCGGTGGCGTGCAATAAGCAAAGCGACTGCAACAGGTGCGAAAGATTCATCAATTCGGGTTTTGCCTGATTGATGTTGGCAAACTGCGAAAAATCGCCCGCGATTTTTGCCAGTTGATCGGTTTGTTCTATCAGCGCAGACGACATGCTCAACGCCAATTCTCTTACATTAGAAGCATTGCTGTTGATAGCTCTTTGCAAATATTGCGCACTTAATTTCATTGGGGTTAAAGGGTTTTTTATTTCGTGCGCCACCTGCCTTGCCATCTCTTGCCAGGCACCGTTTCGCTCGCTGCGGGCAAGGGCTGCAGCACTTTCTTCAAGACGTTCAACCATTTGGTTAAAAGTATTTACCAGCACACTGATTTCATCATTGCGCTTCCACTCAATTTTTTCAATTTTACCACCAAAATGAAAGTCGCGCATTTTATCGCCAATTTGTACCAGCGATGAAGTAATACTGCGCGTAAGAAAGATAGCAACCACACTTGCCAGCACAAAAATGACTGCATTTAAATTAATGAGCGTTACCAGCAAATTGGATATTTCCTGGTTCACTTCCATCTCTGAATTAAGGTAAGGAATGTTGAGATAAGCAATGGTTTCGTCGTTGTCGTTTTTAACCGGCACATACATGCTTACAAAAGAAAACTTCTTGATGTATTCATCCTGAATATACAAAACGCTGTGCTTATATTTCAGCATGTAGTAAGCTAAAGGCTGCATTTTGTTGTTTAAAATCTGCCGGTTGTAGATGTATGGCTGTGTAGATAATTTTAAGTTGCCGCTTATGTCGTAAAGATTAATGTCGGTGTTGTTAAGACTGGCAATTTCAGCAATTTTTCTGTCAATATCAGCATTGGTTCCTATCACATCCCAGTTAGAAAAAATAAGCTGGCTGCGCGTGGTATTCTGTATTTCGTTTGTAATCACCAGAGCCGTTTTCTCCAGTTTTTCTTTTGTTGAATTATTGAAGCGATCAACAAAAAATCGAATGGTGATGAAGCCAATAATTACAAAAGAAAAAAAGCTTAACAGGATAATGGTAGCCTGTACCTGCGTTCGAATGTTAAAAGAAAAAAGCTGACCGAATGAATGAGGCAAACTTCTTTGCTTTATAAAAAATGAGGCAATTTCAACAACACAGGTACATAAGATAATTGATAAAAAAAGCAAGGCAAACAAGGTAAGAAATTCGGCGTAGGATAAATTTTTATTCACCAGAACAATCACTTTATTGTTGCTGGCTTTGTACCAAAGCTCACTATAGTTATCTACTTTTCTTTCTTCGAATTGTTTGGCCGGAATCTGGCTTTGCAGCAATGTATCAGCAAAAGAATAGCCTGCAGAAAAATTGTTTAGATTACTGTCTTCATATACTGCAAACAAATAACTTTCGGCATCCGTTTGTATATCGCCTGCCTGCCGGAACAATTCGGGATATAAGGCATCTGTTTTATAGCGCTTTGGTTTTGCAACCACCACAACGTGCCCCACAAGGCCCGAATCCGGCGCGGTTACATCTCTTCGAAAAATATAGCTGTAAGCATTGGAGTTATCTTTAAAAAAATACAAGCCTTCCGAATTTTTGTTGCGATAGCGGATAACAGAATTTCTTATTACATCGTCAATAATTGCATAAGAAGTTTCATCATCATTGTATAGGCTCCGTCCTCCTTTATCATAGGTATAAATACGAGTATCGAACTTGTTTAAATAACCTGAAAAATCTGCTTTTACCAAACTGTCTTTTAAGTAACGGTTAGAATCTTCTCTAAAAAAATGCTGATAATTCTTTTGAAGAAAAGTATCTGATAAACCAGCTACCGCAACATGCAAAACATTCTCGCTGTAAGGATCAGATTGTCGAGCAAACTTCTGCGCAATTCTTTCCGTTGTTCTAAATCAACCTTCTTTTTTAATTGCACCAAAAGGAATAGAAACCGACACAGAAAACATAATTACCCAAAGCAAAAAGAAAGACGATTGAAACAAGCTGATGTTTTTGTCTTGCTGGCGTGCATGAAGCAGCACTATATAACCTGCAAGCCATAAAAGCGCAGCCAGTTTAATAAGCGATGTTGGCTGTTGCAATTGAAACGAGAGCACTAACAAGCCAGCGGCTATAACAATAGCAATAATAACCGGCAACGAAAAATGTGCTTTGTAAGCGGCTGTCATACAAAGCCACGAAATGTAATAAAAGGTAAGAACAATAAACACCAGAATAACAAAACCTACTACGGTAAAAATGCTTAATTTAAAAAAATTAGTAACATCGAACGAGCCATGCAAAGTGTACAGCAAAGCCTCGATAATATTACAGGCAACGTTAGTGATAGCAGCTAAAAAGCATAAGGAAGCAACCGCTACAGCAGCGTTGTATTTGGGTGGATACACAATGCGCCGCTGAAAGAAAAACAAAAAGGCAACCAGCACAAAAACAAAGATGGTACTGATTAAAAAATCGCTCGACGAAATGCTTGCTGCCAACAATACTTTTGCTGAAATGGTAAAGTTGGCAAACACTATAAAAGTGGTGTAGTAAACGATCAGCCGCAATAAAAAAAGTGAAGTAGCAAGAAACAGGATGGCAACCGTAAACTTGTATTTAATTAATAAACTTCTGGGCAACGTAAATTAAAAAAACAACCATTAACAACACAATGGCAATGTGCAAAGCGGTGCCGTATCTATCAAGCTGATTGCGGTTTGTGCCTTCAATCCTTTCAATATAAAATAATGTTTTGCCGGTGCTGCTTTTTATAGCAGTTGCTTCGTAAGCATTATCCGATAATCTGTATAATTTATCTATGTTGTTAACGCCGGCAAACTGTGATGGGAGATATTTGTTTTCGATGAAATATTGCCAGTGCAAAGGAATTAACCCGGCAATGATGTAGGGCCTGCCATTCACCAGTACTTTCTTCTTCTGCAACTCAAACAATCCATTGGGATATTTTACAGTAAGAATGCTATCAGGCAATTTTAAATCACTCGTATTCACCATCATTTGCGATGTACTCCAATACACAGAAATAGGATTGCCAAGATCGTTAATGGCATACGCGAAAATGCCTGTTTGCGCGTGTTGCAGCGCCATGTCAATCATAGAATCTGATTTAAGCGTAACTGCAATGATGGTGGCCTTATCAGAAGCTACATCGTTAAAGAATTGTTCCTGATTGGCAACGTAAGCTTCCAAACTTTTTTTTACGCCGGCGGGCGATAACTTATAATTGCTAACGGCAAAATAACCGAGCGATAAAACCAACAACAAAGCAATGGCAATTAGTAAATTGCTATGCCTAAGTACGTTCAGCTTTATCAGCCTTGTTAGCAGCATTTATGGTTGCTTTTGGTTTTGCTTGATATTGTTCCAAAGGTCGTCCATTTGGGCAAGTGTCATCGCATTCAAACTGGTGCCGTTTTCTTTTGCCCATTTTTCCATTTGCCCAAACCGTTTCATAAATTTTTGATTGGTTTTTTCTATCGCCGCTTCGGCATCTACGTTTATGAAACGGGCATAGTTTACGAGGCTAAACATTACATCACCAAACTCTTCTTCGATGTTTGCAGCGTTGTTGGTTTCAATAGCTTCAGATAGTTCGGAAAGCTCTTCTTCTACCTTTTGAAATACATCTTTTTTATCGCTCCATTCAAAGCCAACCCCTTTTGCTTTTTCCTGAATGCGTTGCGCTTTTACAACCGCCGGTAACGAAGCCGGAACGCCTGCCAGCACTGATATTTTACCTTCTTTTAATTTTATTTGTTCCCAGTTTTTCTTTACGTCTTCTTCGTCGTTTACCACAACATTTCCATATATGTGCGGATGCCGTTTGATGAGCTTATCGCAAATGGTTTGGATTACCTCCTGTAAAGTAAACTCTTTTTTTTCGGTAGCAATTTTTGAGTAAAAAACGATGTGCAGCAACACATCACCCAATTCTTCTTTCAGGTTACTCCAGTTGTTGTTAAGAATGGCGTCGGCAAGCTCGTATGTTTCTTCAATGGTTTGCGGGCGCAGCGTTTGGATGGTTTGCTTCCTATCCCAGGGACATTTTTCGCGCAGTTCATCCATAATAGCAATCAATCTTTTCAAACTGCTGCGCTGCTTCTGAATATTGAGAATCCGGTGTGATTCATTGTTTGTTTTTAATTTAAAATTCTTTACACGATAAATATGGTAAAGAGTAACAGCAATACAAACAGGCCAAGCATAACAAAGAATGCTGCTGCGTTTAGTAATATCCATTTCAAAATAGTTTTCATTCTTCCCTGTCCATAGAAAGTACGCATTGCTTTGTAAGTATAAAATATGGCGTATAAAGAAACTGCATATCCAACATATCTTAACCAGCCGCAAATAACGGCAAGCCATCAATTTTATCAATCAATACTATCAAAAGAATAAAAATAAAAAGCGGCACAGTAAAGATGTAATGTATAAATAACATGATTGGCATAATAAAATTGTTTTCTCCTTACATACAAAAGCTGGAGGAGAAGCGCGAAAAGGGGCAAAGAAATAAAAAGCATTTGTGGAAAATGGTGCAAAAAACTTTCTACCAAAACATTGAACATTTCATTTTTGTTTTCACGAAACCTGCTGCTTAAGTCAAGACCTTTTTTCTTAAACCTTTGTGTTAGCCAGCCGTCACGTTTGTTTTTGGGCAATTTTTGCTGAATGCTATCGTATTGCTCTACCGAATTGTATTCATCACTATCCGAAACACGAATACCTCCTATATTACTTACATAAAAAGCATTCACTTCATTAAGCAGCTCTGCTTTTTTTGTAGTGTCTTTTTGCAGAATGGCAATATTTTTATTCACCAATGCCAACTTCTGTTTTATCATCGAAGCAGAAGACAAATCTTTGTCGGCAATCATTTCATTTAAATCAGTTCTCGTTTTAACAAGCGATTCCATCACTTGCTTTGCAGTTAAATAATGTTTTTCATTCTCGTTCAAATCAAAATTGGGCTTATAAACGGTTAAGAAAAACAAAAAGAAAATGGCAGAAATAAACACATACATTTTTATGGGGTTCAGATAGCTTGCGCGTCTGCCACGCACATACTCATAAGTAAGAAATCCGGGTGTGAAACAAAAGTTGTTTTGCTGTGCTGAAAAACAAGCCGTCAAAATGAAAAATATCGCTGATAAAATGCCCGGCAAGATGACCGAATGTTTCCGCGGTTTCAATATTTTCCTGGCCGCACACCTGGCAGTATCGGCCCGCTACAATAGCATTACAGTTTAAGCAGTTTTTCTCTGTGCGTTCTTTGGCGTGCGACAAAACAAAACAGTTTTATCGTGTGAAAATATTACAATTCATCACACGCAGATGTTGTTTTCTATTTTTATAAAAAGGATAGCAACCAAGCTAATTTGTTGCAAATGGAATGAGTGAAGAACAGCTTTTTGTGCAAAAACAAATCCGGCAATCAACGATAATTTTTATCGTTAATTGCCGGATAATGTTGTTTGTATTGGCTTAGATTATTTTTTAAGGAATGTTTTACTAAACTTTTGTCCTTCCGAACTCACGCTTAAAATATACACACCTTTTGGCAACGATGATACATTAATATCAGCTCTGCTTAAATTATCGGTTGATGATAAAGTTACTGTTTGAACAACAACGCCAGCCGCATTGGTTATCTGTACTTCTTTATTCAGATTGTCGCTTGCAGTGATGGTTTTATCAAAGCTTACATGAATCACATCTATAGCCGGGTTGGGATTTACTTTAAATGAGACATTTGTAACTAACAACCGTTGGGCTTAACACCACATCACCATTTTGGTTATGCTGTGTAACGCGATAGTAATTCTTACCAACTAACGGAGATGCATCGCTATACTCATAAATAATCGAAGCGCCTTCTGTTTTTACAGTTGCTTTGCCAACAGTGGTAAAGTTCTGTGCATCGGATGAGCGTTGCACTTCGTAGTAAGAAGCAGTGCTGTTTTGATTGTCAACTTTCCAGTTCAGCTTTGTGGCTGTGTTACTTATCGTGCTGGGTGAAGATGCGCTTACCAGATTGCCTTGCAGGCTAATGGCTTGCGATACTTTGGCTGACTGAGCTAAACCTTGTGCCGGTTGTTTGAACAATACCAATGATGTATAAGGCTGCAAAGTAACGGTGCCGGAATAAGCGACACCTTTTGCGTCCATGTAAGTATCATTTAGCGTAAATGTGGTTGCCGTTTTACTTGGGTTGTATTGAAACACAATATAGTCATCAGGATTGGTAGGCGTGATGGTTGCCTGCTGTAAGTTTACATTGTCTATCCAAACAGGCCCGGTTGCTTGTGTTATGTCCAACTCAATAGCTACCGGACCAGTCATGGTTGTAGTTAAACCAAACTGAAAGTCTTGGCGATTTGCTGGAATAGGAACAATCACTTGTTGAGTGAGTGCTGCATTCGGAGAGTTTTGTTGTCTCAAATATACCGTCATAGAACTGCCAGCGGCTGCTCCCTGCATTGTGAATGACAGTAAGCAACTGGTGCCTGCGGTAACGGCTACATTAGTTGGCAGCGTTATATAAAAAGAGTTGGAAGAATAGTTTTTAGCTGACACCTGCAAAGCACCGCCATCCAGCTTACCAGACACCCAGTTTGCACTGGCATCTCCTTTAGGTGACCAACTGCCAACACCATTGGCATTGCTTGTGAAGCTGCCGTTTGAAAACAGATTGATACCCGAAACGTTGCTAATGGTTGAGGCTGGAATGGTGGCAGGAGACGTTTGAGAACCAGCATCCATTCCAAGAAATGATTGCCAGTTGGTTAACGTTTGCGTATAAGTGTTGTACTGTCCGCTAGTACCAATTTCATACATACTATAGAACATGTAGTTGTTGTCAATAGGACGGCAGTAATAGTTGTTACTGAAAGTGCCTATCTGAGGCAGGTCGTTCGTACCATTATAGCTTTGTAGTTTGCTTGCTAACTGGGAAACGATTCTGGAAAAGCAAATATTATTCTGAAAAGAAACATTACTTACCGGATTGGATGCACGAATGCCAAGAAACTGCTCCTCTCTGTTATTATAAAACGTATTGTTCTTAATGCCGACGTTGTTAGAGATGTGGCAAAAAAATCCGCTCATGGTACAATTGGCTGTCGTATTGCGCAAAGCAACTACATGGTTTGTGTTGGCATCAAAGTAAATACCATGAGTCGGAATGTAAGTAGAATCGTCGGTTCCCGGATTAGCACCAATACCATTGACTACAATGTTATCTAAAATTGACTTACTGTGATAAGTTGTATTATCACCGGTTCCTTGTCCGGTGTAAATGCCACCGCAATCATCAACCGTTAAACCGAAGGTATTTACATAACACTTTTGAACCGTGCTCCAGTCGCCTTCGAAGTGAATGCCATTATGGCCGGTGCTATCCACTTCACAGTATTGTATCAAATTGTAATTACCGAGCACATACATGCCTTGGTGTGTGTTGCCATCGTTTTGCCCCATGCCAGCTATCAGAGCTGTGTTTTTGAGCGTGTCATATTGAATGACTGTATTGTTGCAATTCCAATACATATTAATACCATCATTGTTGGAATTGTAGACGGTAGTATTTGCCAGCCTGAAATAATTAGAGCTTAAAGCTTTTACTCCATCAATACCTGTAAAGTTGATATTACAGTTATTAACGGTGATGTTGTTAGAATTGGTAAGATTAAAAGTATATGAATTAGCACCTGTGAAAGTGATATTACTAAACGTAACATAGTTTTGAAAGCTGATGGTTACCAGCGTTTCAACAGTGCTTGCCTGCACGGTAGATGCATTGGGATCAGTACCATTGAAGTACATCTGCAGCTTGCTTCTGCTTTTGTCGTAAAACCACTCACCGTTCTGGTCAAGTGTGTTGGTGCTGTTGACAATAAAGAAACCATAGTTGTTACCAAAAATAGGGTTGTCTGAAACAGCAGCAAAGTTGAGCGTGGTGCCTGAATGAGAAGAGATAGCTGTTCTGTCAAGCGTCCAGTGATTTTTACGAACCACGATGTCTGCACCCGTCCAGTTGGGTGAAGATGGAAGTGAGTTAGAAGTAATCTGTGTAGAACCGTTGTTAGCATCAATGTTTAAATAACCACCATTGCCTGCATTAAGGTTTGGATACCTGCCAATGCCCTGCTGCTGATTGTTCAATATCACCATACCTTCTTTTCCACTGGCAACAATAAGCGGTGCTTCCCATACATTGGTACGAGCCTGTGTCCAGCCAGTAAGCGTTGAAAAGCCGCTGATAACTGGCTTGTTGCCTGAGCCATAAGCGCTAAAAGTAATGGGCTTTGTACTATTGCCGGAAGCAGATACAACAAGCCCTCCGAAAAATACGTCGCCTCTTTTAAACATTACAGAATCGCCCGGTTGCAACGTTGACATAATAGAGTTAAGCTTGCTGATACTTTGCCAGGGCATAGTAGAACTTTGTGCCTGTGCAGCAGTTCTTGAATCGTTTCCTGAAGAGGATGAAAAATAATACGTAGCTGCATTCACCATCATTGTAAGGTGAAGAAGCAAAATGGGTAAAAACACCTTTTTCATAAATGATTATTGTTTGGGTGAAATAGCCCGGCGGCTATTGATATTGGTTACTGAATTTTAAAATTTTCTGTTTATGTAGCAGTTATTGTTGCTTGCCTTCTAACACATTAAACACTTGCCTGAAAACAGATTTACTTTTTGATTTTCTATTTGCCCCTAACAAAGCCTTATATTGATATTGGCGTGGTCTGTTACTGGTTGCAAATGCTTTTTTTCAATTGGATTTAACACAAACTTATAAACATCTCACACAGTTGCATCAGGTTGCAACAAGCTTAATTCAAGTTTAATCGTTTTAATTTCTGTTTAAGCAAAGCCAATCTGGAACAAGCTTATTTTGTTTAATTCTTAAATTTTTCTTAAGGAATCGGGATCAAATAAATCAGTCAAAAATAGATTGCAATTGATAGTTTATTATTCATATCATAGCTATAAAGGCATAGTATTCAATAGTATCATAACCCGTTGGAAGAGTTACAATGCAAAACGATAAGAAGCCTTGTAAGAGATGTATATCGTAGTAAAAAATGTACAAAAACAAAAAGCTCCACAGGAGCTCATGTTTATCGTTCACATGCAGCTTCTATAGAGCAAGTACATTCATCTTAACCATTTCTTATCCAATTCCCTCAAGGGTTAGTATCATAAAAACAAAAAGCATAGTGAAATAATCACTATGCTTTTTTGGTTTTGCCTTAATTTTTGAAGATTATTCCTTTAATAAATTTTTACTGAATGATTTTCCTTCAGAAGAAACACTTAGTATATACACACCTCTTTGCAGTCCGGCCACATTAATATCAACTCTGTTCAGATTGTCGGTTGATGGCAATGCCACCGTTTGCACAGTAACGCCTGCTGCACTACGAATGGCCACATCTTTATCAAGATGATCGGCAGCATTGATCGTTTCGTCAAAAGATAAATGAATGACATCCTTTGCCGGATTAGGATTTACCTTAAACGAGATATTGTTTATCACAACCGTTTTACTTGTTGAAGAAACGCTGTCTTTGTTATTGCGCTGTGTAATGCGATAATAACTTTTACCAGCCAACGGAGATGCATCCTGATACTGGTAAGTTGTACCAGTGCCGTTGCTTGCAGCTACGGTAGCCTTGCCAATGGTGGCTAAAGTTTTGTGCATCAGATGAGCGTTGTACTTCGTAGTAAGAAGCGGCGCTATCCTGATTGTTAACTTTCCAATTCAGTTTTGTGGCTGCGCTGTTTATTGTACTACTTGCTGTTGCATCAACCAAATCACCGGCAAGACATATTGATTGCTGTGCTACTGCATTTGCATGAGCCTTGTGATTCGAATTCTTTGTATAATACAATAGAAGTGTACGGTTTTAAAACTGTATTGTTATTATACTGTTTACCAGTTGCATCAAGCCATTTAGCTGCCCTGAGGCAAACCTACTTTCATATTGCTTGTACTTGGATTGTAGGCGAAAATAATATAATCATTAGGGTCATTTGGCCAGATGGTTGCCTTTTGCAGTACTACATTGTCTATCCAAATAGCGTCCATTGGGCTGCGCCACATCCAACTCAATAGAAACCTGACCACTCATAGTTGGTGTAAAACCAAACTGAAAGTCCTGACGGCTGCCTGGAACAGGAACAAGAAATTGTTCTGTCATTGTCGCATTTGGCGAGTTTTGTTGTTTTAAATACACTGTCATTGGTTGACCACTGGCAGCCCCTTGCATTGTAAATGATAACTGATATCCCTGGCCGGCTGTAACTGAATTGCCAGTTTGCAGTGTTACATAAAAAGAGTTGGAAGGAGAGTAGTTGTTAGCTGATATCTGCAATGCGCCACCATCCAATTTGTTAGATACCAGATTTGAGCTGATATCCCCGGTAGGAGACCAAACACCTACGCCGCCAATATCGCTTGAAAAGCTACCATTTGAAAACAGATTAGACGCCTGATAAGCCGCTGGCTACAAACGAAGGTATAGTGGAAGGAGACGTTGATGAATTAGCATCTAATCCCATGCTGGATTGCCAGTTGCTTAGTGTTTGATTGTATGTGTTGTATTGTCCGCTGCTTCCAATTTCAGACATGCTGTAGAACATGTAGTTGTTATCAATAGGACGACAATAATAGTTGTTATTGAAAGTGCCAATCCCCGATAGATTGTTACTGCCATAATAAGTCTGCAGCTTGCTAGCTAATTGTTTAGCCGTTTTAGAAAAGCAGATGTTATTTTGAAATGTAACATTACTTATTGGATTCGAAGTGCGCACACCTAAGAATTGTTCTTGGGCATTATTGTAAAACGTGTTGTTTTCAATGTCCATATAATAGGACGTATGATTGAACATACCTACAAAAGCACAATTGGCTACTGTGTTGCCAGTAGCTGCTACATGGTTCGTATTGGCATCAAAGTAAATACCAATAGCAGGCGTATAAGTAGGATCGTTGGTTCCGGGATTAGCACCAATTCCGTTTACAACGATGTTATTCAAAACAGACTTACTGTTAAATGTGGTATTATCACCAGTACCTTGTCCTGTGTAAATACCACCGCAATCATCAACCGTTAAACCAAAACCGTTCACATAGCAGTATTGAACTGTGCTATAATCGCCTTCGAAATGAATACCATTGTGTCCCGAACTATCCACTTCACAGTACTGTATTAGATTGTTAGTACCGTTTACGTATAAGCCCTGATGCGAGTTGCCGTTGTTTTGTCCCATACCTGCAATTAATGCAGTGTTTGTGATCGTATTGTATTGTATATTGGCATAATTGCACGACCAGTATAAATTTAACCCATCATTGTTGGAATTATTGATTGTGGAGTTGGTAAGAGTAAAGTAATTAGAACTCAAAGCCTTTATCGCATCAATACCGGTAAAACTGATATTGCAATTGTTAACCGTGATGTTGTTAGAATTGGTAAGATTAAAAGTATATGAATTAGCACCTGTGAAAGTGATGTTATTGAACGTAACATAGTTTTGAAAACTGATGGTTACCAGCGTTTCAACAGTGCTTGCCTGCACGGTAGACGCATTAGGATCAATGCCATTGAAATACATCTGCAGTTTGCTTCTGCTTTTGTCGTAAAACCACTCACCATTCTGGTCAAGTGTATTGGTGCTGTTGACAATAAAGAAACCGTAGTTGTTGCCCATGATAGGATTGCCTGAAACAGCAGCAAAGTTGAGCGTGGTGCCTGAATGAGAAGAGATTGCTGTTCTGTCAAGCGTCCAGTGATTTTTACGAACCACGATGTCTGCACCCGTCCAGTTGGGTGAAGATGGAAGAGAGTTAGAAGTAATCTGTGTAGAACCGTTGTTGGCATCAATGTTTAAATAACCACCATTGCCTGCATTAAGGTTTGGATACCTGCCAATGCCCTGCTGCTGGTTGTTCAATACCACCATTCTTGCTGTTCCACCAGGTTGCCAGAAAGAAGCTTCCCAAACATTAGTACGAGCCTGCGTCCAGCCTGATACAGTCGAAAAACCACTAATAACCGGTTGGTTGCCCGACCCATACGAGCCAAATGTGATTCCTGAGGCAGTAACATTGATACCTGCAGAGCCAGCTAAAAATGTGTCACCACTCTTGAACAACACTTGATCACCTGATTTCAAACTTGACATAATAGAGTTAAGCTTGCTGATACTTTGCCATGGGGTTGAAGAGTTTTGCGCCTGGGATGTGCTTCTTGAATCATTGCCTGACGAAGAAGAAAAATAATACGTTGCCGCGTTGACCGCCACTGCTAAATGCAAAAGCAAAATGGGTAGAATAAACTTTCTCATGTTTGTTTTCCTTTTAAAAAACTTTTTAGTGTTAACATTTAATTTACTGACAGATATAAAAAGCCCCTTCACCCGCCTGTTAAAGCGAGCAACTGCTCTTAGAGATAATTTCAAAACATTAAATAAATCGAGTTTCAATGACTGCTTGTTTCTTTCTGCTTTAACCATTTTATCGCTGTAAAGCCTTTCTCTGTGTTATTCTTACAATAAAACCTGTACGATTATCATAGATTATAAGACCTTGTTCAATTTTCCGTTTTGGTACCACTTATAGTGTCTAAGTAATCAAATTTTGGCGGCGAGCAATTGGCAATAACCGTTCCAAAATTTGCAAAGTGGATATTTTTCTACATGTCAAAACGAAGTTTAACGATATGCAATCGTTTGCAAAAGCTAAAAGTGTGGAAGCTACCTTGCTTTCCTGAGCAGGAATTTTAAAGGAATAAGTAGTTTTCGTAAAAGGCAGTTATTGAACTGAGGCTTGCAACTTTTCGAAAAAGAGGCAAAAACAAACGTTAGTTTTAATAGCAGAGATTTTGATAAAAACAAAGAGAGTTTTTATTCATCTTTTTCAGACTTATCTATCCATCCCTTTCCTTCCATAATCCGGGCCGTTAACATACCGGCAGCCGTATCGCAGGTAACATTTAAAATAGTAGCCGCCGGATCAACCAAAGTACCAATTACCATTACCACCGGAAAAGCTTCCATCGGAAAATGATATACCGACATTACCAGCAGTTCGCCCAAGTAGCCACCGGCAGGAATGCCGCCTTCTACGAGGCTTACAAAAACGGTAATTAATAAAGCAATAGCAAGCACATCGAAACCTGTAAACGACTTATGAAAAAGCGCAAATACAGCAGCAATTTTGATAACAGAAGAAATGGCTGAGCCATCTTTATGAAGCGTTGCCCCGAGCGGAATAGCAATGTTGCCAATATAAGCCGGAATACCCATTTTGTTGGAAGCAACTAAATTAACCGGAATGGTAGCAATGCTGCTGCAAGTGCCAACAGCAGTTGCCGAAGGAGCAATGTTGTTTTTCCAATATTGTTTTACCGCTTTCCGGCCACCGGCAATAAAAGCATACGCAGTGAATAAAACGGCATAATCAAACAAACCCACGCCATGATACACTGCCATTGCCCGTACATAACTGTTAAGCAACTGAGAGCCAAGTGTGCCCACCTGCACGGCGAAAAAAGCACCTAAACCAATTGGCGCTCCTTTCATAATTAAGAGTAAGATTTGGGTGAATACCTCGCTTCCGCCTTTTAAAAATTTTATAAATACCTGGCCTTCTTTGCCGCTACGTAAAACGGCAAAACCGGTAAGTGCTGAAAAAATGATGAGCGCAAGCATATTGCGGCGTGAAAAAATTTTATACACATCATCTGCCGTAAGCATGGATGTAATTTGATCGCCCAAACTGATATTTTCATTTTGCGGTGCAATAAATAAAGCATTGGTTTTGATTTCACCAATTGGAAATAAGGAAACACCAATAATGGTAGCGATGCCTGCTATTACAACAGTAAGCAAAAAGCAAAGCATGAGTACGCCCATTAATTTTCCAAACTTTTGCGAGCGGTCAACCGTGGCAATGGATGAGGAAATGGTAAAAAAAACAAGCGGTACAACGGCAGTGAAAAGAAGGTTTAAAAAGATGTCGCCGACAGGTTTTAAAAAAATGATTTTTGTGCCGAACACAATGCCCAAAATACTGCCAATGATAACGCCGCCAAGAAGCAGCAAAATATTTGCGTAACGCTTTAGAAACTGATTCAAAATAAGATTTTATTGGTTTTGTTACAAAAGCAGGTAGCCAGCTCTTTTTTGCATTTATCAAATATCCAATTATCCGTATTACAAAACGAATATTGTCTTTTTGGGGCAAAAACAAACCCTGTTTTGTTTTTACAGCAAAACAGGGTTGTAATAATAACAAAAGCCTTATTAATTCAGCACTTCGGTACTTTTTTCTGTTTTTATTTTGTCTTCATTTTTTAAAGCCGCATAACCGCCGCTGATGTTGCGCAAATTGTGAATGCCTTGTTGCTTTAATAAGGAAGCTGCAATCACGCTGCGATAACCGCCTGCACAATGCAAATACACATTATCAGTATCGTTGATGCCCGAAATGCTTACCGGATCAACCATCTGTTCCAGCGGAATATTTACGGCTTCTTTTACATGACCA
The DNA here is from genome assembly GCA_963847085.1 of uncultured Chitinophagaceae bacterium. Lineage (GTDB taxonomy): Bacteria > Bacteroidota > Bacteroidia > Chitinophagales > Chitinophagaceae > Ilyomonas. The sequence continues at coordinate 429,047 of CAWJYO010000009.1, read as the reverse complement.
TCTGCAAATTCTACTTCTTTTCTTACATCAACAATTACCATATTTTCATCAAACGGAAGGTCCATGGCTACTTCATCGGCTTCAACGTTTATAATCATGTCAATCGGTTCACCGCTTTTTTCCCACGCTGCAAAGCCACCTCCCAAATAACCTTGTATATTTTCAAAACCTACCCGCGCCAGCCGGATGATGGTTTCTTTTTCCATGCCTTCATCAGTTACCAATAATAACACATTAGTAAACGATAATAAACTTCCAGCCCACTCGGCAAAACGACCTTCCAAACCAATGTTGATAGAGCCTGGTACAAAGCCCGCCATAAATACATCTCCATTGCGTGTATCAAGAATAGTGGCGTTTTGTTTTGCCACTTTTTTGAACTCTTCAACCGACAAAGCGGTTAACCCTTTCTCTAAAATCGTATCCATGTTTTCGTATCCCTTTTTATTCATTTCTGCATTGATAGCAAAGTATTGGGGCGGTTCCAGAAGCCCTTCGGTAACAGCTTTTACAAACGCATCTGCGGTTTTAGGCTGCAACGCATAATTGGTGCGTTTTTCCTCTCCGATGGTGCTATGCGTTTGCGGACCTAAATTTTTTCCGCAACTGCTTCCTGGCCCATGCGCCGGATATACTAAAACGTCATCGGCAAGCGGCATAATTTTGTTTTGCAAACTATCAAACAACTGCGCAGCCAATTCTTCTGTTGTTACTGAGCCATTTATCTGCGCTAAATCAGGTCTTCCTACGTCGCCGCAAAACAAAGTATCGCCGGTAAAAACGGCGTAATCTTTTCCTTCTTCATTCCTCAGCAAAAAACAAGTGCTTTCGGGCGTGTGCCCCGGCGTATGCAAAACCCGGATAGATATATTTCCCAATTGAAAAACTTCACCATCATTGGCAACCTGTACCTCAAAATCAGCCCTGGTTTGCGGTCCATAAACAATAGGTGCGCCGGTAGCTTTGCTTAATTCTAAATGACCGCTTACAAAGTCGGCGTGAAAATGTGTTTCAAAAATATATTTGATGCGCGTTTTTCTTTCATCAGCCAATTGCAGGTACACATCTATATCGCGCAGCGGATCAATAATGGCAGCTTCTCCATCGCTCTCAATATAATAAGCTGCTTCGCTTAAACAGCCTGTATATAATTGCTTAATATACATAAGTAAACATTTAAAAAAAGAAGGCTGATTTCGCAGCCTTCAGAATAACTTTTTATGCCACTAACTCTTCCACAAATTTATTGATTTCAATAACGCGCGGATAGTTAATAGCATAATGAATGAACTTACCATCGCGCTTCGTAATTACAATTCCTGCACGGCGCAAAATGGCAAGGTGCTGCGATGCAACCGATTGCTCAAGCCGCAGCTTTACATACAATTCGGTTACGGTAAGCTTTCCGCTTTCGTCGAGTAATTTTATCATTTGCTGACGCAACTTATGATTTAAAGCACGTAGTATTAAAGCTGATTTTTTTATATGAAGAAAATCAACTTTCACCTGTTCCCCGTTATCTGGGTTAGTTAAGGTTACGTTAGGAGTGTGAGTGGATGTAAGCATTATAAAATGTATGATTGTTAATACAAATAAAAATTATTTCTATTTTTAAAGCGCAAAGAAACAAGTTAATTTCTAAAAATTTTTCTATTATTTACCTGGCGAATAAAAATCTTTTGAATAGTACGGTTCGGCATAAGCTATGTCGTCAAACTGCTTCTTTGCATACAACTTCTGAGCTATGCGATTGACATGAATCAAAGCATAAGATGAGTTGATGAACATAGCTGTTTTTTTAAATTCAATTATTTTCTCACATTTATTGTGCCCGCTTCCAAAAAAATACATTTTGTTTTGTGATAATAAGTGTAAGAAACTATTCTGCTCTACAATCAAAGCCTGCGGCGGAAGAACGATTTGTAACGAAGCATCGTAAACTGCCGTAAATACTTCGTTCCGGCGCGCATCAATCATGGGGCAATACAAAGCGGCTGCATCCTGCTCTTGCTCAATAGCAGCTTTTGCCATTACCTGTAGAGTATTTAATAAAATGAGCGGTTTTTGTGCCGCATAACAAATGCCTTTTGCCGAAGCCAAACCCACACGCAAACCAGTGTAGCTGCCGGGGCCATTGACTACTGCAACGGCATCAATTTGATTGAATGAAATGTGAGAACTATGCAGGATGCTTTGAATGGCAGGCTGCACAAAACCTGCATGACTTTTTGGTTCGGAATGAGTGCGAAAGTCAATAATGCCTTCTTCATTGCACAAGCCTACAGTAGCGGTTTCTAAAGCGGTATCAATGCACAACAGCAATGCCATCAGGTGTTTTAAAAAGTGGGCAAGATTACACATTTTTAAAGTGGCTGCTCTATCTACAGCTTATAATTTATATTGAAATTTGGTTCAAAAATTTTAGCGCATCTTGCCGGCCAAAACATCGCCATGTCAAAACAAATTATCACCACCGATAAAGCGCCAAAACCAATCGGGCCTTATAACCAGGCCATCATTGCCAATGGCTTTCTATTTATAAGCGGGCAAATTGCTATCAACCCAACAACCAATGAACTGATTTCAGGAAGCATTGCCGAAGAAACAAAACAGGTAATGGAAAACCTTGCAGCGATTATAAACGAAGCAAAACTTACGTTTGAGCATATAGTAAAAACCACTATTTTTTTAAGTGATATGAGTTTGTTTGCGGCTGTAAACGAAGTGTATGGAAGTTATTTTTCGGGCGATTATCCGGCAAGAGAAACCGTTGCTGTAAAAACACTGCCACGAAATGTAAATGTTGAAATCAGTATAACGGCTGTTTCCAATTTATAAGCCTTTTGGTTTTGCCCCTTTTATTTGATAGGAAGTAATGAAATCCTTGCTCTGCGCGGGTTGCAGAACAGTTAAGCCAATGCCGTTGTTGAACGAATCCGGCAGACTGCTCAGGTTTTCGATGGCAATACATTCCCTATTTTGGGGAATAAATAGTTGCAGATACGGATAGTTCTTTTCGGCAAAAATCATCAGTTGCAAACCGGTGTCAGCGTCCTGCAGAACGCAAGCTGGCTGTGCTTCGTTTTCGCTTACAACAAAGCAATTATCAAACGCTGTATTGTCTATTTTTTGCAAAGAATTGAACTGTTGAAACGGCAAAAAATTGCCGGTTGGCAACAGGTACTCGTTAAACTCAACCATAGTATTGGAATTGATGCAAAGCAGCGCATCATCAATCTTTTTTCAAACGAAAAATAAGGATGCCAACCATCGGCAAGGGGTATAGAAACAGGGCTTTGATTGATGATTTTGGTAGAAACCGTTAAGCGATTAGCCCGTTTTAATTCGTAACAAATTTCGGCACGATACGCAAAAGGATAACCCGAATCGCTGTTGTTATATTCATAAGCCAGCTTTACAAAAGCCGATTCTTCAGTGCTGTTTTTTTCAACAACAGTAAAAACAGCATCGAAAAGCAAACCATGTAAAGCTTCGCGGTGATGATAATATTTATTGAGTTTATACTGTTGACCGGCAAATGTATAAATGCCTTCTTTTATGCGACAAACAAACGGACTTAGCTTGGCACCCTGAAATAAAGGCGTGATGTTTTGTTGCGCATCAGCCGTATCCTTGAAACCATAAACAACATTTGTTTTTGCCCCATTTTCTTCAACAGAAAAATTGTTCAGCAAAGCACCAAAAGCATAAATTTCGGCTCTCGTTCCGGTTTCTTTTTCTTCTAAAACAATGGCTTCATTTGCGCCTTTTTTTCCGTTGGCTGAAACATGAAACGACATACAATTTCCTTGCTTTTGGTTGATTTACAATTGAGATATAAAACAAAAATATCCGTGAAAGCGCATCTTTGGTTTTGCCCTTATTTCAGTAATTCTTTCAGCTTTTCAAACAATTGTTCGCCACGAAGATTTTTGGCGATGATAACACCATTTGGGTCAATTAAAAAGTTCTGCGGAATAGATTGAACATGATATTCCATTGCCACGGCATTGCTCCAGTATTTCAAATCGCTGATGTGTGTCCACGCCAGGTTATCCATTTTGATGGCTCGCAGCCAGGAGTCTTTTGTTTCATCCAGCGATACACTTAAAACCGTAAAATTTTTGTTTTTGAATTCTTTGTAAGCCGCAACAACATTAGGGTTTTCGGCGCGACAGGGGCGGCACCAGCTTGCCCAAAAATCGAGCAGTACATACTTGCCTTTGAATTGCGAAAGCGAAACGCTGTTGCCCGCAGTATCGGTTTGCGTAAAGTCGCTTGCTTTCGTTCCTACTGCACCAATTTTATCATTCTCAATTACCTGCGAAATGTTCTTGGCAAACTGACTTTGCAATGCCGTACCCGTAAGCGCATTGAACCGTTTTTGCAGCAATACCACGTCTTTGTTCGGGTCAGTATCGTAGCTGTAAGCCAGCACAAGCGATGAAACCGGCGAAGCTTTTTTTCGCGCAATAAAACGGTCAATGCTTTCCTGATAAATATTGTACGTGGTGTTCAATGCAATCATTAAACTATCTTTTGCCGATTGCGTTGGCGCCGATTGAACAGCGTTTCTATACATCGTTACATAATCGTTCAGGGGCTTTATCTGATATAAAAATTCTTCATAATCGTAGTTCGATGGCGAGCCGGTAATCACAACATCGCTGAAGTTACTGCTATCGCTTTTTACTTTTACATCATCATTGCCCATGAATACAACAAGGCGTTGGTTCAAGCCCGAAAATGCAATGATTCTTGCATCAATGTTATTCACTGTTCCGGTTAAGGTAAAGCCACCATTCTGCACTTTTGTTTTTGCCAAAGTATCCGTTCCGTTAAAGCCAAAAAGGGTAACATTGGTACCGTTGGGCAAGGCACGCAATTGACCCTGAATGGCAAAACCGCCAGCGTTTTTTTGGTTTGGGCGAATGACTAAAAAAGGCAGCAAAATGGAAAGAAAGAAAATTTGTTTCATAGTATTATTTGGATTGATTTGTCTCCCGCAGATTACACAGATTTACGCAGATTTGGTATGTTGTTTCTGCGATGATCTCCGCCATCTGCGGGACATTTTATTTTGAATGACGCATTTTTAAAACGTCAGTTATATCGTTTAGCGTATATCCTTTGGCATGAAGTAAAATAAGATAATGAAACAGCAAATCAGCCGCTTCATTCAAAAACAATTGCTCGTTGTCATCTTTCGCTTCAATCACCAGTTCAACCGCTTCTTCGCCTACTTTCTGCGCAATTTTATTAATGCCTTTTTCGAACAATCGTGCCACATACGAATCTTCAGAAGCCGCGCTGCGCCTGAGCTCTATTACTTGCTCAAGATATTCCAAAAAGTTTTCCGCGTGGTTTTTTTCGCTCCAGCAGGTATCGGCTCCTGTATGGCAAACGGCGCCTGTTGGAGCAGCTTTTATCAGTAAGGTATCGTTGTCGCAGTCTGCCAGCATTTGTTTTACAATTAAAAAATTACCACTCTCCTCACCTTTCGTCCACAACCGTTTTTTGGTGCGACTGTAAAACGTTACTTTACCCGTTTGTTCAGTTTGCGCAACCGCTTCTTCATTCATAAAACCTAACATCAGCACTTTGTGCGTGGCATAATCCTGAATCACGGCAGGCACCAAATGGTCTTTATATTTTTTAAAATCTAAGTTCATCATGTTTGTGTAGCACTCAAATTAAAATATCAATAAAAACAAACATCACATTGGGCTATAATCTTTTACTTTCCAATGAGCGATAGTTCGGGCTGTCCGTTACAAGTCCGGCACATGAGCCTGCACTCAAACCTTCACCGGGCTTTCCACTTCCATCCCGCAGCCCATCAACAGTAAAATAAAATTGGGCAAAACCAAAGTGCGTCGTCACTGCGAGGTACGAAGCAGTTTGTGCTTTATCATTAATCCCATTTACTATTTCTTGTCATCGCTTATCACAATCCACAGATGGCTTCGTTCCTCGCCATGACGATAAATATCTTCCGGACTTCCTGACTTTTCCAACTTCCCGACTCTTTCGCTACAACCTCACTTCAATCTCCCTGTTTCGCAAAGCTTCTTTCAACTTTTTTATTTCCACTTCTTTAAAATGAAAAATGCTGGCTGCCAGCGCAGCATCGGCTTTTCCCTGTTCAAAAATATCTATAAAATGCTGAATGGTACCACCACCGCCCGATGCAATTACCGGCACCGGAAGGCTAGTTGCCAATTGCTTTGTAATGTCAATGGCAAAGCCGCTTTTCGTACCATCGTGATTCATGGAAGTGAGCAAAATTTCCCCTGCGCCCAATGCTACGCCTCGCTGTGCCCAATCCAAACAAAGCGTGTTTGTTTTTATCCTGCCACCATTCAGATAGACATACCAATTACCATCTTCTTCCTTTCTGGTGTCTATGGCCAACACAACGCACTGGCTACCAAATTCTTTTGCCAGTTCGCTTATTAGTTCGGGGCGTTTAAATGCGGATGTGTTTACCGAAATTTTATCGGCCCCGTTTTGTAACAGAACACTTACATCTTCTACACTGCTAATACCACCGCCTACTGTAAACGGAATGTTGATATTGTGCGAAATGCGGTTCACCAGTTCGCTTAAGGTTTTGCGTTTTTCATTCGTGGCAGTAATGTCTAAAAATACCAGTTCATCAGCACCGGCTTTTGCATACATCGCTCCGAGTTCAACGGGGTCGCCGGCATCGCGCAGGTTTTCAAAGTTGATGCCTTTCACGGTTCTGCCGTCCTTAATATCCAAACAAGGAATGATGCGCCTGGTAAGCATGTGTGCAAAGTAATTAATGGAGTTGTATAATGAATGTTAAGCCGAATAAATAATACAATCTCTTTCCTTTATTTTTTAGGATTTTCCTTTTGAGAGGAATAAACCATTGCCTTTAAAACTTGAACATATTATTCAATCCGATTATTAAATAAAAAGATTCATCTTTATGTCTTCATAAATTTATCCACTCCAAAACGTAAACAAAATGAAACAGATTTTCCTAACTGCTTCTCTGGCAGCTTTGTTATGTATTGCCTGTACCAACAAATCAACAACTGCAGACGATACTGCTTCCTCTCAAATGGATAAGAACGTTGCCAATAACTTAAAGGTGTATTCTGCTATCGAATCGGGCAATGTGAGCGGGCTCGATACTTTCTTTAGCTCTGATGTGGTTGACCACGATGGCCCCATGGGTAAAGATGTAAAAGGAAAAGACAGCATTATGAAAATGCTGGGAGATATGCACAATCATATTAAAGACCTGAAGCTGGATGTTATATCCAGCGCAGCAAACGGCGACTACATTTTTACGCTTGTTCATGTAACAGGCACGGCTATTGATTCTACGGGTAAGCCGGGAGAAAAGATAGATTCTAAATCAGTAGATGTAGTTAGAGTGAAAGATAATAAGCTGACAGAGCACTGGGGCTTTACAGATGACAGCGAAGTGCAAAAGCAAATGATGGCAATGCAGAAAAAATAGTTTTACAAAAAGGAAAGATTCAAAAAGGCATTTCAACGATGCCTTTTTTTATTATCTATGAATCAACTGCTTTTGAATGATAACCAAAACCTTATTTACAATCGCCCATTTCGCAAAAGCGGCTGTACAAAGCTTCGTATTGCGGAACAATATTATGAATATCAAAACGGCTTGCCTGCTCAAAAGCGTTTTGTTTAAACTGTGCCAGTTTCTCTTCATCTTTTAATAAATCAATGGCATACTGGCTCATGGTGGCAACATCGCCAACCGGCGCAAGAAAACCTGTAACGCCATTGATGTTCACTTCAGGCAAACCACCGGCATCAGAACTGATTACCGGCACATGCGCTGCCATTGCTTCCAGAGCCGACAAGCCAAAACTTTCATATTCCGATGGCAGTAAAAACAAATCGGCAATTGCCATAATTTCTTCCATTTGTTCCTGCTTGCCCAAAAAGCGAACCTCATCGTGCACACCCAATCGCCTCGCTAATTCTTCGCAGCCGGTTCGCTCCGGTCCGTCACCAATCATCAGCAATTTGGAGGGAACTTCTTTTTTTATTTGCGCAAATATTTCCATTACATCATACACCCTTTTTATCTTTCTAAAGTTGGAAGCATGTACCAGCACTTTTTCGCCATGTGGAGAAATCACTTTTCGAAACGCGTCAATGGGCTTTTTGTTGAAGCGACTCACATCCACAAAATTATAAATCACCTCAATGTCTTTTTCTATGGAAAACGAACGGTATGTTTCTTCCCGAAGGTTATTGGAAACAGCGGTAATGGCATCGCTTTCATTGATGGAAAAAGTAACCACCGGCGCGTAAGTTTTATCGCGCCCTACGAGCGTAATATCGGTGCCATGAAGCGTAGTGATGACCGGAATGTTTCTGCCACTTTTTTGTACGATTTGTTTGGCCATGAATGCTGCCGAAGCATGAGGAATGGCATAATGTACATGGAGCAAATCAAGGTTATGATTCATAATTACATCTACCATTGTACTGGCAAGAGCAATTTCGTAAGGCGGATAATCGAACAAAGGGTAGGTAGGCACACGCACTTCGTGGTAATAAATGTTTGCGTTGAAAATGTTAAGCCGAACCGGTTGCTGATAAGTTATAAAATGAACTGAATGGCCTTTATCGGCAAGCGCTTTTCCCAGTTCAGTGGCCAATACACCACTGCCACCATACGTAGGATAGCAAACAATTCCAATGCGCATAAAGGCTAAGTTTGGTGCAAAGAAACGGTGTAAAACATTATTTGCTTTTGTATTTACACTGATATGACAAGACAGATAATATTGGAACAAACAAAGCAAAAGTTCACTTTTGTTTTTGCCCGAAAAATGTGCGAAACCAAATCATCACAAGTACGCCTTTATTAACAAATAGTTATAAAATATTAACATTCCCGATTAAACTTCTTAAAATTTTAAAAAAGTTTTTCATTTTTACCCACTATTTCACATGAAGACTTCACTGCTTGATAAAGAAATTATTAAACAATTGTATTTCAATCAATTTCTGTCTGCTACAGCATTGAGTCGTCGTTTGAATAAAAGTATTCCTGTTGTTTTAAAAGAAGTAAGTAAGTTAATTAAAGAAGGTCATGTTATTGAAACAGGACTGGCTCCTTCTACCGGAGGAAGAAGAGCCTTGATTTACTCACTTCGACCAGAGGGCCAATACATCCTTGCCGTTGCGATGGACCAATTTATTACAAGGATTGCCCTGCTGGATAGCAATAATAATATAGCAGGAAGTATTGAAAAGATTGAGCTTACGCTGGCAAAAAATGAGGAAGCCCTGCCAAAGCTAATTGAGCACATCAGGAGCTTTATTAAAAAGTCGGGCATCAGTGAAGATAGAATAATAGGCATTGGCGTTGGTATGCCCGGTTTTGTGGATCTAAAGAAAGGATTGAATTATTCGTTTTTGGAATCGGGTAATAAAAGCATCTCCAACCTTATTTACGAAGCCACCCATCTACCTGCCTTTATTGACAATGACTCAAGTATTATTGCTCTGGCGGAACTCAAATTCGGTAGTTGCAAGGGCAAAATGAATGCATTGGTTATTAATATTGGATGGGGCATTGGATTAGGAATGATATTGCATTCAGAACTGTTCAGAGGAGACAATGGCTTTGCCGGAGAATTTAGCCATATTCCTCTTTTCTCGAACAATAAACTTTGCTCCTGTGGAAAAATGGGCTGCCTCGAAACAGAAGCCTCCCTTTCCGTAATTATCGAAAAAGCAAAAGCTGCCTTAACTAACGGCAGAACTTCGGTATTACAGAATCAGATTTTTGATATTGACGCGGAAACTGCTTTTGAACTAATTGTAAAAGCAGCGCAGAATGGAGATCAATTGGCTATTGAAGTGATTTCAAAAGCCGGATATGAGATAGGAAGAGGAATAGCCATTTTAATACATCTGCTAAACCCCGAAGCTATTATTTTAAGCGGCAGAGGCGCCATTGCAGGAAAGTTATGGAAAGCTCCGATAGAGCAGGCAGTTTACGATTTTAGCATTCCCCGACTTGCAGCACATACCGAAATAGAACTGTCAATGTTAGACTATAAAGCAGAACTAATTGGCGCGGCAGCCCTGGTAATGGAAAACTTTGAAAAAATTACAGTAAAGCATCCAAAACCTGTATTACAAGCTTATCAGTAAACACAAAGAAAGAATCAGAATTATTTTTCTAAAAATCAAAATGAGACGATTATGAAAACTCCCATGCGGGTACTGCTGCTGTTGTTACTGACAACAGTAAGCATGTATGTAAAAGCCCAGGAAAGAAGAGTGATTTCGGGCATTGTGCAGGATAGCGCCGGCCGAGGCATTCCTGATGTATCTGTACTTTTAAAAGGATCAAAAACGGGAAGCGTTACCGACGGACAAGGCAATTTTAAAATTGCAATATCAGGAGCCAGTAGTGCTTTAGAATTTTCTTCGGTTGGATATGCCACCCAGGATGTTCAGGTGGGAAGTAATACATTTATTACAGTTACACTTCAAAGCACAAACAATGCGTTGGGTGAAGTTGTGGTAACAGGCTTCGGCACAAGAACAAATACAAGAAAACTATCTTATTCTGTCACCCAGGTAAGTGGCGCCGACATTACAAGTGCAAATAATGCAAACATGGTTGATGCGTTGCAAGGCAAGGTAGCAGGTGTGTACATTGCACAAGGTTCGGGCGGCCCTTCTTCCAGTGCACAAATCAGAATTCGGGGTAATGCAAGATTGGGCTCGAACACACAGCCACTGATTGTAATTGACGGCATCTTGATTGAGCCGCAAACCACTGGTGCTGACTCATGGGGTGGCACTCAGGATTTTGGCAATATTATGAAAGACCTTAATCCTGATGATTACGAAAGTGTAACTGTATTAAAAGGCTCTGCAGCCTCTGCTTTGTACGGCTCGAAAGCGTTGAACGGTGTTCTGTTAATCACAACAAAGAAAGGTTCAGCAAGACAGGGTCTGGGTGTTACTTTTAGTCACACAGAGTCTTTCGATAAAGCCTATAAACTGCCCGATTTCCAAAACGAATATGGTGCAGGCACTTCCACTACGTTTGCTACCGACGCCAGCGGAAACCGATTGGTTGATCCAAATGCATCGGCTTTAAACGCACCGGACGGTGCCTTTTCTTACGGGCCCAAATTCGATGGTAAACTCGTGAAAGATATGGATGGAAGAATTGTTCCCTGGGTGGCAAACGATCCATTGAGTTTTTTTCAAACAGGAAAGTTTATCAATTCTAATGTAGCTGTTGCGGGTGGCAGCGACAGAGGTACCTTCCGTTTTTCTTATTCCAACTTGTACAACAGCAGTGTGATGCCGAACAATCACCTGGGTAGAAACAGCTTTGATTTAAGAGTAACACAAAAAATTTCAAAGTTCATAAATGTTGATGCCAGCGTTAATTATACCAATAACCAAATATTGAATCCAATCATACAGGGCGGCAACAGCAGTCCCTTATTTGCATTCAGTTATCTTATGCCACGTAATGCCGACATCAATTATTATTTGCATCATTACATTGATTCTGCTAATGGCGGAAGAAAACAAGTAACAGTAGCTACTGATCCTTACCTATTGGCTTACACCTTTTGGAATTATTTTGAAGTAAATACAAAACGGGTAGAAAATAATTTATTAGCGAATGTTGATGTTACTGCAACCCTCACTCCTTGGTTAAATTTGCTCGTACGTTCTAACATCAATAATTACAATGATAATACGGAAACCAAAACGATGGGAACCGGCGCTAATTTTACCGGAGGCTCGTATAATTTAATTCAAAGTGCTTACAGAAACATCAGGGTACAAAGCTTACTGACACTTACAAAAGATTTTGGAAAAGACTTTAATCTGAATGCTACTTTGGGCGGCGAAACCTACCGGAACTTAACAGGATTCAACATCAACACCTCTACCAACGGCGGTTTAAACATTCCTGGCGTATTTACAATATCTAACTCTATCAATCAGGCTAATGTTAATGTTACCCAGATACCTTCCAAGATACTGTCAGCCTTATATACTTACGGCGACTTGACATGGAAAAATCAACTTACTTTAAATTACAGCTTGCGCAACGACTGGTCTTCTGCATTAACGTATGCAAACGGCACCGGCGATTACACCTATCTCTATCCAAGTGTTGGTTTGGCATGGTCGTTTACCGAATTGCCTTATTTTCAAAAAAGAAACTCTATCCTTTCTTTTGGAAAGCTAAGAGCTAGTCTGGGCTATACTGGGTATGATGCCACACCTTACATTACCAACCAAACCGGTAATTACGGATTGTCGGGTGGAGGATTTAATAATTCAAACAATAGCAATCAACAGGTTTATACCTTTAATGGTAGCACCTTACCTAATTTTAGTCTAAAAAATGAACTGTCGCGCGAGATAGAATTTGGTACTAACCTTCAGTTCTTTAACAACAGATTAGGTATAGACGCGGCTTATTATAAAAAGAATACGTTTAATGAGATTATCAGTTTGCCTACGCCGGTAGAAAGCGGCGTTAGCTCAAAGTTGATAAACGCAGGTAACATTCAAAATCAGGGTATTGAAATATTATTAACGGGCACACCTATCAAATCAAGAAACTTTACCTGGAATGCAACGGTGAATTACACGAGAAACAGGAATAAGGTAATTGCTTTAGCGCCGGGCGTTACCAGCTATCAGTTAGAACTTGCTTTTGGTGCCGATGTAGTTGCCGAAGCCATTCCCGGTTCAACGTATGGTACAGTGCAAACCGGTTCTGCCTTCGCTACTTATCAGGCGAAAGATGCCAACGGAAATAATGTTACAGATCCAAATAATGGAAAGCGTGTAATCGGTACTCCCGACAATGCTGGTTCAACTGCTGGTGGTGGTGCTTACTATACCTATTTACGGTCATCAAAATATGATGGCTCAACCAAAACGTTGGGCTCTATTATGGAAAACTATCTTGCTTCAACTACGCAGGAGTTTGATTATAAAGGTGTTAGTTTAAGTATTCAGTTGGATGCCAAGATCGGCGGTTTAATGGCTTCCGCTACCGATCAGTATGGCGGACAGACCGGTGCTTTCAAATATTCTCTTCATGGAAGAGATGCCGCCCACGGAGGCGTTGGTTATATAGATGCAAACGGCGTAAGTCATGATGATGGAATCATCCCGGATGGTGTGCTTAACAATGATGTATCGGTTACTACTTCAACTGGTAGTACAGTAAATCTGGGCGGTATGACGTATGCCGATGCAGTACAAAAAGGCTATTTAAAACCAGTACCGGCTTATGCTTATTATTATAACCTTACAACATGGGCAAGCGGTATCAGAGCCTATTCGGTTTTCGAAAACTCCTGGGTAGCCGTAAGGCAGGTTTCAGTTGGTTATACACTACCATCGCGCATTGCAAAAAGTATCAGGTTTAATAACCTGCGCGTAGCTTTAACAGGACGTAACCTTGGTTATCTGTACAAAACCGCGAAAGACGGCATCAACCCCGAAGGCTTGTATAACAACAACTCAGCAGGCTTTGCAGAATATGGCGGGTTGCCTTACATCAGAAGCTTAGGCTTTACAGTAAGTGCCGGTTTTTAAAATTCATTCAAAACAAAAAGTATGAAACTCAATAATATTATCATTACCATTTCTTTTGCGGCATTACTGTTTGCTGCCTGTAAAAAAGAAACTTTTGTACAAGCCAACATTGACCCGAATGTGCTGTATTCAGTTGACCCGGGCGATCAGTTTTTAGCAGCCGCTTCCTCAACTCAAAACAGCTTTGAATATTACTATGATTTTTATAGGGATTTGAACGAATGGATGCAGTACACTACCAGCGCCCAGGGAAATGGTTATAATTTTACGGGAGTAGAGGCGGATCATTTTGATTATCGGTATGGCACATTTTACTCTCAGGTTGGATTGGATCTTTCAGATATTCCGCATCTGGTTTCTAAGATGAGCGCAGATGCGCAGGCCGCAAGAGTGTATGAAGTGAATATAGCTTCTATTTTCAAAGCTTATTATGCTTTTTATGTAAGCGATATTAATGGAAGCATTCCTTATACGCAGGCTTTCCAGGCAAGATATGGCGGAACACAAACGCCTGTTTACGATCCGCAACCTGCTTTGTTTGATACACTTGACCAGCAAATTAAAGCAGCCGTAGCTACTTTGGAAACAACACAAAGTGCTACACAAACTTTATTTGGCGCCAAAGACCCGTTTTTTGGTTCAGCAACAGATGAGGTGGGCGAATGGATAAAAGCGGGTAATGCACTGCGTTTAAAAATTGCTATGCGCCTGATGAAACGCTCTCCTGATAAATTAAAATCAATTGCTACAGAAGTATTGGCCGACCCAAAACAAATGTCTTCGGTTGCTGATAGCTGGGTGCTATTGGTAGGTCCATCATATGCGGATGCTGGTGGCAATTTTAACCCTGCCGGTTTTGTAGCTGCAAAACCAGTAGTTGATTTTTTTACTGCTCATTCTGATCCGCGTTTACCCATTTTTTACCGGCAAAATAAAAACGGGCAATATATAGGAAGCTTTACTAACCCCGACACTTCACATCTTCCTCAATACACTGCTTTGTATTCAGTAACCGATACGCTATCTCCTGTACAACACAGATTGTTTACTCCCAACTACGATGAAGGTGATGGCAATGGTGTTGGCAAGGGCGTTGGTTTTTACCCGTTTCTTACTTATGCGGAGTATTGCTTTATCCGTGCTGAACTGGCAGCAAGCGGCATCACTTCTGATGTCGCTTCGGACTGGTACACACAAGGAGTAACAGCTTCCATTACTTTCTACGACCAACGGGCAACAGCAGCGAAAATTTCAGGTTATACAGCAGTAACGCCTGCTCAAATCAGTGCTTATCTGGCTTCTCCGGGAGTGGCTTTTGACGCTACAAAAGCCATTGACCAGATAGCTTGTCAGGCTTACATTGATTTCTTCCGTCAGCCAAGCGAAGCGTGGGCATGGTGGAAACGTACCGGTTATCCCAACACTACCTCTACTCTTGCCTGGGAGCCATTAACATCACATGGCTCGCCACTTATATTGCCGAGACGCGCACCTATAACAGCACTTCCTAACACGAATGCAAATTATACAAACCAGGTGGCAGCTTTTGCGCAGATGGAGCAAGACCAGGGTTATGGCTCACCGCAAGACCCCACTGGTCGCGTTTGGTGGGATGCTCAGTAAATAATTTAACAATGAAAACAAAAATCCGGACGACATTTATCCGGATTTTTGTTTTCATTCAAATAAGGAGTGAGAAAGAAATGAGGAAGATACTTTTTTTCTTGGTAAGTGTTGTTCTGCTATCTGTTCAACCTGCAGCGGCGCAATCAAAAAGTAAAAGCAAAGAAAAGCTTACCCTGCCTCTTATCTCAACTTTTACTGTACAAAAATTAACTGATACCGGCACCGTTAACTTTCATATTTCTAACCCCAATAAGCCACTGCTTTTATTCATCTACTTATCGCCCGATTGCCCGCTCAGTAAAAATTATACGCTAACACTTAACAAGCTGTTTCAGCAATATGGTACGCAAGTACAGTTTTACGGCTGTGTAGCGGGAACTTCTTACAAGTACGAAGAAATACAATCGTTCATCACCACTTATAAAATGTTGTTTCCTTTTGTTATTGATGAAAACAAAAAACTAACACACTATGTGGCTGCTACTGTAACGCCTGAAGTAATATTGGTAAACAACAAAGGACAAAGAATGTACACCGGTGCGATTGATGATTGGGCACAGGGCTGGGGACAACAAAAACTAATTGTTTCAAAACATTACCTGCAGGATGCAATTGCTGCCTCTCTTTCAAATAAAGAAATACCTGTAAAAAAAACAACAGCTTACGGCTGTTTTATTAACGACTACTGATATGCAAAAGCTTTGTTTGCTCTTTTTTTGTTTTGCATGGATATTACAATGTAAAGCGCAAAACCTCACTTATTATAAAGACGTCAAACCCATTATTGATGCGAAATGCAGCGGTTGTCATAAACCCGGCGAACCGG
This sequence comes from uncultured Chitinophagaceae bacterium, assembly GCA_963847085.1. GTDB lineage: Bacteria > Bacteroidota > Bacteroidia > Chitinophagales > Chitinophagaceae > Ilyomonas. The sequence goes on along the minus strand of CAWJYO010000009.1, from coordinate 412,966 downwards.
CTCCGTTTTCTTTACTAACATACGATGATGTTGCAAAAAGGGTGAGCTTTATAAAAGCGGTGGTGCAAAAGAAATACATGCCGCCGTGGAAAGCAGATAACAAGTATGTACACTTTGCCAACGACCGTTCCCTTTCTCAAAAAGAAATTGCCACAATTGTAAAATGGATTGATGAGAAAGCACCAAAAGGAACCGAAACGACAGCTCCAGCCGAGAAGCCCGTTGTTGCCGGAACGATGTACAACCGCAAACCCGACATGGTGTTGATGGCAAAAGATACGTTTCATGTAAAAGGAGACAACTCTGAAATATTTGTTATTTTTAAAATTCCGTTTGAATTAAAAGACTCGCAAAATGTGGAAGCTATTGAGTTTTTTAGCAGCGATAAAAAATTGATTCATCATGCCAATTACGCTGTGCATCCGGTGTTGGATACGAGCATTGATATTTACAATACAACATCGTTTATTAACCTGTCGGCAGACGATCGTTCTAAAGCCACTCAATACCAAACTTATCAAAAACAAATCACTTATTACGGCGGCTGGATACCTGGTTCAGATTATGAATCGTATCCAAAAGGGTTTGGCTGGGTAATGCCTAAACGCGGCGTTATTTTACTAACGGTTCATTATGCACCTTCGGCCATTGACACAGCCAGCATTTCAGGCGTGAATCTTTTTTTTACAAAAACGCCTGTTGAACGAAGGGTTAAAATTATTTCTTTTGGTTCGGGAGGCATTGGCGAAAAAGAAATTGATCCTACCTTTTATATCGAGCCAAATAAAATAAAAACATTTCAGGTTGGATGTAACCAATCCGGGGGAAGATTTTTCGTTGATGTATGTATGGCCTCACATGCATTACTTAGGCAAAGAATTCACGGCTTTCGTTACTGCGCCGAATGGGGATACAACAAAGCTGGTTCACATTCCGGCTTGGGATTTTCGCTGGCAGGAGCTTTATAAATTTCAACATTTGGTTAGAGTTGCCAAAGGTTCAACAGTGCACATCATCGGAACGTATGACAACACGACTAACAATCCATTCAACCCACACAATCCGCCAAAATTAGTTTGGTCGTTTGGCGATATGTATTCAACCGACGAAATGATGACCCTGATATTTGTTTTTTTGCCGTATCAAAAAGGAGATGAGAACATTCGTCTTTAGTATTTTTTATGACTAAGAAATCACTTTTGTTTTTGCTCATTTTTTGCGTTTCTGTGCCTTTTTGTTTTGCACAGAAAAAAGCACAATCGAGCACTAATCTCCCTCTGTTTTCTTCACTCGATGCAAAGCAAACCGGCGTTTCATTTTCCAACAATATCAAAGAAGACGATTCATTAAACGTGCTGCGTTATGAATATTTGTACAATGGCGCAGGCGTTGGCATCGGTGATTTTAATAACGATGGATTGCCCGATATTTTCTTCTCTTCCAACACTTCATCCAACAAATTATTTATCAATAAGGGCAATTTTAAATTTGAAGATAAAACCAAAGAAGCCCACGTTGAAGGCAATGGCACCTGGAGCACCGGCGTTAGCGTTGCCGATGTGAATGGTGATGGGCTATTGGATATTTATGTTTGTCATTCAGGCAAATATAACGACCCTCAAAAATTAAGCAACGAACTGTTCATTAACCAGGGCATTCAAAACGGCGTTCCCGTATTTAAAGAAGAGGCAAAAGAATATGGATTGGATGCGCCCGGCACACAATCTACACAGGCTGCTTTTTTTGATTATGATGGAGATGGCGATTTGGATATGTTCCTGCTCAATCATTCCAATAATAGCTACGATCCTTTTATCAACACCAGTAAAATAAGGGCAAAACCAAACTTCAATTTTGGCAATCGTTTGTTTCGAAACGATAAAGATGCGGCTGGCAACATTCATTTTACCGATGTTACGCTACAGGCTGGCATTGTAAACAATTCACTGAACTTTGGTCTGAGTGTTACCATCAGTGATATCAATAAAGATGGCTGGCCTGATATTTACACCACCAGCGATTATACCGAAAAAGATTGCTATTATGTAAACAACCATGATGGTACGTTTACCGAATCGCTTGAGAAATCGTTCGCTCATATTTCCAAGTATTCGATGGGAGCCGACATTGCCGATTATAACAATGATGGCCGGCCTGATGTGTTTACTCTGGATATGCTGCCGGAAGACAATCATCGTCAAAAATTATTAAAAGGTCCTGATGATTACGACCAATATCATTTGTTGGTTGACAGTGGTTTTTATTACCAGCAAATGCGCAATATGCTTCAGTTGAATGATGGCGCTGATGAAAAAGGAAATATTCGTTTTAGCGAAATTGGTCAGTTGGCAGGCGTATCCAATACCGATTGGAGTTGGAGTCGGTTTGCTTGCCGATTTTGATAACGATGGATGGAAAGATTTGTTTGTAAGCAATGGCTATCTGCGCGATTTTACCAACATGGATTTTTTAAAATTTAGCGTAGCCGATGCCAAAATAGAAGCTGCAAAAAGGGGCAATCAAAACTTCCGAACTTATGATTTGGTGAAGCAAATGCCTTCCAACAAACTGAGCAATTATATTTTTCAAAACAATCATAACCTTACCTTTTTGAACAAAACCAAAGACTGGGGTTTTGATTTGCCAACTGTTTCAAACGCAGCGGCGTATGCCGATTTTGATAATGATGGCGCGCTTGATTTGGTTGTTTGCAACAACAATGAGCCTGCGCTCATTTATCGCAATAATGGAAATGATTTGCTGCACAATCATTACATCAAACTTCATTTAGTGGGAGAAGGGAGCGAACACCAGTGCTTACGGAGCAAAAGCAGAAGTTACTACGCCCGATAATATTATGCAGTATCAGGAATTGTATCCGGTGCGGGGTTATCAGTCAACCGTATCACAGGAGTTGTTGTTTGGTTTGGCGCAAAACAAAATTATCAATCAAATTAAAATTACCTGGCCGAATGGAAAACAAACCCTTTTGCAAAATGTAGCCGCCGACCAAACGCTTACTTTGAAGCAAAGCTGAAGCCAAAGAAAATGAGCAAAAACAAACTCTTGCTTCTCAAAAATATATTTGCAGATGTAACAGCAGCAACCGGTTTACATTTCGTTCATAAACAAAACGATTTTATTGATTTTAAATCAGAGCCTTTATTGCCTTATCAATTGTCGAAAGAAGGACCGGCATTGGCAAAAGCCGATGTAAACGGCGATGGTTTGGAAGATGTTTTTTTGGGCGGAGCCATGAATCAATCTTCCCAATTATTCCTGCAAAACAAAGAAGGCAAATTTTAGCTATCTTCTTCTCAACCCTGGGCGGCCGATTCAGCGAGTGAAAGTGTAAACGCTGTTTTCTTTGATGCCAATAACGATGGCTTCCCCGATTTGTATGTAGTAAGCGGCGGCAATATGTATGATGACAATTCGCCTGAATATGCAGGACAGATTGTACATAAACGATGGTAAAGGAAATTTTACCAAAGCCGCAAACGCTTTACCAGCCATGCTTTCAAGCAAGTGCGCTGTTGCTGTTGGCGATTTCGATAATGATGGTTATCTCGATTTGTTTGTTGGCGGAAGAGGTGCTCCGGGCTCGTTTCCGCTCTTTTCGAAAAGCTATTTGCTGCACAACGATTCAAAAAGCGGCGCTCCTCATTTTACCGATGTAACCGATTCCGTTTGCCCGCAGTTGCGCTTGCCTGGCATGGTAACGGCTGCTTCTTTTGCCGATATTCACAACAACCATTTTCCGGTACTGATGATTGCGGGCGATTGGATGCCGGTGATTGTTGTTTGATAATGAAAAGGGCAAGTTGAAGAACATTTCAGATGGAGCAGGTTTGAACAACTTAAACGGCATGTGGGCTTCCATTACACCGGCAGATGTAGATGGTGATGGTAAGATTGATTTTATTTTGGGCAACTGTGGTTATAACAATCAATTTAAAGCGACTGAAAAACATCCAATGACGATGTATGCCGCCGACTTTAACAATGATGGTATTATTGATCCGATTGTTTGTTATTACATCAACGGGAAAAGCTATCCGATGGCATCGAAAGATGAGTTGCTGGATGCTATTCCATCGCTAAAAAAACGGTTTATCAAATACAGCGATTATGCGGATGTAACGGTGAATGATATCTTTTCAAAAGAGAAAATTGCGGGCGCAAAATTGTTAAGCTGCAACCAACTGGCTTCGGGAATTTTATACAACAACGGCGACGACCATTTTGAATTTCAGCCTCTTCCTCTCGAAGCGCAGGTTTCAAAAGTATGGGGTGCTATCGTGGAAGATTTTGATAAAGATGGCAGGCCCGACATCTTAATTGGAGGCAATTATTTTTCTTATAAAACGCAGTTGGGAAAAGACGATGCCTCTGTTGGTTTGCTGCTGAAAGGAAGGGGCAACCGAACCTTTCAACCCGTTGCGCCGTACAACAGTGGTTGTTATATGGGCGGCGATGTAAGAAGAATGATTGAAATAAAAAGCGGCGAAAACAAAAGAATTATAGCTGGTAAAAATGAAGATAAAGTGCAGGTGATACAATGGAACACAAAATGAAAATAGTGTGCGTTGTGATGGCAACCTTCTTATGCCTGGGAAGCAACGCACAATTACAAAAATGGGATGAAGATGCTGCGCCTTTGCACCGCGCCGAAAAAGCATTAACCGATGTGATGGTGCATGATGTGATTTCGCCACCAGCCGCCAGTCGCGCGTATGCTTATGCCAACATAGCGGCTTACGAAGTGCTGGTTCATTTTTATCCGGCTTATGTTTCATTACAGGGTCAGTTGCCCCATTTTCCGCTCATTCCGTCGCCTTCCAATACTGTTTCTTCTTCGCTGGCGGCGGTGTATGCTTTTCTGCTGGTAAGTGAACAAATGGTGTATTCCGATGCTGCGCTGGAAGATTCGTTGCACCAGATTATAAAATGGTACAAAAACAAAAATATAGATACCGCTGTTTACGCTCAATCGCTACGATATGGAAAAAGAGTTGCCGACAGTATTCTTGCCTGGACGGGGAAAGATCATTACAAAGAAACGCGCACTCTACGCCGTTACACGTATCTAAAAGGAGAAGGAAACTGGAGCCCAACTCCTCCCGGTTACTTCGCAGCAGTGGAGCCCTACTGGAACAGGATTAGATGCCTCACAATGGATTCGGCAAGCCAGTTTAAACCCGTGCCACCCGTTAAGTTTAGCAAAGATTCCGGCTCTCTTTTTTATAATGAAGCTTTCAAGGTATATGATGCAGGCAACAAGTTGTCGAAAGAACAAAAAGCAATCGCTGCATTTTGGGATTGCAATCCTTTCGACCTGAACACCAGCGGGCATTTGAATTTCGCATCTAAAAAAATATCACCCGGCGGCCATTGGATAAATATTACGGCACTTGCCTGCAGGCAAACCAATAGTAATATCATTAAAAGTTCGTGCGCTTATACATTGGCGTCCATTGCCATTTTTGATGCGTTTATCAGTTGTTGGGACGAAAAGTATCGCAGCAATTCCATTCGTCCTGAAACCTACATCAACCGTTATATTGATGAAGGCTGGCGGCCTTTTTTACAAACACCGCCTTTTCCCGAATATACCAGCGGGCACAGCATTATTTCAACCTCAGCGGCTGTTGTTCTTACCAACCTGTTCGGAGATCACTTTTCTTATACTGATAACACTGAAACGGAATTTAATCTGCCTCCGCGTCATTTCAATTCATTCATAGAGGCCTCTAACGAAGCGGCGGTTTCACGGTTTTATGGCGGCATTCACTACCATGCTGCTGTGGTAAGCGGGCAGGAAAAAGGACAAGCCATTGGTGAATGGGTATTGCAGAAAATTCATCTTAAAAAGCAGTAAAAACAAATCTGAATAAAGGGTTTGTTTTTGCACGAAAAATGAAATCTTGTATTTTAGCTTACATCCTTTGGAATTCTCAATACAATAACTTTGGACTTTACAAGAAAGCTGGCTGGCTTCTTTATGTTGAACTTTGTGAACATAAAAAATCAGAAAGCGGTCTTAGTGAGTTGTAGTGTACCGTTCCGATGAACGGGATCAACACCTATTCTACTTCATAACTACCCACCTGCTGTTCCTGACGGAACATTCCTGAAACAGCTATATGACATAGTGAATAATGAAAGAATCACCCTCATACATGTAAGAGCACAAGCGAAAAATTTAAACAGTAGTAAAGCCAATGCTAATGCTATATTCTAATAAAGGGTGTACAACAATAGGTAGATCGCTTTTGTTAGAATCAGCAACTATAAACTTACTGCAGCGGATGTTAGAATGAAGTTTACATTCATTTGCGTTTTAAGGTAATCACCGCCACTTCAGGCCACATACCAATTCTTCCTTTCAGTCCTAAAAAACCAAAACCACGGTTGACATACAGGAAACGTCCTTTTTGCTGGTACAGTCCAGCCCATTGCTTGTAAACATATTGAATGGGACTCCATTTGAAGCCAAATAACTCGATACCGAATTGCATACCATGCGTATGTCCCGACAGAGTAAGATGAATGTGCTGATGATGATCCAACGTTACACCTTCCCAATGCGATGGATCGTGCGACATCAATATCTTAAACGCATTATCAGGTACACCGGCTGTTGCTTTTGCTAAGTCGCCATATTTATGAAATCTCCCTTTGCCCCAGTTCTCTACACCTAACAGAACTATGGACTGACCATCTTTGTAGAGCGTAATTGCTTCATCGAGCAGTAAACGAAAACCAATCTCGCTGTGCACGCCTTTTAGCCGGGCCAAATTTGCTGTTTTTGCTTCCGGTGTTTCCCACTGCATGTAATCGCCATAATCATGATTTCCCAGGACAGAGAATTTACCCATTGGTGCTTTCAGTTTCGCAAACGCAGGTATCCATCTTTCCATCTCAGTAGCCTGGTGATTGACCAAATCGCCGGTAAACAGAATGACATCGCTGCCTTGTGCATTCACCAGGTCAAGTCCTTTTTGTACACCGGCAGCATCGGTAAAGCTACCCGAATGAACATCGGTTATCTGGGTGATGGTAAAACCATCAAATGCCTGGGGCAAGTCCCGAAAATAAAGAGTTTCGCGCCTGACGCGATAGAAATGCCGTCCTCTTGTAATACCAAACAATACAATGCAAAACAGCACAGCGGCTATGCTTACAGTTATCTCACTGATCAAAACTGATCTTGGCTGGAAAGCCACGAAATAATCGGGTAATATCTTCCACCAGTAACACCGGCACCGAAAACAAACGGGGAATAAATGCCAATAGCATTAGTCCCATCAGCCATGCAATGGCGGTTTGCTGCATACGCGTACCACGGCGCACAAAAATCACCGTGATGATTCCACCAATCAGCAACAAATCAATAAGCCAATAAGCCCAGAGAAGCGCACTGGAATGGACAAGAGTTTGTACAGCCTGATAAAAATAAAGATCGGTAACCAGCCAAAGCAGAAGAATAAGAGGTATAATCGTTTTGCCATCAATATAAAATAAATCCTTTAACTATGTATCTCTGCAGGTAGACGATTGAAAATGGAAAAAACTTTAACGGAACCACGAAAACGGCAAAGAATAAAGAAGGTAAAGAAGCCCTTCATTGTTTTGTTCTCCGCCCTTTGTTGTTCAAACTCAGCTTGGGTTTAATCTGTTGAAGTATTCCGCGATGGTATCATTGTTGGCTTTTGCACGTCCCTCGCTGGTGCCAAAGCTGAGTTCATTGCTGCCGTTCTTCAACTGCTCAAATATAGATTCAATAAAATCGCTGACCGGTGGTGCCGCATTGTGTATGCCTTTGCCACCTAAATCCGTATTCAGAGCCGGTGGAATAATTTCAATTACTTCTATACTGCTGTCTTTTAACTGATGCCGCAGGGAAAGCGTGAACGAACGGAAGAAGGCTTTGGTAGCGCTGTACACCGCCACTTTTGAATATGGAACGAATGCCAGTCCGGAAGTAACATTCATGATGGTTGTGAGCGACTTTAGTTTGAGGAACAGTTCCGTTAAATGCAAAGGCGCCAAAATATTAATTCTTACTTCTGTGCTGGCTTTGTTATAAAAATTTTCATCCAAAACCGTCATCCAGTTTTGAATGCCGGCGTTGTTTACCAATACGTTCAGGTCGCTATGGTTGTCCTTAATCCAGTTGAAAAGCGCTATTCGGTCTGCTTCAACAGAAAGGTCGCATTGCCGGGTAATCAGTCCGGGAAATTGATTGGCCGCTTCGTCTAACGCATCCTGGCGTCTGCCACAAATGATAACCCTGTTGCTCTCTTTTATAAACCGTTCGGTAAGTCCTAAACCGATGCCCGTAGCACCGCCCGTAATTAAAACTTTGTTGTTTGATAGTTTCATAGATAGTAATGAGTATAAGATTATTTTATACAAAAGCTTTATTGCCAGCAAAAAATCAGCCGTTACTTTGGTTCGTACTTGTTGTTATTACTGATTTGATGGGTAGAACAGGATGAATGTTTGTAAGAGGCTGATAGTATAACACAGCCATGTCTCTTAACACACGCTTATCAATCATTGACGGAGACATTGCCTTTACTTTGATGTTATAGGAACGAAGGAGTAATTTACAGAAGAAAAAGCAGGGTGAACTAAGGACAAACGGCAACACATACGTTTAACATCACTGACAAGAAGTGAACTGATGAATTTTGATTCGCTTTAGTGCTGACATTCCCGCCCGATGCTTACCTTGCCAACTATCTCTTTTATTTATCCATTTGAATTCTCTAACGATATGTTTTTTAAAATTTCCCTGGCAGAATGGTCTTTCCACAGGCAATTGGAAAAGGGTACACTAACGCATCTCAATTTTCCCCTAAAAGCAAAGCAGGAATTCGATATTGATGCGGTAGAATATGTCAACTCTTTTTTTAAAGATAAGGCAACCGACATTCCTTATTTGAATGCCTTGCTGCAACGTTGTAAAGACAACAATATAACCAACCACTTGCTGATGATTGATGAGGAAGGTGCGCTGGCGCATCCTGATAACGCAACGCGCAAAATGGCGGTGGAAAACCACTACAAATGGATTGACGTGGCAAGCTACTTAGGCTGTGCTATGGTGCGTGTGAATGCCTTTGGTGAAGGCAGTGCCGAAGAGGTGCAGAAAGCAGGTGCGGATGGCTTGAATCAACTATCAGAATATGCACAAAAACAAAACATTGCCATAACGGTAGAAAACCATGGTGGCCTTACTTCTAACGGCGAATGGCTGGCCCATTTAATGAAGCTGACCAACAATACCAACGTAGGCACGCTGCCTGATTTGGGTAATTTCTGCATACGATGGGAAGGTAGTTGGAGCAATTGTAAAGAGATGTATGACCGCTATAAAGGCGTTGCTGAACTGATGCCCTTTGCGAAAAGCATAAGTGCCAAAACGATTGACTTTGACAGCAATGGAAATTGTGTAGAAACGGATTATGCCCGCATGATGACAATCATAAAAGACGCTGGTTTTACAGGCTATATGGGCATTGAATATGGCGGTGAAAATTGGAGCGAGGATGAAGGCGTGCGCAAAACCAAAGAGCTTTTGTTACGAACCGTTGCTGCTATGGAATGATTCTTTGGTTTTGGCATTATTTATCAATGAGAATGAGGCGAAAGAATGCCAGGCTTTTCGTTTGTTTTTACACTAAAAACGGAAGCTTCGTTATTGTGAAATAAAGAGAAACCTAATAAACACATAGATTATACTTTGAAAAAAGAATTCTTTCTATTTTAGTATGGCTTTATTGCCTTCATCCATTCCATCACCAATCAACAAATTGCCATGTATTTACGATTTACCTACCTGTATTTCGATGCCCAAAAACAGTCGGAAGCCAAAGCCGTTTATAACAACGAAGTAGCACCTGCCATTCGCAAACAAAAAGGAAACAAAGAGGTTCTCCTGTTAGAGCCGACAGATGGCGGTAATGAATTTATCTCTTATTCCTTGTGGGAAGACGAATCGGATATCAAAGCATTTGAGGCAAGTGCTGAATACCCGCCTGTGATTGCCAGGATTAAAGAGCTGGTGTCCCGCACCGCCTGTGCAAAAATATTACCTTGTAAATGGTTAAGTTAGTGTTACAAGAATTGGAACTATAAGAGAAAGAGTGAGTACGCAATAAGAAGCAGACGCTTTATATTTATTGGTACAAGCGGATGCTTGTGCCAGAGCGGAGAATAGGTAAATGATTTGTATCTATTGCTACCGGCTTTAGGGTATATTTGGTATAGGTTAAAGGTAAAGGAAAGTCGGTATAAGGTCAGGGTAAGGTCGGTATATTGTCTGTATAAAATCGGTGAAGAATGGAACGGTATTGAAGTTGGTGGTATAAAGTAACCTGTCTACTGCCGGCAGAGGTGTAAAGTAAACATTATCTAACTGATGGGAAAGAAAAAAGCGGCTGCTGCAAAAAAATTATTGCCACCCAAAGAAGTGGTGGTAAAGAGCCGTGCCTATGGTGAACACACGAGGGCTGCCAGAGGCACAAAAACGCCTGTGGGCTTAAATGAAGCTTTTGCCAAATACAACACACGCACCGTGATGGTAAACAGCACGGCAAAGCGGGTGCACGACTTTTTAAAAGATTGCGGAAATGGCTTTAAAGAAGCGATGCTGTGGCAAATAATGCTGAGCCGGATGCGGAAGGCGAATACAGATGATATACTACTCCTGTTGAAGAGTTTGGAAGGGATGGAACTGAACAGCCGGTATCCTTTATCCAGGTTTGCACACCCTTTTGTTTTTGTACAAAAAAGTTGGCAAACACGAATTGATAGTAACGATGAGTGGCGGAACACCGATGCCATTGAAGAATGGAGATAGGGAATATGTGTACAAAACCAACCTGCTGTTGATGGGAAAGAAGCCGGAGCGTGATGTGGTGATAGAGGCAATGATTGAATGGAAAGAGGTGAATGACCGCAGGAATGATAAGGTGTCTTTTTCTTTTGAAGTGCCTAAGAAGGTGATGTATTATGTGCTGTGCCTGAACTTCATGAGTGGAAAGGAGGGTAAGGCAACCGGCACAATGGCAAGCAGGGGAATGAGAGTGGTGAAGTGTGGGGAGATTTAAGTATCAGTTTTATGCTGCATGCTTGAATTGAGATTAGAGTTGTGCTTAATTTAAGCACGCTTTTATTTTATCTCCTTCTCCTTTCTTTTCTTGATGGAAAAAGGAGCAAAGAAGCTATCTCAATAATAATAATTTTACAAGGACTCAATGAAATCGCTTCGATAGTTCAAGAACGGATGATATGCAGCCTATCCGTTCGTTCGCCTTGATGGGGCTTTGGTAGTACTGCGGTGAAGGGCAACTGTACCTTGGTGGTTTAGGTGTAACAGGTAGCAGCTTTTGCTTAGCTTTTTATGCGCAGTACCATGTTGCGAACACTTATAATTGAAAAGATTGGCTGAGGCTTTTGCGTAGCCCACTTTGCTACATTGGCGGAAGGGATGGCGGAATTTTATGCAGGGTATCATGCTACCGCGCAAGGCTTTGCTATGAAGATATCCGCTGCGACGTAAAAAAGGAGTAATTAAGAAAATTACTTTATTTCATTTCGAGGTGTTAGTGCGGCACACCTCGAAGAACTTAGGGAAGTCGCAGGCTTCAGGATAGAAAAAGCGAAGTTGCAAACTTCGCTCAGTTTCTGTGTAACACTTCGCCGAGTTGGGGGAGTAATTGCGAAAATTACTTTATTTTATCTTCAAGGTGCGTTGCACTAACACCTCGAAGAACAGATGGATATTTTAATAATAAATGATATTCGTTGCTTCGTCCTATTTCTGATAAAGGACAGCAAGCCTGTATATACTAAGTGTCACACATATCCTTTGTGTAAACTTCGCCGAGTTGGGGAATGCCAAACTGACTTACACACATTTGCTTGTGAATATCTTTCTTGCCGCGAATAAAAAACAATTGTTTTTCAATAAGTTCTATTTCTCACAGTTTAGATTCTCATTCTTATCAACAAGATGTGACAATATTATTTTTTTATCTGAATCGTAACTATCGTAATCTTGTCTTAGTTGTTTAATAAAGCATCTTTATTATGCTTTTTATAAATTACTAAACTCAACTAATTTTTTTATGCAAAGGCGATATGTCGCTTCATCCAACATCCGTAGTATCGGACATCATATTGCAAGTTCAATACTTGAAGTTGAATTTACTTCCTCTGATGTATATCAGTATTATGGTGTAAGCGAAAGCGTTTATAAATCTTTAATGAATGCTTCATCTCATGGAAGCTATCTTAACCAATACATCAAAGACAGATATCGTTATTCAAAAATCAACTAGTAAATGTACCTTACTAAACTCATTATTGTCAACTATAGAAGTTGTCGCTGTGTTGAAATTGATCTTTTAAAAGACGAACCTAATATTTTAATCGGTATAAATGATTGTGGCAAAACATCTCTTTTAAAGGGCTTAGAATTGCTTCTTAGTGAAAAGCCTCAGGTTTTTTCTGTTAAGGATGGAACCAAAAAGAAAGACACTTCTAACTCAACATTAGAGATAGAAAAATTTACCGAAAAATTTCAAACTCTTAATATTCCAGTGCCCCCTTATTCAAATGGTGAAATCATTATAGCAGGAAAGTTTCTAACAGAAGAAGGTGATTTTAATAATAGTGCAATAGAATCACTCAAAGCTCAATCATTGTGGGCATTAGAGAATGCTTCAGAAAACGGACTTTGGTATTGTAGGAGTTTTGATGCTGATGGAAAGATAAAAAACTATTTACTCATGCCAGATAGTGAAATAGTTGAAGGAGAGTTTCAATCTTTTTTCAATCTAACGGCAACACAACTGAATAAGAAAAGAACTGAATTTAATTTGACAGTTGAAGATATCCGTAATAGTAATGGAGTAGGTAGGTTTAGTAATTTGGAAATAGTAAGAGCTTTGTACTTGAAAGTTGGTACAAATAATTATTGGATTGAATGGAAATGGGAGAAAAATCTCTTTCCATCATTTAGATATCTTGACTGGAATAGCTCTTTCGATAATATTTTGGAAAGTGCTACAGAAGCGTTGAAGGAGTTGATTGAAGATCACTTAGCACCTGTAAAAGCAAAAGCGCGAGAAAGCGCACAAGCCGCTCAAGCCGTCCTAAATGAACGTTTAAAAGAACAAAAAAACATAATTGCTACAGTTGTTCCTCAAATCCAAGACTTGACTGCTAATCTTTATTTTGAGGTTAAAGAAAAAATCACTGATTTATTTGTGACTAAATCAGAAGAAGTCGGTCCAGTGCATATAGATTTACAAGGTGATGGTATTAAAAGACAAATTTGGTTTGCATTAGTGAAAGCTGCAGCAATCAGTGCTCATACAGGTAGTAGTAAAAAATTACATTTGGGCGTTTGATGAACCTGAAACTCATCTTTATCCAACTGCGCAACGACAACTGTTTGAGATTATTAAAGAAATAAGTGCGTCAACTATAGAAACAGTTGTAAGTACTCATTCTACCGTTTTCATCGACAAAGCAAAACTTAGTGCAATAAAGATTGTTAGTCAAGATGATTGTTATACACGCCATTCAAATTGCCACTCAATTGATGAAATTTTTCATTCATTAGAGTTACGTAATTCTGACTTTCTATTCTATGATAAATTTTTAGTCGTGGAAGGTGATACAGAAGAATATCTTATTCCTGCGCTTTATAAGATATATAGTGGTAATAATTTACTCGAAGATAATGTGCAGCTTGTATCATTAAAAGGTGCATCTAAATGGACCGAACAAAAGAAAATCTTCGAAAGTGTACTTGATGGCTTTAAAAAGCCACTTGACCAAGTAGTTTATTTATTTGATCATGATCAGATATTTGAAATAGGTGAACAAGCAGCAACAATTAATCAATTTTTTGTTGGAAATCAAGATATCGAAGATGCTATTGATAGTGAAATTTGGATCAATGTTGTAGAAAAATATACCGAAGGAAAAATTGTGCTTGAAAAGAGTGTAATTGAACAAATGAAGGAAAATATTAGTGACAAAAATAAAATTCCTTCTCACGAAAAGTTTGTGCCTTCTCTAAAAAAATTAATTAGAGCAACCTATATGGCTTCAGGGATAGAAATTCATGGTAATGTCTTACCGGCAAAAGGAAAGGATTTGGTGAATTTGATAATTGAGCAAATTAAACAGCGAGATGAGATTCCAATTAGGATTATTGAATGTTTTGAGTATTTAAATAGAGATTTACTAAAAGTTAAAGTACAAACCTTGACTGCATTTGAGGGCATTGGTGTTTAGTCCTTAATATATAGATATAATAAATCATCCTGTTTATTTTTGAGTTATGTCATACTTTTCTGATAACAGCATTGAAGCTGAAGAAAGAAGGAACAATGCGTTTACTGCTTTGTGCGCTTTAAGAGAGTGTATAACTATTGCAAAACAATCTGATTCTACTATTTCTTACAAACGTGCTCTTGCTTTTTTAAAAGATATTAATCCAAGTGTTTATACGGACATAAAAAATTTGTTGACTCAAACTAATGAAAGTGAAATAGTAAAGTATTATAAACAAGTAGCAGAGAGCTTATCAAACAAAGGAGAAGAAATTACTCCGTTGGAATTAATTGAAAAAGAGATAGAGCGCAATCGAACTTTATTGGATGGAGAAACAGAGGGAGCATCTATTTGGAAAAAAATTTTTGAGTTAGAAGCGGCTCGCGAATATTTTTTACCTGAACAAATAACAGAAAATAGACTTTTAAATCATGATTTTACTTTAGAGGGGCGAGACTCTTTTTTTGGAAAAAAAATATACAACAGCGAAAAATTAAAAGATTATAAACTTTCAAAAGATAGGATTCTTAGATTAAGATTTTTGCATCCTGATAAAGCCGAGCACATTCTCGGAGCAGATTTAATTTATGAACAATTCAATTTAAAAGCTCAAGAGGTTCGATTTGTGCATTTACAATACAAAACTTGGGATGACAAAATATTATATTTTTCCAATGGAAATCTTCTAAACCAAGTTGAAAAATTGTTCACCAATATGTGTAACTCTGGTTACTGTTATGGAGAGCACGGAGACAATCTTCCAGAGAAATTTAGACTCCCTTATTGTAGCTCCTTTTTACGACCTACTAGTAAAGTAAATAAGCCAGACAGTAAATTGTTGACTTCTGGTATTCATGTTCCAATATGTGTGACTAAGGTTTTGGCAAATCAGGGTAATAAACTCACAAAGTTTAATTGTGCACAAGACTCCGTTAGTTTTAAAATATTTGAGGAGCTATTTATTAATAATTTAATCGGGTCTAGATTTATCTCTTTTGAAGAATTAGAGTTCTTCTATCAAGAAAAAGGAATCAATAGTGAAGTTGCAAGAATTAGAGTCCATGCACAGGAAGTTATTATATCGTAATTCCCAACCCCTAACTCAGCGATGTATATTACACAAAAGCCTCGGCAAATGTTTTCAACTTCGCCGCATCTAACCCAAAGTCTGCGACTTCACAATTCTTATCTCCACACTAAGTGTCATCTTCTATATATTGTTCTCCAACGCCTCACGAGATGCACAACCATAGCCATTTCGCCATTCTTCCTTTTAACTAAAACAAAGCGCATTCCGGCTAAATGGACTAGCGTATCAACACTGACCTTTGCCAAAAGAAAAACAGAACTATGAAAGCAATCAGAATTCATCAATTTGGCGGACCGGAAGTAATGCAACTGGAAGAAGTAGAACGTCCCGTTCCGGCAGCCGACGAGATATTGGTAAAAATGTATGCCAGCAGCGTGAACCCTGCTGATTATGTTATTCGTGAAGGTGGTAATGAGGTGTTGCGGTCTTTCCTGAAACTGCCCTTAGGATTGGGGCTGGATGCAGCCGGGACGGTAGAAGAAGCGGGTAGTGAAGTAAACCATTTGAAGAAGGGAGATAAAGTGTATGGTGTGCCCAATTTTCCCGGTGATGGCAGCTATGCCGAATACATAGCAGCCAAGGCGGTGCAGTTTTCACCCATGCCCGGCAATATTAGTTTTAACGAAGCAGGTGCCTTGCCTTCCTGTGCACTTGATTGCCTGGAATGGCATTGTTGATTTGGGCAAAGTGCAGCCCGGACAGCGGGTGTTAATTCATGGTGCAGCAGGTGGCGTAGGCAACTTAGCTGTGCAGTTTGCCAAAGCAAAGGGTGCGTATGTTATTGGTACGGCATCGCCTTACAATTTTGATTTTTTAAAAGAGCTCGGTGCTGATGAAGTAATGGATTACAGGAACCAGTCGTTTGAACGTTTACTCAACACCCTTGACCTGGTGTTCAATGCTTCGCCGGTGCGGAACGAAGACGTGAGAATAAAGTCGGCAGAGTTATTAAAAGAAGGCGGCATTTTTGTGTGTACGCATCTCGACAGCCCGTTTAGCGATGAACTGAAAGAAGCGATGGCAAAGAGGGGTGCAAGGGGCACACTGGTTGGTGGTGGCAGCGTAACAACGTATACTTCAACACTGGATGGAACAACGGAGCTAATAGAACAAGGAAAGGTGAAAGCAGTGGTGAGCAAAGTGTATCCTTTGGAGGAAGTGGCTCAGGCACACAGGGAAAGCGAAACCAAACATGTGCGTGGTAAGATTGTACTCGAAATCAGAAAAGAAAATTAGGGCTGTTTAAAAATGTTTGAACCACAAAGATTGGAAGAACACAAAGTTTCACAAAGAAGAACAAAAGAAATCTTTGGGCCACTTCTTTTCTTTGTGCCTTAGTGGTTCGATACTGATAAAAATTTAAACGACTTCTTAGCCTATGAAGCGATTTACAACGATCAGTGAATTTCTGCAGTTCAGGGAGTTGCCCCAACCGGAACACCCGCTGATCTGTGTGTTTAAGGTTGAGTCGGTTGAGCGGTTGCTTATAGAAGAGCCGAAAAGCTGGGTGTATGATTTTTATGCCATTGCGTTAAAAAGAGTTTCCAATTCGAGGGATGCAAAGTTGAAGTACGGGCAGCAGGAGTATGATTTTGATAACGGGATTATGTCGTTTATTGCGCCCGGACAGGTGTTAAGCTTATCGCTGCAAACTAACGTGGAAGCCATCCAACAATCAGGATGGATGCTGCTTGTTCATCCCCATTTTCTCTGGAACACAGCGCTGGCGCAACGCATCAGGCAATACGATTTCTGGGATTACTCGGTTCATGAAGCCCTATTTTTATCGGAAAAGGAAGAAGCGATATTGATTCATATCCTGCAAACGATTGGGCAGGAGTGCCGGTTGAACATTGATCAATTTACAAAAAGCATTGTTATCTCGCAGATTGAGACCTTGCTCAATTATGCCAGACAGGTTCTATCACCGCCAGTTCATTACACGTGAGAAAGCCCACCACCAGTTGTTGGAACGTTTTGAAAATGTATTGGCCCACTATTTTGATAATGCTGATATGGCGTCGAAAGGATTGCCAACGGTTGGATCTATTGCCGCAGAACTGAACCTATCACCAAAATACCTGAGCAGTGTACTGAAAGTGCTGACAGGACAAAATACACAGCAGCATATTCACGAAAAGCTGATTGAAAAAGCAAAGGAGAAATTGTCAACCACTCATTTGTCGGTCAGCGAAATTGCTTACCAGTTGGGCTTTGAACACCTGCAATCGTTCAGTAAGTTGTTCAAAAATAAAACGAACCAGTCGCCATTGGAATTCAGGGCTTCGTTCAATTAAATAACGGCAAAACCAAAGCTTGTGTTGGTTGTCTTGTTTATAAGATTATTGCACTTAGCACATGTAAGGAGAAAAGTCATATTACAAAGCTGCTGGCCAACTTCGGCCCCGGTTACCTTCAGAAAACGGTGGGTTCGGAGGAACTCATAAATGCGATTATAGAAGTGCTACAGGGAAACAAGTATTTTGACCGTGAATCGGCAGCGGTGTATAAGTGAATTGTAAAAGTCAAGACAAGATATTACCCGACACTGCGCTACATTCAAATTGAATCTAACAGTTGACTTTCCGAATACTTTTCCTGCAATCCGCCTACAAACCAAAAGAGGGGTTGCAGGAAAAGTATGAGTTTGTAAAATGCTTATAACTACTTCTGTTTTTATTGGAATATGAAATACGGGTACCGGAATCCATTCTTTACATAGCTAAACGTTCATGCCTGAATTGTATGAAAACAATACATTTGACGCCTGTTCAATTAATCAGGAAAATAAGAAAAGCCCGACGGCATTGACAATAATAACCATGAGAAAAATTATCAAGCTACTGTAAATGCGTGTGCGCATCACTAATGAGCGTCCTTATTGTAACAAGCTGCAACAATTCAAATCAGGAAAAGAGCACAACTGCGGCAAGCCCATCAGCAGACACTACTGCGGTGAAGATTCAATTACCGCCTGGCTTTGCATCTACCATCGTTGCGGATTCGCTGGGTGCTATACGACATCTTGCAGTAAACAAAAACGGCGGTATGTATGTAAAACTCGGTGCTTTAAAGGATGGTAAGGGCATTTATTATCTAACAGATACGAACCATGATGGCAAGTTTGACAAAAGCATTGGGTTCGGTAATTATCCCGGAACAGGCATCCGCATTAAAGGCAATGCGTTGTATGCTTCCTCTAACAGCGCAGTGTATAAATATCAACTGAATGACAAGGGAGAAGTAACCGATACCGGCCATGCAGAAACGATTGTGCAGGGACTTGTGGACAGAGGCAGAGACAATGCAAAAGCAATTGCACTTGATGATAATAACAATTTATATGTTGCAGTTGGCTCTTATGACGAGACTTGCACGGATGCTTCAGGACATGGTATTGTAAATTGTCCGCTGTTGGACTCAGTAGGTGGCGTCTGGCAATTCAGCACCAACAAACAGAACCAAAGCTATGCTGATGCGGTTCATTATGCACGGGGATTGAAAAATATGGTGGGGCTTGACTGGAATGAAGCCACCCATTCGTTATTTGCATTGCAGCACGGGCGTGGGGGTTTGCATGCAAAATTTCCAAAACTTTATACCGCAGAACAGGATAAATCATTACCAGCCGAAACAATGTATGAGCTCCATAAAGGTGACGATGCGGGCTGGCCTTATATATACTACGATCCTTTCCAGCATAAGAAAATGATAGCTCCCGAATATGGTGGTGATGGAAAGAAATCAGTTGACAACAAATACATCAATCCGGTTGCCGATTTTCCGGCACACTTAGCTCCCAACGATCTGCTGTTTTATACGGGAAATATATTTCCGGAGAAATATAGAAATGGCGCCTTCATTGTATTTCACGGCCAGTCGCAGCCCTTACAAAAAGGTTATTTTGTTGCATTTATACCTTTCAAAGATGGCAAGCCGGCAGGAACATGGGAAGTGTTTGCGGATCATTTTATGGAAGCCAATGCAAGCGCTTCAAAAAGTACTTTGCACCACCGTCCTATGGGTATTGCGCAAGGCCCTGATGGCGCTTTATATATAGCGGATGACCTGCAAGGAACTATTTTTAAAATTACATATCAAGCTGATAAAAAGTAAAACAGTTAGTGTTTGATATATTAACGTACAACGAGTGCCGGCTTTACCCTGTGTTAGCCATTACATTTTGGGGGGTGTTGCAAAATGTATGATCATTTTGAAACCATAGAGTCATAAGTACATAGGAAAGCACACATAGAAAATTGATGTGAAACCTATTTTGTTATGTTCCTATGTGTTTAATCATACATTTTAGAACACTACCCATTTTGTCATCCGAATTGAGTATAACGACCGATGATAAACAGTTGAGCATTTAACGTCGAGCCGCCATAGTGTAAATGCTTTTGCTATCGTTCGTTTTTAATGCCCTCTAAAAAAATTCAACATCGTATTCAAAGCATCTTCCGAATGCATCCTCTCGCCATTTTGGAGCGATTCCTGTGCTGCGATGGCTGCTCTTTTACGCATGTCGGTTTCATAAAAAGAAATGGCTTCCTGCAACGTATTGTATTTATCAGACGTTACACATTCACTCAATTCCAAAGCATCCAACATAGCCATATTGGCACCTTCTCCTGCAAAGGGCGGCATTACATGTGCGGCATCACCAATCATTGTTAATTGGGTAAGGCTTCCCAGGTTTGATCTAAAGGGGCACAATAAATGGGACGCGGGATAAAAGGCGTTGCTGCGTTTTCAAACAGTTCGTACCAAATAGTACTCCATTCGGAATATTCTGTTTTAAACCATTGTCAGCATTTTTGCTTTATCAGAATAATCCAAGCCATTGTTTGTTGACCAGACCTCATCTGCTTTAAAACTTGCATAAAAACCTAAATCGCCGTTGCCTTTTTGACCAAGCAATAAATCTTTTGCATTTCCGAAAGCCATTATTTTTCCGCCATTTGCCAATGCATACATATTGGGCGCTGCTTTTTCTGCATTGTGAACATTGCCTTCAAGCATTGTAATGCCTGAATAAAAAGCTTTGCTGTTTGTGATGTATGGACGGATTTTAGAATTAGCGCCATCAGCAGCAATTACAATATCTGCATAAGCAGACGAACCGTTTTTGAAATGCAAGACCCAACCTTCGGTTTGTTTTTGCATTGAAATAAAATGGCTGTTCCATACGACTGTTTGAGGTTGTAAAGATTCCAGCAATATATTTCTTAACGGGCCACGGTCTATTTCAGGACGAAAATATTCATTGCCAAAATCTTCAGCCCGCTTGGTGTCGTGGTCGCTGTAAAATATTTCTGCATGTTCATTTACAATAATCATTCTATCTGCGCCGGGACGAAAATTCTTTTTAAACTCTTCCAATAAATCTGCTTTTCGTAAAGCCGCCATGCCCGATTCTTCATGCATGTCAAGTGGTGAACCTACTAAACGGGCATCTTTATTAAAGTCTCTTTCATATACTTTTACAGCCGCACCTTTCAATTGTAAAAGCCTTGCCAGTATTAATCCTCCGGGACCGCCACCAACGATTGCTATTGATTTATTTTTTATCAGCATTTTTTAAAATTTAATTTGGTTGTA
This sequence comes from uncultured Chitinophagaceae bacterium, assembly GCA_963847085.1. Classification (GTDB taxonomy): domain Bacteria; phylum Bacteroidota; class Bacteroidia; order Chitinophagales; family Chitinophagaceae; genus Ilyomonas. The sequence continues at coordinate 391,908 of CAWJYO010000009.1, read as the reverse complement.
AAACAAAATGTATGGCGCAAATACCAAGCAATTACAAATGCGGCAGCGCGTGAGGGATAGCAGCGAAAAGCCCGGTGAAGCTTTTGTGCGCTGGCTTTTGTGCCGGACTTGCAGCGGATAGCCCGACGGCTTGCAATAGCTTGCCGGCACGCCCCAATCACTATCATTATTCTTATATTACAACGTTTGGTACGGCTGCAAAACTATTGCTGCTTTAAGACGGATAATAGTACAAATCGGTCGTTTTTGTTTTTGCACAATTCTTTAGGCACGACGCCGGAAAACTTTTTTATGTGCTTGATGAAATGGGTTTGGTCTGTGAAAGCCATCTCGGGGAAAAGCTTGCCTTGTGCGATGTGTTCTAACGATGCTCTAAAGCGCAAAATGTTGCAATAGGCTTTTAATGAAAGCCCGAATTGCTGGTTGAAATAACGATTGATTTGCCGGCTGCTCCAAAACACTTTTTGAGAAAGTTCTTTTACGCTCATCTCGCCGTTTGATGCATAAATTAATTCGAACAATCTGCGTTTTCTTTCATCAATTTCTTTAGGTAAAAGTTCTTTTATTTTTTGCGATGCTTTTGTATAAAACACATCAATATTTTCAAATCTTCAGCACTGAAATTCCAAAAATCATCCGGTAAATCTTTTGCACTATTTAATACATCAGCAACGGTAGTATGTAAAATATATTCAAGGGCTAGTGGTTTAAAATTGATATCGAAAAAGAATGTTTTTGGCGGAATGATTCTTTGTTTTGGTGCTGTTTCTAAGCCCGTAAGTGTAACCTGAAAAGAACCCGATTCAGATTGCAGGAAAAACAAATCAATTTTTCCATCAGGTATGATAACAACTTCTTTCGCTTCATTTGATGAATAATAAAACATGCCGATACTTTCTACAAAATCGGCAAGCAATTTATCGGGTTTGATGAATTTGTAATAGAAGTTATTGTCCATTGTTGTCTGTTCATTAGTAATATCTATACTGTAAACGCATCATCTCTGCTATTACTTTCTATTACTCAGTAAAATTGGTAATAAATCTTTGGTTTAGCATTTTGATAGTAGTGCTTTTAGTTTTACAGGTAATTCGCTGGTGTGATGTTTCTTTCGTATTTACTTGTTCGTGATTTACAGTCTTATTTGTTTCTTCTAAAAACTGAAAATTGTTCTACGCTTATTTATACAATACATATACGGTTAAGCGTAGTAATACATCGGCATTGCTGATGCCGGGGATATTAGTTTGCCTGTATTTTATTGTGATAATGGTTGTACCAGATATTCGGCATAATATGTACGCTTTGTATCGGCTGATAATCTATCCCCGCAGTAAAAAATTGCTCTGTATTAGTTTCGTATGAATTAATATACCTATTCTTTTCATTGAACCTAGTATCGGGATTATAATAATCGTACCGCGCAAAAGAAGCAATCTTATCCGTCCATTTTTTAGTAACAAAAAAAGAGACGCCGGTTGCACGTTCATTCACTGCAACGGTATCCGTTATTTGTGGGGGAACAGCATCGGCATAATGCATCAGATTATCATCAAAAAAATCAGCGCCAACTGTTATCTGTGGCGTTTTATATACCATGCCCGCCTTGTAACTATTCCGCGCTTTATGTATAGCTGCCGACGCCAGTTCGTAGCTGTAGTTAAGATCAATATTTAGTTTATCGTTCAGCAATTTACCGTTCACATTTGCGTACAATCTTTTGTATTTATCATTTTCAGGATGTACGCCAGCACCATTGGCAACTATTAGACTATAGGCAATAGTTTCTTTTTATTTAATCTTCCCTGCACGGCAATACCCAGGTCGCTGCTGGGAGCAATTCCGCGCATATCAGCAACTGTTTTTTCAATAGAGCGGTAGCCATATAAGTTTTCCATGTTTAAAATAAAAGGAATCCGCAACTGCCCAAACAGCAGATCGGTTCTTTTAAATACATTACTCCACTTAATGTTCATGTACTTTATAAAGATATTACGGGTACTGGTAGTGGCAGTTTGCCCTTCGTAAGCTAAAACAAGCTCGGAAGTAAATTTGGGCGACAGGTAATAATTATAACTTAGATACATCCGCCGGATGTTAAACAAAGACTGCCCCGCAGGCATATTGGAATATTCTGTATTGCCTCTTTTCAGAGAATCGGCTGCTGTTTTATAAGCATAATCGCCAAAAAAGTAGCCGCTAAGTACGCCATACGGCTTAAATGCTTTTGCTGTATCCTGTGTATAAGCAATGGTAAGAGAAAACAAGCAACCGATACACGCACAAAGGCTTTTTATCATAGAAATATACATTCCTGTATGCGCAAAAAAAGATAATAATAATTTAACATTGAAAGTTTATTTTTATTTATTTTTCTAGCATATTGGAAGGCAGTCAATGCTAGACAGCAATGTTTCTCTTTAAAATAATGGTATATAAGCTAAAAGCAGATTATAACATTGGTGATACTCATGGCAATGTTCCTGTTTTAAAAACGCAATATGTCTTGGTTAAGGCAAATTAATTTATATCAACTTATCTCAATTATCCTTTACTGTTTTTCCAATCAACTCCACTCGAAATTATGCAGTACAGTAGCATTATCAATCTTCTTAAATTTTGGTATTGTCTAATATGTAACCATTGTTTTTAAAGTTTCTTCTCATTGTTCATCATCTTCTGTTTATTTCATCCCATTACCAAAGCACCTTCCAAAAATTGACTGTACCATTTGCCCGAAGCTTTCACTATGCGCTTCTGCGTAGCAAAATCAACATGCACCAAACCAAAGCGTGGATGATAACCTTCTGCCCATTCAAAATTGTCCATGAACGTCCAGATAAAATAACCGTTCACCTGCACACCTTCCCGCCGCGCTTTCAACACTTGCTGTAAGTGTTGCTGAATATAACCAATGCGTCTTGTATCGTTAATTACCCCATCTACAAGGGCATCAGGAAAGGCAGCTCCGTTTTCGGTAACAATCATCTGCGGCATATTTTTATAAGCACTGTAATCTTTCAGCATCTTGTAAATACATTCAGGATACACTTCCCAATTCATGGCAGTTGTTTCTACTTTGCGTGCGCTGGCTTTTACAATTTGTGCATTTATAAACGGCATGAAATAACTATGTTTTACAACTTCGCGTGTGTAGTTCTGAATGCCAATAAAATCCATGTCAAACTGGAGTAAGCTATCATCGCCGGGCTGCATGTATTTTTCTATTTGTTTTAAAAGAGGAAGGCGTTGAATAGGATAATACAACCCCAGCAATGGCTCAATAAACAAGCGGTTGAATAACGTGTCTACGCGCACAGCGGCAGCAATATCAGCGTTGCTGTTGGTGAGCGGTTCAATGAATGAGCAAGAGAATGTTGTACCCACTTTACAACTGCTGTCCGTATCTTTTACAATTCTTGCTCCTATGGCCTGGCAAAGCGTTGCGTGATGCACAGCCGGTAAAAAGTTTGATAACCCTTTTTTGCCCGGCGCATGGATGCCTAAAAAATAACCCGCGCCTGTAAACACCATCGGCTCATTTAGCACCATCCAATTCTTTACTCTATCGCCAAAATATTGAATGCAACACTCTACATAATGGCTAAACCAATGAATGATTTTCCGGTTTGTCCAGCCCCCCTTTTTTTCAAGAGCATACGGCAAGTCCCAATGGTATAAAGTAACCCAGGGTTCAATGTCTAATTCCAAACAAAAATCAATCACACGATTATAAAAATCAATTCCATTTTGGTTGACTTTACCTGTGCCTTCGGGAAACAAACGACTCCAGGAAAGTGAGAAGCGATAATTGGGAATATTGAGACTGCGCATCAACACTAAATCCTGCGCATAACGGTGATAAAAATCGCAGGCAATATTGGCGTTTTGATTAAATGAGATATTACCTTTTTTATTGGCAAATACATCCCAAATGGAAAGCCCTTTGCCATCGGTTTTATACGCTCCCTCTATCTGGTAAGCCGCTGTAGAAACACCCCAATTGAAGCCGGCATCAAAATCGTCTTTGCAAATCTTCATACGTTAACGGGTCATCTTAGGAAGCAGTTTGTTTAACAATAAATGCTTGAATTTTTTAAAAGAGCCAAGGGGCACAACGGCATGTGAAACCTTTGTTGAATGGTTAGATAAAACCTCATCAATAATGGATTCCGTTTCATCACTATAATCTACCTCTATGATTGTTTTGGAAGCAATCCACTCTTTGATTTTGGGCAGATGTTTTTGTTTTAAGCTTTTAATTACAGGCACACCCATTTGTTTAAGCGCGGCTGCATTGCATTGCTGCTCGTACTGGCCTTTCATGGGTATCACCATTAGTTTTTTGTGCAAAAACAAAGCTTCGGCAGGCGTTTCAAAACCAGCACCGCACAACACTCCTTCTGCGCTCGCCATACTTACAATAAAAGCTTCGTTGTTGATGGGATGTATGCTTATATTTCCTTTTGTAAAAGCCGTTTTGTTGTGCTTTGAAAACACATGCCATCTGATGTGTGGAAACTGCGATGCTATTTTGATAATTCGCTTGTCATCATAAGCCGGCAGATACACTGTATAATGCCCTTTGTTGGTTACTATAAGCTCGCGGATTTGTTGCCTGATAACCGGTGTGTAAATGTTTTTATCATATTGCTTAAAATGAAATCCATATTGCTTTGTAACAGGTGCATAGTATCGCAGCAAGGCTGCGCCTGCGATGTCAATACTTTTAGGTTTTGGTGAATGATGATTGGCAACCGCGGCCTGGTGGCTTAATCCAATACAAGCTTTGTGTGCAAAGAAACAAGCCCATGCGCTTACGGGTTCAAAATCGTTAATGATGATATCATAATTATGTACCGGCAATGCTTTTATTTCCTTCCATAACCGCTTTGCATTGCCTTTTTTATAGGTAGCTTTAATGTCAACACCGCCTTTCTTTCCAAACACGAAACTTAATCCGCTCAGTTTATATTTGATGGGATAATCAAGCGATACATCTGCTTCCGTTCCACTTACCAAAATATCCAGTTCGCCTTTGTTTTGTAAATGTGGTATAATATCTCTTGCACGGCTCAAATGCCCGTTGCCTGTGCCTTGTATGGCATATAAAATTTTCATGCAAAAACAAATTATACAGAACGGTTCATCAGATTAAATTCCATCACCAGATGATCGAACAACTGCTTGTTATTATCTGGTTCATCTTCCACAACAGTATCTTCGTCATCAGCAAATAAAGCATCGTCATGTTTGTAAATGCACCATTTTTTATCAGCATATTCCAGTGCGGTTAAGTTCTCAATCCAGTCGCCGGAGTTAAGGTAAACAATACTACCTTTTTCGGTAACTACCTCTTTCATTTCGGGCTTGTGAATATGCCCGCAAATCACGTAATCGTATTCGTTAGAGATGCCAATATCTGCAGCCGTATCTTCAAAATTGTTCACAAACTTTACGGCTGTTTTTACGCTGTCTTTTATTTTTTTGGAAAGAGAAACCTTGCCTCTTTTCAATATTTTTTCAGAGAAAAAGTTGACAAAACGATTGATAAGAATCAGTATGTCGTAACCAATAGCACCAAGCTTCGCCAGCCAGCGCGAGTGCTGCATCGTAACATCAAATACATCTCCGTGAAATATCCATGCTTTGGTATTATGGAGCTTTAAAACAACCTTATTTTTTATGGAGAATGTACCCAGTTCGAAGCCTGCAAAGCGGCGCAGCATTTCGTCATGGTTGCCCGGTATATAATACACTTTTACGCCGTTGCCAATGAGTTTCATCAGGTATTTTACCACTTTCATGTGGCTTTTGGGAAAGTAACTTTTGCTGAATTGCCAGATGTCAATAATGTCGCCGTTCAACACCAAAATCTCCGGCTGAATGCTTTTTAAATACAGCAACAACTCTTCGGCATGACAACCATACGTGCCTAAGTGAACATCGGAAATAATAACAACTTCAACTTTTCGCTTTTCCGTTTTTGTGTACATATAAAAAGATAAATGGATGATTACAAAGTTGATGTATTGTGTATGACGAAATTGTTATGTGAAGATTACGGTTTTATTATGATTACGAAGAAGCTATGAGTTTTGAATGGTGAGCTACGAGTGCGTTAAAACAACAAAGCCTGATAAGAATATCAAGCTCGTTTACACATAAGAAAAACTTCCGCTGCAAAATTCGTCTCCAAATATGAACTGATTATGAATAAAGGATTAAGAAATTAATAAGCAAACCTTACATCATTGCTGTTACTACTTCTTCTGCAAAACCAAACGAGAGCGTCATGCCTGCGCCGCCCAAGCCATTAACAATGGTTACGCCTTCTTCGGGATGATGAACAAAATCGGTTTTGCCATCTGTTTTTTTAGGATAAATTCCATTCCAGCTTTGCGCCAGATTCCAGTTTTTAAATTGGGCAAATTGCTTGAGATAAGCAATGATAAGGTCATTGATGAATTGCTTGTCAAACGGGTCGTGTACCAAACCATACTCATGGCTATCGCCAATGGTTAACTCGCTCTCACCGTTTTGTGAAACCATTACATGAATGCCCCATTTTAAATAATCAGGCATTGTTTCTTCGTACTGCTTTTTCAATTTTGATAAAGAAGCAGCCGCTTCAAAACTTTTATAATGAACCAGCGATAAGCCACCGCAAAGCGAGGGGCCGATGTTCCAATTATTTGGCTGTGCAGTCAAGCGCATCATCTGCAATTTGCATTTGGTAAAATGATTGTTGAGAAACACATCAGGATAGAGCGTTTCAAAATCGGCACCGCTGCAAACATAGATTACATCAGCATTCCAGCGACTTTCGCCCGAAAAAACATTGGGATATGAAACATAACTGATTGCTGTGTTGAAGTGAAATTGCACGCCATATTTTTCGGTCAAAAACAAAGGTAATTTTTCAATCGCAACTCTCGATTCAATAATCATTTCATCTTCGCTCCACAATGCGCCATACAAATTGTTTGGATTGATGGCTTCGCTTTTTTGAATCGCTTCTTTTTTATTCAAAGCCTTTACACGCCTTTGTTTTTGCATCAATTCTGCCAACTCATTCACTACCTGCCATTCCAATTCGTTATAACACAAATGAAGGCTACCACTTTCGTTATACCACAGCTTCGCTTCGGTGCATATCTCTTTCCAAATCCTTTTGCTGCGCATAGCTCGTTCATATAAATGCCCGCTTTGCCCGATGGGCCAGATCATACCAAAATTGCGGATGGAAGCGCCCACTGCTTTTTGGTTCCGTTCAAATACAGTAACAGCAAACCCTTTATCAGCAAGGCTTTTAGCCATTGCCAGTCCAACAATACCGGCACCAATTACGATCGCAGTTTTATGCGGCATATATTATTTTACTTTGTCGTTTTTGTTCTGCAGAATGGTATTTCCTTTTAAAATAAACAGCCGCTGCAATGGTGGCGCCGATACCAAATAATGAAATGATAAGAACAAGATGAATGAAGAAAGAAGTCCATGAGAGATGAAGTCCGAAAAAGCTTTTTGCAAGCAGCACAAACACGCTACCCAGATAGCCAAATGAATCAGACACATACATTAAAAAGCCTACGTTGCTTTTAATGCGAAAGCTTGCAATCATGCGCTCGTAATACAAAGCATTAAACGGCACATAACTTAAATACAAACCCGTTCCTACACCTGTCATCCAAACCACTGCGTTGATGCGTTGGTTCATAAATAGTAAGGTTGCCAGCAAAGCCACAACATAACCGCAAATAATGATGTAATGATTGATGAGGAAAGCTTTCAAATTGTTTTTTACCAATACCAATGCGCCCATGCAAAAGAGCACGATGAGTGATACAACGGTTTCGGTTTGTGCAAAGATGTCGGGCTGATTTCCATAACCCAATTCCACCCACAACTCATTGGAAAAATTATCTCTGAAATCGCGCAGTATCGTTAGCAAAACATAAGAAGCCACAATAATAACAATGCCAGGAAGAAAGGCCGCAATAAACCGTTTGCGTTCCTCTTTTGTCATTGGGTTTCGTACCGTTCTGTGTTGAATATCTTCAGGGGTTGGTGGTGGCACATGGTTCAATAACCAAACAAACAACAGCATTGGAAGGAAGAATATAGCGCCCGTTATAAAGGGCATCCACATTTCACTTACATTCCAGTTCATCATCAATCTTTTACCGACTGTTTTAACCACGCCCGAAGAAAAAATAAAGCTCACGGCAAGCACCGTTCCCATAAACTCGGTAGCTCGTCTTCCTTCTAAAAAAGAAAACACCAGGCCCCAAACCAAACCCAGTGGAAAACCATTAATGAGAAGAAAAAGAATGCCATAAGGAGGGGGTGAAATTGCGAATAAAAACAAAGCTACCCAGGAGATAAAAATGAGTACAATGATGCTGACAGCACGTTTGCTTTTATCCAAACCTGAGATGAAACGAATGCCATAAAATTTGCTCAACATATAACCGATAACCTGTGCAATTACGAGCCATACTTTATAAGACATTCCTATGAACGACAAGCCCTCAAAAGCCGCAGCTGTAAAGGGCTTGCGAAAAGCATACATGCAAAAATAAACGCCAAACGAACACAGCGCCGCGTAAATGGCGATGAGCGATAAAGGCGCTTTTGCCAGGCGTTGTTCCAAACTTTTTGAATGAAGCATGTACTATGAATTGAGAAGAATGTCAATGACATCTTTTATATCGTCAATAATAAACGAAGGCTCGTAAGGCTCCAATTCTTCCCGCGTAAAAGCACCCGTTGTAACCGCGATGGAATACAAACAATTTGCGTTCTTACCTTCCTGCACATCCACCTCGGTATCGCCTACTTTAATCACCTTTTTTGCATCGGTAATGTTTGCTTCATTCATCATGCGTTGAATCATGTAAGGATGAGGGCGACCTGCAGGCACTTCATCGCTTGATACCACGTAATCAACTACTTCATCATTCAGCCAGTTCAAACGGTTTACAATTACATCAGTAATATTTTTAGAGAAGCCTGTATCCAGCCCGATTTTAATCCGGTTTTCTTTCAAAAAAGAAAACACTTCCATCACGTTTGGCAGTGGAACGATTTCCTTTGTTGATTGATAATGCTCAATCATCAGTTCCAAAAAACGTTCGTGTATCGCGTTGATATAATCATCCGTAACATGGGTTTTGTTTTGCTCATATTCTTCAACAATCCTGCGGATTGCCTCTGGCTTTTTATAACCCATCAGCGCGTTGATTTTATTCATGGGAACAGCGTAACTATATTCCTTTAAAGCCGTCCAGAAAGCGGCAGCAATTTCACCATTATCTTTTACGGTAGTGCCTGCAATGTCGAACACGACAAGTTGAATGTTATTCATGTTTCTTTTTATAAAATAACAGATGTGACAGATAATAATAGTTCGATGTAAGACGATAACGACGATTGCTTTTGAACTACCATGTCAGCTTCTATGGCTCAAATAATCTTCAATAAAGTTTTTAAATAAGTTCATCGGAAGCAACACGGCGTTGCCATCTTTCGCACCTTCATCCCATAAACGTACCTGGATGATTTCTTTATAATAAGGATGCTTCTCAAACATTTTTACTTCTTCTTCATTCATGGCACCGCCTTGCCAGCGCAGGGTTTCGCGGCTTGCAGCAGATAATTTTTCAGCATAATTTTTATCGGTTGCCACGAGGTAACGTTTGGCAGCCACATGGCCTTCTACTACTGCACAAATGCGCTCTCCAAAATGATGCTTTTGTAAATACGCTGCACCAATAGCTTCGTGGTTTACCGCGCCCAATCCCTTCATATCTGCAGCTTTTTGTTTATGCCCGATTAAATGCCCGATGTCGTGCAGAAAAGCACCCAATACCAGTTCCTGATCGGCACTGGATTGCATGGCAAGCATAGCACATTGCACCATGTGCGAGGTTTGTGTTACAGGTTCTCCATCGTAATCGTTATTACCATATTGGGCAAACAAATCCATGATTTCATTAGTGGTTTGTTTTGCTGAAATTGATTGCTCTGTTTGCATTTTTTAAATTGAAATTAATAAAACGGATACAGCAAGATATTGCTATAGAAAGCTGAGAACCTTTGTGCGGGCATTATTTTTTTGAAATGCTTTCGATAGGTGCACCAACCTCATGTTCTGGTTTAAAAGTTAAGCCCAGCAAAGAAGCGATGGTTGTAGCAATTTGTTTTTGATACAATTGTTGCGGTTGTTTTTGCTCACCCGTACCCTTCGTGTCAGGTCCGATTACTGCCAGCCAAAGTTGATTGGCGTCTTTTATTTTTTGTCCATGATCCCGCCATTCATCCTTTACTTCATCGCCTCTTCCATGATCACAGGTAACAATTAGTGTTGTTGTGTTTTTGTATTGCGGCATCATTTGCAAGGTTGTCCACAAATCTTTTATCATATTATCTTCTGCATGTGCGCTGCTTAAGTATTGGTCGTAAGCACCTGCGTGCGCATAGTCGTCTGTTTCATCAAAAGCAATGTACAATACTTTCGGTTTGTATTCTTTCAGATATTCTTTGCCAGCTATGTAAGTGAGCACATCTGGACGTACACCAATAGGTTTTGGAGTGAGAAACTGAATTTGATTGATAATATCGAATTGCGGCGAATGGAAAGGTAACGAATCCACATCAGAATTAATGAAAAGCCCGCTGCGCTTGGCGTTCAGAATATAAGGAAATACATCCCATGTGCTGAATACAGCAACTTTTCCCTCGTAGCCTTTTTGCTGATTAATAAACTCCAGCACATTTTTGTTTTTGTTCAAAATTTTATCGTTCGAGTTTACTGCAGTATCGGGATAGCCGGTGAAAATTTCGTTGTAGCCGGGATAAGAAAACCAATAAGGGTTCGCGTTATTGAAATCATTTCCGTAATGACGATTGCCATACAACTGGCCTTCTTTTGCTACTGTATTCCATAAAAAAGGAAACAACTTTTGTCTTCTTTCCAGCGAATCATCATTCCAAAATTTTGCCTTTAGCCCGGCGGTATCATGCGAGTATTTTACATTGTTGATTAAAACAGAATCGGAACCGCCAAATACTTCCTGCCATCGCATTCCATCCAGCGTAACAATCACTACATTTTCTGTTTTGACTTTTTGAGTGAAAGCGTTTGAACCAATAAAGATGAGCATTAAAAAGCCAGCTAAAAATTTCATGTATGTGTGAGTTTGTTTTTGTTCTAAAATCAGGCAATGCTTCGACAAGCATCGCCTTTGCTTACTAAAGAAATAAGATGGAAAAGGGTTGTTTATTTGCCATTATATTATGTATTAAATATAGTTTGATACAGCTACCAGCTTGCTTCATTATTTAACCAACCAGATGGCTTGATTCAAATCATCTGTGCTAAAACCCTGGTTAGTAAGTGCAGCGTTCCAGTTCTTAGTATTTTGCGTTTGTTCCGAAACAGGGTATGCCCATCTTTTCGGTATTACACCATTGTTTCCTACACCACTTCCAGATTGAAAGGCAGGCACACCCGTTCTTCTCCAGTTGTAATAGGCTTCATAACCTGAGTTTTCAAACATGGCTATGTATTTCTGCGTCACAATTTGATTGATAGCAGCAGCGGATGAGGCCGAAAGCTTTACGCCGCTTTGTGCATAATAATTACTAAAATTAAATGCAAAAGGATAAGCCTGTGCCTGTGAAGGAGAATTAGCACCCGGCGGTAAAAAGTAAGCGTTAAAACTTTTATTGTTTACATCAATTCCATAAAATTTCATAGATTCTGTAATACCATTTTGATAATAGGTTTCTGCATTGCCCATTACCCAGCCTCGTTCAATACCTTCGGCAATATTAAACAGCATTTCTTTGTAACCCACCAGCACATCTGGTTCACCGGTGAAATCAAAATAATAGCGCCTTCTGTTTATGAATGAATATTTGCCTGCGCTTGCATTTGGATACATGGTTGACAAGGGTTCGCCGGTGCTGGCGCCTACAAAATATTGAAATTGACAAGGGTCGGAAGTACCGTTCCACAAAGCTGAAGCAGGCTCACAGGTTATAAACACACGTGGATCCATAAGATTGGTTAATGTACTTACATAAGTGGAAGCCATATTGTACCGCTGTGCAATAGAACCATAATTGCTTGGATTAAATGGATAAGTGCTGTATGTATTAGAACCACCAGGATTATATACAAATTTCAAATCATCATCCTGACTGGTGAATATTGGATATTTGGAAGGGTTATTTATAATTGTAGCAAACTGCGCAGGAACATTTAAAGTTGCATCAGAAGCTTTAGCGCTGAGTTCTATTAACACTCTTAACTTGTAAGCGTTTACCGCTTTTTGCCATTTTGAAAGATCACCGCCATAATAAATATCCTGTGAAGAAGAAAGCGTATTATCACTTTTGGTAACCAATGCTGTCATTTCGGTATTGGCTGTATCCAATTCATTTAATACATAATTAAAAACATCTTTTTGTACACTATATGCAGGGGTAAGGTTGGCAGCGCCTTTCAAAGCATCTGTTAAAGGCACGTCGCCAAACAGCATAGCAAGATTATAATAATAATAAGCATCTACAAACCTTCCAATCGCTTCATAAGGATTTAATACAGCGCCGCCTCTAACCGTATACTCACTGTCCATTCTTTGCACATTTTTCATCACAAGATAGGGATCGAAAGAGGCATTATCACCCGTCCATGAATAAATGTTGTTGCCATAGTAATCGTAGTTCTGGCAATGGTATTGGTTCCATGCGTGCACACTGCTCCAGGAGTTAATACCGCCAAGATTGCCTGCACTTCCTGTTCCGGAAATATCTGTAAGCACGGTGCCCAATATTAATTGGGCAGGCACACTTTCCGGGTTATTAGGATTTAGTTGTTTCTCGGTTATTTGTTTTTTGCAGGATGATATAAGCATAACTCCCGCACAAAACATTATAAGGTATGTAAGAGATTTCATAATTTCTTTCTTTAATTTGTTATTTAAAAATTCAGGTTAAGGTTAAAGCCATAACTGCGCACAGTTGGTGTTTGAAGGCCAGAGCCGGCATCTTGCGTATATTGGTCAACATCAACATCTTTATACCGGTTGGGGAAAAAGTATAAAAGATTTCTGCCCACAAACGATACACTTGCCGTTTTAATAAATGATCTGCCAATTAAATTTTGAGGTAAATTATATGATATGGTTACCTCTCTCAACTTAGCATACGTTTTCTTGATAATGTCTAAATCAGGTATAGAAGCCATGCGTGTTACAAAAGGTTGCACCTGGCTTTTGGTGGCATTGGTTGCTTCTGTAAGATCTTTCATATTGGTGATTTGACCCGTAATCGCATCCAATTGAATGGGTGCTCCGGTTAAGTTAACACCCTGGCCCAGATAAGCGGCAATATTTGCTTCATCTGAAGGCCGTGCTGCACCAAATGCACCGGTTGCACTTTCAATATGTCGGCCACCCTGCAAAGTTTTCTTTCTTACATAATCTTCCATCACGCCACCTACCATACCATCGAATTGAAAGTGCAGTGAAAGGTTTTTATAAGTAAATGTGTTTACAACACCCCATTGAAAATCAGGATCGGCATGACCATATATTTTTTTTGCAGAAACACCCAAATCAGAATAACGCAAATACACACCGCTTGCCGGATCAATAACCATTTTACCATCAGGCGTTCTTGCAAATGCGTCTCCATATACAAGATCAACACGTTTGCCATTGTTTTCGTAATTATCAGGATTGGAATAGTTGATCCACTTTCTTAGATAGCTTGCATAGTTTACAGTAATGTTCCAATTGAGACCTTTGGGATTGGTGATAGCTTTTGCATTTAATGTTGCTTCCCATCCATCATTAGAAAATACATTACCATTAGTGAGATAAGTAGAATAACCTGTAGATTGGGGGATATTTTTGCTTACAATTCCTACATCTCTGTAATGATATCTTGTAACATCTAAAGCAATCTTATTTTCAAGAAATCGTAAATCCGCACCAAATTCCAAAGCCTTTCTGCTATTCGTTATAATGCTTGGATCAATCAACTGATCGCTGTATTTAGCGCTGCTTTGGCCGCTATATGTAGGCGACTGATTGTAGGTTTGATTAAACTGGTAAGTAGGTCCGCCATAAGGAGAGTAATAAGTATATCCATAACCTGCTGCAGGCGTAGAACTAACATTAGGAGAAAAATAGGGAGTCGTACCACCTGCTTTACTCTCTGCATAAGAGCCTCTTAGTTTGAAAAAAGAGATTGCTTTAGGCAACTTCACATATTCAGATACAACAGTTGCCAGATTAAAAGATGGATAATAATAACTATTCGTATTGGATGGAAGTGATGATGATCTATCAACTCTGCCTGTTACGTTTGCAGTAAGATATGATTTGTATCCTGCATCAACCGAATAGTAAGCACTTAATACCAGCAGGCTGGAATTAAAACTGCTGCCGGTAAGCGCACCCTGAGAGTTTGAAAAAGAGTAGATGCCAGGCACATTAAGGTAATTGGTAGATTCAAAGTCTGAATTGAAACTAAAATTTCTTGCGTTAGCACCAGCCAACGCTGAAACATCTAAAAATCCTGCAATATTGTTATGATTAAATCTTGCCTGCAATTCTTCATTCGATTCAAATAAAGATCTTCTGTCTTCTCTGTAATCGCCTTGTCTTAACGGTCTTCCATATACACCGGCAGAATAAGGCAGCTTTTCGGAATTAAACATATCATAAGCCGTCATGCTGGGCCTGAACTGAAAGTCAATGTCTTTGTTCAATTTATAGTTTAATGATAAATAGCCATATTCATTGTTTTGATAATGGCCACGCAACCATTGATACGACATAAACCATGGATTGTTATACCGATAATACTCTGCATAGTTTTGTTCAAGACCAACTTTACCAGGTTGCCAGTAATTGCGAATATTTGGCTGGTTAACGCTCCAATCTGCACCTCCCCAGATAATAATGTTGTATATGATACTGTTAGGGCCGTAGTTTACATCAGGTATGTTTGGTGTTGATTGCCTGCTGTAATTGAAATAAGCACTGGCGCTCAGCTTATTATTAAACCGTTGGGTTAGGCTTGCTGTAAAGTTTCCATTGTTAAGCATCGTATTCGGTACAATGCCCTGCTGGTAAGTATTTCCCAATGAAAGTCTGAAATCAGTTTTTTGGGTTGATGAACTTACAGATATACTATTGGTTTGCAACAAACCAGTCTGCAAAAAATGTTTTAAGTTATCTTTTCCACGTGCAATCCATGGTGTAGGCTTAACGTGCCCTGCGTATGTACTTCCATCTGCAAAGGTGGTTGTATAAGTTTGATTAGGATCGTACTCGCCATCAAACTGTGGCAGAAGCTGACCTCTGAATTGCGGTCCCCAGACATCATAATCATAATCGTTTACGCCCACACCTACTGCACCATTTCCAAAGTAAGATGCAGTGCTGGAGCCACCTCCGCCAAATGCATACTTGCCATTATCACCAGGGCCATATAAATCATTATACTTAGGTAAAGCAATGAAGCTGCCATTAAACTGTGTGCTGTTATTGAATGTTACCTGTAAACCTCTTTTATCTTTTGTGCCTTTTTTTGTATTGATAATGATAGCACCATTTTGCCCCTGGAAGCCATACAATGCAGCAGCACTCGGCCCTTTCAATATTGAAAAAGATTCGATATCATCAGCATTAAGGTTATAAGTGTCTGAGCTGATAGGCACGCCATCTACCACATACAATACACCGGTTTGTCCTCTCATAATTACATCAGGAGAATGGCCAATTTCCGGAGTGATATTCACAGTTAAACCAGCCACATTACCTTTTAAAGCATTGATTGGATCTGGTTCACGCGCTTTTGTAAATGCCGAAGCATCCACGGTTTGTATCGCATATCCCAAGCGCTTTGATTCTTTTTTAATACCTGTTGCTGTTACTACAACATCATTCAGTGTTGCTGATGTGGGTGCAATTTCTATGTTCATAAAAGAACCATCCGTAACCACCGTTTTACTAGTATAGCCAACATAACTAATCAGCAATTCATCGTTTACAGAAGCTTGGATCGAAAAGGTACCATCAGCTTTCGTTGCGGTTGCTGTTTTTTTATTTACAATGCTAACAGTTGCGTTGCTAATGGGCTGCTTGCTTACCGAATCGGTAATTTTTCCTTGTGCGGAAATGGTTTGTGCATGAAGAAGAAAATGCAAAAGAAAAATGAGTAAAAACGTAAGTGTAATTTTTACAAGTGCGTAGTGGTGCTTCATAAACAGATTATTTTTCGTGAAGCAAAACTGGCGGCTGTATGTTAACTTATTGTTATTGCAAGATTACCGATATGTGATATTTTTGTAAACAGGTTGTAATATTTGCCATGAGTGAAATATGTGGTACAAAAACTAATCTCGTTTGCTTTTTCTGCTTCACATTTGTTTTTGCCTAAAAACACAAACAAGTACTTTTTTAAGCAAAAACAAATACTCACAATCTTTGACGTAATCTTTCACAACCCAATTCCAACCCTCCTACTTACAACTGGTTGCTCTTGAAAACAGATTTAGCCGTTATAAAATAATTTAAGATTGCCTATAGTTAGCTATTTACAAATTCTGGCGCAATTTTGCCTGCCTCAAATTTTTACATTTGAATATATTAATGGGTTTGTAGAATTATGAACAATAACGTTGTAAGCTTAACTGACAGGGAAGTACTACAGGTACTGGATTTATCAAGTAATGCCACAGGAATTTATGTAACGGAAGATATTATCATTCGCTCTGCCAACGATGCATTGCTCCGTTTTTGGAATAAAGACAAAAGCGTAATTGGCAAAAAGCTGGAAGAGGCTCTGCCAGAACTGGAAGGGCAACCTTTTATTGATATACTCAAAAACGTATGGCGTACCGGTATTTCGTACGGGGCATCGGAAGCGGCTGCCAGCTTTATGGTTGACGGTAAAATGCAAACTTCCTACTTCGATTTTGAATACAAGGCCATTAAAAAGGATAACGGTGAAATGATGGCTATTCTGAACACAGCCATAGATGTAACTGAACGTGTTAAGAACCGGGATTTGCTAAAGCAGACAAAAGAACAACAAGAAGCTTTAAAGCGTGAACAGGAATTGAACGAGAAACTGGCAACAATCAATGAAGAATTAAAGGCAACCAATGAAGCACTGCACAAGGTTCAGGACGAGCTATATACATTAAACAAAGAATTGGAAGATCGCATTGCGCTACGCACAAAAGCGCTGGCACAAAGCGAAGAGAACTTCCGCAGCATCATTATGCAGTCGCCGGTGCCAATGGGTTTTTTTACAGGGGAAGAAATGAAACTGGAAGTTATCAACGATGCATTTCTTGCATTGTGGAACAGAAAAAGAGATATAGTAGGCAAGCCCATTCTATCAGCACTTCCGGAGATGAAAGATCAGCCTTATTACGCAATCATGCAAAAGGTGCTGCAAACCGGAGAGCCTTATTACGGCAATGAAGAGAAAGTGATTTTGTATCGCAACGGCACCATGCAGGAAGGTTATTATAATTTTATCAATCATCCTTTTAAAGATGCGCAGGGTAATAATACAGGTGTTATTGTAGTGGCAACGGAAATAACGGCTCAGGTATTGGCTCAGCAATCTCAGCAAGCACTGAATGAAGAGTTAGCTGCTATCAATGAAGAGCTATCATCTACCAACGATGAATTAAATGATACACAGCTATACCTCGAAGAAACCATCAGTAAACTTGAAGAAAGCGAAGCTCGCCTTACCCGCTTTTTTATGCAGGCACCTGCCGGTATTTGTGTTTTAGACGGGCCTGAACTCTGCTTCGAACTTGTCAATCACTCCTATCAGCAGTTGTTTCCCGGCAGAGATTTATTGGGCAAACCTTTATTGGAAGCGGTACCCGAAGTAAAAGGACAACCGATATGGGATATCCTGCAAAATGTTTATACAACAGGAAAAACATTTGAAGGAAATGGATTGCTGATACCACTGGCAAGTTATGATGGCGGACCTGTTGAAGACCGTTATTTCAACTTTATATACCAGGCACGTTTAGATGCAAAAGGAATTGTAGATGGAATATTGGTGTTTGTATTTGAAGTAACTGAACAGATAATAACAGCGAAAAAAGTAGAGCAGGCAGAAGAGCTTTTAAACGCTGCTGTTACAGCCGCCAATATTGGCACGTGGAATATTAACTTAACCACAATGGAACTTACTTCATCTGAAAGGTTTAGGGAACTATATGGATTCCGGGCAGATGAAATGATTACCATTGACCATGTATTGCGGCAAATTCCGGAAGAATACCGCCAATTAACTTCCAGCGCTATCGAATATACAATATCATCAGGTGATAGGTATAACATGGAGCATACGGTTATTGGCTTTCATGATAAAGAAACGCGTTGGGTAAAAGCTGTTGGTGATGTTAAGAAAGATAAAAACGGAAACAGTGCCTACTTCTATGGAGTATCAATAGATATTACCGAACAGAAGAAAGACGAACAAAGAAAGAACGATTTTATTGCGATGGTAAGTCATGAATTAAAAACTCCGCTGACTACTTTAAAAGCCTATGCCCAGGTAATGCAAATAAAAGCGGGTAAAAACAAAGATGCTTTTACAACCGATGCATTGAGCAAGGTGGAAAAGCAAGTGGTCAGAATGACGACCATGATTAATGGATTCCTAAATGTATCGCGTCTGGAATCTGGCAAAATGCTGATTGATAAAACGCGTTTTGATATGGCTGTGCTGATAAAGGAATCGGAAGAAGAAACGAAGTCGTTGTACAATACTCACCGGATTGTTTTTCACCCGGTGGAAACAACCTATGTATATGCAGACAAAGATAAAATTGCACAGGTAATTAATAATTTAATCAGCAACGCTGTTAAATATTCTCCAGCCAATACACTTATCAATGTAGCATGTGTAAAGGTTGATAACATGGCGCAGTTGAGTGTACAGGATGAGGGAATTGGTATTCAGGAAGAAGACAAAGAAAAATTGTTCGAACGCTATTACCGGGTAAAAAACAACGCTACAAAATCGGTTTCAGGTTTTGGTATCGGGTTGTATTTGTCTGCCGAAATTATACACCGGCATGATGGAAAGATTTGGGTAGAAAGTGAAGTAGATAAAGGCTCTACATTTTATTTTAGTTTACCTACTGTTGAATGATCTATGTTTGTTTTTGCCTGAATTTTAGAGTCGTCACTGCGAGGAACGAAGCAGTCTGTGCTATATCAGGGAAGCACGATTACTATTTGTAAATCTCTTTAACTATCTCATCCACAGACTGCTTCGTTCCTCGCAGTGACGGTTAGCGATTCTGCCAATGATTTAGCAATTCTATCACTCATTACATTTCATCAAATACTATTATCAATTGCACAGTACCTGAGTTTATATGAGATAAAATATGGACAAACCATTTTTGTTTTTGCCCAAAAACATACGCTTATTCTCCGCCTTGCCCGATTGTAGTTTTACCTACAGGCATACCATCACGCAGTTCTTCCGATGCGGGTGCCACTATTGTATCGCCTGGCTGAAGAGCGCCAAATACTTCCGCTTCTTTGTCCGTTGCTCTTCCCTTTTGCACAGTCACCCATTTCGCTTTGCCGTTCACTATTTTCACAACATATATTTTTTCGGTAGAAGTTACCACGGCATTTGCCGGCACCAACAAAGCACTGTCCCGGGCCGGAAGCGGAATCACAATTTCAGCCACCATACCTGGCAATAGCTTTTTGTTATTATTTATAACATCCATTTCTATTCTTTCGGAACGCAGGCGCTGATCCAATGCGCCGGCTAACCTTTTTACCTGGGCTTTAAATGTTTGGTTGGGCAACGAAACAACAGTAAAGCTAACTTCACTTTTATCGGTTAAATAAGAAGTATAAGCTTCTGGAACCGATACAATCAGTCTCAATTTTTGTTGCGTTTGCAAAGTGAACATCGGTAAATCCGAGCCTTTTCCCGAAGGGCCTACATAAGCTCCCTGGCTTACATTGCGTGCTGAAATAACACCCGTAAACGGCGCTTTTACTGTCAGATAATCACGGTTGTTCATCACTTCATTATAAGCAGCCTTTGCTGCCTGGTATTGAGCTAAATCACTGTTTTGTTTTGCCTTCGCCAAATCCAGATCGTTGGGCGAAATGGTACCCGGTGTTTTACTGGTTTCGAGCAACCTGTCGTAATTGGCTTTGCTGGCAATGTAAACTGCTTCAAATGATTTCAACCTCGATTCTGAAGCCGATAATTGCGAATTGATTTCAGGTGCTTCCAGCGTTGCAAGCAATTGTCCTTCCTTTACTTCGCTGCCTACATCAGCATACAATTGTTTTACATAACTGCTCACTTTTGCATATAAATCTACCTGTTGAAAAGCCTGTAATTCACCCGGAACTTTTATGTCAGATGATAACATCCCTTTACTTACCAACGCCACTTGGGTAGCAGGTGGCTCCACCTGTTGTTGAGTGTTGGCGGCTTGTTGTTTTTGTTCGGAAGAATGACAGCTTTGCAACAGCACTGATAGAATGCCAACTGTCAAAATGGTTATGAATACTTTTGTTTTCATTTAAAAAAATTTGATTAGCTCGCCGTCTCGTAAAGCGATGCAACGTAATGTTTGCTTTCTTTATCCTCAGGGTCAAGTGAGATAGATTGTGTACTGGTTTTGTTTTGCACCCATGCAAATACAAGGGGAAGAATGAGCAATGCAGCAAATGTAGAAGCAATCAATCCACCAATCACAGCGCGTCCTAAAGGTGCAGACTGATCGCCCGCTTCTCCAAGACCCGATGCCATTGGAATCATGCCTACTACCATTGCCACGCTCGTCATTAAGATAGGACGCAAGCGCACTGAGGCAGCTTCTTTCGCAGCCAATAAAGCGTTGCCATTTTTCAACCGCAATTCTTCAGCATTGGTAACAAGTAATACGGAGTTGGAGATAGATACACCTACCGACATAATCATACCCATATAAGATTGCAGGTTTAACGTTGAACCGGTAAGCAACAACAACCCTAACGAACCTACCAATACAGCGGGCACTGTACAAAGCACAACCAGCGATACTTTGAAAGATTGAAAGTTAGCCGTCAGCATTAAAAAAATCACTACGATGGCTACCAACAATCCTGATTGCAGGCTGTCTAATGTTTCGGTTAATACCTGCGTTAAACCTCTTGTTTCAATGGTTAAGCCTTTTGGTAATGCACCAATTGAACTGATGGCCCCATTTACATCTTTAGCAGCAGCACCTAAATCTTTTTTATAAAGGTTGGCTGTAACAGAAAGCACAGGCAAGCGCTCCTATGTTATCGTCTTCACCGTAGATCGTATCCATTTTTATATCGGCTACATCGCCCAGCACAGGGCGCGCAGCATTGGGCGTTACCGGTATTTCTTTAATATCATCCACACTTGTCATTTCATTCACCGGCACTTCTACCTGAACATTATAACTCAGGTTTAATTTCGGATCAATCCAAATGTTTTTTTCTGTATAACGGGATGAAGAAGTGGCTGCTACCAATGAACGCGAGATGTCGTTCACATTCGTTCCCAATTGAGCAGCTCTTACCCTGTCTATGTTGATATCAATCGCAGGATCGTGAATGGCAGAACCTAATTTTACATCACGCAGGTAAGGGATTTTCTGCAGTTCATTAATTACCTTATCTGCATACACTTCGTTTTGTTTTTTGTTTTTGCCGATAATTTTTACTTCAATCGGCGTGGGCGATCCCTGGCTGAGTATCTTATCCGTTAATTCAATCGGTTCAAACGACATTTTTACATTGGGTAATGCTTCTTTTATCTTTTGCCTGAACCTGTCTTTTAAATCGTCCATATTTACTTTGTAGCCTTCCTTCAAAGCCACTTGCAGTACTGCATCCTGCGGACCTGCCATAAACAAGTAAATAGGATTGGTTGAAAACGCTCCGCCGTGCATGCCTACCATCGCTGAAGTGATAGATACGTTTTCGCGTCCCACCAGAGAATACAGAACATCTAATGTTTTCAATACATCACGTTCTGTTTTTTCAATCCTCGTTCCGTCTTCATCACTAAGGCGTACCTGAAACTGACCGGCATTTGATTTGGGCAAAACGTCGCGGCCAATGGTGTTTAAAAGCAGTGCAGCTAAGGCCAATGCACCGACGATATAAAGCAGCACAATCAGTTTTCTTCGTGGCATCATTCGATCCATAAAGCGTATGAATCGCGCACGGAATCTTTCAAAGCCACTTAGTTTTTTACCCTTGTATCCTGCCTGCGCCTGCGGAATATCGCGTTGCTGCCATGTATCCTTTTCTGATTCTTTCGGAATGCCTGATTCTATAAATTCTTCATCATCTTCTGTTCTTCCTTTGGTTAAAACAACGTCTTTGGTTTTGCCGCTTTTTTTAGAATGTCCCTTCATCATCCAGTTGGCTAAAACAGGCACTAAAGTTTGCGCCATGAAGTAAGAAGTAATCATAGAAAAACCGATGGCCAACGCCAGTGGCAAAAACAAAGAACCCGGAATGCCGCCCATGGTAAATGCAGGCGCAAACACAGCCAAAATGCACAATAAAATGAGTAGTTTAGAAAAAGCAATTTCTTTACAGGCATCCCATATAGCAAGGGCTTTGGGTTTGCCCATATCTATATGCTGATGTATGTTTTCTATCGTTACTGTACTTTCATCTACCAATATACCAATGGCAAGAGCCAAACCACTCAACGTCATAATATTGATGGTTTGTCCAAAAAGGCTCAAAAACAAAACCCCTGAAATGATACAGGTTGGTATGGTTAAGATTACGATTAAAGCACCTCGCGGATCGCCTAAGAAAATCAACACCATCAAACCTGTAAGAATAGCGCCGATAGCGCCTTCGCTTAGCAAACTTTTTACCGAATTGATTACATAAGTAGATTGGTCAAATTCATAAGTGAGCTTTACATCATCCGGCAAGAGCGCCTGGAAACGAGGTATTGCTTTTTTTAAATTTTGCACAACATCCCATGTTGAAGCGGAAGCACTTTTGGTAATGGGAAGATATACAGAACGTCGTCCGTTTACAAGCACATAACCGGCAGTAACATCGGCAGCATCTTCAACGGTAGCCACGTCTTTCACATATAAGTTTTGAACGCCGCCTGTAAACAGCGGGATATTCTCAAAATCTTTTACATTTTTTATAGTTGTGTTGGCAGGCGTAAAATAATTTTTATCACCAATGCGAACAGTGCCTGCGGGTGTTGTTTGATTGTTGATGCGTAAGGCAGCTACCAACTGATCGGGAGTGAGATCGTGAGACCGCAATAAATCGGGATCGGCTTTGATTACAATGGTACGCGAGTTGCCACCAAAAGGTGCCGGAGCCACCAGCCCGGGAATAGAACTAAAACCTGCACGCACATACACATTCGCAAGGTCCTGCAATTCATTATTGCTTCGTTTATCACTGCTTAATATCAACTGTCCGACAGGCAAGGTACTGGCATCAAAACGAATAATAAAAGGCGGCGTTGTTCCCGGCGGAAAAATGGTTTGTGCACGGTTGCTGAAAGCGGTTACTTCAGCGGCAGCCTGCGCCATATTTGTTTTCTCATAAAAGGTAAGTTTCATCAGGGTAAGACCTTGTATGTTTTTGGTTTCAATACTTTTTACGCCCGACACATACAGCATCAGGTTCACATAGTTCTTTCCAAAATAAGCTTCCATCTGGTCGGGCGTAAGACCGCCATACGGATGCGAAATATAAATAACCGGAAGATCTATATTGGGGAAGATGTCAATCTTAATTGTAGTAACCGCCTTGATTCCAAAGAAAAACAAACCTGCTACCAAAACCAATATGGTGATGGGTTTCCGTAGTGCAAATCTTATTAAATTCATTTCTTCACGTTTTAGCTGTTAGCTATCAACCTTCAGCTTTTGTTTTTGCCGATATTTTCTCGTTCTTGTTACTACTTGCTCCTTGATTCCTTGTTCATTGTCTCTTGTTCTTTTACCTGATTTGACTTAAAAACAAATTGAAGTCGCCGGAAGCAGCTGCTTTTTGCAGCAATGCCTGCCATACGTAGATGTAGGAAATACCCACATCGGTTTCTGCTTTGTTTAGAGCGAACAACGCTTGTTGCAAGTCAACAATATCTGTTAAGCCATTCTTGTATAAAACACTCTTTTGATTGTAAGCATCAGATGCTGCTTTGTATTGAACAGGCACTTCGTTAAAGCGCTGCAGTGTATTAGCAATGCGTTGATCTGCCAATACCAACTGATCTTTCAATTGTGTGTTTACGAGGTCGGTTTCAGCCGTATATCCTTTTGATAAAAAGTGTTGTGCTGTAACCTGGTGTTTGATTTTAGCAAGACTCGTAATATTCCATGCGATGGACAATCCTGTTACATAATTACTGCGCGTAGGGTTGATACCATTCCAAAGGCTTTTGGAATAACTGTCTTTATAATCGGGCGAATAATCATAATCAAAACCAGAACCGCGAGTTTGTACAATGCCAAACAGGTTAACACCGGGGAGTATGCTTTTCTGTAAAAGATCAGCATATTTTTCACTGGCTGTTACACGGCTTTGATAAAATTGAACCTGTGGATTTTGTTCTGTTTTAAAATCACTGTTAAACACAGTGGGTATTTTATTAAAAAAGAAACTTGTATCTAAATTGTATTCAACCGGCGATGCGTTTAAAACCTGTGCAAGTGTGTTGCGCTGCTCCTGCTCTCTGGCTTCAGCATCTAATATAGCAATGCGTGCACTGGATACCTGTGCAATTACAATAGATGAATCAACACCGGCTATCAAACCATTTTTTGCTTTGGCAAGCACAACTGCCTGCACGGAAGCAATCCTTGCCGAATCGGCTTTGGCAACATTGATTAATCTTTGTGTGATAAGAAGATTGAGATAGGCATCAGCAATCTTTACACTTTGTATAAACTGCTCCTGCACCACGTCTGCCGAATCGGTATTGGCGCGCGCCTGGTAAGCTTCAATGCGCGATTTGAGCCTTCCAAAACTAAACACTTCCCAGTTGGTGTTAATCACGTATTGTGCACCAAAAGCGGCGTTCCAGCTTTGCTTGCCAAACGAAGGACCTGAAGAAGATACGCCGGCAATGCTACCAATGCTTAGTGGTCCAAACTGTCCGTTTACCGTACCGTAAGCATCCTGAATGCCTGCAGTTACATTTGGCAGGTATTCATTGCGTACATTTTGCACCAGTTCCTTTGAAGACTGATAATAATTTTGTTTTGCCTGTATACTTTGATAACTGTTCACTCCATTATGGATAGCTTCCGACAACAGCAAGGGCGCCTGCTGCGCATACAATGAAGCAACACAAAACAGAAAGATTATCAATAAGCAAGTAATAAATATTTTATTTTGAATCCATTTCATAAAAACTCTGTATTCAGTTTTCATAGCAGCACAATCGTTGTTTGAATAAATGAGTTACAATAAAATTGATTGACCCGTAATTTCTGCAACGCAGTTCCACGCTGCTTTTGCGTCTTTATTGATGATGCTTTGCAATAGAGCTTCATGCAATTCCTGCTTCTCAAGAAATAGCGAAGTGTCTTCATGCACCAGCGTAAACGATTTTTTTATTTGAACTGCAATGGTCTTATACAAGTCGGCCAGTATTTCATTCTTCGACGCTTCTACAATAGAAATATGAAACTGAATGTCGGCCTCAATACATTCTTCTGTATCGCCTTTTATGCCCGCGCGTTTTCTTTTGTATAAGAGCGAAGTCATCTTTGCAATATCTTTCTGTGTGCGTTGCGAAGCAGCTTTTTCTGCGGCTTTCAGTTCAAGCAATTGTCTTACCTCTTTTAAGTCTTCGTTACCTGCCCGTTTCAATCGCTGATGCAAAGGTTCGTGCAAACCTTCGCTTGGCAATACAAAAGTGCCAAGTCCTTGCTTTACCTGCACCAGCCCGCAGTTGGCAAGAATTCTTACCGCCTCGCGTATGCTGGAGCGTCCAACTCCGAACTGTTGCATTAATTCTGTTTCTGAAGGAAGTTTATCGCCGGCTTTGTATTGCTTTAGCCGAAGCTGGCTTTTTATTTTATCCGCCACCACATCCGCTAATGGAGTGCGCAGAGCGGGTTCTATTTGTTCACTCATCATATCATCTGATGAGTAAAGGTATGAAGGTATTTTATGGTGAAAACAACTTTTTGTTACAAAATCTTCATAAAATCGATTTCGTAAACAGTGAGATACAGATGCTCAACCGAATTAAAAAACAAAAGCCGCACTACAAATAACAGGCAAGGTTAGCTGTTAGTTACAAGGCATCGTCTCAGTTATAAAGACATGGTTATCCTTTATGTTTAAAATAAAAAATGCAAATTTGTTTTTGCAAACATTTTGTTAAACCAAAACCATTTTTATCTTTGCATCCTCAAACAAAAAAGTTATGCAACGCTATATATTTATAAATGCAAAAAGCCTGGAGCGCTTACCAGTACTGCATTTGAGCAGCGAGATATACTTCAATCATCAGTAAGTTTTAATAACTTTTCAATATTGTAAGCCTCGTAAACGTGAGGCTTTTCTTTTATAATAAAAATGCGACAGTTATTTATATCACTTATGCAAACAGAAATATTACATCGCTGCGAATGGCAACTTGTTGGCAACTATCTGCAGCCGAAAAGTGTGAAGAATGCTGATGTGTTTATGGATAAAATTAATCCTTACCTGCGACCGTGTTATCTGATCAACGAATGTTGAATTCGTAATGATATACAGAAGAAAAGCCCGGTCAGGATACATCATCAGACCGGGCTTTTTATTGCGATAAAACAATCAAAAACAAATTCATCAAAATAAAATTATACATCATGAAAAAGAATTACAAGTTCATATCAACACAACAGATCAAGTCATCCTGCGGTGGCCTACCGCTGCCGCGTAAAACAAAACGATATGAACAACGATTTAAACAACCAACCTGTTTCAATACTACACTTCCGGCTGCGCACAGCACGGCATAAAAAAAGAGCACAGCATGAAGACAGGGACAAACAATTATTGGCGCTTCATTGGGAAGAGGCTGAACTGTCGCATCAACAGCGCAACTTAGGATGGATAGAACTAAATCCACCCGTAGTACGCGGCTGGAAACGATATTTTGTATTGCGCCCTGATGTTGCCAAAAGCAAACACGCCGATTTCTTTGAAAGCATTTTGCAAAAAATAAATACGGTACAGTATAGTTATCGCAAAGACTTCAAAATAAAAAAACGCAAATGGGGCAAAAAGGTGTATGTAGCCAAAGAGCAACAGTTGCTGCAACCTGATGAATATCATTTCAACAAACTGAAATTTACCGAAAAGGAAAAGGAACTGTTTGCAGAAGTAATATCATTTGATCAAAACAAAAGACAGTTTGTAAAGAACTATGTGTTTGTTGAGCCCTGGCTCTTTGTGTTGCGTGTGCAGCCTAATATTATCACAAAAACAAAAGTAAGAGACGAAGCCATCGAGAGCCGCCTACAACAGATCTGGAATTACTTTTTTCACAACCACCTGAGAGGCAGGATTAATCATCTTACAGACGGACATAGTTATTCGTGGTGGGATGGAGAAAGAGAGAAGGAAAAGAATCCATTGCGCAATAAATCACTCGCAGCCATTCTTGATGAGTATAGAATGTGATTGTAGATTGATGATTTGTGCTTGATAACAGGCTGCGGGCCGAAAGCGGAATTGTTTTTATAAAAAGGAGTAAAAACAAAGCCCGCAGCCTCGTGCAGAAACAACAATCTGCATAGTTGTTGAAAGCTTATTCAGCATAGCAGATTTAAAAAACGAACAAAAACAAACATGGCTAAATTATCATTAACCGGAAAAGAACTGAGAGCCATCGGCTATCCCGAAGGTCCGGTAATCAGCGTGGCAATGAAGGTGATGGAGAAGAATTACAAACATCAAAAAAAAGGAGAAGCACTGGCAATTTTAAAGAACATTCAGGCTCAACCAGCAATGTTTGTAGAAGATGAAATATTGAGCCCGATTGCAAAGCTGTTACTGCCAAAAGAAAGTGCAAATGACGATGAAATTGTATTGCTAAACAACGGTGTTCACTTCAACATCTTTGGTGCCGAATACATTGAAGAAAGCGCGTTGCAGCAAATGCACAATGCAGCCAGATTGCCGGTAAGCATTGCCGGTGCTTTACTGCCTGATGCTCACTCAGGTTATGGCTTGCCAATTGGTGGCGTGCTGGCAACTGAGAACGCTGTAATCCCTTATGGCGTTGGGGTTGACATTGGTTGCCGCATGTGTTTAAGTGTGTTTGATATTCATCCAAAAGAGCTGGCAGAGCGCGAGAATTATTTTACAAGAGAATTGAACGAAGCTACTTTGTTTGGTGCCGGAAAAGAGTTTTCAAAAGTCGTCTTATGATGAGGTGTTAGATAGCCCGGTGTTTAAGGACATACCGTTTGTAAAAGCCTTGCAGAACAAAGCTGCAAAGCAGTTAGGTTCATCCGGTTCGGGCAATCATTTTGTTGAATTTGGTTTTGTTGAAATTCCACATAAAGATGATGTGCTCGGCTTAGAAGCCGGCGTTTATCTGGGTTTGCTATCGCACTCCGGCTCAAGAGGTTTGGGCGCCAACATTGCCAACCATTTTACAAAGCTCGCAAGAGAAGGGAGAAAGCTTCCAAAAGACGCTCAAAACCTTGCCTGGTTTTCTTTAGAGGAACAAGAAGGCATCGAATACTGGATGGCAATGAACCTTGCCGGTGAGTATGCTTCTGCCTGTCATCATGTGATTCACAATAAGATTGCAAAACAGTTGGGAAGACAACCGTTGACAAGGGTAGAAAATCATCACAACTTTGCCTGGAAAGAACAGTATGAAGGTAAAGAAGTGATCGTGCATCGCAAAGGCGCAACGCCCGCAGGTAAAGATGTGCTGGGCATTATTCCCGGCAGCATGACGGCGCCTGGCTTCATCGTGAAAGGCTTGGGTGAAGCGGCTTCTATCAACTCAGCATCGCATGGCGCAGGCAGAAGGCTGAGTCGCACGGCAGCGATGAAAAGCATCACACAAACGGCTTTGAAAGATGAATTGCACAGGCAAGGTGTAAAGCTCATTGGCGGCGGTTTGGATGAAGCTCCGTTTGCTTACAAAAACATTCATGATGTAATGAATGCACAGAAGAATCTGGTGCAACATTAGGTTTGTTTCATCCGAAAATTGTAAAGATGGATGGTGCGATTCATAAGAACCGAAACAAACTTCGTCCCGAAAAAGGAGATACTTATGTAGAAGGAGAGTAAAGCAAATTTAGCCCGCAGATGGCGCAGATTTGCCCAGATTTTGTATTCTTCTGCATAATCTGCGGTATCCGTCTTACACTATCTATTCAAACTCTGAATTTACTTAAAAATAGGGCAAAAACAAATCCTGATTTTTTATTGAACAGCCTTATCTGCATTGTGCACTTCTATTTCTTTTACCTGCCGGATCATTCGCGCATGAATTTTTTCATCACTTGCAATGATCTGAAATGGCTTTGCATTATCCGGTAAGGCTTTGCCATCTTGCTCATCGGCTAAAATGATGGTTTTATTGGTAAATAATGTATCTGCTTCAGCAAGCGCAAACACAGTGCTATAGCCATCTGCAGCTTTAATGAAAAGATAGCTGCCTGCTGTTTGTTTTTTAGCTGCATTACCCAACTGAACACCGGCTTTTTGAAGCAAGGTTGAAAGAAGCACACCGCTATAATTGTGCATTTGCTCATCATGTCCTTTGATGGTAAGATGAGTGTGTGGCAGCGTTGTAATATCGGTTAGGGATAAGGTAATGGGTTTGTTGTTGGCGGTGATCGTCAGGTTAGCGGCATTCGTTTGAGCCAGAGAAACAAGAGGAAAAAAGAGGCAAAACAAAACAATGATATACACAAACATTGTACTCTTCATAAACATTTCTTTATTGTTGAAAATAAGTTCCATTGCAATAATAACACCGCCACTTTTACTATTGAATGATTTTTATAACAAAAACAAACCAACCACCTTATCAGTAGTGTCTCAGTGTGAAAATACAGTGTCCCGCAGATGACGCAAATAGCCGCAGATTGGTATAGAATATCTGCGCAAATCTGCGAAATCTGCGGGACAAATTGAAAGTGATACACTACCACCTTATTCTTTCTTTCTATTTGCAACGGCAATAAAATAAACGGGTATGCCGGATAGCACAATCAGCAAGCCACGCACCGTAAAAAGGGGACGGTAAATAATAAGCGAAATACAAAAAATACTTGCCAGTATCATGTACACCAATGGCACCACAGGATAGCCAAACGCTTTGTAAGGCCGTTCCATATCAGGGCGTTTTTTACGCAAAACAAAAACACCGCCAATGGTGATAACATAAAACAACATCACCACAAATGAAATGTAATCGAGCAAATCGCCGTACTTGCCGCTAAGGCATAATAAAATCGCCACCAAACATTGAATCCAAATGCCATTGGCAGGCACGGCAGCTTTGTTCAATTTGCCAATACTCTTAAAAAACAAACCATCTTTTGCCATTGCATAGTACACCCGTGCACCGGATAAAATCAAACCATTGTTGCAACCCAAATTCGATAGCATAATTAAAAACGCAATCACTACCGCCGAGCCTCCGCCAAATATTTGAATGGCGGCAGCCACGCCCACCCGGTTTTCAGCAGCGAAAGCAATGCTTTGTGTATCGGCAGGCGAATTGCCTAATGGCAGCACCGCAAGGTACATTACATTACACAACACATATAACGTGGTAACGATGAGCGTGCCCAAAAACAAACTCAGGCCCACATTGCGTTTGGGGTTCTTTACTTCGCCTGCAATAAACGTAATGTTGTACCAGGCATCACTGGTTAAGATAGCGCCAACCATAGCTGCGGCAATGGCGCCAAAAACAGAAAAGCCGGTTACATGCGACCAAAAGTTATTCTTACCATCGTAGTGGGGCAAGCTTGCCGAATGGCGCAAAATAAGGAACGGATGTTGCCAGTTGTTCTGCCATGTTATTTTATTAAAAGCCAATAAAAAACCGCATACGACTAAACCCAGCAACATCAACAGTTTGGTAATGGTAAGCACATCCTGAACAATCTTGCCGGTTTGTATGCCGCGTGTGTTGATGTAGCTTAATAAAATGATTTGAACAATACCAAATAGCTGCGCTGCCGAAACATCTAACCACGCAGTATGAATGATGATATGGCTTTCGCTTAACTGGGGGAAAATGAAAGCGGCAAACTTGCTGAAAGCCACAGCCACAGCGGCAATCATGCCGGTTTGTATGATGGCAAAAAAACTCCAGCCGTACAAAAAGCCAATGAGCGGGTTATAAGCTTCTTTTAAATAAATATACGTGCCACCAGCTTTCGGAAACAAGGCACTTAATTCAACAAAACTTAGTGCTGCAGCTACCGTCATCAATGCAGTTAGCACCCATGCAAAGATGAGCCATCCGGCACTGCCTACGTCCTGCACCATGTAAGAGCTAACGATAAAAATGCCGGAACCAACCATGCTTCCGGCAACAATCATAGTGGCATCTAATAAACCCAGCCGGGGCTTGAAATGCGGTTGCATTGCTGTTGCTTCATTCATCGTTTCAAATATATTGCGAAGTAAGCTATGAGCTTTGAGCTACGAGCTACGAGCTTTGAATATTTTTCACCAGCCTTATTATTGTATTGATTTTCTACTTGTAGCTTGCAGCTCAAAGCTCATGGCTCGCAGCTTACATTTTACAATCCATCCAATTATGAACACTATGTTTGATGTTATCGTTCTGGGATTAGGAGCCAATGGCAGTTCGGCATTGTATCACCTTTCTAAAACGGGTTATAAAGTTGGCGGTATAGACAGGTTTACACCGCCGCATACGCATGGTTCTTCACATGGCGAAAGCCGCATCATCAGGCAGGCTTATCATGAACATCCGATGTATGTGCCATTGGTAAAAGAAGCATACAAACTTTGGTATGAATTAGAAAATGAATGGAATAAAAAGTTGTTTTTACAAACGGGTGGAATTATGCTCGGCAATAAAAATGCAAGTGTTGTAAAAGGTGCCAAACTGAGTGCCGAAACACACGGCATTGCGTATGAATATTTGGAAGGTGAAGCTATTAACCAACGCTATCCTGCTTTCAAAACAACGAAAGAAACGGTTGGCGTTGTAGAGAAAGAAGCTGGTATTTTATTTCCTGAAGAATGTATCAAAGCCAACCTGCAATTATCGGCCAACAATGGTGCTGTTTTGCTGTTTGATGAAAAGGTAATTTCCATTCAACCTCATCATAATGGAGTTGAAATAATTACCGATAAGGCCAAACATCAAACCCGCAAATTAATTGTGAGCGCAGGTGCATGGCTGGCCCAATTGTTACCCGACTTACACTTACCACTAACTGTTGAAAGACAAGTGTTGTATTGGTATAAAAACAAAGAGGCATCGCTACAACCTTATTTGTTGCCAAACGCTTTGCCCATCTACATTTGGGAATATGGGCAAAACCAAATCTTCTATGGTTTTCCCGATCTTGGCAGTGGTATAAAAGTAGCGCCGCATCATGCCGGAAGAACGATAGCACCCGACTTATTATCGCAGGAAGTAAGCGACGAAGAAATTAAAAGAATGAGCTGCATTGTTGACGAATTTATCAACATCCAACCACAGTTCAGTCATTCATCTGTTTGCATGTACACCAACACCCCTGATGAACATTTTATTATTGATGCTCACCCGCAATATCATAACATCATTATTGGTAGTCCTTGTTCGGGTCATGGCTTTAAATTTTCTTCTCTAACCGGAAAAATATTATGTGATATGGCTTTGGAAAAAGAAGTGCCTTTTGATTTGAAACCGTTTGCAATAACAAGATTCGGGTAAAAACAAATCAGCCAACCATAAAGACGGCTGGCTGAATAAGGTTTTGTAAAATTTAGAGTTGAATGAAAGCCAGTTTTGGCTGACTAAATAACTGTCAAAGAATTTTTATTGCTTTAGTAATGGTTTACTGTTTTGTATTGTAATTATCGCCACATACAATTTCGCATTTGAAACCGATTTGCACAATTTCACCTAAACCGGGAGGGCCAATTCCCCATACAGAAACATACAGCTTACCATCAGGTCCAAAGGTCATTGCAGTAGGGAAATTGAGGTTCTTTGCAATCACTTGCCGGTTACCAAACGCGTCTATTCTTACAATATCACCTGTGCCCGGTGTTAAGCCGCCGGCAGCGGTATTGGTTTCCAACACATACAGCCGGTCGTGGGTATCAAAGGCAAGCCCAAGCACATTGGTAAACCCTGTAGCGAAGGTTTTAATCTGCCCGCCGGGTGTAACCTGGAAAACACTTGAGCTGCCTGGCACTATAGGGAAAACATCAAGATTGCTGATATAAAATATACCATTATGAGCTACCAATGCGGTAGGAACAATATGACCTTCGGCAGCCGAAATATCAATGACACGGCTTATGTTACCTGCAGGTGTAATTTTATCCAGCTCGCCATGATTGGGTTCAACAGCATACAGGTTTCCGCCCCAATTGATCATATTCCACCAGGTACCATCGGGTTCAAAATCGCCGGGGTTGGGATGCTTTACAGGATGGCTCATTTGAAATTCACTGAGGTTGGCTAATATTTTCCATGTTCTGTCCGGCCTTATTTTTATTACAGCATTAGGGATGTTTGGTACACCATGCGAGCAACCTGCACCGGCAAAAATCGCATACATATCATTACCAATAAATGCTACATCGGCCACACCTGAAATACCACTGCCTGATTCAGGGCTGGTAACGCTTGATGGGAGATAGTCAACATAGGTAGTACGATTGCCTTGCCAGTCTATCCTGGAGATGCGGCTGTTAGAGTCATTACCCATATCAGGACCAGGACCAGTAGGCGCGCCAGGCACCTCCACCGCGCATCCGGTAGCCAGACGCGTTCCGCCCGTACCCGCTTCTGCAACATATAGTTTCCCGTCAGGTCCAAACTTTAAACCGCGCGGATCGTTTAAGCCTGTGGCAAAAACAGCTTGTGTGGTAACGGTACTGTCGTTAGCACCGCCGCAGAGTGGGATGGAATCATGCTTTTTACAAGAGGAAAGAAGCAAAACAGGGATAACAATTGATAGCAATCGAAAGAGAAGTTTTGTTTTCATAAATGGTGCTTTTGTTTTGAAGTGGAAATAAAAGAGGGGGCAGTTACTTTTTAGTAAAATTTATAGGGGTAGATATTTAGAAAGAACACAAATTAGTTTTGAGTAAAATTAATGTTAGCTTTATCGTCGAAAAATACCCATTTGTAGGTAGGCAATTGTAATTTGAATTAGCCAATCTAACATCGCTCCATCAGACAGGAAATACAAGCTTGCTTAGAGAATGCTCTCCGTGTTTTTACAAAAAAACATTCGCATTTACCAAAACACAACTTATGAAGCAAGAACTTTTTAAGCAGGAATTTAATAAGATGTTTACATGGTTTACCAATGAGTCAACTTCTCCCAGAGCGACCAAACTGAAGCTTGACTTGTATAAGAAACTTTGGAATTTTATTTTAGCCGGAGACTCTTATTACTTCGTTCTTAACCATCATACTTTACAATGTGATGTTGTAAGCAATGAAGTAGAAAATATTCATGGCTGTAAACCTTCTGAATTCGATTTAATTTCCATGAGCGATCTGATACATCCTGATGATTTTCCTTATTTTCTGTCTATCGGAAGAAAACTCCAGGCATTTTTTTCACAGTTACCTATTGACAAAGTAACCAAGTATAAACTGAGGCATGATGTACGTTATCGTAAATCAAATGGTGATTATATAAGGCTTCTATATCAGGGGTTTGTAATTGAACACGATTCTGAAGGAAGACTGCTAAGATCTTTTGGCATACATACCGATATAACCTATTTAAAAAAAGAAGGCAAACCTACATTGTCCTTTATAGGTATAGACGGTGAGCCATCTTATATAGACGTTGATTTGCAGAACGACTTTGATAAAAACAAAGACGATTTTACCAGACGGGAAAAAGACATACTGAAACTTTTAATTGAAGGCAAATTGAGCAAGCAAATCAGCAGCATTTTACACATTGCCAAACAAACGGTAGATACACACCGAAAAAATATGCTGCACAAGAAAAACATCAATAATACCGGCGAACTTGTGGCTAAAGCGATCCTGAATGGATGGATATAAAATTGGAATTTAGCCTGATTATAACATTATTACCAGGTCATTATCTTGACAGATTAAAGCTCATTTGCAGGAACTTTTTATTGTATTGCTTCATCCGTGCCATGGCAAGAGGAAACCTTTGTTTTTGCCCTAAATTCATTTGTAATAAAATAGTTTATGAGCTACACAATACAACTCGAAAAAGCGATCAAACCATAACAACATAAATGCAGTTCTTTAAGGTTTAGGATTGAATAAAAATCAATTTTTTCTAGCCATACATTTTTTGTTTTGAAGAAAAAAGGTAACAACGCATACTTACTCTTTTACAAAATTTGCGGTTGTGCTTTTTTTATCGGTTTGTATTTTTATGTAGTAACTGCCGGATGCTAATTTCTGCAAATTGAAAGTGTAAGTTGCTCCCATTGTAACGGATTGCTGCAATAGCTTTCCTGAAATAGTAAATAAGGAGAGTGTTGTTTTTGAGGATGGATTTAAACCCTCAATTGTTGCTACATCTTTTGAAGGATTAGGATATAATTTAATACTTGAATTATCTTTTATTGCAGCTATTGCATTAGTGGTTTTGGCAGCATTATCAGCCATATAATCATCACAGTGGCCAAGCTCTATTATCCATTCATCAATATTACCATGATTATTTTTTACATCTCCATCGGTTGATGCAGTTTGACATAATATATTTAAATCACCATTCCAGGTTTCATAACCTATCAATGCACCGTCAAAATCGCTTCCACCTACTCTTTTATACCATTCTTCATTTCCATTCTTATCAAACTTTGAAATCAAAGCATCATGTGTGGTATTATCAAAACCATTTGGTCCAACAAAACCTGCTTCAACAGATCCGCCATCTCTTGTTGCAAATATTCCAAAACCTGCTCTATAGATTGGTTCAGCATAACTTTTGCTCCAGATAATTTTACCGGTAGCGGAATTCAATTTAGCAATATATGAGGCAACCGTATCATTTTGTGTGGCGAAGTCGCCGTCATGAGAGTTGGTGTATCCATTTATTACTACATTACCATCCGTAGTTCTTGTAATTTCATTAGAGCCTGAAGCGTCAATACCACTACCACCAACTGCTCTTTGCCAGAGTATTTTTCCAAAGGCATTTACTTTAACCACCCATGCGTCACCACCT
This sequence comes from uncultured Chitinophagaceae bacterium, assembly GCA_963847085.1. Lineage (GTDB taxonomy): Bacteria > Bacteroidota > Bacteroidia > Chitinophagales > Chitinophagaceae > Ilyomonas. The sequence goes on along the minus strand of CAWJYO010000009.1, from coordinate 355,427 downwards.
CCATGATCACCGCCTACATCTCCATCAGTAGATGATGTACCACCTTCTATAATAAAACTTCCAAAATCTGATGGCACCATAGCAAAGAATCCATCAAAATCACTTCCGCCATAACAATGCTGAAATAATAATTTTCCTTGTGGCGCAACCTGTATAAACCATCCATCAAAATTGCCATCTGTGTTATGATTTCCGCTCACATCACCATCATTTGAGTTGGTAAAAGTGGCAATTGCATAACCACCATAGAAGGTTTGTACAATGGCATTACCAAATTCATCTCCTGTTCCGCCATAACATTTTTGCCATTCAATATTTCCAGAAGCGCTCAGCTTTACAAGCCATACATCATTACCGCCATGATTGCCGCTTACATCGCCATCATTAGAAGTTGTTTGACCAACCACAGCATATCCATCATACGTTTGCACTATATCATTAAAAACATCATTACCGCTTCCACCATAAGTTTTAGTCCACTCAAGTTGCCAGAACTTATTATACTTGGCAATGTAAGCATCTCCGTTAATTGTATCTTTTGTTTTAAAATCACCATCATTAGAAAATGTAAGTCCGCATACTACAAAGCCTCTGTCTTTTGTCTGAATCATTTTACTCCCCTGGTCATAATTACTGCCACCTAAGGTAGTTTGCTTTTTAAGACAAGGTGCATTAGGGCTGCAATGCATATCATGCAGTGTGCCGGGTGCATGTGGCTTACGTGAAGATGAAAACATTAATGCTCGTAACTTAAAAGCTGGTAAATCTTTTAGCTTGTCTGGTATTTGTTGTGCTTTTGTGATTGATGTAAATAATACAATAGCAGTAAGAGAAATGATTAATTTTTTGTAAAGTAAAGTTTTCATATTCTTTTGCTTTTGGTAAAGGATAAAAACTGTTTTGATTAAATACCTTTTAAAATGATGAGAGGGCACAGCGTCACCAGGTAGCGGGTTTTTATAAAATGCAATAAGTTTATCACAGCAGAACCACATTAGGCGCTATAAGCTTGCAGTACAATACAAAGCTAAAAGCACTCAAACCCGATGAAACGAATACTGTTTTTCAAGGTTTAGAATTGAATAAAATTGGTTTTAATTAATGACCAAAGAGCATACTTCATTACAACAAAGGCAATTGATGTTTACAATTGCCTTTGTTATTTTTATATTCAATAGGTTAGCTGAAATTTCATTAATATCTTTTCCAATATTATCTCCATACAAGTGTCCTATATCAACTGATTGCTGATAGTGAATACCTCCGTAAACACGCGATTCGCCAACTTCTATAGCTACCTGATTAAAATTATAATAGCTTCTGGAAGGATAGCCCAGGAAATCGTAAGTATGATCTGTAAAGGGATATTTTGTTCCAAACACAGCCCGCAACGTTTGCATAACGGCTGATGTAAGAAAAGCATGGGCCGCCGGATATTCAGGATGATTGGGTGTTACAATAACCGGAGACCAAGTTGCATCTATGTTTTGCCGGATGTAAGTAATTGGACGTTGCTGGTTGTATGTGTATTTCGACCTCCAGCAAACAATACTAGCATCCCACATTGCCATGCCTGCTTTTACATAAGCCTTTTCGGCGGTAGCTAAAGAAGCATTTGAGTTGTGAATGATTTGCGTGATGATTGAGATGTTATGGCCCATTGGCGTGTAACCAACATTTACGCCCAAATCGTCCCAAAACAAGGCTGTATTTCTTTGATCGGTAGTTAGCGTTTTTGATATTTTATAATCGTTGTTTACCATTTTATAATAACCCGAGTGCATATCAGTTGAATAAGGAAAGGGAGGCGGTATGGTTACGCCTTGCATGTGCTTGTATAAAAACGTGCGGCAATTGCCTAAATAAGGCGCTGCGGCTGCGGCAAACGCTGGCGGTGTAGGAACCCATGCACCCGGAAAAACAGGCGGCGTGTAGGGACCTGCGGCATGGTTGAACAGGTCAGTTTTTGACCAGCCAAAAATGGCGTCTGTAATAGATTTTCCAAAGGCTTGTGAATTGGCTACAGCATCAGCACCCACCATTGAAGTATATTTATCATTGTAAGCTTTTTCTAATGAATCAATCGAAGCTACATTGGCAGGAGTAAGAACAGCAATCGGAAAAAAATCTCTTGCAATGCTTGCCAGTGCTGCATTTGCGCTCACTACCCAGGAGTATTTCTTTCCTGCTTGCGGCATAGGCATCTGAGGCATTTGGTACAGTTGGCTGCTTAAGCTTTTTGAGTTTTGTATTTCAAAACGCGCCGCTTCAAACAAAGAAATTCCTTCATAGCTAAACATGCGGCTAACCACAGCATTGGAAATCGCAGGATTGGCATGAAGAATTATGCGTAACTGCAAATTATACCAGTCTGTTGCAACCGAAGCATCATCGTTTTGCAAAGAAGCAAATTGCTTGTTTGCCATTTTGTCTTCCGGAGAAGTTGTTGCTGTTGACCCGTTATTTATATTTTTTTCACAGGAAATAAGAAAAACAGATAATAACAGAAAAGTTAGCAACCCTTTTGTTTTTGCACTAATTTTTCTGCTCATAAAGGCACGTGTTGTTTTCATGATTGTTTTATTTTAAATGAAGGATACATGTTTTGAATGAAAGACGTACGGGTATTGAATGAAAGACGTACGGAAGTACAATTGTTTAATTTATAAATTGGGTTATTATTGTTTAATCATAGGCAATATTTATTTTATGTAAAATTATTTATACCTTACCAGTAGAGAATACCCATTTATAGGTAACGAACTATTGTAAAATTTCAACATCGTTTATGGATGAAAAAGTGTTGATCTCATTAGCATTCAGCGATGTTTTCAACAATAACAAATGAGTAAGAAAAGTCAGTAAATGTGAGTGAATGCAAAGATTAAAACCAAGCTATATATCGTTTTTTCTTTCAAACGCATTTCATAACTGACACAGCTTATAACGATAAAAACAACTTCTTTGCAGCATGAAAACAACTGCGATCATAACCGGGGGAAGCAGTGGAATTGGAGCTGCCATTGCGTTTGCGCTATCTCAGAATAATATTGATGTTGCTTTATTGGCAAGAAATAAAGAACGATTGAACGAAGTGGCTTCGCAGATAACGGAAAGCGGCGGCTCTTGCACTTATCATGTATGCGATGTTGCAAAACGAAGCGATATTGAAAGGGCTTTAGGAGCTATCGGGCCTCAAACCAGCAATGCTAAATTAATTCTCATCAACAACGCAGGTTATGGCGGACCATTTGAAAGAACCGATGAACTGGATGAAGAAGAATGGGATGCTATTTTTAATACCAATACAAAAGCACCGTTTTTGTTTTGCAAACATTTACTGCCCCTAATGAAACACACAGGCTGGGGGCGTATCATTAACATTGCATCTGTGTACGGTTCGGTTGGCGGTGCTTTGTCGGCAGCATACGCAGCCAGCAAACATGCACTGGTAGGTTATACCAGATCAATCGCTGCAGAATGGGGCGAGTGGAACATTACCTGCAACACTATTTCGCCAGGCTTTACTAACACCAAAATGGGTGCTGATGCGAATGCTAATTCTTATCAAAATATCATTCAGCAAATACCTCTGAAACGGCAAGGCACACCAGAAGAAATTGCACAATTGGTTTTATTTTTATGCAATAATAACAGCAGCTATATCAACGGTGCAGACATTGTAATAGATGGTGGCTTGCTGGCTTCCAAATCGTTTGAATAAAAGGCGCAAAAACAAACGCTCGCTGTTATTTTTTACAATAACACCAAGCGTTTGTTTTTATCACTATTTATCGAAAATGGAGTTGATATCATGTGTCAATTCACCAACCTCACATTTATTCGACTAACAGCTCAAGGCTCGCAGCTCATAGCTTCCAGCTTACACCTTAGTAATATATTGTGTGTACACATATCCTTCTTCGCCTTTATCGGTACGTATCAAGCTCCATTGATCATTGGGCTTGCTCAACACCGTTACCACTTCGTTGTGAGCCGCTTTGCCAACAATAGGCTGGTCGGTTCCCGGACCTTTGCGAATGTTTAAATTGGACGATTCAGTAGTAACGGTTGCTTTGTTGCCAGCGGCTGCCGAAGCATCAATATTCAGTACCAAATCGCCGGTTCTGTAATCGGGATCAATCTTGTTATAAATGCTCCAGAGATTATCTTTTACATCGCCGCTGGGTGCAGTGCCATCAATGTACAGCACATTGTTTTGCTCGCGCACCTGCAGGCTGCTAACACCCGCAGCATTGGCAGCATCAATCAGTTCTTTGTATTTGTCTTGTAATGCCATGGCTTTTTATTTTATCGTTAGATTATTGTTTACTTTTTTGGGATGCATTGCGTTTACAGATTGCATTAGCTTCGGCAATTTATCGCGTGTGATATTGCCGGTTAATGTTACCTCGCCGTTGTTTACTGATGCTGTAACGCCGGGATAATCTTTCACGGCATCCTTCGCCATTTTGGTAAGCGAATCATCAGGTGAAATCTGCACCTGTGCTGTGTCTGGTTTTACAGTAGCATTGTCTTGCCTTGGCTCCATGTAAGCGGCAGCCGTATCGGTGTTGGTTACGCTGCCATTTTTGCTTTTGCAGGCTGTTACCGAAAGAAGAGCGCAAACGGCAACTACAATGAATGTTTTGAATGATGTGTGTTTCATGGCTTTTGCTTTTGTTAAGAATTGATAATATTCTATAAAATATTATGCCATTGCAGAAGGAACTATTAATTCAGTTGTAAAACAGCGTGACTGTTTTGCTTTGTAGATTGTATAAACCAATGAAAAATGATGGAATTATAAAGATGGGTTAGTTTTGTTGCACAACAAATCAAAACAGCCATGTCTGCCGCTCCTTACAATACAGTTCCCCGCCGCAAGTCATCGTTTGGAAAAGTGGTTACCATTATTGTTTTAGTGCTGCTTTTAATCCTCTTTTTTATTTTTTGGTGGAACTATTTGTATGTGTTTGGCGAAGGCGTAAAATCGGGTCAGTTGAACTATGTGGTGAAGAAAGGCAACGTGTTTAAAACATACGAAGGCAAGCTGATACAAAGCGGTTTTCGCTCACCAACGGCAGGTGCGATACAATCGTACGAATTTGAATTTTCGGTTGATAATGACAGTCTTGCCAATGTGCTGATGCTTAACAGCGGCAACTATTACGATCTTCATTATAAAGAATACAAACACGCTTTGCCCTGGCGCGGCTACAGCCCTTTTATCGTTGATAAAATCATTAAGATGCGGCCAGCGACGCAGCAGTAGTTTTTTACCACAAGATACAGAGAACGCGAAGGAACATAAAGTTTGTTTTTGCCGCTTTTTTTACCACGGAGTTGTCTGAACCGAGATGGACAAGATGAATGGGGTTCGTGGAATATTGATGAAGAGATAAGTTTGGTTTTGCCGGAATAATCAACAATCAATATGCAATCATCAATTCACAATATTCATCTTTATCTCAAACATCCCAAACATCCTATACATCCCAGTTCAGACAATTGCCCAAGTCTTTTCAGAACGTACAAGAGTGCGACGCAACGATACTAAACCGGAGACTCAAGGCTCGGTACATAAAACTGTATTTTATACTCACCATTCACTACTCACAACTCACTATTTAGAATGAATGAAAATACTCGGTTACCTGGCTGGTAAAGTAGTTAATCAGATTGACATGCGCGATGGTATAGCCGGTAATGACCAAAAAGAAAATGCCATACACCGAACCCCACAAATGCGCTGAATGATTGATGCCTGAACCGCCGCGCCGCGCGAGATACGACGTGATGACAAGATATAAAAAACCGAAAATAAAAGCGGGCAAGGGGATGGGCAGGAAAATCAAACTTAAACTTGTCATTGGGTTTAAAAACATGAACGCAAATACAACGGCAGAGATAGCACCCGATGCACCCAAACTGCTGTAATACGCATTGTGCTTGTGTTTGAAATAAGTAGGCAGCAAACAAGCCACCAACGCAGTTACATACATGATGATGTACAACAGCTTTCCCCATTCGTTGAAAAGAAGGGTGAATTGTTTCTCCACCTGGTCGCCAAACATATACAGCGCATACATATTGAAAAATAAGTGCGGCGTATTGGCGTGTATCAATCCGCAGGTAATAAAGCGATACCATTGGTTGCGTTCCGTAATGGCAGGCGGATAAAAAATAAGGTCGCTTTTGATTTTATCGTTATAAAAACCACCAATGGAAATGAGTGTTGTGATAACGATGATGGCAAGCGTAATGGTAACATTCATAAGGGCAAGATAAGAGAGAATTGATTGTGATGAGGCTTGATGTTTTTACGGAGTTTGTTTCTGATTATGGGGCAAAAACAAACTTTATCATCCTTCATAAACAATGTACTGACTATTGTTCAAAATACTTTATGAACAGTTATGGTGAGATCACCACCGATAAAGAAACACTTAGAGAAATGTGAGATTTTAAGAAGAAAAGAGTGGCAGCGTAACTGTAAAAACAGATCCTTCTTCTTCCTGGGAGGAAAAAGCAAGGGTACCCTTGTGACCCTTTACTAATTCGCTGCTTACATACAGCCCGATGCCAAGCCCTGAGAACGTTCTTGCCTTACCTTCTGCCCGGTAGAAGCGGGAAAATATTTGGCTGCTTTCCGTGGCAGGTATGCCGATACCAAAATCCTGTACTGAAACCTGAATATGGCTGCTGTCTTTTTTTACGCCCACTTTAATAATATCAGCCTCGGGCGAATACTTGATGGCATTTGATAAGAGATTGACAAAAACCTGCTCCAGCCTGTCTCTGTCACCGGCAATATAAGCAGGCTCATCAATACCTTCATACGCAATGCGGTGTTTACGGCTGGTTACTTTCATGTTGTCTATAATATCATGCACTAATTGCGTGCAATCGAACCTGTCAATCCGCAATTCTAATTTACCGCTTTCTATACGCGATACATCCAGGAGATCATTTACTAATTTTATCAGCTTGCCATTTAAACTGATGGCTCTTTCCACATAGCTGAGAGGAACTTTTGGTTTGTTTTCCTCTGCTTCCATGTTCATCTTCAGCATATCTAAATACACTTTCAGACTGGTAAGCGGTGTGTTCAGTTCATGGCTTGCTATGCTGATAAAATCATTTTTGTGCCGGTTTAACTTTTTTAGTTCCTCCGCATAGAGCTCTAATTGCCGGCGCGATTTTACAGTATCGGTAATATCACGGGCTATTTTCGACGCGCCGATAATGTCTCCGCTCTCATTTCTAACCGGCGAAACGGTAATGGAAAGATCAACTTCGCTGCCGTCTTTCCGCACACGCTTCGTTTCAAAAGGCTCTACCTTCCTGCCGCTTTTTACCCGGCTAATAATCATATCTTCTTCCTGCCGCAGCCGTTGGGGAATAATCAGAGTAATGTGTTTGCCAATGGCTTCACTTGCTGCGTAACCAAATATCCGTTCAGCCGATTTGTTCCAGCTCGTAATCACACCATGCAGAGTTTTACTTACGATGGCATCGTCGCTGGAATCTACAATAGCAGCTAACCGTGCTACTTTTTCGCTTGCCACTTTCTGATCAGTAATGTTTCTGGCTATTTTAGAAATGCCAATGATTTCATTGTTCGCATTGCGCACCGGCGAAACCGTAAGTGAGACATGCAGCAGCTCGCCATCTTTCCTTTTCCTGATGGTTTCATAGTGTTCTATGCGTTCGCCACTTCTTACTTTGCTAATAATCGTTTCTTCCTCATACCACAGGTCTTCCGGGATAATCGCTGTAATGTGTTTGCCAATCATTTCTTCCTGCCTGTATTGAAAGATCTGCTCGGCGCCGCGGTTCCAGCTTGTTATGTAGCCCTGCAGATTTTTACTGATAATGGCATCGTCGGACGAATTGACGATAGCAGCAAGGATGGCATTCCTTTCCTCTACCAGTCTTTGCTGGGTAATGTCTCTTCCAATGCGGGAAGACCCGATAATTTCTCCGCGGCTGTTTTTAATAGGCAATATGCTGACGGAGAAAGGAATGCGGCGCTTATCTTTTGTTAGTGTTACCGTTTCGAATTGCGGAATAGACTGATTCCCGCTAAGGCGATGGTGAATGTCTTCTTCTTCGGCCGTTTTATCTTCGGGCACGATCATACTAATGTGTTCGCCGATAGCTTGCTGTTTGGTGTAGCCGAAGGTTTGTTCAGCCGTCAGGTTCCAGCCTGTAATGATGCCTTTGTTTGTAACATTGATGATGGTTTCATTCGATAATTCTGCTATGGTGGGCAGCTGTAAGTTAGTGTCCTGTATTATTTCTTGTTCTTCCATTTGTTCGGTGTATTACAAATAAACACGCGCACGGTTGCGATTTTCAGTTAATCAATTCTCTAACAGAAATACAGAAAGGATCAGGAATCTATGATATTATATAGAGATAGCAGAATGCCCGCCTTCCTGACATGAGAGACAAAGGTATTACAAGTTTGCAGTCAGGAAATGAATAAATGCCATAGATACTGCCTACTTTCGTCATACATAGTTCATGGAGGTTCATGAAAGGCTTATGGGATAACTGTACTAAGCATCTTAATTTCCATAACGAAAGAGGAAGAATAAAACTTTTTTTAATACTAATTTAATTGCGACTAAGCAATTGCTCGGGTGCTTGTTTTGTTTTATAATTGTTGTCGCTACATTTTGTTGTAACAAAATTGTGACACAGTTTGTGTCGGATTTGATTAGTTTTGACAGGTAAAAATGGTTGTCAATTTGCCAAGTCACTTTGTATGTTATTTAAATAGTAGTTGCTTTTGCAGCTAAAGTAAACAAAATTTAAATTAAGACATAGATGTTGTAATCGCCCATAACGTTTCGAAGACTAAAACCTATAAGTTGCAAAATACAAAATTGTAAACATGAGTGCATCAATGCTAATTGAAGACTCGATTGATAGCGTAATAACATCATATGAAAGTGTTGAACGTTCAATTGTGGAAGGTTCTGATGAACATTTGGATTTAATTCTCGATGTTCAAGGCAAGCTCAGCAATGTAACTAACTCAACCATTAGGTTGGTAAATGTTATTGAACGTGACTTTAACACAATTGACAGGGAAAGAGCTAAAGAAATTATAGTAAAATTGCTTCCGTGTTTTCGTATTGCTTATCAAATAATCGGTAACATTAAGAGACACTTTATTTATAATTCTGTAAAAAATTATGTTACTGAATTTGAAAGAGAGGTTAATGAACTAAAAGAATTTATCAGTGACCTTTCTAGGTACAAAGTGCAAGAAAATAGTAGTTTGATAGCTATGTTTAATGACGAAATGTAAAGTTAATGAGGTTTTTCTCTATATCAACCCTCCGACAGGACATAGCTAAATATAATAAGAAAGATAGTTACACAAATTGCGAAAGTGATTTGTGTTCTTTTTTTAAGGAAAAGACTATTGAAGAAGTTTTCAATCTGCCTATTCTGTTGGCGCCAAGTGATGATTTTCGATATATAAAATCGAGAGTTGAAAACTGCAACCTTAATTCGGGCAAAAGCGGCGCCTATCGTCTTTATTATTATGTTGACAAACCAAATGAGCATATTTTTTTACTTGGATTTTATCCCAAAGCAGGGAAATACGGAAGAGGAGATTTATCAAATACCGAAGAAAAGCAAATGATTCAATTGTTTAAATCTGAAAGAAAAAGCGGGTCTTTAATTGAACATGATATAGCTAATAATCTCATAGTGATCGAAGCGAAGACAGTAGCAAAATAAAAATAAACTAAATTCAATAGTAACCAAGCGCTTTGGGACACCCATAATTATAAAAAACAAATAACCCGCTAATAATTAGCAGGTTATTTAAAATTACTGTGGTGTGGGCCGGGATCGAACCGGCGACACAAGGATTTTCAGTCCTTTGCTCTACCGACTGAGCTACCGCACCATCCGTAAAGGGCTGCAAATATAGCACGATAATTAAAAAGGCAAAATGGAAATTGCAAAAGTTTTGTTTTGCCCAAATTTTAAAACTCGCAGTTCTTAGGTGTACGCGCAAAAGGAATTACGTCGCGTATATTGGTCATGCCAGTTACAAATTGCATCATGCGCTCAAAGCCCAAACCAAAGCCTGCATGTGGCGCCGTGCCAAAGCGGCGTGTATCCAAATACCAGTTCAACTCTTCGGTCGGCACATGCATCTTTTCCATGCGGCTGATTAATTTATCCATTCTTTCTTCACGCTGACTTCCACCCACAATTTCACCAATGCCCGGTGCTAAAATGTCCATTGCGGCTACGGTTTTGCCATCATCGTTCATGCGCATGTAAAACGCTTTGATGCCTTCAGGATAGTTGGTAACAATCACCGGCTTTTTAAAATGCTTTTCTACAAGGTAACGTTCATGCTCACTTTGCATATCAATGCCCCACCCAACTTCGTACTTAAACTTCTTCTTTTTGTAATGAGGAGATTGCAACAAAATATCTATGGCTTCGGTATAAGTAATGCGCTCAAATTGATTATCTACTACAAACCGAAGCTTCTCAAGCAAACCCATTTCAGCACGTTCAGCTTGCGGTTTTGCTTTCTCTTCTTCAGCCAAGCGCTGATCTAAAAATTGCAAATCCGCTTCATTATTTTGCAATACATAATTGATGATGTATTTGATGAACTCTTCAGCCAGGTTCATATTGTCTTCCAAATCATAAAATGCCATTTCCGGCTCTATCATCCAGAACTCCGCAAGATGCCTTGTGGTGTTGCTGTTCTCCGCACGAAACGTAGGTCCGAACGTATAAATATCACCCAACGCCAAAGCACCCAATTCGCCTTCTAACTGACCGCTAACAGTGAGGTTTGTTTTCTTTCCAAAAAAGTCTTCACTAAAATCAATTTCGCCTTTTTCATCAACAGGCGCGTTGTTCAAAGGCAATGTTGTAACACAAAATGTTTCACCTGCACCTTCGGCATCCGATGCGGTAATGATGGGTGTGTGCAAATAAAAAAAGCCTTTGCTGTTGAAGAACTGATGCACCGCAAAAGCAAGCGAATGCCGCACCCTAAACACCGACCCAAACGTGTTGGTGCGAAAGCGCAAATGGGCTATTTCTCTTAAAAATTCAAGGCTGTGTTTCTTGGGTTGCAACGGATATTTTTCGGCGTCGCTATCGCCCAATATTTCAACAGACGAAGCTTTTATTTCAACTGCTTGGCCTTTGCCAATGCTTTCTACAAGTTCACCAGTTACTTTCAGCGAAGCGCCGGTAGTAATGCGTTTCAGCGTTGCTTCATCAAGTGTTCCCAACGCCACAACTACCTGTATGTTTTGATGCGTGCTGCCATCGTTCAAAGCAATAAACTGGTTGTTGCGAAACGTGCGCACCCAGCCCATTACAATCACTTCTTTTCCTACTTCGTTTGTGGCTAACAGCTCTTTTATTTTTGTTCGGTTGTTGAACATCGCTCTCAAAATTTTTGCAAATATTCAATATTCAATTGTATATCATCAAGATTAAAATGAACGTCCTAATTTTTGCACATATTCATCAATAAAGGTTTCCATCTCTTTTCTTTTGTATTGAATGATGTAACGCGGATGCGGCAACGTAGTTATCTTTTTAAATAACTGATGTTCGTTGTTGATGGCTGTTAAGTATTCTGCATTCTTTTTACCCAGGCAAAAACATTCATCGGTGTTCAAACCGAGCCCGATTTGTTTTTGCATCATTTTTATAATGAATGGTTTGGCAGCGGCATATAAAGCTTTATCATCGTAATAATTGTAGTTAATCCATTTGTTGTTTTCTTTATGAACAACAAAACCCAATGGACAAACGGAATTAATATAAAACTGTTTGTAAAATGAATCAGCGCCGCCCATCGCCGCAATCATTGCATATACAAACTCAGACGATGGCTCGTGTGAAGTGTTGCCTTTTGTATCAATGCCGCACACATCGCGCAACCGCTTAAAATCGGTAAATGGAATGCCGGTTAAGCCGCCGCCAAACCTGCCGGGATTGATGCCAAAGATTGCCCAACGTTTGTTTTCGTCGTTATAATACTTTTGGTAGAACGCATCGCTAAAAGCCAGTATTTGTGCAGTTTTGAAAGGATTGAGCACATCAATATGTGGTGGAAGTTTTTCTGTAAAATGTAAAGAACGATTGAAGCGTTTCATCCGGTCGGCAAACATGAGCGATGTATTTTTTGTACAATAAATGTAACTTCACACCAAATATAAGGGCTATGAAATATGGTGTTGTGTTTATCCTGTTTGCAGGGTTTGTTTTTGCCGCAAAATCGCAATCATTACAACCTAACAATCGCTACCAACAAAAACGTTGGTTCGATAGTTTACGAATGGATCACAAGCAGCCAACGGTTACAATTATTCCCGTTCCCCAACTTGTTTATAATACGCCTGTAGCTTCGTTGCCAAATGAAGGAAAAATAATAGGCATGAGTGAGGAAGATACCATCTATCAAATGAAAACGGACAACATGCTTGTTTTAAAGCCAAATAGAAATACAACCTATGTTCCTAACGCAACAGATGGGAAAGTGTCTGTTGTGCCGCCGGCAAAAAAGCCGTAGCTATTACTCGTTTATCAATTCAACATCTTCATAAATATCTCCTAACGGAATAGAGAGCGATAGTAATTTTATTTCCAACAAATCGTTTATATCGTTGTATTCTTTCAGTTCCCAAAAATGATTGTTGTTGATAGAAAACGATTCAATGTTTATTGTTTGAGAATCTACCAAAATGTATTCTTTTAATGAAGGCAAATCACGATAGAATTTGAACTTCGTACCACGGTCATAATTTTTTGTAGAAGGCGATAATATTTCAATAATAACAGCAGGATTCATTACATTGTAATTGTCATTATTTCGGGTTTCTATTTTGCCGCAAACAACAAACAAATCAGGATACGTGAACATGCCCCGCTTTTTAATATACACTCTTTGGTCGCTGTTGAAAGGCTTGCAAGGTTTACGCCGGAGATGCGTGGCAAGTTCTCTGGATAAATTCATGGCAATAATATTATGTGGTACTTTAGCACCGGACATTGCAAATATTTCACCGTCGTAATATTCATGCTTTTCCAAAGACGCTTCTTCTATTGCCAGATATTCTTCTTCAGTGATGTATTTCTTCTGGTAAGAAACCGCAGGCTCTTTTACTTCTTTTTCCATAACAATAAAAGTAAGAAATTAAAGGAACAAGAAAGAAGAATACATCATTCAAAAAAGCTCATAGCTCAACGCTGATTGCTCACAGCTATTTCTTATACTTCTTCTTCCGCGCCTTTCGTATATCGCTTGATAATGCCGCGACCGCTTTCGCGAATGAAGGTTACAATTTCATCCCGCTCATCGGTAGCAGGCAGTTCTTCTTCAATATATTCCAATGCCTGAGTGGTGTTCATGCCTTTATTGTAAATGATGCGGTATAAATCGAGAATATGGTTGATCCGCTCAATGGAAAAGCCCCTTCTTTTCAAGCCTACACTATTTACTCCACCATAACTCAACGGAGTGCGAACCGCTTTAATATAAGGCGGAACATCTTTGGTTACATGGCTACCGCCGGCAATAAAAGAGTGCTGACCAATACGAGTAAATTGCTGTACTGCGCAAACACCAGCGAGTATCGCCCAATCACCCATTACTACGTGCCCTGCCATTTGCGAATTGTTGCTCATAATACAGTTGTTGCCAACAATACAATCATGGCCAATATGGCAATAAGTCATGATGAGGCAGTTACTGCCAACAACTGTTTTACCCCTATCAACCGTACCCCGATTGATGGTTGCAAACTCGCGAATGGTAGTGTTGTCGCCTATTTCAATGAAAGTTTTTTCACCTGCAAATTTTAAATCTTGCGGAATGGCGGCCAGAACGGCGCCGGGGAAAATGCGGCAATTTTTACCAATGCGGGCACCTTCCATAATGGTAACGTTGCTGCCTATCCAGGTGCCTTCGCCTATTTCAACATCTTCATGAATAACGGTAAACGGATCAATCTTTACATTGCGGGCCAGCTTTGCATTCGGATGAATGTACGTGTGCGGATGAATCATTGATAAAAAATAAAGCGGCTGATCAACAGCCGCGCAAAAATAAAAGGATTCATTGAATAACTTTCTTACGATGGTCTTTTAACAATCTGTGCTATCATGTCGGCTTCAGTAGCAACCTTTCCGTTTACGTACACAGTGCCGTGCATATCGCACAAACCACGACGAATGGGCGTATTGAATTCCATCTTTAAAATCATGGTATCACCGGGACGAACCATTTGCTTGAATTTGCAGTTATCTATTTTTACAAAGTAAGTATCGTATTTTCCTTCGGGACTGCTATTGATGGCGAGAATGCCACCCGTTTGCGCCAGTGCTTCTATTTGTAAAACGCCCGGCATAATTGGGTTGGAAGGAAAATGGCCCTGGAAAAACCATTCATTAATGGTTACATGCTTAATGCCTACAATGCGCGAATCGGTAAGCTCAATTACTTTATCAACCAGCAAAAAAGGATAGCGGTGCGGCAGCGTTTTTTCAATGTGCTCATAGTCGAAAACCGGCGGCTGCATTGGGTTGTAAACAGGCACATCTTTTACATGCTTGTTCTTTTTGATGTACTGTTTTATTTTTCTGGCAAAAGCAACATTGGTGCTGTGCCCCGGTCGGTTGGCAATCACACGGCCTTTGATGGGGTAACCAATCAGGGCTAAATCGCCAACCACATCCAGCAATTTATGACGTGCCGGTTCGTTAGGAAAACGCAATTCCAGGTTGTTTAAATACCCTTCACTTTTCACTTCCATTTTTTCACGCCCGAAGGCTTTAGCCAGGCGGCTCATTTCTTCAGCTGTTACAGGTTTATCAACAATAACAATTGCATTGTTGATGTCGCCGCCTTTTATTAAATCGTTTGCCAACAACATTTCCAGTTCATGCAAAAAACTAAAGGTGCGACAGGGAGCAATTTCAGTTTTAAAATCAGTCATGTTTTTTAACTGCGCATATTGTGTTCCGAGCACCGGACTATTAAAATCTATCAGCGTAGTGATCTGGTATTCCACTGCAGGCATCAGCACCATTTCTACGCGCTTTTGTTCGTCGTAATGGTTGATGTTTTCATCAATGCTATACCACACTTTGGTAGCTTCCTGTTCGGCAACGCCGGCTTCTTCTATCAGTTCAACAAATGGCTGGCTGCTTCCATCCATAATGGGAACTTCGGGGGCATTTAGTTCAATCAAAACATTATCTAATCCCATCCCCACAAGGGCGGCCATTAAATGTTCTATCGTACCTACTTTCGCATCATCAACCTGTAAAGTTGTACCACGACTCGTATCGCTAACCAAATCGCAATCGGCTTTAATGATAGGTTGATTCGGCAAATCAATCCGTTTAAACTGAATGCCAAAACCCGGGCTGGCGGGGCTTAATGTCATATCAACCAAAATGCCTGTATGCAATCCTTTTCCGCTGATGCTGATTTGATTTTGAAGCGTGTGCTGCTTATCGGGATTGAAGCTTATGTTCATTATAATTGGTGTTTTTATAAAAGCCAGGTTTGTAGCAAAACCAAAGGCTTCTCATCTTAAATAAATGGCAGCAAATGTAAGGCTTTGCAGAAATTATAATACAGTTCCCACAGATAACGCAGATGACGCAGAATGTATGTAAAATGTCTGCGTTTATCGGCGCAATCCGCGGGAGAAAAATTCAAAATGCATCAGCATTTAGGGCTGAATCAATCGAAAACAATCTTGAATAATCTTCGCTTCAAATGTGTCGCTGGTTGGCATAGGATCGCCATCAATGTGAAACGGTGCATGTTTTAAATTCTTAATTTTTATACAAGGCGTTTGAAAATACAGCACATTGTTCTTGGATAAATCGTCCACTATTTTTTGCAGTTTGTTATTGCCGCGAATTTGTTTGAGTACAGCAAACGGCAAACGTGCTTTGTGCATTTTTTGAACGATTACCACATCTAACAAACCGTCTGTTAAACTGGCTTGTGGTGCAATGGTTACATTGTTTCCAAACTGGTTGCTGTTAGCGATAGAAATAAAATAAGCTTCTGTAAAAAAAGAAAATTCATCGGTTGTTACTTCAAATTGATAAGGGTGCGCTTTGAAATAATTAATTAAGCTTTGTTGTGTATAAGAGAGCAAACCGCGTGTTGCTTTTTCGGCAAAATCGTGCGCCACTTTTGCATCGAAACCAATACCGCTTAACATGCATGAGAAATGATTGTTAATGGTAAAAGAATCTATTTTTTTGGCTGTGCCGCTAAACAGCAAACCCAATGCCTGTAAGGGTTTGGAAGGAATTTTAGCAGCTCTTGCCAAACCGTTCCCGCTTCCCAATGGAATAATACCAAAACACAAATGTTCAACATCGCGAAGTTCATTGATTACCTGCCGCACAGTACCATCGCCGCCAATAATAACAACATCGGTAAAGTTGTCTTCAATAATTTTTTCTTTTATAAAAAAATAATTGCCGTCGGATGTAGTTTCTTCTATTTCATATTCAATGTCTTTGCTATCGGTAATTGATTTTACAGAAAATAAAAACGGACCTTTTTTAATTGTACCGGATAAAGGGTTTACGAGGTACATAATTTTTCGCTTCCTCACACAATCTATTTAGTGATGTTGTTATCAATAAAAACAATGCCATTGGTTTCTTCAATCGTTAATCAAAACCAATAAAAAACGGGCAAAAACAAACTTATAATTAAAAACTTTGTTACCCGCAGATAACGCAGATTCGCGCAGATGTTTTGTATTGTTTTAACGCTGCCAGGGTTCTAAACCCTGGCAGCGTTTCTAAACTTTCTGCGTCAATCAGCGAAACCTGCGATAGAATACTCAAAGTGTGTCAGGGCTTTTTTTCGGATTGTTTGCGATGGCTTTATTTTTTATTTTAGAAAGAAGAATGGCGCCGCTGATGCAAGCCACAATCACTATCAATGAAATGTAAATAGAGATATGAACATACCATTCAACCAACATTTTTGCGCCAATAAAAACCAGCACCAAAGCAATGCCTTGCTGTAAATATTGAAACTGATTGGCAGCGCCACGCAATAAAAAAAATAAACTTCGCAAGCCCAGCACCGCAAAGATGTTGCTCGAATAAATAACCATAATATCGTCGGCAGAAAAAGGCACTTTAGGATTTTCGCGAACCAGCGATACAACGGTTGGAATGCTATCCAATGCGAACAAAACATCGGTGCCTGCTAACATACAAACCACTAATGATAAAGTGGTGAAATAAATCCTTCCTCTTTTTTTAATGATATATTTTCCTTCGGGGTTGGTATCGCTCATGCGAAAAATGCGGTTCATCAGTTTGTAAATAGACGATTGCTGCGGCTTGTATTGTTCGTCTTCTTTTTGAAAAAACAATTTCCCTCCGGTATATAACAAAAACAGCCCAAAAATGTAAAGTACCCATTGGAAGCGGTTGACAATTTCAATGCCCGCGGCTATAAAAAGAACACGTAAAACAATAGCCAGCAGCACACCAATCAGCAAGGCTCTGCCTACATCATTTTCGTTAATTTTTAAGTAAGAAAAAATAAGGATAAAAACAAACACATTATCTATGCTAAGGCTCCATTCCATCAGGTAAGCACTGATGTATTTAGTGGCAATATGCGTATCCTTTTCAATCCAGATAAATACCCAAAACAAGAGCGATAAACCTACCCACAGCAACGTTTGCAGCAATGCTTTTTTAAGAGTAATGATTGAATGTTTTTTACTGATAAGATCCAGATCAATTATCAAAGCCACCAACAAAGCAATACCAAAAACAAGATAGATAACAGTGGTGGTGTTCATGAATAGTGAGTGGTGAGTTGTGAATGGTGAATAGTGAGTAATGAGTAAAAAATGAATTGGCAACTACTACTAACTATTCACTACTCACAATTAAAAATTAACGATAATCCATTAACAATAACTATGCGCTTACCCGTTCGGCTAATAATTGCTGAACTAATTTTTCTAACTCGGCAATGCGCTTTTCCATTTCGGGCAGGTTGCGGCTCAACGCCTGGCTGCGAAGTGCAGAAGTATAATCAAAAGCCGGAGAGCCGGTAACCGCAACGTTAGGCGTTTTGATAGATTTGCTTACGCCGCTTTGCGCGTTTATTTTGGTGCCGTCGGCAATGTGCAGGTGTCCTACAATGCCTGCCTGACCACCCACCATTACATTATTGCCAATTTTAGTGCTTCCGCTTACACCGGCTTGTGCGGCAATAACTGTGTTGGAGCCAACTTCAACGTTGTGCGCAATTTGTATCAGGTTGTCTAATTTAGCTCCTTTGCGAATAATGGTTGAACCAATGGTTGCTCTGTCAATAGTAGAATTGGAGCCGATCTCAACATAATCTTCAATCACTACATTTCCAATCTGTGGTATCTTTTTATAAGTGCCATCTGTCTGTGGTGCAAAACCAAAACCGTCGCCACCAATTACAGCACCGGCATGAATAGTAACGTTCTTTCCAATCACACAATCGTTGTACACTTTTACGCCCGGATATAAAATGGTGTTATCATTTATACTAACATTATTTCCCAGGTACACACCTGGAAAGAGCTTTACATTGTTTCCAATTTGTGCATTGGCACCGATGTAAGTGAAAGCGCCCACAAACACACCATCACCCAGTTTTGCGGTTTCAGAAAGATAAGAAGGTTGCTGAATGCCGGTAAGCTGCTGCGTCATTATCTCCTGGTATTTGCGCAGCAAAAGTGCAAATGCCGAATATGCATCGGGCACACGTATTAAGGTTGCAGCAACCGCTTCTTTTAACTCCTGATTTTTATTAATGATGATAACAGAAGCCCCGGTGGTGTATAAAAATTCTTCGTATTTGGGATTGGCAAGAAAAGAGAGCTGGCCTCTTTTGGCTTCTTCTATTTTACCAAACGAGTTGACGGCAACTGAAGCCTCACCTTCCAATTCGCCATCAACCATTATGGCTATTTGCGCTGCGCTAAACTGCATAAGTTAGTTATAAATAAAAATGTGCTTTATGCTAACAACCATTATCGTAATTGACAAATGTAGAATTTTTTTACAGGCAGAGATAAAGTTTGATTGATGAGTGGATCATCAACCTGCGAAATGTCTTTTACATCGCCGTTTTTAAACAAAATGTTTACGTTTTCATTGGTCAGTTTATAGGCTGTATTTTCAGCAACACCTGTAAATGCAAGATACGACGCTTCCTCTTCGCTAATTTGTAAACGACTGGCAATGGCTTTGCGTATGTTTTGTAATATAGATTCGGCAAAAGGCTCGTTTTGTAATGTGCATTTTAATAAGTTTCGATCCAGCAATCCATTGCTCAAAACCGATAACACCACATCATTGTGGTGGCTCCATCGCTTAACGGCAAACAGCACATCAGCATCATCTATGCTGCAAAACGCATTTATAAATTCTTCTTTCGAAAGCTTTTTTTCTGCCAAAAACAAATCTACCGGCGATCCTGTTTGCAATTGCTTGTCACTGGTCTGATAAATTTCTTTTACCCGTTCAATAATTTTTACCAGCATCATTTCGGTTGCCAGCACCGCGCGATGCAGATACACCTGCCAGTACATTTGCCTGCGCGCCACCAAAAATTTTTCAGTGCTGTAAATGGCTTTTTCTTCAATCATCAGTTCGCCATTGTGAACGGCAAGCATTTTTAAAATACGGTCGTAGCCAATTACGCCTTCACTAACGCCGGTATAAAAACTATCGCGTGTGAGATAATCCATGCGGTCAACATCAACTTGTCCACTAATCAAACTATGTAAAAAATATTTCGGATAAATGTTGGTGAAAATGTCAATGGCAAGCGATAATCTTCCCTCCATATCTTCATTCATGCGGTGCATAATCTGCAAGCCAATTTCTTCGTGATTGGCATGAGGAACCAACAAATTTTCCAGCGCATGAGAATAGGGACCATGACCTATATCGTGCAACAAAATAGCGGCTTTTACAGCTTCACTTTCTTCTCCCGAAATGTTAACTCCTTTGTGGCAAAGCTCACTTACTGCCTGGCACATGAGATGATAAGCACCAAGCGAATGATGAAATCTTGTGTGAACGGCGCCCGGATAAACAAACGAAGCCAGTGCCATTTGATGAATGCGCCGCAAACGCTGGTACCAGGAGTGAGAAATAATATCGAAAACAAGCGGCGAATCAAGGGTAATGAAACCATACACCGGATCGTTGATAATTTTTCGCTGCTCTATTTTCATCGTAAAGAAAAATTCCTGTAAATCAAAAGTAATGGTTGAAAAATTGAGTTTCAATAATATAAAAATCAGGAAGAACGACTATAAAATGTGAAAACTTAGTTGATTAACCATTCATCAGCAGATTTAACCATTCATCATTTTCGCATATTTTTGGTTTTACCCTAAATTGCTGTAAATCAATCTAATAGTTTATAATCATGTACCTTTTAGTATAGACTACCTTAAAAAAGATAGTACCATGTGTTGCATAGTACCAAATAATTTCTATTTTTGTGATGTCAATGGATCATATCTGACACAAAACAGTTCTCAAAAAATCATTTTATAAAAATCATTCGTATGGACATTCAAAACACACAAAGCCAGATGCGCAAAGGCGTACTTGAGTTTTGCATTTTGTCTATTATAAAGCAGGGCGAAGTGTACCCCAGTGATATTGTAGAAAGAATGAAAGCAGCCAACCTGCATATTCTGGAAGGCACACTGTACCCATTGCTAACGCGGCTGAAGAATGCCGGCTATCTCACTTATCGCTGGGTGGAAAGCATTAGCGGTCCGCCACGCAAATACTTTGTAATGACCGACGAAGGACTTTCTTTTTATGCCGAGTTGGAACGTACCTGGACAGAACTTGCCGACGCGGTTCATACTTTAACGCAAGCCATCAACATTACCAACAATAACCAATCAAATAATTAATCATCATGAAAAAGGTAATCAATATAAATTTTCAGGGCAGAGTAATACCGATTGAAGAAACTGCCTACGAAATATTAAAACAATATGTGGATAGCCTGCGCCGCTATTTTATAAATGAGGAAGGCAGGGAAGAAATTATTAACGACATAGAAAGCCGCATTGCCGAACTGTTTGGCGAAACACTAAAAAAAGGCAGTACCTGCATTACCGATGAAGATGTAACCGCAGTAATCAGCAGCATTGGCAGACCTGA
This sequence comes from uncultured Chitinophagaceae bacterium, assembly GCA_963847085.1. Lineage (GTDB taxonomy): Bacteria > Bacteroidota > Bacteroidia > Chitinophagales > Chitinophagaceae > Ilyomonas. The sequence goes on along the minus strand of CAWJYO010000009.1, from coordinate 334,169 downwards.
AGATTTTGATGGCGACGAAGAAAAAGTAAAAAGCCGCGTGTACGAAGAAAGTGGCAATAACAAAAACTACACATACACAAAAGCTGAACGCTTTTACCGCAGCGAAAACGATAAAATCATTGCCGGTGTTTGTGGTGGATTAGCCGCGTATTTTGGTATTGATCCACTGATTGTGCGCATTCTGTTTATTGTGTTTTCGTTCGGATTTGGTTTTGGCTTTATTGCTTACATCGTTTTGTGGATAGCTGTTCCGAGCACGGCATCAACCGTAATTGGCTCTGCCCGCAAACGCCTGATGCGCGACCCCGAAGACAAACTGATTGGCGGCGTTTGCAAAGGCTTGTCTTACTATTTTGGTGTGAACGTTTGGATACCCCGCATTTTGTTTTTGATTCCTTTCTTTACTTTCTTTTTTAGATGGGCGCATTGGGGCTTTTTAGATATGCCTCAATTTTTATCGGTTTCGTTTAGCCCGGGTGCAACCCTTATCTACATCATTCTTTGGATAGTGTTGCCCGAAGCCAAATCTTCCAGCGATAGATTGGAAATGAAAGGCGAAAAAGTGGATTTGAATTCCATCAAAAACAACATTACCACTGAAATGAAAGGTGTAGGCGAGAGAGTAACAAAGTTTGGCCAGGAAGCTGCTTCGTTTGCGCAGCAAAAAGGAAAGGAATGGGGTGAGAGGAGCAAGCAATTTAGCAGCGAAGTTTCGCAAACGGCTCGTAAAAGCGGTCGCGGTTTTGGTGATGTGCTTGCCTTGCTGATAAAGATTTTTGTTTACTTTATTGTAGGCTGTGTTTTATTCGCCGTTGTTTGTGGACTGTTTGCGCTTGGTGTGGTACTGATTGGTTTATTGCCGTTGAAAAATTATATTTTAAATGGGGGCTGGGAAACTGTTTTTGCGTGGGGAACGCTGCTATTGGTTTGGGTGCCTGTCATTTCCATTATTACAACCGTCATTCGCAGGCTGGCGAAAATGAGAGGCAATACCGGCATTCTGCGGGTTTCGTTTTTATCACTTTGGTTGCTGGGTTTGGCTTGTGGCATCGGGTTGTTGGTTTCGGTAGCAAACGATTTTAAATATCGCAGCACGGTAAATGAACAGAACATTACTCTTTCTGATGCAAAAACAAATATATTAGAGCTTCATGCCGACCGCCTGGGATCTTATTACCGCCGTTACGACTGGCTGCAAATGGAACCCTTTGCTAATATTGACGAAGACACAGCTTATGTAAATAACCTGCATGTAAGAATTATAAAAGCCGATGCGGACAGCTTTGAGGTAAGACTTTTAAAAATGAGTGATGGCGCCAGCCGTGAACAGGCAAATGCGTTAAGCACCGAAATAGATTATAACATCACACAAAAAGATTCGGTGCTAACACTTTCAAAAGGAATTGCTATTACCGAAAACCACAAATTCAGAAACCAACGGGTTTATGTTACAGTGGCTGTGCCGGTAGGAAAGAGAATTTTGATTGATGGCAGTGTTGCCAACTGGTACGGAAATGTTCATATTGGTTTTAGAAATGATGACTGGAACAATTACAGTTGGAGAGACGACAACAATGGCTACGATTGGGATCATGATGTTGAATACATTATGACGAAAGATGGATTGAAAAGAGCTGACGGCAAAGTAAAAAATGATAATAATGACGATGACAACTCCAATGACGATATCAATCAAAAATTAGAAGAAAACAAACGCAACCGTGAAGAGCTGGAACGGCAAAGAAATGAAATGCAGCAAAAAATGCAGCAGATAGACAGCGAGCTGAAACGGCCTGCTGATACAGTTCCTTCAACCCCAAAAAACGGGCAAAAACAAACGATAAAAACCGCTGCTGTCATGCAAACACACGCAAGTATATCAACCATACTATTGTCGAAGCTGGCAATATAAACGAGGTTCATTGTTGGTAAAAGAACTCTGCTTTCTTTATGAAGGCAGGGTTCTTTGTTTTTGCACGAATTTTTTATTTAAGAAAGAACAGAGGCAGCCGACAGCATTTCGGCACGATGCCGTTCAGGATACAGAAGCTCTGCTACGAAATCGGCGTGCGATTGTAGATGCGTTGTTTTTCCTTTCAAGCCGTTTTCTACAAAATGGGCTACCTGTTGTTGCACATTTAAGAAAGCCGTAGCAGTGGGTATATGTAACTTGCGCGAAGGGGCGCCGTTGGCCACTTCTTCCAAAGCCGCGTCCCACAAACCGGAATTGTGCCAGGGTGTAAGATGGTCCCAATCCGGCCGGTCAATCACCGGATACCAGCAAACGCCCCACAACGGAATGTGCTGCTGCAAGGCAAGCTGGCATTCTCTTCCAGTATAACGGATCCATTTAAAACGATCTTCTCTCGAATGACTTGTTTCAGATAAAACTATGGGTTTTTGATAACGCATATATGCCTGCTGCAGCAATTGGTGCAACGGTATCCAGCGCGAATCAGGAAATTCATTCAGCCAGGGAAGAAACGTTACCGTATTCACAACCCATTGGTTGTTGAAGTAAAAGTTCAAACCTAAAATATCAAGATATTCCGGTTTGCCGCCCAACTCAGGACAAAGCTTTCCCGTAAGTATATCCGCCGCCTGAAACTGGTTGTTATGCGCCATCTTGGCAAACGCAAGCTCGTCTGGTAGTGCATTTAGTGGTGGAACCATATTTACCAAAGGCTCAGTTGTCATTATTTTTACGGAAGCATCTTCTTCCTTTATTGCGGCAACTCCTTCAATGTAGGCTCTCATCAAAGCATATTTTACATCCCATCCTTGTTTAATACAATACGGAGAAGTGCCCCGAACATCGCCACCCAGCCATGAAATAAAACTTACCTCGTTAATCGGTGTAACAATTAAGGTTTCGGTTGGAAACTTTGTACGATAAAACCTTACAAATGCACGGCAAACACCGGCAAAGCGCCCCGCAAAATGAGGATGAAGCGGTGTAAGATCATCAGGAAAACCAAAATGGCAAATGTCCCAAACCTGCTGTATACCATACTTTTTGCCGGCTTCCATCATTTTGGCAACCGTACTCCAGTCGTATTGATGGGATTGCTTTTCAACCTGGCTCCAGCGGATACCTTCGCGAACGGTTTTGATGTGGAAAAGGGATAAATCTTCGTAATCCTTCTCTATTCTTTCCAGATGCCCTGTTATATGTAAAAAATCAACACGGTTGCCAAATGCGTTAAGTTGATCGGTGCATTCATAGCCGCCCATCCAAAAGGAATGGAAAGGGCTTTGCAACGACGAGTCAGTTTGCATGTTTACCAAAACAATTTTATTAAAAAGAAAGGTTTAGGGTTGAACAATCAATACAAATCATAAAAAAGAGGCAAAACCAAAACGACTATTCTTTTTGGTTTTGCACAAATTATCTTACTGCTTAATTGCCATTTTTTGCATGTTGCTGCTTAGATGAACAGATTCCTGTTCGGCAAGCATTAACTTTTTGAACAAGGTGAGTGATTGTGCCACCACCTGATCCATGTTGTAATATTTATACGTTCCTAACCGCCCCGTGAAATAAACATTGGGTGTCGTAGCTGCCAGTAATTGGTATTTTTTATACAATTCTGCGTTTTCGGGGCGCGGAATCGGATAATACGGATCGCCTTCTGCCTTTGGATATTCGTACACGATAGAAGTTTTGTGGTGTTTCTGACCTGTGAGATATTTAAACTCGGTAATGCGCGTGTACAAATGTTCGTTTGGATAATTAATGGTGCCGGTGCTTTGGAAACGCTCGGTTTCTAAGGTTTCAAACTGAAATTCCAAAGAACGGTAAGGCAATTTGCCGTAGCAGTAATCAAAATAAGAATCAATAGGCCCGGTAAAAATCAGGGATTTATAACGGATGCTGCTTAAAATATCTTTATAATCTGTGTTCAGCATGATGCTGATGTTTGGATTTGACAGCATATTTTGAAACAGGTGCGTATAACCATGCAGCGGCATTGCCTGAAACGTATCCGTAAAATAGCGATCATCTTTATTGGTGCGTGTTGGAACACGTGCTGTAACAGATGCATCCAACTCGCTTGGGTCTAAATCCCATTGTTTGCGGGTATAATATTTAAAAAACTTTTCATACAATTCTTTACCCACTTTTGAAACGACGACATCTTCCGAGGTTCTGATTTTGTCCTTCTTTTCAGCACGGCTTTCAAAAAACGATTCTACCTGGTCGGCAGAAAGGTTCAAACCATACAATGTATTAATGGTTGTAAGATTAATGGGCATAGGAACTAATTGCCCGTCAACAGAGGCAAGCACTCTGTGCTCATAAGGACGCCATGCCGTAAAGCGGCTTAAGTACTCGAATACTTCTTTTGAATTGGTATGAAAAATATGAGGCCCGTATTTGTGTATCAGTATTCCATCATTGTTGTAATAATCGTAAGTGTTTCCACCAATGTGGTTACGTTTGTCTATTATTAAAACTCTTTTGCCTCCTTTTGTGGCTAAGCGTTCTGCTAAAACGCCTCCGGCAAAGCCTGCACCTACAACTACATAATCAAACATACGCGTCCTCCTTTTTTGTGTTATTTTTTATTTGGTTAGAATGATGAAAAGATGATTTTTTATCCAATTCTTTCTGAATCAGGTTATTCATTTGTTGCCATGTGGCGTCCCACGAATTGTCTTTCAAAAACTCTTCCGTTTTCGTCAGCCATTCTTCCTTGTTCCCTTTTGCCAGTTCTTCTTCTGCTTTGTCAACCAACTCTTTTGAATTGCTTACAATATGTACCAGGCCTTTTTCACCGTATGGATGCACTACATCCTGAATGGGAGTTGAAATGACTGGCTTGCCGCCAGCAAGGTATTCCGGCGTTTTGGTTGGGCTGATAAAACGAGTTGATTCATTTAAAAGAAATGGTACCAGCGCGATATCCCAGCCATGCAAATAAGCCGGAAGCTCGTTGTACGTTTTGCCACCAAGATAATGAATGTTCGGCAAACGGGGCAACAATGCCAAATCAATCTTTACAACAGGTCCTATTAAAACAAAATGCCAATCAGGCTTTTGTTGCGCTGCTTCTTTTATCAGGTCAATATCAAACCGTTCATCAATTACACCATAAAAACCAAGACGTGGATAAGGAATATTGGCCTGGTCGGAAGGCTCTGATAACTCTTTTCTTGCCTGTGCAAAATGTGTTTTGTCAATACTGCTGGGAAAAGGATGAATATTCTGATGTTGGTGCTTTTTAGCCTCGTATAAGGTATGCCCGCCGGTAAATACAACATCGGCTTTTTCCAGCAACTGCGTTTCGAGTATTTTTAGCAATGGCGATGCAAATTTAAAAGCCGAAAGCTCGTCCATGCAATCGTACACCACCATTTCTGGCTTTAGATGATCACTTACCAGCAATGCCATCGGCGTGTAGTACCATAAAATATAACTGTTTATTTGTTGTTCTTTAAAAAAGCCTTCTAACAATTTCTTTTGCCTGTCAATATTTTCAACAGATGGGTTGCCTTGTAAATGCAGTACAACTACTTCTACCTCTTCTTTTGTTTTTGTAATGCTTGAAGCATCTTCCGGGGCATCAAAAATGGGCTCCTCAATAAAAAAAACACGACATGTGGAGGCAAAACGGCTAAGCAAATGCTGTGGACGTTGATATACAAAATTCCATCTTAAATGAGAGAAGCATACAATATCCATTTTTAAATTTCAATTTTTCAGTTTTATTGAAAAAATAAAGCGAAACTATAAAGGCAAAAAATCAACGATGAGTAAATGGAAGAGTAAAATAATTATGCCATTTTTATTTATACTAATAATGAGACAAGAATACAAGCGTACATTTTATAATGTAAATGGTTGTAGAATTTTATGCCCTCAGTTTTGGTTTTGGCATGATGAATTTTTGTTATTGGATAGACTTTTCAGTTAGAGCAGATTGCTTTACATAACCATAGTTTTTTATAAAATAGGATGGATTCAATCAGGAAACAATGGTTGCTTCAATACTTTGTATGATGATTTGACAGCCTTTTTCTAACTCTTCATCATTAATACTTAACGGTGGCGCAATGCGCATTTTATTAGTAGCAAATAAAAACCAGTCGGAGATTAGCCCATTACTGATACAGTGGCGAATCACTTTCAGATTTGTTTTAAAACTGTCAAATTGAAGTGATACCCAAAGCCCGGCGGTCTGCAGAACGAGAATAGCCGGATGCTGCAACTGTCTGTGCAAGATTTCTTCCTTCTCTCTCACTTTTGAGATATAATTTTCCTCCAGCAACACTTCAAATGCGGCTTTGCCCGCAGCGCATGAAACCGGATGACCGCCAAATGTTGTAATATGCCCCAGCACAGGATTGTGGGTAAGGCTTTGCATGATTTGATAATCGGAAATAAATGCACCGAGGGGCATACCGCCGCCTAAAGCTTTTCCTAACAGCAAAATATCGGGCACAACGCTGTGCTGCTCAAAAGCCCACAAAGTTCCGGTTCTGCCAAAACCAGCTTGTATTTCATCTACAATCAATAAAGCGCCTTTTTGTTTGCACCTGTTTTGTATCTCTTTCAGCCATCCGCCGGGCGGAGAAGTAACACCACTTTCTGCCTGTACGGTTTCAACAATTACTGTGGCTGTATTTTCATCAATCGCATTCATCACTTCCTCGCCACCATACGGAAAATGATAAATATCGGGCAGCAAGGGACGATAGGCATTCCGAAAATATTCATCGCCGATTACACTTAATGCGCCTTGTGTGCTGCCATGATAACTGTTGTGAAAACTGATTATTTTACTGCGACCCGTATAACGCTTGGCCAGCTTCATTGCACCTTCGGTGGCTTCTGCGCCGCTGTTGGTAAAATAAACGCAGTTGAGCGCTGAAGGCAAGTGCTGTGTAAGCAAATGTGCATAGGCCACTTGCGGACTTTGAATGAACTCGCCATATACAATCAGGTGCATGTACTGTTCAGCTTGCTGCTGAACGGCGGCAATTACTTTTGGATGGCTGTGCCCGATATTGGCAACACTGAAGCCGGAAATAAAATCCATGTATTGCTTACCATCCGCGCTATATTGATAAATGCCTTTTGCCCTAACCATTTCCAAACCTATAGGTTCAGGTGAGGTTTGCGCAACGTGGCGAAGAAAAAGCGAACGGTTATCCATATTGAAGATGACAAATAATTGTAGAGAAAAATGAGCAAAAGTAAACTATCAAGCTTCCTTCTTTTGGTTTTGCCTGTTTTTATCTCAGGAAAAGGAATAACATTGTAAGATTTCGGGGCATTCCTCGCTGAAAGCTGTTACCGGTGCAGCTTGCAGCAATCACAAATCTGAATTCATCAATCTGAAATCGAACATTATGGCTTTACTGATACCACTTTTGGGAAAAGAACCGCAAATGGGCGACCGTTGTTTCTTAGCGCCAAATGCTACACTGGTGGGCGATATAATTATGGGGGATGATTGCAGTGTTTGGTTTAATGCTGTTTTGCGCGGTGATGTTAACTTCATCCGCATCGGCAACAAAGTAAATATTCAGGATAACGCTGTAGTACACTGTACGTTTGAAAGATGGCCAACCACAATCGGCAATAATGTTTCCATCGGGCATAGTGCTATTGTACACGGTTGCACCCTGCACGATGATGTGCTGATAGGTATGGGTGCTATTGTGATGGACGGGTGTATTATTCACCCAAACTGCATTATTGCCGCCGGCGCTGTAATGCTGCAAAACACGGTGGTGGAAAGCGGAAGTATTTACGCCGGAGTGCCTGCAAAAAAGGTAAAAGAAGTGTCGGCAGAGCTTACCACCAACGAAATTCAGCGGATTGCCAATAATTATTTGCGATACGCTGGTTGGTATAAAAAAATTTAGCAATTCTTGCAGCGAAAAGCGGCAGCCATTTGTCTATCGTTATTGGATAGCTTTTCTGGCAAAAACAAAACTAATTGCTTATATTTTTTTCGGCTGATTCACCCTTCAGAAAAGCTATCTTTTTTTACAATACAATATTCTTTTCAATTATACGATTTTATACTTAGCAATTTAATAAAGGGCCATAAATAAGAAAAAAAGCTGCTATAACCCATCAAAACTTAATAAAACCAAATTGATATAACTCATTAAAAACAAAAAGCAGTACCATGCACACAACCCAACCGGCTGCTACCACCAATATCATTAATTTAAATAGCAGTCTTTCCGATTTTTACCAGCTAACCGGCAAGTTAAGTAAGCTCCGCTTTGTTCGTTTTATTAGAAAAGAAGATGAAGCCGATAGCATTCAATGGTCGTTTACCTACCGTAAGCGCAAGTTTGTTTTACAGTACAGCATTTACAACGGCATTTCTTTATTTTCAGAAGAAGCCAAGGACGAAAAACTGATTAACAAACTGGCTGACAAGCTGCATTTACTTCCTTCCTGATTTGTTTTTGCAGGAATAATCACCATCCATCGCGCCGCGGGTTTTCTCAATAGCTTTTATCGTTAATGCTATCCATCATATTCAGATAGCTGACATAACGCTCAACCGAAACGGAACCTTCATTTACTGCGTCTTTTACGGCGCAATCGGGCTCATTGATATGAAGGCAGTTGTTGTACTGGCACTGCGGAAGCAGTTTTCGCATCTCAGGAAAATAATGAGAGAGTTCTTCTTTTGCAATATCAATCATACCAAACTCACGAATGCCGGGCGTATCAATCAGCCGTCCGCCAAAAGGCAAATCAAACATTTCGGCAAATGTAGTGGTGTGCATTCCTTTTCCGCTCCACTGGCTTACTTCGGTAGTCCGCAATTTTTTTTGGGGCAAAACCGCATTGATAAAAGTTGACTTTCCGACGCCGCTGTGCCCGCTTAATAATGTAGTTTGGTTTTGCAGCAATTTCTTCATCTCTTCCACGCCTTCGCCGGTTTCCATGCTCAGTTTCATTACTTTATAACCAATAGAAGAGTAAATGGCGCTCCATTCTTCAAAAAGTGCTATTTCTTTCTTTTTATAAATATCCCATTTATTAAAAACAAGAATAGCAGGAATATGAAACGCCTCGGCCGACACCAGGAACCTGTCAATAAAACCATTTGAGGTTCGCGGCTCTTTAATGGTGGCAAAAAGCAGCGTTTGATCGAGATTGGATGCAATAATGTGATGCTGCTTTTTGTTGTGCGGCGAACTTCGGGCAATGTAATTGTTACGTTCCCTGATTTCTGTAATAATGGCAACATTGCCGCCTTCTTCTTCCAACTCAACGGTAACGCGGTCGCCTACCGCAATGGGATTGGTTGAAGTAATGTTATCAATTTTAAACACACCTTTTATACGCGCATTTACAAACTGCCCGTTTTCGGCTTTGGCTACATACCAGCTTCCGGTTGATTTGTAAATAACTGCCTGCATAAATGAGGACGAAAGTATTGCAAATGCTACAATTGGGATTGAGATGAGCTGCGAGAATTTGAGGAGAGACATCCCCAATTCGCTCCCGTTTGGTTTTGCGCATATTATTGCTTTGCCAAGTTGAGAATAAAAGATTTGGTTTTGCTTAAAAATTTTGTCTTCAAAAGCCGTTGATTAGGAAGGAGTTTTTTAATTATTTAAAAAGTATTGCGCCTAAAAGATAATAATAACTTAAAATAAAAAGGGCTTTGGCATAATTTATACTATTAAAAAGGCTAAATATTCCCTTGTGAAGCAACTATTTATTGTAGATGATGATTACGACATCCTGCTTTCTCTTAAGATCTGGTTTTCAAAAAAGGGGTTTTCGGTGAAGGTATTTCAGCAATCCAAACCTTTTTATGATGCGCTGGAACAATCGAAGCCAGATTTGATTTTAATGGATGTGAACCTGAATGGTGAAGATGGCAGGGAAATTTGTAAACGTATCAAAAAAGAATTCACTATCAATCGTCCGGTTATCCTTTTTTCAGCCAATATTCATGCATTAGATAATTACAAAGACGCTTGTGCTGACGACATATTGCACAAACCGTTTTCGCTCAATCAAATTCACAGCCTGATTAATTCGTATTTGCCGGTTGAAGCATAAATGATTTGAGATTTTTGATTGTTTTTTCAAATTTTCCTGATCACACCATCAGTTTTGTGCCTGGCTGAAAAGGATGCACCGCTTTGTTTTGTATCAATACAACAATCTCCTGCTCATCGCTTGTTCATCTGTTGGTTCCAATGTATAGAAACTATTTTCTATGAGCGAGTCGTTTTTTATTCCGCTGATTTATCAAGATAAAACACTCGAGTTTCCGGCACAGTTAATTACTACCGCTTACTCTTATTACATAGAAGTTGAAATTGAGGATGTTAAGATAAATTTTGAAAGAGACGATGAAGGCAATTTCAGAGCTATCCTTTCACCATCAGATGTTGAAAAAGGGGCAAAAACAAACCCGCAACTTTTACAAGCCATTGCCAATACTTTAGAAGACCTTTTATCGTAATGAAAGGCTAATTACTCGCAGCTAATAGCTCGCAGCTCAAAGCAATTCAATCAGGTTCGGCTGGCAATCAGCAGGTTCAAATCTGTGTATTTCAAATCGTATCGCTGGCTGATATAAATATCGGTTAAATGCCCCTTGTACATATACACACCATGTCGCAGGTTAATGTTGTGCCACAGCATTTCTTCAAACCCACCTTCATCGCCGGCATCCATTAGCAGCGGCATCAGCACATTGCTGATCGCCTGGCTTGCCGTGCGTGCAAAGCCGCTGGCAATATTGGGCACACAATAATGTATCACATCATACTTGCGAAAAGTAGGCTTTTCGTGCGTGGTAACTTCACTTGTTTCAAAACAGCCGCCGCGGTCAATGCTCACGTCAATAATCACGCTGCCGCTGCGCATTGCCACCACCATACTTTCGGTAACTACAATGGGGCTTCTGCCGCTTTCCGTAATGAGCGCCCCCACGGCTACTTCGCAGGTTTTTAATTGTTTAGCTAAAATTTTCGGTTCGATAACGCTCGTCCATACGCGTACACCCAGATTGTTCTCCAGCCGTTTTAATTTGTAGATATTGTTATCAAACACTTTTACCGATGCACCCATTGCCAAAGCGGTACGCGTGGCAAACTCGCCAACCACGCCAGCACCAATGATGATTACTTTTGTTGGTGGAATGCCGCTGATACCACCGAGCAACACGCCCTTGCCTTCGTTTGCTGTACCCAGATATTGCCCGGCAATCAGCATAGCGGCGCTACCTGCAATTTCGCTCATGCTGCGCACAATGGGGAAAGTGCCGCTTTCATCTTTTAGGTTTTCAAAACCAATGGCAGTGATACGTTTCTTCATCAGCACTTCTATAATTTCTTTTTTTAGAAGAGAAAGATGAAGCGGCGAAACAATAGTTTGGTTCATTTGCAACTGCGCACATTCTTCAGGCACAATGGGTGCGCTTTTCACCAAAATAGGGCATTTATAAACGGCATCGGCATCATAAGCTATTTTAGCACCGGCATCAGAATAATCTTTATCATCATAATTGCTGCCTGCACCGGCTTTGGTCTCTATGGTTACTTCATGTCCATTGTTTACCAGTACACCAACGGCTTCAGGCGTAAGTCCAATGCGGTTCTCCTGGTAGGCCGTTTCTTTCGGAATGCCGATTTCCAGCCGTTCGCCGGCGGGTTTAATGTCTAATTTTTCTTCCTGCGTTTCATACGCAAACGAGGCGCTCACTACAGGCTTGGCTACAGGCATTGCTTTTTGTTTTGTTATAAAATTAAAATGAAAGTTTAAAAAGGATGGCTAAGGAAACAGGAAACATTCGTTTGACAGGATGATAATTGATGATTCTTTTCTTACTGCTTATACAAATGTAATTCAAAAAACGGATTCTGTGGTTGCAAGAAGCTGCCTTGTAACGTCGTCAACCATGCTTATATAAATGTGTAAAGTATTGGCAGGCAGTAAGCGGGGCGCGATTTCAGCCCATTCAACAAGGCAAAGACTACCACTTTGCAGCACATCTTCCACACCTGCTGTTACTGCTTCTTCCTCACCTTTCAACCGATACCAATCCATGTGATAAACGGTTGCTGCCTTTTCCGTTTTGTACTCATTAATAATAGCAAACGTTGGGCTGCTTACTGCATCGGTGGTTCCTAAAACATCGGTGCAAAGCGCACGAATCAGCGTGGTTTTGCCTGCACCCATTGGCGCCTCAAACGCCCAGACAGAAAAGGATTTGCCCCATTCCCAGAGTTGTTTGGCAGCCTCTGCAATTTCATTTTTCCTGAATGTGATGGTCATGGCGCAAACCTACAAAACAGTTGACCAAGCACATTGGGCAGGCGAAGTGAAAACATCAAAAAATGCACAAAAACAAAAGGGGCAATGGTTGATATACAAATGGCACTTCTTACCGCAACCACCTAAAAATTCAAATTGTCCACCGCATTTATATCCATCATGGCTATTAGCAGAATGCTGTGGAAATAATTTTGTTTGCTATGTAAATACTGTTGCTGTGAAAAGGAGCTGTTTGAACCCGATGATAAACAATAACAATACGCTTTATGCTTTCTATTTCTGTAAAACGTTTTTTCAACTCTTATTACCCTACTAATGGTTTTGTTTTTGCCCGAAAAATATGGGTAACTGCGTTTGTTTTTATATGTACTATCTATTGCGTAAAGGCACAAACACCAAAAGATACAAGCACCAATACCGAAACATTCACTTTGCAACAGTGCATCAACTATGGGTTACAACATCAACCCACGCTTCAACAATCTCTTATCAACCAATCTATCACCCGTGCTACCAATGCCATTAACAAAGCCGGATGGTATCCGCAGGTTGCCGCAACTGCGGGCATAACGCATTATACACAGTTGCCCACTAACTATAATTCGCAGAATGGTACACCAACGCCGGTACAAACAGGCATTGCCAATACATCTATACCTGGTGTATCCGTATCACAAGCGGTGTTTAGCCCTTCGCTTATTTATGCTTCCAGAGTGGCGCCTTATTACGTAACTCAATCTCAGCAGATAACCGACAGCACTAAGATTAATGTGTATGTATCGGTAAGCAAATCGTTTTACAATCTGTTGCTAACACTGCAACAAATTAATGTGTTGAAAGAAGATACAGTGCGGCTGGCGCAAAATGTAAGAGATTCTTACCACCAATATGTTGGTGGCATTGTAGATGAAACGGACTATGAAGAAGCTACTATTTCGCTGAACAATTCGCTGGCACAATTAAAAGGGGCAAATGAAAACATAACACCGCAATATGCGGTCTTAAAACAAGCAATGGGTTATCCGCCCGAAAAGCAGTTCAACATTGGTTTCGATTCAGCGCAAATGACGAAGGACATTGATGTTGACACAACAGAATCGCTGCAGTTTGAACACCGCATTGAGTATCGCATTTATAAAAATGATATTGACATTCAGCATCAGCTTACCGACTATTATCATCTGGCTGCATTGCCCACTGTATCTGCATTCTACAATTATAACTACGAATTTGCCAACAGCAGTTTTGGCAAATTGTATTCCAGAGGTTTTCCTTATTCTTATGGCGGCTTAACGTTAAGCGTTCCTATTTTCGGCGGCTTTTCGCGGGTGCAAAATGTAAGAAGGTCAAAGCTGGAAGAAGACTATTTGGGTTGGAACCTGGTAAGCCTTAAATCGGAAATTTATTCGGAATACACTTCGGCACTTGGCAATTATAAAAGCAATTTGTACAGTCTGCATCTTTCCGATGCCAATGTTGCGCTGGCAAAGCGTGTTTATTTTGTAGTTACGCTGCAATACAAACAAGGCATCGTTCCTTACCTGAATGTAATTACGGCTGAATCGAATTTAATCTCTTCTCAAATCAATTATTTAAATGCCTTGTTTCAGGTACAGTTGAGCAAGGTTGATTTAGAAAGAGCGATGGGCAATATTCGTTTGTAAACAGATTAATGGCATAAAAACAAAGCATGAAAAGGCTACTCATTTTCTTCGTTATAAGTTCTGCAGCTTTTCTTTCCTGTGGTAAAAAGAAACCAGCTCAAACAGGTCCTACCGAAGTACCGGTGAATTTGTACACCGTGCAATCGCAGCCCGTTTTGTATTACGATCAGTATCCTTCTACGGTGCAGGCATTAAACCAGGTAAACATTGTATCGCAGGTGCAGGGTTACGTTACGAACATCTATGCAAAAGATGGCAGCGATGTTAAAAAAGGACAGGTATTGTACGAGATAGACCGCCGCATTTACCAGGCGGCTTACGATGCCGCCGTTGCCAACTTAAGAGTGGCGCAAGGCAATCAGGCGCAGGCACAGCAAGATGCTGACCGGTACGTGTATTTAAACAACTATCATGCAGTTGCCAAGCAGTTATACGACCACGCTGTTATTACGTTGGAAAACTCAAAAAGCCAGGTGCAGGCAGCGCAGGAATCAGTAAATAGTGCAAAAGCAAACTTAGGTTATTCAATAATCACAGCCCCTTTTAGCGGTACTATTGGTTTTAGCCAGGTAAAGCTTGGCAACGTGGTAACAGTGGGAGGTACGGTACTCAATACCATTTCAACCAACGATCCGATGGCGGTTGATTTTGTAGTGAATGAAAAGCAATTGCCACATTTTGAAAATATACAGGATGGCAGAGAAAAAATGCCTGATTCTTTGTTTACCATACTGATGCCTAATGATTCTTTGTATTCTTACCAGGGGAAAATATCAGTGATAGACAGAGCCGTTGATCCGCAAACAGGTTCTATCAGAATACGGCTTGTATTTCCCAACCCTAAATCTGAACTGAGAGCCGGAATGAGTTGCGTGGTGCGTGTGCACAACCAGGATATGCAGCCACAGTTAGTGGTGCCGGGTAAAGCTGTGGTTGAACAAATGGGAGAATACTTTGTGTATGTGGCGAAAGATACCATCATACACGAAAGTGGCGATTCAGCCAACACAAAAAATGAGGCAAAAACAAATGCCGGTGCCAATGATTCGTCCAATGTTCCAAGGCTGGTTGCAGTAGAAAAGAAAGTGCAAACCGGGCAAACGATTGGCGGTAACATGGTTATTAAAAGCGGTATTGAAGCCGGCGATAAAATAGTGGTTGATGGTGTACAAACCCTGCACAGCGGTGCAAGAATTACTACTGCCAATAAAGTAGTGCCCGCAACCGGCAAAGGCGGCGGTAAAGGATAATAAGGGCTTTTCAAAAAAGACGATTTCATGATTGCGAATACATTTATTAAACGACCTGTAACTGCCATCGTTATTTCGATTGTGTTGGTAATTACAGGCACCATCAGCATTTTTGTTTTGCCCATTGACCAATACCCAGATATTACGCCGCCTGTAGTGCAGGTAAACGGTCAGTTTATTGGTGCTGATGCGCAAACCGTTGAGCAAACCGTTGCCACTCCCGTTGAGCAACAGGTGAATGGCACGCCCGGTATGGAATACATGCAAAGCAACAGCACCAACAATGGCGGGATGCAGTTGAACGTAACTTTTAAAATTGGCACCAACACTGATGTAGCCGCGCTCGATGTTCAAAACCGTGTGAGCATTGCCACGCCTTTATTACCATCATCGGTGAGCCGGCTGGGCTTAACCGTCCGCGCGGTAAACCCAAGCATGTTAATGATGGTGGCTATTTATGCGCCACACAACACGCACAACATTACGTTTCTTGACAATTATACCAACATTTTTATTCAGGATGCGCTGCTGCGTGTGCCGGGTGTGGGAAGCATCAGCCGCTTTACAGATGACTTCAGTATGCGCATCTGGATGAATCCCGATAAAATGGCAGCTTACAGCATCACGCCTACTGATATTATCAATGCGCTCAATACGCAAAATGTACAAGTGGCGGCAGGCACGGCGGGTGTGCCGCCACAGCCATCAACACAAACGTATGAACTGGGCATTTTGGTGAACGGACGTTTGAGTAAAGTGTCGGAGTTTGAAAATATTATTGTAAAAACAATACCGGCAACAGGCTCGCTGGTGTATTTAAAAGATGTTGCCCGTGTTGAACTGGGCAAGTTTACATTCTCAAGCAATTCGTTTGTAGATGGTCATCGTGCTTCTTATTTGCAAATTTATCAGGCACCCGGCAGCAATGCGTTGCAAACAGCAAGAGGTGTGTACGCCGAACTGGCAAAATTAAAGCAAACCTTTCCTTCTGATGTTGAATACAGCGTGCCTTTTGAAGCGGTAACCGTTGTAAAGGTTTCGATGAGCGATGTGGTAGGAACCTTGTTAAAAACATTAGGCTTAGTGGCAGTGGTGGTGTTTCTTTTTTTACAAAACTGGCGTTCTACTTTAATACCTGTGCTTGCCATTCCGGTTTCTATTCTCGGCACATTTGTTTTCTTTCTACCGCTCAATTTTACCATCAACACACTTACCATGTTTGGCTTTGTGTTGGCCATTGGTATTGTGGTAGATGATGCCATTATTGTGGTGGAAGCCGTGCAGCATTACATAGACGAAAAAGGCATGTCGGCAAAAGAAGCCACCTATCAGGCAATGAAAGATATTTCTGCGCCGGTGGTTGCCATTGCCCTCATATTGGCTGCCGTGTTTGTTCCGGTTGGTTTTATACCAGGAATCGTTGGCAGGTTGTATCAGCAGTTTGCTATTACCATTGCCATATCCGTTATTATTTCCGCTTTCATCGCGTTATCATTAACACCGGCACTTTGTACATTGTTGCTAAAACCAACACAGATAAAAGAAAACGCGAGAGGCTTAAACAAATGGTTTTATCAATTCAACCAATGGTTCGAAAAGATTACTGCAAAATATACGGGCGGCGTTAAGTGGAGCATTGCAAAATCAAAGTACATCATTGTTCTTTTGGTCTGCCTTTGCGTTGGTGCTTTTCTATTATTTCGTGCAAAACCAACAGGTTTTATTCCTTCAGAAGATGAAGGCAATTTGTATGTTACCTATCAGTTGCCGCCAGCTTCTTCCACAGCCGCTTCAGTAGATGTAATGAGCCGGCTGATGAAGGTAATTGGTTCAACGCGGGGCATTGCGCATTATGCCGCTTTATCGGGATTGAATGTAGTAACCAATGCCTCTAATTCAAATAACGGAACCATTTACTGCCAGTTGGCGCCCTGGGATGAACGTAATAAAAGCAGCGAGCAAGTGCCGGGCATCATTGGTGTTTTGCAAAAGCGCATTGCCGATGCCGGTATTAAAGATGCAAATGTACAGGTGATACAGCCATCGCCCCTGCCCGGCGTTGGTACCACGGTTGGTTTTAGTTTGCAGATTGAACAAAGAAGCTCAACCGATAATTTACAGCAATTCCAAAACGTGGTGAACCGCTTCATTACCGAAGCCAATAAAAATCCGGCAATAACAAATTCCTATACTTATTTCAATGCACATACGCCCAATTACCAGCTTACCGTTGACCGCGAAAAATGTGAAAAATTAGGAGTTGATGTAGGTGATGTATTTACCACCATACAAGCTTTTATGGGCAGTTTGTACATCAACGATTTTACTACTTATAACCGAACGTTCCATGTGGTGGTGCAGGCAGATACTGCTTTCCGTACAATGGTTACCGACATTGGCAAATACTATGTTCGCAACAGTGTTGGAACGATGGTTCCGCTGGGTACGGTTATCAATTACAGCCCTACCGATGCGGCACCCTTAATATCACATTTTAATATTTTCAGAACGGCAGAAGTAGATGGCGCCTCCTCAGCCGGTTATAGCAATACCGAAACGCTGGACGCCTTGCAGGAGGTAGCCGCGCGGGTTCTTCCCGAAGGATACAATCTTGAGTTTTCAGGATTGAGTTATGAAGAAGTAAAAGCAGGCTCGGCCACCATTTATATTTTCATGTTTTCCATCACGTTTGTGTTTTTGTTTTTGGCTGCTTTATACGAAAGCTGGTCAGTGCCCTTTTCCGTTTTGTTAGCTGTTCCTATTGGTGCGTTTGGAGCTATACTCGCTCTGTTCTTTGTCCCAAGTTTAACTGATAATGTGTATGCACAAATCGGTTTAATTACGCTCATTGGTTTGGCTGCCAAGAATGCAATTTTGATTGTTGAATTTGCCAAAGTGCGCGTTGACCGGGGTGAAGATTTATTGCAATCAACATTGGATGCGGTGAGCCTTCGCTTACGCCCGATTATTATGACATCGTTGGCTTTTATTTTAGGCGTATTGCCACTGGTGCTGGCAACCGGCGCAGGCGCTGTAGCCCGCCGAACCATTGGCTGGACAGTGCTGGGTGGAATGCTGGCTGCATCAACCATTGCCATTTTTATTGTGCCGGTTTTGTTTGTTTTAATTACACGTTTATCATACGGAAAAGAAAAACTGGAGTATTTAAAAAGGCATCACAACGACTTAATGGAAAAAGCGAAAAAAGTAGAAGCCCAAAATATTGATCCTGAACTGGAGTTTGAAATCAACAAATCACGCGAACTGAATAAACCTGCACAGGCATGATTGCAAACACGTTCATCAAACGACCGGTAACCGCAATTGTTATCTCTATTGTGCTCATCATTGCAGGATTGATTTGCATGAACAATCTTGCGGTTGACCAATATCCGAATATCTCGCCGCCAAGCGTTTCACTCAATGGCTCTTACACCGGCGCGGATGCGCAAACGGTTGAACAAACCGTAATTACACCCATTGAAGAGCAGGTAAACGGTACGCCAGGCATGGAATACATGCAAAGCACAAGCACCAACAGCGGCGGCGCCAGCCTTCGCGTAACCTTTAATATTGGCACCAATGTTCAAATTGCAGCGTTGAATGTGCAAAACCGGTTAGGCATCGCCAAGCCATTGCTGCCAACAGTGGTAAGCAAATTGGGCTTAACGGTTCGCGCAAGCAATCCCGATCAGTTGATGCTCGTTGCTATTTATTCGCCCAAAGGAACACACGACATTACGTTTCTTGATAACTATACCAACACATTTATTGAAGATGCTGTTCTTCGTGTACCAGGCGTTGGCGATGTATCAGCACGCGCTGACCCGTTCAGTATGCGCATCTGGATGAATCCAAACAAAATGGCGTCGTACAACATCACGCCGGCCGATGTTACCAAAGCTTTGAACTCGCAAAATGTGTATGTAGCAGCCGGTTCAGTGGGCGCACCTCCGCAGCCTCTTTCGCAGGCTTTTGAAACCGGCATCCTGGTAAACGGTATGTTGAACAAAGCTTCTGACTATGAAAAAATTATTGTAAAAACAAACCCTGCCACAGGGCAGATGGTGTATCTGAAAGACATTGCAAGGGTTGTATTGGGTAAGTTTACTTTTGCAAGTAATTCGTTTGTAGATGGACATCGCTGCTCTATCATACAAATTTATCAATCGCCCGGCAGCAATGCGTTGCAAACCGCAGACAATGTTTATAACACATTGAATGCTTTAAAAAAATCGTTCCCTGCGGATGTAGATTATATCGTGCCTTTCGAATCGGTTACTATCATCACGGTTTCCATGCAGGAAGTATTGGGAACGTTGTTAAAAGCCCTGGCTTTGGTGGCTTTGGTTGTGTTCCTTTTTTTGCAGGATTGGCGTTCTTCTATCATTCCCATTGTTGCCATTCCGGTTTCTATTTTGGCAACATTTATATTTTTCATTCCATTGGGTTTTACCATCAATACACTTACCATGTTTGGTTTTGTGCTTGCCATTGGTATTGTGGTAGATGATGCCATTATTGTGGTGGAAGCCGTGCAGCACTACATAGACGAAAAACACATGTCGCCCAAAGAAGCCACGTATCATGCGATGAAAGAAATTTCTGCGCCAATTATTGCCATTGCATTGATACTCGCCTCTGTGTTTGTTCCGGTTGGTTTTATTCCGGGCATCGTTGGCCGGTTGTACCAGCAGTTTGCCATCACTATTGCTATATCTGTTATCATCTCTGCGTTTGTGGCCCTTTCGCTCACACCGGCACTTTGCACCTTGTTGCTACGACCTTCGCATCATAACAAAAGAAATTGGTTTGACCGTTTTTTTGATTGGTTTAATAAAGGTTTTGAAAAGCTCACCAACAGCTATTCAAACGGAGTAAAAAGAAGCATCCGGTATTCGAGACTGGTAGTTATTATTTTGTTGTGTATCTGTATTGGTACCTTCTTTTTGTTCAAAACAAAACCTTCCGGTTTTGTGCCCAATGAAGATGGGGGAAGATTGTTCATTACCTATTCGTTGGCAGATGCTTCATCCACTGCACAATCGGTAGGTGTGATGGAAAAATTAATGAAGGTAGTAAGTGCAACGCCAGGCATTTTGCATTATACAGCTTCATCAGGATTTAATATTTTAAATGGTGGCGCAACTTCTAACAGCGGCTCAATGTTTCTTATGCTTCAGCCCTGGGATAAGCGCAACACCAAAACCACCATGATGCCCGGGCTGATGGATGAACTGCGAAAACGAATTGCCAAAGAAGGGATCAAAAATGCAAGCGTGGTGGTCATTCAACCACCACCCATACGCGGCATTGGCCTTGCAGCAGGCTTTAGTATGCAGATAGAACAAGGCAGCTCAACCGATGATGTTTACCAGTTTGAAAAAGCGGTGCAGAAGTTTGTTTCTGTTGCAAAAAAGAACCCTGCCACATCAACAGCGTTTTGCTATTTTTCCGCTCACACGCCAAGCTATAATGTAACGGTTGACAGAGAAAAATGTGAGAAGATGGGTGTGAATATTTCTGATGTATTCTCAACCATGCAGGCGTTTATGGGTAGCCTGTTTGTAAACAATTTTACTTTGTACAACCGCACTTATCATGTGGTGATACAGGCGGATACTGCTTACCGCGCCCTGGTTTCTGACATTAACAAATACTATGTTCGCAACTCATCCGATTCAATGGTTCCCCTAAGCACTTTAATCTCTTATCAGGCTTCCATTGCACCACCGCTTATCAATCATTTCAACATTTTCCGTTCTGCCGAAGTGGATGGTTCGATACCTGAAGGTTATAGCAGCGGTCAATCGCTTGATGCGCTGAAAGCCGCAGCAGCAAGGGCTTTGCCGCGGGGTTATACCTATGAATTTTCCGGCTTAAGTTATGAAGAAATCAAAGCCGGTTCGCTTACCGTTTATATTTTTGTCTTTTCCATCTTATTTGTGTTTTTGTTTTTGGCTGCTTTATACGAAAGCTGGTCGGTGCCGCTTTCTGTAATGCTTGCCGTTCCCATCAGTGCATTTGGTGCTATACTGGCTCTTACTTTATCACCGTCGTTAACCAACAATGTGTATGCGCAAATCGGTTTGATTACGCTTATTGGTTTGTCGGCAAAAAATGCAATCTTAATTGTGGAATTTGCCAAGATACGTGTTGATCATGGCGAAGATTTAATCCAATCAACACTCGAAGCCGTTCGCTTGCGTTTGCGGCCGATTATTATGACGTCGCTTGCGTTTATTTTAGGTGTAATGCCACTTGTACTGGCAAGCGGCGCAGGCGGTGCATCGCGCAACACCATTGGTGTAACGGTGTTGGGAGGAATGATTGCTTCGTCGAGCATAGCCATTTTTATTGTGCCGGTTTTGTTTGTGTTGTTCACCCGTTTATCATACGGGAAAAAACAATTGGCCTGGCTGAAAGAACATCGGGAAGAATTGTTGGAGAAAGCTAAGAAAGTAGAAGAAACCAACATTGATCCTGAACTCGAATATGATATTGCGCAAGCTCATACCGAAAACAAAGCCGACCGCGAAAGGGTACAGAATGAAAATATGGGCAAATAAAAAGGGGCTCAGAGAGGCTTATATTTTTGCAATCCGCAGCATGTAAGGAAATAAAGGTATTAAGGTAAAATTCAATTTGCTTGAAACTTCTTATTTCTTTTCCAAATCATCAAAAAAATATTCATCCATTCACATCTGCTTTTTGCAGCTTGGGCACCAGCAGTTGAATGATGATCCAGGCCAGCAAATAAGCCACTCCGCAAAGAATAAAAATGAAATTATAACCAGCGGTTTTATTACCATTAGCAATGGCTGCATCCAGCACATATCCTATCAATAAAGGAAACAAAATACCTCCTACGGAGCCAGCCATGCTGCCAATGCCCACTACTGAGCTGATGTCTTTTTTGGGAAACATATCAGACACCAGCGTAAATATATTAGCACTCCAAGCCTGATGACCGGCGGCTGCCAAGCTGATGAGCGTAACAACAATACTGATACTCGTTGCAAAGCGTGCCGCGGCAATTGGCAAAACAATGAATGCAATAATCAGCATGGCTGTTTTGCGCGCTTTGTTTATGGTCCATCCTCTTTTAATAAAATAAGAAGATAAAAAGCCGCCGCCGATACTGCCAACGGTGGTTGCCGTGTAAACAATTGCCAGCGGCCAGCCTGGTTTTTTTAGATCGAGATGAAATGCACCGCTGAAATAATCAGGCAACCAAAATAGAAGGAAGTACCAAACCGGATCGGTTAAAAATTTGCCCAAAACAAAAGCCCATGTTTGCCGTAATCCTAAGAGTTTAATATAAGAAGCAGGCTTTAGAACTGTGTCATCAATCACGTGCTGTTCATCTGCATCGCTGTTGATATAAGCCAGTTCATCAGCGCTTACTCTTTTTTGTTTTGCCGGTATTTCATAATAAACAATCCAGAATATCAGCCAGATAAAAGCCAATGCGCCGGTGATGATAAAAGCTTCTTGCCAGCCATAAGTACCTAAAATCCACGGCACCATAATAGGTGCAATCACAGCACCAATATTAGCTCCCGAATTAAAAATGCCGGTTGCCAGTGCTCTTTCCTTTTTCGGAAACCATTCCGCCACCGTTTTAATGGCAGCCGGAAAATTACCGGCTTCTCCCAAGCCCTAAACCAATGCGCGCCGCTACAAATCCGGCAGTGCTTTTTGCCGCCGCATGAAGCATGGCTGCAGCACTCCAGATAATGATGGAAACGGTATAACCCAGCTTCGTTCCCAACTTATCAATAAGCCTTCCAAACAGGAGCAATCCAATCGCATACGATGCAGTAAATGCCATCACAATATGGCTGTAATCGCTTTCTGTCCAATGAAAATCTGTTGCCAGTGTTGGCTTCAGCAGACCAATCACCTGCCGGTCAATATAGTTGATCGAAGTAGCAAAAAACAGGAGTGCTACCACCGTCCACCTGTATTTTCCAACTGCATTTTTTTGCATAGTCAATCGTTTGTTTTTGCCCCTTTTTTGGGGCTGTTATCGTTCCGTTATCAATTGAACATTTGTTCGGGCTGTCCGTTACATTGCTTGTCCCGATGTATCGGGATCCGCAGCGCAGCGGCTGTTCAGGCTCAAAGCTCGTAGCTCATTGCTAACAGCTTTCTTTTTGCTGCGCTTTACGGGCTTTCCACTTCCATCCCGCAGCCCATCAGCCATTGAATAAAAATTGGGCAATTCCAAAGCGCATTGTCATGGCGAAGAATGAAGCCATCTGTGTTATAAAGTACAACGATGTTTGTAAGTAGTAAACCAATTAACTTTATTCACTCACTACTCACCTCTCACTTTTCTCACCATCTCCAACGCTTCCCTTACCAGCTTTTCAATTGCACCGTATTGCTTGTTCGCGAGCGCATCTTTACTAATCACTTTGCTTCCCAACCCAACAGCAGATACACCCGCTTTAAACCATGCGCTGATATTGTCTTCGCTTACTTCCACGCCGCCCGTTGGCATAAAGCGCATATCCAAAAAAATATCTTTAAGTGCACTGATATAGGAAGGACCTACCAAACTGCCCGGAAAGATTTTTACCAGCGTTGCCCCATTGTCTTTTGCGATAATAACTTCTGTTGCCGTCATACAACCCGGAATCCATAATAAGCCCTTTTGATGTACCACTTCTGCCACTGCCGGAATGGTTCCCGGGCAAACAACAAAAGCAGCACCGGCATCTATAAATTTATTTGCATCAGCCGTGTTTAGTATTGTACCAACACCAAGCTGTAAGCCTTGCCAGCGTTGCGTTTACAAGCGATGCCAAGTTCGTAAAATTAGGTAGCGCGTACCCACCACGGTTGGTAAACTCAACTGCTTTTATTCCCGCCTTGTACAAGGCATCCATCACGCTTACACACACTTCTGCATCATCATGATAAAACAAGGGCAAAACACCTTGCTGTTCAATTACCGAAATCATTTGTTCTTTACTCATGGCTATTCATTGTTTGTTGTACCATAGCAACTGTTTGGGCCGTATTGTCGCCCATTTCATTCATCTTACCAACGGCTGCCGCAGCCGCAAAATCAATCGTATGTTGCAGCGATGGCTGATGATACAATCCATACAGTAAACCTGCCATAAAACAGTCGCCGCTGCCTACTTTGTCCCTTATTGTTTTTACCCAATATTCTTTCGAAACATATTGTTGTTGCTCATTGTTCAATGTTGCGTAATACTTTATGCCGTTATCATTATCAAAGCGAAAAGTTTGTGCAACCGTTTTGCATTTAGCAAACTGACGCATTATATTTTGCGCTGTTTCTTGTGCATGTTGAAGGTAAGATTGTTGGCTCCCTTTATCATGAATAGCGGCATCTACCGGGATACCCAGCAAAGCATTTGCACTCCAGATATTGCCCATGATTACATCACAAAACTCAACCAGTTCAGGCATTACATCAACAGGATTTTTTCCCCATTTCCATAGTTTTGTACGATGGTTTAAATCAACCGATACACCAATGCCTTTTGCAACAGCAGCTTCCAATGCTTCTTTACAAACGGCTGCAGTGTTGGCATTCAATGCAGGACTTATAGCGCTGAAATGAAACCATCCTGCATCCTTCAACACTTCATCCCAGTTTATCATACCAGCTCGCAGTTCGCTGAATGAAGAATAAGCACGGTCGTAAATGACACCGCTGTGTTTCAAATCTGTGCCTTGCGCCAGATAATAAATACCGATTCGGTTACCCGAAAAATGAATGGAAGAAACATCAATCTGTTTTGCTGATAATACCTGGCAAATATCTTCCGACAAAGCATTTTGCGGCAAAGCAGTGCAATACTGAACCGGTACTTGCCACGCAGCTAAAGCCGCAGCCACATTGAGTTCTGCGCCACCAATATATACCGGCATACAAGCCTGATGTATCCATTGCGATGAAGGCAACGGAGACATCCGGAGTAATAATTCGCCAAAACAAAAGATTGGTTTCATATTATTTTTTGAACTACAATAGCCCCAAGGATACGAAGGTTCATAAAGTTTTTGAATGACTACAAGATGGAAGAGAAAAGTTTTTATTACAGCTTTTTTTTGATGATTTTATAGTTACTATCGAATCATTTAACCAAACTATCCTGTTGCTAAGATTGAAATGTAGCATCAACAGCTACGATTCATGGCTGTTTATAAATGCTTCCCCCTTTCATCACAAAAATTACTTTTTTTATATCATTCATGTTGGTGGATGGATCGCCTTGCACGGCTATAATATCTGCTAATAATCCTTTTTGAATTGTACCGATTTTATCGGCAAAATGGAACACAGAAGCATTAACAGAAGTAGCCGACCGTAACACATCTAACGGCTTCATACCATACTCAACCATGAGTTGCATTTCACGGGCATTGTCGCCATGCGCAAACACGCCTACATCGCCACCGGTGCAAATCACAACACCGCTTTGTAATGCCGACTGAAAGCTTTTCTTTTTGGCTGTAACAGAAGCCGGTTCTGTGTCTATACCTTTCTTCCATCCTCTGTATTGCGCAATGGCTTCAGTAGCCGCCAGCGTTGGGCAATACGCAACTCCTTTTTCTTTCATCAATTTAAAAATATCATTATCGCCTTCATCGCCATGTTCGATGGTAGTAATGCCAGCAGCAATAGCGCGGCGCATGCCTTCTTTTGTGGTAGCGTGTGCCGCTGAAATTCTACCACTGCTCTTTGCAATATTTACT
Organism: uncultured Chitinophagaceae bacterium; assembly: GCA_963847085.1. Lineage (GTDB taxonomy): Bacteria > Bacteroidota > Bacteroidia > Chitinophagales > Chitinophagaceae > Ilyomonas. The sequence continues at coordinate 308,235 of CAWJYO010000009.1, read as the reverse complement.
GCGGTTGCTATTTCTTCTGCTGTGAAGGTTGGCGCGGCTTTGCCTCCTATTCCCCAACGATAATCGGCATATACTTTTACCACATCGGCACCTTTGCGAATTTGTGTGCGCACTTCGGTTTCCATTTCAGCCACATTGCCTACTTCGGCTGCACCTTGTGGCAAATCAATATCTGCGTTGTGAAGGTTGGGTCCGTAACTTCCTTTGGCAACAATAGCACGCGTGGCAACAATCATTCGGGGACCGGGAACAACGCCTTTTTCAATCGCTTCTTTTAAACCTGCATCATCATACATACATCCTTCGGTTCCTAAATCGCGAACTGTAGTGAAACCCGCAAGCAGCGTGGCTTTCGCATGAGTAACAGCTCTTGCTGTGCGCTCGGCACGACTTTCGGTAAGCACCTGGTCGTTCCATGAGGTTTCGTTGTAGGGATGTAAAAAAAGGTGCGAATGACCTTCTATCAAACCAGGCAATAACGTAGCCCCTTTCAGTTCGATAACACGGGTGTTGGCTGGCAGTTTAAACATCATCGCTCCGGCTTCTTCAATTTCATTTCCTTTTATTAAAACCACCCAATTCGTATGCATTGCTTCACCATCAAATACTCTGTCAGGCTTCAATAAAAACAAAGAATCGGTTTGTGAGAAAGAAGAAATACAAATGAAAAAAAGAAGCAAAAACAAACATGATTTCATAAACGAAAGATAGGAATTGGAAAGATGAAAAAAGAAATGATTTTACTTGTGAAATGATGCTTTTGCTTCACAAATACGGATGTTTGTAGAAATTGTACAACCATAACTTTCAGGTTCGTTGATAGAACTGAAAAATTTTATTTTGTGATCAAAAGAATTGGCTAATTTATTTATCGTTTCAGGTTGTAACGGCGCTGGTAAAACAACTGCTTCTTTTACAATCCTTCCCGATCTTTTACAGATAAGAGAGTTTGTGAATGCCGATGAAATTGCCAGGGGACTTTCACCCTTTCAACCGGAGAAAGTCTCAATTGAGGCTGGTAAAATTATGCTTCGCAGATTGCAGGAGTTGCTTCTTCAAAGTAAAGATTTTGCTTTTGAAACCACTCTTTTAACCCGCAGTTTTGTTGCATTGTTAAACAAGCAAAAGAACGCGGCTACACTGTGAACCTGATTTACTATTGGCTGGATAGTGTTGAACTTGCTATTGAGCGAGTGAAAACCAGAGTATTAGAAGGAGGTCATCATATCCCAACCGATACGATTGTTCGTCGTTATTATACAGGACTGAGGAACTTCCTAACTTTGTATAAAGACGAAGTTGATTACTGGATGCTGATTGACAATTCACAAACAGAGCCCGAATTGATTGCAGAAGGATGGCGCTATGAAAGATATCAACTATTGAACGTAGAAAAATGGGAAATCATAAACAAATTGTTTGAAGATGAAACAGGCAGACATTAAAGACAAAATACTCAAAGGCGGCAAGTTGGCTATTGAACGGCTTTTGGAGAAAAAGCGAAAAGATGATTCTTATGTGATCGTTTCAGACAACGGCAAAGTAGTGCGGCTGAATGCAAAAGACTTTAAAAAATAGCGCCGAAAAGCAATACATCATCTCATGAAATTGTTATTGGCTTTTCTACTCTTCCCCATTGCCTTATCGGCACAATTATTTTCTCGGAATGACATTATGAAATATGCTGCCGAAGCGCAACGTGTTACCATCATCCGCGACAACTGGGGCGTACCGCATATTTGGGGCAAAACGGATGCTGATTGCGTGTTTGGTTTGCTATACGCACAATGTGAAGAAAGCTTTGATAAAGTAGAAGAAAACAATTTAGAAATGATGGGCAGGCTGAGTGAAGTGTTGGGTGAAGAACGATTGTATAACGATTTGGAAATGCGTTTAATTTACGATACAACGGCTGCCATAAAGGATTATAACAACAGCCCTTTGTGGCTAAAAAAATTAATGGATGCAGCGGCTAATGGCGTGAATTATTATTTGTATAAACACCCTGAAACAAAACCAAAACTGCTTCATCATTTTGAGCCTTGGTTTGCTATGTTGCGAACCAATGGCAGCATCTCTGCCACGCAGGATGGAGGCATTACAACGGCTGATATGAAAGCTTTGTATTTGCCAAAAGATAGCAGCATTGCTTACAATCCAGTTTCATCTTTTAATGATGATCCGATGGGCTCTAACGGCTTTGCAGTTGCACCTTTTAAAACGGCTTCACATGACGCAATACTGTACATCAATCCGCATGTAACCTTCTATTACCGAACCGAAGTGGAAATGCAGAGCGAATGAAGGCTTGCATGTGTATGGAGCGGTTACATGGGGAACCTTTTTTGTTTTCCAGGGATTTAATGAACACTGCGGCTGGATGCACACATCGGGCAATGTGGATGTGGCTGATTTATTTACCGAAATAATGGTAAAACAAAACGATTCTCTTTTTACAAAGTACGACAATCAATTACTGCCGGTACAAGCCCAAAACATTGGCATCAAATACAAAACAAAGGATGGTTTTGCACAGCAAACATTTACTATTTATCATTCGGTTCATGGCCCGGTAATGGGCAGCCGCAACGGGCAATGGCTGAGTCTTCGCGAGAACAACCGTTCTTTAACTGCGCTCGAACAATCGTGGCTGCGCACCAAAGCAAAAGGCTTTGATGAATTTAAACGAGTAATGAATTTGCGAGCCAATACATCTGATAACACGGTGTTTGCTGATGATAAAGGAAACATTGCTTACTGGCATGGAAACTTTGTTCCGCGCCGCAACACGAAGTACAATTATAGCCTTCCGGTTGATGGCAGTACATCAGCTACCGATTGGCACGGCATCTATGCGCTGGATTCGATAGTGCATGTGTACAATCCAACAACCGGCTTTATTCAAAACTGCAATTCAACGCCGTTTACCGTATCGGGGAAAAGCTCTCCTATAAAAGAAAACTATCCTGATTATATGGCACCCGATGGTGAAAATTTTCGCGGGATAAATGCGGTTCATTTGTTAAGCGAAGCAAAGAATGTTACAATAGAAAAAATGATTCACAACGTTGGTTACAACCTGCATCTTACTATGTTTGATACGCTTCTTCCCTTCCTTATAACAGACTATCATTCTCTGCCCAAAACCGATTCTTTGTATTCCTCTTTACACGATGCAATTGCCATTTTGGAAAGATGGAATCATGATGCGTCCGATACATCGGTTGCTACCTCGCTTGCCATAGAATGGGGTTATCGTTTTGTAAGAAAAATGCCGCCGATAAAAGATTTATATAAAGCTGGTCATACCGTAGAACTGTTGCATGAAGCGTTAGTTGAAACAGCGCCAACAGAAAGATTGAACCTCCTGTTGCAAACCCTTACAGACCTTACACAACGCTTTGGCAACTGGCACATTGCGTGGGGCGAAATCAACCGTTATCAACGTCCGCCAAATGGTGTGTTTGATGACAAGCAACCGAGTATTCCGGTGGCTTTTACTTCTTCTCTTTTTGGCTCTATTCCTGCTTCTGCCGCACAGCGCACAGCTACCACCAACAGGCGTTACGGCACGTATGGCAATTCCTTTGTGGCTTGCGTTGAATTTGGAAATGGGGTAAAAGCAAAATCACTGGTTACCGGCGGACAATCGTTCAATCCGCAATCACCACATTACACTGATCAGGCACAAATGTTTGTGGATGGAAGGTTTAAAGATGTTTTGTTTTACAAAGAAGATGTGCTGAAGCATGTAGAAAGAAAATATCATCCGGGAGAGTAAGTGTTTGTTTTTAATGTATGATGTAAGATCTGGAATATACGATGTGGTCTTATATGTAATGTTAGATATACGATGTTGGATGTTTTTGTTGTTGGTAAATTCACTTCTAAAAAACAAGCAAAAACAAATGTTGTCTTCATCACTAAAAAATCATGCCGTACATCAAACAACATCGTATATTCCACATCTTACATCGTACATTAAATCACATCTAACATCATATATCTAAGCCTATATTTGCGGCTCATCAAAACAAAACCATGTCAGTTATTGTAGTAGGCACTATGGCGTTCGATGCTATCGAAACGCCGTTTGGAAAAACCGATAAAATCATCGGCGGCTCGGCTTCGTATGTGGCGTATGCAGCACATCATTTTGTTACTCCGGTTCAACAAATTTCAATTGTAGGTAATGATTATCCACAGGCAGAATTTGACGATTTGCAGAAGCTCGGCGTACAGTTGGATGGTGTTGAAGTGGTAAAAGATAAACCTTCTTTTTTCTGGAGTGGCCGTTATCATTTGGATATGAACACTCGCGATACATTGGTAACCGATTTGAATGTGCTTGCCGACTTCAATCCTGTTGTTCCTGATAGTTACCAGGGCGCTGAATTTCTCATGCTGGGCAACCTGATGCCAAGCATACAAAAAAGTGTAATTGAGCAATTGAAAACCCGACCCAAACTGATTGTGTTAGACACCATGAACTTTTGGATGGATACGGCTTTGGATGATTTAAAAGAAGTGCTGCAAAGGGTGGATGTATTGCTGGTAAATGATAGCGAAGCGAGACAACTCACCGGCGAATTTTCGATCGTAAAAGCAGCCAAAAAAATATTAACGATGGGACCAAAATATCTCATCATTAAAAAAGGAGAGCATGGTGCTTTATTGTTTAATGATGATAAAGTATTCTTCGCACCGGCGCTTCCTTTGGAAGAAGTATTCGATCCAACCGGCGCGGGCGATACATTTGCCGGAGGCTTCATTGGTCATCTTGCCAAAACCAAAGACATCTCTTTTGAAAACATGAAAACGGCTATCATTGTCGGCTCGGCAATGGCAAGTTTTTGTGTTGAAAAATTTGGTACGGAACGATTGAAAGAATTGACCAAAAGGGACATTGCATGAACGTATGGAAGCCTTTGTGCAACTGGTGAATTTTGATATTTCGCTGGTGTAATATTTTACCGCAGAGAACATGAGATAATAGCGTTTGCGCGGAGGCTATATTCGCTCTGCGTAAACTCTATTCACTCTCTTCTCAGCGGTTAAAAAAATCACTTCACATACTTTCCAATCACCGGCAACTGCTTAAATTCTTTTCTTTCTACCCGACTGATAAACCACAAATACGACAAAACCAAAACGGTGGCTATGAATAAACTATACACTGTGTTTGCCCACAATGAAATCAATCCCCTATGAATAAAAAACAGCAACACTACAATGATTAAATACGCCAATAATTTCTTCCAGGCATAAGGCACGCGATAATGTTTTTGTCCCCACACATAACTTACCACCATCATTGTGAAGTAGCATAAAAAGGTAGCCCAGGCACACGCCATATAACTATACTTTGGAATAAACAGCCAGTTGATAACAAATGTAATCACCACGCCAATGAGTGTAATAATACCACCAGCAAACGTGCGGTTGGTGATTTTATACCAGATGCTTAAATTGTAATAAATACCAAGACTCATATTCGCCAAAAGCAAGATGGGCACCACTTTCAAGCCTTCCCAATACGGCGGCGAGATAAAGAACTTCCATACCGGTATGTACAAGCTTACCACCAAAAACATAACCGTAATGGTAAGCACAAAAAACTTCATTACACGGGCATACATAAACGGCGCACTTTTGCCTTCGGCCTGTTTAAAAAAGAACGGCTCTGCACCCATGCGAAATGCCTGTATAAACAAAGAAATTAAAATAGAAAGCTTATAGCACGCATTGTAAATACCACGCTGGTCATCGGCATAACTGTGCGCGTGAGGCAACCACCAGCCCAGCATCAGCCGGTCGAAGGTCTCATTTACCATACCGCCCAAACCCGCTACCAGCATAGGCAGCGTATATATCATCATCTGCTTCCATAGCGCAAAAGAAAATTGTAAATCGGAGGGAATAAACCATCGGGCTAATAGGAGCAATGTAAAGGCTGATTGAACAATGTTAGCAATCAATACATAAACAATCGGGTTTACGTCAGGACGATAAAATAGTACAATCCATGAATTGCCACCTGTTTTTTTGTAGAGATATGGACAATACATGACAAAGAAGGCGGTTAATCCTACATAAAGAATAATGCCCGCCACTTTTATTAAGGCAAACAATTTAGGATGCCCTTCATTGCGAATCCTGGCAAACGGAATGGTACTGAACGCATCCAATGTAATGATGACAAGACTTAACTGAATAAGCAATGGAAAGCCCTGCAAAGTGGTAACTTCAAGTAAGAAAGATTGATTGAAGTACAACAAAACAGAAAATACAATGGTGGTAATGAGAAGGCTTACGGATGCGGTTCCGTTTACCAAATGTTTGGTGTCTTTGTTTTGCACGAAACGGAAGTAAGTGGTTTCCATGCCATACGTAAACAACACATTCATCAGCGGCATGATGGAATACACCGCACCCATTCGCCCAAAATCGGCTTTTGAAACAATAGCTGAATATGTGAGTATCGGTGTAATTAAATAGTTGACAAACCGCGCCAAAATGCTGCTTACGCCATACCAAACCGTTTGCCCTGCTAAACTTTTTATGCTCAAAAAATCTGATTTATGATTTGTGATTGATGATTTATGATTTGACTAAAAAGTGTTTCTCCAAAAACATAAATCTTAAATCAAAAATATTAATAGCTATCTCCGTCAATCATGTTGCCTAATGTGCCCAGAATGCTGCCTTCTTCTTTGCGTTGTGTAGTGCCATACATCAGGATGCGATGCGCCAAACGGCTTACCGGAAGCGTTTGAATCCACACAATTCCTGGCCCGCGAAGCGTAGCAAAAAACAAACCTTCACCACCAAAAAAAGAATTGCGGATGCCACCAATAAACTGAATGTCGTAATCCACCGTAGCGGTATAACCCACGAGGCAGCCCGTATCAATTTTTAAAATTTCTCCCGCAGCCAGTTCTCTTTGAAATACATGACCACCGGCGTGCATAAACGCCATGCCATCGCCTTGCAGTTTTTCCATAATAAAACCTTCACCGCCAAACAAGCCGGTTCCTAATTTTCGTTGAAAAGCAATGCTGATGCTAACACCTTTTGCTGCACACAAAAAAGCATCTTTCTGGCAAATAACGGTGCCACCCAATTGCTGCAAATTCAGCGCAATAATTTTTCCTGCATAAGGCGCGGCAAAGCTCACATGTTTTTTGCCATAGCCAACATTGGTAAAAGCAGTCATAAACAAACTTTCGCCAACCAGTACGCGCCTGCCAGCGTTCAACAGTTTATTAAAAATGCCACCACCTTGCTGTGCGCTGCCATCGCCAAAAATGGTTTGCATTTGTATACCGTCGTCCATCATTAAAAATGCGCCGCTTTCGGCAACGGCGGTTTCCTGCGGGTCGAGTTCTATCTCCACATACTGCATTTCTTCACCCACAATTTTGTAATCTATTTCATGATTTTGTATCATAACAAATTTGTTTTTGTTCAGTTTTGTATGAAGTGATAATGAAGTTTATTGTTTACATTTTTTTATTAAACCAAAGTAAGGGCAAGCCATCTGAACGTTGATTGATAAACAACAAAAATAGTTTTTATGAAACAACTGATTGTTAAATGCACAGTACTATTTGTATTGGCGATTGGCTTTTCGCAGGCCACAAATGCACAGCGCATCTTTGTTGATGTTCAGCCGCAGGCAAGAGCAGTGCCACGTCCGTTGGCGCCGCGTTCCAACTACGTTTGGATTGAAGGCGAATGGGTGCTGCGCGGCAGGCATTATGTATATCAGCCGGGCTATTGGGCAGCGCCGCGTGCAGGTTGGGTGTGGATGCCCGGCAGATGGATAAGAGAGCGCAGAGGCTGGTATTGGATGCCCGGCTCGTGGAGAAGAGGATAATTTATTTTTCAACCCTTGCCTTTGTTTTTGCCACTTATTTTATATGCTCACTTTCGTACGAAAATCTTTTTTTCCTCAACATTAAAATTCGATTAAAAATAAATTAGAACCTACTTAAAATTGGTTTTGCTGTTTCAGCCGTAATGTGATGCTTTGTAATTTACACTCATTCCGAAAAATTAAAAAGAATCCAATTATGAAAACAGAACTTGTAACATCATCGCTGTTGTCAGCCATTTTATTTTCATTTCAGTGGGCATCAACACGGGTGCTAAGCGTAGTATTAAAACCATTGGTAAAACTCATGATGCGGTTTTGTATGCCGTCGTTTGTATCACGTTTTTTAATGCAATAATTTCAACACAAATAATTGAATCCAATAGCACATGGAAATGTGTCCCAAATTTCCGGACAAAAGATAAGTAGTAAGAATCTATAGAATTAGTAATAAGCAAAAGAAGCGTTCCGAATTGAAAGATTGGGAACGTTTTCTTTTGCTTTTGTTTTTGCCGTAAAAATCTACTTACTGCTGTTAATAAATTGAACCACTATATTTTTTGTGCAAAAACAAATGGAGATTATTTTTTCATCTTCTTCTTATGGCTTGCCATTTGTTTCAATCATGAAAAAAGCTATGAAACAAATACTTTGCATTGCCGGCCTTGCTGCGGTTGTTTTACTTACACAAGCCTGCGGCAACGGAAACAACAAGCAAGACAGCGTTGACAGTGCGCGTGCACAGAACGACAGTACGCCGCATACGAACACCGATGCTTCTGATTTTCTTACTAAAGCTGCCAGCGGTGGAATGCTGGAAGTGCAGCTTGGACAACTAGCGCAACAAAAAGCCGCCAGCCAGCGCGTGAAAGATTTTGGTATGATGATGGTTCGCGACCACACCAAAGGCAACGATGCATTAAAAGCGATTGCTCAGCAGAAAGGCATTGCCATTCCGCAAAGTTTATCGAACGACGCTCAAAAACATTATGATGAACTGAGCAAGAAAAGCGGAAAAGAGTTTGACAAAGATTATATGGGTTTGATGGAAAGCGACCATAAAGAAGACATTGAAGAATTTACCGATGCCAGCAAAAATTTACAGGATTTAGCAATAAAAGGATTTGCAACGCAAAACATCCCGATGCTGCAAATGCACTTAGATTCTGTAAAGGCGATTAAGGCAGTTTTGAAGTAAAATAAAAAGGGCAAAGCGAAAGTTCCGAACGTCATAAGGCACAAGGTTCCGAACCTTTTAAAGGTTCGGAACCTTGTGCCTTAAAAATGTTTGTTTTTATCCCTTTTTCTCCTTCAGCACACCCAACTCCTTACCCACTTTTGTAAAAGCAGCAATGGCTTTATCTAAATGATGTGGCTCGTGCGCAGCACTCAATTGCACACGAATACGTGCCGCCCCTTTCGCCACCACAGGATAGAAAAATCCAATCACATAAATGCCTTCCTCCAGCAACTTTGCCGCAAAGGTTTGCGCCACCACTGCATCATACAACATAATAGGAACAATCGGATGATCGCCGGGCTTAATATCAAAGCCAGCTTCCGTCATTTTTTGGCGAAAATATTTTGTGTTGAGCTCCAGTTTATCTCTTAGCTCTGTGGTTTCGGTAAGCATCTCCAGCACGGCAATAGAAGCGCCTACAATGCTCGGTGCAACGGTGTTGGAAAACAAATACGGACGGCTTCTTTGCCGAAGCAATTCAATGATTTCTTTTCGTCCTGAAGTAAAGCCGCCACTCGCACCTCCCAACGCTTTGCCCAACGTTCCGGTGATAATGTCAATCTTTCCCATCACACCACGATACTCATGCGTGCCTCTTCCGGTTTTACCCAAAAAACCTGAGCTGTGGCATTCATCAATCATAATAATGGCATTATATTTTTCAGCCAGTTCTACTATCTTATCCAACTGTGCAATGGTGCCATCCATACTGAATGAACCATCGGTTACAATAATGCGGCTGCGCAGGGTTTGGGTTTGTTTTAGCTTATCTTCCAAATCTTCCATGCTGTTGTGCTCATAGCGATAACGCTGCGCCTTGCAAAGCCGCACGCCATCTATAATGGAAGCATGGTTTAAAGCATCAGAAATGATGGCATCCTGCTCGTTAAACAGTGGCTCAAAAACGCCGCCGTTCGCATCAAAACAAGCGGCATATAAAATAGTATCTTCTGTTCCTAAAAATTGCGATATGCGGTGTTCCAGTTCTTTATGAATGTCCTGCGTGCCGCAGATGAAACGCACACTGCTCATGCCGTAACCATGCGTGTTAATGGCTTCGTGTGCAGCTTCTATCACTTTGGGATGAGATGACAAACCGAGATAATTATTCGCGCAAAAATTCAATACTGTTTTGCCGCCCACTTCAATCTCAGGTCCCTGTTCGCTGGTGATGATTCTTTCCCGCTTAAACAATCCTGCCGTTTCAATTTCAGCTCAGTTCATTTTGAATACGGTTTACAAATGTTTCGTTCATAAATAATCGTTATGCTGCAAAAGTAATGGGGAAGAAATATTCACCATCTTTACTTTTACAAATGAGAAATTATGTGGTGGATATATGCTTTGCTTTCGGCCTTATTTGCGGCGCTCACAGCCATCTTCGCCAAGATTGGAATTAAAGGGGTAGATACTGATTTAGCAACTGCCATTCGCACCAGCGTAATATTGGTGCTTGCCTGGGCCATTGCCATCTTTCGCGGCGGCATTGCTACTACAGGTTCGTTAACCAAACACAACCTGTTGTTCCTCTTGTTATCAGGCATTGCGACGGGCTTATCGTGGATATTTTATTTCAAAGCCTTGCAGTTGGGAAAGGTATCGCAGGTAGCGCCGGTTGATAAGCTGAGCGTTGCCATTGCCATTGTGTTAGCGGTTTTGTTCTTGGGTGAACAGCTAACGCTGAAAACCGGTATAGGCGCGGGTTTGATTATTATGGGAACGCTTGTATTGATACTATAATTTTTTACTGCAAAGAGTTTATTTACTCTGCGTAAACTCTGCAAACTCTTTTCTCTGCGGTAAAAAAATCATCAAATAAAAAAACAACAAAACAAAATATGGAAAGAAGAAAATTCATCAATACACTATCCAAAACGGTGGGTAGTGCTGCGGTATTATCAATGCCAATGTTAAGTAAAGCCAACAATATTTTGGCTCAAAAACAAACGATAACCGTTGGTGAGATTATGGATTTGTTTATGAAGCAAATTCCTGTCGCCCGTTTCCTAATACGGTTGATACTTTAAAAGCCGGAAACCGCGATATCGTTGTAACCGGCATTGTTACTACAATGTTTGCAACTATTGATGTAATTAAAAAAGCAGTTGCTGCAAATGCCAATTTCATCATTGCGCATGAACCAACTTTTTATAATCATGAAGACAAAACAGACTGGCTGCAAAGCGACGACGTATATCAATACAAAAGGGCCTTATTGCAACAACACAATATTGCTGTATGGCGCAACCACGATACCATTCACAGCCTAAAACCGGATGGCGTGGGTGAAGGTGTATTGAACCAATTAGACTGGAAGCAATACTACGACGGCAATACAAACGCAATTGTAAACATTCCTTCCACCAGCTTGGATGCATTGATAAAATATGCCAAAAACAAACTCAACATTGAAGAAGTAAGATACATTGGCAACCTGCAGCAACAGTGCAAAAAAGTGTTGCTCTTGCCCGGCGCCGCTGGTGGTGAAAAACAGATAAAATTAATGGGCAAAACCAAACCCGATGTGCTGATGTGTGGTGAGATACACGAATGGGAAACAGCAGAATATGTGCGCGATGCGAGAGCTATGGGTGAAGAGCTTTCGCTTGTGGTTCTTGGACATATTGCGAGTGAGGAACCTGGCTCGGAATGGATGAAAAACTGGCTAAAACAGGCCGTACCTTCTGTTCCGGTAACGCATGTTCCGGCAGGCAATTCGTTATCGTTTGCATAAAGAATATTGTTTATTTTTTGGGCAAAAACAAAGCTTATGGCACTGAACATTCCGTTTGCCAACAGAATACGGGAAGCACTGGCAAACACACCAGGTGTAACAGAGAAAAATATGTTTCGCGGCACCGCTTTTATGGTAGATGACAAACTATGCATAAGTGTAGGTGATGATAGTATGATGTGCCGCATTGACCCTGCAATGCACGAAGAACTGGTTGAGAAAGGGGGCTGCCGTACAATGCACATGAAAGGGCGCGAATACAAAGGTTATGTTTTGGTTGATGAAGAAGCGGTGAAGAACAACAGCGAATTACTATATTGGGTGAAACTTTGCCTCGCATTTAATAAACATGCAAAATCATCGAAAAAGAAAAAGAAGTAAAACCAGATAGAACTGCAAACCTATAAGGTTTTTTAAACCTTATAGGTTTGCAGTTCATCAATTCCACAAAAATTTTGATTCATTGCGGTTTCGTTTGAGGAAACGGAAGCGCAATGCCAGTCTATATTTTACAGATACTTGTCAATTTTTTACCAAACAGATTCAACATTTACCCGCCAATCCCACAAACCGGAGGAAGTTTTTATTTTTGTTTCAAATGCGATTCAGACAAAACATTTCACTTGCCCCTTTTTGCAACCGTTTTCTTTATTTTTTGATCTGCGTGTTTTGTTTTTGCGCCATTTCTTTTGCGCAACAAGGCGCAAATGCCGAACGCTATCCGCTCATTCCTTATCCGTCTCACTTAGAAGCTCAAACTGGTTCCTTTATCATCACGCCTCAAACCACAATTGTTGGTAATGAGTTTTTTAAAAATGAAACAGAGCAATTGCAGTTGCTGATAAAAGAAGAGTTAGGAAAAACGCTGCCCGTTGCTTCTTCAGCCAACATCAAAAGCAACATTGTTTTACAAATTGATGCAAAAACAAACGCGGAAGAAGGCTACGGGCTTTCCATTTCGCCTAATAAAATTGTTATCAGGGCCAAAACGGGCGCAGGCGCATTTCGGGCCATTCAAACCATCCGTCAATTGATGCCGGTTGCGACATCTTCCGGCGCTATTTCTATTCCTTGCGTAACCATTCAGGACGAGCCTTTATATGCCTGGCGCGGTATGCACTTGGATGTTTCGCGGCACTTTTTTTCGATTGACTATCTAAAGAGATTTATAGACAGGATGGCGCTGTATAAAATGAATATGTTTCACCTGCATCTTACCGACGACCAGGGCTGGCGCATCGAAATAAAAAAATATCCAAAACTAACAGAGGAAGGCGCATGGCGAACCTTCAACAACCAGGATTCAGAATGTATGAAGCTTGCGGCTGATAACCCTGATTTTATCATTGATACATCGCACATCATTCATCGCGATGGCAAAACGCTGTACGGTGGATTTTATACGCAAAAACAAATCAAAGACCTGGTTGCTTATGCCGCTTCCAAACACATTACTATCGTTCCCGAAATAGACATGCCCGGCCACATGATGGCTGCCATCAACTTGTATCCCTTTCTTTCGTGCAGCGAGCAGAATGGATGGGGACAATTGTTTTCTACGCCCATTTGTCCCTGCAAGGAAACTACGTTTGAATTTGCCCAAAATGTATTTAGTGAAATCATTGATTTGTTTCCTTCAAAATACATTCATCTTGGTGCCGATGAAGTAGGAAAAGAAAGCTGGGCGCAATCACCTCAATGCAAGGAATTGATGCAAAAAGAAGGATTGAAAAATGTGGACGAGCTGCAAAGTTATTTTGTAAAACGGATGGAAAAATTTTTCAACTCGAAAGGCAGGCAACTGATAGGCTGGGATGAAATTTTAGAAGGTGGCGTAAGCTCGACGGCTGTTGTAATGTACTGGCGAAGCTGGGTGCCGAAAGCACCAATAGAAGCGGCAAAGCACGGCAACAAAGTGATTATGACACCGGGCACACCTTTGTATTTCGACGCCCCTCCCAACAATCATTCGCTGGAAGATATTTATCATTTTTCAGTTGTGCCCAAAGGTTTAACTGAAAAAGAAGGAAGTTTTATACAAGGTGCGCAGGCGAACCTGTGGACGGAGCATGTGCCTTCGGAAAACAGAGCAGACTATCTTACTATGCCACGCATGACGGCTTTGGCAGAACGCCTGTGGACAGGTGATAAAGGCGAAGAAGGCTTTTCTTTTTATCAAAAAAGATTAAGGAAGCAATACCCACTTTTAGATGCTATGCACATTCATTATCGTTTGCCCGATGTAACCGGATTGGTGGAGGAAAATGTGTTTGTTGATAGTGCAGTTTTATCCGTAACGCCGCCCTTGAAGGAAATGGTATTTCATTATACTACTGATAATTCTTTGCCCAATATAAATTCGACAATATTAAATAAGCCACTCACTATTACCAGTGATGCTACCATCAAACTGGCAGGCTTTACGCAAAGTGCACGCGGCGATATTTATACCTTGCATTACACCCAACAATCGTATCAAAAGCCAGTGGCAATCAGCAATGCAGCAAATGGATTGCAGTGCGATTATTACAAAGGCTTTTTTAAAAATACGGGTGCAATGCAAAATGCAGAGCGGGATAGTACCTTTGCAACCGATTCTGATTGCCGTTGCACCAACCATACATGCGCCGAGCTTTGGCTTGCAATACAAAGGATATATCAATGTGCCGCAAACCGGAATTTATTCTTTTTATTTAACCTGCGATGATGGCGGCGTTTTAAGCATTGACGATAAAGTAGTGGTAGATAACGATGGTTTGCATTCGGCTATTGAAAAAAGTGGTCAGATAGCATTGGAAAAAGGAACGCATCCTTTCCATTTATCGTTCATAGAAGGCGGTGGCGGATACAGATTGGAACTGTTGTATAGCACAAAAGAGGCCCAAACGCACAGACCTGTTCCTAAAAACTGGCTCGTACACTTACAATAAACTTTTATTTTTATTGAATTTATGGCAAGATTAAACTTACTGGAAGAAACACGCTTTGAAAAGCTACCCGTTACTGTGTATCCTAACCGCCTCACAGCATCAATAGAAGTGGCGCGGCGCATTGCAGCCATCATTACTTCTAAACAACATCGCGGTGAAGCTGCTGTATTGGGTTTGGCTACCGGCGATACGCCTGTTAATGTATATCAGGAACTGGTGCGGATGCACAAGGAAGAAGATCTAAGCTTTGCAAATGTCATCACTTTTAACCTGGACGAGTACTATCCTATGCAGCCCGATGCAAGGCAGAGCTATGTGAAGTTTATGAACGAGCATTTGTTTAATCATATCAATATTGACAGAGCTAACATTCATATTCCCGATGGCACGGTTGCACAAAAAGACATTACCGGATTTTGCCTTGATTATGAAAAGAAAATAGAAGCGCTTGGTGGTTTGGATTTGCAGATATTAGGCATTGGTCGTACAGGTCATATTGGTTTTAACGAGCCGGGTTCGGCGCCCAATTCAGGAACGCGTTTGGTAACGCTTGCCGACCTTACCCGCCGTGATGCTTCGCGCGAATTTGGTGCAAAAGAAAACGTGCCTTACAAAGCCATTACCATGGGCATCGGCACCATTTTAAAAGCCCGCGAAATCATCCTGATGGCATGGAGCAAAAACAAAGCTCCCATCATTAAAAAAGCGGTGGAAGGCGAAATTACATCGCGTGTTCCGGCTACCTATCTACAACTATCTGATAAAATAGAATTTGTACTGGACACCGATGCGGCAAGTGAGTTAACGCGCTTTGATACGCCGTGGCTGGTAAAAGACTGCCAATGGACAGAAAAGCTGATTAAAAAAGCAGTGATCTGGTTATCATTTAAAGAAGATAAAGCCTATTTTAAAACTCACTGACGAGGATTATAACAACAATGGCATGAGCCAGTTGGTTACACAAAAAGGACCGGCTTATAACATCAACATGAGTGTGTTTAATAAAATGCAGCACACCATTACCGGCTGGCCTGGCGGCAAACCCAACACCGATGATACCAACCGGCCCGGAACGCTCGGAACCTGCTAAAAAAAGAGTGATTATTTTCTCGCCGCATCCTGATGATGATGTGATTTCGATGGGCGGCACATTTATCCGTTTGGTTGATCAGCACCACGATGTGCATGTGGCTTATCAAACATCAGGCAATACAGCGGTTTGGGATGATGATGTATTGCGATATATTGAGTTTGCCATTGACTTTAATCAAAGTATGAAGGAAGGTAGCAATGGATTGGGCGATGTGTACAAAGAGATGCGGGATTTTATGCAGACAAAGAAACCCAATGAAGTTGACATTGCTACACTTCGCACAGCAAAAGGATTGATTCGCAAAACCGAAGCCATTGCCGGTGCACGTTATGCAGGCTTGCCCGATGATCACATTCATTTTATGGCACTTCCGTTTTACGAAACCGGCAAAACTAAAAAGAACCCTGTAAGCCAGTTGGATGTTGATCTTAACCAAAGAATTATTACAACATGTAAAACCTCACCAGGTGTTTACAGCGGGCGATTTTGCCGACCCGCACGGCACACATATCGTTTGCTTTCGCATCATTATGGAATCGCTTACACAATTGCGCAACAGTGGTGAGGAATGGGTGAAAGATTGTTGGGTGTGGATGTATCGTGGCGCCTGGCATGAGTTTGAGCCTTATGAAATTGAAATGGCAGTTCCGCTTTCGCCACAGGAAGTGATCCGGAAACGCAATGCTATTTTTAAACATCAATCACAAAAAGATACGCCTGTGTTTCCGGGTGATGATTCGCGTGAATTCTGGGTACGCGCTGCCGAACGCAACCGCGAAACTGCCAAGATTTATGACAAGCTTGGGTTGGCAAACTATGAAGCAATGGAAGCCTTTGTAAGATGGAAATTTTGACCACGATTTTATGCGATTTTTCTGATTGAACAGATATTGAATATCCGACTTTAAATTGTACCGCAGAGAAAAAAGAAGTAGGCGCTTTCGAGAGAGTAAAAATTCTCTGGAAAACTCTTTTACTTTTGCTCTCTGTGGTTTTGTTTTACCACAATTTTTATTCATCATGCTTTCAGAAAAACTTATCAGGCGAAACAGAGAAATCTTACAAAATCCTGGTTTAGAAACTGTCAATAAACGCTTCTTACTTTTTCCATCAAATTTCTCTTCTTCACCAAATAAAAACTTTGGTTTTACGGGCAAAACAAAAAGCGGTAAGTTTTGCAATTGCTCGTGAAACTTATGCAGCCGTACAGCATCTTTCTCAGTGGTAAGAATGAGTTTATGGCTGCTCTTTATCTCTTCGAAATGTTGTATGATTTTCTTTCAAATCATCTATCGTAAAAATATGATGATCGCCATACAGCAATTCATCATAAGTAGCAGTATTTCTGCCAGATATTTCTTCAATGGCTTTGGGTTGGCAATGCCGCAAACCAGCAGCACGCTTAGGTTTGGCATAAGCAACATTGTTTCTTTTGTAAGAATATGATATGGTTTTCCATACTGCAGCGAAGTAAAAAAAAGATGTTGGTGCGGTGTTAGATGAATGCCTTTGCAATGTTACTTTTTTCTTCTGCCTTCATATCCGAGGGGCACTTCGTAACTACAATAATTTGCGCCCGCTTGTACGATTTCCTTTGGTCGCGCAAATCGCCGGTTGGTAAAAACCAATCGTTGTAAAACAAGTTACTATAATCGGTTAATAAAATATTCAAACCTGCATTTACATACCTGTGCTGAAAAGCATCGTCTAAAATAATTACATCGGTATCGGGTTTATCGTGCAGCAATTGCGGAATAGCTACCAGTCGTTCTTCTCCAACTGCCACCGCAACTTGCGGAAACTTTGCTATGAAACTGCATCGGCTCATCACCAATTTCCAAAGCGGTTGTGGTTTCGTTGGCAAGGGCATATCCTTTTGTTTTGCGCTTGTATCCGCGGCTCAATGTGGCAATATTGTAATCATCGTTTCAATATCTTAATTAAAAATTCTACCATCGGGCTTTTACCGGTGCCGCCAACGGAAAGATTGCCTATACAAATAAGAGGAAAATTAAACGTTGCCGACTTGATAATTTTCTTATCAAACAACCAGTTCCTAATGGTGATTATCAAACCATACAACAGGGCAAATGGCAGCAGCAAGACACGAAAAGAACGTAAAAAAAAGAGATTAAAATTCATAGATAGAATGAGGTGTGATGCAATAGTTTACCGGCACGTCGTGTTCGTTTTTATCATCAATGTTTGCAACAGGTTCAAAGTAACTAAAACTTATTTTGATAACATCTTCGCGGCACTGCTGTAGATAGCGATCGTAAAACCCTTTGCCATAGCCTACACGATAACCATTGGCATCGCAAATGAGCAAGGGCACAAACACCAAATCTATATCCTGTGGAGCAATGATGTCATCACCAACAGGCTCGTTGATTTGGGCCTCATTCATCCTAAATTCAGTGTCTTCATCAACGGCAATGGCTTGCATGGAATAATTGGTAAAATCTGTTTTTGGATAAGCCATTTCAAGTTAGGAATCAGGTGCTGTAAATAGCGCGAAAACAAATGTGTTTGCGGCTCGGCAGTATGTGGCATCGGCTCATAAGAAAGCAAGGTTTGCACATTTTCAAACGATAACTTTTGAAATTGTATGAGAAGCAAATCATCCAGCTTCATCTTTTCATTTTCAGATAATGCAAGACGTTTTGCTTTGTATTTAATGCGCAGTTCTTTTTTTGTCATATCGCTTTATTCCTTCAAAAACAAAGATTCATTTTGCAGAAAACAATCTGCATAAATTATAGGCAAAAACAAACCCAAAATTTATTGCAAATATCTTACTAACGATTCTCTTATCCTCATTGCTTGTTGCTTTACGAATGCCTTATCTATTGCATTTGTCAATGGCAGCGATGCAATTTTTGGATAGCCGCTCCAGGCAACTATTTCATTTTCATAGTTCATGTAAACATCATTGAATATCCAACCCACTACATCAATATTGGCCGCTTTGCAAACACTGGCCGTTAATAAAGAATGATTGATGCTACCCAAATAATTGCGGCTTACCAGTATTACTCTGGCTCCTAGCTTTTTGATAAGATCAATCATAAATTCAGATTCATTCAATGGCACTAACAAACCGCCCGCACCTTCGATGATTGTGAGTTGTGAGTTGTGAGTTGTGAGTTGTGAGTAATGTTTATAAATAACATCTAAATCAATTCTGATTCCTTCTTCTCTTGCTGCAATATGCGGTGAAGCAGGAAGTTGTAACTTATAAACTTCAGGATAAATAATTGTGTTTGTGTTTGATACTAAATCTGTTACTGTTGCAGCGTCTGTTCCTTCATCAAAACCGGCCTGCACAGGCTTCCAATAGTCCGCTTCCAAGGCTTCTACAACGATTGCCGACGCTACCGTTTTACCAATTCCTGTTCCAATGCCGGTGATGAAAATAGGTTGCATTCAACTCAATTTTTTAGGTAAAAACAAAGGTTCATGAAACACAACTTATCCCAATTCAATCGGGATAGACATATAAGAAACATAGGTTTTCTATGTGTTTATTTCTTATGTTCCTATGATTCTTGTGATAATGTTTATTGAAAAAACGAAAACACCGTAGTTCCATAATTGCGCTGAAACTGAAAGCCGGTATAGCTTTCATAGTTATTGCGTGGTGTATGTTCCAGCACAAAAAAACCATTTGGCAACAATAATTGTTTGTCTATAATCTGCCTTGCCAATTCATCAATGGTATTGAGCGCATACGGCGGACCTGCAAAAATAAAATTGAACTTTACAGTGCAGGTATTGATGTATTGAAACACATCCATCATCAGTACCTGGCAGTTTTCAATCTTCAATAGTTCTATATTTTTTTTAATAAAATGGAACATTTCCTTATCGCGCTCAACGATGGTGAGTGATGCCGCGCCGCGCGATGCCAGTTCGTAGCTGATACTGCCCGTGCCACCAAATAAATCAAGCGTGTCAATGCCATCAAAGCTCATCCGGTTTTGTAAAATATTGAACAACCCTTCCTTTGCAATGTCGGTTGTAGGACGCGTGTTGGGCATATTTGCCGGTGGATTGATTCGCCGCCCACCTAAAACACCAGAAATGATTCTCATGATATGGGCAAGTGATACGTGGTAAAATAATGTGCCGGGTATTCGTTGTTGATTTTGCCCTTTTTTGTAAACTGAATATGGCTGACGTACAAATAAATTTCTTTGTACAAAGCCGATGCTTCATCAATAAAACCTGAAAGCAAAACAGAAGTGTTTTCCCGGCTCATTCCTAAATTATCAAGCGTATTTAAGATGTGATAAACGGCTTCGTGCGGAGTGGCAAAACGATATACCGTTGCCAGTTGCAATACACCATTTTGAAAAGCCGTTACAATAAAATGCGACTGATAAAACTGCAGGTGCAAACTATTGTTTTTGCCCATATTTTGTTGTAACATGTTGTATACTTTATGCGAATGCGACGGCGCCTGGTATTTGTTGGGTAATGATTTTATAAAGAATAGAATCGGCAGTAAAAGCAAAAGTATAATCCTGTATTGATTGGTACATAGGTGCCGACTGAAAGCTTTGGCTGTTTACCAGGCTTAAATACGTTACTGCATTTTGTGCATTAAATTTATCACTTGGAATGCACATAAAATTGGCGTTTTCCCACACGACTTCCTGCGATGGAAAGGGATGGCTTAATAAAATGGAACGCCGCTTCAGCTCGCGGAAAACATCTATAAACCCACCTTCAGTGTTATCGTAGGTAAATGTAAAATATTCGAGTGCCGTAAAATCGCCATCACTACCCGTACACCAACAGGTAAGATGAGCCGCACCCATTTCTATGTGAAGCGGATGACTTTCTTCGGGATGCGTATAAATAGAGAATAGTTTCTGAACCATATAAGCGATGCAATAATTAGCAGCGCAAAGTAAAGGAAAATGCACACGGAGAAAAGGCAGCGTTTATAAGTTAGCACTTGTCATATACAAAGAGCATTTTTTTTGTTAAAAGAATATGAAGATTTACCTTTCCCCTGAAATCGCCCGATAAAAAAGTTGTATCGTTTTTACGGGCGACACAGCTAACATTTCGTATCATATCAAAATTAATTACACATGAGAAAACAGCTACTAATCTGTCTTTTGACAGCAGTACTAGGTTTAATGATGTCTTCTTTACAAGCCCAGAACAATCTCGTAAAAGGAACCGTTACCGACAGCAAAGGCACACCTCTGTCTGATGTAAGTGTTACCGTAAAGGGAAACCGGCGGGGAACCATCACCAATGCACAAGGCAATTTTTCTATTTCCGCCAACCCCGATGATGTACTGGTGTTTTCGTCCGTTGGTTATGCCACGCAGGAAGCCCCTGCCAAAAACGCAAACATTGCTATTGTATTGGCTACCGAAAACAAAAGCCTGACCGAAGTGGTGGTAACCGCTCTAGGTGTAAAAAGAGAAAAGCGAATGCTTACTTATGCAACGCAGGAAGTAAAAGGCACCGCGCTGGTAGATGCCAAGCAGGATAATATTGTGAACGGCTTATCGGGTAAAGTAGCCGGTGTGCAAATCACCAACTCCAGTGGTCAGCCCGGCAGTTCGGCACAAATTGTAATACGGGGCAATGCCTCTTTGTTTGGTGATAATACGGCTTTGTTCGTAGTGGATGGCGTTCCCATTGACAATAGTGAAGCCGGCAATCCTGACGGTCCGTTAGGTGCAGGCGGTACCTCCAACAGAGGCATTGATATTGACCCCAACATTGTGGAAAGCGTTACCATTTTGAAAGGTTCGGCAGCTACTGCCTTGTATGGCTCAAGCGCATCAAGAGGTGTGGTTTTGATTACTACCAAAAATGGTTTGAACAGTGGTAAGGTAGGCAAGCCTACTGTTTCGTTTAGCAGCAGCTATACATTTTCTACGCCTTTATATCCTGAATTGCAGGACAAATGGGCGCAAGGTTTAAATGGTCAGTACATAAATGGAAATGCAGGACAGTTAGGTTCTGGCTCCTGGGGACCATTGATTGATACATTAAGGGTAGATGGAAAACCTGTACCTAAACACAACCAGCTAAAAGAATATTTTCAGGCAAGGACATACAACTGATAACAACATAAGCGTGTCTGGCGCTACCGACCGTTCGAATTATGTTGTGTCTTATTCGTTCTTACGGAACGATGGCATTGTGCCGACTACGGATTTCATTCGAAATTCTTTCTTTGCCAAGTACACAACTAAGTTCAGCAATCAAATCAATTTAACCACACAGTTCAATTACATACATTCCGATAACAATCGAACATTGGATGGCAATAGTTTAGAAGCACCTCTTTGGACGGTTCTTTCCGCGCCCATTTCATGGAATCCGCTTCCGTACGAACACCCCGATGGCTCGCAGCAGATTTATCGTGCAGCACGTAACAATCCTTACTGGCTGTTAAACAATACTGGCTTAACAGATAAAGTTGACCGCATTTTACCGGTGTTTAATTTATCATATACGCCGCTTTCATGGCTTACCATTACTGAACGGTTGGGGGGTGACATGTATTTTAATCCACTGAATTATCATGAAAACATTGGTACCATTGGCTCGTACCCAACAGGGCGGGTTTACAAAAGGCAGCTTACTTATCAGCAGTTTAATAATGACATTATTGCAGATGCAAGAGCAAATATTTCAAAAGATTTTTTTGGCGATTTACTCATTGGTAATAATATTCTTACCAATTACAATGACAACAATTATGTACAAGGCGTGGGCTTAAGTATCCCTGGCTTTTACAATATTTCAAATGCCACAAACGTAACATCGAGCTATAATTACTATAAAACACGCAAGATTGGCTTTTATGCGCAGTTAAATATGGAGTATAAAAGAATGCTCACATTGGCATTCACAGGCAGATACGATGGTTCTTCTGTTTTATCAGTCAATCATCAGTATTATCCGTATGGCTCGGCAAGTGCAGGCTTTATTTTTACGGAAGCATTGGGAATGGATAACAATAAAGTCTTGAATTTCGGAAAAGTGAGAGTGTCTTACTCAGCAGTGGGTAATGATAACGTATCTCCTTATTCGCTCACTAACCCGTACTATCATGCTGCTATTGGAAATGTTACATTTCCATTCAATGGTCAGAATGGCTACCAATTAACTACTACTTACGGCTATCCTTTACGGAACGAATCGGTAAATGAATTTGAAGTAGGGTTAGAAACAAGATGGCTTCAAAACCGTATTTCCCTTGATGTTGATTATTTTAATAAAAAGAGCACGAACCTGTTAACGCCAGGTGTACCGTTAGATGCCACCACAGGTTTTAATGCAGCTTCGCTAAATGCAGGAAGCATTCGCAACCGCGGTGTTGAAGCTACGTTAGGGCTTACTCCTATTAAAACAAAAAACTTTAACTGGAATATAGAAGTAAACTTCACCAAAATAAAAAATGATGTACTGGCATTGGCTCCCGGTGTTACCTATTTGCAATTTGCCGGCTTTACCAATCCGGGTATTTTTGCGTTTGCCAATAGCCCTTATGGTGTGATTTATGGCACCCACTTCAAAAGAAATGATGCCGGTAAACTCTTATTAGACGACGATAGCCTATCCTCAAATTGCAGATGACCTTGCCATTATTGGTAATGCCACACCTAAGTGGCTGGGCGGTTTAACCAGCGACATGACGTTTAAAAACATTGTATTTTCTTTTGTGTTGGATATGAAGCATGGAGGTCAAATCATGAACTTAGATGGTCATTATCTGGATTTTTATGGCACTTCAAAAATTACAGAAAATAGGGATGGAACGAAAGTGTTTGATGGTATTATAGAAAGCACAGGAAAACAAAATACTACTGCTGTTAAAACCGATCAGAATTTTTATCGCAATATTTACTCAAATGCTGATGAAACCTCGCTGGAAGATGCTTCTTACCTGAAGCTTCGCCAGGTAACCTTAGGTTATAAATTTGGTGCTTCTTTGTTAGAGAAAACGTTCTATTAAATCGCTTACTGTAAATGTAACCGGCACTAATTACATTTTGCATAAAAATTATAGCGGTTCCGACCCTGAAACAAGCTTAAATGGTAGTGGTAACGGGCAAGGCTTTGCCAACTTTATGACTCCAACGACCAGTAACATCATTGTAGGTATTAAAGCAACTTTCTAATTTCAAAATGATCAGCAAATGAAAAAGATAAAAATCATCATTGCAGTAGCGGCTGTCTCCTTATTAGCGGCGAACTGCAGAAAATTTTTAGATATAAACAAAGATCCTAACAATCCCTTGTCGGTTTCCGAAGGCTTAATACTTTCCCCTGCGGAAGTAACTCTTTCTACCAATGTAGTTGGTGGATTTAATGGAACCACGCTTTCATACTGGATGCAGTATATATCGCTTAACCAGCCATCACCTGATGTTGAAACATACCGCATACTGCCTTCTGATGTGGATAATAGCTGGACGTTCTATCTCTATCCCAATATCCTGAATAACCTGAACAACATGATAAATCAGGCAGAAGCAGCCGGCCATGTTGAATATGCAGCTATCGGCAAAACTTTAACGGCTTATACCTTGGCAATTATTACTGACGAGTGGGGTGATGTTCCTTACAGCCAGGCACTAAAAGTGTCCTCTGTTTTAAAACCGACTTACGACACTCAGGAATCTATTTATGGCAGCATACAAAATCTGCTGGACAGCGCCATTTATTATGCGGGTCAACCTGCCAGCGCAGTACCAGCCGGAGGAGACGATTACATTTACGGTGGAGATATGAGCAAATGGACAAAGTTTGCTTATATGCTAAAAGCTCGATATTATTTGCGCCTGTCGGCCGCTCCCGGCCGCACTGCCTCTACTCAGGCTGATTCAGCTTTAACTGCACTTCAAAATGGGTTTGCTTCAAATGACGACAACGCTACAGTACCTTATCCAGGAACACCAGGTGCTGAAAACCCCTGGTACGAAAACACCCTGCCGGGAGCTGGTGGTGTGGTTATGTCTTCTACTTTTATAGATACGCTTGTTGCACGAAAAGACCCACGGCTACCGATTTTTGCAACCAAAGGCAAAGCGCGGCACTTATGTTGGCAGAATGATTGGCTCTGATCCTGCTCCTGATCCGGATTCTTTTTCTGTTATCAATACTTTTTATGGTGGTTACTTACCGCTAAATAAAGCTAATAATGCAGGTGCAGCAGCACCGGTTTACCTCGCCACTTATACAGAACAGTTGTTTATAGCAGCAGAAGCTACTTTTTATAAAAGTGGTGCCGCCGCAGCTACTCCCATTTACCAGGCAGCCATTGGTGCAGACATGGATATGCTGGGTGTATCCGCAACCGATAAAGCCGCTTACATTGCATCGCGCGGGCCGCTAACAGATGCCAATGCTGTTCAGCAAATCATAGATGAAAAATACATTGCCGACTTCTTAAGTCTGGAAACGTATAACGATTGGCGAAGAACCGGCTATCCTGTTTTGCAGCTTGCTCAAAACCCTTATGTAAATTATATTCCGCAAAGATGGCCGTATCCTACCAATGCCATTCTTACCAACCCGCAGCCACAGCAAAGCGCTACCACTGCAACCAAAGTTTGGTGGGCAAGTAAATAATATCAATAAAAACAAAAGTGCAATAAAACCAAAAGCGGTTGTCTAATTTCTTAGACAACCGCTTTTGGTTTTATCGAAAAAAAGAATTAACTTTTTATACTGCTTCTGTTTTCATACTTTTTTGTGTACGTTTCCTTTCATCTTCATCCAATAACACTTTGCGCAGCCGGATGTGCTTTGGCGTTACTTCTATACATTCATCTTCCTGAATATATTCCATACACTCTTCCAAAGTCATCAGTGTTTTAGGTGCAATGCGCGAAGCATCATCACTGCCGCTGGCGCGGTGGTTCGTAAGCTTCTTAGGTTCTGTTGCGTTCACAATCAAATCGCCTGGCTTAATGTGCTCAGCAATGATCTGGCCTTTGTAAACCTCTTCGCCCGGATCTACAAAAAAGGTTCCGCGATCCTGTAGTTTATCTATTGAATACCCTGTGGTTCTTTCCTGGTTCTTAGAAAGCAACACGCCATTATTACGTCCGGGAATAGGTCCTTTCCAGGGCTTATATTCTACAAAGCGATGCGCCATTACCGCTTCACCAGCTGTGTTGGTAAGCATATTGCTGCGCAAACCAATTAAACCGCGCGATGGTATTTCAAATTCCAGGTGTTGCATTTCACCTTTGGTTTCCATTACCTGCAATTCGCCTTTGCGTTGCGTAACCAAGTCAATTACTTTTCCACTGTATTCGGCAGGCACATCAACCACTAAGTTTTCGTAAGGCTCACTTTTCTTTCCGTCAATATATTTTACCAAAACCTGTGGCTGCCC
Organism: uncultured Chitinophagaceae bacterium; assembly: GCA_963847085.1. Taxonomy (GTDB): domain Bacteria; phylum Bacteroidota; class Bacteroidia; order Chitinophagales; family Chitinophagaceae; genus Ilyomonas. The sequence goes on along the minus strand of CAWJYO010000009.1, from coordinate 281,975 downwards.
AACGGTTAATTCATATCCTTCGCGGCGCATGGTTTCCACTAAAATACCTAAGTGAAGAATACCACGACCGTATACTAAAAAACTATCGGCACTGTCGGTATCTTCTACACGAAGGGCAAGGTTTTTCTCGGTTTCTTTCATCAGACGATCGCGTAAGTGGCGTGAGGTTACAAACTTGCCATCTCTACCGAAGAAAGGCGAGTTGTTAATACTAAACAACATGCTCATGGTTGGCTCGTCCACACTAATAACTGGCAAAGCTTCAGGGTTTTCCTGGTCGGCAATGGTATCTCCAATATTAAAATCTTCCAAACCTACTACGGCGCACAAATCGCCGGCGATAACTTCTGTTACTTTACGTTTGCCCATGCCTTCAAACACGTACAGTTCTTTAATACGCATTTTCTTTATTACGCCTTCAGCCTGCATCAAAGCAATCGGTTGGTTTTCTTTAATTGAACCGCGACTTACTTTGCCAATGGCAATACGACCGAGGAAAGAAGAATAATCCAACGAAGTGATTTGCATTTGCAAAGGACCTTCGTTCACTTTTGGAGGGGGCACATATTTCAGGATGCCATCCATTAACGGCATAATGTCTTCTGTTGGGGTTAAACTATCATTAAACCAGCCGTTTTTTCCCGAACCATAAAAGGTAGGAAAATTAAGCTGCTCTTCGGTTGCATCTAAATTAAAAAACAGTTCGAACACCGCATCGTGCACTTCATCGGGGCGACAGTTAGGCTTATCTACTTTATTAATTACAACAATGGGTTTCAAACTTAACTGCAATGCTTTTTGCAGCACAAAACGAGTTTGCGGCATCGGGCCTTCAAAGGCATCCACAAGGAGTAACACGCCATCGGCCATTCTTAAAACGCGCTCTACTTCGCCGCCAAAATCGCTGTGGCCGGGCGTATCAATTACGTTTATTTTTACGCCTTTATAAGTAACGGCTGCGTTTTTGCTAAAAATGGTAATGCCACGTTCGCGTTCCAGTTCGTTGCTGTCCATAATCAGGTCGCCGGTTTCCTGATTGTCGCGAAAAACTTTTGTGGTATGTAAGATACGGTCAACCAAAGTTGTCTTGCCATGGTCAACGTGTGCTATAATTGCAATGTTGCGAATTTCCATAAGTGCGCGAAGGTACGCCATTACAATGGGTAAGGCAAGTGTAAGGCATTGTGTTGATTATTTTTTAACGAGTAACCGCATTTTATTTTTCAATTTTTCATACTCTCATCTTTTCTTACTGCAATTTGATAGAAAAGCTTTTCCATGTACATTCGTGCGTTTGATAGTTATTTATAAAACACAATCAAGGTTATGAGCAATACAGTGGATCTAACAATTTTCCATCCATATCAGACGGAAGGTTTGCAAAGATTGGGAAATAAACATGACGGTGGCTATGTGGTGCACGTACCTTCATTGCAATATGTAGATTGTTTATTAAATTATGGAGTTGGTTACAATGTAAAATTTGAAAATGCATTTTATAAATTAACCGGCAAACCCGTGTATGCGTTTGATCCTACATTAAAGAAGATAAGCTATATTACTGATGAACTGAAAGGAGGTAAGTTTTATACAGGCAGCAAACACATATTCCAGATGATGAAGTGGCTGCTTCAGGAAAAAAGTTTACCCAAGCAGGGTATTCAGTTTATAGAAGAGGGCTTGGCCGGAAGCAACTCCGAACTTTTTAAAACACTTGATTATCACTTATCGAAATACAATCTTTACAACAAAAAATTATTTTTAAAAATTGATATAGAAGGCGCAGAATACGATGTGCTGAAAGAAGATGGCTTTTATACGAATGTTGAAAATGTTGTTCAATTGGTTTTAGAGTTTCATTATGTAGAAAAAAAGTTGCAGGAGCTTGCCGCAATCATGAAACGATTATCGCAAACCCACAGTCTCATTCACATTCATGCCAACAACAATGCAGGCACGTTTCTTTACAACGGCAAAAATGTTCCGGAGGCACTCGAAGTTGTATTTCTGCACAACTCCTTTTTGCCCGCAAAAGAATTAACACAAAAAAGCTATCCGGTTGAAGGCTTAGACTTTCCCTGCAATTGGAGAAGGAAAGACATTGTGGTTGACTTTTTTAAATGATAGCTTCCGTTCATTTCACATTCAATCTTTGGCTGTTATAAAAATTCCAGAAGAGGGAACTTCTGATAAATGAAGTAACATCAAAGTGTCGGAAAGGGCTACAACAAAAATTTCTAAATGGCTTCTCATTTAAATGCCATTTTTGTTTCAGGCATATTTTTTATATAATCTACATTCTATGGTTCTTACAAATCAGCGGTCAAGAAAAAAGCTTTCCTTTCTCCGGCTCAACCCCTTGCAACGTATGTTGGCAAGCCTTCTTGTGGCAGCCATCACTTTTGTTTTTATTCATAGATTAGCAAGTCCGCTAATTGAAGCATTGTCGGTGTGGCTGGTGTTTGAGTTTGTGTACCTGATAATCGGATGGATTATTTTATTTATCCGCCCCGTCAGCGAAATCAGAAGATACGCAAGGATGGATGATGGCAGCAAGTTGTTTGTTTTTATTATGGTATTGCTTACTTCATTTGCCAGCATCATTACTGTATTAATACTGATGATTTCCAAAGCGGGCGATAATTCAGAACACGGTTTGTTTATAGGTGTTTCTATCGGGGGCATTTTTATGTCGTGGTTTATGGTGCATACGCTGTATACTTTTCATTATGCACACATGTATTACGACGATATTCCAAATGATAATACAAAAGATGCCGAAGGGCTTCAATTTCCGCAGAAAGGAGAACCCGATTACATTGACTTTGCTTATTTCGCTTTTGTGATTGGCTGCACTTTCCAGGTATCGGATGTGCAAATTACTTCGCGCCAAATCCGTCATGTTGTGCTGGTGCATCAGATGATTTCTTTTTTCATGAATACATTTGTTGTTGCACTCACCATTAACCTTATTGCAGGATTGATGCATTAATGACTTTGACAAAAAAATACCGGACAAATTTTTGATGGATTAAACAACATTTTACCGCGGAGAAAAAAGAAATTAGAGTTCGCGCAGAGAAATTATTGCCTGGCGGAAATTTCTTTTACTCTTGTCCTTTGCGGTAAAAAATATAAGCAAAAACAAATTGTATGAACAAACCATCAATCGGCTGGATAGGACTGGGAAACATGGGTATCCCGATGTGTAAAAATATCATGAAGAACGGCTATACACTTACCGTGTTTAATCGCACAAAACAAAAAGAGCAAATGTTGATTGATGCAGGTGCTTCTTCAGCAGAAAATCCTTCTGCTTTACTACAACAATGTGATGTGGTTTTTACGATGGTAAGCGATGATGAAGCAGCAAAAGAAATATATGTTGGTAAAGATGGCTTGCTATCAAAAAAAGAGGCAAAACCAAAGCTTATTATCAACACAAGTACCATCTCGCCGGACACATCAAAATGGCTGGCTTCGCAATGCAGTGATAAAGGCATTGATTACCTCGAAGCGCCGGTATCAGGCAGCGTGAAACCCGCTGAAGATGCGGCTTTGATCATCTTATGCGGCGGACCGGACGAGGTTTTTGAAAAAGCAAAACCTATCTTGGAATGTCTTGGAAAAAGGGTGATGCACTTAGGCGATTGGGGCAGCGGCAGCGTTGCCAAATTAGCCATCAACTTGTTGGTCGGTTTTAATACACAAGGGTTGGCAGAAACGGTTTTATTTGCCAAACATCATGGCGTTGATACGGCGCAAATGCTTGAGATTGTGAACGAAGGAAGCTGCGGCAATGGCACTACCAAAGCGAAAACACCTTCTATTTTGAGTAATGATTTTAAGCCTTCGTTTACTGTAAAAAACTATGCAAAAGATTTGCGGCTGGCAAAAGGTGTAGGCATTGAAACACCGATGGCAAATGCCATTTTTGAAACGTATCAAAATGCATTGAAAGAATACGAAAACGAAGATCTGATGGCGGTGATACAGTTTTTGGATAAAGAAGAGAAATAAAGTTTTTTGAGAGCCTCATTTATACCAATCCCACACCAGCTTCGATAGCTTTCGTGTCAACACCCAGGCTTCATTATTAAAATCCCAGCTTTGGTCTTTATTGTTGTTTGTGTAAATGCAAAAAATATAACGCCTGCCTCTTCCGTTTACAAACATTATCTCACTCCGGCTTTCGTCTAAAGCGCCGCTTTTATCTGCCACAAATACATCAGAAGCTATGGGTAAAATAGCTTCTTCATCCCAATAATTTCTGCCCAACAAGCGCAACATTCTTTCACTCATACTATCGCTGACGATTTGTTTTTGCACGATTTTCTCCATTAATGTTGCCATTTCGCGCGGCGAAGTCTGTCCCCAGCCGTATATGTTTTGCATTGCTTCTCTGCCGGGTGTGCGGCTATTCATACGAGTTACTTTTATTCCGATGCTATCCAGTATCTGGTTGATGCGCAAGCCGCCGCCAGCATAGCTTTGCAGCCACAGGCTTGCGGTGTTATCGCTCATGGTAAGCATGAGCATCATCACTTTGCTCAATTCTATTTTTTCGCTGTCTTTAAACGAACCTAAAATATCAACGCCTTTGTAAAGCAACGAATCTCTGTAAATGAGTTCCTGGTGATATTGCAACTTGCCTTGGTTGATTTTATCCATGATGCCAATGAGAATTGGAATCTTGATGGTACTGGCCGTTGGAAAAATAGAATCAGCATTGATGGCAACGGTTTTGTTTTTGTTCAAATCATGAACATACACACCAATGCTTCCGTGGAAGTTTTGAATCTCCTGTTCGATTTGTTTTTGCAGCTTTTTATCAGTTTTCTGGGCAAAAGTGTTTATTAAAATAAGGGCAAAAACAAAAGTGAATGTTGTTTTCATAAGCAGTAAATAATTTTCAAAATAAAGCACTTATGCTAACAACCAGTAAAAAATAGAAATTTAGTTCAAAACAACATTGCAGGTAGCCAGAGGAGAAATTCACACTTCACTATTTTCCAATCGCCGTTATTTCTTTTCCTCTGCCATGCCATCTGCTTCCGCCTTTTTTTCCAGTACCTTGATCTCTGTTTTTTCTTTTACAATACCCTGTCGCAGCCAGCCAAAAACACTCATATAAGCATTGGCTATCCACACGAGCGAGAAGCCAGCAATGAGATAGCCCCGCCAGCCGGGAAACAGCAAGGTATAATGGGTAAGAAACAAAAAAGCGATGGTTACATAATGACTGAAGCAATATTCGCAGGTAAAGAGATAAAAAAACTTGCGGCGTAGCAATGTTTTGCTGTCGCGGCATTGTTGGGCGCAGTATTCTCTCGGTTCGCGAAATACTTCTTCGTGCGTAACCGTCCATGCCACACAAGCAATGGGAATCGCTAATAAAAATAACCACGTAATTTGTTCAGACAAAATCATAAAAAAGAGAATGATGGTTTCCTTAAACAAAAATAAAACCGCTTCTTAACGGCAACCTTTCTTCCATTCAAAAACCATTGTACATCTGGCATCGTGTGTAATGCTTTTTCTTCATTTTAAACAAACCATTACAACACTATTTTGTAAATTGCAACTATGCAGTTTCAGCTACAATCTCCTTACCAGCCGGGTGGCGATCAGCCCACGGCAATACAACAATTAACCGAAGGCATTTTACAGGGCGAGCGATACCAAACCTTACTCGGCGTTACCGGAAGTGGTAAAACGTTTACCATGGCAAATGTCATTCAAAATGTGCAACGACCCACTTTGGTTTTAACGCATAATAAAACGCTGGTAGCACAATTGTATGGCGAGTTCCGGCAATTTTTTCCCGACAATGCGGTGGGGTATTTTGTAAGTTATTACGATTATTACCAGCCCGAAGCTTACATACCTGTAAGCGATACCTACATTGAAAAAGATTTAAACATCAATGAAGAATTGGATAAGCTGCGCTTGCAGGCGACATCGCAATTGCTTACGGGAAGGCGCGACATTATTGTGGTTGCCAGCGTGAGTTGCATTTATGGTATGGGTAACCCGCAGGAGTTTGAAAATGGTGTTATCCGCATTACCAAAGGCCAGGTGATTTCGCGGCAGGGCTTTTTACATTCGCTGGTTAATTCGTTGTACAACAGAAGCCAAGGTGAATTTAACCGGGGTACATTCCGGGTAAAAGGCGACACGGTTGACATTAATCTTCCTTATGCTGATCAAAGCTGCCGCATTACTTTTTTTGGTGATGAAATTGAAGAAATTGAAACGATAGAAACCGCAACCGCAAAGCGCATCGATACACTAGATGACATTGCCATTTTTCCTGCCAATTTATACCTCGCACCAAAAGATATGATGCAAAGTATCATGTATGAAATTCAGGATGAAATGCGCCTGCAGGTGGAGTATTTTAAAAGCATCGGCAAACTGATAGAAGCGCAGCGGATTAAAGAAAGAGTAGAGTATGATTTGGAGATGATTCGTGAATTGGGCTTTTGCAATGGCATTGAAAATTATTCCCGCTTTTTCGACAGAAGAAAACCGGGCAGTCGTCCATTCTGTTTGCTGGATTATTTTCCGAAAGATTATCTCTGTATTCTGGATGAAAGCCATCAAACGGTGCCGCAGGTGGCAGGCATGTATGGCGGAGATAGAAGCCGTAAATTAACCTTGGTTGATTATGGTTTTCGTCTGCCAAGTGCGTTGGATAACCGCCCGCTTAACTTTCCCGAATTTGAAAACATGATGAACCAAACTGTGTTTGTAAGTGCAACACCGGGTGAATATGAACTGGAAAAAACCGGCGGTGTTGTGGTGGAACAAGTGGTGCGGCCAACAGGTTTGTTAGATCCGCCAATTGAAGTGCGGCCAAGCGTGAACCAGATAGATGATTTACTGGATGAAATAGACAAGCGAGTTACCAAAGGTGATCGCGTGCTGGTAACCACATTAACCAAGCGCATGGCAGAAGAGATGGATAAATATTTGGGTAAAATCAACATTAAATCGAAATACATTCACAGCGATGTGGATACGCTGGAACGTGTTGAAATCCTTCGCCAGCTTCGCTTAGGCGAGATTGATGTGTTGGTTGGCGTGAACCTGTTGCGCGAAGGTTTGGATTTGCCCGAAGTTTCGCTGGTTGCTATTTTGGATGCCGATAAAGAAGGCTTTTTGCGCAATGAAAGATCACTGACGCAAACGGCTGGTCGTGCGGCAAGAAACGTAGATGGATTGGTTATTTTTTATGCCGATAAGATGACGGAAAGTATGCAGCGCACCATTGATGAAACGGCGCGCCGCCGCGAAAAGCAAGTTGCCTTTAATATTGAACACAACATTACGCCACGCACCATAAAGAAAAGTATTGAACAAGTGATGATGCAAACTTCGGTGCTGGACATTAAGGGCTTTGACGCTAAAAAATCGTATGCCATTCAGGGTGATGAAGACATTATAAAAACAAAAGCTGCCGAAGAAGGCTCGTTGTACAAAACCATTCCGCAAATGGAGAAAGCGGTGCAGCAAACCAAAAAGCAAATGGAGAAAGCATCGCGCGATTTAGACTTTATTGAAGCGGCACGTTTGCGCGATGAAATGTTTAAGCTGCAAAAGGAATTGGATACGATGAAAGTATGACGGGGATCGGGGTAGATTTTTTCTGATATTAATAAACATGAAACATCTTTTGAAAACCGGCCGTTTCTTATATGGCATCGGCATCGTTGCTGTAGGTGTACATCAACTGATTATTAAAGACTTTCGTCCAGAAATTTTACCACCCTTTCCTGCATGGGCTCATCAGCATTTTATCTTTCCAATTCTTACAGGTATCGCATTACTATGTGCCGGAACTATCATTGCAGGATTGTTTACAACAAAACGGATTACTAGAAAAAATACCTGCCTTTATTTAGGAGTTTATTTCCTTGCGCTGATTCTTACTTGCCAATTGCCATATATTTTATTCTTCAGTCCTGATAAGGCGTCCCGTTTAGATGTTTGGTTTGGAGCTGGAGAGGAATTGGCATATTCCGGCGGTGCATGGGTTATGGCAGGCTCATTTTCAGAGAGTGTTCTTCGCATTGGCAGACATAATTCCTTTACACGATTGTTAGAAAAAATGATTCCGGTTGGAAGAATCTTCTTTTCTATTCTTATTATATTGTTTGGATGCAGTCATTTTGTTTTTACCGATTTTGTGTCAACCATGGTACCCAAATGGGCAGGGATGCCTTTGTTTTGGACTTATTTTGTAGGCATTGCACTGATTGGTTCGGGCATGGCCATTATTTTCAAAGTATGGATAAAGCCAATAGCATTTCTTTTAGCCATCATGCTCTTTCTTTTTTTCCTTTTTTTCCATGTGCCTGATGCCGTTGCAAATCCATACGCATCCGGCGGAAATGAAATTGTACGGGCTATCGTTTGCTTGCTTTTCTGTGGGATTGCATTGGTTATTTCGCAAACCAATGGTTCTGAAAAAGAGCTCAATGGAACAACACAAACTAATAATTGAATATTAGTGTAAAAACAAACTTCTTATTTCATCAATATCCAATACGTCGCAAATATCTTCATCATCACTGTTCAGACACTGCCCAATTCTTTTCAAAGCGTGCAAGTGTGCGACACAACAAACGATCAACAAGAATTACTACAGCTCGTAACATAAAACTGTATTTTGTATTGATTTCTTATTGATAAAAATAAGGGCAAAAACAAACCATCGGCCCCTTTTGGTTTTACACGAATAAATGGATTAAGTAATATATTCCTGCTGCAAGCAATGCGCTCACAGGAATGGTAAGCACCCATGCCCAGATTAAATTAATGGTAACGCCCCAGCGCACTGCAGACAAGCGTTTGGTGGCACCTACACCAATAATGGCACCGGTAATGGTGTGCGTGGTGCTTACCGGAATGCCCAAACCTTCGGTGAGAAGCAAAGTGCTGGCAGCCGCCGATTCGGCAGCAACTCCTTCAAGCGGCGTTACTTTGGTAATGCGTGTGCCCATTGTTTTCACAATGCGCCAGCCGCCGCTCATCGTGCCTAAACCTATGGCTGTGTAACAAGCCAACGGCACCCAAAACGGCATGTGCTTTACCACATCATCTGGCACATGGCCATTGGTATTGTAATAGACCATTGCAACCGTAATTAAGCCCATTACTTTTTGCGCATCGTTACCACCATGCCCCAAGCTAAACGCTGCCGACGAAACCAATTGCAACCGTTTAAACCAACGTTCAGTTTTGTAAGGATTTGATTTCCGGCTTATCCAAACAATGATTACTGTGAAGAAAAAAGCGAGTATCATCCCAATTAACGGCGAAAGAAAAATAAACAATACTGTTTTGGTAAGGTTTGCCATAACAATGACGCTAAACGAACCTACTTTAGCCAGAGCAGCACCAATGAAACCACCAATTAATGTGTGTGAAGAAGAGGAAGGAATGCCAAACCACCAGGTAAATAAATTCCAGATGATGGCGGCAATCAATCCGGCCAAAATCACAACCAGATCAACATATTCAGGATAAATGGTTTTAGCAACTGTGTTGGCAACTTTGTGTTCTTTAAAAACAAAAAAAGCAACAAAGTTCCAGAAAGCTGCCCACAGCACAGCCTGGAACGGCGTTAGTACTTTGGTAGAAACGATGGTGGCGATGGAGTTTGCCGAATCGTGAAACCCATTGATGTAATCGAAAATAAGAGCTAAGGCAATAATAACAATAAGTAAGGTCATGTAGTGAGCAGGTAGATGAATAAAGTGTGGCTAAGCGTATTTTACTATGATAGATTCTATCACATTGGCAGCATCTTCGCATTTATCGGTAACAATTTCCATTGCCTGGTACACTTCTCTTTTTTTGATGAAAGCCTTCATGTCGTTTTCGTTTTCAAACAGGTGCTCAAGGTTCAAATCATAAATATCATCTGCCTGGTTTTCTATGCTGTTCACGCGCACCATAGCTTCCGTCATGCGCCGCAGGTTTTTCATATTGCGCAATTCAAACACGGCAGTTTTGATTTCTAAAGAAGATTCAACAATCAATTCCGACATTTTGCGGATGCCGGTATCGTCAGGATTTACCTGGTAGAAGTTTATTTTTTTAGCTGAGCCATAAATATAATCGCAAATATCATCGAGTGCAGAAGTAAGCGCATGAATGTCTTCTCTGTCGAACGGGGTGATAAAGTTGCGGCTGAGTTCGGTAAAAATGCGGTGCGTGGTATCGTCGTTGCGGTGTTCTAAATCTTCTAATTGCGAAATCAGTTGCGTGCGGTGCTTTTTATCCGGTTCATACACCATTTGTTTTAGCATTAGCGCCATGTTATACACCGTTTTCCCCACTTCTTCAAACAGTTCATAAAAAATGATGTTTTTAGGCATGAACATCCTGCCAAACGTGTTTAACGCCATAGTTTGTATTTGCGCAAAAATAGAGATATGGTTTTAGCTTGCCTGATGGAAGGCAGAATTAATATTAAAATAATATGGCGGAGCGCGGTAATTGAGCAGGATTCTCAATTGAACGGTCTGGATTTTACCGCAGAGAAAGGAGTAGAAAGAGCTTGTAAAGAGAAATGTGCCGGCAAAAACTCCCGTTTCTTTATTCTATGCTTTAAACGATTGCTTTCTTTTTAAAATTTCATGGAAAAATTTGAGTAACTTAAAAGTTACATATATCTTCGTGTAACTTTTAAGTTACTTATTTATGAAAAAAGAAATTTCCCATCAATTATTTTTCCCGCACCCGCCGCAAACGGTTTGGGAGTATTTAACAAATCCCGAACTTATGGAACAATGGCTCATGCCAAACGATTTTGAGCCGGTTGTCGGGCATCCATTTCAATTCAAAACAAAACCAATTCCGGCTCTCCATGTTGATGGCATTTTCCATTGCACTGTTTTGGAAATTGTGCCGTTTCAAAAGCTATCTTATTCGTGGAAAAGCGGTCCGGGTGATGGCACGTTCACAGTTGACTCGATCGTTGTGTGGACGCTTACCCCAAAAGACAATGGCACCGAATTGTTGCTTCAACACAGTGGTTTTAAAGAAGTTGAGAATTTGGCTATTTACGCGGTATGAATGAAGGCTGGTTGGCAAACATGAAAAAAATTGGAAATTTAATCAAAAACAAAACGTATGGCACAGCAAACGCCTGATGTGTTTGGGGTAATTGCCGACCCAAGCCGGCGGCAAATTTTAGCGTTACTGTCAAAGAATAGCTTAACCATTAATGCCTTAGCCGAAAACTTTGACATGAGCCGTCCTGCGGTTTCCAAACACATCAAATTATTGTACAACGCACAGTTTATTTCCATTACAGATATAGGAAGAGAAAGGTACTGCATTTTAAAACAGGAAGGTTTTAATGAGCTGCAGAAATGGATTGATTACTTTGATAAATTCTGGGACACTAAACTCAAAAAATTAGAAACATTATTAAACAATAAAACAAACAAAAAATGAACAACAAAAATTACAACAGCAGTATTACTGCAAACGTTACACCCACTGAAGCATTCAATAACATTTGCAAAGTAACTGAATGGTGGAGCAAAAGCATTGATGGCAAAACAGAAAACTTAGATGATGTTTTCACTTATCATCCCGGCGACACCTGGGTAACTTTTAAAATCACTGAATTTGATCCTGACAAGAAAATTGTATGGCATGTAACCGATTGTTATCTGCACTGGCTGAAAGACAAAACGGAATGGAAGAATACCGATGTGGTTTTTGAGATTGTAGAGAATGAAAATTCCACACAAATCAATTTAACTCATGTTGGTTTGGTTTCGGAAATAGAATGTTATGAAGGTTGCGTGAAAGGCTGGAATTTTTTTATTGGCGAATCGCTGCGCAAATTGATTACAGAAGGACAAGGGCATCCTGACAGAAGTGGGGCAACTGCAAGGGCTTAGCCATATTGAATAAGTAGGATTGAATTTGAATAAAACGAGTTGTATTATGTAATATTCAATCTTACTTATTCAATCCTTTATCCCATTCCCAGTTGATCCTGAATTTGCTCCAGCGTTTTGCCTTTAGTTTCGGGCACTTTTGTCAGCACCCAAATCAATTGCAGCACCATCATAAAAGCGAAGAAAATAAAAATCGGGTAAGGATTGTCTTTAAAAATGCCGTTTTGGCTATCAATAAAAACGGGCGAAATCAAAGTGATAAGTGCCGCGAAAACCCAGTGCGTGCTGGCGCCAAACGATTGCCCCAGAGCACGGATTTTATTGGGGAAAATTTCTGAAATAAACACCCAGATAACAGCGCCTTGCCCAACGGCATGAGACGCAATGAACATGGCTAAAAAGAAAGTTAGGACGCCAGCACTTGCATGACTGTAAAAACTCCATGCAACCGAAGCCAGGCTGAGGATATAACCAAAAGAACCGATTATCAGAAGTGTTTTTCTTCCTACCCGATCAATCAAATACAAACCCACGAAAGTGAATACGAGGTTGGTGCCGCCAATAATGATGGCGCTGCGCAAAGAATCTTTGGCGGCAAGACCGGCAGATTCTAAAATGCGTGGTGCGTAGTACAAAATAAAATTGATGCCCGACCATTGGTTAAAGAAAGCTACAAGAAAAGCAAGCCACAAAATGGTGCTGTGTTTTTTACTAAAAAACGAAACCTGCCTGCCACTGTCTTCATGCTGAATGCCTGCTTTAACAGAAGCGATTTCAGCATCAGGATTTACAATGCCCAATCGCGCAAGCACTTTTCTGGCTTCGTCTTCTCTGCCTACCGTTATTAACCAGCGTGGACTTTCGGGAATGCTAAAAACCAGCAGTGAATAAATGAGCGAAGGAATTGCCATTACGCCCAGCATATAACGCCAGTCGTTGCTGCCACCAACGCCTTTTAAAAGATAATTGGAGACATAGGCAAGAAGTATGGCAAACACAATGTTGAACTGATACATGGCTCCGAGTTTGCCACGCGAAGAAGGTGTAGAGATTTCGGAAACATAAGTAGGTGCAGCCACCGATGAAACACCAATGCCCAAACCACCAATAAAACGGAAGAAAGAAAACAGGTACGGACTGGTTGCCAGCGCAGAGCCAAGCGATGAAATGGTGAACAAAATTCCTATCCAGATCAGCACTTTTTTTCTGCCCCACTTTTGCGTAGGATAACCGCCGAACATGGCTCCCACAACGGTTCCCCACAGGGCCATTGACATGATAAAAAAGCCATGAAACCAGGGCGAGGTGTGCCACAACTCCTGTATCGGTTTATCGGCGCCTGAAATAACAACCGTATCAAAACCAAAAATAAAACCGGCTAACGCTGCAATAAGGGAAATGCCAAATAAAGAACCGCTTTTTGTAGTGGCTTCCGCTGCGGTAGTGGTTGATGATTCGATGAACATAGCAGATGTTTGTGAATAATGATTGGTAGCTGTGCAAACTTCCCGAAAACGCAACAATTCAATTTATATCCGTTAAAGGTAGTTGTAAAACAAAAATAATGAAGATGAATTTGCATAATCTCATTTTATTTTGCAGCCTTATTCATCGGGCGGTATTTTATGCGTAGGGTTTTCTTTCTCTTTTGGTTTCGTTGTTTGTTGGTTGGCATTTTTATGAGTTGTTTTTGCAAAAGCATTTTTGCACAAAACCAAAACAGCGATATTCATCAACCGCTCATCTTTCGATTCAGTTATCAGCTTTTGCATAGCACACACGGAACGAACTTCAACGGAGGAAGCATTGATGCCAATCGTCAATTTACAAACCGTTTGATTGCCGGCATCGGCGTTCAATATGCTGCCACTCCCGAGCATCCCGATAACGGCTTGATGCTTACCCGACTGCATTTGCTGCCGGTTTATCTCAATGGCATTTATTTGTTCAAAACCAAAACCATGGTTCAGCCTTATCTTCACTCAGAAGCTGGCATTTCTTTTAATCATTATTATAAACGGTATGCTGCTTCTTCACCTTTTCCGGTATCGGAAACAGGTTTGTATTTATCGGAAAATGCAGGTGCAAGCTTTGTTGTTTCGCAACATACACGTCTGTTTATTGAAGCCGGTTATAAAGGTTACAAACATTCCTTCAACGCGCTGGATGTAAATCCTCATGGCTTTACGGTGCGCACCGGCATTGAGTTGTAGAAGATAAAAAGTGGCAAAAACAAAAGGATGGCTGTTTCATTCAACCAACCATTTTGTTTCCCTTATCTTCATGCTATACAATGCTTCATCGCTCTACTATACAATTGCTGAGGGTTCCGTTTTCGTTTCTTTTAATGCCGGTTTATTGGTTCGCACTAAGCACAATACACATCATTGATTGGAGCAAAGCCATTCTTATTTTTATCATTCTTCACTTGTTGGTATATCCTTCCAGCAACGGCTACAACAGTTTTATGGATAGAGATGAAACGCCCATTGGTGGCATTGCTAACCCAATGCGGCCAACGCGGCAATTGTTTTATGCAACGATTGTTTTAGATGCTATTGCCATTGCTCTTTCCTTCTTCGTTAATGCCTTTTTTACAACAGCGATTGTTGTTTATATCCTTTTTTCAAGAGCGTACAGCTATCGAAAAATAAGACTAAAACAGTATCCAATCATTGGTTATCTCACAGTCGTTCTAAACCAGGGCTTGCTCTCTTTCTGGATGGTTTACAAAGGCGCAAACAGAGACAGCGCAAGCGTTTTCCCAATCCTGGCTTGCATAGCAGCTACCTTTTTAATTGGTGGATTTTATCCTATCACGCAAGTGTATCAGCATGACGCCGATAAAAAAGATGGTGTAAAAACAATCAGTATTTTGCTCGGCATAAGGGGAACTTTTGTTTGGTGTGCAGCCATGTATGCCATTGCTTTTGGCTTATTGTTTGTCTATTTTCAACGCACACATCAAATTTCTCGTTTTATAGTATTGCAAGTCTTTTTCGTTCCCGTGCTCCTTTATTTTTTTTATTGGGTAAATAAAGTGTGGCAAAACAAAGCAAACGCTAACTTTATTTATACAATGCGCATGAACTGGCTTGCCGCGACATGCACCAACGCAGGATTTATTACCTTACTTATACTCAATCATCTTGACTAATATCATTTCCATAGCCACGGCAGTTCCGCAATGGTGCCATCAACAAGCTGACATCCTGCAATTTATGCAACAGGCTTATAATTTAGACCTAACCGACAAGCGCAAGCTTTCTTATCTATATCATCACAGTGGCATTGAAAAACGGTATTCGGTATTGAAAGATTTTAGCTTGCCGCCACAACAATGGCAGTTTATCAATGTTGAAAGCAGCGGGCCAACCTCGCTTGATGCACGGATGAAATTGTATAAAGAACATGCGCTGCCACTAAGCTTGCAAGCTGCGCAGAATTGTTTGAATGAATTGAATGATGATATTGCCATAACGCATCTTATCACCGTAAGCTGCACCGGCATGAGCGCACCGGGCTTAGATTTGGAATTGATGGAAGCCTTACAATTATCGCCATCTACATTCCGCACATCGGTAAATTTTATGGGTTGCTATGCAGGCATTCATGCACTCAAATTAGGCAAGATGATTTGCGACAGTACACCCAACGCAAACGTTTTAATTGTAGCTACAGAGCTTTGTACACTTCACTTTCAGCAAGATTATACACCCGATAATGCAGCCAGTAGTTTGTTATTTGCCGATGGCAGCGCAGCCCTTCTCATCAGCAATGATGAAAAGAGAACACCGCTTGCCAGCATCAATCATTTTCATTCGCACATTGCGTTTTTTGGCAAGAAGGATATGGCCTGGGAAATCAGCAACAGGGGCTTTTTAATGACGCTGAGTGGCTATGTTCCGCAATTGATTGAACATGATATTTCTTCGTTGGTGAATGAAGCGTTGCGAAAAAGTAATTTGGATATTGAGGATATTAAATATTGGTGTCTTCATCCTGGGGGCAAGCGCATTATTGATGCGATACAAAAGCAACTGCACTTAACTGAAGAAGCGGTGCAGCATTCACGCCGTATATTGAATGAGTATGGCAATATGTCGAGCGCAAGCATCTTTTTTGTTTTGAAAGAGATTTGCAGCAAAAACAAACAAAACCAAAAAGCATCTCCACTGTTGGGTATTGCTTTCGGACCTGGGTTAACCATGGAAACTTTTACGGCTACTGTTGTATGAAGGGGCAACAACGTTCTTATCAAAAAGAGTTGCTGGATGAGGATAACATTCCGTTTGCCGACATCCAGCAAAACATGCGCGAACTGAATATCATCAACACCTTGCTTGGCGGGCATCGCATTACACTCAAAGGTTTTCGAAACTTACTTTTCGGGCAAAAACAAATTCATGTTTGTGAGATTGGATGTGGTGGTGGAGACAACCTGCTTGCCATTGAAAAATGGTGCAAAAACAAAGGGATAAAAGTTAGTTTTACCGGTATAGATGTAAAAGAAGAGTGCATTCAATTTGCTAAAACAAAAATGGCTTTGCAAGGGCGCACAAGGTGGATTGTCAGCGATTACAAAACAGTTGTGTTTGAAGAGAAACCGCACATTATTTTTTCCAGTTTGTTTTGCCATCATTTTAGGGATGAAGAGTTGATAATGCAATTGCAATGGATGAAAGAAAATGCAACGATTGGTTTTTTTATAAACGATTTGCAACGACATCCTTTGGCTTATCATTCCATCAAATTCTTAACACAGTTATTTTCCAAATCTTACCTTGTAAAGAACGATGCGCCGCTAAGCGTACAACGCGGTTTTAATAAAAAAGAATGGCAAAATATTTTTGCAAAAGCAAACATCAATTATTATCAAGTTCAGTGGCAGTGGGCGTTTCGCTATCTCATTACATATCGCCATGCTGAATAAAAACGAGTACGATATTGCCATTATCGGCGGCGGACTTGGCCGGTTTGTGCTTGTCAATTCAATGCGTAAATGCAGGCTACAAAACAGTTTTGTTTGAGAAAGAACAGTATCCGTTTCATAAAGTGTGTGGCGAATACATCAGCAACGAAAGCTCTCCTTTTTTACAACGTTTAGGAATTGATTTGCCTGCTTTGCAATTGCCACAAATTCATCAACTGATTCTATCTGATACAAAAGGAAAAACGTATCATTTTCCATTGGATTTGGGTGGCTTTGGCATCAGCCGTTATACATTGGATAATCTGCTTTACGAAGTGGCATTATCTAAGGGTGCAAAAATTCTTACAAAAACAAAAGTAACCGATGTAACGCGCCATGATGATAGCTTTATAATCTCTGCATCAAACCAAAATTATAAAGCAAAAGCAGCTTGCGGAGCCTGGGGTAAAAAGAGTAATTTGGATGTTCAATGGAAGCGGCAATTTGTACAGCAAAAGCCTAACAAGCTCAACCATTTTATTGGTATTAAATATCATATCCAATATCCTTTTGCGGGCGATACAATTGCTCTTCACAACTTTGAAAATGGTTACTGTGGTATTTCTAAAGTTGAAGACGACAAGTGTTGTTTGTGTTATTTAACCACAGCTAACAATCTTACAAAACACAATAACAGCATTGATCAAATGGAGAAAGAACTGTTATCTCAAAATCCGGTTTTAAAAAATATTTTTAGCGAAGCCAATTTTTTATACAAGCAACCTTTAGCGATTTCGCAAATTAGTTTCGACAAAAAAAGCACGGTTGAAAATGGTGTATTGTTGTTGGGAGATGGCGCAGGTTTGATAACACCACTTTGCGGCAACGGCATGAGCATGGCGATGCATTCTTCGTTGCTGGCATTTCAAAATATAGATTTGTTTTTACGGCAAAAACGACCCCGTAACGAAATGGAAGGTAATTATGAAACGCAATGGCAGCAACAATTTGCGAAGCGTTTGCAGGTTGGAAGAACCGTACAACGTTTGTTCGGCAACTCTACTTCTACGGCTTTATTTTTACAAACGATGAAGCTTTTTCCTTTTATTGCGAACCGCATTATCAAAGCAACGCATGGAAAGGAATTTTGATACGCAGATGTTGTTTAGAATTGAGTCAATAATTTGTTGAGAGTTTAGCACGAGCATCGTCATTGCGAGGTACGAAGCAATCTATAGACAATGATACATCATGTTAGTGAGTAGTGAATAGTGGGTGGTGAATAAATGAATTGTCTGTTTACTGCTTACAAGCAGTATTTACTATACAACACAGATTGCTTCGTGCCTCGCAATGACGTGTGTAATATCCTTACAAAATATAAGAACGATAATAGATGGCGTTTAACGCTTATTTTTAGCGCAAAAACAAACCTATGGCAGCAACGAAAATAACCGTGAACAGTAACGGCTCTTTAAAGGTAGAAGGTGATTTTGAAATTGTAGATAAGAATGGCAACGTTTATGATTTGGGTGGGCGAACCCTTGTGTCCATTTGCCGTTGTGGCCGTTCAGGGAACAAGCCTTTTTGCGATGGTTCGCACAAAGGTCATTTTGAACACGAAGCGATAGCATTTGCACTGCCGCCGAAGAAGGCGTAGATGAGATTAAATAAAACACAGGTTATTATAAAAGCAAACTTGTCATTTACTTTTATAATAACCTATACAACAAAAATTATTTCCTCATTTCATCACACCATTACTTCCTTTATTCACCGGCTTTGAAGCCAGTATTCCTGCGGGCACTTTTAGCGCTCCTGTTTGTGTATCAATAATACCATTTCGTTCATCTTCAATGTTGGTGGCTTGCGTGTACACATCACCGGCAATCGGGCGTTTGCGCAGTTCCTGTTTAAATAGTCTGATTTGCTCAGCGCGGTTTTCCGCATCGTTTGGTCCGCCATAATTCACAAAACCAAAACCGCCCCATTCGCTTACAATCAAGGGCACCTGGTGACGATAAAAAAACGGATCGCCCACCACTAATGGAAACGCCGCCACACCATCCAACTGACCTTCCACCAACCGGTCTAATAAATCTTTCCAATGTTCTAAATCGGGTGTGTACAAATGCGCCGTAAGTAAATCTGATTTTAAACGACCTTCATACGACACGTGCTGCCAGCCATCGTTATCTACTACCAAAAACTGTGGATGCGCCAGTTGCATGTATTGATACAAATTGGTAATGTAGTCGCGTGTTTCAGGGTTGGTGGCAATGTCCTGCGCGCCCCAATCTTCATTGTACAAACTCCAGATGACAACCGAAGGATGCGTTTCAATCAGGGCCAGCATTCGTAATAGTTCAGCGTGATGCGCCGCGCGACTTTCGACAGTAGAGCTATGTGGGCTTGGCACTTCCACCCACAACAACATTCCCATTTTATCGGCAAGGTTGTACACGCGCGGATCAACGCCTGAAATATGTATGCGCACTAAGTTGCAACCCAGTTCCTTCATCGCATACATGTGCTTTTCTATTTCCTCATAAGTAGAAGTATTGGGTTGATACAAAATGCCATCTAAATAAATAGGTTTGTTATTGAGATATACGCAACAGCCGCGCGATTCAATTTTACGCAAACCAAAATGCGTTTCTATCTCAGCAATATAACCTTTGCTATCTATTAACTGCGCCACCAGTTGGTAGAGATGTGGCGATTGTGGCGACCAGTGTTTTGCATTGGGTATTTCCAGTACCAAACGTTGCCGCTTTTCTCCCACTTCCAAATGCAAGGGATAATCTGATGCAGCCAATGGTTCTCCCGTTTCCTGCTTCCGGTTAAACACTTGCAGGCGAACTGTGTAGTCTCCGGCATCGTGTATGTGTGTGGTTAGGTTAAACCGCACAAGATTATCTTCTACTATGCTCACCACACCAATCCGTGAGCGAAGCCGGTTGCGTTCCACCGTTTCGAGCCACACACTACGCACCGCACCACTGTACGTTTGATACCAGATGCCGCCTCTTTTATAAACATGCGATTCCTGCTTACCACGCGGTATATTAGCATCAAATGTATCGGCAATGCGAACCGTGATGCGGTTTACCAGTTGCAGGCTTTCTTCGTTGATCTCATAAGAAAAAGAAGTGTATTGCCCTACATGCACTTGTTCGCCTTCAATGGTGGAAAGCGGCTGGCCATTGAGCCACACACGCGTTTCGTAACCACAGGCGCCAAAGGTAAGCTGCAACATATCCTGCGGCGATACTTCAGAGCGGTCGGGCATTGGGAATTCGCGCTCGTACCACACCACTACTTTATCCTGCCATGCTGTAGCCTCTTTATCTTCTTTGCCTTTATTCACCTGCTCTTCAATAGAGCCAGGCCATTGCGCAGTATCGTGATACTGATGCCACAAATACCAACCTTCCTGCAAGCCCGCATCTTCGGGATCGAGGGCAAACTTCCATTCGCCGTCTAACAAAATGTAAGCGTTGGGACGAATCACCGCGCGTGGCAATGGGTTGTTGAAAATTTCATCAAAGGCTCCTTCTTCTCTGCTCTTGGTAAGACTGTAATTGGGATGAAGCTGTTCCATAATTTCCTCTTCTATCATTTCCATCTGATTCATTTTTTTAGTTTTGGTTTGTTAGAGTGAAGGTAAAAACATAAACCACTAAAAAAACGATTGATGACTTAAATGATGATTAATGACTGCTTAAATGATGATTAAAGCTATTGCAAATTTTAAAATTCACTGTCTCACAGATTCTTTGTATTTACTCTGCGTAAATCTGCGGGACACCTTCCAGGTGATTTACTACTGCAATTTTTGAAGCAAAAACAAATACGCATCGAAGTTGTGATGAATAAATATTTTTTTATCGCTATCGGGAAACTTTTTATAGTACTCTGCATTAGCATTCAGCACAATGTAATTCCCTGCCCGCTCATATTGCATGGATTGATAAAAATCTGGTTTCTTTAACTGTGGCAATGTTTTACGAACGAATTTATAAACAACGTTGCCCAGATATTTTTGGTATGTATCTCTCCCTTTGCGCGTGGTTCTGTTCAGCCGGTTAAACGCATGGCGAAGAATGATGTTGCCGGGAAACTTCATTTTGCGGATGATGGCTTTTGCATTTACAAATGGGTTGGTGGTGTTAAAGTCGTCCAGCGTTTGAATGGCAATGGGTGTTTGCGGCACCCAATCGGCACTGTTGACCACATTGTAAGCCCAGCCGTTTGTAGTATAACTTTCGTAATCGTAAGCATAAAATAAATTGCCCGGTTTGGGTGCAGCGCTACAATAGGTTTTGAAAGTGATGTCTTTTGGTATTGCGCTATTTTGTTGCTGATAATGCAGATAAGAAGTAAGCAAATAAGCAATGGCGCCACCCTGGCTATGGCCTAAGATATAAAAGTTGTGAATGCCCGTTTTGTAACACGAATCTATTTTAGACGTAATGCCATTTGCCATGCTTGATAAACCCACAAGCCACCCTACATGTACAGCAGCTTTATCATTATCTGCCAGTTGATATTTGAACGTAGTGCTATCGTTTAGTTGCAACTCACCTTTTGCAGGAACCATCGCGGCATAAAAATTTTCGAGCCAGCTAACGCTGCTGGCAGTTGTACCGCGAAGGCTTATGGTGGCAATGGTATGTTCTTTATTCACCCATAAATCCCAGCGGTTATCCAAACCGGTTATGGGCGAGCGATAAGCAAGCGTAAAATCGGTTGGTTGTGAAATGTTGTAATGATGCCATCTTGATGTATCAACCTGGTGGGCTGAAACCCGCAGCAGCTCTGCATATTCGGCTTTATTAAAGCCAGGTTGTAAAATTTGGGCAAAACAAAAAACGGGAGCAAAAAAGAGGCAAAACAAAACGAGCTTATTCTTCATAGTTGGCTGGTAAAAGATGAAGGTAAGAAAGGATGGGTTTGTTTTTGGAGAAATGGACTTCAATAAGTTTACCAATCATTGATTGCAACATTCGCCACCTTAAAAGCAATACGATAGATAAATCATCAATTCAGCACTATATTACCCTCTTCAAAAGATGATGCCCAAAATGAAATTATTCTTCCATCAAAGAAGGTCGTTCGGTAATTTCATGGTATTTGATTACGTCTTTAGCGTAATAATGTATCACCATGCTCCTTCGTGTTAGCGAATGGTCTTTGATAGGTGAACCGCCATGAATAAGATTGGCATTCCAAATAAACACATCGCCCTTTTTTGCAAAAAAGATTTTCTTTTCCAAATCATTTTTTTGAATCACTTCTTCCACCACATCTTCATAATCCGGATAATCGTTTCTGCCCAATTTTAGAGCCGTGCTCATTTCATTAAAATCGTTGTTGAGAAGATAAGGCAGCTTATGACTTCCGGGATAATAAAAAAGAGGTCCGTTGTTTTCGTTCGTATCTTCCAATGCTATCCAAACTGCGATCAAATAGCCAAGCGGATAAGTAGTCATGTGGATGCTGTCGGAGTGCGCACGCTGGTTACTTCCTTTTATAAAATTTAAGGTTTGAAACGGCACCACTTCTTTGCCGAGCAGAAAGTTTAAAATGCTGATCAGTTGCGGGTTGTAAGTAACCTCTTTGATAACCGAAGAAATTTTATTAGCGAATGGCAACTTGTTATCATGGGTGAATTGGATAAGATTCTTTTCTACAATCTTATCAACCTCTTTATTGATAGAAGAAACAGCGTTATCGTCAAAGAAATAGGGCAAGATTATAAAGCCATCATCTGACCAATGCAGGATTTGTTTTTGCACATATTCAGGAAAAGTGCTGAACTGCGGATGCTGTGGTGCCAACTCTTTTGCGTTACCTATATCTAACCAGGCACGCGATGTTTTATCAGGAAAATCTTTGCTGGAGAGGGAAGAAAACAGGGGCTTATGAATGTTATATTGTTGAAATGCTTTTTTGTTGTGCAACAGACTTTTGTAGTGCAGCAGGTTGTAAATCCAATGCGCCGGTTTATACCTTTTAAGTGCCGAAACAATGCTTTTCATCGTTCAAATCTAAAGGATAATGTGAAGTGGAGAAAGAGTTGAAATGCAAAACTTTCTGATACAAGATTAACTCCTTTAGAGCAATACAATTAAACTGCTCACTCCTTCAACAACCTATCAATTTCTTCATCAAATTCCTTTTTAAACACTTCATAATGCTCGCCGGTGGCAGGTCCGTCGTAGCCTGCATGTATCTTATCCACCTTACCCCTTTTATCAATAAAAATGGTAGTAGGAAACGCCCTGAATCTCATCTAACTGCGGCAATGTTTTTTCTGTTTTGTGTTCATCGGCAGCGGTAACGCCGGTAATTAGAAAAGGATAATGAACATCAAACTTTTTTTGAAATGAATGCAATGCTTTTTTCGATTCAGCAAAGTCTTCTGTGCGTTCGTAAGCCAAGCCAATTACCTCAATTCCTTTCTGTTTGTTTTTGTTATAATACTGGCTTAAGAAAGCAGTTTCGTCCATACAATTGGGGCACCATGAGCCTAAGATTTGTACTACTATTACTTTGTTTTTATAACGTTCATCATTAATCGAAATCATGGTTCCATCAGTTGAAGGAAAGCGAAACGAAAGGCTTGTTTCGCCCGGCCGCATCTTCGTCATTGCAAAGCTATTTGGAAGTTCTGCGTTGTTGTTTTTGCTGGCAGCCCAACCCAGGCTGCTTGTGGCTCCCGAATACTCAAAACCGTTTGCCAGTGTAGTATCGTTTTTAATTTTGGCAAAAAACAAAACTGCGTGTCCGCCATCGAAACCAGATAACAATAAACTATCACCATTCACTCTGCCTTCCAGATAACGATAGTCGCCGGTTGCCGTGCGAAATGTGCCCGTAACAATGCCATTTTTGTTTTGCTTAAATTCACCAATGGCATAGCTGTCCTCGTTCTTTTTTTCACCAAAATAGGTTTCCCATTTTCCGGTTACATTGTACTGTGGAGAAGCCGTTGCTGCATACCGATAACTAACTCCGTGAATGGCTGTAAACGGCATCTGCAGTTGTCGCGCACCATAATTTTTTATGTAAACACCTTGCAGTTGATTGTTGTTTTTAACAATCAATTTAAAGCCCGAAGCAAAAAAAGGCATCTGCACCAAAAGTGAATCAGTATGTTGGCGAATGCTATCAACCAGCAATCGTTCCCCTGCGTTATGAATATACCAAACAGGTGAACCATTTTTGTTTTCAACCGAAAAATTGAATACAATATTCTTACCATCCTCTCTGTGCAAAGTGCCTTGCCAGATGCCCGTTTGTAAACCCAATTTTTTAGTTTGCGCAAAGGCTGAACAGGATGTTATTCCGCCAATGATAATTCCTGTCAACAATAACTTTATAATATTTCTTTTCATAAAATTCATAGTGCAAAATAACGCCGGTTTCTGGTTGTATTCCGTTTAAAAATATCAGGTATCTGCGTTCTTTCTGCTTAATCATATTATCGAAGCTTATGTTTGTTTTTGTGCATAATTTCAACCCAATATCTTCCCACATTTTACAGCTATAAATCAATCAACATTAACCAAATAATAGTTCTTCTTCCCCTTCTGAACGAGAATGTATTTTTGATGAAGCAGCCAGCCTGTGTCAATCATCGTCTGCATGTTATCAATCTTTTTCCGGTTGATGCTCACGCCACCACCCTGCACCATTTTTCTTGCTTCTCCTTTGCTTGGAAAGATGGTTGTATCTGATAAAAAAGAAATCACATCAACACCCATTTGCAATCTGTTTTTATCAAAAGAAAAATGAGTTACGCCTTCCATGTTTTCTAAATCTTCAATGGATAAATTTTCAGCAGGTGCAGTTGTGTTGGCAAACAATTTTTCGGTAGTTGCAACGGCATCATTATAAGCTTCTTCGCCATGCACAAAAAGGGTAAGCTCTTTTGCCAACGCCTTCTGCAAGCGGCGCTGCGCTTCGTTTCCAGAGTGTTGCGTTATTAATTCATTTATTTCTTCTTCCGATAAAAAAGTAAATAGTTTAATCCACTTTTTAGCATCTTCATCGGCTGCATTCAACCAGAACTGATAGAACACGTAAGGCGATGTTTTTTCGGCATCCAGCCATACATTTCCTTTTTCGGTTTTGCCAAATTTTCCACCATCGCTTTTGGTAAGCAAAGGGCAAGTAAAAGCAAAGGCTTCACCGCCGGTTTTTCTTCTTATTATTTCGGTTCCGGTAGTGATATTTCCCCATTGGTCGCTGCCACCCATTTGTAGCTTGCAGTTGTGGTTTGTGTACAGCCAATAAAAATCGTAACCCTGAATCAACTGGTAAGTAAACTCGGTAAATGAGATGCCGCTCTCGCCTTCAATACGCTTCTTTACGCTTTCTTTTGCCATCATATAATTCACGCTGATGTGCTTGCCCACATCGCGAATGAAGTAGAGAAAATTCATGTCTTTAAACCAATCATAGTTGTTCACCATTACGGCTGCATTGGGTTTGGCCTTATCGAAATTTAAAAACTTTTCTAATTGCTTTTTCACGCCATTTTGATTGTGTTGCAACACTTCTTCGCTTAACAAATTGCGCTCTTCACTTTTACCGCTTGGGTCGCCAATCATGCCGGTGGCACCACCCACCAAAGCATACGGTTTGTGCCCGGCTCTTTGTAAATGCACCAATAATAAAATGGGAACCAAACTGCCAATGTGAAGACTATCGGATGTAGGATCGAAACCGATATAACCGCTCGTCATTTCTTTGTTCAACTGCTCTTCGGTTCCGGGCATGATATCTTGTATAAGGCCGCGCCAGCGTAGTTCTTCAATTACATTCATGGCTGTTTGTTTTTGCGGCAAATGTAGGTTTGAACCACGAAGGAGGGAAGAAAGGAAGGTTCACAAAGAGCAGAGAATGAAAATAATCATCTGTATGAAATCATCTTTCATTACATCAAACGGCTGAGCCGTCGCTGCGAGATACGAAGCAGTCTTAAGATTATGATTAAACAGGTTTATATATGGCAATCAAACTCTGTTGCATAACACAGACTGCTTCGTATCTCGCAGTGACGATGCTCTTTTTTTAATGTCTTTGTGGTTTCAATCAAGATTTGTTTTTGCCTCTTATTTTTTTATAAATTCTAATAGCGCTTATCAGCACAATAATAAAAATGATCAATCCGCCTAAACCCCATGCAAGACTGATGGCTTGCTTAACAACCGCAAGCATCACAATGGCAAATAAAAAAATGGTTGCCACTTCGTTCCAAACGCGCAACTGCTGCGACGTGTATTTATAAACGCCCCTCATTTGTTGCTTAAAAATAATGTGCAGCGAAATGAAATAAAAGTAAAGCAGCACAACAAAAATCAACTTGATAAACAACCATTGCGGAAGCGCGTTTAGCATCATCCACATCCACGGACCCAACACCAATGTAAGCAGGGCAGAAGGCACCGTAATGCCATACCACAGCCGCTTCATCATTACTGTAAATTGTTTCTGTAAGATTTCTTTTTCGATACCTTCTTTCTCGTCCGCTTCGGTGTTGTAAATAAACAAACGAGGCATGTAAAACATTCCTGCAAACCAGGTAACAACAAAGATGATGTGCAAGGCTTTAATGTAATTGTACATGCGCGTTTTGTTTTTCAACCAGCGAAACCATCGCATTCACCCATAGCGGATTTATATTTAAACATGGGATTGCCGTAAAACTTTCGCCGCCGGCATTGTAAAAAAATATCTCTTCCTTCAATTGCCATTTCTTCCAATGTTTCCAGGCAATCG
This sequence comes from uncultured Chitinophagaceae bacterium, assembly GCA_963847085.1. GTDB lineage: Bacteria > Bacteroidota > Bacteroidia > Chitinophagales > Chitinophagaceae > Ilyomonas. The sequence goes on along the minus strand of CAWJYO010000009.1, from coordinate 255,344 downwards.
GAGATAAAAGCAGGGCAAACCACAAGCAACTTTTTCACACCTTCGTTTGGCAATTCTGTTAAGCGTATGGCGGTGTAAGGCAACAGCCACTGGTCTCTTCCCAGGCGCGACTGAAACGTTTGCTCCCATTTTTCTTTTGGCAAATTCAACTGCTGGCTCACTGCTTCGGCTGTTATCAGAGTTTGATGACGATAACAAAATTGATGCGCCGGCGATGCGACATGGCAACAATCGGCCACCTGTAAGCAATGCTTCTTTGTAGGGTCGGTTTTTTTTACATGACGTTCAGGAATGCCATGAAAAGAAAACAGGATTTTATCAAACGGTTCATCTGTGTAAGGTTTGATGCTTTGCGCCAATGCATTGATGTAATCTTCATCGTTATAAAACGGTGGAATCACATTCAATGAAAAAGAATATCCCTTTTGTTTTATGCACACTTTTCATGTGCTCAACTGCTGTTTCGTAACTGCTCATGGCATAGTGCGGATACAGAGGGAACAGGATCACTTCTTCTACATCAGGCGCTCTGTTGCAAAATGTTTTCGTAAGCCATTTCAGGTGTTGGATTTCCATAACGCATGGCCACTTCAACCGGCATATCAAAATGCGGCTGAACGGCTTGCTGCAATTGATTTGTAAGCACAATTAACGGCGAGCCTTCATTTGTCCAAATGCTTTGATAAGCATGTGCCGATTTAGGCGCACGAAACGGAACAATGATACCTTTTATACAACAGCAAACGCGCGAGATATGGAATATCAATCACGCGTTCATCCATCAAAAACTCTCTCAAATAGCGGGCTACATCTTTTGTTTCTGTTGAATCGGGCGAGCCCAGATTCATCAGTATAATTGCTTTCTTACTATTCTTATCCATAGCTTGTGCTTCTTACGTGTCATTGTTGCTTGCGCAATATATTTGCGCAGTAAAAAATAGTATTTATAAAGGGGCAAAGATAGCCGAAGCGAAACACATCAACCATGAAGCAAAAGCCGATTCATCCTGCATTAACTTCTTTTCTGAAAGGCAAAGTATTGTTGGTAAACAAACCGCTCCATTGGACATCGTTTGATGTGGTAAAAAAAGTTCGCATTCTTACCGGCATTTCAAAAATTGGTCATGCCGGCACGCTCGATCCATTGGCTACCGGTTTGCTTATCATCTGCACCGGAAAGTTTACTAAAAAAATAAACGAATACATGGGCATGGAGAAAGAATATACCGGCTCGTTTACGTTGGGTGCTACTACGCCAACATTTGACAGAGAAAGTGAGCCGCAAAATAGCACCGATATTTCGCAACTTTCCATCCAACAAATACACGATGCTACGATTCATTTTACAGGAACTATTATGCAAGTTCCGCCCGCCCATTCAGCCATTAAAAAGGGGGGCAAGCCTGTATATCTCGCTGCGCGAAAAGGCATTGATATTGTGTTGGAACCACGATCTGTAACCATTTCAGAATTTAGCATTACCAAAACGGATTTGCCCCAAGTATTTTTTAAAGTAGTATGCAGCACCGGCACTTACATACGCAGTTTAGCCAACGATTTTGGCGCATCGCTGGGCGTAGGCGGTTATTTAAGTTCATTGTGCCGTACGCGCATTGGAAATTTTACATTGGAAGATGCAATGAGTGTTGATGATTTTGAAATGATGATACGGAGGATGAAGGAGGAGTGAGTGTGGATTAACAATTGGAACCACGAAGACAACAAGTAATGAAGTTACACGAAGTTTTTTCTTCTTTGTGAACCTTTGTGTTCTTTGCTTCTTCGTGGTTCAGATCTCATCTCAAATCACCCTTCCTTTCCACCGCCCGCTTTTCATGTACAGGAACGAAGGTGTAAACATGAAGATCCAGTAAATCCATTCCGACATCCACGCGACCGTTATGGGCAAATGAAATACTTCGAGCGCCAGCCAAACATAAACAATGTAAACAGCAAGTGTGATGCTTTCGGTTTGCAGATTTTTTTTGCTGTTGCCTGTGCCCACTACACCGTTCAGCCAAATCGTAGCAGCGGGCTGTAACACCAATACAGCCGATACCACCCGCAACACCGGAATGCCTTCGTTTATAAACGCAACGTTTTGTCCGTAAATAGAAAGAAAGACCCGGGGAAATAAATTTAAAACAAGGAAAAGAAAGGCACCTGCACTTACACCGATGCGCACAATGCGTTTGATTAAAGGAATGACTTCATCCTCTTTTTTCTGACCGATTACATTACTTACCATTGCATTACTGGCGGCTGCAAGCGACCATCCAAAACAGCCAAATAAACCAAACACGTTGCGCATCGAGTTCGACACGGCAAGATCAACAATAGTGCAGTTTCGTTCAATCAAAATATAAAACAATTCCCAGCTTCCGAGGCTGATGCCATATTGTAAAACGAGCGGTGCAGATTGAACGAGTATGAGTTTGATTTCTTCTTTATTAAAATGAATTTTTTGAAACAAAAACAAACGCTTGCTTACACCCTGAAAGTGCATGATACTAAAGATGGCAAGCAGCCCTGCTGTTTCGGCAAACACCGATGCTAAAGCTGCACCCTGAAAACCCATGTTAGGAAAGCCCAGCGAACCACTCAGCAATGTATAATCGAAGAAGATATTGGTAAGTGTTTCGGCAAGCGTGCCAATGATAAGCAGGCGGCTGTTGTTGGTGCCCACCAGCAACGCATTGCGCATCTGATACAAATACAAAATGGGCAAGCCCCAAACGCGGGTATGCAAAAAACGAATGGCAATATCGGCATGTTCTTTTTTGTGCAAAACCAAACGGAACAGGGGCGGCGCAACAACATAAGTAATCGCAATACATACCACGCTAATAAGGGTAGAAATAACCACTGCATTTTGAAACAAGCTGCCAATAGCCGACAAGCGGTTTTCGCCGGCACGACGTGCAATGAGCGCCTGCAAGCCATTGTTAAATCCCAAACCAATGCAAGCAAAAATGAGGTAGTATACACCCGTAATAGCGCCAATAGCAAGATACTCGGGAGCCAGAAAATGCCCAATGAAAATGTTGTTGATGATGAAGTTGAACTGCGGTACTACTAATGAAGCTGCAATGGGCAAGGCCAATTTTAAAATGTGCCGGTAACTAGTAGAAACCTGTAATTGCATTTGGGCTGAACGCGGGGTACTCATAACGCCGCGAAGCTAAGTTTTAAATGTCTGAAACCGGATGGATGAGATGTTTGAGATTAATAGGATGTTGAAGATTTTGTTTTCACTGTAAAGACGCTAAGAGGCGAGGAAAATGGGCAAAAACAAACTGCGCGGGTTAGCGTCTTTGTGGTTGAAATTAGAATTCGCATAAATGCTCAATTATTTTCAAGGCGTACAAGTGTGCGACGCAACAATTTTCAATCGGAGATATGAAAGCTCGTAACACAAAACTGTATTTTGTTTTTATAACAATTTAAACATCTTATCAATCCAGTTCAGACTAATGATTTCTTACAAACATTATCACTACATAAGCGAGTACGCACAGCAATAAAATTAGCACCGTTGCCATTACAATCCATGAAGGATGAATGAGTTTACGCTTGGCTTCTTTTTGTTTTTTAACGGCCAATTGCTGCTGCAAATTTTGGTTTAAGCTGCGCACATATTCATGCAGTTTTTTGTTGGATGAAAACTGTTGCAAGCCATCAAGCGCGTCTTTCACAAACGCATCATCGCCCATTTGTTTTTGCACGTTTTTCCGTTCGGCGTCCGATAAATTTCCCTGCAGGTAATTCATCAGTTGCTCGTCAAGTTCATCGTTGTTGGGCAATATGTTGTTGGTATCATCCATTTTGTTGTTGCTAGCTTTTTGTTGATGAAGAGTTTGAGGTTGCGCTTGCCGTTTTGAATGCAGCTTTTAACGTGTGGTAAACTTTGTCCGGTCAGTGCACTGATTTCGTTGTACGATTTGCGATGCAGATAAAATAAAGTTACGCAGGTTTTTTGTTCGGCATTCAATTGCGTAATGGCTTCTTCCAAATAGCGCAAAACCGCTTCTTTGTTTTCGCTTTCAAAAGCCGCTTCATCCCTTTCTTCATTCAACCATTCACCCACTTCTTTCATAACAAAATGATTGTCGCGCAGCTTCATCAAACAATGGTTGCGGGCAATCATGTACAGCCAGCTTTTCAGGTAATCAACTTTGTATTTCTGCAGTTCCGAAATGGCTTTTACAAACACCTGCTGCACTGCATCTTTGGCTTCTTCTTCGTTTTTTAAATACTTCATGCACACACCCAAAAGCAGCAGCGTATAACGCTGCAACAACGTACCCAAAATGCCATTGTCGCGTGTAGCATACCATTGCTCTAACAATTGCTGATCGGTTATATGGGCATCGTTGTGCTGCTTCACACGTGAAAGTAAATTTTTATTGTTTGTAAGATGCAAAGAGGTCTTAATTCCATACCTTTTGCGCAAAAATTAAGATGTTGTTTGTGATTGCCATTGTTGCCGTTTGCCCTTTGCGCAGTGAGGCTTCGCACCGCAGCGAAATGGTAAGTGCATTGTTGTTGGGCGAGGCCGCAGAAGTATTGGAAAAAGAAAAAGACTTTATAAAGATCAGGTGTTTGTATGATAATTATGTTGGCTGGGCGCAGGCTTCACAATTGGTTGAAGCGGCTGAAGACATAGCAATGAGAAAGCCAGCCAGCTTTGCTTTTAAGCGAAATTCAACGGTGCTGATCAACGGAACAGAAACCTATGTTTCTGTAGCAACGCCACAATTTGAAAACAGTGAAACTGGCAATTATAAAATAGAGTACAACGAAGAAGAAACGCTGTTGTTTGAACCTTCTTTTTTTAAGGACGAAGTGATAAAAATGGCTGCTTTATTGTACGAAAATGTACCGTATTTATGGGGCGGAAAAAGCTCGTTTGGCATTGATTGCAGTGGCTTTGTACAACAGGTTTATAAACTCTTTGGCAAACCTCTCTTGCGCGATGCGTACCAGCAGGCAACAGGAGGCGAAGTGGTTCATTTTTTACAGGAAGCACAATGCGGCGATCTGGCTTTTTTTGATAATAAAGAAGGCAGAATTGTGCATGTAGGAATTTTATTTAGTGCGGATGAAATCATTCATGCTTCGGGAAATGTACGCGTTGATACGATAGATTCATTCGGTATCATTAACCGAACAACAGGGCAACGAACGCATAAGTTGAGGGTGATAAAAAGGGTGTGAAGTTGTTAGTTAAGTTTTTTGATAATATTTTTTCTCAAGATGAAATGTCCATGATTGTATCATAAAACTTCTTAGTTGTTATTAGGCGTGTGTATGGACTTATTAAAGGTTCATCCTCTTTTAAAGCAAACTCAATTAAACCTTCTTGTTCCATTTCTTTTAGCTCATTCAGCGTTTCGAGATGACTGACGTTTATTAATTCTTCTACTTCATCGCAAACATGTCTTATTTCAATTATTGCGTCAAACTTTTGGACTTTTGCAGTCGCTAAAGCTGCATAAATGTTAGTTCTAAGTTTTGATTTATATTCAAGGAAATCTTGTTTTGCTTTTGCAATTTCAGGTGTTGCAATAATAGGAACAGGCTTTTCTTTCTCAGCGAATTTGTTTTTTGATTTGTTGACAATTGTTTGATTGAAATTTATTGTATCTCCTTTTACATTATTAATTGAAGAATTATCAAATGATGAACTAATGAATTGATTGTCATTTTTAAAATTCTTTTTAGTTGACTTTTTTTTCTTTAAAAAAGAAGCAATAATAATAGTTAAAATGGAGACACCTATACCTGAAAAAATCCACTCTTTATTTTCTAAGAGATAATTCCACATAAGTGAAGTCGTTTAATATTATATCAATCATCAAATATAAATAACTCCTTTTCAATTGCTACACACTCACAACCCAATCAACTCATACCTCACTTCTAACTTTTCAAATGCTTCTTCCAATCGTTTTTTATGTGTATCGGAGATAAATACTTGCGCTTGCTGCTGAATGCAAACTTTATAAAGCAAATTGTGCATGCGGTCGGCGTCTAATTTTATTATCCGCAATGTCTTTTTCCCGCGCACTGACTATACTAAAGAGACATTGCGTGAAAGAGATTTTCTACATAATGAGGCTTTTAAGAGTGTTCCCTTCTCTGCCTGCCTTCTCCTGCCATCGCTGAACATTCACACCTTTCGCGAGAAGCCAAAGCATAAGCGATAGCTCACCGGCAGCAGCAGGAAACAGATTATAAGGCGACAGATAGTCGGCTAAAGGGGGCCATAAGAAAGTGAGGTAACCCAAGCCTGCAAATACCATTAGTACACCAATGATTCGCGGCATAAAGGTCGAACGGAAAATGAGGTAGCCGATGATGACGCAATAGAATCCGAAAAATACTATAAAAGTGTTCCATGCTTGAATATTCAACTTGAGAAATAGGTATCCCAGAGCTTGTACTTGTTCCTGCTTAAAGACGCTGAGGTATTGGCTGCCCCGCAATATAATCAGGGGACAGAGTTGAAAGAAGCTGCCAAATGCCAAAACAGCCAATCCGGTAAGGTGGACAAATGCTGCGGTTAAGGAGATGGTTTTACTTACAGGTTTAAACAAGTGATAGAGGATGGCTGTAAGAACAATAGAAGTCACGACAGCAACAAGTAATATCGCGAAAGCCAACTGAAATAAAGACTGATGAGTTAGAATATTGTTTGCTGTGGCCGCAGCATTGCCCTGTACAACAAGTTTGCCTGGAATAAAGGACTCTCCGCATACTGATGTAAATGCGGTAAGCACATAAAACACTCCGGCTATCCTGGCTTTAAAACGTGGCGACGATTGCGTAGTATTTTCTGTCATTTTTTATTTATATGCATTTAAAATTAATGACTTTACTCTTTTGCTTGATAAATCAAGCAAAAGAGTAAAGTCAACAAAGTTTGATTTTGCAGTTTTCCCTGTATTGCTGACAACTCCCCAAGACGCAACTCCTCAACAATCATTACGGTAAATACGACTCTATTCTGTTGTATTTACGTAATAAAAAATAACTCACAACTCAATCGATTCATATTTCACGTTCAGCTTTGCAAATGCTTCTCCAATCTTTCTTTATGCGTATCGGTAATAAAAACACGCACTTGTTGCTGAATGCTAACTTTATAAAGCAGATTGTGCATCCGGTCAGCGTCTACTTTTTCAAATACATCATCCAATAACAAAATAGGCGCAAAGCCTTTTTAGTTTTAAATTAAAACAAACTCTGCCAGCTTTAAATCAAGCAATAAGCTCTTTTGCTGCCCATGTGAGTCAATGCGTTTTTCTTATAGCATTTAAACTTCAACGGTAATCTCACCTTTTAAAATGTCAACACAAAATTTGTGTTCTTTCAAAAAATTCAATCCTACTACTCCATCATAATCTGATGCAATACCATGCGCCAGAAAATCGTACACCTGAACTTCAAATCTATCTTTTGTAATTCCCAAACATTCCAGTTGTTCTACATTGTAGATTTCAACAACGATAATTCCATTTGAAGTTTCAACTTCTTGCTCGCCGTTGCTATTCTTTAATTCATAGCCCGAAAAATAAAGTACGTTGCTATCAATGGTTGTGTGCGTTGCTGCTGTATCGAGGGCAAGCCTGAATTTATACTTCCCTTGCAGTGAAGCGTTTACTATAATTACGTCTTAATCAGTAAGAAGCTCAAAGTTGAAAACCTTCATATTCTTTTCAACATTCCAATTTTGCGATGCTGTTTACTATCTCCTGCAAATGCAATCGTAACAGTTTCAAAATCTGCCGTCTTATCTCTTCCGATATAACAAACTTCCTTTTTGTCTTTGCTGTGAAATAAAACAACACCTCCTAAAACGGTCGTGTTTTTCATTTTTGGATTGCCTAAAAGAATCCATTCATCAGGATACATTTTTTTTAGTTCTTCAAAAGCCACATATCTATTGTTCATAATATGCATTGTTGAAACTACAAATTTACAACCTTTAATCCGTCGGATGAACTTGGTAATGTTGCAGCACATCACGCAACTTTTGCATTTGCTCAAAAAACTCTTATAATCCAATCAATTGGCACTTCACACCCAGTTTCTCAAACGCTTCTTCCAGTCGTTCTTTATGTGTATCGGTGATGAATACCTGCGCTTGTTGCTGAATGCAAACTTTATACAACAAGTTGTGCATCCGGTCAGCGTCTAATTTTTCAAACACATCATCCAATAATAAAATGGGCGCAAAGCCTTTGTACTGTTGAATCACAGAAAACTCAGCCAGTTTTAAAGCAAACAACAAACTCTTCCGCTGCCCTTGCGATGCAACGCTTTTAAATGTTTGACCGTGCATTATAATTTCCAGATCGTCTTTGTGAATGCCGCTTCCGGTTCGTTGCAAATACAAATCGCGCTGGCGGTTTTCATTCAATACAGTTTGCATGTTGCTGTTGTGCAAAGGGCTGTTGTATTCTACATTTACATCATCATCTTTACCCGCAATGCTGTTGTATTCCTGTCTTACCAACGGCAAGAATTCCTGCATAAATTCGGCCCGCCAGGCATAAATTTTATTTCCTTTTTCGCTTAACTGTTCATTCATTATTTGCAATAAATCTTCATCCAATCGGTTGTGTTCTGCAGCCGCTTTTAACAAGCTGTTACGCTGCTGCAAAATTTTATTGTATTCAATCAAAGTAAGCAGATAATCGGCATTCAGTTGCGATAAAATGGTATCTATAAACCTTCTTCTTTCTTCGCTGCTGCCGGTGATTAGTTCTACATCATCAGGTGCAATCATCACACAGGGAAACTTGCCAATGTGAGCCGAAAATCGCTTGTAAGTTTCGTCGTTTACGGTAATTTCTTTTTTATTGTTCTCCCGAAGAATACAAACAATATGAAAAGCGTGTAAGCCTTTATCCAGCATAGCTTCCAGCCGGAAACCCTGTGTGCCGTAATGCGCGTTTAAAGCATCGGCACGGGCAAAATAACTTTTGGTAAAACAGAGATAATGAACCGCATCCAGCAAGTTGGTTTTACCGCTACCGTTAGCGCCGTAAATGCCTATCACCGGCTCGTTAAACGAGAACGATTCAAAAGCATAATTGCGAAACTGCGTTATTGATAGCCGCTTTACAAACAACATAACTGCAATGTACATCGCACCAGGAGTTGCATAAAATTTATTCAATTGTTATCTCTTACAAACTCTTTATCCCGCACTACTTTTGCTCCAATTGTTTTTATATGAGAATCGTTGGCGTTGGTACAAGAGTGCTGGCATTTTTAGTTGACTTCAGCATAATTTGTCTTCTTACTTTAGCTATAAAAAGAGGTTGGGATTTTTATGTGTTTTACTACCATCTTTTTTTTATGCCCTTTTTTTATATTCTGGCTATCATTGGCTTTTTGTATTATCTTCTTTTTTGAAGCCATCTGGAAACGAACACCCGGCAAATGGCTGGCATTAACGAAAGTGGTAAACAAAACCGGCGGTAAACCTTCATTCTTTCAAATCCTTACCAGGAGCGTGGTTCGGGTATTAGGTGTGATTATTATAGACAGTGTTTTTATTTCGTTTATGGGTAAAACCTTACACGATTTTGTAAGCAAAACAGAAGTGGTAGAAGTGTGAATCTTTCAAATGAACATCAATCGCTTTGTCATTCCGCCCCAACAATACTGTCGGGGCGGAATGACAAAGCGATTATCTTTAAAATGTCTTACTACCGTTTTTGTTTTTATTCTATTTATTCAATCAACCGTTTCGGCTCTCTCACCTGGGCTTTTTTCGCTTTTGTTTTTGCCTCTTTTTTTGGAGAGCTTTCTTTCTTGTGATGAGCCGGATGCAATATCCATTCATAATCCAATTGCCGTTTGTCTAAGTTAGCCGCCACTACTTTTATCCATACTTTATCGCCCATGCGAAAGCTGCGCCCACTGCGTCTTCCCACCAATGAGTAGTCGCTTTCTATCAAGCGGAAATCATCAAAATCGCTAAGACTGGCGATGCTTACCAAACCTTCGCATTTTTGCAAAATCGTTTCCACAAAAAAGCCAAAAGAAGTAACGCCACTGATGATACCTTCAAACTCATCACCCAAATATTCCTGCATGTATTCTACCTGCTTGTATTTGTTGGCAGCACGTTCACATTCCATCGCGGCACGTTCACGCTCGCTGGAATGCTTGCATTTTTCGTTCATCTTTTTATCAATGATTGGCTCGTTTTGCAAACAAGATAAAAGAACACGATGCACCATCACATCGGGGTAACGGCGAATAGGTGAAGTAAAGTGACAATAGTTTTCAAAACCCAAGCCGTAATGACCAATATTTTCTGTTGTATAAACAGCTTTTGCCATGGTGCGAATGCCCAATTGTTCCAGCACATGCTGCTCGGGTTTGCCCTGCACATCGGCCAACATGGTGTTGAAAGAAGCTGCAATTTTTTGTGGTGTACTGATGTTGAAGCTGTGCCCGAATTTCTTTGCAAAATCAATAAACGGTTTTAGCTTTTCTGCATCGGGCTGGTCGTGAACGCGGTATGGAAATGGAACCGCTTGCTTGTTCACTTTTGTTTTTGCCACATTTTCGGCAACAGTACGGTTGGCAAGCAACATCAGTTCTTCAATCAGTTGATGCGCTTCCTTGCTTTCTTTTATTTCAATGCCAATTGGCTTTCCCCGCTCATCCAATTTAAAACGAACTTCCTGCGATGAAAAATTAATAGCGCCTTTTGAAAACCTTTGTCCGCGCAGGTTCTGGGCAATCTCGTTTAATAACAACACTTCTTTTTTGTGCTCGCCTTTTTTGTTTTCGATGATTTCCTGCACTTCTTCATAAGTAAAGCGATGGTTGCTGTGGATCATTGTTTTTCCAAGCCAGTATTGCTTTACTTCTCCCCGCTTATTCATTTGAAAAACGGCAGAAAACGTAAGCTTGTCTTCGTGCGGACGCAGCGAGCATAACACATTTGAAATATGCTCAGGCAACATCGGGTTTACTCTGTCGGGTAAATAAACCGATGTAGCACGTTTGTAAGCTTCGTCATCCAAAGCTGTGTTGGGCACTACGTAATGGCTTACATCAGCAATGTGAACACCCACTTCATACCAGCCGCCTTTTAAGCTTCGCAACGAAATGGCATCGTCAAAATCTCTGGCATCTACAGGGTCAATAGTGATGGTAAAAATATCTCTGAAATCGCGGCGCGATTCGATGTCATACTCTGTAATCGTTTCCGGAATGCGTGCCGTTTCTTCCTCTGTTTCTTCAGGAAAATGGAGCGGGAAACCAGCTTCTGCCAGCAGGTTTTTCATGGCAATATCGTTCTCGTCTTCTGCACTTAACACAGCAGTTACTTTGCCTTCGGGCTTGCGGCTGTCTTTCTCCCATTTGATCAGTTGCACCGATACTTTGTCTTTATCAACAGCACCGTTTATATGGTCGGGCGAAATGTAAATATCCGGCATAGGCTTGTTGCTGTCGGGCTTTACAAAAGCAAAGTGTTTGCTCATTTGCAGCCGCCCGATAAACTCAGTTTGCTTTCGTTCCAAAACCTTTACAATCCTGCCTTCTTTCTTGCCGGTGGCGACATTTTGTTTTACCACTTTTACGGTTACTTCATCTCCATTCAACGCCGTATTAAAATCGTGCGGACGCACCAATACATCGCCTTTGCCGTCGGCAATGATTACATAACCAATGCCTGATCTTGTAACTTCTAAAATGCCTTGCAATGTGTTGCCGTCGTGTGCGGAATGATGGGTTTGTTTTTGCTTCTTTTTCTTTTTTTTATCGCTCATCTGTTGTGAATAGTGAATGGTGAGTTGTGAATGAGAAACACAAAATACAGCTTTATGTTACAAACTTTGTGTCTCCGATTGATCGTCTGTTGTAATCATTGATTTGTTCTTTTTTCTGTTTTGAGTAAACAGAAAAAGAATCTCACTTCAACGTTTTGAAAATAATTGAACAAACAAAAATGCAACGTCCTGATCAATACTTAAAGATACTATTGGAAAGGTGAAATCGGATAAAGGCAAACATGATTTAACAGCAAAAACAAAAACAATAATCACACACTAACATTCACTTCTTCCTCTTCTTTTCTTTCTTCGTTCCAGGCCACTTCAAAATTGTTTCTGCCTTTATTTACTGCAAGAGAGAAGTAGTTCAACTGCACCAGTTCTAAAATGGACAAAAACAAAAAGATGGCATGAATGCGGTTTTCGCAATGCTGAAAAAGGCGTTGAAAAGAAGTTGTTTTTTGCAGTTTCACTTCGTTAATAATCTGCTCACGGCTTTCTTCCATGGTGTAGTTGTACCGAACCACCGTGTGCACAGGCTTGTTGTTTTTATCATACAATCGTTGCATTACCCGTTCAAATGTTTTCATTAGTTTAAACAGAGTAATGTTTTGTATTTCGGTGCCTTCGGAAGATTGTTCGCCAATACTTGCCAGCTCGGTTTGTATATTGCCGCGCTTTAGCATCAGCATACGCAAAGCTTCCCGTTCCGCCATTTGCAGCGAAGCTTCTTTGTAACGTTTGTATTCGAGTAGTTTATCTACCAACTCTTTGCGCGGGTCTATTTCGTTGCCCGAATCATCGGTTTCTTTTCGTGGTAAAAGCATCTTCGCTTTCACGCGCATGAGCGATGCAACGAATAAAATAAACTCGCTGCTCAGTTCAATATTCAGGCTTTTTTGCTGATGAATGTAAGTCTGAAAGTCGTTGATAATTTTGGTGATGGGAATGTCGTAAATGTCAAGTTCATCCCGCTCTATAAAAAAAAGGAGCAGATCGAAGGGACCTTCAAACTGCTCTAATTTTATTTGATAAGAAATTGAATTCAATAGAAACTAATTTTTGCAAATTAAATGCGCGGACGGCTTCTCAATTCGTCTCTGATGTCAGCCAGCAATTGTTCTGAAGCGGTTGGTGGCGGCACTTCTACCACAACGCCTTTTTTTCTGCGTGAAGCGTTAATGGCTTTAATAATAAGAAACAAAGCGAGCGCAATGATAAGAAATGTAATCACGTTCGATAAAAAGTTTCCGTACTTGATGCCGGTGCCCGGAATCACCAACTGCTGCAGGTTCTGTAGATTGGCTCTTTTTAATGCTGGCGTTAAAATAGCTGGTGTAATGATGTCATCAACCAACGAACTAACAATTTTGCTAAAGGCTGCACCGATGATAATACCGATTGCCAAATCAAGTACATTTCCTTTTAATGCGAAGTCTTTAAAATCTTTAAGGAATCCCATAAGAAGCAATTTTTATAAGTTATGAAATGAAACTAAAGGTAATAGAAATTAATATACACCTATATCGCCATCATTTCTTTTTCTTTTGCTGCCAAATGCTTATCCACTAAACTTATATAGCGGTCGGTAATTTCCTGCACGCCGTTTTCGGCATCTTTCGCTTCATCTTCACTCAAACCTTCTTTCTGCAATTTTTTTACCTGCTCAATAATATCGCGGCGAATGCTGCGCACTGCCACTTTCGAGCCTTCGCCTTCGTTGCTTGCTTTTTTAAACAATTCTCTTCTTCGCTCTTCGGTTAAGGGCGGCATAAATAAACGAATCTGGTTGCCGTCATTTTGTGGCGTAATGCCAATATTAGCAGCCATGATGGCTCGCTCAATAGCTTGCAACATCTTTTTTTCCCAGGGCTGAATGCTGATGGTTCGCGCATCCAACACATTAATATTGGCTACCTGGCTAATGGGTGTTGGCGCACCGTAATATTCTACATTAATTCCATCCAGCATAGAAGGATGGGCTTTGCCTGCCCGTATTTTAGTTAACTCCGTTTCTAAATGGCTAATGGCTTTTTTCATAGACGATTCGGCATCATCTAATAAAAATTCAACATCTTCCGACATACAACTTTTAAATTTTAACGAGGCGCAAATCTAAGCATTCCGTTAGCATTGCACTATGAAAGTATCGCAATGGTTAACTATATGTTTTGCTGTGGCTTTTCCTGCAAAACCAAATGCCTGAATACAATTGATTCAGGCATTTGGTTTTGTACAAATTATGTTGCCATCAGGCTTCCTGCTTTTCTTTTTTTGAAAACAATACTTTAAGGCGCAATCTGCGTGGCTCTTCTATCACCACTTCTCCATCTTCTTTCTTTTTCACACGCATAGTGGCAGGTTCGTAAATATGTAATGCTGATATAACAGCAAAAAATAACACCGCTTCCAGCACAAATACAACCGTTGTATTAAACGAAGCCATGCAAAAGAACAGGAGCGAAAATACAATGCTTAATGATGCCAGTATAACTGTGGTTTGTACCGAAGTAAAGCCTTTATCGAGAAACAGGTGATGAATGTGCTTGCGGTCGGCAACAAAAGGAGAATGGCCACGCGAGAGCCGGATGCAAAACACCCGCAGCGTATCCATCAAAGGAATTAACAATAAGCCAAAACCAATGGCTGGAGAAGCCGACACTGCAAACTGGTGAGCTGTTGGTGCCAGATTAATGAAGCGGATAACCAAAATAGCATTCACTAAACCCAGCATCATAGAGCCTGCATCACCCATGAAAATTTTTGCCGGGTAGTAGTTGTAATACAAAAAAGCAAGTATGCTACCCAATAAAGAAAAGGCAATCAGTGCATAAGCCAAATCGCCGTTCATATACATCCAGCTTCCAAAAAGAAAGGTTGAGATTAAACTTAAGCTGCCGGCCAGCCCGTCAACACCATCAATCAGATTAATAGCGTTAATGATAACAATAATGGTGAAATAAGTGAGCAGATAGCTAACGACATCAGGTATTTGTTGGATACCTAAAAAACCATGCAAATTGTTGATAAGCAAATGACCTTTAAAAATAAGAATAAACGAAGCCACTAACTGACCAATGAACTTTTTAAACGGCGACAGCACCATAATATCATCGCCAACACCCAGAAAAAAAATAATGAGAAAAGCAGCCAGCAAATACTGAAACTGTATAAACTCGTTTTTGATGCTTACATTTAGCAAAAGGCTGCAAACAAAACCTGCAAAAATGCCGATGCCTCCGAAACGGGGAATGGGATTGATGTGAATTTTTCTTTCATCGGGTACATCTACCAGTTTCTTTTTTTCAGCCAGGTGTATTAATACAGGGATGAAGTAAAAGCTGATAAAAAAGGCGATAACCGCACTAATCAATATATACTGCATGTTTTTGCGTTAATGGTTTAGCCTATTCTTTTTTCTGTGATTCCGTTCTTATTGGAGGTTGCAAAAATATTGGTTTTGCGCCAAAGCTGTTTAACAAAAACAAACTTATTGCTTATGTAGCGACAGCTTTGTTTATTGCGTTGATGCTTATAAACAAATGGAATGATCAAGTACAAATTTTCATAGTTGGATTCCAATTAGAGGTTCATAAATCGCACACTTTATGCCAAATGAAAGTACGAAGGCCCTTGTAGCTATCTCTTTTCATTTTAAAAATGTGCTTTTGTTTTATTGCTTTTATAATGATTGTTTATTCAGGACTATCAAAACATTTATATCTTAGGTTATAATATTAATCAGAAAAAAACGGTTAACTATGGAACCCGAAGTTGTTGCTTTTTTAAAACGAGTCGCTTTTTCTATCTTTCTCTTGTTCTGCTGGCTGGTGTTAACTGTTATCATTGGTCTTAAGTTCAATCCTGCATTTACAAACGGCTCGGTTTCGGCAGCAAATGTTGTATTTTATGTATGGATGGCCGTCAGCTTTATTTCGCTGCTTCTTTATTTAATAAAAATTTGGAAAAAAACAGAAAAGTGGTAAAACAAAAAATCAACGGCTGACGCATCTTTGTGTACCATTCATCTTTTTATAATGGATTACATTTCTCATCTTTCAAAAGATAAAAAATTCGCCTCGCTTCTTTTACAGGCCTTGCCTCCTTTGCAATTGCGCACTAATATTCCATTGCGGCTTATGGCAAGCATAATGAGCCAGCAATTAAGCACGAAGGTGGCCAAAGTTATTTTTCACCGCTTTTTGCAATTATTTAATGGAGAAGAGCCAACGCCGCAACAAGTGCTGGCAACCGAAACAGAAACCCTGCGTGCCATTGGTTTGAGTTATGCCAAAATAAAATACATACACAATGTTGCCTTGTTTTGTATTGAGAATAACATTGACGATATAAAACTGCTGACAATGAGCAACGAAGAAATTATTGACTTGCTTACGCAAATAAAAGGCGTTGGCAAATGGACCGTCGAAATGCTGCTCATGTTTTCGCTGGGAAGAGAAGATGTATTTGCTGTTGATGACCTTGGCGTGCAAAACGCGATGAAAAAGATTTACAATATCAAAGCGGAAAACAAAAAAGAGGTAAAAGAAAAGATGCTGAAAATATCGGCCCGATGGAAACCCTATCGCACTTACGCGTGTATGCACCTTTGGCAATGGAAAGATAATAAGCCTGACACGGGCTCAGAAAATAAAAACGAATAAAAAAATCCTGCGGCTTTCGCACGCAGGATTCTTACATACACAAAAAACACTTGTTTTTATTGGGCATTTTTTACCACAACTTCTTCCACTGTTTTTGTAGTTGTGCTGATGTCGAACGTTTGCTTTACGTTAGCAGATACAGATCTGATAATGAAAGTAAGACGCGCTTCACCTGGTTCTTTGGTCAGCAACACTTTCTTTTCGAAGTTCTTATCTTTAAACTGTTGCTGATATACTACATCGCCGTATTCGTTTTTAATAATTAAGCTGAACGGCTCTGCAGTAGCGTTGTCGTATTTTACATTAAATACAACACCCTGATCAGTTGCGCCTACATACTGTACGGCTGAAGGAACTTCTTTTCCTCCTTTATTGGTAGCTGCGAAGCTGGAGAAAGAGAGTGAGCCAACCAAACCTGCGAGGATAATCATCCTGCGAATTCCAAATTTCAATACTTGCTTGTTCATAACATTGCTTTTTTAATTGTTAATAAAAAAGGCATCAATCGGAAAAACGTGCTACGGCAGGCATCGGCGGCACACAATCGGAGAATATAGCAAATTTGAATAACCAGTTATTGTAGAAAGCCTGTCATCGTTTTGAGGTGATGTGCAAGGATTTCATTTAAACGATAAAACAAAACTAACACCTTTTTGTTTAAACGATACAACTTTTTCAACTCGTAACAATTTCTTAATACTGCGCAGCCCCTAATTCTGGTTTTATTTTTGAACTCTTTTTTGCTAAAAAAAATAGTATGGCAGATCAAACAAACAATCAGCAACCAGTACAGCAAAAGGAAAAAGCAGTGCAGCAAAATTTGGATACTACGTCTTCAAACACCGAAAAAGACCCGGATGAATGGACAACCGGCGGTGAGCCAATGACCGGCGCACAAAAGTCGTATCTCAAAACCTTGTCGGATGAAGCAGGTGAATCGTTTGATGAAAATCTCACAAAAGCAGATGCTTCCAAACGCATAGACGAACTCCAGCACAAAACCGGACGTGGATTGAAACAGTAACGGATGTAGTAATTACAACAAAAAGGCGGCTCAGTAGAGCCGCCTTTTTGTTTTTGCACGAATAATTTTCATCTTCCTTTCAACCAGCTTTCCGGGTTTAAAAAGCTTCCCTGTTCGTTCGATACCATAAAATGCACCATGCCGCCGCCATCGTTGTTTGCCGCGGCTTTCCCTACAATGGTTCCCGCCTGCACTACATCATTCTTCACCACACTTACACTTGCCAGATGGCTGTAAGCTGTAAAATATTTACCATGCCTTACCATTACACATTTTTCATCTCCCAAATCCAGCACGGCAGATACGGTTCCATCTGCAACCGCTTTTACAGTTGAACCTACCGGAACACCAATATCAATTCCGTCATTGTTATCAACGAGCTTAGTGCCGGGAATATCATATTTTCCGTAAGGTATTAAAATGGTTCCGCTACCTACCGGCCATGGCAAGCTTCCTCTCTTATTTTCAAAATTGATAGAAGTGGTTACGTTTTCCGGTGTTGATTCCAGCGGGCTGTACGTGCGATTGGTGTTGCGTGCCGGAGGCGTTACGGCAGCCGTTGTTGTGTTGGAAGGAGCCGAAGCAGCATTATTGTTTGCGGTTGAGCCATTATCACCTGCGGCTTGTTGTGCGGCCAGCTTTCTTTTGCGATCTTCTTCCTGCTGGCGGGCAAGCTGCGCCTGGCGTTCCTGTTCTTTGCGACGGGCTTCGGCTATTTCACGGTTAATAATCAATTTCAATTGCCCTTGCAGCTTGCGGCGCGCTACTTCACGGTCGTGTATCTGTACACTCAGTTCTTTTTCCTGTCCCTGCAAGCCACGCACCATTTCATCTTTCTCTTTCCGGTCCAATTCCATTTGCTGTATTTGCTTGCCTTGCTCCTGCAGCGTTGTGCTTTTCTGCGTTTTGGTATTGGTAAGATTGTTCATTTTTACCTGCAGCAAATTTTGTGTTTTGATGATATTGTTTGCCTGCGCTTCGCGATACTGCCGGTAACTTTTCAGGTATGAAATCCGCTTAATGGCGTCATTAAAATTTTCAGCCGAAAAAACAAAGTTGAGATAATCGTAACTGCTCCGGTTTTTATAAGCAAACACTAAGTTTTTTGCATAGCGTTCTTTTAGTGTGTCTAATTCTTTTGTATAACGGTAAATGTCAAGATTGTTCAGATAAAGTTCATCATCAATTTTATGCAGTTCTTTATTGATGTTGCCAACCAGTTCTTCACGGGCTTTTATTTTTCGTTGCACTAGCGCCAGTTGGCTAAGCGATTGTTTTTTGTTCTTTTTTATATCGCTTAACGTGCTGTTTAAATCTGCCAGTTCTTTCTGCAACTGCTGCTGCTTGCGTTGAATATCCTCTTTGGTTTCCTGCGAAAATGCGGCAAAACCAAAACCCAGAAAAACGATAAAAACAAACCCTTTTATAAACATATTTTTTGGATTGAAAAAATGGACAAAACCAAAACAGCCAGGACGCATAGAGTACGTTTGTGCTGCGCGAATTATTATCTTACCCGGTAGTTTTTTGGAATATTAAAAGGAAAGGTGAGCGTCTTATCAAAATCGTATTGCTTAAACTGCAGATTCACGTCCAGCTTGGCTCTTTCAGCCACCGAAATCTTTCGGGAAGTTGAAAAATAAAAATCATCTATTTTGTTGTAATCGTCGAACGTAATATCGGCTGTACGGTTTTTCAATGGGTTTACATCATCTAATTTGCTGTGCAGCAAACGCAGGTTATTTTTATCCAGCGTCAGCAAATTCTTAAATACATGGCCGGCCATCAGTATCAGTAAGTTATCGCTGCTTTCTGTATATGAAACAATATTGCTGTCTAAGTAAACAGGATTACCAATTAATATATCCTGAAGATTGGCAAAATCAACCGGCACTTCTGTTAGTTCCTTCAAGTAATTAATTGGGCGATACTGAATTATTTTTTGCAGCTTGTTCATAATTTTTACGCTGTCTGGTGTTATCATAACCCGGAAACCTTCAATGCCCAAAGCGCCGGTTAGCGAAAGCCAGATCAAACTGTCTTTTTGCATTCGCAGGTAAACGGTTGCCTGGCCATTGCCTTCGCTGCCGTCATAGTCCATTTTTACTTTTGCAGAAAAAGTTTTAAAATGAATCCGCTGTTTTTCAAGCCGGTTTACAATGTTCTGTATGATGGTTGCCGAATCAATAGCGGCAGGCTGCGTAACTTCTTTTAGTGCTGTATCTTTTTTAGTGATTACATGACCAATGCTTTGCACTTTCCTCGCAGGCCGGCAAGCAGCAAACATTGCAATAACCAACAAATTAAAACAGAGCCATTGCAGCAGAAGACCTTTTATTTTCATTCTTTTTATCGGGTTTGTTTTTGCCCAAATTTTTACAATTTTCCTGTATGTCCAAAGCCACCGGCACTTCGTTCGGTGGGCCTTATTTCAGTTACTTCTTTCCAAACTACCTGTTCAACCGGCGATACTACCATTTGCGCAATTCTATCGCCGGCTTGTATCGTATGCACTTCGTTTGATAAATTAATCAGTATGATTTTGATTTCGCCCCGATAGTCGGCATCAATGGTTCCCGGGCTGTTTAAACAAGTAATGCCATGATTGATGGCAAGCCCGCTGCGCGGGCGAATTTGTGCTTCATAGCCATCGGGTAATTCAATGAATAATCCGGTTGGCACCAATACACGTTGCAAGGGTTGCAAATGGATGGCTTCATTTAAATCGGCTCTGATGTCCATACCGGCGGCACCCGCTGTAGCATAGTGCGGCAATGGATTGGATGATTGATTAATGATATTAACGGTACAGGTTTTCACGGCGGCAAAACTAAGGAAGGAGAAAATAGCGATGGTGTAAATAAAGAAAAGGATTTGCTTTTTGTTGTTCACACTATGAATACTTTTCACAAGTAAAGTATACAAATGAAACTGTAGTATGAAAGATTATATTTGAAAACTATAATTATAGATTGAAGAACTATTACGCACATCCCTCTTCTTATATTGATGAGCCTTGCACCATTGGCAATGGTACGCACATCTGGCATTTTTGCCACATCATGCAAAACTGCGTGATAGGTGAGAACTGTAACATCGGTCAAAACGTTATGATTGGTAAAGACGTTGTTTTAGGCAATAACGTAAAAGTGCAAAACAATGTTTCCGTTTACGAAGGTGTGTGTTGTGAAGATGATGTATTCATCGGTCCATCGGTTGTGTTTACCAATGTTATCAATCCGCGCAGTGCTATTTCGCGCAAGCACGAATTCAAACCAACAATTATTAAACGCGGAGCAAGTATTGGCGCTAATGCCACTATTGTTTGTGGGATTACCATTGGTGAATTTGCATTTATTGGTGCAGGATCTGTGGTTACAAAATCAATACTACCTTATGCTTTGGTAATGGGAAATCCTGCAAAACAAAAAGGCTGGATGAGTGAGCATGGGCATAAGCTTTTTTTCAATGAAAACAGCATTGCTATTTGTAAAGAAACCGGCGAACAATATGTGTTGAAAGATGGCGCAGTGAAGAAAGTGAGTAGTGAACAGTGAGATATAAAAAATGAAATAAAAAAGAGATTTTTGTTTTTACACAAAAACCTCTTTTTCAAAACTCGTAGCTCATGGCTCAAAGCTCGCAGCTAAACTTAACTGTTCAGCATCAGCGGCATCACCAGCATTAACAAATCTTCGCCTTCTTCCTGTTCAATGGGCTTTACAATTCCTGCTTTCGTAGGTGTTGACAGTTCTACCTTCACTTCAGTATTGTCGGCGGCATTCAGCATTTCAATCAAAAATTTCGCATTGAAAGCGATCTGCAAATCCTCGCCATTGTAATCGCAGTTCATGCGTTCATTTCCTTCAAAACTAAAATCAACATCCTGCGCAGTCAACTGCAATTCGCTTCCGCTAATAGCAAGAGCAACCTGGTTGGTGCTTTTGTTACTGAACACATTGATGCGGCGCAAGGCACTTTGAAAATCGTTTTTATTTACCACTAATTTATACGGATTGTCAACCGGTATCACTACTTTATAATCGGGGAAGCGGGCGTCTATCAAACGGCAGATCAAATGCGTTGTGTTGTGCGTAACAAACAGGTGATTGCTGTTGTACGAAAGGGTTATTTCATCATCGTTATCCGGCAACACATTGCGCAATAAATTCAAAGGCTTTTTAGGCACAATAAAGCTGTCGTTATTAGGCGCGCTTACATCAGTTCTTTTATAACGAACCAACCGATGTGCATCAGTGGCAACAAACTGCACATATTCTTTATTCAATTCAAAATAAACACCTGTCATAGCAGGGCGTAAATCGTCGGAACTTACTGCAAACAATGTTTTATTAATGGCAGTTACCAATGCAGTGCTTTTCATAGTAAAGCTGTTGGAATCATCGGCCACCGGTTCTTTTGGAAAGTTATCAGGGTTTTCGCCCATCATTTTATACTTGCCATTGTTGCTGGTAATTTCAATACCAAAATTTTTATCTATCGAAAAGGTAAGTGGCTGGTCAGCAATATTTTTTAATGAATCCAACAAAATTTTGGCAGGCACACAAACGCGTCCGTTTTCATTGCTTTCCACATCCATTTGCACACGCATCACGGTTTCTAAATCGGTAGCAGTAATGCTTAATTTTTTATCCTGGATATCAAACGAAAAATCTTCTAAAATCGGCAGCACGGTATTGGCATTGATAACGCCGCTGATTTGCTGCAACTGCTTAAGTAAAGAAGAAGAAGACACAATAAACTTCATCTGTTTAACGATTTAAATTTTTCGGGTAAAAACAAAAATAGGTGTAACAATACAAGGCAACAAACGTACTGTAAAATATGGAGAAACTGCTATAAGGTGCATATTGTGTGAGCAAAAAAACAGAGCGGCAGAAAGTTGCTTTTGGTTAAAGAAATGAAAAAGAAAGGCGGTTTTTACCAAGTTACGAAACGTATCGTATATTTGCTACGAAATAATTCGTAACCACCATTCATCAATCTCAAATTATGAAAAATGTACGCTTTACATCTTCGCTTATTAAAGTGTGTGGCTTGTTTGTTTTTGTTGTTATTCTTAGTTCATGGCAGCCGGAAAAAAGAGTCATTCCGCAAAGGAAGCTCAGCGGCGCAGCCGATGCAGATACCACAGTACCAAAAACATTCAATACTGATGAAATTAACCTTCAACTGAACATGGATTCCATTATGCAGCAAGTGAACCTTGCACTAAAGCAAGTTGATTATCAAAAAATCAATGCTGAAGTGCAAAAAGCCATTGCGCAGGTTGATTATAATAAAATCAATAAAGAGATTCGCGAAGCAATGCAAAGCATTGACTGGAACAAGATGAAACTGGATGTATCGGCATCGCTCGACAGTGCAAAATCAGCCATCAACAACATAGATTGGAATGAAATGAAAACAGAGTTAAGCAAAGCGCAGATTGAAGTGAAGAAAGCAATGGCTGAACAAAAAATAAACAGCGAAGAGATTAAACGCGAAGTAGAAAAATCGCTGAAAGAAGCGCAGAAGAATTTACAATCGGCAAAAGCTGAATTAGCCAATTACAAAGGCTTGCAAACTGCTTTAATGAACGATGGATTAATCAGCAAAAACAAACCCTATAAAATCGAACTGAAAGACGGCATTTTGTATATCAACGGTGCAAAACAAAGCAAGGTCATCACCGATAAATACAGCAAATATTATTCGGGTAAAAAGAACTTTGTTTTGAAGAATGATGATGCAAGCGATTTGTAAAATTTTGAACCACGAAGACACGAAGCATTCTTTTCTTATTCTTTGTGAACCTTTGTGTTCTTCGCGTCTTTGTGGTTCAAAATAAAAACTTACGCTTTATGGAGCGCCTGTTCAATATCGGCAATCACATCATCCACATGCTCAAGCCCTACAGAAATGCGCACAAGGCCGGGTGTAATGCCAACCGCAAGCCGTTCTTCTTCCGTTAGTTTAGAATGCGTAGTGCTTGCCGGATGTGTGGCAATGGAACGCGAATCACCAAGGTTTGGCGTCATAGAAACCAACTCAAGGCTATTTAAAAACGTTCTTCCCTGCGCAATACCACCTTTTAGTTCAAAACACAATATGCCGCCACCGGCTTTCATTTGTTTTTGCGCAATTTCATACTGCGGATGGGAAGGCAAAAACGGATATTTTACCCAACTTACTTTCGGATGATTTTCCAGCACTTGTGCCACTTGTAAAGCATTATTACAATGGCGTTCCATGCGCACATCCAATGTTTCCAAACTCTTGCTTAGCACCCAGGCATTAAAGGCAGAAAGTGTAGGACCGGTATTGCGGCAAAACAAATAAATTTCGTGTATCAATTCTTCTTTACCTACAATAACGCCACCCAACACACGACCTTGTCCATCAATCCATTTGGTTGCCGAATGAACAACAAGGTCGGCACCATACTGAATAGGCAATTGCAGCGCGGGCGTGGCAAAGCAATTGTCAACATTTAATATCAGATTGTGTTCTTTTGCAAACGTTCCCATCCATTGTAAATCCAGCACTTCCAATTGCGGATTAGTAGGCGTTTCTAAATAAATCATTTTGCTGTTAGGCTTCACCGCTTTTTGCCAGGCTTCTTTGTCATTTGCCGGAACCAAGGTGTATTCAATTCCATACTTTGGAAGGTATTTGGTAACAATGGTAATGGTGCTGCCAAACACCGAACTGCAACACAATAAATGATCGCCTTGTTGTAAGAGAGGAAAGATAGAAGCAAACACAGCCGCCATGCCAGAAGCCGTTGCAAAGCCCGCTTCTGCACCTTCGAGAGCAACCATTTTATTGGTAAATTCATCAACGGTTGGGTTGCTGTACCGGCTATAAATATTGGACTCGTTTTCACCACGAAATGCATCACTCATCGTATCGGCATCATCAAACGTAAAGGAGCTGGTAAGATACAATGGGCTTGAATGTTCGTGCTGTAACGTTTGCGCCGCACGCAACCGGATGGCATTGGTTTGCGGATGCCAGTTTTTATTTTTCTTCATCAATCTAAACGGTTTCTTTTACTTCTTTGTGTACAATTACTGTCCAGTTAATTTCGGCTCCGGCTGCGCGTAAAGTTGCCGCTACCGAGCAATATTTTTGTATAGATAAATCGGCGGCACGCTGTGCTTTGGTTTCGTCAATATTTCCCCATAAATGAAATTCAACATCAACGGTTTTCCAAAGTGATGGTTCTTTGCCTGCTTCGCGTTCGCCATGCACTTTCATTTTATAATCGGTAATGGTTTGGCGTTGTTTGTTTAATATGCTGATCACATCAATGGCACTGCAACCAGCCAATGCCATGAGGAGGAGTTGCATTGGACGAGCGCCAAAATTATTACCGCCCGATTCGGGACTGGAATCCATTTTTACATTGTGATGGTTAGCATCCGTGGCAACAAAACCATAATCGAGCTGCTCTCTTGATAATTCTATCGTAATCATTTCACTCTAAATTAATGGAGTGCAAAGGTATTGCATTTACACCTTTGGCAGAAGAGATGCAGCACTCGTCATACTTTTGCAGCAAACAAATAAGCAAAGAATGAATTGGTTGTTTTTAATCATTGCAGGTATTTTAGAAATCGGCTTTAGCATTTCGTTAGCCAAAATGAAAGACACCAGCGGCTGGCTTTTTGGGAGTTGGACAGCATCTTTTCTTTTCTTTTTATTTGCCAGTTTGTGGCTGATGTACAAAGCCATTGAAACCATTCCTGTAGGAACCGCTTATGCCGTGTGGACGGGTATTGGCAGCGTAGGAACTGTAATTGTTGGCATTTTATTTTTTAAAGAACCTACCAGCTTCTGGCGGCTGTTTTTTATTTGTACGTTAATTGTTTCATTGGTTGGATTGAAGCTGGTTTCAGATTGATTGATCCCGCCGATTGCGCTGATTTTCGCAGAATAAAGTGGCAAAAACAAACTTCAGAATTCTGCGAAAATCCGCGCAATCGGCGGGCAGTACACACAACATCAGTTCAACTTAATTTCATACACCGAAGGCCAGTTTTTTCCGGTAATGTAAAAGCTGTTTTTGGTTGAATCGAAAGCAATTCCATTCAATACTTTCTCGTGGTTTTCTTCTTGTGTTTCATCAATTCCCTTTCCGGTTTGCGATAGAATATCGCCTATGTTAATCACGCCAACCACTTTGCCGGTTTGCAAATCAATCTTGATGATTTTCTTTTCGTGCCACACGTTGGCATACACATATCCGGCCACATATTCCAGCTCGTTGATGCTGCTAACAGGACCGTAATTATCAGTAACACCAAGTGTATTTTTAATTTGAAAATTATCAGGGTTTACAAAATATAAATTGCTGCTGCCCGTGCCGATGATAAGTTGCTTGCCATCGGTTGTCATGCCCCAGCCTTCATACGGAAATGTAAATTCTTTCAGCTTTTTAAACGTTGCCAAATCGTACTCATACGCTTTGTGATTGCGGTAAGTAAGCTGATAAATTTTATCGCCAATAATAGCAATACCTTCACCAAAATCAGAATCGGGCAAATCTACTTTTTGTTCTGCTTTGCCTGAGTTCAAATCCAATTTTAGCAACTGGCTTTCGCCTTCTTCGCCGGTGCTTTCATACAAAGCATTGTTGTGCCAGATTAAACCTTCGGTGAAGTGAGAAGTATCGTGCGGATACTCTTTTATCAGCCGGTACGAAAGCGTTGGCGGCGGTGGATTATTAGCGTCTTCAATAGTGCTGTTATCGTTATTGTTGTTATTGCACGAAAACAAAGAGGCCAGGAGAATTGCTGCGATGAATTTCTTCATAAATAAAAAAGGAATAGAGCAAAAATAACGGGGCAAAGTTTAATGTGATGTTGAAATAGAAAATGAGTCATTTTGTTCTCTGCGTTTCTTTCCTTTTTGCCACCAACAAGTTGATGCTTATATTCAATTCATAACCCACTAAGAGCATCATCGAATTTAAAAAAATAAGCAGCATAATGAGGATTAATGAACCAATGGAACCATAGAATTTATTGTAGGTTGAAATGTTTTTTGCCCAGTAAGAAAACAAACCTGTAATTATAATCATCAGCACCGTAGCAATGACGGCACCAGGAGTGAATATTTTGCTTTTGGTTACTGCTGTAGGTGCGTGTTTATAAATGTAGCCGATAGCCAATATGAACAAAAAGAAACTTACCAGCCAGCGCGAGCTTTGAATGAGTTTGATAACTGAGTGGTCTTTAATATCTGCCCATTGCATGATTTTACTAAAGAGAAAACCTTGCCCAACCGAAATTAACACCGTACCGAGCAGTAAGGCAACCAGCGTAATAATTAAACGAATGGCACGCAAACGCTTTTTTATAAAATTGGTTTTTCGTTTTTCAACTACCGATCTGTCGAATGTACGAATAATACCCATCATGGCATTGGACGAAGTAAACAACACCAGTAAAAAACCAATGGACAACAACCCGGTTGTTCTTTTGTTGAAGAAATCGTTGAGAAAGCGCGTCATTATTGTTTGCGTATCTCCGCTGGGTGTAAAGTCTCTTACAAAAATCAAGAGCTGATGATAAACCTGCTGCGAGCCTGGAACATAAGGCACTAAAATGCACAAAAACAAAGTGATGGCAGGAATGGCAGTAATAAGATTAAACGAAATAGCCGCCGCGCGAATGTTTAAACCATGTTGATTAATTTGATCCAGCAACGCATGAAACACATCGTACAAAGGCAGCCCCTGAAAGCCGGGCAGCGTTATTCGTTTGCTGAGCGAGCGAAACGTGCTGACAGGCGATGTAGTGATTAATATGCGTTCGATCTTGGTCATTTCGCGGCTCCTGTTTGGCGGCTTTTTATTAACGAATCCAGTGCGTGCTGATACAGCTTTGCGTATTGTTCATGTTCAGCATAGTTGCTGCTGAAATGATGGTAGCCATTGAAATCACTTCTGGCAACAAAGAACATATAATCCGTTTGCGGCGCAGCTAAAACAGCATCAATTGTTTTCATAGAAGGCGTACAAATCGGCCCCGGCGGCAAGCCTTTGTTTTTGTACGTATTATAAGGCGATACTACATTTAAATGCCCGTATAAAATTCGCTTTAAACCAAAATCTTTTAAAGCGAATTTAATGGTTGGATCGGCACCTAAGGCCTGCCCTTTTCGATAACGATTAATGTAAACAGAAGCGATGTTTCCCTTTTCATCGTTCTTGTTGGTTTCTTCTTCTACAATGGAAGCAATCGTTACAATTTGTGCAGGCGTAAAGCCCATGGCAGTGGCTTTTTCGGTACGGTTATTTTCTTCCCAAAATTTATTTTTTTCGTCTTCCAATCTTCGCATAATGTTCGGCAGCGAAGTGTTCCAATATAGAATGTAAGTGTCGGGTATCACAAGCGTCATCAGGGTGTTGGTATCAACGCCCAAAGGCTTTAGCGAATCGTTGTTTGTAAAATAAGATAACGCATGAACCGAATCGGTTGAAAAATTCTTACCAATCAGCTTTGCAAAATCGTTTGCTGTGCGAAGTTTGTTAATCACCAAACGCGATGGTGTTTGGCGGTTGTTGCGTAGCGTTTTGATAATATCCAACACACTTTCGCCCTGCTTAATTTCAAACCTGCCTGGCTTTAATTTGTGCCAAACATCAAAGCGATTGGCAAGTATGTTAAACCACCATACATTGTGAATGTAGTTGCTGTCACTTAACTGCTGCTCTGTTTGCTCTTTTACCGGGCGGTTATCGTAGAGGTACAAATATTTTTGCGAGGAAGAAAAAGCGGTTGCGCTGCCAAACGTAATCCAGGCAAGGTAAGCACCAACAATAACCAAAACAACAACAATTGCAAGAATCAATTTTTTCATTCAACAATATCTAAAGCTGCAAATTATTAATAAGATTTTGAACCGTTCAGTTGCAATCAGTTTGTTTTTACAAGTCTTTTCAAATTTATTTTATTAAAGTTTGTTTTTACTCTTTGAGCTTGTTTAGTATTTTAACGAAAGACTTCCATGGGTCATAAGAACTTTGAGTTTGGAGACAAAAAAGTTTATACTATCATGGAAGTCTTAAGCAAAAGTATGATTGAAAAATGGATTGTTCCCTACCTGAGTGTTGGCAAGCGTGGAGCAAAGCCGGGGGTTATGTTACATGATGTGGTGGCTATTATTTTACACCGTTTAAAGTCAGGCGATCAGTGGCGCATGATTCCCGTTCAGCAGTATTTTCAATCGGGCGCCATTAGCTGGAATGGGGTTTATTATTATTTTAATAAATGGTTCAAAGACGGTTCTTTTCAGAAGGCATGGCTGGCTATTTTGCAGCACAATAAAACACTTTTGGACTTATCTTCCCTGCAACTGGACGGTTCACAAACCATCGCTAAAGCGGGCGGTGAAGCGGTTGGCTATCAGGGCAGAAAGAAAGCCAACACAACCAATGCGCTGTTTTTTGCAGACAAGAAGGGGCAACCGCTGATGATGAGTGAGCCGCAGGCGGGCAACCACAACGACGTTTATGAAATCAGGTCATTGTTTGAAAACATGAGTGAGTTGCTCCAACAAGTAGGCATATCGCTGAAAGGAGTGTTTATGAATGCGGATGCAGGCTTTGACGTGGAAGAACTCAGAAGCGTATGTAGCGACAAAGAGGTGGAAGCTAATATCGCTGATAATCCCCGTAGCAAAAAGGAATTGGCAGAATCGTATCTATACTTTGATGAAGAACTGTACAAAGATCGATTTGTTATTGAAAGAACAAACGCATGGCTGGATGGTTTTAAAGGATTGCTGATGCGCTTTGAAAAGAAAACAAAAAGCTGGATGGCGCAGCACTGGCTGGCTTTCTGTGTCCTTTTACTCCGCAAACTCAATACCTGTTAAAATACTAAACAACTTCTCTATCAAAAACAAACCCTTTTTCTTTTGTGTATAAACTCTTCTTCACAAACAAAACACCAACACAATAAAAAGGGCAAAACCAAAGTTGACATCTTTGTAACAACCGCCGCTTTATTTTTATCAGCATGAATTTGTCATACAACGAACAAGAGTTTGAACGAAGCAAAAACTTTAAAGCTTTTGGTATTACATTAGCCATTTGCGCACTCTTGTTTTTGTTGATGTTTTTAGTAAGCTGGACGGCACCGAAAACGCCGCAACCTGTAGTTGACAATGGCATTGAAGTAAACTTAGGAAACAGCGAAGCGGGCTTAGGCACGGTGGCTCCGCAACTGCCGGGCGAAATGTCGAAAGAAGAGAAAACAGATGTGCAGCCACCCAAAGCAGTTGCTTCTCGTAGCGAGCCTGAGGAAAGTAAAGATGTTGCAGAAAACAATGATAAAAATGTTCCCGAAATTCATACATCGCCCAAACCAAAAACAGAACCGAAGCATGAAGCAGTGATACCGAAAACAAAGCCAAAACAAAAAGAGCAAGTGGTAGAAGCGCCACCTGCACCACCAAAACCAAAAGCTTTGTACAAAGGCGGAGCAACGCAAAACAACAGTGGCGGCAATGGCGCGGATAGTTACAACAACGTGCGCAACCAGGGCGTTGCCGGTGGTAAAGGAGACCAAGGCAAACCAAATGGCAATCCGGCTTCCGACAGTTATACAGGCAACGGTGGCACTAGCAAAGGCGGCGTGAGCATCAGAAGCGGATTGAGTGGAAGACGCTTTACACATCTGCCTTCGTTTACCGATGATTTTAATGAAAATGCAAAGGTTGCCGTTGACATCACTGTGAATGCGAGCGGCAATGTGATTGATGCTGCCATTAACCCGAGAGGAACCACTACTACAAACCAGGGCATACGAGGCATCGCTCTTTCAAAAGCCAAACAATTAAAGTTAAATGCCGGTACCGCAGATGAACAAACCGGAACCATTGTGTTTGATTTCAAGCTGCGCGGATAAGAAAGGAACTATAAAAGCTCCAAGTAAGGAAGTAACACTAAGCTTTCTTTTATTCTTTGTGAATCTTAGTGCTCTTCGAGCCTTCATGGTTCAATCTTTCAAACAATCCGTTTCATTCAGCATCTTTGCAGGCGCTATGAATTACAAAGAAACGATTGATTATCTCTACCAGAAATTGCCCTTGTTTAGCAGGCTTGGCGCCGATGCCATTAAAGCCGATTTAACTAATACCATCCGGCTTTGTGAAGCGCTGGGAAACCCGCAAAAGGGGCTCAAAATGGTTCATATCGCGGGCACCAACGGCAAAGGTTCGGTAAGCCACATGCTGGCTGCTATTTTGCAAACGGCAGGTTATAAAACAGGTTTGTATACATCGCCGCACCTGGTTGATTTCAGAGAACGGATTAAGATAAACGGCGAATGGTGTACCCAGGAATTTGTGGTTGATTTTACCAGAAAAATAAAATCTCTGATTGAAGAAATCGAACCCTCATTTTTTGAGATTACAGTAGCGATGGCGTTTGATTTCTTCGCAAAAGAAAACGTGGACATTGCCGTGATAGAAACCGGGCTGGGCGGACGTTTGGACAGTACGAACGTCATCACACCAATAGTAAGCATCATAACAAACATCGGGCTCGATCATACCCAAATTTTAGGCGATACACTGCCACAAATTGCATTTGAGAAAGCGGGCATTATCAAACCGCATGTGCCGGTAATTGTGGGTGAAGTGTTGCCTGAAACGGAACCCGTTTTTATAAATGCGGCAAAAACAAAAGCAGCGCCACTTATCATGGCACAACAAAATAGTTATGTTTCGGAATTCGATTATCAACCTCGTCAATTAACGGTTACGGTTGCTGATACAAAAACTGATAACAGAGAAACCTATCATCTTGATCTTCCAGGTGTATATCAAACTAAAAACATACTCACGGTTTTAGAAGCCGCAAAGTATTTACAATCGGTAGGTTATGCCATTTCATTACAGCATATAAAAGAAGCTTTACAGGGCGTAAAAAAGCTTACCGGCTTGCATGGAAGATGGGAAGTCATTCATCAAAAACCAACGGTTATTACCGATGTTGCACACAATGCAGATGGCATGAAGCAACTGGCAGAACAAATAGAACTGGCAACGTACAATTCACTTCACATTATTATTGGAATGGTGAAAGACAAAGATGTTGAAAAGGCATTGTCTTATCTTCCTAAAACAGCTACTTATTATTTTACAAAACCGCAAACGCCACGTGCTATGAGCGAGCATCAAATTGCTGAAATAGGCTTAAAGCATTGGCTTGCAGGGCAAAACATATAACAATGTAAATGAGGCTTTGCAAACGGTGATCAGCAGCGCAGAGAATGATGATTTAGTATTGGTTTGCGGCAGTGTATTTTTAATTGGAGAAATAAACCTATAAGACGATTTTAGATTTGTGAATTGTGATTTACGATTGTGGAACTCTATACCTTTCAAACGTTTTCATCGAAAACAATGTATGACTAAATAATTAAAATGGGTGCAAAAACAAAAGCTGTACAACCTTGTACAGCTTTTGTTTTTATAAGAATATAGAATGAAATTAATGCACCGGACAATTGAACGAACCTTCAATTAAGGTTGGCGGCGACGCTCCGTTAAGCGAAGCATACACATGAAACGATCCGGTTAACTGTCCACCGCTGTTGCTGATAATAGTAATGTAAGAATTGCCTGCACCTAAAGCAGCCGTTGCATTGTTTGCATAATAAATATCGCTGCCATCAGCCGTCTTTTGTAAAGCCACATTATTAGCTGCATTTACCGGATAAACGCCCGGTACAATAGTAGCTGATGGTATTACTACAGTGATACCAAACAGCGTGTCTAAATTAGACGTTGCCTGCCCGGCAACAAACAAAGTATCATTTCTAAAACCAGCACCCTCTACCGTTGTGAAAATACCACTATAAGTAATCTTCGTAGCCGTATCGGTAAAATGCCAGGTATTTGTAGTGGCAAGATTCGGGTCAATATAACTGCTATCGCTGCCAACTGTTGTACCGCCACCACCAGTGTTGCCTAAACCAGTACCGGTGCTGTCCTGCACATTAACCATAAAGCTACATGCACCCAGCGAATCGGCTGCGATGGTGAACGAAGTAGATTGAATTAAAATGGGTGTACCTTTCGCTTTTAACACCAATGTATCAAGGCCGGTTTTGCTAAAAAAGCCAGTGTCGGAAAAAGAAAATCCGTTCTGCGTAACGCTTGATATAGCATAGTTGCCGGTTGATTTTACATTTACCACAATTTTGATAAAATTAGTATCGCGTGCTGCCGAAACACCATCGTAATAAGTGCCGTTTACAATGATGGGATAGCAAGATAAAGTAGTATCGTGCAAACTAAAAGAGGCTGTGTTGTTGTTCGACTCCTGGCTCAACTCTTTTTGGCACGAATCCAAAACCATCATTACCAAAAACAGTGCAAAACCAAACATCAATAATCGCTTCATAGGAAGTATTTTAAAGTTGCTGCTTGTTTGTTCAAAAAAATAGAAACGATACAGCAGCAACAAAATTGCTTTTCGCATTATTTAATTTCGCCCACCATGTTTTGCGGCACTACCCATTCGTCAAATTGTTCAGGGGTAACATAGCCAAGTTGTACCGCCATTTCTTTCAAAGTTGTATTTTCTTTATGTGCTTTTTGTGCAATTTCAGCGGCTTTGTAATAACCGATTTTTGTATTCAACGCCGTTACCAGCATTAAGCTGTTTTGTCAACATGTTTGTTGATATTGGCTTCGATAGGTTCAATGCCAACGGCACATTTATCGTTGAACGAAACACAGCCATCGCCAATCAACCTTGCGCTATGCAAAAAGTTGTAAATCATCACCGGCTTAAAAACGTTCAATTCAAAATGACCCGTTGCGCCACCAATATTAATGGCTACATCATTGCCCATCACCTGTGCGGCTATCATGGTCAAAGCTTCGCATTGTGTTGGGTTTACTTTGCCCGGCATAATAGAAGAACCGGGTTCATTATCGGGTATAAATATTTCGCCAATGCCGCTGCGCGGACCGGATGACAACATGCGAATATCGTTGGCAATTTTCATTAAGCTCACAGCAACGGTTTTTAATGCACCATGCGCTTCCACAATTGCATCGTGTGCGGCAAGCGCTTCAAATTTATTTTCTGCAGTAACAAAAGGCAAGCCGGTTAGTTGTGCAATGTGCTTTGCCACCATTCACTGCATACCCTTTGGTGTATTGATGCCGGTGCCAACGGCTGTGCCGCCCAGCGCCAGTTCGCTCAAATGCGCAAGCGTATTTTTAATGGCTTTGATTCCATGATCTAATTGCGATACATAACCGCTGAATTCCTGGCCCAATGTAAGCGGCGTAGCATCCATAAAATGCGTTCGGCCAATCTTTACCACTTGCATAAATGCCTTGCTTTTTTCAGCCAGTGTATCGCGCAGTTTTTCAATGCCGGGAATAGTTGTTTCCACCAGAATTTTATATGCCGCAATGTGCATGGCTGTTGGAAAGGTATCGTTGCTCGATTGCGATTTGTTTACATCATCATTCGGATGAATAAACTTTTCTTTGTCGGATAACTGTCCACCACTGAATCACATGCGCACGATAGGCAATCACTTCATTTACATTCATATTGCTTTGTGTGCCGCTGCCTGTTTGCCACACCACAAGCGGAAACTGATCGTCCAACTTTCCGCTTCAAAATTTCATCACACACCTTGCCGATAAGGTCTGCTTTTTCTTCTGTTAAAACACCCAGCTTCTACATTGGTTAAAGCGGCGGCTTTTTTCAGATAAGCAAATGCCTTAATAATTTCTTTCGGCATTTTATTGATGTCCTGTGCAATCTTAAAATTTTCAATGCTGCGTTGTGTTTGTGCGCCCCAATACGCATCGGCAGGCACCTGCACTTCGCCCATTGTATCTTTTTCTATCCGGTAATTCATATCGTAGTTTTTTGAAGATGCGAAGATAGTTTGAACTGGGATTGATGAGATGAACGGGATTAAGAGGATATTGATAAAGTTGCATTGATGAACACTCTGTTTATCTTTCGCTATGAACAATTTATATCTTACATATCCTGTTCATCTCATCCAGCTTTGTTTACAACAACACAAAAAGGAAGCTGCAAATACAACTTCCTTTCTTATATCATTTATTAAACTTAGGCTTTCTTTTTTGATGCCTTTGGTGCAAACATGGCTAACATTCTTTTGCCTTCCATCTTTGGCATACTTTCCAATGCGCCAACTTCAGCAAGACGATCGGCAAATTTTAGAAGCAACAACTGGCCTCTGTCCTGAAACATGATGGCACGTCCTTTAAACTGCACATAAGCCTTCACTTTGTTGCCATCTTTTAAAAAGCCTTCTGCGTGTTTGGCTTTAAAATCAAAATCATGATCATCGGTGCTTGGCGTAAAGCGAATCTCTTTTACTTCGCTTTGCTTCGCATTGGCTTTCATTTCTTTTTCTTTACGCTTTTTTTCGTAAAGAAACTTTTTATAGTCTATGATTTTGCAAACCGGCGGCGCTGCGTTGGGCGAAATTTCAACCAGATCAAGCTCTTGCTGCTGCGCCATTTTACGGGCTTCATCAGTTGGATAAACGCCAACCGTAACATTGTCGCCAACAAGGCGTACTTCGGGTACACGGATTCTGTCGTTGATGCGGTGTTCAGGCTCCGGTTGCCTGTTGAATCTGGGGTTAAATCTTCCTCTGGGTGGTAATGCCATTAACTAATGTTTGGTGAATAATTGTTTTTATTGTGATTAAAATAAAAATATTTTGTTTTCTAATTCTGTAAAAATAATTACTAATTCTCACTTTTCCATCTCTTCTATTTCTTCCAGAATCGTTTTTATAAATTCATCTACTAAAACGCTGCCTGTATCGCCTTTGCCTTGCCTGCGAACAGACACTTTGTTTTCGCTCATTTCTTTCTCGCCAATCACCAGCATGTATGGTATTTTGCTCAATTCTGTTTCGCGGATTTTCTTTCCAATTTTTTCGTTGCGGTCATCTATTTCAACTCTGATACCTTTCTTTTGCAATTTTGTTTTTACCTCATTAGCATACGGTAAAAATTTATCGCTGATCGGAAAAATTTTTACCTGCAATGGTGCTAACCACGTTGGAAATTTTCCGGCATAATGTTCCAATAAAAACCCAATAAAACGCTCATGCGTACCCAGCGGTGCACGATGAATAATCAACGGTGTTTCCGGTTCGTTGTTCGCATTGGTAAATTGCAGTTTAAAACGGCGTCCCTGCGCAAAATCAACCTGGTTGGTGGCCAGTGTAAACTCGCGCCCGATAGTACTCCAAATCTGTACATCTATCTTTGGTCCGTAAAATGCTCCTTCACCGGCAACTTCTACAAACGGAATCTTGCATTTTCTTTCAACACCTGCCGCACCATCTCTTCTGTCTCCAGCCACAGCTCAGGTTCGTTTATATATTTCTCACCCAGCTTGGCAGGATCGTGAAGACTTAGGCGCATCACGTATTTCTCAATTCCGAAGATCTTGAAATACTTCAGGTACATATCGTTCACTGCGCGGAACTCTTCTGCAAACTGCTCTTTGGTGCAATAGATATGTGCATCGTTCATGTGCAGGCAACGCACACGCATTAACCCAAACAATTCACCGCTTTGCTCATAGCGGTAGCAGGTTCCATATTCAGCCAAACGCAACGGCATATCTTTATAACTTTTGGGTTCGGCATCAAATATTTTATGGTGATGCGGGCAGTTCATGGATTTCAGGTAATACTTTGTTCCTTCCAGCTCCATTGGCGGATACATGCTATCCTGGTAGTATGGCAAATGCCCGCTGGTTAAGTACATGTTCTCTTTTGCAATATGCGGCGTTACCACGCGCTTATAACCCGCATCTTCTTCGGTTTCTTTTGCTAGTTTTTCAAGCTCTTCAATAATAACGGTTCCATTCGGCATCCACAAAATCAAACCCGGCCCCACATCATCGTCCATTGTATAAATGCCCAGTTCTTTGCCCAGTTTGCGGTGATCTCTTTTCTTCGCTTCTTCCAGCAATTGCAGGTATTCATCCAGTTCTTTTTGCGAAGGGAAAGTAACACCATAAATACGTGTAAGCTGTTTGTTCTTTTCATCGCCTTTCCAGTAAGCACCGGCAATATTGGTAAGCTTGATGGCTTTGATAAAACCAGTGTTGGGAATGTGCGGACCACGACACAAATCAGTAAAATTGCCCTGGGTATAAAATGTGATGTCGCCATCTTCTAAGCCTTGCAGCAAATCGAGTTTGTATTCATCCCCTTTTTCTTCAAAATATGCAACAGCATCAGCTTTCGAAATTGGCTGGCGTGTGTAAGCATTGTTTTGTTTTGCCAGTTCATTCATCTTCTTTTCCAATGCCTGTAAATCTTCTTCTCCAATTTGCCTGCCGCCCAAATCCATATCGTAATAAAAACCATTTTCTACCGGCGGACCAACCCAAAACTTTACGCCGGGAAATAGGCTCTCCACCGCTTCCGCCATAAGGTGTGCCGATGAATGCCAGAAAGTGTTTTTACCATCGGTATCATTCCAGGTAAGCAATTTAACGTTTGCATCTTCATTGATAGGGCGCGTGGCATCCCAAACCTGTCCGTTTACATTGGCTGCCAGTACTTTTCTTGCCAATCCTTCGGAGATAGATTTCGCAATGTCGAGCGACGTAACACCGGCTTCATATTGCCTTACCGAACCATCCGGTAGTGTGATATTTATCATGAAAACAAAAGCTTATTTTAGGTGTGCAAAGTAATTAAATTGTTTGTGTGGAAAGAAATGGCAAATAGTAACAGCAAACAAGAGCATGTGGTGTGTGTAAAAAGTGAAGATTGTTAAAAAACAATGATCATCTGTTTATACCAAAATAAGACTATAGTGTAACTGTCAAGTTGAGCCGCTTTTTATTGTCAAATCTTTACAACCTGACAGCCATTATCTGTATTGTATTCAAATGATTTATTTAAGCAGATGATTATTTCTTTTTGTTCAATACAAATAAGAGGATTGATGCACGAACCTTATGGTATAACACTTACATTCGCTGAACACGAAACGATTACTTTACTTTTCCAAATCAACACCATGAAGAAAGCATTTCTTTTTTCTATTTTACTGCTGATTGTCATTCATTCCAATGCTGAAATTCGCCTGCCTTCAATAATAGGCAGTAACATGGTTCTGCAGCAAAAAAGTGCGGATCTGTTATGGGGATGGTGCGACCCTTCCGAAAAAATTTATATCACCACTTCATGGGATAATCACACCGATTCTGTTACAGGAACACGCGATGCAAAATGGTCGGTTACGGTTACAGCTCCCCCAGCGGGTGGACCTTATACCATTACGTTAAAAGGTTCTAATACCATTGTTTTACAGAACATAATGATTGGCGAAGTATGGGTTTGCTCCGGGCAATCGAACATGGAGTTTCATTCCTTTTATGCCGGATCGAAAGACATTCAGCCAGAATTGAAGAACGGAGCTAATAATAATATCCACCTCTTTTTAGAACCCAGAAATACTTCGAACTATCCGCAGGACGACTGTCATGCACAATGGACGGTAACTGACTCTTCCACATTAAAACACTTTAGTGAGGTAGCTTATTTTTTTGCTAAAAAAATAAATAGGGAACTGAATGTGCCTGTTGGTTTGATAGAAGCTGCCTGGGGCGGCACACCGGCGGAAACGTGGACGCCACAAGTTATTGTAAACAACGATCCTTTGCTGGCAATATCTGCACAAAAACAAAAGCCATTTAACTGGTGGCCTTACGAGCCGGGCTATGCTTATAATGCCATGATTGCACCCCTTACCAATTACAATATCCAGGGTGCTATCTGGTATCAGGGCGAAGGAAATACAGCCGCCCCTGAAACCTACTCGCGGTTGTTCTCCGCCATGATAGAATCGTGGCGCAGTGCCTGGCATAAAGAGTTTCCTTTTTATTATGTGCAAATAGCACCTTTTACTTATGGCAACAACTATATAGGTAGTGCGGTAAGAGAACAGCAGGCAAAAACAATGGCACTTAGCAATACGGGCATGGTAGTGGTTTCCGACCTTGTTGATGATACTACTAACATTCATCCCTGGAATAAACATACTGTTGGTGAAAGGCTTGCCAATTGGGCGCTTGCGAAAACATATAGCAAGAACGGCGTAGCTTATGCCAGCCCGATGTTTGATTCGATGCAGATAAAAAACAACAAAGCCATTATCGCCTTTCGTTATGCAGACGATGGTTTAACGATGAAAGGAAACGCTGCGAAGGAATTGTATGTTGCTGGCAGTGACGGAACTTTTTATTCTGCCGAAGCTAAAATAGAAGGCAACAAACTGATTGTTTGGAGCGATAAAGTGAAACAACCTGTCGCTGTGCGTTACGAGTTTAGCAATGCAGGCATTGGTAATTTAACTGCTAAAAATGGTTTGCCGGTTGCGCCGTTCAGAACAGACGATTGGAATCTTGCTAAGTAAATAATGGAAGGATAGTTGATACCGTTTTTTGATGCTTACAGCTTTAGCGACAAATGCCCGCTGCTCTTACTTTTGTGCATTCGCTAATTTACCATAACATAATGATGCGCTGTAATAAAAATCTTCGTTTTATTGTTTTTGTTTTTGCCCTCTTTTTTTATCAATCCATTATCGCGCAGGCAACTTATACCGATACCATTCCGTTGGGCGGCAATGCTTATGCCAAGGGAAAGGCAGAGATAACCGACAGCGGCCTCATAAAATGGACAGATTCATCTGCCATCAGCATTTATTTTAGAACCGATGTGCCGCAAACTTTTGCTATTTCTCTTCGCCTGCAAACAGAAGGCAATAGCGAGATACAAGTAACATCTGGCACCACTTCGTTTACAAAACAAATCAGCAAAACAAATTTTGAGAATATTCTATTTGGAAAGCTATCTGTTATAAAGCCGGGCTATGTAAAGATTGACTTGAAAGGCATCCGCAAAACAGGTGCTGTGTTTGCCAATGTATCTGATCTTATTCTGCAACATGAGAAACAGGATACGACTTTGGTGTATGTAAAAGGGGGCAGCTCTTTTCATTTTGGCAGAAGAGGACCTTCGGTGCATCTGCGTTATCCGCCACCGGATGAATTGAGAAACGATGTGCATTGGTTTTACAACGAAATCACAGTGCCCGTTGGCAACGATAAATTAGGCTCTTATTTTATGGCAGATGGTTTTGGCGAAGGCTACTTTGGAATGCAGGTAAACAGCTCATCGGAACGGCATGTTTTGTTTTCGGTTTGGAGCCCTTTTGAAACACAAAACCCAAAAGACATTCCTGATAGTTTGCGCATCAAATTGCTGAAAAAAGGGGCAAAAACAAAAGTGAATGATTTTGGTAATGAAGGCGCGGGCGGACAAAGCTATCTGAATTTTTTATGGAAAGCTGGTAACACGTATGGCTTTCTATTAGGCGCGCAACCTGATTCGCTTCATCATACAACTACCTATACGGCTTACTTCAAAGATATAAGCGAAAACAAATGGTATCTGATTGCTTCTTTTATGCGACCACAAACGGTTACGTACTTAACACATTTGTATTCTTTTCTTGAAAATTTCATTCCCGAAACCGGCGATGAAACGCGAATTGGTTTTTATAAAAACCAATGGATAATGGATGGTAAAAAGGAATGGCACGAGTTAACCAATACCATTTTTACTGCTGATGCAACTGCCAAAGGTGGATATAGAAAAGATTATGCAGGCGGTGCCGATGGTGATCATTTCTTTCTGCACAATGATGGCTTTTTTGATGATTTTGTAAAGACAAATCAAACGTTCACGCGCAAGGCATCGGGCAACAAACCAGTTGTTGATCTTGCCAATTTGCCACAGCAATAATTGTGTTTGAATCGTGTTCCGCAGATGGCGCAGATTTACACCGATATTTATTTCGTTTCTGCGATAATCTGCGCCATCTGCGGGAGCCATATTTCTCGTAGAACACAATCATCCTTTCAATATCGAAATATCTTTATCATTATGAAAACTGTTTGCTTTGCACTTTTTGTTTTTGCCATTTTTAGTTCTGGCTTTTTTCAAAAAATCAATAAAAACAAACCTAACATAGTTTACATTCTTGCCGATGATTTGGGTTATGGCGATTTGGGTTGCTATGGTCAGCAACAAATAGAAACGCCCAATATTGATGCACTGGCCAAAAGCGGTAAACGCTTTACACAGCATTATGCAGCTCCGGTATGCGCACCCTCGCGCTATTCGCTGCTGACAGGTATTAACACTGGCAAGGCTTACATACGCGGTAATGATGAATGGGAAGAGCGCGGTGATGTATGGAACTTTAAAGCCATGGAAGCCAACCCGTTTTTAGAAGGTCAGCGTCCCATTCCCGATTCAACCATAACGCTTGCCAAAGTGTTGAAGAGCGCGGGATATACAACAGGTTTGGTTGGCAAGTGGGGGCTTGGCACGCCCTTCAGTGTTGGTGCTCCTAACCGGCAAGGCTTCGATTATTTCTATGGCTTTATTTGCCAGCGACAGGATCATACCTATTACAGTGGTCATTTGTGGGAGAACGAGAACCGTGTGCCCCTGAACAATAAGATTGTTGATCCGCAGATGCGGTTTCCGAAAGACAAAGATTCGCTTGATGAAAAGAATTATGAAGCGTATCAGCAACAGGATTATGCACCGGATTTTTTACTCAAAGCCGCTTTGAATTTTATTGATAAAAACAAAAAGGAGCCTTTCTTTCTTTTTTATACAACACCATTGCCACATGCATCGCTGCAGGCACCCAAAAAATGGGTGGATCATTACCATCAAAAATTGGGAGATGAAAAACCTTATTTAGGCGGGTCTTATTTTCCCTGCCGCTATCCCAATGCAACGTATGCCGCCATGATTTCGAGACTGGACGAAGAGGTGGGCAAAATTGTAAAAGTGTTAAAAGCAAAAGGAGTTTATGACAACACCCTTATCCTATTTTGCAGCGATAACGGCCCCAGCGGTGAAGGTGGTAATCAACCTGCTTTTTTTAACAGTGGCGGACCATTTAAAAGCGAATCTGGCTGGGGCAAAGGCTCAGTGCATGAAGGTGGCATCCGTGAGCCATTTATTGTGTCGTGGCCCGGAAAGATAAAAGCAGGCTCTACTTCAGATATGGTTTGTGCTACGATAGATATGATGCCAACATTCTGCAACATTCTTCATACTGCAGCACCAAAAGGCATTGACGGCATTAGTATTTTGCCCGAAATTTTAGGTAACGCACAAGAACAGCAACACCCTTATCTGTACTGGGAATTTCCTGAATATGGTGGTCAGCAAGCCGTAAGAATGGGCAACTGGAAAGCAGTAAGATTAAATATAAAAACCACCGGCAAACTCACCACACAATTGTTCGATTTAAATAACGATGTTCAGGAACAACACGATATTGCGGGTGAGCATCCCGACGTTGTAAAAAAGATGGAAGCCATTATGCAAAAAGAACATCATACGCCCGAAGTGAGTACCTTTCTCATACCTGCAATAGAAAAATAATGATAAAACCAAACGATCGGGTTAATGATAACAAATGCCATACTGAAGCAACAAACAAAAGCACAACCATGTTATGATTGTGCTTTTGTTTTTATTGAATAATCAACAGCCATCCCTTATTTTTAGCAACCGGTATGGCATCATTTAACCCAAAGTTTTTTGCTTCCTGAAAGTTTGTAACAGCAGGTGCTGTAATGGTTGCTTTGGATGCATCAATGCCCAATGCTTTCCAGTCTATATTCAATTGTACGGTAGTATCATTGTCGGCCCAGCTTGCGATAGAAATTAAAGCTTTGCCTTCTTTTTTATACACCGTTGCCAGCACTTTGTTATTGTTTGTTTTTACCGGACAATTCTCGCTCCAGTAGCCAATCATTTTTGTGCCTTTCATACCAAAGTCATCCCATACTTTCCATATCGGGCGCGGGTCGGCGTTATCGCTCCAGGGCATACGGTTCGTCATGCCGTAAATCATACCGCGCCACGGATTGCCACCGCCTTGCAGCATCTCACCCATTAAGCCGAACGGGACGCCGCTTACTTCGGTTAAGAAGAAATCAGGACTGTTGTTTTCATAATCGAAATACTCGCCAAACCATAAGCGATTGAGGTAAGGGAAATGCTCCATATACAGGTTAGCACTGTTGTTAAAGCCATCATTTTTGTTGTATTGATTGGCAGAATGCAAATCAATAATACCGGGATGTCCATCTGCTGTTAATACCCGTTTAATACGTTTCATCGTAACGCGGTCAAACGCTACATCATCTAAATAAATACCGTCAATACCCACGTTTTGCACCAGCCAGTTCATGCCTTCTACATAATAGTTGTGCCAGCGGCTCATACCGCTGTTTACTATGGCTGCATCTTTTAATTCAGGCACAAACCAGGCTGCTATATAATCGCTGTCGAGGTGCTCCTGCAGCCAGCTATAACCGCCGCCTTTGCCGGTTGAATAAATCTCATGTTTGAGGCTGCGCATCGGGAAAGTTTCATACGCATGATTCGATAACTCGCGCACTGTATTGTATATTTTTACTTTTAAGCCATTTTGGTGTGCACTATCAATGTAAGCCTTCATCTTTCGCCATTCGATAAATGGATAATTGATCCACGGATTGATTGGCGTGGCATGATGAATATTGATCACCGTTGCGCCGGTTGCTTTGATAGAATCAATCGCATTGTATTGATGATAAAAACGGTTTGCCCACTGAAAGTCGGTATTGATGGTATGAAACGGTGTGATGAGCAAAGTGAAGTTGTAATACAGCGTATCGCCTTTTTGCATCGTGCGTTCACCACTGTAATTATTGGCTACTATGGCATTGCTTTTTTCACCAATCGTAATGCCGCCCCTATTCTCATTGCCCCAGGAGGTTGGTAATAACAATGGCTTTTGTAAATAGAAGTTAGTGTTGAGCGGGCGCACGTATTTTTCATCACGCAAAGAATATTGCAAACCTGCATTTACATTGCCTATCCAGGCGCCATCCTGGTTCTTGTGTGTAACATCCCATTTCCATGCAAAAGCCTCTTTTCGATAGCCGCCTTTTTCACCCAATCCCATCATATACTTAGCCACTTCTTTGGTAAAAGGTATTTGCATGGCAATATCATTGAAATGCACGTCCTGCAAGGCTTTTAGCTTCACGGTATAATTGATAAAGCCATCAAATTCCAAAGATGCAGAAACATCCATTTGTAAAGTATCATTACTGCTTGATGCTTTCCATATTACCGTGCCTTCGCTTTGTTTGGTAAACTGTAAACCTTTGCTTTGCAATTGCATGTTATTGCCTGAAGCGGTTGTAAAATTGAAGTGGATTGGCTCAGTTAAAAGATTATTGGGCGCATCTTTATACTCCGTCATTTCGGGAGTAAAAAAGGTTTGAATTTGTGCAGGAAAACCATCATTGCCAATTTCTATTTTTCTGCCTAATAAACTGATGGTATGCCCGTTTACTTTCAATGGTATATAAGGCGCAATCACAGTGTTTTCCTGCGCCATGGCAGAGTTCAACCACTTCAGTCTTGTCTCTTTCCACGGCTCTGCAATATTACCATTCAGAGCTTCTTTATTGCTCACCCTAATTTCGATGTTTACTGTTTGCGGACTGGTGTTGCTGTTGATAATCGCTTTGCCTTTGTATACACCGGCAGGAATCTCTTTCGGCACATCTGCCAAACACCACATTGCCTGCACAGAATCAGCACCAACATTCACTTTGTTGGTAAATGGTGAGCCATCGTATCGAATGCCGGTATTGTTTAAGCAACTGATAGCAAAAGCAGGAATTGCTTTGCCACCTAGCACCTGTTAAATCACTAAAAAGGATGCTTACATCATTGATGTTTTTCAACGCATAAATACCAATTTGAAAAGAATAGTTTTCGCCCTTATCAGCTTCGCCTTTGAACGTATTGCTGGCCCCTTTTTGTATCCATCTGTAGGGCAGATAATCCTGCATTTTAATGGGATAGATTCTGTCTTCGGGAAACACAATGTAATCTTTGTTTTTGCCCTTTTTTATTACTGCAT
This sequence comes from uncultured Chitinophagaceae bacterium, assembly GCA_963847085.1. GTDB lineage: Bacteria > Bacteroidota > Bacteroidia > Chitinophagales > Chitinophagaceae > Ilyomonas. The sequence continues at coordinate 210,762 of CAWJYO010000009.1, read as the reverse complement.
CCGTTTCTTCTTTTGTAGCAATGATTTCCATTGGGTAGAAGCTGTTGAGACTGTCAATAGATTCAATCTCTTGTACAATTGCAGCCGGTTTGGTTTTGACGTTTATTTGTTGCAGCCAGTTGTTATCAGCAGTCGTTTCCGGCTTCAGATAAACACCTTTTGGATAGTTGGAGCGACCTTCATTTTTATAAGGCATATAGTACACATAATAAATGCCTTTGCCCGAAACGGGTTGAAAGTAAACATCACCGCTTAGATTTGTAATGTTCTGCCCTTTTACATTCATTACTTTCTGGTGCGTTTGTGCGTCTTCAACAATGATGCGTTTGGCCTGCGGATTCTCATCTCTTCTGCGCCAGATAATAGTTACTTTTGCAACCGGCACATTGCTGTTTACCATCACTACTGCCCGATGATTGCCCAGCGAATCGGTATCCCATTTTTGGGTTGCAATGATGTGTTTTACTTCCTGTGCAAAGAATGTTTTTGCCATACAAATAAGGGCAAAAACAAAAACTAATTTCTTCATTCTTTATCTTTTGAAATTGTATTGAAAGTATTGTTCAGATTGTTGAAAGCAATACTGACAAGCGGAGATTTTGAAATCATTTTTCAATTAGGGAAGCAACCATTTACGAACTGCCGGCACAATATTGTTCATACACCTATGAGGGTTTTACTGTATTTACATCAATTTGTATCAGCAACTTATTGTTGTTGTGCAAGCTAATATGATTGCCCTGAATAATACTAAACAGGCTGGTTGTTTAATTTTTCATCCCACAAAAAAATTTGTTGCAAAACAAATAACTTCTACTTTCGCAAAATCAATGAACACAACACGCACATACATTCCGTTTTATTTTTTCTTTTTTTACTTTACCAAGTAAAACCGGGATTGTATTGCAATGAAGTAATAAAAAACGAATCAATATAAAATCCCGGTTCTCAACGAATCGGGATTTTTGTTTTTACACAATATGAGGAGCAAAGTTTCAATTCAAGGTTACGAAGGCTCGTTTCACCAGGAAGCGGCAAGAAAATTTTTTGGCAACAGCGTAGAAGTCGTGCCCTGCGCCACTTTCAGAGAAGTGATAAAAATTGCGCAAAACCAAAACCAATCTGATGGTGGGGTAATGGCAATTGAAAATTCGATTGCCGGAAGCATTCTTCCCAACTACAATTTGTTGCAAAAAAGCAATCTCAAAGTGATTGGTGAAGTTTATTTACAAATTGGTCAAAACTTAATCGTCAACCAAGGAGTTAAGTTGGAAGACATCCGTGAAGTGCATTCACATTACATGGCTCTGCAGCAATGTCTTTCTTTTTTGGATCAATACAACTGGAAGCTGGTGGAAACGGAAGACACTGCATTAAGTGCAAAGCATATTCATCAGCACAAAAGCAAACACATTGCAGCTATCGCCAGCAAGTTAGCAGCAGAGTTATACAACTTACACATCATTGCGCCCAATATTCATACACTTAAAAACAACTATACGCGGTTTTTAATTTTGCAAAGAGAAGAAACAGCGCAACCTGTTGAAGCAGCCAATAAAGCATCGGTTACATTTCATACCAATCATTCAAAAGGCAGTCTTGCAAAAGTGCTTACCACTATTGCTGAAGGCGATATTAATTTAAGCAAGCTGCAAAGCTTTCCTATACCGGGGAGCGATTTTAAATACAGCTTTCATGCAGATATGGAGTTTGAAACAACGGAACAATTTTATGATGTAATTGAGAAGATGAAAAGTATAACCGAAGAAGTAAAAGTATATGGCATTTATAAAAGCGGAACCGGGATTTTGAACGATTTGAATGATTAGGAAGATGAGAAAACAAGACGCAAGATTCAAAAAGCAGGAATCAGGGAAAATAGATTTGAACATCCTTTACAACTTTGCGATTCGATAAATAAAACACATGCAAACAGCAAAACGATTGGAAGGCATCGGCGAATATTATTTCTCACAAAAATTGCGGGAGATAGAAACGCTGAATAAAGGGGGCAAAAACATTATCAATCTCGGCATTGGCAGCCCTGATTTGCCACCGCATCCCGATGTAATAAAAGTGCTGCAGGAAGAAAGCGCAAAGCCCAATGTTCACGGTTATCAAAACTATAAAGGCTCGCCGGTTTTGCGCAAAGCCTTTGCGGATTGGTATGGCCAATTTTACAATGTTGAATTAAATATTGATACCGAAATTTTACCACTTATCGGAAGCAAGGAAGGCATCATGCACATTTGTATGACGTACTTAAACGAAGGCGATGAAGTGCTGGTTCCCAATCCTGGTTATCCTACTTACCGAAGTGCTGTTATGCTGGCTGGTGGCGTTTGCATAGATTACGATTTGAAAGAAAATGCCCAATATTTTCCCGATTGGAATGAGTTGGAACAAAAAGATTTATCGAAGGTAAAACTGATGTGGATTAACTATCCTCACATGCCAACGGGGCAATTGCCAACACGGCAATTGTTTGAACAAATCATTGCCTTTGGAAAGAAGCATAACATTTTGATTTGCCATGATAATCCATACAGTTTTATTTTGAATAATGAACCGATGAGCCTGTTAAGCATTGAAGGTGCAAAAGAGGTTGCGGTTGAATTAAACTCATTAAGCAAAAGCGGCAACATGGCGGGCTGGCGCGTAGGTGTATTGTGTGGCGCAAAAGAAAGAATTGATGAAGTGCTGCGTTTCAAAAGCAATATGGACAGCGGCATGTTCTTACCGCTACAGCTCGCGGCAGCAAAGGCCTTGAGCCTTGGCAAAGATTGGTATGATAGTATTAATGAGATATACAAACAACGAAGAGAAAAAGTGTATCAGTTGTTGGATGCGTTGCAATGTACCTATTCAAAAAGTCAGGCTGGTTTGTTTATCTGGGCAAAAATTCCAGGCAATTATAAAGATGGTTATGCGCTAAGCGATGAGGTATTGTATAACGCCAATGTGTTCATTACGCCCGGTGGCATTTTTGGCAGCCGGGGCAATGGTTATGTGCGCATCAGTTTATGTGGCTCAGTTGAAAAATTTGAAGAAGCGATCAAAAGAATCAGGAAGTAACGAAGCATTGAGCAGAACAAAAAAATGAACGAAAACAAAGCGGCAATGACAGAAGCAAGCACTAAAACTCCTTCTACAATAAAGGGCTTAACTATCACTATTATCGGTGTGGGGTTGATTGGCGGCTCTATGGCAATTGCTTTAAAAGAAAAAGGCTTTGCCTCGCATATTATTGGAGTTGATGCCAATAAAGACAACCAGCAAAAAGCATTGGAGCTGCATCTGGTTGATGAAATATTACCGTTGTATCCGGCTGTGGTAAAAGCTGATGTTATCATTTTGGCTATACCTGTAAGTGCGTGCGAAATCATGCTGCCGCAATTGCTGGATAATATTCAACAGCAGGTGATTATTGATACCGGTTCAACAAAGCAAAACTTAATTGCCGCAGTAAAAGATCATCCGGCCCGCGGCAGATATGTAGCTACTCATCCGATGTGGGGAACGGAATACAGTGGGCCGGAAGCTGCTGTGCATGGAGCTTTTAAAGACAAAGCCACTGTTATTTGCAACAAGGAAGAAAGCGATGCAGATGCGTTGCAGATCGCCGAAAATTTATACAAAGCATTAGACATGTATCTCGTGTATTTAAGTGCTTTCGATCACGACATGCAGGTGGCGTATGTAAGTCATATTTCACACATCACTTCGTTTGCATTGGCAAATACTGTGTTGGAAAAAGAAAAAGAAGAAGATGCCATTTTCCGCCTCGCTTCTGCAGGTTTTGAAAGTACCGTTCGGTTGGCAAAAAGCAATCCGCAAATGTGGGTTCCCATCTTCATGCAAAACCGTGAAAATGTGTTGGATGTTTTGAATGAACACATTTCGCAATTGCGAAAATTCAAAGCCTGTTTGGAAAAAGAGAACACCGAATACTTGCAACAGTTGATAGAGAACGCAAATAAAATTAGAAAGATAATAAAATGAGAAAATGGAACACGGATGACGATCATCATCTGAACTGAGATTTATGAGAGGACCGCGATTTTCGGGATGTATTGAATATGTAAAATTGAATATTACGGTAAAAACAAACTTCGTTTTTATCCATATACAATACATCCCAAATATCCCACCAATCAGTAGTGATACAGTTTGAAAAAGTGGCGATAACCTGTCAGGTTTACTTATTCTTAGCGATTATCGTAAACATATAACCTGACAGGTTTTAATTAAAATATTTCAAACTGTACTATTACCCACCAATCCCAGTTCAGATAATCCGTGTTCCATTGTTTACTTTTGCGATAATTTTTTATATAAAATACATTAATGACAACATTTGAAGAATTAGGATTGGCAGAGCCGCTGGTAAAAGTAACACAAGAGTTAGGCTTTGAAAATCCTACACAGATACAGGAAAAAGCCATCCCTGTTTTGCTGAGCGGAACTAAAGATCTGATCGGTCTTGCACAAACTGGTACCGGCAAAACAGCCGCTTTTAGTTTGCCCTTATTGCAATTAATTGATGCGGCTAAAAAATCGCCGCAAGCACTCGTAGTGTGCCCTACACGCGAGCTTTGTATGCAGATTGTAAATGAAATAGAACTGTTTAAAAAACATATTCGTGGTGTGCACGTGGTAGCTGTTTATGGCGGTGCATCCATTGGTACGCAGATAAGAGATTTAAAGCGCGGAGTACAAATTGTAGTTGCCACGCCGGGACGTTTGATTGACTTAATCGAGCGCAAAGCCATCAATCTTGAAGAGATAGAATATGTGATATTGGATGAAGCCGATGAAATGCTGAACATGGGCTTTCAGGATGATATTGAATTTATTTTGCAAAACACGCCCAAGCGCGAAAGCACCTGGCTTTTCAGTGCAACGATGCCGCCTGAAATTCGTAAGGTGAGCAAGCGTTACATGAAAGAGCCAACCGAGATCATCATCGGAAAAGCCAACACAGGAAATAAAAATATAGACCATCAATACTTTGTTACTGCAGGCCATCAGCGTTACGAAACGCTGAAACGACTGATAGACTTCAATCCCGGCATCTACGGTCTCATCTTCACACGCACTAAAGCCGATGCGCAGGAAGTAGCCGAAAAGCTTACACGCGAAGGCTATGACATTGATGCCTTGCATGGCGATTTAACGCAGGGTCAGCGCGATAAAGTGATGGGACAGTTCCGCGATAAAAGTTTGCAATTATTAATTGCTACTGATGTTGCTGCACGCGGTATTGATGTGAAAGACATTACGCATGTAATCAATTACGAGCTACCGGATGATGTAGAAATTTACACGCATCGCAGCGGTCGTACGGGTCGTGCCGGTGCAGTAGGCATCAGCATGAGCATCGTTCACTCGCGCGAAATTGGTAAGCTGCGGCAGATTGAGCGTATGGTTGGAGCAACCTTCCACCGGCTGGAAATACCCAGTGGTAAAGATGTTTGCCGCAAACAGTTCTTTTATTTTATGGATAAATTGCTGGGGGCAGATATCAGTCATGGCGACTACGAAAGCTATGTACCAATGCTGGAAGAGCGCTTCGCTGATGTAAGCAAAGAAGAAGTGCTGAAACGCGTTGCTGCCCTGGAGTTTGCCCGCTTTTTAAAATACTATGAAAACGCCGGTGATTTGAATGCACGTGATGATAGAAGAAGCAATCGCGAGGCTGGCGCGCGTGATCAAAGTCGTAGCAGAGGCGGCGATAAAAACGAAAAAAATTATCGTGATACAAAAGGCAGAACATTTAACAATGACAGCGGCAATTATATGCGCCTGTTTGTAAACTTAGGAACAAAAGATGGCTTTTATAAATCCTCTTTTCTACAGTTTATTCTGGATATGAGCGATCTGCGCAAAGAGGTATTAGGACGTGTGGATATGAAAGAAATGAATAGCTGGGTTGAAGTGGAACATGATAGTGCGAACCAAATGATTCGTGCCTTGGATGGTAAAAATTTCAAAGGTAGAAGAATACGGATGAAACGATGCGAACAGCCGTAACTATAAAGTGACAAGTGTGGCATATTGAACGAAGACAAGCTTCCGAGAGAAGAAATTATGGGGTGAAGCTAGAATTGTTACTCAACAAGGCATGCGTTATTCGTGCGATTCATTAGCACAATAGTTGAGAGTATCTTATTGCAACGAATGGCTGCAGCAACATAACATGAACACAATCAGTATAATGCAGGCGAAAACAAGTTGTGCATTCATCACAAAACATAAATACAATTCATAAATTAAAATGTTATGCAAGCAACAGAAACAGCATCTGCCAAAGAAATTGTGCAGGAAAAATGGAACAAACGGCCGCTGATTATTGCGGGCCCTTGCAGTGCCGAAACTGAAACGCAGGTTACAGAAACTGCGGTGCGACTGGCGAAAACAGGCAAAGTAGACATCATGCGTGCCGGCATCTGGAAACCGCGTACCCGCCCGGGTTCGTTTGAAGGCATTGGCACCAAAGGCTTGCCATGGCTGCAACAGGCAAAGAAACTCACCGGCATTCCGGTAGCGGTAGAAGTGGCAACGGGAAAGCAGGTGCAGGATGCACTGCATTTTGATGTAGATGTGCTTTGGATTGGTGCACGCACAACGGTGAATCCGTTTAGCGTGCAGGAAGTGGCAGATGCGTTGCGCGGTGTTGATGTGCCAGTGCTAATTAAAAATCCAATCAACCCGGATCTGGAACTCTGGCTCGGTGCGGTTGAACGCGTGGCGAAAGCGGGTATCAAACAAATTGGTTTAATTCACCGTGGCTTTTCTTCGTATGGCAACACGCATTTTCGCAATGCGCCTATGTGGCACCTGGCCATTGAAATGAAGCGCCGCAATCCGGAGCTGATGATGATTAACGATCCTTCGCACATTTGCGGTCGTAGAGATATTTTACAGGAAGTGGCGCAGGAAGCCATTGACCTGGATTATGATGGGTTGATTATTGAAAGTCATATTGACCCCGATCATGCGTGGAGCGATGCGAAGCAACAAATCACTCCAGAGCGTTTAGCAGAAATGTTGGATGCCATTCAATGGCGGCATGAAGATGTGCCAACTGCAGATCATGGTTCACTTGATAAATTGCGCCAGCAAATCAATCATTTGGATGACGAACTGATGCAGATATTGTGCGAGCGCATGAAAATTGCTGATAAAATCGGTCAGTATAAAAAAGAAAACAACATTACCATTTTGCAAACGAATCGCTGGAACGAAATACTGGAGCGGGTTACAGCCAAAGCAGCGAAGCTGGGATTGAGCAAAGAATTCATTACCAAATATTTTGATGCGGTGCACATGGAAAGCATCAATCATCAGAATAAGGTGATGAATGATTGATAAAATGCAGCGGTGAGTGATGCAAGGAATTTTTATGTTACAAGCTATTGTAACTCCGGTTGAGCATCGTTGTGTCACTCACTTGTACTTTCAGAAAAGGCTTGGGCAAGGTTTCAACTGGGCTCACGATTCATAATTTTCTCTCTTTACAAATGACCAAAAAAAGAATACAATTTTCGTCTTCCGCCACCACGTTTTATTTCGATGCTTCATTTGACTATTTAGAAAAAATATCGGCAAAAACAAACTCTATCCTTCTCACCGATGAAAACATTTTTGCTAAAAACAAAAAGCATTTCAAAGGCTGGCAAACCATTGTAATTAAAGCCGGTGAGCAACATAAAAACCAATCAACGGTTGATGATGTTATTGGGCAAATGATTTCGCTTGGTGCCGATAGAAAAACAACACTGGTAGGCGTAGGCGGTGGTGTAATTACAGACATGGCAGGTTATGTTGCCGGTGTGTACATGCGTGGCATTCCGTTTGGTTTTGTACCAACTTCTATTCTCGCAATGGTTGATGCCTGCATCGGTGGGAAAAATGGTGTAGATGTAGGCGTTTATAAAAATATGGTAGGCTTAATCCGCCAGCCCCTTTTTCTTTTGTACGATTATTCTTTTTTACAGTCATTACCCAAACAAGAATGGATTAATGGCTTTGCAGAAATCATTAAACATGCCGCAATAAAAGATGCAGCCATGTTTAAATTATTGGAACAGCATAAGCTTGGTGATTTTCAAAAAGATGGTGCTTTGTTGAATAAATTAATTCAACGAAACGCGATGCTAAAAAGCAAAGTGGTAGTAGAAGATGAGTTTGAAAGTGGCGAAAGAAAACTGCTCAATTTTGGCCATACATTAGGTCATGCAATAGAAAACGATTATGGGCTTCCGCATGGCTTTGCCATCGCAATTGGAATGGTGGTAGCAGCGCACATCAGTGAACAATATACCGGCTTCAATGCAACAGAAAAGTTGGTCAGTGTTATCAAACAATATGGCTTGCCAACCTTTCTGAAGTTTAATGCAGATAAGGCTTTGCAGAACATGCAGGCAGATAAGAAACGATTTAAAAAAGAGTTGCATTACGTGTTGCTGGAAAAGATTGGAAAAGCTAAAATTCAACCGCTACCCACAGAAGAAATAAGTAAAATAATAACACAATTATCTCCGGCAAAAGCATGAAGAATAGTATCTGATTTAAAGTTGTAAATTTGAAAAATGGTAACAATCAAAAAAGAAAAGAAGCAACAACGAACACCAAAAGCCCCGCTTGTTGCAACCTTTAAAACGAATGCAGGCAAATGTGTTTCCGTAAAGCAAATTACACCAACGGAAGCTAAAGCCCTTCGCAATTCTGCTTATCCCTATCTTGCCTGATTATGTTTGATGCAGGCTTTGTATTTACTATGATACAGCACAATGTGTTTTCGGATAAAGATCAAGTGGGAGAATATATCTTTCAATTTACAACCTCTGCAAAAAAGAGATATTTAGTGTATGTTGAAGAATATCCATATCATGTTTTTGTCCCAAAATTTTTTCCGGCAAGAGAAAGAAACAATCCAAACCGGTTTGCCTTGCTTACAAATGAATACAAGGGCACGCGCATTATTCGAACGGTGATTAATATCATGCTGCTCATCTATGAAAAAAATTCCAATGCTTCTTTTGCATGGATGGGTGTTGCCACCTCAATGAAAAATAAAAAAGAGGGCAAATCGCTTACCCAGCGATACCGTATTTATAAAAACGTAATGCTGAATTTTTTTGATACACACAATTGGTTTCATTACGATGATTATGTAACCAGCACTTATCTGCTGATAAATAAAAAAGAAAAGAACATCGAACAATTTTTACAAAACGTAATCAGGATGTTTACCGATATCTATCCCGATTTGGAAATGTCAGAACCATGAAAGTAACCATACAATCATCATCAGTTTCAGGAGAAATATTTGCACCCGCATCAAAAAGTTCAATGCAACGTGCTTGCGCAGCAGCCTTGGTGCGCAAAGGCGAAAGCATCATTCGCAATCCGGGCATCAGCAACGATGACAAAGCAGCTTTAAATGTAATCAAGGCATTGGGCGCAATGATAAATGAACAAAACGATGGCTCGTTACAAATTATTAGCCACGGGATTCATCCGGTGGAACATGAAATCAATTGTGGTGAAAGTGGTTTGGGCATTCGAATGTTTACACCGTTAATGGCTTTGAGCGAACAACCCATCACCATCAATGGAGAAGGCAGTTTGCTGTTGCGACCGATGAATTTCTTTGATGAAATATTGCCAAAACTAAACGTTCAAATTACCTCAAACGAAGGCAGGCTTCCTATTCAGTTAAAAGGACCGTTACAACCCAAAAACATCAGTATTGATGGCTCGTTAAGCTCGCAGTTTTTAACGGGTTTACTGCTTGCTTTTTCTGCTGTTGATGCGAACAATGTAACCATTTATGTTGATGATTTAAAAAGCAAGCCATACATTGATTTAACGCTGCAAGTAATGGAGGATTTTCAGCTCGATTTGCCCATTAATAACAACTATGAATCCTTTGAATTTATAGATGCTCCCGCAGCTATTGGAGACACGTTTATTGATTATACGGTGGAAGGAGATTGGAGCGGAGGTTCTTTTTTATTGGTAGCTGGCGCTATTGCGGGAAACATTAGCGTAAAAGGACTGGATATTGCATCTACACAAGCAGATAAAGCCATTCTGCAAGCCTTGATGGATTGCGGTTGTAAGTTGTCTGTTGCTGCCGATACCATTGATGTTGGTAATGCACCTTTGCGCTCTTTTCAATTCAACGCAACCGATTGCCCCGATTTGTTTCCGCCGCTGGTTGCATTAGCTTCTTATTGTGAAGGGAAAACAGTGATAGAAGGTGTACATCGCTTAACACATAAAGAAAGCAATCGTGCCATCACATTACAGGAAGAATTTGGTAAGATGGGTGTGAAGATTGAACTGCAGGATAACATCATGATTGTGCATGGCGGCAGCGTTGTAAAAGGAGCAACGGTTCATTCGCGGCACGACCATCGTATTGCCATGGCTTGCGCAGTAGCAGCATTGAAAGCAGAAGGTGAAACAACCATTGAAGAAGCAGGTGCTGTTGGTAAAAGCTACCCTAATTTTTATGAGCATCTTGCATCATTAGGCGCAACTGTTGTGAAAGAGTAATCTTATCATCCTAATTTTTACTTATGAACTATCAGCAGATAACCGATTTGTTGGGAAAAGAAAATGAATCGCTTTTCACGCATACCTGCAGCACTGTTACCAAAGATAAGCTGCACCTGCCTTCACCCACATTTATAGATGATGTGTTTGTGCCATCCAACCGCAACGCTCAAACCTTGCGAAGCCTCCAACAAATGCACAATCATGGCAGATTAAAAGGTACAGGCTATCTTTCTATTCTGCCGGTTGACCAGGGGGTAGAACACAGTGGCGGCGCATCTTTCGCACCGAACCCCGAATATTTCGATCCCGAAAATATTATAAAACTTGCAATGGAAGGCGGCTGCAATGCAGTGGCATCAACGTTTGGCGTACTAGCGGCAGCGGCAAGAAAGTGGGCACATAAAATTCCTTTTATTGTAAAAATCAATCACAATGAATTGCTGTCTTATCCCAATAAATACGACCAGATTTTGTTTGGCACCGTGCGCGACGCCTGGAACATTGGAGCCGTTGCTGTTGGCGCAACTATTTATTTTGGTTCAGAAGAAAGCGACAGGCAGATTATTGAAATTGCACGTGCATTTGAAGAAGCGCATTCATTGGGAATGGCAACAGTGTTGTGGTGCTATGTGCGCAACAATGCTTTTAAAATAAACGGTGTGAATTATGAAGCGTCGGCTGACTTAACCGGACAAGCCAACCATTTGGGCGTAACAATACAGGCAGATATCATCAAACAAAAATTGCCTGAAAACAACGGCGGTTATAAAGCTTTGAACGCAGATGGAAAAAGCTATGGTAAATGGGATGAACGCATGTACACAGAACTGAGCAGCGATCATCCAATTGATTTGTGCCGTTACCAGGTTATCAATTGCTATATGGGTCGTTCAGGATTGATCAATTCAGGTGGTGAATCGAAAGGTGCGACTGATTTAAAAGAAGCAGTACGAACCGCCGTGATTAATAAACGCGCCGGTGGCACGGGCATGATTTCAGGTCGTAAATCGTTTCAGCGACCCATGAAAGATGGCATTGCATTGTTGAATGCAATACAAGACGTGTATTTGGAAAAAGAAATTACCGTTGCATAATCAGAACCAGGATTTTATATGATTTTACAGATTGGGAAGATTTGTTTTTGCAATAAAAAACCTTAGTCAATTATTGAACGCGTTTTGTTTTGTACAAAAACCTCTTCTATTAAAAATCAATCATCAGCCGAATCAGTAAAATCATACAAAATCCTGGTTTATTTTTGACACATGAATAATCAACAAATCAAAACTCTATTTACCGATATAGGCGGTGTGTTGCTCACCAACGGCTGGGATCATAACTCACGTGCCAAAGCGGTGGAGCATTTTGGTATTGACCCGAAAGAAACACAGGACCGCCATAGCATGACATTCGACACGTATGAAGTGGGAAAAATAACGTTAGATGAATACTTAGAGCGTGTAGTGTTTTATACAAAAAGATATTTCTCTAAAGAAGATTTTAAGCGCTTTATGTTCGAGCAGTCTCAACCCTTTGATGATATGTTGAACTTAGTAAAAGGCTTAAAACAAAAATACAACCTGAAGATAGCGGTGGTAAATAATGAAGGCAGAGAACTAAATGAATACCGCATTCGCAAATTTGCGCTCAACAGCTTTGTTGATTTTTATATCAACTCTTCTTTTGTTCATTTCCGCAAACCAGATGTTGACATTTTTAAAGTGGCAATTGACATTGCCCAGGTGAACCCTTCAGAAACGCTGTATCTCGAAGACAGAAGGATGTTTGTACAAGTAGCGGAAACAGTGGGTTTGCGCGGTGTTCATCACCAAAACTATGAAGACACAAAGAAGGAGTTTGAGAAGTGGGGATTGACGCTTTGAGGAAAATTTAGATAGATAGATAAGATTAAGATAATTAGATTATTCTTTCTTCAAAATCGCTATGTTCTTCCAGATTTTCAACTTGTATCCATTTTAATCAATCATTTTTAAAATTCTCCGCCTAAAGCGGATTGGGCATGAATTCATTTGGTCGCATATTCAGAGTAAACATTTTTGGCGAATCGCATGGTGAAAGTGTGGGTGTAAACATAGATGGAATGCCTGCCGGTTTGCCCTTAACCATTGATGATTTTTTAGAAGATATTGAGCGCCGCAAAGGCGGCACACAAAAGGGCACAACACCACGCCAGGAAAGCGATTTGCCCATTTTCAAAAGCGGTGTTTTTAATGATAAAACTACCGGCGCACCACTTACTATTCTGTTTGAAAACAACAACACACGCAGCACCGATTATGCAAAGCAACGCGCCGTACCGCGGCCAGGTCATGCCGATTTTGTTGCCAGTAAAAAATTTGGTGGCTATGAAGATTACCGCGGTGGCGGACATTTCAGCGGAAGGCTCACCGTGTGCCTCGTTGCAGTAGGTGTAATAGCAAAGAAACTATTACAGTATCATAACATTGTAGTAAAATCTTCCATTCTTGAAATTGGTGGTGAAAAAGATTTAGACAAAGGCTTGCAAAAAGCCATTGATAGGAAAGATTCCATTGGTGGCATTGTTGAGTGTCGTGTAAATGGTTTGCCGATTGGTTTGGGCGAACCTTTTTTTGATTCGGTTGAATCGCTTTTATCTCATGCTGTGTTTTCTATTCCTGCCGTGCGCGGCATTGAGTTTGGAACTGGTTTCGCTGCTGCCCGTATGTTTGGTGTTGAACACAACGATGCAATCGAAGATGCGTCGGGCAAAACAAAAACAAACCATGCCGGCGGCGTTGTAGGCGGCATTACCAATGGCAATGAAATAGTGCTTCGCATTGCAATTAAGCCTACTTCTTCAACTCCAAAAGAACAGCAAACCTGGAATTGGGAAACCGACCAAATTGAAACTTTTTCGGTAAAAGGCCGCCACGATCTGTGCATTGCCTTACGCGTTCCCGTTGTATTAGAAGCTGTAACAGCGATGGTTTTAACAGATTTATTACTTCTCGAACAAAAGCTTCCCCACGTTTTATAAACAGATGGTGCGATTATTGCTTACTGTGGCAAACCAAAAATTAACAGGTAAAAGGCGGTAAAAGATAGGTTTTCCCATATTTTCGCCGTTACTGTAATCGTTTATTGAGAGTGATTCATGTGAGGAATGGAATTGTCTTATTTAAATATCACAATATGCAATCATCTGCAATTGGCAAACAAACAAAGAAGATTCTCTCATTTGTAAAAAAGAATATTCTTTTGTTTTCGTTTTTATTATTGCACGAAATTGGTTTTGGTCAGAATTCTTCTAATGTAAATAAAAAGACAAAACCTGTAGTTGGTATTGCTTCTTTTTACAGCAAAAGTCTCGAAGGCACAGAAACAGCAACGGGCGAAACATTTCATCATACAGAAATGAGTGCCGCCAGTAATTTCTTTAAACTCAATACCTGGGTTCGCATTACCAATCTTCGGAATGGAAAGTCTATTTTGGTGCGTATTAACGACCGTATGAGCAAGGGCATGCAAGCCATTGGCCGCGTTGCCGATTTAACAAGAACGGCTGCTAAAGAACTTGGCTTTATCAGCAGAGGCTTAACCAAAGTAAAGGTTGAGCCTGTATCAGCCTATTAATTAATTTATCAACTCAAATAAAAAGCTACCGGAAGTAAAATCTTCGGTAGCTTTTTTATAGTTGTCATTTCAATATTCGAAAGCGGGATGTTTGTTTTTGCCTCTTTTTTATGCAAATCCAAACTTAACTAACAGAAGTTTTTTTACCAACAAATGTTATTCTCCCAATATCTTCTTTGCAACGCTCAAACCATTTACCAGCGCAGCTTCTACCGTTCCACCCGATGCGCCGGAATACAACCCCTCACCTCCAAAAAATAACGTGTTTTCTATTCCTTTATTCAGCAGTTTTTTAGCTTCTTCTGAGGTAACAGTATTGAACGAATAAGCACCTTTTGCGTACACATCGTTTTGCCAGTTCACAATGTAGCAGGCAGTTAACCATTTGGTTAACTCTTCCTTGTTCTTATTGAATATATTGGCGAGTGATTGCAAAGCCAACTGCTTTATTTCTTCTTCGCCTTTTCCAATCAATTCATCGGTTTTTTTACCGGCAATCCATCCTGTAAGCAATGGATAACCGGAAGGACGCTGCGACCACCAGGTGGCAATGCTTTGATCCGAAATAAAAAAAAGCGCGTCTTTTTGTTTTTGCCACAAAAAGGAAGAAAACTGAAACAATATTTTTATCACATTGCCATAACCTATTTCTTCTGCCGCTTTTTGTATTTGTGGCAAACTGGGTGTGAATTGAATAAAATTAGGCGTGCACTCTTCAGCCGCTAACACACCTATCGGAACGGTAATCAATACCTGCTGCGCATGGAAAGTTTCTTTTGTTGTAGTCGTAACAGTTACTTCGCCTTCTTTCCATTCGATAAAAGCAACGGGTTTATCAAACAAAACAACAGCGTTCTGTTGCTTACATGAAGTTAATAGATGATTGATGAGCTGCACATAACCGCCTTCAATACGATAGGTATCTTCTTCCTCATGCTGCCATTCTTCGCGCAGCGCAAACACACCCGCTTTATCAGGATCAACGGCATCAAATCCTTGCGCGTATTGCAAGGCCGATTGCCGCAGAGCTTCATACTTTTCATCTGCAAATTCTGCATTTAAAAATTGCGTGAGTGTTGTATCTTGTTGCAAGTCGTTCATCTTTTGCATCAGTTCGTCCCAATCTTCCACAGGTTCATCCGTTTCCTTCCATTTACCACCCATATTGCGCACCATTTCGCCTTTTGTTTTTGTGTATTTTATACCAGCTTCTTTCAACAGGCGCAATGTGATGGGAAGGTTGCCATGGATAAACTCAGCACCGGCTTCAACAGGTTGCAAAAAACCATTGTTGTGCAATGTGTGAATGCGCCCGCCCGCTTGTGGTTTCGCTTCCAGCACTATTACTTTTTTTCCTTTTTGTGATAACTCCTTTGCTGCCATCAAGCCGGCAGCTCCTGCACCAATGATAAGAATATCAGAACGATTGATCATACATCTTTATATTTTGTAAGACATGAACCACTAAGTCGTAAAGTAATGAAGCCTGCCGGCAGACAGGTTTGTGGTTCAAACTATTTGTGTTTCAAATGTTGCAAAAATGAAGCTATAATAACGAATGCAGAATGCCGTTTTATGAGCTATGCGTTTGTAAAAACTTTTTTACGGTTGTATTGTTATATTGCTCATTTTTGATAAATATAAGGAGCCAATAATTATCAAACTGCTTACACCATCATACATTTTATATGCACGGAATCAGGGGATGGAAGGAAAGAATCATCATTAGCTTATTGTTACTGTGTTTTGTTTTTACGGCTTTTTCGCAAGCAAGAGATGAAACAGTGGCAAAAAACAAAATCGCATTGGCTGCCAGCCGCATTAACTTATCAGCTTCTGACATTCAGGATGCCATCATCCTAAAAAATTATATTGACAACAACACCGGCATTCAGCATTTGTATTTGCAGCAAACCTATCAGGGCATACCTGTTTACAACAGCATTAAAACACTCGCTTTTAAAAATGATAAGCTGTTGTATTCATCGGGCGAATTTTCGTTCAAAATAAAAGGGATGATTGCCAAACCCACACCAAGTATTCAGCCACAGGAAGCCATTGGAAAAGCCGCGCTGCATCTGCATTTGCCAATGGTTGCAAAAGATTTTTCTTTTGTAAGAAATGAAAGCATCAATCATATCAACAAGCAATTGTTTTCAGCCCAAAAAATAGCCAAACGAAACATTGAAACCGGCTTGTGCTGGACAGCCGATAGTTTAGGAAAATGGCACCTGGCATGGAACGTAAGCATTGATGTTGCGGACAGCCCAGATTGGTGGAACGTTCGCGTGGATGCAACAACCGGCGCCATCATCAATAAAAATAATTTTACGGTATATGAAAAAAATAATGACGAAAACAAAGCGCCATCCAACTTTTTTTCGCCACCCAACGGCGCAACAAACGCTTCATACAATGTGGTTCCTTTTCCTGCTGAAAATATCAACATTGCCAACATCAGCACTGTAACCAATCCATGGGAGATGGCGGGCGTTGGCAACAATGCTACCACACTTGGCTGGCAGTACGATGGCACTACCACGTATAATATTTCGCGCGGCAACAATGTGTTTGCGTATGATGATAGCGCTAATAAAAACGCGCCGGGCAGCGTGGCAACATCGGTTACGGCTTTGCCCAATTTATCGTTTCCTTTTGCGCCGGATTTTAATTTAAACACTTCGTTATCGGTAAATAAAAGTGCTGCCATTACCAATTTGTTTTATTGGAATAACCTGATGCACGATGTCATGTATCAATATGGTTTCGACGAACCGGCAGGTAATTTTCAGGCAAATAATTTAGGACGTGGTGGTTTGGGCAACGATTTGGTTTTGGCAGAATCTCACGATGGCAGCGGGTTGAACAATTCTAACTTCAGCGCTCCCGATGATGGCACCAGCGGACGTATGCAAATGTATTTGTGGGATGCCGTGAAGCTGCCTTCTTTCGTCGTTAAAACACCCTCGTTTATTGCAGGCAGCGATAGCTGTACGGAAAGTGGTTTTAGCCCAAAAAACAAACTGATTGCGGTTGGTCCAATCAGCGGCGCAATTGTTTTGTACAATACCGATACGCTGGCTTGCTCTGATACTTTACCCACCAATCTGAAAGGCAAGATAGCTCTTATTTACAGAGGCAATTGCACCTTCGTTCAAAAAGTAAAAAATGCGCAAAATGCAGGCGCTATCGCTGTTGTAATGGTGAACACGCAAGGCACTTCTTTACTAACTATGGGTGGAACCGATACCAGTATTGTTATTCCTGCCATACTTATTTCTTATAACGATGGATTGGCCATTTCCAATGCGCTGAAAAAAGGCAATGCAGTAACGGCAACATTAACCGGAACGCCATTGCTGGATGGCGATTTTGACAATGGAATTATATGCCACGAATATGGTCATGGTATTACACACCGGCTTACAGGAGCCAATGCAAGCTGCATGAGCAATAACGAACGACCTGATGAAGGATGGAGCGATTATTTTGCCCTGATGATGACACAAAATTGGGCAAAAACAAACCTGGCTGATTCAGCGAAAGGGCGCACCATCGGCACGTATGTGTTTGGTGAAGCAGCAATTGGTAATGGTATAAGAACCTATCCTTACAGCACCAACATGACGGTGAATCCGCATACTTATAAAGACCTTGCGGCCAACGGAGAAGTGCATTACATTGGTGAAGTTTGGTGCTCGGCGTTGTGGGATATGACATGGGCGATTATCAAACAGGAAGGAGCATCAATACAAATATTTATGATGCAAAAGGCAGTGGTGGCAATGTGATGGCATTGCAACTGGTGATAGAAGGAGAGAAGCTGCAACCTTGCAGTCCGGGCTTTTTAGATGCGCGTGATGCTATATTGGCCGCTGATTCAATTTTGTACAATAGCCGCCATAAATGCGCCATCTGGAATGCGTTTGCACGAAGAGGAATGGGATGGAGCGCAGTGCAGGGTTCCTCTGATAATACAAGCGATGGAACAGCAGCGTTTGATGCGCCAGCCCTTCGCTTGCATACCGAAAGCCTGACCGCTATTAACGATGAATTGACTACCAAAATAACGGTTAGCTGCGAATGCCAGTTGCCGCAAAATAATTATGTGTTGATAGATACCATTCCAGCCGCCTTCTCGGTTGGGGGCACTATACCACAGGCTTCAGTACAAGGCAACCAAATAATCTGGAACCTGAACAATTTTACAACCGTTGGGCAAAGCAATGTGTACAGCGCTACGTTGCTGCCAAACGATACCGCAGGCTGCACGCGTGATACTGTTGTGTACGACGACAGAGATGCACATACAAGTGGCGGCTTCTCTTCCACTACGGCAAGAGGAAGCGCAGGCTGGACGGCAAGTACAACACGGGCGTATAGCGGAACGCATTCATGGTTTGCACCTGATCCGGCAACGGCATCCGACTTTAGTTTGATTTCAAACACATTTGTTCCAACCGATTTTTCTGTGCTTTCTTTTTATCATTATTTCAACACCGAAGCCGGTTATGATGGTGGCATGATAGATGTTTCAACCGATGGCGGAACGACATGGATAAGCACTGCGCCTTACTTCATCAGCAACGGATACAATGGTGTGATTTATTCATTCAACCCAACCGACACTTCTTATGGAAGTACGCCAATGCCAGCGTTTACGGGCGGTTCAAAAGATTCAGGCTTTATTCATTCGTTTGTTGATTTGTCTTCTTTTTCAGGGAAATCCATCAAGCTACGGTTTAGAATGTACACCGATTTAGGAACAAGCTACGAGGGCTGGTATGTTGATGATATTATTGTAACCGATGGCTGCGGCGGCTTGCAGCACATTAGTTTGGTAAACAGCAATTCATCCTACCTTGTTAGTGCAGAAGTAGGCAATTTCAACACCGATAGCAACGGCGTAGTGCAGCCTGCTTTTGCCGATGTGAGTGCAACGGCAGAGAACAACATTTCATCGCTGGTTAGCTGGACTACAGTATCGGAATTTCACATCAGCAATTTTATAGTAGAGCGCAGCACCGATAGCCTCAATTTTACGCCACTTGATACCATTGCTGTGCAAGGCGTTGGCTTCCATTATTCTATTACTGATAATCAGCCTGCAGGCGCCAAAAATTTTTATCGCATTTTGATGGTTGATAAATATGGAAATACAAAAGTTATTTCTCCGGTTCGCGCTGTTGTGTTCGTGCGCAATGGTGTGATAACTTTAGTTCCTAATCCTGCCGTTAGCAAAGTAACCTTGTTATTAGACGTTTCATTCAACGCACAATCAGTATCTATTTTTGATATGGAGGGACGAAAGATTTACGATGCAACCATTGGCAGCGGCGCTACTTACTTTCCCATTGCTACAGCACGCTTTTCTTCTGGTGTATATGTTGTAAAAGTAACATCAGCTAATGGACAAATTAAGACTGTAAAGTTGATGGTGATGAAGTAAGGCGAAATCGTTTTTGAATATCTAAAAGCTCAATAAGAGTTTGTTTTTACCACATTTATTTCTCTCCTGCAATGCCTGAATTAAAGCTGCGCAATACGTCTTATGCTTTATACATTTAAACCAATTGCTTAGAAATTGTCAATCGTTCTATTAGTGGCATTGTTATCTTTTCTGTCGAAGGCAGCGCCTCTGCGAAAATATTCATCTGCCGAAAGCACTCCACTTCCTTTGATAGCAAAAAGAATCAGTAAAATAAGAACAACAATGGTAAGGATTAGCTCGAAAGCATTGCTTTCTATATTTTTTATGTTTACGAAAAAAATCGCCACAATGATAATGGGGATCATAACAATGGATGATGCCCTTGTAAACAGACCTACTATTATTAAAAAGCCGCAAAGCAGGGAAAGCCAGCTTACGATAAACGAAAGAACTCCTGAGCTGTCGGAAAATACTCCTACGCCCGTGTGTTGTATCAACGACTGTAACACAGAAATGTCGAGAATGAAGTTAATGCCTTTCCAAATTAAAATAATGCCTAACAGAACTCTTAAAATGGTAAGCCATGAAGGTTGATTGACACCTGGCTTTTGTGTCATAGCTGGCTGTAGCATAACAATGATTTATGAGTGTGAGCAATAGGTTACTCTGTTGTAGTGTTCATGATACCAAAATTAGAGAATTAATATAACTCAGCCCTGCTGTAATTGTCCCTTCTATGAGGTGCTTCAAATACAGATCTTTTGTTTTTGCCACAAAAAGGTAAAGCTTTCAAAATTTTTGCAGCCCTTTTTCACACGAAAAACTTCGGTTCGGGCAGCGTCTCTCAAAAGAAGAATAATACAAAAAAAAAGAGAAGGCTTATACCTTCTCTTTTTTATGCAAAAACAAATCACTTTCTTACATCTACAATTTTCACTATCTGCACCGCTTTTTACCAACACTTCAATATCGGCTTTTTTAATTTAACACTTATTGCCTTTTGAAACAGTGCTGAGAAAGGAATTTTTATTGTTTGATTTCAAACAAAAACCGCAAACAGTTTTATTACTTCTTCAAATTATTCTCTTTGTAAGATGAAGATATAGCCAAAGGAGAATCGTCATAGATACGATCAAGCAAATCGGCTGGTGAAAAATTTTGATTATAAATGGGCTGGTGAAAGTCAACCAGTTTTTGTAACAATTGAATCAACTGCATTTTTTCGTTGTGAGTCAAATCACCGGTTACAACCTTTGTTGCCTGGCGTATTTTCTCCATTTGTTGTTGCAGTGCGTCTACACCTCTTTGTGTTATTGTAATTACCTTACTCCGTTTATCTGTTTCCGAATCTTTTTGTTCTACCCATCCTTGCTTGATTAACCTGTTGATGATTTGCATACCTACGGGCTTATCATGAATGTTTTTCTTAACCAGATCCATCTTGGTCATCGCACCAAATGCTTTTAAATTAATGAGATAAATAAATTCTTCCTGTGTAGAAAAATCTGAATTGTAGATGGCCGATTTAGAATAGGTTTTTGCATATCGGTTCACGTGCTGAATCAGGGTGTTAATGATGCTTTCAGGGCTTCGACCATGTGCTTTTCCTTCCCAATCGGGTTGGACGGCAACCGTGTTATCAGAAGAATTATTTACCAGCCAGTGCCTGAAGCCATCAATATCATTGGTGTACCTATTTCCTTTTTGCGCCTGGGCTTCGAAATCTTTAATCAATTCAATGGCATCTTTTAGCAGATCATAATTCATGGTTCAAAATTTTGATAATTGGATATGAATATCTGGCTAAGTTAATTCCAAAATCAACAAATTCGCTATAGTCAATCTTTTTAAGAAAATGGGTTTAAAATTGTTATAGCCCCCACTCATGAGAGCTATAACAATAAAACTCTACAAAAACATTGAAACGTTTTTAAGCCTTCATTCAACAATTAACCTTTTAAAAATTCAATTACTTAACTCTTTTTGAGTAACCAATGAGCAAAATGAGGCACCAACCTTCTTTCCCTTTTTGTTCTCCGAACTATACAACTTCCTCTATCGCTAATCTCCCATATTTGATTCATCAATTGCTATCACTGTTCTTGTGATGATTAATGTAGTTGGTGCCCAAATTTTGCTTTTGCCCTCTATTGCTAATGAAAATCTCCAACCTTTTATTTATTTCCCTTCATTCATCAATAC
Source organism: uncultured Chitinophagaceae bacterium (assembly GCA_963847085.1). Taxonomy (GTDB): domain Bacteria; phylum Bacteroidota; class Bacteroidia; order Chitinophagales; family Chitinophagaceae; genus Ilyomonas. The sequence goes on along the minus strand of CAWJYO010000009.1, from coordinate 188,942 downwards.
TTGTTAAGCCGCTACGGCAACAATACCTGATCAATAACATGTACTACGCCATTGGTAGCCACAATATTGGTTTTGCTGATATTTGATGCACTCGAATTTCCTTTTCCTTTCACAGTAGCTCCGTTACTGAGATTGATGGTTACCATTTCTCCGTTTAAGGTAGCTGGCATAGCTCCATTAGTTAAGTCAGACGAAAAAACACGTCCGGCAACCACATGATAAGTAAGAATAGTAGCTAACGTGTTGGGATCAGCTGCCTGGATAGACGCAATGGTAGGAAAACCGGCATTTCGGAAAGCCTGGTTCGTGGGTGCAAAAACGGTAAAAGGACCAGTACCTGAAAGAACCGCTGCTACATTGGTACTTCCCTGGCTTGCCCTGAGAACTGCGGCCACCAAATAAGTAAAGCTGGTGTCGGATTGTGCTGTTGCTACCAAATTTCCTACCGGCGGCATCAACACATTTCCTATCGCATGAATCACACCATTACTGGCTGCAACATCGGCCTGCACCACTTTCACACCGTTTACAAATACACCATTGCTATTTTTTGTTAAATAAATTGAATCGCCGCCGGCTGTAGCAACCGCAGCATTAGGACCAACAGGTACATTGGCTGCCGGCACTTTAGACGTTAAAGTGTGATAAAGTAAGATTGCCTTTAATTGATCTGCGGATAAAGCGTTAATGGTTGTACTGGTAATTCCCGATGCCTGAAATGCATCATTGTTAGGTGCAAATACAGTAAAGGGGCCTGTACCATTTAAAGTTTGTGCTAAGCCAGCTTTTTGAACGGCGGAAGCTAATAAACTGAAACTTTGGTTCGTCGTAACAACTCCGGTAATGGTTTGCTCTGGTGTAGATTGTATTTTCTTGCAGGAAACCAATCCAGATAATAAAATGCCTGCAAAAAACAGAGGTAAGAACTGAAATGGGGCAAATCGAATTTTCATAGAATAAAATGTTTGTCAGTTAAACAAAGTATATTTTTATACTTTTATAGAAAATATTATGCCATTTTTATACCTAAATTTACAATAGTAATACTCCCTCCATAAAAAATTGAATTGTCAAAACTGCTTTGCCGGTTGATCAAGAAAAGAAATAAAATGATCTTATAAAAGATGATAAAACAAAAAAGAGAAGGCTTTCGCCTTCTCTTTTTTGTGCAAAAACAAATCACTTTGCTATGCCCACAGCTTTTCAGGATACGCACCACTCTTTACCAGGGCTTCAATATCGGCTTTTACAACCGGCGCATCTTCTTTATACGTTACACCGAACCATTTGGCGCTGGTAGGTATTACTTCTAATTGGCCTAATCCTTCTTTGATAAACTGATCGGCAGCTTGCGGCATTAAAAATTCGGCTTTGATATTATTGATGTTTTCACTTAAAAATTCTTGGAACAAACGCTCGCAGAACGAAATAAAATTAGGGGCAAAACAAAAAAAGTTCATGCTCACTTGGGTATCTTCAGCAAGTGGCACCGAGTTGATCTCCATCTTCATACACAATGCTACCATCTTTGCGATAGATTTTCAATCGTTCGTCAATGCCTGTTAACTCATTGTTTTCGTTGGTGCTAATCACGCCACGGCTCACGCTGCCGTTCTCGCTTAATGTGTTGGAAAGCTCGTAGCCAAGCACAGCAAACCGGCTGTCGGAAACACGTGTAGTAAAAAATCGTATGCTTTTTTAAACGCATCTTTTCCGTAAAAATCATCGGCATTAATTACAGCAAACGGCTCATCTATAGCACCTTTTGTACAAAGCACGGCCTGCCCGGTTCCCCAAGGTTTTACGCGGTCTTTCGGAACAGCAAAGCCATCGGTAAAAGCATCCAACTTTTGAAATACATAATCGGTTCCGATTCTTCCTTTTAGTTTTGGCTCAAAAATGCCAACGAAGGCATCGGCAAAATCTTCACGAATAATAAACACCACTTTTTGAAAGCCGGCTTCAATGGCATCATAAATAGAATAATCCATAATGGTTTCGCCGGAAGGCCCAAACGATTGTGTTTGTTTCATACTTCCATAGCGGCTTGCCATGCCCGCTGCAAGAATAACCAAGGTTGGCTGCATAATTGATTTTTTAGAATGTTGCGAAGCTAAACCATAGCAAATAATGGGCAAATGTTTTATAAAAATGAATGAAGACTTAACATCGAGTACGAATACAAACATATAGATGCACGACTGGCTGCAACAGGCAAAATATAAACTTGATGTGTTGCGATTAGATGAATGGCATAAAGTAGTAAGCGGCAACAAATGGTTCAAGCTGAAATATTATTTGGAAGATGCTTTGCAAAAAGAGCTACAACACCATTGCAACATTTGGCGGAGCTTATTCGAACCACATTGTGGCAACGGCTTTTGCCTGCAGAGAAATGAACCTGCAATGCATTGGCGTGGTAAGAGGAGAGAAGCCGCAAACCCTTTCCCACACGCTGTTCCAGGCACAGGCTTATGGTATGCAATTGCATTTTGTGAGTCGCGAACAGTACAAAAACAAAGCAGTTATAAAAGGGTTATTCAACAATGTATATTGGATTAGATGAAGGTGGTTATGGAATGTTAGGAGCAAAGGTGCTGCTGATATTGTAAAACTGGTTGATGACATTGAAAACTATACACACATTGCTTGCGCCGTTGGTACCGGAACAACGCTTGCTGGTTTGGTTCAAGCGGCATTGCCACATCAAACGATAATTGGGTTTAGCGCTTTAAAAAATAATGTAAGTATAACAAAAGAAGTAGCGCAATTGTTACCTCAAAAAAATGAGCAAAAACAAACATTGATATTGCACGATTATCATTTTGGAGGCTATGCAAAATATGATTTGAAGTTGATTGGATTCATGAATGAAATGTGGCTGCAACACGGCCTGCCACTCGATTTTGTTTATACCGCAAAAGCTTTCTATGGCTTGCGCGATGTAATTGCAAATGGCAATCTCATTCCACCCAATAGCCGTATTTTGTTTATTCATACGGGAGGTTTGCAGGGCAATTTATCATTGCCAAAAGAGGCTTTGACTTTTTAATAAATTACTGAACGCTATATTTGTTTTTTCTTCTCTCTCACCAATGAAAATATTTATAAGAGTTATTGGTTTGTGCTTTACTACAATGGTTTCTTCCCTGCTGTTTGCACAACAGTTAAAACAGGCATTGCCACAGTTCGATTTACAAATTATCGGCAATAACAAAGTGCGTATCGGTTGGGTAAATCCGTATGGTGAAGATTTGATTCAAATTAATGTGCAGCGTTCTTACGACAGTGTTCATCATTACAAAACGGTGTTCTCTACACCATCGCCCGAACTGCCCGAAAATGGTTTTATCGAGCCGTATTATCCTGGCGTAAAAGTGTATTACCGCATTTTTTACATGCTTGGCAACAATGCGTATTTTTTCTCTAAAGTAAAAAATACGGCGCCTGCTTTATTGGCCGATTCGGTGGCGGCGCAACTGGCTAAAACCAACGATAGCGTTACTATTAAAACCGTTGATACTATTGTTGCACGATTGCCTTACACTTCGTTTTTAAAGTTTAAAGATTCGGTATATGCAAAAACAAAAGACAGTTTGTTTATGCTTGGAAATGATACCGTTTTGCTGAAGCCTTATGTGTACAACGGTCCGTGGCGGGCATCTCAATATTTGTTTACCGACAGAAGCGGAGTGATTAATTTAAGGCTTCCTTTGGCGAAAGAAAAAACGTATTCGCTTCGCGTATTTGAACCCGATAGCCGAACGCAGGTATTTTCTATCAAACACATTTCCGAACCGGAACTGATGATAGACAAAGCTAATTTTTTACACGCGGGCTGGTTTACGTTTGAGTTGTATGAAGACAATAAACTGAAAGAGCGAAACAAGATATTTATTCAGAAAGAGTTTTGAGGGAAGTGATAATCATATCTCCTTAATAAAGGGCAAAAACAAACTCCAAACTTATTGTATTTTTGCTTATAAAAACACCTTATGGGAAACCTTGGATTTCAGGAATTACTGTTAATGTTTATTGTAATAGGTATTCCTATTATTTTAATTTTTCTATTGATTAAATATTTGAGTGGAAGAAGTAACTCAAGAAACAAATCATTTACTAATTCAACTGCTGAGGAATTAGAAAAATTACATTCATTAAAAGAAAAAGGAGTTATCACTCAAGAAGAGTTTGAAAACAAAAAAACACAACTTCTTAAATAGAGGTAATGTGGCCAATTTGTTTACGTTATTTGAAGATTTGTTTTTAGCTATTATACTGTTTTTGTAGTATTTTATAACGTGCGTAAGCTCTACACCATTTCGCCCACCAAAAATTTCTTCCAGTCTTCTAAAATGGCACCTTTCAATACGCGCGGAAATTTATGCTGACCACCTATTTTTCCTTTTGCCCGCATGAATTCAAAAAATTGTTCTTCAGGCAGCACATCGAGGAAGATTTGTTTTAATGCGCTTTTGCGTTCGGTTCGGTAGTCGTCGTTAATGGCTTTTAGTTTCTCATCAATTTTCCGGCGCAGCACTTCGCTATTTACCACATCATTGCAACCTACATACCAATGGTGAGCAAAAAAGGATTGATACGGCTCACCGGCAACCGTGTATTCAGGAATAGATATATTCAATTCTTCTGCAGCCCATTGGATGGCCTGGTTCATGTTATCAACGCTCAAATGTTCGCCCACCAAACTTAAAAAATGCCGTGTTCTGCCGGTAATTACAATTTCGCTGCGCTCTATATTGGTAAAACGAATGGTATCGCCCAACAAATAACGCCATGCGCCTGCGCTGGTGCTAATGAGAATAGCATAATCTCTTCCTTCTTCCACCTCATGAATCATCAGTGGTTTTGCATCGGGTAATACATTGCCTTCTGCATCAAAATGATGTTCATCAAACGGAACAAATTCAAAAAAGATGTGTTCGTTGGTAACGAGCTTCATGCCATGCGAATACTGCCTGTCCTGGTAGGCAATAAAACCTTCGGAAGCAAGGTAGGTTTCGATGTAAGTGATGGGCTTACCTAATAATTTTTTAAATCCTTTTTTATACGGCTCAAAGCTTACGCCACCATGGACAAAAAAAGCAAGGTTGGGCCACAAATCGTGGATAGTGTTAAGCTTATATTTTTCCACAATCATCTCCATGCACATCTGTATCCACGCAGGCACGCCAACCACAAAACCAATATCCCATTGCGGAGCTTTGGCTACAATTTCATCCAGCTTTTTATTCCAGTCTTTTTCTTTTGCAATTTTTCGCCCAGGCTTATAAAACGGTTGCCACCAGATGGGAGATTTTATAGCCGTGATGCCGCTTAAATCGCCGGCGTAATAACCCGGACCTTTTTCCAAATCGGTGCTGCCGCCCAATGCAAGCCAGCCTTTGCTTAACGATTTTACGGGAATATTTGTGTAGTTGCGCAGGCTCAGCAACTGCTTAATCATGGTTACTTTGTTGCCTTGCAGCAAATCGTTGGTAATGGGTATGTACTTGCTGGCGGCTTCGCTGGTGCCGCTGCTCAGCGCATAATATTTTATTTTACCGGGCCAGCAAACGTCGGGTTTGCCTTCAAGGGTTTTGTACCACCATTCGTTGTAAATGGAATTGTAATCGTACACCGGAACAATCTCCTGAAACTTTTTTCCGGGATGCTTACTAAATGCAATTTCATCAAATTTATACTTCTGTCCGAACTCGGTGAAACGGGCCTTGCGTACCAGTTTTTTCAATACCCGAAGTTGTTGGTTTCGTGGATTGTTGGCTGGCAAGTGCAATGCTTTGGCAATACGTTTGGGAAGTGAGATATCAAAAATTGCCATTTCGAAATAGTAAGGTGAATACGAAACTACGTGAATTGAATTACAATCTGCAAAAGTAAGAAGCGTTTTAGTGAAAATTACCAGAAACCCGGCAAAAACAAAAAGCCGTTGACATCCATCAACAGCTTTCGATTGTTTATAGTAAGAAATTATGGCGCTACCAAACGGAAGCCATTACCATGAATGTTTACAATTTCGATGTTGGTATCTTCTTTCAGATATTTGCGAAGCTTGGCAATGTACACATCCATGCTTCTGCCATTGAAATAGGTATCGCTGCCCCATATTTTTTTCAGGGCACGTTCGCGCGGCAACAAATCATTTTTATGCTCGGCAAGCATTTTCAGCAATTCATTTTCTTTTGGTGAAAGCGTTTGCATTTTTCCGTCTATGCCCAATTGGCGCAGTTTCGGATTAAAATGATATGAACCTAAATCAAACTCAATGTTTTCGCTTTCTTTATTCAGCTCTTCATTGCGTTTTAAGATGGCTCTTATTTTTGCCAATAATACATCGGTATCAACCGGTTTGGTCAAATAATCATCTGCACCCAGTTTGTAACCATCCAAAATATCATTCTTCATTGTTTTTGCACTGAGGAAAAACAGGGGAACATCGGGATCAATGTCTCTGATTTCTTCCGCCAGTGTAAAGCCATCCATGTTAGGCATCATAATGTCAAGCAAACAAATATCATAACGTTCACGTTGAAATGCAGCCAAGCCTAATCTGCCATCGCGTTCCAGCGTTACGTCATAATCGTGAAGTTCCAATACGTTTTTGGTAACCATTCCTAAGTTGGTATCGTCTTCACACAACAAAACTTTATATTTTCTATCCATGATTTTCAGCTTTTTAAGATTATGAATTATCCATTATTATGCCATGGACAACTTGTCATAACATTTTGTTTTGCCCCAAAATTGTAAATTTGATATAAAAACAAAGATGGGATTTTTCAGACAGATAGCCGAATACTTATACATTAAGAAACGTGACCCGAATGCAAAGCGTGATCTCAATATCAAATTGATGCATGGCATGAACCGCATTTCATTGCTGGTTTTTTTAGCTTCGCTTGTTTTTATTTTAGTGAAGTTTGTGATATTGCCGTTGTTTCGGTAGCTATCAGCAGCCAGCTGTTTCGTAGCCGGGTATTAGACCTATAAGGTTTGTCAAACCTTATAGGTCTAACTAAGTGTTTTTTTACTCACAACTCATGGCTTCTTCCCTTACAATCCCGCATAATAATCATAACCTCTTTCTGCCCAATAATCGCGGGGTTTGGTATTGCTGAAAAACATCGAGCCAATACATTTTAAATTCTTAATTCCATATTTTACCGGAACAATCAAACGCAAAGGAAAACCATGTTCCATGGTTAAAGGTTGTCCGTTCATCTCATAAGCTAAAATGGTTTGCGGATGCCAGGCACTCGGCATATCAAGCCCTACATAATATTCTCCGTTGGGCGTTTGCAAGCCGATAAATTTCTGCTTTTGTTTCTTCTTCTAATTTATTGGCAAAAACAAAATCGCGCAGCGTAACACCACCCCAGTGCTGAATCTGGCTCCAGCCTTCCACACATTTAAAATCATAAACAATTTCCTGCTTCGGTAATTTTTTTATTTCATCCAAATTAAAAGCAATGAGGCTGCCATCGGCCTTCTTTACATTCAATCGCCAGGCATTGCCATCTATGTTATTTTGCAAGCCTTCTGTTCCGTTCTTGCGAACGTTTTTATCTGCCTTTTCCTTTGCATAAGTTTTTACTAAATGACCATCACTAAAAGTAGAAGTGAGAATCTTTTCATTTGCTTCTAATGTCTTTCGCAAAGGTTGCAAAGCACCTTCAATTTGTGGCTGCCGATTAAGCCATTTCCAACCCAAAAATCCTGTTGCACCTGCGACTAAAAAACCAACAAAAGAAAAGAAGGTACGGCGCTGGATTTTGGTTTCGCTCTCTATTTGCGTGCGGTCAAAAAAATCATGCTTTTTCATTTGCCTCATTTTTTGCAGTTGCAGGATAAGTTTTGTTGGGAATGATTTCAAAACCTGTAACCATTGCCTGAAAGTTGTGCCAGCCGGTTTTAATCACTTGTGCAATGTGAACTATGAAAAACAATACATAGCCAAGTGTTAGAATAAAGTGTTCCATTCTGGCTGCTTCATAACCACCGCAGATTGCCGTAAGCCAGTTCCACTGCGTTGGCTTGTAAACGGCAAAGCCTGTAAGCACCGAAGCCATTCCCATAAAAATAATAGCGGTATAAGCAATGCGTTGGGCGGCATTGTATTTCGCCTGCGGCGGATGAATTTTTCGGATGTGAAGATCGTAAAGCAGTACCTGCCACGCTTCTCTGAAAGAATGTTTATTGGGCAACAGGTATCGCCATTCGCCCGAAAAAACGGTGTATAAAACGTACAGCAGTCCATTAATGATGAAAAGCCACGCAAAAGCAAAATGAAAGCTCATGCCTTCTGCCAGGCGGTGCGGAATGTGCAACGCATTGTAAAAACCATCGGGGAAAAAATGAAAAACCTCTTTGCTGCCGAGCTTTATTTTATAGGGATCGTAAGCCCAGTAAATGAGCATACCGCTCCATATCATAATGGCAAGCAAGGGAAAGTTGAGCCAATGAAACCAGCGAATGGCAAGCGGATGCTTTTTGAGAACCGTTTTCATAAAGGAAAGTTAGATGAAAAATGATATTGGAATGAAAACAGAATGATATTGAATTGTTGTTTTTTGTTTTTGCTGAAAAAATGAAGTGCAAGACCTATAAGATTTTTTAAACCTTATAGGTCTTGCACAAACTATTTTATGGCAAAAATAAACTTACACCGCGCCCTTAAACTGTTTTAAAAACCGCACATCGTTCTGCGAATACAAACGCAAATCATTCACACGATATTTCAACTGGCATACACGTTCAACACCCATACCAAAAGCAAAGCCTGTGTACTGTTCGGGATCAATGCCAAAATTTTCCAACACTTTAGGGTGCACCATGCCGCTACCCAAAATTTCAACCCAGCCGGTGTGTTTGCAAACAGTGCAACCTTTACCGCCGCAAATCAAACATGTAATGTCCATTTCTGCACTGGGTTCTGTAAAAGGAAAATAAGAGGGGCGAAACCGCACGTTCACTTCCTTTCCAAACATCTCCTGCACAAAAAAATATAGGGTTTGTTTTAAGTCGGCAAAACTTACATTTTCATCCACATACAAGCCTTCGATCTGATGAAAAAAACAATGCGCCCGTGCACTGATCGTTTCGTTACGATACACACGGCCGGGACAGATAACACGGATGGGCGGCTTTTGTGTTTCCATAACTCTTGCCTGCACGCTGCTGGTATGTGTGCGCAGAAGCCAGTCAGGATTTTGATGAATGTAAAACGTGTCCTGCATATCGCGGGCAGGATGGTTTTCAGGAAGATTCATTGCGCCGAAGTTGTGCCAGTCGTCTTCTATTTCGGGGCCTTCAGCTACTGCAAATCCAAGCCTTTTAAATATAGCTACAATATTATTGCGCACAATGCTCAACGGATGCCGGCTTCCCCCTTCAACAGGCGAACCGGGCAGTGTTATATCAACCTCATTGCTTGCAGCTTGCAACTTGCCGCTGGTGGCTTCTTTTATGCTTTCGTATTTGGCTTCGGTGAATTGTTTAAATTCATTCAGCATTTGTCCGGCCTCGCGTCTCCGTTCGGCAGGCACGGTTTTCATTTCGCCCATTACGGCTTTTACAATGCCTTTGGTACCGAGATATTTAATGCGAAACGCTTCTACTTCTTCCGGCGTTTTCGCGGTATATGTATGAATGTCTTCTTTGTAATGCGCTATTTGTTGCAACAACTCTTCCATGCGGCGAAGATAGAAAGATAGAAGGTTCAAGCTACAAGCATCAAGTATTCAAGATTGGGAATCGGTTTATTTCCTGCTTCCTGATAGCTTGAAATTTGCAGCTTAATTTATATGTTTCCCAATTGTGGCCGCAATACAATTTCTTCTACACAGGCTTGTGGCGAAAGATGTGCAGCAGTAAAAATCATGTTAGCAATATCAGCCGTTTCCATAATTCTTTTTGGGTCAATGTTGCTTTCCTTCCAGCTATCGCTGTAAAAAGAACCCGGATAAACAGTGGTTACTTTTACGTTGTGTTCTTTCATTTCTTCCCGCAAATTCTTACTAAAACCCATCAGGGCAAACTTGCTGATACTGTATGAACTGCCGTTAGAATAAGCTCCTAAAGCAGCAGTAGAACATATATTGAAAATGTGCCCTTTTTGGTTTTGCACGAAATTAGGAAGCAAGGCTTTCGTAAGATGATAAGCACCGTATAAGTTAATGTTCATCATGGTTTGGAGTGTGCCATCGGCTTCGTTTAAAATACCACCCGGTAGAAAGCTGCCTGTATTGTTTACAAGAATATCTATTGTCGTTGTTTGCCCTACAACCCAATCGGCAAATTGCATCACTTCTTCTTTGTTGGTAATATCGCAAGCCATTGTTTGTATGGTATGATGAGTTTGTTTTTGCCCCAAATTATGGGCTGCTTCTTCCAATCCGTTTTGATTGCGGGCGCAAAGAAAAAAAGTATGCGGATGAGTGTCTGCCGCAAACGCTTCTGCAATGGCAAAGCCCAAGCCTTTGGATGCTCCGGTGATAACGATGTTCATGGTAGAAATTTATTCAGTAAAAATAATCATACAAACAATGGAAAAGTTGAACAACATCAAAGCTTCCTTTTTACATTTGAACCCTTTCTTTTATGAAACAATACCAACATCTCTTCTTCGATCTCGATCATACTCTGTGGGATTTTGAAACCAACGCAAAAGAAACATTGTACGATTTGCACATCGCCCATCATCTGGAACAAAGAGGCGTGTACAATTTTGATTCTTTCTTTAATCAATACAGCTATCACAACAACAAGCTGTGGGACAGATACACCAAGGGTTTTATTAAACAGGATGAGCTTCGCTGGAAGCGCATGTGGCTGGCATTATTAGACTTTAAAATTGCCGACGAAGTTCTTGCAAAAAAGATGGCAATAGGTTTTTTAGAAGGTCTTCCGTTTAAAAAAAACTTATTTCCTTATACCATCGAAATTCTTACTTATTTAAAAGAAAAAGGCTATGCAATGCACCTCATCACCAACGGGTTTGATGCTATACAGCACAGCAAGCTTGCCAGCAGCAATCTGCGTCATTTTTTTATAGAAATCATTACTTCGGAAAACAGCAACAGCTTAAAACCGGCTAAAGAAATTTTTGAGTTTGCCATGCAACGCTGCAACACCAATTCGGCAGAGTGTATTATGATCGGAGATAACCTTGATGCCGATATTGCCGGCGCTATGAACGCTGGCTTGGACACTGTATTTGTGAATCATCTTTGTATAGACATAGCTGATTACCTTGAACCTACTTACACGATTCATCATTTACAGGAGTTGGAAGATATTTTTTAGATAGCTATGAGCCCTGAGCTGTGAGCTATGAGCATCGGATTTTTGGTGCAAAAACAAATGTATTGGTAATCGCCTGTAGCTCATAGCTCGCAGCTAAACACTTGCAGCTTTCCTTTATCTTCGTTCTTGCCATAACGCCAAAACGGTTTCATGCAATTTAATAGAAGAGGTTTTACGAATGAGCAACTGATTGACATTTATAAAAAGCTGTTGCTGCCGCGAATGATAGAAGAGAAGATGTTGGTTCTTCTCCGTCAAGGCAAAATCAGCAAATGGTTTAGCGGCATTGGGCAGGAAGCCATTGCCGTAGGCAGCACTTATGCCATGCAGGCCGATGAATGGATCATGCCGCTGCATCGCAACCTCGGTGTTTTCACCACGCGCAACATGCCGTTACATCAACTGTTCATGCAGTGGCAGGGCAACAAGGAAGGCTATAGCAAAGGCAGAGAACGCAGCTTTCATTTTGGCAATAAAGAACACTATATCTGCGGAATGATTTCGCATCTCGGCCCGCAGCTTGCTGTTGCCGATGGCGTTTCGTTAGCGTATCAATTAAAGAATGAAAACAAAGTATCACTCTCCTTTACCGGAGAAGGCGGAACAAGCGAAGGTGATTTCCACGAAGCACTGAATGTGGCTGCGGTGTGGAAGCTGCCTGTTATTTTTTTAATCGAAAACAATGGCTATGGCTTAAGCACGCCTACCAATGAACAATATGCCTGCGAGCATTTGGTTGACAGAGCTAAAGGATATGGCATGAGAGGCGTTCGCATTGACGGGAATAATATTTTAGAAGTGATAGAAACAGTGAGCCGCATCCGGATGCAGTGTATTAGGGAAGGAAAGCCATGCTTACTTGAATGCGATACCTTCCGGATGCGCGGACATGAAGAAGCCAGTGGAACGAAGTATGTACCTTCATATTTGTTTGAGGAATGGAAGAAAAAAGATCCGATCAGCAATTATGAAACCTTCTTGCTGAATGAAGGCATTATCAGACAAGTTGAGATAGAAGACATAAAAGACCACATCAAAAAATCCATAGAAGAAGAATTGGTTTTGTCCAATAATACGTCTCCTATTCATCCCGATTCGGACGAAGAAATTAATGATGTATATGCTGTTTCGGCTCTTAATTATCGTCGCCCGACAGTACCGGTTATCAACGATGTTTTTTCGGTAAAAACAAATCAAAGCACTACCGACAAACGCTTTATAGATGCGATAAAAGATGGCTTGTATCAAAGCATGCAGCAACATAAAAATTTGATTTTGATGGGTCAGGATATTGCTGAATACGGTGGTGCATTTAAGATCACCGAAGGCTTTGTACAGGCTTTTGGCAAAGCACGTGTACGCAATACACCAATATGTGAGAGCGCCATTGTAGGAGCCGCGCTGGGCTTAAGTTTGGAAGGCTTTAAAAGCATAATGGAAATGCAGTTTGCCGATTTTGTAACGGTTGGTTTTAACCAGATTGTAAACAACCTTGCCAAGATACATTACCGCTGGGGGCAAAATGCCGATGTTGTTATCCGTATGCCAACCGGCGCAGGCGTTGGCGCAGGTCCGTTTCATAGCCAAAGCAACGAAGCCTGGTTTGTGCATACGCCGGGTTTAAAAGTAGTGTATCCCTCTTCGCCGTTGGATGCCAAAGGCTTGCTAATTGCTGCTATTAACGACCCGAATCCGGTACTTTTTTTTGAGCATAAAGCCATGTACCGAAGTATTACCGGAAAGGTTCCGGATGAATATTATGAAACCGAAATTGGCAAGGCAAGAATAGTGCAAAGGGGAAAAGATATCAGCATCATCACGTATGGAATGGGTGTGCACTGGGCAATGGAATATGCACAAAAACAAACCAACGTTTCATTTGATATTTTGGATTTACGCACTTTATTACCGTTGGATTATGATGCTATCAAAGCCAGTGTACAACGCACCGGCAAAGTGTTGATTTTGCATGAAGATACACTCACCGGTGGCATTGGCGGTGAGCTGTCTGCCTGGATCAACGAACATTGCTTTTTAATGTTGGATGCACCTGTTATGCGCTGTGCAAGCCTCGATACTCCGATCCCTTTTAATATTGAGTTAGAAAAGAATTTTTTAGCCAAATCAAGGTTAGATAAGATGATAGAAGAACTGGTAAAATATTAAAGAGAAAGCTGTGAGCTAAAAGCTTCGAGCTATGAGTATTAGATTTGTTTTTATCAAAAAACCTCGTGCTTATTCATGCTCTTTTCTCCTTTGTGGTTCAACAAAAAACACTTTGTTAATCCCGGGCAAAGCTGTGTTATCCGTGTTGTATTTCTTTGCAAAAGCCTCTCCTAATTTGTATCTTTGTTAGCTATGCAACTGGCTTCTAATCTACTCGAAAACGCCGTAAATGAGTTTGCAAAATTGCCCGGCATTGGTAAAAAAACCGCCCTTCGTTTGGTGCTCTATTTACTAAAACAAGATGAACCTGAAGTTGCCCATTTTGGTGAAACCATTACTAAAATGCGCAGCGAAATTAAATTTTGTAAACGCTGTGGCAATGTAAGCGATGGCGAAGTGTGCGCCATTTGTGCCAACCCGTTGCGCAACCAGCGCCTGATATGTGTGGTGGAAACCATTCGCGATGTAATCGCCATCGAAAGCACCCAACAATTCAGCGGAACGTATCATGTGTTGGGCGGTGTAATTTCTCCGTTAGATGGCATTGGTCCCGATCAGTTGAACATCGAATCGCTAACCAATCGTGTTGCGGAAGAAGAAACAGAAGAACTTGTTTTTGCCCTAAATCCAAACATACAAGGCGATACTACTATTTACTATATTCAAAAAAAAATACAGCAACTGCCTTGTAAAGTAACCACTATTGCCCGTGGCATTGCTTTTGGCGGAGAACTGGAATACGCCGATGAACTGACGCTTGCCCGCAGCTTAACCAATCGCTTGCCTGTAGGCAGTTATATTTCCAATCGGTAAACCCTTTATCTTTGCAACCGCAGGCAGATTTGTTTATTGTTCCACCTGCATAAAAAAGCTGAACTAATAAACAATAAGAAACTCTCTCTTCATCGTTTTCTTTTTGTTTTTATTCAGTTTTTAATTCGCCACAAAGACACAATGCCTTTGTAGTTCTTTTTATGTAATAAAATGAAAGAAAGTATGACTGATATTTTATCAAAACCAAAAGGCAACATCAGAGAAGATTTAGAGCAGCGCATTCTGGTAATTGATGGCGCGATGGGAACAATGATTCAGCGATATAAACTGGAAGAAAAAGATTATCGTGGCGAACGTTTTGCGGCCTGGCATACCGATGTAAAAGGAAATAACGATTTGCTTTGCCTCACGCAGCCGCAAATCATCAAAGCCATACATAAAGAATATCTCGCTGCCGGTGCTGATATCATTGAAACCAATACTTTCTCCAGCACATCCATTGCGCAGGCCGATTATGATATGCAATCGCTGGCTTACGAACTGAACATAGCGGCTGCAACCTGCGCCAGGCAAGCGATTGAAGAGTTTAATCTGTCATCCGCCAACTCTCATCTGTCAACTAAATATGTTGCTGGTGCCATTGGCCCGATGAATAAAACATTATCACTCTCTCCAGATGTAAATAATCCTGGTTATCGCGCTGTTACGTTTGATGAAGTAGTCAATGCGTATTACGAGCAAATCAAAGGTTTGGTTGATGGCGGTGTTGATTTATTGTTGATAGAAACTATCTTCGATACACTCAATGCAAAAGCTGCTATTTATGCTGTCAAAAAATATTTCCGTGATGTGAAGAAAGAGCCGTTGCCTATTATGATTAGCGGCACTATTACCGATGCCAGCGGAAGAACATTAAGCGGCCAAACGTTAGAAGCATTTTATGTTTCGGTGATGCACGCCAGGCCATTAAGCGTGGGTTTGAATTGTGCTTTAGGCGCGCAGGAAATGCGCAGTCACGTTGAGGAATTGAGTAGCATTGCGGCTTGTTATACTTCGGCTTATCCTAACGCTGGCTTACCCAATGCCATGGGCGAATACGATGAGCAACCACACGAAACGGCACACTTCATTGAAGATTGGGCGAAAGAAGGCTTTGTAAACATTGTGGGAGGTTGTTGTGGCACAACGCCAGATCATATTCAACATATTGCAGAAAGTGTGAAGAACATCGTACCACGAAGATTACCTGTGGTGGAAGAAGAATTAGTGTAGTCTTAAAAAGTGCAAAGTCTCAAACAAATACTGAGACTTTTGTTTTACTTGTTTTTATCGAATTACTTTTTGTTTTTGTGCCTTTTCTTGGCAAATAAAATTATGAGCAATATCAAACCTTACTTGCGTCTTTCCGGCTTAGAGCCGCTTATCGTTCGTCCTGAAACCAATTTCATCAATATTGGCGAGCGCACCAATGTAACGGGCAGTAAAAAATTCGCACGTTTAATCAGAGAAAATAAATATGAAGAAGCTCTGAGCGTGGCACGCCAGCAGGTAGAAAGTGGTGCCCAGATAATTGATGTGAACATGGATGATGCCCTGCTTGACGGTGTGCACGCAATGACCACTTTTATCAATCTTCTGCAAAGCGAACCCGACATTGCAAAGATTCCGGTGATGATAGATTCATCCAAATTTTCGGTGATAGAAGCCGGCTTGAAATGCGTGCAGGGCAAGTGCATCGTCAACTCTATTTCGATGAAAGAAGGAGTTGAAAAATTTATCGAGCAAGCTATCATCTGTCAAAGCTTTGGTGCTGCAGTAGTGGTGATGGCATTTGATGAAAATGGCCAGGCGGATACATTTGAACGCCGCATAAACATTTGCTCAAAAGCGTATGATATACTGGTAAATGAAGTAGGCTTTGCACCACAGGATATTATTTTCGACCCTAACATTTTTGCTATTGCAACCGGCATTGAAGAGCACAACAATTATGCAGTTGATTTTATAGAAGCTACACGTGTTATCAAACAAAAAATGCCCCTCGCAAAAATAAGCGGTGGCGTAAGCAATGTATCGTTTTCGTTTCGTGGTAATGAGACGGTACGGGAAGCCATGCACAGCGTGTTTTTGTATCATGCTATTAAAGCTGGAATGGACATGGGCATTGTAAATGCCGGTCAGTTGGTCGTGTACGATGAGATAGAGCCGGAATTAAAGACTTTATGTGAAGATGTAATTTTAAATCACAATAATTCTAACAATGAAGCCACTGAAAAGCTCATTCAATTTGCTGAAACGGTAAAAAGGAAAGGCAAGGAAGAGAAGAAGGACGATGCCTGGCGCAACACGTCAGTACAGGAACGTTTAAAACATGCGCTGGTAAACGGCATTACCGATTTTATTGATGCTGATACAGAAGAAGCGCGCCAGCAATATGCAAAGCCTTTGGAAGTAATTGAAGGTCCGTTGATGGATGGGATGAATGTAGTGGGTGATTTGTTTGGTTCAGGTAAAATGTTCTTGCCACAGGTAGTAAAAAGCGCACGCGTAATGAAGAAAAGCGTAGCATGGCTTACGCCTTTTATTGAAGAAGAAAAGAGAAACAATCCGGTAGCAACCGAAGGTGGTGCTGCTAAAATTTTATTGGCAACAGTAAAAGGCGATGTACATGATATTGGTAAAAACATTGTAGGCGTTGTTCTTGCCTGCAATGGCTACGATATTATTGATTTGGGCGTAATGGTGCCAACCGATAAGATATTGGATACGGCTATAAAAGAAAACGTTGCCATTATTGGTTTAAGCGGATTGATTACACCATCGCTTGACGAAATGGGACATGTGGCAAGAGAAATGAAACGCCGCAACATGCAGCAACCGCTGCTCATTGGCGGCGCCACCACAAGCCGTATGCACACAGCCGTAAAAATCTCTCCTGAATACGATAATGGTGTGGTACATGTGTTAGATGCATCACGAAGCGTAACGGTGGCCGGCACCTTATTGAATAAAGACAACAAGCCGGCTTACCTGCAAAATATTTCAACCGAATATAAAAAGCTGCGGGATGATTTTGCCAGCAAGCGTTCAGCAAAGCCTTATCTTTCTTTTGTTAATGCACAGGCAAATAGTGCTAAAATTGACTGGAAGGAATATACGCCGCCCCAACCAACATTCTTAGGAACTCAATCTTTTGATGATTATGATTTAGCCGAAATACGCCAATATATAGACTGGGCTCCTTTTTTTATTTCTTGGGAATTGGGCGGACGTTTTCCTGATTTATTGAAAGATGAGGTAATTGGTAAAGAAGCGACGAAATTGTATAACGATGCCAATGCTTTGCTTGATGTTATCGTTAAAGAAAAATGGCTAAAACCAAAAGCAGTGATTGGCTTTTATAAAGCCGAAAAAACAGCACCTGATACAGTTATTATTCAACACAACGATAAGAAGATCAACTTGGAGTTTTTGCGTCAGCAAGTAAAGAAAACGGCTACTGAGCCAAATCTTTCACTTGCTGATTTCATTGTTCCACATGAAACGAATGTACAAGACTATATCGGCGCGTTTGCTGTTACCATCCATGGCATCGAGCCTCACTTGCAACGCTTCCAGGAACAGTACGACGATTATAATAAAATAATGCTGCAGGCCTTAGCCGATCGGTTGGCAGAAGCGTTTACCGAATTGCTGCATAAAAAAGTTCGTACAGAATATTGGGGTTATGTAAAAAATGAAACCTTAGAGAATGAAGAGTTGATTAAAGAAAAATATATTGGTATCCGACCTGCGCCTGGTTATCCCGCTTGTCCCGATCATACCGAAAAATACAAGCTGTTTCATATTTTAAATGCCTCCGAACAAACTGGTATTGAGCTAACTGAATCACTGGCTATGTATCCGGCAAGTTCTATTTGTGGCTGGTACTTCAGCCATCCGCAAAGCCGGTATTTTGGCATTGGTAAAATTCAGCAGGACCAATACGAGGATTACAAACAGCGCAAAAACTGGAGCGATGAAGAAGCGCAAAAATGGTTGCGCCCGGTGATGGATTAAGCTTTGTTTTTAACACATTTATTTTTCCTGACCATAAGCCTATTGCAAACAGAATAGTACCACCCTTATTTACATGTACTACCGTTTCGGTAAGCGGTGTTTTCATAAACTGAAACCTGCCATCTTATCCAATAAACTTGTTTTAATTAAACCCATATAGTTTAATGGTAAAAACAAGATACGCATTTGGCGGTATAGCCGTTGAAGAGCCTGCAGAGCCATACGCTAAACTGGGTGGAAGATATAATTTTACAGATGCATTCTTTCTCATCAGAGGCAACATTTCCTGCCAGCCTGTAATTACATTGCCAAGCGGAAATGTAACCGCAGTACTGCTGCTATCTACGGTCGTTCCGTTTAGCAAAGCAGCTTTATATGTAACCGAAACGCTGGAGCAAAGGGTTGGATGTCCCGACACGGAATCGGCAACCGTAGAGTCCATTACATAAAAGAAACCCCGGGTATCCTGAACGGCAGAAGTAGCACTCGAATCAAGATAACGTTTTAATACAGCCGTTTCGGAAGAAGGAGCCGCAGTTGTTGGGCTCGAACAATCAATGGCTGGTGTGTTTGTACTGTTGCTTTTTACACAACTTACAGCACACAGGAAACATAAAATTGCGGCAAAAACAAATCCTTTCTTCATTCTCATAATTTTAGTGGTGCGCAAAATAAAAGGCCTGCACAACAATGCAAATGTTTACTTCACATATTTATGTGAATAAACAAAAATGACGGGGATAACACCGCTTTTGGAAAGGAAATTTGTGCAAAAACAAAGAATAAAAACCCCCAATTTTTATGTCTGTGATAAAGCAGCTAAAATATCAACCTTTTGTACGCTGTGAACGAACTGTGTACCGGTTGTGAATTGATTAATTTGTGAATATCTCTGGCACTTCATTTTTACATTGTTGATAACCTTTTGAAAAGCCCATATTTACTGATTTGCACTTGTTAAGCTTTGTGAACTATACTGTGGAAAAGCGTTCATTATAATAACTTTGTAGCGTGTGTATAAGTAAGTTATCACGATATACACACTCCTAATAGTAATAGCTATTTTATATAAATAAGTATTATAAATAAATACTACAACAGTTATGAACATAGAAGAAGCGTTAGCAAAAGTTCCGAAGCGCGGCTTTTTAGATATTGATATTGACCCCACTTTAGATTTGTTTAAAGAGATTGAACGGCTGAAGCGGGAAAAGAACGCCGTTCTGCTGGCACACTACTATCAGGATGCGGATATACAGGACGTAGCCGATTATATAGGTGATAGCCTCGGATTGGCGCAATACGCGGCAAAAACAAACGCGGACATCATTGTGTTCGCCGGCGTTCATTTCATGGCTGAAACGGCCAAAATTCTCAATCCTGCACGCAAAGTGTTGCTGCCTGATCTGAATGCCGGCTGCTCACTGGCGGATAGTGCGCCGGCTCCACTTTTCAAAGCGTTTAAAGAAAAGCATCCTGACCATTTGGTTATTTCGTACATTAACTGTTCGGCCGAAATAAAAGCACTGAGTGATATTATCTGCACCAGCAGTAATGCAATGAAGATAATTGAAAGTGTACCCGAAGAGCAACCCATCATTTTTGCACCTGATAAAAACTTAGGTGCTTATCTGAATAAAAAGACAGGAAGAAACATGCTTCTTGTGGAATGGAGCCTGTATGGTGCATGAAATTTTTAGCCTTGAAAAAATAACCAAATTAAAACTTCGGCATCCGTCCGCCAAAGTGCTGGCTCATCCTGAATGTGAAGACGCAATGTTGCGTGTAGCCGATTATATTGGCAGCACCACACAAATCCTTCGTTATGCAGTGCAGGATGAAGCGACAGGAATACATTGTGGCTACCGAAACCGGCATTTTGCACCAAATGCAAAAAGATGCGCCTCAAAAAACGTTTATTCCGGCGCCGCCTGATAATAGTTGTGCCTGCAACGATTGTCCGCACATGAAGCTTAACTCTCTCGAAAAAGTGTATTTGTGTATGGAATATGAAACGCCGGAACTAACAATGCCTGAAGCATTTACGGATGGCAGCATTACAGCCCATAGAAAGGATGATGGAGATTAGCAGGAAGGCTGGTTTAATCGGTTAAATTCTTGGGTTTTTAATGCGCGCCTAACATACTTCTGCCGCTGCTGTTTCGGGTGTTCTTTCTGATCTGATAGTCCTTGTAGCTTAACTCAATGTAATAGCCCAAGTTCCAAATCGTTCATTTGTAAAATAATATCGTATTCCGGGCGATATTCGTTCATGAATCTTTCCAGTTCCGGTGATTCCAGTTTGGTTAATTGTTTTACCAATCTTACGCTGTACCTGTGATCAATGTATTTGTCCTGTTCTTCCTGTAGTAAACGGTTCTGGAAAGATTACATCTGGCGGTTTTTCCTGAAGCGGAACATATTAATTAATTCATCCAAATCCAAACCTACTGTAACCGAACCCGGAACGTATGTAGAAGGCGAATTTTTGCTTAAAGCCAGGTGGGGTTTCCGGTAATCGAAAATTTTTGCGTAATCGCGCCGGTTTTGTATTGAATCAATATAGTAATTGTGCGATTGTACTTTTACTTCAGGAAGCCATTTTACATCAATGTGTAATCCCAAATCAAATGATTCTGTATTTTTTATCGTATCAACCGGATATTTGATGGTGTTTTTGCCTAAATAAGAAAAAAAGATTGAGTCTCTTCCTTTTACCAATAAAGAATAATGGCCAAGTGAATCGGTTAAGGTTCCGCTACCGCAAGTGCATTGCACAGCAACGGCTTCAATAGGCAAACGGTTACTGAAATCGTAAACCGTTCCCGATAGCGGTATCACTTGTGCCTGCGCACAAAGGGTTACAACGACAGAAAAGAAAAAAGTTAACCAGAAAAATTTCAACCCTTACAAAGATTTGTGTTGTAATATTACAATGAAGAAATAGTGGGTAAAAACGCCAGGCTGGTTTTTAACCTCGATTTGGCTTTGAATATCTTACTCTTATCGGCCCATATAAACCATCAGAATTTGAATATCGCTCGGATTGACGCCACTAATCCGGCTGGCTTGCCCGATAGTACGAGGTTTAATTTTCTTTAATTTTTGTAAGGCTTCATTGCTCAATGCTGAAACAGAATCGTAATTGAATACTTCCGGAATGGAAAAGCTTTCCATTTGAGAAAGTTTAGTTACCATTTGTTCTTCTTTTTCAATATAGCGTTCGTACTTGATTTGTATTTCGCTTTGTTCGAGAGATTCTTGGTTATAGGGCGAAAACAAACTTTGTAAATTTTTATCATACGCAACCCAATCCTTTAATGAAACGTCTGGACGCAAAAGTATCCTGGCAATCTTTTGTTTTTCTGAGATTGAAGCAGAACCAATACTTTGTAAAAACAGGTTAACCTGTTCTGGATCAGAGCTTTGTTTATTAATTATTGATTTAATCTCTCTTACATCGGCTTCTTTTTTCTCTACTAATTCCATTCGCTCATTCTTAGCTAAACCGATATCAAAGCTTTTCTTGGTTAACCGTAAATCGGCATTATCCTGCCGTAATAGCGTTCTATATTCGGCACGGCTTGTAAACATACGATAAGGTTCATCCGTCCCTTTATTAATCAAATCGTCAATCAGAACGCCGATATAGGCTTCGTTTCTTTCTAAAATGAAAGGTTCTTTTTCAGCTACTTTCAAGTGTGCATTAATGCCTGCCATCAGGCCCTGACACGCAGCTTCCTCGTAACCTGTTGTTCCATTAATTTGTCCTGCAAAAAAGAGATTATGAATCGCCTTGGTTTCTAAGCTTGCCTTTAATTGAGTTGGCGGGAAAAAATCATATTCAATGGCATAACCAGGACGAAACATTTTCGCCTTTTCAAAACCCGGTATTTGTTGTAAAGCTTTGTATTGAACGTCTTCAGGTAATGAAGTTGAAAACCCATTCACATAAATTTCCACCGTATTAAAGCCTTCAGGCTCTACAAATATCTGGTGCCGGTCGCGTTCAGCAAAACGGTTGATTTTATCTTCAATGCTTGGGCAATAGCGCGGGCCTGTGCCTTCTATTCTGCCAGTGTACATTGGGCTTCGGTCGAATCCTGTTTTTAAAATATCGTGAACAGTTTGGTTTGTGTAGGTGATATGACAGCTTAATTGGTTTTCTTTCCTTAATTTTTCAATTGGAAGGAAAGAAAAGCCTATAATCTCTTCATCTCCTTTTTGTTCTTCCATTTTCGAATAATCCAAACTTCTTCCATCAACGCGAGGAGGTGTTCCGGTTTTCAGCCGGTTGCTGGTAAATCCTAAGCTTACCAATTGTTCGGTCAATCCGGTTGCTGCTTTTTCTGCCACTCGTCCACCACCAAACCGCTTCTCTCCTATGTGGATGACACCGTTTAAAAAAGTTCCACTGGTTAGTACAACAGTTTTACAGCGGATTTCGTTTCCTAATCCGGTTACTACTCCACATATCGAGTTATTCTTTACAATTATTGACTGAACCGTATCCTGGTAAAAATCTATGTTTTGGTTTTGCTCTAAAACTTGTCGCCAGGTTTGTGCGAACAGCATTCTGTCGCATTGTGCACGAGGACTCCACATTGCCGGACCTTTGCTTTTGTTCAACATTCTGAATTGTAAAGAGCTTTTATCAGTAACAATTCCGCTCATACCTCCCATTGCATCAATCTCCCGTACTATTTGTCCCTTTGCTATTCCGCCCATGGCAGGATTGCAACTCATTTGAGCAATGGTTTGCATATTCATCGTTACCAAAAGCACTTTGCTACCCATATTGGCTGCAGCGGATGCTGCTTCACAACCTGCATGGCCTGCTCCTGCTACAATCACATCGTATTCTGAAAACATAATTTTTAAATTTGTTTCACGTGAAACGTGGAAAATTGATCTAAATAAAAATCCTCTTTATCCGTCATTCGTGCCTTTTCAATACTTGTCTTATCTAAATAACCGCAAAGGTGTAGAACACCATGAAAAACGATCCGGTAAAACTCATCCTGAAAAGAAGATAAGTGAACAACGCTGTTTTCTTTTACCCTGTCTAAACTGATATAAATTTCTCCAACAATACCTTCTCCTTTACTTAAATCAAAGGTGAGTATATCGGTATAATAATCGTGATTCAAAAACTGTTTGTTTAAATCTAAAAGATAATCATCAGAACAGGAAATGATGGAAAGCGAATCAAGAGATTTGTTTTCATTAAAAAAAACAGATGGAATAAAAGATGATAAGAGCTTTTTGTTTTTAATCACTAATTTTTTATCAGCATTGTAAAACCGAATGGAAGACATTTTGCAAAAATATCAAAAGAGTTAGGGAAAGGATATTTTACTGTACTGTGAAGGTATAAAATAAGCGTAATCTTAACTTTGCCAAATGGTAAAGAAGCTGACCGATGTGCCGAAAGGGAAAAACGTAAAGATTAAAGAATTCGCAAGCAACGATTTGTTCATCAAACTGATGGAAATGGGCTGTGTTCCTGGCGAAATAATTTATATTGACAAAATTGCTCCATTAGGTGATCCGATTTCAGTATCGGTTTCAGGCTATATACTTAGCTTACGAAAAGAAGAGGCCGATCATATTCTGGTGGAAGAAATAACTGAAATATGAAAATCGGGCTGTATTTCGGATCCTTCAATCCGATTCATATCGGCCATTTGATAATTGCAGAGTTTATGCAGCAAAATACTGATATTCAAAAAGTATGGTTTGTTGTTTCTCCTCAAAATCCGTTCAAAAACAAATCTTCCCTATTAAATGCTTATCATCGGCTGCATTTAGTTAAGCTGGCTATTGAAGACAATCCAAACTTAGAAGCTTCAGATATAGAGTTTCATCTGCCTACACCTTCTTATACAATTGACACACTTGTTTATTTAGAAGAAAAGTATCCGCAACACCAATTTTATATAATATTGGGTTCAGACAGCTTTCAAAATATAAAAAATTGGAAGAATGCAGATCTGCTACTTCGAAAATATCCGTTCATCATTTACTCGCGCCCCAATTTTTCAATCGCTGATTTTTATGGCGCAGACTACCAGGTTGTGAATGCACCTTTGCTTCAAATTTCTTCTACCTATATCCGTACACAAATCAAAAACAAAAAAAGTGTTCGCTACCTTTTACCAGAAGCTGTATTTAAAGAGATTAGTGAGAATCATTACTATCAATAATCAAAAAATAGCACCTAATAAAAGGCAGATCAGAACAATATAAGGTGCGCGGATTTTGGTAAACGACAAAAGAAAAAAGGTTCCTATAATTACAAGAATATCAATAGAAAGGGACAAACCCGTAACTGGTATAACTACGTTTGTAAAAACGTCTTTAATTAAGTAGATACAGGAACCTGCAATAATGCCAACTACTGCTGCATTGATGCCTTCCAACGAACGGTATATAACGATGTAATGTTTTAAATTACTCCAAACAGGAAAAAAGAAAAGCACTAAAAGAGCACTGGGCAAGAAAATGGCAAATGCACCGATTATGCATCCAACTACTTGATTTACAGGGCCTTTGTTCCCAAGAACCATACCGCCAACAAAAGCGCAGACAGAGAAAACCGGCCCCGGAATTGCACGAACCATTCCTGAACCTGTTAAAAACTCAGCTTTTGTTATATGCAAAGCATTCGGGTTTTTCTTTTTTACGGCTGGTATTTGTGGGCGAACTACATATTGCTCATACATCATTGGTATTAATACATCGCCACCGCCAAAAACAAGGCTGCCAAACCGGTAAAGGTTTTCAAATAAATTGTAAGGTCCGCGGTTCTTCCAGTTTTGTTTTCGCGCTGTTTCGCTCAATCCTGCCGCCAAAAGAAAAATGGAAAAGAAAATAATAATGTTTCCCCATTTGATTTGTTTTTGCGGTTCTTTTTTATCGGGATAGCGTTTACTGCTGAAGTTGGTTGCCACGCCCGAAAGCAATAACATGGTTGGGAAAATCCACGGCGATTTAAAAAGAAAAAAAGTAGAAAGGGTAACGAATACCATAATAAATCGCGTAATGGTATTGCGTATGGAAACACGAAACAGCTTAAATGCCGAAAAAGCGATAAAACCAATTGCCATCGGTTGTATAAAACTGAAAATATTAGCATCGAAGTTCTGAATACTCACAAACCTGAGTACAAACGACAATACACTCATAAAAAAGCAGGCTGGCGCAATCCAAATACAAAGCGTTGCAATGGCAAGTGGCAAACCGCCACGTTTGTAGCCAATTAAAGTAAGCGTTTGTGTTGAAGAAGCGCCGGGCAACATCTGGCAAAAACCAACATACTCGGTTAATTCTTCTTCGGTAACATCCTTTCGCTGATGAACAAATGTTTTTAACATCATTCCTAAATGTCCCTGCGGACCGCCGAAAGCAGTAAGGCTATAGATAAATACCGCTTTTAAAAACGGAATGTGGCGTTTGGTAAGCAACGGTAATCCAGTTTAAAATATGTGTAAAAGTAAAGGTTCGGCCCAATAAAAAACCCGCTCATAATAAGCGGGTTATACATTCTTCTGCGATGCAGCTACATTTTTGTATAGCGAACTGCTTTTATAAAATTGTCATCTGTAAAAATATTAATAGTGTATTTACCTCTGCGCAAATCATCCATATCAAGCCTAACCTTATCAACTCTTTCTTCTAAAGAATGTTTTATAGTTTTCGCTATTCTGCCATGTGCATCCAAAATTTTTACTACTATATTATTTCCCAGGCAATCGGTAACAACCTCAAAATAATTCAACACAGTTTTTAATGAAGAATTTTGCACCATCATATCAACACAATTTAAATTGGTGAATTATATGGATGTCAAACGATATGCCATCGGAAAAAGAAAAGGAAATTCTGGAAATAGGCCGACAATTTTTTAAACAAGTTTGTTTTTGCCCAAAAACAAGAACTAACTCTTTTGTATCTTATCTGTTTCATAATCAGTGGCTTCAGTAAGTATGTAATGCTTTACATTGTTTATCAGCATTTCATCCAATACATCTACCACATTTTTGTAAGTTGAGTAAGACGTTGGTTTGATTACTACATATAGTTGCGATTCATCCCCAAAGCGATGCAACGGGTTTGTTTTTGCACAAAAAATCCCGTTGCTTGTTGTAACAGCAACGGGATTTTTTATAAAGAATGAACAATTTAATTTCCGTATTCGCTGATGAATTTGATTCGCATGATTTTCAGTTGTTCCCAATTGTAATTTCCATCAGCCAGTTCTTCTTTTGCCACTTCCAGCGAAGAAGTTTGGCAACCACGGAAGTAATCAATAATTTCATCCTGGTCGTCTTCGTCCAGCATACTTTCAATGGCATAATTCAGGTTCAGTTTCGTGCCACTGGCAACAATGGTTTCCATTTCTTCTAATAACGAATCCAGCCGCAAATCTTTATTGCGGGCAATGGTTTCGAGCGGTATTTTTTTATCAATATTTTGAATAATGTAAATTTTATTGCTGCTTTTATTGGCAACGCTTTTCATTACAAAATCATCGGGCTTTTCTATGTCGTTTTCTTCCACATATTTGCCTATCAAATCAATAAAAGGCCGGCCGAACTTCAGTGCTTTTCCTTTGCTAACGCCCTGGCATTTTTCAAGTTCCGCCATCGAAGTCGGATACATGGTAGCCATATCAATCAACGAATTTTCAAGAAACAAAACAAATGGCGGCAAGCCTTTTTTCTTTGCTTCTTTCTGGCGTACATCTTTCAGCATATCCAGCAGCTTTTCGTCTGCGGCAATGCCCGTGGCACCGGCACCTTCCGATTCTTCATCGTCGTAGTTGGCATCTTCAAATAAATTGTTCAACACAATTTTGAAAGAAGTTGATTTTTTCAGGAACTTCTCGCCCCCTTCCGTAAACTTCAGCAAGCCATATTCTTCAATGTCTTTGCGAAGCAAATTGAATAACAGCATCTGGCGGATCAGACTATTCCAAAAGTGTTCGTCTTTATCTTTTCCAATGCCAAACACTTCCAATTTTTCGTGGCGATACATACCAACCTGCGGCGTTAGCCTGCCGGTTAAAATATTCACAGCATAATCTGCCGGAAAACGCTCTTCCAAAGCCTTCACCACTTTCAGCACTTTGCAGGCATCGTCTTTAGCTTCTATTTTTTCTTTTGGATGAAGACAGTTATCGCAATTGCCACAGTTTTCATCGCCCCAATCTTCACCAAAATAGTGCATCAGCACTTTGCGGCGACAAACCGATGTTTCGGCAAAAGCCAGCGTTTCATTAATCAATTGCGCTCCCACTTCGCGTTCGCTCAACGGCTTATCGCGCATCAAATGTTCGAGTTTAGAAACGTCTTTATGTGAATAATACAACAAACATTTTCCTTCCAGTCCATCACGACCGGCGCGGCCTGTTTCCTGGTAATAATTTTCGATGGATTTGGGTACGTTAAAATGAATTACAAACCGGATATCAGGTTTATCAATGCCCATTCCAAAAGCAATGGTGGCAACAATTACCTGCACATCTTCATTTAAAAATAAATCCTGCCTGTCTGCACGAAGTTTAGCATCTAAACCGGCATGATAAGCAACCGCTTTAATACCATTTGCCATCAGCACTTCGGCCAGTTCTTCGGTCGTTTTTCTGTTTAATGTGTAAATGATCCCGCTTTTATTTTTCATTCCTGTAATAAAGCGGACAATACTTTTTATGGTTTGGTCTTTCTTAACCTTTGGAACAATTTCGTAATAAAGGTTGGGCCGGTTAAAGGAAGAAATAAAAATATTAGGGTTGCGTAAACCTAAGTTTTTCACAATATCACTTTGCACTTTGGGTGTTGCCGTTGCAGTTAAAGCTACTACAGGAATATCTGGATTTATGATGTCCATCATTTCACGAAGGCGGCGGTATTCAGGACGGAAATCGTGTCCCCATTCCGAAATACAGTGCGCTTCATCCACCGCAAAAAAAGAAACATTTAAATCTTTAAAAAAGTCGAGGTTTTCCTGCTTGGTTAAGGTTTCGGGCGCTACATACAGCAGCTTTGTTTTTCCGTCAGTCAAATCGCTTTTTACCTGCGTAATCTGACCTTTATTTAAAGAGGAATTTAAGAAGTGAGCTACGGTATCTTTTTCGCTATAACCTCTTACCAGATCAACCTGGTTTTTCATTAAAGCAATGAGTGGACTTACAATAATAGCGCAGCCTTCCAATATCAAAGCCGGTAATTGATAACACAAACTTTTGCCGCCGCCGGTTGGCATAATTACAAATGTATCGTGCCCATTCAGCAAACTATTAAGGGCTTCTTCCTGCAAGCCTTTAAACTGTTCAAAACCAAAATTGGTTTGTAAATGCTTATGGATTTCGTAACTGTGTGTAGTAGGTGTTGACTATTGGTTTCCGTTCTGTTTCTTCACTAACGCTTTTTGTTTTTCTGATAGTTTTAGCAGATGATTTCTTTGAAAGTGTTGCCATAATTGTCTGTTACTGCCTGCCTTCCGCAGCAGTTTTTAAAATCTAAAAATCTTTATTAAAAAATAACATTTGGATAAAGGCCAAAGGGAAACGAAATTAACACCAAAAAAAGGTTGATACCAATGAGCGGTTTGTTAAAGTTTGCTTTAGCTCCTAATCGCTTTAAAGTTACGGAATCCTTTTTATTGCAATTGCACAAAATTTATCCGGCGTTCTATTTTTCATAAATAAACGGATGATCTTTCAAGCTGCATTAATGTACAATTGTTCTGAAAAACGGGCAAAAACAAAAGGCGCATTATTTTACAAACTTGCTGTTTTTAAATACATTTTGTTTAATAAAGAGAGCGAAATATAAGGTTTCACAAGTTTGTTATTGTCTGATATTACTGATAATTATTTTATTCTTATAAAGAACTTCTGGCTTCTTTCCTTCCTGTTTCGCTTATATTGGGCAAGCCTGTTACCTTTGCCGCCACATGAAGGAAGACATTCTTCACATTGCTGCACAAACCATCCGTTCCGAAGCAGGATCGGTTTTACAATTAGAAAACAACCTTACTGTTGATTTTGAAAAAGCAGTAAAAGCCATTTACCATTGCGCCGGGCACGTGGTAATTACCGGCGTTGGCAAAAGCGCCATTATTGCGCAAAAAATGGTGGCAACGTTCAATTCAACCGGAACGCCAGCGCTTTTTATGCACGCTGCCGATGCCATTCATGGCGATTTGGGAATGATTCAAAAAGGAGATATTGTAATTGTGGTAAGCAATAGCGGCAACAGCAGCGAAATAAAAGCGTTGCTGCCCCTGCTAAAGCAACTCGCGCAAACCATCATTGCTATTACCGGCAACCTGCAATCGTATCTCTCAGCCGAAGCCGATTTTATCATTAATGCTTCGGTTGCCGAAGAATCTTGCCCCAACAATCTGGCGCCTACCAACAGCACCACAGCGCAAATGGTATTGGGCGATGCGCTGGCAGTTTGTTTAATGAAACTGAACCATTTTAATGAGGAAGATTTTGCGAGGTTTCATCCGGGCGGCAACATTGGCAAACGCTTGTATTTGCGGGTTGAAGATTTGTATAAAATAAACGAGAAGCCACAAGTGCTTTTGGAAACGCCGGTAAAAAAGGTCATCGGCGAAATATCGGGCAAACGGTTAGGCTGCACGGCAGTAATTAATGGCGAAAACAAACTCATCGGCATCATTACCGATGGCGACATTCGTCGCATGTTGGAAAAAACTGATAATATCAGCACTGTAACAGCGAAAGACATTTATTGGGCAAAACCAAAAACCATTCTTCCTCAAACACTTGCCACGGAAGCTTTCGATACAATGAAGGCATACGATATTACCCAATTTATCGTTATTGATGAAACCAATATATACTTAGGCGTTTTACATTTGCACGATTTATTACGCGAAGGCATTTTGTAAAACCAAACTTCCAATTATCTCAAAACAAAAGCATGAATAAAAATCATTACGTAGCTATCATGGCGGGTGGCATTGGCAGCCGGTTTTGGCCGCAAAGCCGGGTAGCGTATCCCAAGCAGTTTTTAGACATTTTAAATACAGGCAAAACGCTTATCCAGTGGACGTTTGAGCGGTACAAACAATTTCTTCCGGTTGAAAACATTTTTGTGGTTACATCGGGCGAGTATGCACATATTGTAGAAGAACAATTGCCAGAATTGCCGGTGCAAAATGTGGTATCGGAACCCAGCCGCAAAAACACGGCTCCATGTGTGGCTTATATTTCGTTTAAAATCAAACAAAAAAATCCTGATGCTACGCTTATCATCGCGCCAAGCGATCACATGATATTGGATGTAGAAGAGTTCATCAATATTTCAAAAGAAGCTTTACATTTTGCCGAAGAAAAGAAAGTCGTTTGTAACGCTGGGCATCAAGCCAACTTATCCGAACACAGGTTATGGCTACATTCAGCATGAAACCGAAGCTGCTGCACCCAATGTTTATAAAGTAAAAACGTTTACTGAAAAGCCTGACGTTGAACTTGCCAAAACCTTTTTTGAAAGTGGCGATTTTTTATGGAACGCTGGCATTTTTATTTGGCGCGTGGAAGATGTGTTGAATGCTTTTGAAAAGTATCAACCCGAAATGTATGAAGTGTTTGCGGTGGAAGGCGATAACTTTAATACAGCGAATGAAAAGGAAGCCGTTGATCGCATTTACTCTTTGTGTACCAATATTTCCATTGACTACGCGATAATGGAACATGCCGATAATGTGTATGTCATTCCCTCTTCATTTGGCTGGAGCGATTTGGGAACCTGGAACAGTGCGTATGATAATCTTGAAAAAGATTATTTGGGTAATGCTGTTTCTGCTAACAATGTAATTATAATTGATGCTGTAAAATGTATGGTATCGGCGTCACATGAAAAATTAATTGTGCTGCAGGGATTAGAAGATTTTATTGTGGTAGATACGCCCGATGTTTTGCTTATATGTAAAAAAGAAAAAGAGCAGGCCATTAAAGAATATGTTGCCGAAGTAAAGCGAAGTAAAGGTGATATGTATTTGTAATTTTCTGAACCGGGATGAATGGGTTTGTGGGATAAGGATTGAATATTAATAAGCAATTGTTTTCTTCATCAATATCTCAACTATCCCAAACATCTCATCCATCCCGGTTCAGACAAATAAAAAAGCTGTGTTCACATCAAAACAGAACACAGCTTTTTTATTTTGTTGCGGCACCTGTTATAATGTTGATCTGCCTCTTATCAAAGACAATAAAAATAAAACGATAAAAATAAAGAACAACACTTTGGCAATACCGGCAGCACCGGCTGCAATGCCTCCAAAACCTAATATAGCTGCAATGATAGCTATAATTAAAAATGTGATCGTCCAGCGTAACATAGTTGTATATTTTAAGTTAGAAAATATAATAACAACTCTAAAAATTCAGAAAACGTGCCAATTAAAGAACGACTCCCTTTTGTGGTGCTAAAAAGAGAGAATATTTCCACACCCCAGGCTTTCATTTCTTCTGTAAAAAATGGGCAAAAACAAACTTTCAGGTTGCTCAATCAACCACGCAATTTATAATCGTTATTTCAACATCAACACGCCTACATTTGCAATTTTATGATGACAGCAGAGCAGCAACGTTTAAAAGTGAATGCGGGGAATAAAGTTCCGTTGGAACAATGGGGTCCATATCTATCTGAAAGACAATGGGGAACGGTACGCGAAGATTATAGTGATAACGGAGATGCATGGAATTATTTTCCGTTTCATCATGCGCATAGTCGTGCTTACCGCTGGGGCGAAGATGGCTTGGGCGGCATATCCGATTACTTTCAGAACCTTTGCTTTTCCATTGGTTTGTGGAATGGAAAAGATGAAATTATAAAAGAGCGTTTATATGGCTTAGGCAACTATGAAGGCAACCATGGCGAAGATGTAAAAGAGTTGTATTACTACTTAGATAATTTGCCATCGCATTATTACATGCAGATGTTGTACAAATATCCGCAGGAAGCTTTCCCTTATGATGATTTATTGTATACCAACCGCCGCCGTTCGCGGCAGGAAACTGAGTACGAATTGCTTAGATACAGGGTTGTTTGATGATAACAAATACTTTGATGTTTATATTACCTACGCCAAGTTCACCAAAACAGATATTGCCATTAAAATTGAAGTTGTTAACCGTGCCAATGTAAGTGCCGATATTACTGTGTTACCAACACTTTGGTTTTACAATCGCTGGAGTTATGGCGGATTGGAAAAGCGACCTGTTATTAAGCAAATTGATGATTGCAGCGTAAAGGCAACACACGAAAGAATTGGCGATTATTATTTGTATTTTCAAAAGCCTGCCGACCGTTTTTTTACCGAAAACGAAACCAACCTGCAAAAACTGTTTGGCAGGCAAAACAATACCGGCATTTATACCAAAGATGCCATTAACGATGCTGTGGTTGATGGTAAGAATTTAGAACAGCTGCACAAAACAAAAGAAGGCACTAAGTTCTCGCCGGTATATAAAATGAATATGCCGGCAAAAGGTTCCAAAGTGTTGTATTTGCGCTTGTGCAATGAACTGCAAAGTCAGCCTTTCGGACAACGGTTTGAACAAATTTTTTCGCAGCGAAAAGAAGAAGCTGATGAATTTTATAGAGCTGTTTTGCCGCAAAACTTAACCGATGAGGAACGACTCATTACAAGACAGGCATTGGCAGGAATGCTATGGAGCAAGCAATATTATCATTACGATATTGAACGATGGATTTCAACCAGCGATGGCATTTCACCCTTAAACAATAGCCGGAAAAACGGGCGCAATAACGACTGGCAGCATTTAAAAAACCAGGACATTGTTTTAATGCCCGATAAATGGGAATATCCCTGGTATGCCGCATGGGATCTGGCGTTTCATTGCATACCGATGGCATTGATTGACCCAACGTTTGCAAAGCATCAGTTGCTGCTGGTAATGCGCGAATGGTATATGAAACCCGATGGCCAGTTGCCGGCATACGAATGGAACTTTAACGATGTAAACCCGCCGGTTCATGCCTGGGCTGCCCTTGGAAGTATATCGCATTGAAAAGAGAAATACAGGCGAAGGTGATTTGAATTTTTTAAAACGCGCTTTTCAAAAGCTCATCATCAATTTTACCTGGTGGATTAACCGCAAAGACCCTAACGGCAATAATATTTTTGAAGGCGGCTTTTTGGGGCTGGATAATATTGGTGTGTTTAACAGAAGTATGCAGTTGAGTGGCAGCATGGAACTGGAGCAGGCCGACAGTACAAGCTGGATGGGAATGTATGCTTTGAACATGATGGACATGGCAATTGAAATTGCCATGAACGATACATCGTTTGAAGATACAGCCACTAAATTTTTCGAGCATTTTGTATTGATTGCAGAAGCGATGAACGAGTTAGGAATGTGGAACGAGGAAGACAAATTTTACTATGATACACTGGCGATTGTAAATGAAAATCCAAAGCAGCTACGCATTAAATCTATTGTTGGATTAACAGCCATATTTGCGGTATCGGTAATTGAAACAAAAGTGCTGAATAAGCTGGACGATTTCAACAAACGCATTACCTGGTTTGAAAGATATCGAAAGCTCAATCAAAAGTTTTGGCCTAACGAGGAACACGCAGGCGAAAACAAAATTCTTATCTCTCTTATCCCTAAAGAAAGACTCATTGCTTTGTTGCAACGTGTGCTGGATGAAGACGAATTTTTATCGCCCGGCGGAATTCGTGCGTTCTCAAAATATCACGAGCAACATCCTTACTCTATCAACATTGATTATGTTGATTATTCCATTCAGTATGAAGCAGGCGATAGCACTTCCGACTTTTATGGCGGCAACAGCAACTGGCGCGGCCCTGTATGGATACCAATTAATTATTTGCTGATTGAATCCATCCGCAAGTATGGAGAGTTTTATGGCGATACTTTAAAAATTGAATATCCAACGCGCTCCGGCAATTACATGAACTTGCTGCAGGTATCCAACGAACTGGCAAAGCGCACCATTTCTTTGTTCACAAAAGATGGCGAAAACAAACGTTGCCTGCATGGCGATTACAATTGGTTTTACAGCCGTCCCGAAAATCAAAACCTGCTTCTTTTTTACGAATATTTTCATGGCGATACCGGCAGAGGTTTAGGCGCTTCGCACCAAACCGGATGGACGTCGCTGGTAGCTTCTTTGATTGTAGAACTGGCAGAAGAAAAGGGCTGATGTGGATTGAATTATAAATTGCTTAAGGCTATCCAGATAATTTTGTTTCCTTAACGAGGTTATTATATTTGTCGCTTAAACTATTGAAATGAGAAGTATTTTTTCTTTACGCAGAATCTGTGTTTTGGCAGTTTTGTTTGTGATGACAAGCAGTTGTAAAAGCGGCAAAAACAAAGGAGACAACGGTGCCGATTCAACCAAAAAAGCAGCGGTGCAAACAGGGCCTGGAACGCCAATGAAGTTAGACAGTACCAAAAGATACATTTACTTAACC
The DNA here is from genome assembly GCA_963847085.1 of uncultured Chitinophagaceae bacterium. Classification (GTDB taxonomy): domain Bacteria; phylum Bacteroidota; class Bacteroidia; order Chitinophagales; family Chitinophagaceae; genus Ilyomonas. The sequence goes on along the minus strand of CAWJYO010000009.1, from coordinate 154,109 downwards.
TGGGATGATGCTCCGCAACCGCCGGGCACCAGTATTTGTAAAAATATATTTCATCAGCAAGGCGTAAAAGCTACTTTTTTTGTAGTAGGCTTTAACGATTTTGGACCGTTTAGAAACCGCATTTTAGATTCGCTTCGCAATGGATATCCCGAATTTTTAATGGCTAACCACAGCTACACGCATGGTTTTAAAAACAATTACAGAAAGTTTTATGCCATGCCTGATAGTGCGGTGCAGGATTTTATAAAAAATGAGCGGGACTTAAAAATTGGGGTAAAAATCATTCGTTTGCCGGGCAACAGTGCTTGGGTTGCGAAAGGAAAAATAACAGGACCGAAATCAACGTTAGCTGTTTGCAGAAAGTTAGATTCGTTGGGTTATGATGTAATTGGATGGGATATAGAATGGGGTTTTAAAAATGGCAGTACGCCTATAGAAAGCGCTGATGAAATGGTACGCGAAGTGAACCGCAAGTTTGACGATGGCACTACCAACGAACAAAATGCTGTGGTAATATTGGCGCACGATCGTATGTTTCAAAAGCAGCAATATGCCGATTCATTAACCAAGTTTATTTCTACTTTAAAGGGAGACCCGCGCAACGTATTTGAAACCATTGACCATTATCCAATGGTGATGAGGAAATAAATTGTTATAATTTTTGTTGAAACCTGTCAGATGTTTTGAACATGACAGGTTTTTATTTTTGATGTGAATGTTGTTTGAAATATTTACAAAATAAGTTTCGAATTTTATAAAAATTGTTTAGTTCTAGCAAACAATATTACCCTCACTGCCAAAGCTTGCTCATGAGATACACAAACTATCTGCTACTTTTATTAGTCACTTTATTTGTATTTGCTGACTGTAAAAAGAATCCGCCAGTCAACCCAAATGACACTTATTTTAACTGTAAAATAAACGGGCAGGATTATAACCCTGATAATTGTGCTAATTGTTTGGTGGCTGAAATTTTACAAGATTCTCTGCTTCTTGTTACAGCAAATAATGGTTTTCAAACATTGGGTATTGGAATTAACAATCCACCCACTTTATTGGCTCAGACCTATTCATTATCTAGTGATCCTGCTCAACATGGTGAATATAAAAATAGTACAACTACTGACGATTATTACCAAACTAATGACAAAGCACCAGGTAGATGTACGATTGAAAAATTAGACACTATAAATACAATTATTAAAGCCAATTTTTCGTTCATTGCTTATCATTCTTTCCGAGCAAACGATAGTGTAATTGTTACAGGCAATTTCAATCTAAAATATCACAACTATTAATCCTTTCTAATAATTCCTTCTAACAATTTAAAACCATCCATTATGAAACCGTTCTTAACCAAAGCCGGCTGCATTGCTATTACTTTATTGTTTTGCTTTTTATTTTTAGGTTCTAGCCTTGTCTCTCGAAGAGGACAAGGCACTGCACGTAAAGAAAAATAATTTCATCAGCATCTCTTTTATCCAATTTCACCAATTTATATTTCATCATCACCGCTGCACCGCCCAAGCCAAGCCATCGGGTTCACCACCCACATCAATCTTATCTGTAACGGTTAGTGTTTTCAAATCAATCACTGCAACATAATTATCAGGCGAGCAGGCAACATACGCCCTTAGCTCCATCCGGCTGCATTACAATACCAGCCGCACCATGACCAATTGCAATTTGCTTTACCAGCTTGCGCGCTCTTTGCATCAAACACACTAAGGTTGCCAGAACCCAGACTGGATATAAAAACAAGTTTACCATCCGGCGTAAACTTCAGGCGGTTAGCGCCATTTACTTTTGCATCAATTTTGGTGGTTAGCTTTTTTGCTTTTGTATCAATAATGAAAATGTTTCCGTCCTCTGCAGACGCTGTCCACAATTCACTGCTGTCGGGCGATACATCAAAGCCTTCCGAACCTTTGGAAACAGGAATGATGGTTTGCACCCAATTGGCACGTGGTTGCCCTCCACCAGGCGGCGGAAAATTGCCTGGAGGCGGAGGCGGCATGTTGCCACCAGATGAAGGATTTTTAGGAGGCGCACCATTGCCGAAAGAAAGTAAAGTATCCTGCAGAATACTTACGGTTCCGGAAGCCACATTGGTAGTATAAATCTTCTTTGCCCCGTTGGTTACATAAATCATGTGCGTTCTGTCTTGCCCTGTTCCCATGCTCCAATCAAGTTGCTGGTTGATGGATCGTAACGTCCTATCGCCTTAGAACCTTCGGCAGTAAACCATACTTTTCCATCGGCAACCGTCAAACCATGCGGTCCCCATAACGGTCGTGTATCAATGTCAGTTAACGGCTTTTGTGCAACGAGGTCTATCACGTTCAATGTGTGCAAACTGCCACCACCATAAATAGAAACATAAGCCGTTTTTCCATCGGCAGAAGCAATCACTTCATGGGGGTCTTCGCCAACCGGAATACGGGCAAGCACCTTTAATGTAGCAGGATCAACAATTGCCAGCGTATGGTTCCTTTTTGATAATGCCAGTAAAGCTTGCTGCGGTGTTGATTGCGCTTTGCAAGAAGATACAATTGCAAAAAAGAATAGTGCAGTAAGCAATTTGGGTACATAGTATTTCAATGTTCTCATGGTTTGTGTTTGTTGATGGAAAGGTAAGATAAATGGTAAGCTTTTCATCTGTGAAGTTCTGTGTTTTCAGTAATGTCTCAGCGTGAAAATACATTGTCCCGCAGATGACGCAAATAGCCGCAGATTCATACAGTTAATCAGCGCAAATCCGAGAAATCTGCGGGACAAATTCAAAGTGATACACTACCGTGTTTTCTTTTCAAATAAATCATTCACAAAACCGTCACTTTCATCTTTCTGGCAAGACATCTGCTGTACATTGCGCAAAACAGAATCACAGCGAATGGAAACCATCTTTATTGTGGACGATGAGGAAGACTTACTGCAATCGTTACAGTTTTATTTAAAGCAAGAAGGCTACGAAGTAAAAACATTTACGAAGTCGAAAGATATGCTGGAAGCCCTTGAAACGGACAAGCCCAACTTGATTTTGATGGATGTGAACTTAAGAAGAAATGATGGCAGAACTTTGTGCCGTATCATTAAAAGCAAGTATGCAGCTGATGCGCCTATTGTTTTATTTTCAGCCAATGCGGATATAGAAACGGAATATAAAAATTACAATGCGGATGGCTTCATCAGCAAGCCGTTTTCGTTTGAGCAAATATCGCAAACTATTGCAGCGCATGTGAGCAAGCAATAACAAAAAGGGAGTTTGTTTTTGATGTTCTACAATAGAAAACGAAAACACATAGAATCATAGAATCATAGGAAAGCACAACTTGTCCCGACTCGTCGGGATAGAGAAATACTATGTGAAATCTATGTTCCTATGTCTTGTTTAAAAATGTCTGTACATCAAAGTTTGGTTTTGCACAAATTTCATCCGCCCCTTTTCATCGTTCCTTCCATCTTTATAAATGCCCTGTTTTCAGGTCCCGTATAGTTGGCGCTGGGGCGAATAATTTTGCCATCCAACCGTTGCTCTATTACATGCGCACACCAGCCTGTGAGCCGTGCAATAACAAAAAGCGGAGTAAAAAATAAAGTCGGCACGCCCATCAAATGATACGATACAGCCGAGAACCAATCTAAGTTTGGAAACATCTTTTTTTCATCCCACATCACCGTTTCCAAACGCTCGGCAATATTGTACAGATTCATTTCATTTGCTTCTTCCGATAACCTTTTTGCAACGGCTTTTATCACTTTATTACGCGGATCGCTGATAGTATAAACCGGATGCCCGAAACCAATAATCACTTCTTTGTTTTGCAGTCTTTTTTTAATGTCGGCTTCCGCTTCATCGGGCGATGAATAACGGCTTTGAATATCGTAAGCCACTTCATTGGCACCGCCATGTTTAGGGCCTCGTAATGCGCCAATGGCACCCGTAACGCAGGAGTAAATATCAGAGCCGGTTCCGGCAATTACTCTTGCTGTAAACGTAGAAGCGTTGAACTCATGTTCGGCATATAAATTCAGCGACACTTCCATTGCTTTTGTCCACGAGGCAGAAGGTTCTTTTTCGTGCAGTAAATGAAGAAAATGTGCACCGGTTGTAGCATCGTTTGTTTTTACCTTAATTCTTTTTCTGTTGTGCGAAAAATGATACCAATACAAAAGGGCCGAACCTGATGAAGCAATGAGTTTATCAGCAATATTTTGCGCGCCGTCTATTGAATGCTGCGGCTCTTCCGGTTCAGTGGTTCCCAATGCGGAAGTATAAGTTCGCAACACATCCATCGGGTGCGCCGTTGCCGGTATTTGTTCCAATATATTTTTTGCAATCGCATCCAAATCTCTTAAAGAAATTAATTTCTGCTGATAAGCCTGCAACGTAGATTTATTTGGCAGTTCACCATACAATAAAAGATAAGCCACTTCTTCAAACGAAGATCCTTCGGCGAGATCTAAAATATCGTAGCCGCGATAGTGCAAATCGTTACCACTTTTGCCCACGGTGCAAATGGCGGTGTTGCCCGCAGCCACACCAGAAAGAGCAACAGATTTTTTAGGTTTAAATTCAATTGGCAAAGCATCGTTATTCATGGTGGTTTGTTTTTGTTATATTTTTTATGGCAAGATTTTTCACCGCAGAGAAATGAGTTTTATGAGTTTACATAGCGTTTAATTTATCTCTGCGTAAACTCCCTTTTCTCTGCGGTGAAAAAATTGTCATTTTAAAAAGATGCATTATTTTTTTTGATACAACGCATCGAGTTTTTGTTCATACTCATAATAACCAATGCTGTTGTACAATTCAGCACGCGTTTGCATTGTATCTATCACAGTTTTTTGTGTGCCTTCTTTTCGTATGTGTTCATACACATTCAATGCTGCTTTGTTGGCTGCACGAAATGCAGATAAAGGATACAAAACCAAATTTACACCTGCATTCCGAAGTTCATCAACCGTCCACAGCGGCGTCATTCCAAACTCAGTAATATTGGCAAGAATGGGCAATCCACAAGCCTCTTTAAATTGCTTGTATAATGATAATTCTGTAACCGCTTCCGCAAAAATAAAATCGGCACCTGCTTCTGCATAAGCCTTTGCACGCTCTAATGTTTTTTCCAAACCTTCTACCGCCAAAGCATCGGTTCGCGCACCAATTACAAACTGGTCATCGGTTCGCGCGTCAACAGCAGCTTTTATTCTGTCAACCATTTCTTCTTTTGTAACTATTTCTTTGTTAGGCCGATGACCGCAACGTTTCGCGCCGGCCTGGTCTTCTATATGCAAGGCAGCCGCGCCCGCTTTAATTAACGACTTTACCGTTCGTGCAACATTAAAAGCTGAGGGACCAAAACCAGTATCCACATCTACCAGCAATGGTGTAGAAGTAACATTGGTAATGCGGTTCACATCAATCAATACATCTTCTAAAGTTGTGATGCCTAAATCGGGAATACCGAGTGAACCGGCTGCCACACCGCCGCCCGATAAATAAATGGCTTTGTAACCTGCCTGTGTAGCCAGCAGTGCATGAGCCGCATTGATGGTTCCTACAATTTGCAAAGGGTGTTCTTCCTCTATCGCTTTGCGAAAAAGTGCACCGGCTGAATGGTTTGTGTTCATTTATTCTGATAAAACGTAAAGATAAGCAGGCAATAGCAAGAGAAATAAATAGGCAAGTGTGAAGAAAAAATACAGCAATTTGTTTTTACCCAATCATTCATTTAGTTTTATTCTCGTAACCGCTTATCTAATCCTCTGTAAAACGTTTGTTTTCAGTAATATCTTTATCTCATGTTGCAGATCAACAACGTGATTAAAAAATATGGTACGAATACCGTGCTCCGCATTCCTTCTTTTCAATTGGATAGAGGAATACATTGGTTGAAAGGAGCCAATGGTTCAGGCAAAACCACATTGTTAAAAATGATAGCAGGCTTGCTGCCGTTTGACGGAGATATTCAGGTAAATGGCATCAGTATAAAACATCAGCCGCTTCACTATCGAAAGCAAATTGGTTGGTCGGAAGCCGAGCCCCTGTTTCCTTTTTTTATGCGAGGCATAGATGTAATAACGCTGTATCGCAACATTCGCAACGTTTCGCGCTTAGAGATTGATGATCTGATTACTCTTTTTAAAATGCACGATTATGTTAGTGAAGCCATTGGTACTTTTTCTGCAGGCATGACCAAAAAATTATCACTTCTTCTTTCTTTTATTGGCAAGCCGCCGCTCATTCTTTTAGACGAACCTTTCATAACACTCGATGCAGAATCAGTGGCTACAGTTTCGCGTTTGATTACCGAAACGCACACAAACAATGGCAGCAGTTTTATAATTAGCTCACACCAGGATATAGACAAACAAGCCTTGCTTTTTGATGCCCAATTTATGATTCAAAACAAAACCATCACAACCGCATGAGAGCCGTTGCTAATTTGTTTTTGCTCATTTTTATAAAGCCTTTCTACAAAGAGAATGCAGGTGCTATTGTATTTGTTTTTACCATGATGTTTTGCATTGTCAGCACTATGGATGGCGCAGGCATGTTTGCTTATCATTACTCGCTGGTTACCTCTATGCTTACCAGTTCTGTTGTATTTGTATTGGTGTTTCTTATCTGGTTTTTGTATGCGCGCAAATGCGCCGCGTTCGTCTCCAATGTCATACGCAGTCCGCAGTTTTCTTTTCTGTCCATCATCAATCGTGTAAGCCCTGTTAAACGGTTTTGGGCTTTTGTTTTTGTTGAAATTGTATTGCTGCTGCCAATACTTTCTTACGCCGTGTTTATTGTTTATGTTGGCTGTCATCAACGCTTTTATTTACCTGTGCTGCTTGTTGTTTTCTACTTATTGATGTTAAGCATTGGTATTGCTTTACTGCATGTTCGCGTGTTGAGTCAACCCTATAAAACAGAAGTCATTTTATGGCAACGGATGAATGTGAAAATGGAATGGCTATCGTCATATCCGGTTATTCTCATTTCGTATATTGCAAACGAAAACAAAGCCATTTGGATAGGTGTAAAAATTTATACCTGTGGCGTTCTCTATCTCATTGCACGATACAATACAACTACGGATTACGATACGCTGATGGCATTTCTCTTTTTTAACTTCGGCATTTATGCTAATGGCGTTTTGGTGTATCTCATCAGACAATGGGAAGAGACTTACTTATCCTTTTATCGGGGTTGGCCTGTATCATCATTACGCAAATTTTTGAATTATTTGTTTATATACTTCATTCTTTTGCTGCCAGAATTAATAACCACTTTTTGGCTTACTCCCATTCATCTTCATTACGGCGATGCAGTTAGCTTTTTCTTATGCGCTTACAGTTTATTGTTGTTGATGAACAGTTTGCTTTTTCTTTCCGATTTCAGCACTAAAGAATTTGCTGTTGTGCTGCTTGGTGTTTTCTGTGTGCAATACATCTTATTGCCAACTGCCGGATATGTGTGTATCTATCTCCTGTTTTTCTTCGCAGCTATTGTTCTCTTTTTTCAGTTCTATCATCGCTTTGAAAAGAATGCGCAGAGGGAAAAGAGTTAATGTGCTATCATGAGAGTAATACCAAAAACAATCATTTCAAACAAGGTTTGTTTTTGCCTGTTTTCTTTCGCTGTAAAAAGAAAATAGGAAGGCGACACAGTAAAGATTGTATATCAGGAGCAGCAACTTTTATTACTACATTTGTTTTCATGACAATTTTAGATGAACATATCAATGATATAAAGAGTTTATGTTTCAAGTACAACGTAAAACGATTGTTTGCTTTTGGCTCAGTTTTAACCGAAAGGTTTGATGATAAAAGTGATATTGATTTTATTGTAGATTTCGAGTTGCTAGATCATTTTAGCTATGTCGATAATTATTACAATCTCAAATTTTCATTAGAAGATAAGCTTCAAAGAAAAGTTGATTTGCTTGAAGAGAAAGCTATTAAAAATCCATATTTTCAACAGATGATTAATCAAAAACGGCAACTCATTTATGGACATTGAAGTAAAGACGTGTCTCTATGATATTGTTAAAGCAATTGATGAAATCGAAAGCTTTTTTGATGATAGACCTAAAGACTTTATATCTTATCAAAACGATACTCGTACAAGGCGCGCTGTGGAACGCAACATCGAAATTATCGGTGAAGCCACAAACCGCATTTTAAATAGAAATGCAAGCATTCAAATTTCAAATGCAAGAAAAATAGTTGATGCGAGAAATAGAATTGTTCATGGCTATGATATTGTGTCCGATGATATTATCTGGAGCATCGTAATTAAATACATTCCGGTTCTTAAAACAGAAGTTCAAAATATATTAACTGAACAAGAAAAATAAATTGTTATCAAAAATAAAACTGCCGCAACAATGAGCGTTGCGGCAGTTTTATTTTTGATTCTTGTTACTTGATTCTTGTCTCTTGATTATTCCTTCACATTACTTCATCCTTCTTCGCAAACAATTTATCCGACATTTCCTGATCGTGTTTATAAATATCATGTCGGAAATTAAGCTTGCCGTTTCTATCAACCCAGGTTGTAAAATAACCAATGAATACACGAACCGGCTTTTTTAAAGTTACCCATTTTTCGGTGGTAAGGTGCATACAGCTATCCACTTTTTGCGCCGTCCAGGTAGTATCATCTCTTAGTAAATACAAAGCCATTTTGGTTGGGTCCTGTATGCGGATGCAGCCATGGCTCAAACTTCGGTTGGTAGCCGAAAACAAACTGCGGTTAGGGGTATCATGCAGATAAATATCATAGTTATTGGGAAACAAAAATTTTACATTACCCAAGGAGTTATCTTCTCCGGGCTTTTGCCTTACAACAGGTAAGCCACCACTGTAGCCGGTGATTTCCATATTGTGATTCGCAATGTAATTTTTATCGCGGGCTATGCCGGGCACAATTTCTTTTTTCACAATGCTGACAGGCACATTCCAGTAAGGACTGAATACAATGTATTTTAATTTGCCTGTAAAAATTACCGTTCCCGTACCTTCTTTACCAACAATAGTGTTCATGTCAAACTGCAGTTTACCGCTATCGTACACATGCAATTTGTATTCAGGAATATTCACCATAATGTAATTGCTATCACTTTCTGCAGGCATCCACCTGTCGCGTTCCAGGTTGATTAATATCTGCCGGATGCGGTCATCAATCGGGTAATTCAATTCTTTCATAAACGAAACATTCGCAACGCCGGTTGCCGGTAAGCCCATTCTTCGCTGAAACGATTTTACAGCACGTACCGTTGCTGTATCAAACCTGTTGGTAGAGTCTTCTTCCGGCATGTCGCCAAGCAAATACAGACGATGTTTTATCAATCGTATGGTATGCGATGCATCGCCTTTTTTATAAGCCGTTTGCGGAAAAGGAAGCGAATCCCAACTGCCTTGTTTCTGTATGTTATAATACTGCGAAAGTGCCGTTTGCAGTTGCTTGTATTGATTGTTCAGGGGCAGATAATTGTCTTCATTTTTGCCTTTGTTTACAATTACCGAATCAAGAAGTTGTGTTAAATCAATCTTCTTGCGCGGAATAAACCAGCCTAAATCTTCCGCATCCAAATCGCCGCCTTTATATACTTTATTGGCGTATTTAAAAAACTGTCCCGTGAGCATCAACTCTGTTTGCAGAGAAGATTTATGTCTGTGTTTGGTTGAATCGGTAAAAAAAGCATTGTACAGGCTCATCATTTTTTTGTTGTACAGGCTGCTGTCATTCAGGTCGCCAACGGTTGTGCTCAACAGATTTACAAAATTGGTAGCTTGTTCTGCCAGTCCGCTGGTATCAAACCAGGCGTACTCAAAATTCCGGCTTTTATAAAAGTCTTTAAACTGCTGTTCATACGGTGCGTAGTCAGGATTGTTAGCAATAAAATTTTTAATGATGTTGCTATCTAAGAACAAATTATTAAAAGCATTGGTTTGGGTAATGGATTTGTCAATTACAACTTCTTCTTTTGCTTTGCGGGTTTTGTTTTTGCAGGAAAATATAAATACAATAAGCAGAAGTGCCAGTATTGATGCGGGTTTCATTATAAAAGAATAGTTTTTATTTTTGTGAGTAAACAAGCAAAGCCGATGCCACAACACCGGCAGTTTCGGTGCGCAAGCGTGTGCTGCCAAGGCTTACCGGCCTATAATTATTTTGCAATGCGGCTGCAATTTCTTTCTCTGAAAAATCGCCTTCCGGCCCAATCAATATTTGCGTATTGTTTCCATTTTGCGCTATTTGCAAAGGTATTTTATTAACGTCGTCTCGGCAATGAGCAATGAGTTTTTGTGAGAATGAATGACTATTGTTGACCACTTCATATAAGGAAGTTGGTTGATGCAATTGCGGCAGCCAAAGCTGACGGCTTTGCAACATAGCAGACACAACAATATTGTGCAATCTTTCTTTTTTGTAATGTTGCTTTTCGGTGCGTTCACACAACAAAGGAATGATTTGCTGAACACCCATTTCAACCGCTTTCTCTAAAAACCATTCCCAGCGGGCCGCATTTTTCAAAAGCGAAACGGCAATGCAAATGTTTTTATCGGGCTGTGGTTGAAAAGTCGCTTCTTCAATCAATACACTGCTATGTTTTTTATCGGCTTGTATAATGGATGCCGTAAACAAGCCGCCTTTGCCATTGGTAAGTTGCAGCTTATCTCCTTCTTTCATGCGAAGCACCTGCACACAATGTTTGCTCGCATCTTCGCTTAAGATGAGGTTCGTGTTAACGGCAGCCACCGATGAATCGTAGAAATAAGGTAGTTGCATAGAAAAACAATTTAAACAACTTCTTCCTTCACAAAATAATTAACTGCTTCACTTTGCTTTTGCGCAAAATTTAATATCCATTCTTCACTCCTTGTTTGCAGGTTTTGTAGCGTTGTTGTTTCATCTATCATCAACTGTTTTTTGATGTCGTCTTTTATGTAATCGGCTTCCAAAAGATTCTCCGGTTTTGCCATTGACAACTGATACAACGCAACTTTATTTTCCCAACTCCATTTCGATAATTCACGACTTGCAAACGGCGCCGCATTCGGAATGCGGATTTTCTTTGGCAAACCATTTTCTTCAGCCGCTTTGCACATTAGTTGCATTAAATTAACTTCACTCAATTCACCTTCACCAGCCAGTATATTCAGGGGCGTTCCATCTTCATAATCCAATAAAAACAGGAGCCAGCACTTCTCCTCTTTCATACATCCAACATACCAAAAAGCGGCTTCTCTTCGCAGTCTTGCTGGCAACAAAACATCTGTAACAACGGTTTTGGTTTCGGGCAAAAAAGAAGCATGGCGAATGCGGGTGCGTTTTAAATACAACCTGCCCTGCCGGTAAATGCGCTTCATTTGTTTCACGGCCCAATGCGGTTGTTGCTGTTGCAAAATGGCAATGCAATCTTCCAAACTGCGGCTGTTGGCCTCTTCTAACAGGCGCACCAAAGCAGCATACACTTCTTTATCGTCGGCTTCAGGTTTGCGGGGGCGATGGCTGAAGGATTCTTCGGGTAAATTTACTAATGCACAAGCTTGCGAAGGCGTTACATTATACCGTTTTACCAACTCTCTTACCAGCTTGTGCGATACCGTTTTATCAGCATCAATTTTCAGGAGCGCCGACAACAGCATTTTGTATTTATCGTTGGGCTGCCACGATAGCGAAGCTGTGGTTTGTGCCGCCTCTTCGTTTGTTTTTGCACCTATTTTATTGAACTCGCTCACCCAGTTGTACAAGGTAGCGCGCGAGATAGAAGCTTCCTTGCATATAGCTTTTACGGTTTTGGTTTTGTGCATCATTTCGTGCACCCACAAGCGGCGTTGGTGCTCACTGTATCTGTGTACTTTCATCGGCGTCAAATATAAAAGCCTGCGTCTTATAATGCAGCTTTGTGAACATTAAATATTGATGAAAGAAAAAAGAGTAGTGAAAATGAAACAATGTAATGGTGTACAGTAATGATTTCATTCATCAATGAAGGAATGAGAATAATTACTGGACATATTCAACAGAGAAGCAAGTTGTTTTGTCAAGTAATGTTTCTTTTTTAATTGAAAATAAAAACCTTTTTACTGTACGGCCACTTTTGAAGCAACTTCATTTTCTGTGCTTTTGGTTCTGCACAAAAAATTGCATTATTTAACAGATAAGAATGTGTTTGTTTGACAAGCTGTTTAGTGAAGCTGTAAAAAGTTCCGAACCTTTCAAAGGTTCGGAACTTTTTACATGATGCCATGATGCCTTTCCATTCAGGCACAATTCCTGTGCATTCTTTCTTCTTTATAAAAAAATCAGTAAAAACAAAACAACATGAAAGCAGTAAGAATTCATGAATATGGCGGACCGGAAGTGTTGAAAATAGAAGACGTTGAAACGCCAACACCGGCAGCCGATGATGTATTGATAAAAGTATATGCGACGAGTGTAAATCCGGTAGATTCAAAAATACGCAGCGGTAAAAATCATCAGCGTTACAACAACCCGTTGCCGCTTACTCTGGGTTGGGATGTATCGGGCACAATTGAAGAACTTGGCGCCGATGTAAAAGGTTTTAAAAAAGGGGATGAAGTGTATTCGCGGCCCGATTTGAACCGTGATGGAACCTATGCCGAGTATGTTGTGGTGAAAGCAGACAAAGTAGGCTTTAAACCGAAAAGCCTAACGCACGATGAAGCAGCGGCTGTACCATTAGCAGGGCTCACCGCATGGCAAGGCATTTTCGATCATGGTAAGTTGGGAGCAGGCCAACGTATTCTCATTCATGGTGCAGCAGGCGGCGTAGGCACGTTTGCAGTACAGCTTGCCAAATGGAAAGGCGCGTATGTAATTGGAACTGCATCGGAAAGCAATATTGATTTTTTAAAAGGCTTGGGCGCTGATGAAGTGATAGATTATAAAAAACAAAAGTTTGAAGAACTAAGAGACATTGATGTTGTATTCGATTTAATTGGTGGCGATACGCAAAAAAAATCGGTGCAGGTATTAAAAGAAGGCGGCATTTTGGTAAGCACATTGGGTATAGTTGATAAAGATCTGCTGGCGCAACACAACATACACGGCGAGGCTTATATGGCGCAATCCATTCCAGATCAATTGAACCAAATGGCAACGCTGATTGATGAAGGAAAACTAAAGCCCATCATCGCCAAAGTAATGCCTTTGGAAGAAGCCGCTGAAGCACAAAGAGAAAGTGAAGCGGGGCATGTGCGGGGTAAGATTGTGCTGGAAGTAAGAAAGTAGGCAGCGAGTTGTGAGCTATGAGCTGCGAGCAGTTGATGAACACTTTTGTTTTTGCCCCATTTTCTACTTGTAGCTTGGGGCTTATAGCTCGCGGCTCATAGCTCACCGCTCGCAGCTTTCATCACACCAACTCCTTCACCACATCATATATCGTTTTGGCTTTGCCGAGTGTATAATAATGCAATACCGGAACGCCAAATTTTTTCAATTCTTTGCTTTGCTGCACCAGCCATTCAATACCCACTTTTTCAACTTCTTCGTCTGTTTTGCAACGCATGATTTCATCGGATAAATCTTTTGGAATGTCCACATGAAAAATGCGGGGCAAAATGGTCAGTTGTTTTTTAGTAGTCATCGCTTTTAAGCCGGGAATAATCGGAACGGTAATGCCCATATCACGACACGCCTTTACAAAATCAAAAAACTTTTGATTGTCGAAAAACATCTGTGTCATAATATAACTGGCGCCACCATCTACCTTTTCTTTCAGATACTTCATATCAGCATCTAAGTTGGGCGCTTCAAAATGCTTTTCAGGATAGCCCGCAACCCCAATGCAGAACTGCGTTTTGCCTCCGTTCAAAATATCTTCATCTAAGTAAATACCATGATTCAGATTCACCACTTGTTTCAACAAATCACAGCCATAGCGGTGACCATCTACTTCAGGTTCAAAAAAGGCTTCGTTCTTAGGTGCATCGCCGCGCAATACCAGCACATTATCAACCCCTAAAAAATTCAGATCAATTAAAGCGTCTTCTGTTTCGCGGCGGTTGAAGCCACCACAAATAATATGCGGCACAGCATCAGTTTGGTAATGGTTCATTATCGCTGCACAAATGCCCACTGTGCCCGGACGCTTGCGCACTTCTACCCTTTCAAACGTTCCGTCCTTGCGCTTTTTAAACATGCTTTCGCTGCGATGATAAGTAACGTTTATCCACGAAGGTTTAAACTCCATCAAAGGATCAAGATGATCGTAAATGGAAGAAATACTTCTGCCTTTTAATGGCGGCAGCACTTCAAATGAAATTAAAGTATCGGTCCTGTTTTGGATATGCTCTGTAATCTTCATGTTCTCTAAAAAATTGTTGCAAGATACAGCATGGAACACGGATAACACAGACTGCGTGCACAGATTAAAAGGATTTAATATTGAATAGATAATATTGAATATTGGTTAATTATTCTATCATGTTATTTAATCTCATTCATCCACATTATCCCATCCATCACTGTTCATACATTTATTTTAACTAAAAAATCCAACTAATCCGAGCACCAAATCCGTGTCTTCCGTGTTCCATTGCTTTATTTTTGTCCAAATCATTTCGCACAGTGAGTCTTATTATTCAAACCAATGATCTGGTAAAAATTTATAAAAGCCGAACGGTAGTAAACCATGTATCTGTTAATGTGCAGCAAGGCGAAATTGTTGGCTTACTTGGCCCTAATGGTGCGGGCAAAACCACAACGTTTTACATGGTGGTAGGCTTGATAAGACCCGAAGAAGGCACTGTGTTTTTGAATGATATTGACATTACCAAACTGCCTATGTACAAACGCGCGCAAATGGGCATTGGCTATCTTCCGCAGGAAGCTTCTGTGTTTCGCAAACTGAGTGTGGAAGACAATATTCTGGCAGTATTGGAAATGACGAAAATGACCAAAGCCGAACGCTTTCATAAGTTAGAAGAACTGTTGGACGAGTTTAATCTTCATCATGTTCGTAAAAACAATGGTGATAGCTTAAGTGGTGGTGAGCGAAGACGAACCGAGATTGCACGTGCGCTGGCTGTTGACCCAAAATTTATTTTATTGGATGAACCTTTTGCGGGCGTTGACCCGATTGCGGTAGAAGACATTCAAAGTGTGGTGGCACGTTTAAAATACAAGAACATCGGCATCCTGATTACTGACCATAATGTAAACGAAACGCTGTCTATTTGCGACAGAGCTTACCTGTTGATTGAAGGAAAAATATTTCAACACGGCACGGCTGAAGAACTGGCTGGCAATGAAACGGTGCGCAAGCTATATCTCGGAACCAACTTTGAACTGCGCCGCAAAGACTGGATTCTGGAAATGGGCAAGCGGGGAACTGCGGATGTGCTGGATTCCTGAACCACAAAGACAGTAAGGAAAGAAGTTACACAAAGTATTCTTTCTAATTGCTTCGTGCTTCTTTGCGTTCTTCGAGACTTCGTGGTTCAAAAAAATCTTCCTGATCTTCGCGCTTTTGTGGCAAAAACAAACATGGCAGAAACAACCAACAAATACATTTATTTTCTTTCCGATTTTCATTTGGGCACGCCTTCTTATGAAGCCAGTTTAGAGAGAGAAAAAAAGATTGTTTCTTTTCTGAACAGCATACAGGATAAAGCCTCAGCTATTTTTATTGTAGGCGATATGTTCGACTTTTGGTTTGAATATAAAACTACCGTTCCCAAAGGCTATGTGCGCTTGCTGGGAAAGCTGGCCGAGCTTACCGATAAAGGCATTCCCATTCATTTTTTTGTTGGCAACCACGATATGTGGATGAGCGGTTATTTTGAAAGAGAACTCAATATTCCGGTATATTTTCATCCCAAAGAATTTACATTGAATGGCAAGAAATTTTTGATAGGTCATGGCGATGGTTTGGGTCCCGGCGATCACAGTTATAAGTTTTTAAAATCAATCTTCCGAAATAAAATTGCGCAATGGTTGTTTGGTGTGATTCATCCTTCATGGGGCATTGGTTTGGCCAATTATTTCAGCCGCAGCAGCCGCAAAAAAACAGGCGATAAGGACAACAAATTTTTAGGCGAAGAAGGTGAATGGCTTATTATTTTTTGCAGGCAAATACTGGCAAAACAAAACATTGATTTTTTTGTATTCGGGCATCGCCACTTTCCTATTGATTATAAATTAACCAACACCAGTCGTTATATTAATTTGGGCGATTGGATATACAGCTTTACGTATGCCGTGTTTGATGGCAATGATATGCAACTCAAAAAATGGGAAGAATAATTACATGTTTTCTCTTGCTCGTTTCTCTGCAAACTTTTGCAGCTGATACCACGTTGCATGTACAGTTCATTAAAACGATTGCAGGCAGCTTTAGTAACTTTTATGCCGATAATTTAGACAATATTTATCTCATCAATTCTTCTACCAACGGTATCAAAAAAATAAACAGTAATGGTGA
The DNA here is from genome assembly GCA_963847085.1 of uncultured Chitinophagaceae bacterium. Lineage (GTDB taxonomy): Bacteria > Bacteroidota > Bacteroidia > Chitinophagales > Chitinophagaceae > Ilyomonas. The sequence continues at coordinate 137,658 of CAWJYO010000009.1, read as the reverse complement.
TTCTATTGCCGTTTTTAATAATGTCGTGCGTTATGGAAACATCTATTCGCTTGATGTAACTAATGCTTTAAAAATACTGGTGTTTTATAAAGATTTTTCTACCATTGTTATCTTAGATCGTTTCCTTGCAACCCGCGCCACCATTGATTTACGTAAGCTTGACATTACACAGGTAAAAGCGGTTGCGCAAAGCTATGACGGCAACATTTGGCTGTATGATGAAGGCGAAGGAAAGATAAAAAAAGTGGACGAAAACAACAATGTGCTGTTAGAATCTTCTGACCTGCGGCTTGTGTTTGATGATTCGCTCAATCCACAAAGAATCATTGACAACAACGGCCAGTTGTATTTGTACGATACAAGACTTGGCTGGCTGATATTTGATTATTATGGAGCGTTTAAAAAAGCTGTGCCTTTTGCACATTGGCAGGATGTAAGCGTAAGCGATAATGTGTTGTGGGGAAGAAATGAAAATCAATTCTTATATGCTTCACAAAGTGATGTTGATTTTCATTCGGTGAGCGCAACATTTGGTTTTGCCCATATTATCAAAACAGACAGAGAGCGAAACAAGCTCTATGTTCTGGATAAAGATGGACTGAATATCTACAACATCAATCCATAAGCATTTTAAGAAAGTCCTTTCTCTAAAAATACAGATATTGCACACCTAACGATTATCAGCAAAGAGTATTCTAAAATATATGAGGGAAACATATAGAAACATAGATAAAAAACACATAGGAAATCTATGTGAAACCTATGTCTCTATTGCGTCCGTGTGTTTCAAAATTGTCATCGGAAATTTTCAAAAGCACAACATCAGCCGAATCAAAATAAATTATAAAAAATCCTGATCATGAAAGAAACTCCGTTTCATAAAAAACACATTTCGCTTCGTGCGAAGATGGCACCGTTTGCAGGCTACGATATGCCTATTTCTTACACCGGAATTAAAGATGAGCATATAGCGGTTCGAACCAACGCCGGCGTGTTTGATGTAAGCCACATGGGCGAGTTTATGGTGAAAGGCGAACAAGCGTTAGACCTCATTCAACGTGTTACCACCAACGATGCTGCAAAGCTGAAAGCGGGCGAAGCGCAATACTCCTGCATGACCAATATGAACTGCGGCATTGTGGACGATTTGATTGTGTATTGCATTGAAGAGGCCAAAACCTACATGCTGGTGGTAAACGCATCAAACATTGAAAAAGACTGGAACTGGCTGGTGCAGCACAACATAAAAGAGGCAGAACTTCAGGACATCAGCAACAAAACCTGTTTGCTTGCTGTGCAGGGTCCCAACGCTACCAAAATCATTCAGCCGCTTACGGATATTGACATTATGAACCTGAAGTATTACACCTTTGTGCGTGGCAGGTTTGCGGGTGTTGATAACGTGCTCATTAGTGCTACGGGCTACACAGGCGCAGGCGGTGTGGAATTGTATTTTGAAAACAAGGAAGACAATGCTGAAAAAATTTGGAATGCTATTTTTCGATTGGGCGATAATGCGCTGATCCAGGCAATTGGATTGGGAGCGCGCGATACGCTGCGGCTTGAAATGGGCTATTCTTTATACGGCAATGATATTGATGATACCACATCGCCATTGGAAGCTGGCCTGGGCTGGATAACAAAGCTAAACAAGCCCGAAACCTTCACTTCCAAAGAAGGATTAATTGAGCAAAAACAAAAAGGCATCAAAAGAAAACTGGTTGGTTTTGAAATGATAGACCGCGGCATTCCACGCAGCCATTACCAGATAAAAGATAAAGATGGAAACCTCATTGGTCATGTTACCAGCGGCACACAATCGCCATCCCTGAACAAGGCAATTGGTTTAGGTTATGTTGACATTGCACATGCCGCGTTAGATAGTGAAATTTACATTGATGTACGTAACCAGTTATTGAAAGCCAAAGTGGTAAAAGTGCCGTTTAAGTAATATGAAGAAAGCCATTTTTTGTTTTGTTGCTATTCTGTCCTTCGCTTCCTGCTCAACAATAAAACAGCAAGGCAAAGCTTCTTATTATTCTGATGAATTTGATGGCAGAAAAACAGCCAGCGGCTCTATCTTCAGGCAAAACAAACGCACGGCTGCCAGTAAAACCTTGCCATTTGGTACAAAAGTAAAAGTGGTGAATTTGGACAATGGTAAAACCGTTCGTGTACGAATTACTGATCGAGGACCTTTCGTTGCCGGACGGATTATTGATTTAAGCAAAAAAGCTGCACGAAAATTAGGCATGTTGCAGCAGGGTGTAGCAAATGTAGAGATTAGATATAAGAGGAAATAAAAGCTTACTACCATCAAACAAACGCCTCATAAATTTTCTTCAATTTTTCTTCTTCCTTCTCCCAGCACAGCTCTTGGGAAGCCTTTGTAGTAGCAGCTTTCAGCCGTTCATATCTTTCTGTATCCGCAAACAAATCTGTAATCATTTTTGCAATGAATTGCGGCGATGTATCCCTAATGCAAATACCACATTGGTATTCTTCAACAATATGTTTAATTTCAGGAATAGCTGTTGCAAAAACGGGCACACCAGCCTGAATATAATCAAACACTTTATTGGGTAAATTAAATAAGCAATTTTTATCCTGAAACGAATCTAAGCTAATGCCCAAATGCGCCAGCGGCGTATATCTTTTTAATTGCGAAGGCAACATGCGTTCCATCATATCAATGCGATGTTCAAGATGCAGTTCTTTTCTTCTTTGTTGCAACTGTTGCCAGGCTGTGCCACTACCAATAAATACAAGATGAAAACGTTCATCTAAAAAGGGCAACGCATCAATCATTTCAATGCAACTTCTGCCTTCATTCAAGCCCGCACCTTGCGCTAATAAAATGATTTTATTCTTCCAGTTATCGGGCAACGCAGCGGGGATTACTTCTTTGGTAACGGGAACATTTCGTATCACATCAATCGGGATATTGTATTCTTTCTGATATTCATTTTTCACCGAATTGTTTACCGTATAAATGGTTTGTAAGCGAGGTAATAAAGCATCTTCCAAACGCTTCCAAACCTTTTTTTTAAAAGGTGAATTTGCGAGTTCAGGAACGCCTGTAAAATATTCGTGCGTATCATAAAACAGATATTTGCCTCGTAACTTCGACACTAAATAATTGGGCAGCAAAGTATCTAAATCGTTTGCCAGCAAATAGTCGATTTTAGTAAATAGCAAACAAAAGAAAAGCTTTGTCATAAACTCGGCATACTGCATTGTTCCTTTAGTGAAATAACAACGAATGCGCGATGCCGTAAATGCGTATGTTTCCAAAGGCAAACTGTTGTGAAGTTGTCGTGCCAGCACATGCACATCGAAGCCCATGTTCTGTAATGTAGTACAGATGCGAATCACGCGCTGATCAGTTGCCAAATCAGTAATGACAGATACAGTTATCTTTTTGGTTTTGCCCATTTTTTAATTCGTCAATGTAGTGAGATGTTCTGCAATTTTGATAGCCGCCTTGGCATCACCAAAAAGTTTGGTATCGAAGGTTGGTTGCAAACGGGGCAATGAATCAAAATGATTTATGATGGCTTCTGTGTTTGCGCTGCAATGTAATGCTGCTGCGGCTTCTACAATCTCTGTCCAAAACGGATGCTCCATTACAATGAGCGATTTCTTCTTTGCAAAAAATGCTTCACGGCTTGCGCCACCGCTATCCGTAATTACATAATCCGCTTCACAAATAAAGCGTTTCATTTCTCTATAACCCAAAGGCTCAACCACTGTACAATCGAGTGCAATTTCAAACTCCTTTAATCGTTTCGCCGTATGCGGATGAAGCGGAACAACAACTTCGGTTTGTTGATGAATGCTATTCAAAGCAGCAACAATCTGCAGTAAATTTTCTCTGTTAGTAATGTTAGCCGCGCGATGAATGGTGCAGGCAACGTAAGAGTTTGATGTTGTTATTTTTTTATCGGAAGGAGCGATGTGAAGAAAGGCATCCAGCATCAAATCGCCGCTCCAAATCACTTCGGAAGGAATGACAAAACCAAAACCTTCTTTCACTAAGTTTTCTTTGTTTTTTTGAGTGCAGCAATAATGAACATTAGCAAGCCTGTCGCTCAACACACGGTTAATTTCTTCCGGCATCGAAGTATCTGCTGTACGCACACCGGCTTCAAAATGGAGCAGCTTCTTCCTGCAACGTTTTGCGGCAAGCGAAGCCGCTAATGTAGTGTTCGTATCGCCATATACAACCACCCAATCATCCTTTTGTTTTTGCACCAAAATAGAATGTATTTGTGCAGCAGTTTTCCCAATAAATTCATCAGCCATATTGGCTTCAATATTCAGTTGAATGTTGGGCAAAGGAATCTGAAGTTCATCAAAAAAAATATGGCTCATTTCTTTGGATGAATGTTGTCCCGTATGAATAATAAACTGATTGAATGATGTGTTTTTTGCAATGGCATCATACAACATTGCAAGCTTAATAAACTGCGGCCGATTGCCAACAACGTGTATGATGGTTTTGTTATTCATAACTTCTCAAAGGCTTGCCTGTATTAGCTCGAAGCTCATAGCTCGCTGCTCGCAGCTTTCCTTCAAACTGTTGCGAATGTAGTGCAGGATTTGCTGATGCAGCCAGCGAAAATGCTGCTTGTTGTTGGCCGCTAAAGTATCGTTGTGCCAGATAGAAATGAAATGTCCGTTCACTTTATTTACTTCTTCAAAGTATTGAATAAAAATGGGCAATGCTTCTTTCATAGGAATGATCATATCATCGCGGAAAGTGCTGTCCATAATACACGCAGGAAACAGTTTTAATGTTGTGGCTTCATTTCTTTCTACATCAAAAAAATAAAACGGTGTACAAGTACCCGCTCTGAAGCCGGGCATTTCGGCAAACGAAAGAGAATAATCTTCCTTAATACCGCTGCGAAGCAGGCTGCGAAAGGTTTGAGGCATTTTAAAGCGTAAATAGTGTTGGCGGCTTCTAATAATGTTGTTGCCTGTTAAGGTCTCCAATTGTTGTTTTTCGCTGCTGATTTTTTCTTCTCGTTCCGATGAATAAAATGAGGGATGAATGCCTACTTCGCTCCATCGTTTTACTTTGTTCACCAGCAGCTTCATAATCTTATGTTTTGGGTTGATGTTATGGTCGTACTTTGTTTTTCTTTCACACAATAAAAAGAAAGCAATCGGGTTGATGCTTTCTTTTTTGATGTATTCGTAAGTATCAAACGGATCTTCCAGATAACCCGCCAGCACTGCGGTTCGCTTTGCCAGATTGGATGGCTGAATGCGAAGAATATCTTTTACTGTTGCACCAGCTTGTCTGCCTATTTTGCGGCCTTTGTAAGCATACGCCACATCAACATCGTAAGTAAAATTTACTTTGATTTTTTTATTAGGTGTGAGTTGTGAAGGGTGAGTGGTGAACGGTGAGTGGTGAGCAGATAGTTGTTTAAAAAAATTGTGTCAGCCAAATATCAACAATAGGTAAATGAAGAAAGTTATTTTGGTAAGCCAGGCTTGCTTTTGCAGGAAATCTGTGCCACTGATCTTTGGTTGTATTGACGTATTCTTCATAACGACTGATCATAAAAAAAAGGGCCGAAAAAAGGTCAAACGGATAAACGTTTGCGGCTGCATTTTCAACAGGAAATAACACCTGCGTTTCATGAATTTTTTTTACTTCAGGAGTAAAATGACGAAGCCCACTTTCTTCCAAAAATCCACTCGGCTGAATGCAGATTTCGTCTTCACAAATTGGTTCATTTGAATAATTGATTTTTATTTCTTTGTGATTGACGAACTCTTTTTTCGATTGTGTTATTGTATAATGAATGTCGCTAAATTCTGCAAAAACAAATTGCAGCACATACAATAGCCGGTTGCTTATTTGTGGCGTAAAAACAATCATCCGGCGCAAGATAATTATCTTTCAGCCTTTGAATTAGTTTGAATATTTGCCCGCTGATGGCGCAGATTTGCGCGGATGTTTAATATTTTTTCTGCGTTTATCTGCGCTATCTGTAGGTACTTTGTTTTTGCCTTAATTTTTGTCAGCACATGATTAGCATTTGCATTCCGGTTTATAACTTCGACATTGCTTCGTTAGTTAACGAATTATCAAAGCAGGCGAAGGAATTAAGATTGCCTTGCGAGATCATTTGTATTGACGATGCTTCAGAAAAAAATATTCAAACACAAAACGAACAACTTGCTGATAAAACTGTTTATATACAACTTACACATAACATTGGCAGAGCCAAAATCAGGAATTTATTTTTGCGCCATGCGCGTTACCAAAACCTGTTGTTTTTAGATTGCGATTCGATCATCAGCAACGAAAAGTTTTTAGTAAATTATCTTCATTTTATTGGCAAAAACAAAGAGTACGGTGTAGTTTGCGGCGGTAGAATTTACAACAAAACATCACCCCAAAAGCAATACAAACTGCGTTGGTTGTATGGCATAAAAAAAGAAAGTCTGCCGGTTGAAGAACGCAACAAAAATCCCAACGCTTCTTTTCAAACCAATAATTTTCTCATCAATAAAAATACTTTTTCGCAAACGCAGTTTGATGAACGCATCACAGAGTATGGGCACGAAGACACTTTGTTTGGTTTTGCCCTGCAAAAGAAAAACATCATCGTTCATCACATCAGCAATCCGGTAGTAAACGGACATTTGGAAAATAACAAAACTTATCTGCAACAAACCGAAAAAGCAGTAATCAATTTAATCCAAATTCTGTCGTATATAAACTATGACGAAGTCTTCATTAACAACGTTTCGCTGCTACGTTTTTATCACAAAACCAAAAGCTTGAAACCCTTAATAGTATTAGCTTTTAACGTTACGAAACCTTTTATTAAATGGCTGTTAGCAAACGGTTATATAAGTCTTGCTATGTTCAATTTTTATAAGCTGGGAATATTGGTAAAAAATATGGACAAAAACAAACATCACTAATCATTAGAAATACAAAATACAGATTTATGTACCGAACTGCAACGCTCCGGTTGAACATCGTTGCGTCGCACACTTGTACGCTTTGAAAATAATTGGGCAATGTGCATCCGCATCACAGTTATTGTTAAGTTGTTACCTTGCATTCTTATTTCATTTTCTGAAATAAAAATTGCCTGATAAAAGAGAGTTATGGCTAATGCAATTCGCACAGAGCAGGCGTTGGAATATCACGCCAAAGGACGACCGGGAAAGATAGAAGTAGTGCCTACTAAAGAAGCCAAAACACAGCGCGATCTTTCGCTTGCTTACAGCCCGGGTGTGGCTGCACCATGCAACGAAATATTTAACGATAAAGAGAACGTTTATAAGTACACTGCCAAAGGAAACCTGGTGGCAGTTATTAGCAACGGAACGGCTGTTTTGGGCTTGGGAAATATCGGGCCCGAAGCCGGCAAACCTGTGATGGAAGGCAAAGGTGTACTGTTTAAAATTTTTGCCGATATTGATGTGTTCGACATTGAAATTGACGAAACCGATCCGGAAAAATTTGTGCAGATTGTAAAGGCGCTGGAGCCAACGTTTGGCGGCATTAATTTAGAAGACATCAAAGCGCCGGAATGTTTTTACATCGAAAGAAAACTGCGGGAAGAACTGAAGATTCCTGTCATGCACGATGACCAGCATGGCACGGCAATCATCAGCAGCGCAGCATTGCTAAATGCTCTGGAACTGCAAAAGAAAAAAATTGATGAAGTAAGATTTGTGGTGAATGGGGCAGGTGCAGCGGCGATGGCTTGCGTGCAGTTGTATGTTGCGCTTGGTGCGAAGTACGAACACTTTATTATGTTTGATAAAGATGGTGTATTGCACAATGGCAGAACCGATTTAGACGAAGTAAAACAACGCTTTGCGGTGGAAAGCAATGATTGGAATCTGGCAGAAGCAATGAAAGATGCAGATGTGTTTGTAGGATTGAGTGTGGGCAATGTAGTTACGCCCGAAATGGTGCAAAGCATGGCTCCTAATCCTATTGTTTTTGCCATGGCAAACCCCGACCCTGAGATTGATTATGAAGCGGCTTGCGCTGCTCGTAAAGATTTGATTATGGCAACCGGCAGAACGCGATTATCCCAACCAGGTAAACAATGTACTTGGCTTTCCTTATATTTTTCGCGGTGCGCTGGATGTTCGCGCCACAAGTATTAATGAAGAAATGAAACTGGCAGCCGTAAAAGCGCTGGCCCATCTTGCCAAAACACCTGTGCCCGACATTGTGAACCTGGCTTACAATCAAAAACAAATTGTGTTTGGACCAGAGTATATCATTCCCAAACCGCTTGACCCGCGACTGCTGGAAACTGTGGCGCCTGCCGTTGCAAAAGCTGCTATGGAAAGCGGCGTGGCAAGGCGGCCCATTGACGACTGGGAAACGTATAAAATTGATTTAAATAAACGGCTGGGACTTGACAACCAAATCATGCGCGCACTGGGTGGCAAAGCGAGACGCAATCCGCAGCGAGTAGTGTTTGCCGATGCCGATAACCAGAAAATTTTAAAAGCTGCTTCAATTGTGTATGATGAAGGCGTTGCCTACCCTATTTTGCTGGGCGAAAAAAAGGCATTCAAAAGATTGCGGCAGAGAATGGAATTGATATTTCCGACTTCCCGATCATCAATCCTGCGAGTCGTGAAATGAACGATGATCCGGTGTAAATACGCTGAAGCTTTTTTTAAAAAACGACAACGCAAAGGCATCAATTTATATGAAAGCAAAAAGCTGCTGAACGACCGCAATTATTTTGGTTGTATGATGGTGGAAAGCGGCGATGCAGAAGCCATTATTTCTGGACTAACACGCAATTATACCGAAGCCATCCGCCCTGCATTGCAAGTGATTGGCACGGAAGAAGGCGTGAAGAAAATTGCCGGCATGTACTTGCTGCTTACCAAACGTGGGCCCTTGTTTTTGGCTGATACTACGGTGAACTTTAACCCAACAGCGCAGGAACTTGCCGACATTGCGATGCTGGTAGCAAAAGAAGTTCGGAACTTCAATTTAACCCCGCGCATTGCCATGCTGAGTTATAGTAATTTTGGCAGCAGCGATTCGCCGGAAGCAAAACTTGTGGCGGAAGCTACGAAGATTTTAAAACAGCACAACCCATCGTTAATTGTAGATGGTGAAATGCAAGCCTGGCTTCCGTTTAATAAAGATGTAATGCAGGACAATTATCCGTTCAGCGAGTTGGTAGACGGTGATGTGAATACGCTTATCTTTCCCAACCTGGCCGCAGGAAACGTAGCTTATAATTTGCTGAAAGAAGTAGGTGGTGCAGATGCCATCGGTCCTATTTTATTGGGTATTAAACGACCGGTACATGTGTTGCAGTTGGGCAGTTCAGTACGCAGTATTGTAAACATGACGAACATTGCGGTGGTGGATGCGCAACAAAAATCGCGCACCGATATAAATGTGCAGGAAGTGATTGCGCAATCGCCCTGGTGGAAACGATTAAAAAAATAAGAATTTGGAACCGCCTAAGGCACAGAGTCGCAAAGTTTGTTTTTGCTCATAATTTTGCTTCGTGACTTTGTGTCTTAGCAGTTCAAAAGAATATCAATAAAAACAAACAATGGCTTCTTTTCTTACGCATACCGGCAGATACTTACTGACTTTAAAAGCTATGTTTCGCAAGCCGGAAAATTTGAAAATGTACTGGCGCGAATTCATGCACCAATGTTCTGAAATCGGCATTGGCTCACTTGCCTATTGTTGCCATTATATCCCTGTTTTTAGGAGCGGTAACAACAGTGCAAACAGCGTATCAGTTGGTGTCGCCGCTCATACCCAAAACTACCATTGGCATGGTAGCACGCGATACCATTATGCTGGAGCTTTCGCCCACTGTGGTTTGTATTGTGCTGGCAGGCGTGATAGGCAGTAAAATAGCCAGCGAGCTGGGCAATATGCGCGTAACAGAGCAAATTGACGCGTTGGAAATCATGGGCATCAGCACCGAATCGTATCTGATTTTGCCCAAAATTCTGGCTTGCATTTTAATGATTCCGATGCTGATTGCCATCTCTTTGTTTTTGGCCATTTTTGGTGGTCGCATTGCAGCCGGTGTTGCCAACATTGTTTCTATGAATGTGTTTGATGAAGGCTTAAAGCAATCGTTCAAGCCGTTTAATGTAACCTTCGCTTTAATCAAAGCCTACACGTTTGGTTTTGTCATCGGAAGCATATCGGCATATTATGGTTACAACGTAAAAGGCGGCTCGCTGGAAATTGGCAGAGCCAGTACTAAAGCAGTTATTGTAAGCTGCATTATGATATTGATAGCTGATTATGTGCTGGCGGCTTTGTTGTTATAAAAGATGATAAAAACAAATCTTTAGTTTTATCTTTCTGCCAACAGATTTATCCCTTTTAATAATTTGGAGGATGATGGCTGCGCGCTTATTTTTGCAGCCCGCAAATCGGAAGTTCTTTTTGCCTGATAGTATAAGGGTAGTACAACAGGTTTTGGTCCTGTATGTCTTGGTTCGAATCCAGGTCAGGCAACACGGTTTGTTTTTACAACTATTTTTCTCCAAAAATGAAAGCTGCTTCGGTAGCTTTTTCTTTTTCATTCATGGCTATCTATTCAATTATGATTTGTTTTTGCTGTATTTTTTTGTTGTTGAAGTAAGACCTATAAGGTTTTAAAAACCTTATAGGTCTTCACAAAAACCGATTCGTTTTACTGGGCATGAGTAAATATCAAGGCGCTTTTTACTTTTATGTATGGATTTTTATAAGCTCACCAATTTTCAATTGTATTCCATCATCCACAGCCGGCATTTGGATAAAACCAACAAAGCGCAGGCAGAGCGTGAGTTGGAGCGAAGAAGTTTATCGGACGAAGAACTGCAACGCCTTGCCGATGAACTGAAAGAAAAAACAAAAAGGGAACAACCTACCAACTTTATCAGCCCGAATGTGATATATTTGATAATTGCGGTTGTTGCGTTGCTGTTGTTGAGGCAATGTGTGTATCGGTAATAAGTTTTCCTTTATGTACTCAGTTATTGAATAGCATAAGGATAGTTGAATGTTTTTTTTATTTGACTGTCCTTCTTAATTACAACCAATACAAGCTGCCCTGCTTGTTTTTTAACACTATCACCAACAGATATAAAATTAAAAAAGCCGTTATCAGGATTGCAGTAATTGCCATCAAATTTAATTATTGCATTTTTTTGATTCTCTTCTATGGTCATAAAACAAGGGTTTGTTTTTTGTAAGCTTACAATAATTCCGTTACATTGAATTTGTTTAAGTTCTGATGATACGCTATATGGGATACCATAAAGAATGAAAAGGAAGGCGCCTACAAAAACTACCGCCACAATTGCAGTCAACTGAATTATAAATTTAGTAAGTCGTCTTTTCAATATGGTATTTGATTTTATCCTTTTTCAAAATATAAAACAGATAATATCATTCTTTCAGAAATTACGCTTCCTCCTTCTCCATCATCAAATACGCTTTGATAAAACCATCCAGTTCGCCATCCATCACGGGCTGCACATTGCCCACTTCATAATCGGTACGGTGGTCTTTGATCATTTTGTAGGGATGAAATACATAGCTGCGAATCTGGCTTCCCCATTCTATTTTTTTCTTGCCTGCGTTCACCGCGTTTTTAGCTTCTTCGCGGCGCTGCGAATCTCTTCTTCGTACAAACGGCTTTTGAGCATTTTCAAAGCCAGTTCGCGGTTTTCACCCTGCGTGCGGCTTTGCTGGCACTCTACAATAATGCCTGATGGAATATGCTTTAAACGCACAGCTGTTTCTACTTTATTTACGTTTTGTCCGCCTTTGCCGCCGCTGCGGTAAAACTCCCATTCCACATCGGCAGGGTTCACTTCAATTTCAATGGTATCATCAATTAACGGATATACAAACACGGAGGCAAAAGATGTATGCCTGCGGGCATTGCTATCGAACGGCGAAATGCGCACGAGGCGATGCACGCCGCTTTCGGCTTTTAAAAATCCATACGCAAAATCGCCTTCAAACTGAAGCGTGGCGGTTTTAATACCTGCGCCATCGCCTTCCTGGAAATCAAGTTCGGTTACTTTATAGCCGTGCTTTTCGCCGTACATGCGATACATGCGCAGAAGCATCTCTGCCCAATCCTGACTTTCTGTGCCGCCCGCGCCGGAATTGATTTGCAGCACGGCGGGCAATTCATCTTCGGGCTGGTTTAAAGTGCTTTTAAATTCGGCCTCTTCTATTTGTGCAAGGGCAGTTTCGTAGGCAGCGCGTGTTTCTTCTTCGGTGGCATCGCCACTTTTCCAAAAGTCGAATAACACGGCAAAATCTTCTACCGAAGTTTCTACCTGTTTGTAAAGCTTCAGCCAGTATTCATTTACCTGGATGTCTTTCATGATGGAAGTGGCGCGGGCATTGTCGTTCCAGAAGCCGGGCGAAAGGGAAAGACGGCGGTCGGTCTCTACTTTTTCAGTTCGGTTATCGTAGTCAAAGAAACCTCCTCAAAACCACAAGGCGGTCTCTCATATCTTTTATTTGTTCCTGTGTCATAGCGGGCGAAGGTAAGGAATGAAGAAGGGAAGTTGGAAAGATGAGAAGTGAGAAAAATGATGAAGAATGTTAAACAATTTACGTCATGGCGAGGCACGAAGCCATCTGTGGATTTGAGATTTTGATTAATGATTTTTGATTGTTTAGATGGATGAAAAGTGATTGCTTTTTGTAAACAGCACCAACTGTTAAGCACAGATGGCTTCGTGCCTCGCCATGACGATGCACTTTGGAATTGCCCAATAAATGTTCAACTGCTGATGGGCTGCGGGATGGAAGTGGAAAGACCGGTGAAGGTTGTGTGCGTTGGCACTGTGCCGGACTTGTAACGGACAGCCCGAACTGCAGCTTCATTGAAAAACAAAAGCTTACAGCCCCCAAAAAAAGGGGCAAAAACAAACTTTGTTTATTTGATCACGAAGTAAACACCCACCTGAACATAAAAACTGTTTTCGATATGTTCGGGTGTTTGTTTTTGTGTTACGATTGGCGTACCTGAAACACCGTTACGATTGGTTCGCACAATAGTAGTGGTAGTAAGATATGTATCGGGACTTTGTGGTATGGCAAACGTGGGAATGAAATAAGCGCCCCATTTTTTAGCATCGTAATATACGGGAACAGAGGCTTCATAATCGAGCAAAACAAAACGATTGGGCTGAAGTGATGCAACCGATGTGGTAGTTGTAATGCCGGGTTGCGTAGCGAGTTTCTTTTTTTTGCTTCCGGTTTTTAACGTGCGTTTCTTGTGATAGCTGTCGTAATAATTTTGCGAGCCTGCATTGAACACAAATGTGGGTTCAACGCTCCATTCATTATCGTTACCAAAAGTAAATGTATGGCTGATGCCACCGTTTAGGAGAACATCGGGTTTGCCCGAACTGAATATGTACGAGCCGCCTGCAGTGAGCTTTACAATGTCGGGAATATTGTAAGAAACATCCGCACCCACAGTGCCCTTTATTTCAGAACGAACCGATACGTTTTGCTTGCTGGCAAAGTATTTATCGGCGCTTAGACTGCCGCTGAAATTATCGCCGATATTAAAATTGTAACCGCCGCTTACTGTGAACAAATCGGGGCGAAACGCATAGCTGCTGGTAAGAAAGGATACAGAAGATTCAACATACAAACCGCTTTTATTATAATAACCAAACGTTGGTGTAACGTATGGCACGGGCAAGGTATCTTTTCTGCCGTTGTAAACGTTGTTGGATAAGTAGTTTACATCGGCTTTAAAATAAGATGTGCCTTCTTTTTTAGAAAGGGAATCGGATAAAGCAGTGGTTTGCTGCGCTGATGAAGTTTGAAATTTCAACAATAAAAAACAGGTAAAAACAAAAAGCAGTGTAGTTCGCATAATGAATAATGATAAAATTGCTACAATGAAAAATTAATGATGCTTTCGCAAAGGATAAGTTGCGCTGTTAGTGCGCTTCGTGCCATCTTTACGTGATGCAGCTTCGTCGCGCTTTACGGCTTTGTTGTCTGCCTTTGCTTCCTTGGTTTGCTTCATAGTATCGGATGTTGCTTTATTGTGTTTTGCCGCTTTTTTCTCTTCGCGTTTGGCGGCTTTTGAATTGTGCTTTTTTTTGCCGTGCACTGTAGTATCGTCCGCGTTTTGGCGAAGTTCTTTTCCATCTTCTTTGTTTTGTGTTGCAGTTGTGGTTTGTGCATTTGCAGTAGCATTGATCAGCAAGCAAGCAGCCAATGCAAAAAATAGAGGTTTCATCTTTTTATTTTCAAAATAACGGAAATGTGATGATAGATGGTATTTTACCGTAAGAGTTTAAACATGGATTGTCATTTTTTTGAAGTAGGGAACCACGAAGACACGAAGTAATGAAGTAACGCAAAGTTATTTTTTGTTTCTCTTTGTGAACCTTTGTGCTCTTTGTGTCTTCGTGGTTCAAACAATTGTATTTGTTCCCTTTTACCTTTACCTAAATTCTTTCTATTGCCAAAATTATTTAAAAGAGATTATGATGCGGTTGTTGTTGGTGCTGGCCCAAACGGTTTGGCAGCCGCTATCACTTTGCAGCAGCAAGGCGTTTCAACCTTATTACTGGAAGCGAAACCTACGATTGGCGGCGGTATGCGCACAGCGGAACTTACATTGCCCAGCTTTCTGCACGATGTGTGTTCAGCCATTCATCCAATGGCAGTGGCATCGCCTTTTTTTAAAACATTGCCCCTACAAAATTTAGGTTTGGCGTTTATCAATCCAACGTATGCTGCTGCGCATCCGTTCGACGATGGACGTGCTGCTGTTCTGTATCCTTCTCTTCTGCAAACCGCAGCAGGATTGGGTTCGGACGCAAAGGCGTATCAAAGATTGATGAAGCCTTTGCAGAAAAATCATGACAAAATTTTTCCTTTTATTTTGGGTCCGCTTCGTTTCCCGGAACATCCGTTGATAATGGCAAATTTTGGCGTTCGTGCTTTGCAGCCTGCCACTTTATTAGCCAATATTTTGTTCAAAACAAAAGAAGCGAAAGGCTTGTTTGCAGGCATGGCAGCACACTCGATGTTGCCTCTCAACAAAACGGCAACATCTGCTATTGCGCTTGTGCTGATGATGGCTGCGCATAGCAATAACTGGCCAATTCCAAAAGGTGGCTCACAAAGTATTGCGGATGCGTTGGGTACTTATTTTACATCATTAGGTGGAAGAATTGAAGTAAATACAAACGTTACTTCTTTGCAGCAATTGCCTTCTTCTCATGCCGTATTGTTTGATGTAACGCCAAAGCAATTGTTAGGAATTGCAGGTCATCAATTTTCTTCTTTATACAAATGGCAATTGAACAAATATAAATATGGAATGGGTGTGTACAAAGTAGATTGGGCTTTGAGCGAACCGATACCTTTTATAAATGAACAATGCAAAGGAGCCGGAACGGTGCACATTGGAAATACAATGCAAGAAATTGCTTTGGGCGAACAACAAACCTGGAGTGGCAAACATGCCGATAAGCCTTTTGTTTTGCTGGCGCAACAAAGCTTGTTTGATCCTTCGCGGTCACCGGAAGGAGCACAAACTGCATGGGCTTATTGTCATGTACCGAATGGCTCAACCCAAAACATGACGAATACAATTGAACAGCAAATTGAACGCTTTGCCCCAGGCTTTCGGGATTGTATTTTAGCAAAGCATGAAATGAACACCGAAGCAATGCAGGAGTACAATGCCAACTACATTGGCGGTGATATTAACGGTGGCGCACAGTTGATTTCACAATTATTTACGCGGCCTGCCCTGCGGCTATCGCCTTATAAAACAAGTGCAAAAGGCATTTACATTTGTTCATCTTCTACGCCGCCTGGCGGTGGTGTGCATGGCATGGGTGGCTATCATGCGGCGCGAAAAGCTTTGAAAGATGTATTTCGTATTCGCATTGGTAAATAGCCATAATTTTTTAAGCTTATGTGTTGATTTGTTTTTGCATGAATTGTTTGGATGTAGTGTTTAAAAAACCGGCAAAAACAAACTTGTTTCATCTTCCTAAAATAGGGATAAAACCAAAAGTGCAGCAATTCTGCAAAGCATGTTTTTGCTCTCTTCTTTTCTTTTGCTTTAGAGGTTCCGATAAGCACATTATTTTTATTGCTTTAAATCATCAAAGATGAAATCAATTTTAACCGGCGCGCAGGTGGCATTAAGTGTAAAGCGGCTGGCTCATCAGATACTCGAAAATCATTTGCATTTAGAAAATACCGTTATTATTGGCTTGCAGCCACGCGGCATTTATTTGAGTGATAGAATTGTGAATGAATTGCATTCGCTGCTGCCATCTTCTTCCATTTTATACGGAAAGTTAGACATCACTTTTTACCGCGATGACGTGCGCAATTCCTTGCATCTTGCCAATACAACCAACATCAATTTTAATGTCGAAAACAAAAATGTAATCATTATTGATGATGTGTTGTGGACAGGCAGAACGATACGTGCTGCCTTAGATGCGTTGCAGGCTTTCGGGCGACCTGCAAAAGTAAAATTGTGTGTGTTGATTGATCGTCGTTTTAGCCGCGAGCTGCCCATACAAGCCGATTATGTTGGCAGAACGATTGACACTTTTGCCTCGCAGAAAGTTATTGTAAAATGGAAAGAGAAAAGCGAAGTGGATGAAGTGGTGCTGGTGTGAAGAACCTTGTTTCTTGTTTACTTAAAACTTTTACTTTTGCACTTTAATGAAACTATCCACGCCACATCTGCTGGGCATTAAAAATCTTACCAAAGAAGACATCCAGTTGATTCTTTCTACCGCAGCCCAATTCAAAGAAGTTCTGCAACGCCCGGTAAAAAAAGTGCCTTCGCTGCGCGATGTTACCATTGTCAATTTATTCTTCGAAAATTCAACCCGCACGCGTATCTCTTTTGAATTAGCAGAAAAAAGGTTAAGTGCCGACACGCTCAATTTTACCGCTTCTGCTTCATCAGTTTCCAAAGGCGAAACCTTGCTGGATACGGTGAACAACATTTTGAGCATGAAGGTGGATATGGTGGTGATGCGGCACAGCGCGAGTGGCGCACCGCATTTTTTGGCAAAACACATTCCGGCGGCCATCATCAATGCGGGCGATGGCATTAACGAACATCCCACGCAAGCCTTGCTGGATGCGTTTTCGATGCAGGAAAGATTGAACAGAAGTCTGGAAGGTTTGAAAGTGGCAATTATTGGCGATATTATGCACAGCCGTGTGGCATTAAGCAACATTTATTTGCTTACTAAAATGGGTGCAGAAGTAATGGTTGCCGGCCCGCCAACATTGATACCTAAGTACATTGAGGAAGCATTTAAAATAAGGGTTGAATACAATGTAAAAAAAGCGGTGCAATGGTGCGATGTTGCTAATGTATTGCGCATACAATTGGAACGGCAAAATCAGCCACTTTTTTCTTCGCTGCGCGAATACAACCTGGCGTATGGCATCAGTAAAAAGTTGTTGGATGAAGTGAATAAAGACGTTGTGATTATGCATCCGGGTCCTATCAATCGTGGTGTTGAATTGGACAGCGATGTTGCCGATGGTTCGCACTCTATCATTTTAAACCAGGTTGAAAATGGGGTTGCTGTGCGGATGGCAGTGTTGTATTTACTTGCCGGCGGAGAAAGTTAGCCTATCCCAATTTATCTCTAACGGATAGATACGATGATAAGAGAATGATTGTATGTTTTGTTTTTACAAGTATTTTCTCGTCATCCACGATTAAAAATTAACCATTTATAATTACCAATAAATCATCGTTGCATGTTGCGCATTGGCTTGTTTCCTGGCACATTTGATCCGGTTACATTAGGGCATACCGACATCATTAACAGAAGCCTGAATTTGTTTGATAAACTGTACATCGGCATCGGTAAAAATGCCAATAAGCAACCCATGTTTAGCGATGAGCAACGCCTGCAATGGCTACAGGAAATTTATAAAGATGAGCCGCGTGTAGAGCCTTTAATTTATGAAGGCTTAACGGTAGAATGTTGTAAAAATGTGAGTGCCAATTACATTCTTCGCGGCATTCGTTATGTGAGTGATTTTGAATACGAAAAAGTAATTGCCGATATGAACCGCAGCCTGGATGGGCATATTGAAACCATCTTTCTTACCTGCTCGCCACAATATACTTCGGTAGCTTCCACTTTGGTGCGCGACATCATTCGGCATGGTGCTGATGCGGGCATATTTTTACCCGAGCCGGTTAGGCGTTCGATTTATAATCAAAATCAAAAATGATTTTTGATTTTTGAATTATGATTTATGAATGATAACTCATCTTCAAAATCCGATTGTTTGTTTTTGCATCATTTTCAAACTACTTAAATCACAAAATCATCAATCGAGAAATCACAAATCTTATCTATGTCCATCTGGTTTCAAAAAGATATAAAAATTGAAAATTTGCAAATGCGTGATGCAAACACAATGAGTGCGCATCTGGGCATTGTGTTATCGGGAATCGGTGATGATTTTTTATGCGCTACCATGCCTATAAACGAGCGCACCAAACAACCTTATGGCATCTTACATGGTGGTGCTTCGGCGGCTTTGGCAGAAACCGTTGGAAGTGTTGCGAGCGCCTTTGTAGTGAACAGCAAAACGCATCGGTGCGTAGGGCTGGAACTCAATGCCAATCATATTCGTAGCGTGAAAGAGGGTTTTGTAATTGCCACTTGCAAACCCATACATCTTGGGCGGCAAACACATGTGTGGGACATTCAAATTAAAGAGCAGGCTACGCAAAAATTAGTTTGCATCAGCCGGTTAACGGTGATGATTTTGCCAATATAAAATGAAGTTGTTTAGTATTTTAACAGGTATTGAGTTTGCGGAGTAAAAGGACACAGAAAGCCAGCCAGTGCTGCGCCATCCAACTTTTTGTTTTCTTTTCAAAGCGCATCAGCAATCCTTTAAAACCATCCAGCCATGCGTTTGTTCTTTCAATAACAAATCGATCTTTGTACAGTTCTTCATCAAAGTATAGATACGATTCTGCCAATTCCTTTTTGCTACGGGGATTATCAGCGATATTAGCTTCCACCTCTTTGTCGCTACATACGCTTCTGAGTTCTTCCACGTCAAAGCCTGCATCCGCATTCATAAACACTCCTTTCAGCGATATGCCTACTTGTTGGAGCAACTCACTCATGTTTTCAAACAATGACCTGATTTCATAAACGTCGTTGTGGTTGCCCGCCTGCGGCTCACTCATCATCAGCGGTTGCCCCTTCTTGTCTGCAAAAAACAGCGCATTGGTTGTGTTGGCTTTCTTTCTGCCCTGATAGCCAACCGCTTCACCGCCCGCTTTAGCGATGGTTTGTGAACCGTCCAGTTGCAGGGAAGATAAGTCCAAAAGTGTTTTATTGTGCTGCAAAATAGCCAGCCATGCCTTCTGAAAAGAACCGTCTTTGAACCATTTATTAAAATAATAATAAACCCCATTCCAGCTAATGGCGCCCGATTGAAAATACTGCTGAACGGGAATCATGCGCCACTGATCGCCTGACTTTAAACGGTGTAAAATAATAGCCACCACATCATGTAACATAACCCCCGGCTTTGCTCCACGCTTGCCAACACTCAGGTAGGGAACAATCCATTTTTCAATCATACTTTTGCTTAAGACTTCCATGATAGTATAAACTTTTTTGTCTCCAAACTCAAAGTTCTTATGACCCATGGAAGTCTTTCGTTAAAATACTAAACAAGCTCAGAAAATAAAATGAGCCAACTATCGGAATCGAACCGACGACCCTTTCATTACGAATGAAATGCTCTACCATCTGAGCTAAGTTGGCTGTTATCACTTAGCGATTGGCGACCCTCCCGACGAGTCAGGATGCTCTACCATCTGAGCTAAGTTGGATTTCATAAAAGGCGAAGATAGAATTCGGAAAGAAATATTTAATTTTGAATATCAGAGTTGAATTTTAGTCTCTTTCTTAAATCATTACAAATCTCATTTAATGATTTTATACTTATACCTTGTTATTGTATAAACATAGAAAGGACGAACTAAATCCATTTTGGTTCTTCTATTTAGCAGGCTTCGGAAGTCCCGATTTTGCAAGTATCTTATTCGCTTTTGCAAGTTTTTCAGGAAATAGCACCTTACCTCTGTATTTCTCAAGTCGCTTATCAATTGGAATGATTGGCAATTTAGATTGATTCAGTTTGTCTATCATTGAGGTGTCCATATTATTTAAAATTGTCTTTTTTAGTTACTAAAAAGGCTTCATAATCTTCTCCCACTTCAAATGTGACCCATCGTTCGTCTCTCGTATATCCAAAAACTAAAAAGTCTTCAGAAATCTCGGCCAGGTTATTTGTTAAACCCATTCTATAAAGCCTGGTTCTGGCCTCTGTGCTTCCGGTTGCAACAATCCAGCACTTAGGATGTTTCTCAACAAATGCATAAACAGTTGATGCAACTGTTGCTAATACTTTTAAACTATCACCGTTATTTGTAACGGTTTTATCATCGATGGCTTTCGCTTCTTCATTATAATCACCAAATGCCAGATTATAAACGTTTTCCTGGATTGTTGGCTGAAATTCTACAATCTTTTTTATTACACCTTTGGGCCCTTCACTATAAAATTCAAAATACTCAAACCTGTCCTCCGACCAATAATGATACTTTTCTTTTTTCAACCTTTGTTTTTGTCAAAAATACAAACCTATCTAAAAATGTTGGTGGATAGATTTTACTTTACGCATATATCACAATAATCCAATTACAGAGAAACAGCATAAAAAACACAACATCACGCCGGCTTCATCACAATCACCTTATTATCATCTTTCTTCTCTGCATATTTTCTCCATAAATAAGCAATGGTAAAAGTTGGCGTAAAATTAATAAACGGCAACACCTCTTCTACAAAGCTAAAAGCCGCGCCAAACAAAGCTTTGCGCCCGCCAAAAGCAAAATAAAAAATAATGGCGGAGATAGGCGCCCACACAATATCGAAAGCTTCGCCAATGAATGGAATTAAAAACGGAATGCAGCCAATAGCATCCATCAACAAACAAAATTGTAACGACGGTTGTTTTTTCATGTTTTGTTTTATTGCATTTTTAATGGCAAGTAACCTACCATTCTTTTGCATACGCTAAACTGTCAGGCTTATTGTTCCCTTTGCGGGAACTTTTCTTCCTGTAAGACAATAAGCAGGAAACAGGGCAGTATTTTTGATATATATAAACGATTATTTTACAAGATGAATGGATAAAACATTCAGTTGGTTCAGCATTTGCCTTTTATATGGCATACCTGTTTTCTGTTGTCCAATTTGTCGGGTTTGTAAAGTAAACGAACCGTTAAACAGAAATTGGGTAGAACGATTCTTTCAACCGAATCGTAAATAGTGGTTGATGTTTTTAGTATCTTATTTTAAAACCGATATTTTATCTTGCGCTACTTATCCTCTGCTTGCCAATTAAGTACGCTTCATGGTAATAAACATCTGTTATGAAATTAATAACTACAAGTTGGGATGATGGTCATGTGCTGGATTTCAGGCTGGCGGAACTATTGAATAAATACAACCTGCCAGGCACATTTTACATTCCAAAACACAATGCCGAGCATGAAGTAATGCTACCCGAACAAGTGGTGGAACTGGCGAAAGGTTTTGAAATTGGCGGGCATACCATTAATCATATCAGGCTGCACAGCCGGGAAGAAACGGTTTTGCAAAACGAAATTAAGGGCTGCTATAACTGGCTTTCCGATTTGCTGGGCGAAGCGCCGCAAGCGTTTTGCTTTCCGGGTGGCGTATTTCATCAAAAAGCAGTAGATGTTGTTTTTCAAACAGGTTTTACAATGGCTCGTACTACCGAATTGTTGAGCACGCATTTTTTCGACAAAAACAAACTGACGCCAACCACGTTGCAGGTGTTTGAACACAGTGCATTTACATACGCCAAACATTTATTGAAACGGCAGCGGTGGGCGAATTTAATGCAATGGTTAAGCAGTGGTTCGTTACACAAATTAGAAGGCCTGACAGAAAGTTATCTGAACCGAATTGATAAGAACGGCGGCTGCTTTCATTTGTGGGGACATTCCTGGGAAATTGAAGAGTTTGGTTTGTGGGGTAAGTTGGAAGAACTGTTTCGCATTATCAGCGGGCGAACCGATTTTGTTTATGTTTCTAATAGCGGGTTAATCAATCACCAAAAAACTCTCGTTCAACAGGAAATTGCCCTTTTATGAAAGTGTTGTTTATTCATACCAACTATAAAGAATACGGCGGTGAGGACAGCGTTGTAAAAAATGAAATACAACTGTTGCAGCAAAACGGATATGAAGTGGAAGCCTTGTATTTCAACAACAGCCGGCACACATTTTTGAAGCTACTCTTTATGCCGTTTAACCCGTATTCTTATGTAAAAACAATACGTGAAATCAACCGTTTTAAGCCCGATGTTGTACACATTCACAACATGCACTTTGCGGCTTCTTATTCGGTGATACGGGCAGTGAGCCGCACCAAAACGCCGATGGTAGAAACCTTGCACAACTATCGTTTTTTATGTCCATCGGGAACCCTTTTTTTTAATAACGATTTGTATTTAAAAAGCCTTTCACAGCCATTTCCGTGGAGTGCTGTAAAAGACAAAGTGTTTCGCAATTCAGGAATCCTAACGTTTTGGCTTGCTTTTTCCACATGGCTTCATAAGAAATGGGGCACGTTTCAAAAGGTAAACCGATACATTGTTTTAAACGAACAAAGCCATTCCCTTTTTTTATCATCGAATTTAAAATTCAATAAAAACCAGCTTGTTATGAAACCGAATTTTATTCAACCCCGCACAACTGAACCAACCGCTTTTACACGCGGCAACCACTACTTGTATATTGGCAGATTATCAGCCGAAAAAGGCATTGATGTTTTGCTGAAAGCCTTTGCTGGCAATGGTTTGCCGCTTACCATTATTGGCGATGGCCCGCTGCGCGATGATGTATTGGTGGCAAAGGCAAATAACCCACTCATCACATGGATGGGCTACCAGGGAAAGGAAGTGATTGATGAACAATTACGCCAGTGCAATGCGTTAATTATGCCTTCAGTTTGTTATGAAGGAATGCCATTAACCATTGTGGAAGCCTTTGCCGCAGGCACGCCTGTTATCACTTCAAAACTGGGTGCTATGCAAACCATTGTTACGCACAATTACAACGGCTTGTTGTTTACGCCCAACAATTGGGAAAACTTAAACAAACAATTGCAGCGCTGGCAAAATTTGGGCGAAACCAAAAAGCACGAGTTTTCAATTCATGCATTGCATACTTACAAAAGCAAATACACGCCGCAGAAAAACTTATCGTCCCTTCTATCTATTTATAACGAAGCCATGGGCAAAAATAAAACTATGTATGTGGTGAAAACCCATATTAGTGTTGCGTAGAAATTGTTTGCCTGCTACTTCACTAAATTCATTGTCTGCTCTCGTTTCTCTTTAAAAAATTGCCTGATTTGGGCTTCTTTTCGCCCTTTCCAAAAGCGTGTGGAATGAATGATTTTCTTGCCTTTTTGATATAGTTCTTCGGGCGATGCAGGCAAGCCGCGCCAGGTGCAGGCCAGAGGAAGGTCGTCTGATGATAAATCGCCAAACCGGAAACCTGCTGCCATCATTAATAGTCGAAAAAACATGGTCTTCTTCAAGGTTTACAATCTTTAAACGCATGGTCGGGCAATCGCTTCATTTTATCCAATGCCCGCAGCGCTTTTTCACTCATAAAATACGAACCGCCAAACACGCTTTCGCCTGTTATGTAGCCGTTTTTTAAAGCCTTTTTATAAGCAGTCAGCAACGCCCAATGCGTAATGGGCTTTCGAATAAAACTAATGGTGGTACAAATTTTTAAAATCTCCTGGCGTGGCCAGCTAATGTCCCAGGGATCGCCATTGTAATCGTTTGGATATTGACCTGCCATGCCTATTTCGGGTTGGGTTTTGAACATTTCGATGGCTTCGCGCGCAGGGTCTTCACCAATGATCAAAGCATCGGTATCAAACTTTTGCAAGCGCCAAAATGATAATGGTCAATAGCATGTTTGTAAGCCCATGAAAGCGTAACATACAAACCGCAAACTCTGCCCATTGGCTTTGGTGTTGGCACCACATCAATATCCAATTCAGGAAACTGTTGTTGCGCCAATTTGCCTGATCCTTCGTGCGAATCATCAGCCAAAATAATTTTGAAGCTGCCCCTTACATAACGAAGAATACTGTGAATGTTATCGAGTAAAAATTCGGATACAGTGCCGGGGCCAACCGGTATTACAATTACCAGATCGAATGTTTGCTTCATAGGTTTATGTTGCGATGATTTTTGCAGTAAAACAAAAACTATTCTTCGATTTAATTGACAGCTTTCAGTTTGCGAACGGAAAGCCATCCAAACACTTTTGTTTTTGCCTCTTTTAACATTGTGCGCACTTCTCCATCAATCGCCAATAAAAAAAGGAGAAAGAAAAGAGTGAAAAGGGTGCAATCAACCAACAACTTACTGAAATACATAGTGGGCGATAAGAGCGTGTTGGTAAGTGTTTTACAACCCCAGATTACAAGTGCGCTTACCGATATAATAATTGCCCAAAGTGTAAGTGAACGCTGTATCATATTGCCCGAAAAATACCCCATCCGGTACACTTTGTAAGGGAAATAAAAGAAGTCGGCAATCAGCATCAATGTTAGCGAAACAACAAGCGTTCCCATGATGCCGTAGTATCGCGCAGCAAAATATAAGAGCACGCCATAAATCAAATTGCGCACAATGTTAAACTGGCTGTTCTTTTTTATATCGCCCAAAGCATAACCGACATTGCTCATGAAATAAGCAATGAGAGTAAGAAAGTTATAAACCACCAGCATGTATAAAATGGTATCGCCAATGTAAGTGCCTTTTCCTGCCCAAAGCGTAATTAGATTGCTGTAAGTAAGAATAAAAATAAGCCCTAAAAAAAGGGCAGAATAACTATAAAATTTAAATTGCTTGTACACCAGATCAATTATATATTTTTTGTCGCCCATACCTACGGCATGAGAGATAGAAGGCATGAGCGCAACCGAATGCCTGCCCACCAAAGTGCTTGACAGATTCATAGGACGTTTATTGATTTCATACATGGTAATCATGCTTGGCGGAATGAAGCGGGCCAGCACCAGCATGTCAACACTGTACGACAAACCGGAAATGATTTTGGAAGCCGATGTGAAAGAAAATATTTTGATGAAATGCTTGAAATGTGCCTGTTCCCAAATAACGGGAATGTGCTGACGCTTCAGCAAACGCAACATAGAAATAATGTTGAAACCATTGATGAACAAAGCACGCGCAAGATTGGCAATGGCAATAGACATCACTCCAAAACCAGTGTACAAAAAAGCAAGGTTTACAAACAAAAACAAAAAGTTGGCTGATAACGATGAAATGGCAACATGCGCTGAATTGTGCAATCCCTGGTTGATGCCTGATAAGGTGAATGATACCAGCGACATGCCTGTTGAAATGATGGTAATCATCAGTGCCGCAGCAAGATGAGGATACTGCGTAACATCTTTATTGATGATATGACCGATAGAGAAAAAACAGCCAAAACCAAACAGTATCGCTATCAAAACAATAATGCCCGAAGCCACAAAGCCGGAACCTATAGAGCGGCTGATTTCACCGTATTGTTTTCTGCCTAAGTATTCAGCAATGTTTTGTTGCAGCACTTCGCCAACACCGGGGTCGGCAAGCGTCATCCAGTTTAAAACGCTGCTGGTGGCAAGCCACACACCCAGCGTTGTGGTATCAATATTTTTTACATACAGTGGAAGCAGCAGGATAGAGTTGAACATGTTGGTCAGTACCCAGCCGTATTGAAAAATAAAATTCCACCGCAATACTTTTTTTTCCATTGAGTAATTCGCTTCTTAGGCTATGTTTTGGTGTTTAGAAGTTGATTTTTAAACCGCCGCAAAAATACTTTTAAAGAAATGATTTTTCTGTTGAAGGTTGGTCCAAAATCATTTCTTTACAAAAGCTTACCAACCCTTGCGTATCGAACAAATTCGTGCAAAAACAAAAGCCGCACTCATTTGTCGCATCACTATACGAAGTATTAACATACGCCGGTTTCTTATTCCTTATTTATAAAATCGAATTGGCTGTTTGCAAAACCTCTTCTCTCCGCTCTTTAAAAAATTTCCTGATGTCGCTTTCTTTTTCATCGTTCCAATATCTTACCGAATGAATGATTTTTTTATTGTCGGCAATCAATTGTTCCGGCGAAACCGGTAAGCCTTTCCAGGCACAACCAAACGGCTGATTGTTGCCCGATAAACTTTCTAATGTAAAATGGAAAGCCTTTGCCAGCAAGGAAAACAGGTGGTCTTCACCCAAGTTTAAAGAACGAAAAATAAGGTTAGGAAGTAAGCCATTATTGTACAAACAAATCAATAAGGCTTCACTCATAAAATAAGCGCCGCCAAACACACTTTCGCCGGTTGTATAACCATGTTGTAATGCTTTTTTATAAAGCCTGATCAGTTGCCAGTTAGCAACCGGCCGCCGAAAAAATTTCCAGGTTTGTGTTCCGTTGATAATGCGCTGTTTAGGCCAGTTTACATTCCAGGGTTTGCCCCAATAATCGGTTGGATATTGCCCGGCAATGCCAGCGTTAGGTTCATTTTCAAACAGGTTAATGGCTTCTTTTTCAGGCGCTTCGCCAATGATGAGCGCATCTGTATCTAACTTTAATAATGCTTTAAAATGATAGTGCTCAACAGCATATCGAAATGCCAGCGACAGTGTAATGTACAAGCCTGCCCAACCGCCCATGGCTTTTGGTGTTGTGATGACATCAGCCGTTGGAAATTTTGTTTGTAACTCTTTTCCAATGCCCTGCTGCGAATCATCGGCAAAAACAATTTGATAGGAAGAGCCGGTATAATGATGATAGCTGGCAACCGTATCTTCAATAAAAGAAACAGAGCTATCAGGACCAACAGGAATTACAACCACAACATCAAACCGGGCTTTCATTATCAGGGATTTAAAAAGGGCGGAAAGCCGATGTTCAGAATATGCACAAAACCAAAAGGGACAACATTTCTTTCTGCCAATAAAAGTTGGCATCAATCATCAATAATTATGCCTTTGCAAAACCATTGATGTGGAAACAGGTTATTGATGGAATGGCTTTTTTGCAAAAACAACTATTCAAAACTTTTTGCGTTGCTGCCAATGTAAAGCGCGAAAGCCGCAAGGGCAGTATCTTTCAATAGGTTCACCAATTCAAGTTGCTTTACTTCGGCACTGCCGGCATTAAGCACATTAGGCAAGTGAATGGTCAATACAAAAATAAGAAGCAGCGCTGCCAGCAGATAAGCAGCCAGACGCACTTGTTTGTGAACTATAAAAGCGATGGCTGCTAAAATAAAAGCTGCGCCTGCTAAGTAAACCCACAATCTACCGCCCGGAAGAAAAGCGGGCACATAAGCCGACAGGTTTTCCGGAGCCATAAAATGATAAATACCAAACACAATCAATACAATGCCAAGTATAATCACGGCTATGCGTGACATGAGAGGGTGTGTCATAAGGCAAGATTTTTAGAAAGAGTAAGGTAGCAACTTTTTATAGCACAGTAAAAATTTTTTAGGTAAACGGCAAAGCAGGCGTTTGTAATGACACAACTTTTTTTATCGCCCGGGAATTGATAATGGAAACTTTTGGGGTAAAACAAAAAAGTAGAAGTATTGCCTTATCAAAATGAATTTGGGCGCAATGTAAGCGGGCCTGTACAGTGCTAAAAACATGTACTGATAAACGCATTCGGAATGCCGGTAAGCGATGAAATAAATTGTTAAGCTGTTACCCTTTTGGATTTGTCCATTTTCTGATGAAATCAATGTAACTATCGCTAATGGGAAGTTCGGTATTGGGAGCCAGAATTACCTTTTTACCACTGATCAATTTTACTTTATTGGTATTTATGATATAGCTGCGATGTATGCGGGTAAACGTATCAGCAGGCAGCTTTTCAAGTATGCTTTTCATCGTCATCAAAGTAAGCAGCGGACGCTCATTCAGCAGATGAATTTTAATATAATCTTCCAATCCTTCCACATATAAAATATCGTCCACATTAATGCGAATCAAGCGATATTCTGAACGTATAAAAATGTACTGTTGTTTATCATTTTGCTGCGATGATTTATAGCGGTAATAATCCATTGCTTTTTCAACGGCTTTTTTAAATCGTGCAAACGAAATCGGCTTTAAAAGATAATCAATTGCATCAAGCTCAAAGCCTTCATAAGCAAAGTTTTTATATGCTGTTGTAAAAATAACCATGGGCATGTTTGGTAACGACCGCACCAAATCCAAACCTGTAATATCAGGCATGTTAATATCAATAAAAATCAAATCAACGGACTGTTGCTGTAAAAATTCTTTAGCTGCCACAGCATCGTCAAATAGTTGCTGCAACTGTATTTGGGGCAGCTTAAGAGCATATTGTTTTATCAGTTGTAAAGCAGGTGGTTCATCATCAATTGCAATGCAGGTTAACTTCATTTCTTACAATTTATCTTCTATAAATAACTGCACAATGAACAGATTATTTTGTGTAAAAACAGAAAGAACATGTTTATTGGGATAGAGAAAAGAAAGTCGCTTTTTTACATTGCCGATGCCGGTTCCTTTTCTATCGTCTTGCTTTCTATCGGAAAAGGGATTGCTGCAAAAAAAGCGAATTCCATCATCCTCAATATTTACCTGAATGATAATCGGCGCCATAGCTTGTTTGCTGATGCCGTACTTAAATGTATTCTCAACAAATGTGAGCAAAACAAAAGGTGCGATGTTTCTTCCTTCTGCATCGCCTTTCACCTCAAACTGAACCTTAACTTTATTGCCGATACGCAGTTTTTGCAAATCAATAAAATCGGCAATACAATCTATTTCTTTTTGCAGGGGAACAAAGTTTTCTAAAACATCATCCGTTGCATACCGCATAATATTCGACAGCTTCATAATGCTTTCTGCCGTGTTCTCATCATGCCTGACGGCAAGCGAATAAATGTTGTTTAATGTGTTGAATAAAAAATGCGGATTCACCTGTGCTTTCAGCATCGAAAGTTCTGCATTCGCTTTTTCGGTTTCAGCCTTAGCAGCTTGCTGGGCAGCAATGCGCAATCGTTTTGAAACATCGGTACTGATGCTGATAGCGATGATAATGATAAACATGAAAAGGCTAACAATATCCATTCTATGATTCGGCTCGTGATGAAATAAAGCTGAGCGTAACTGTGGCGGCAATGGTTCATTATGGTTGATACCGGGGTGGCGGAAAATAATTGCTAAAGCTGTCGTTCGGCGGCGGTTGATATTCTCTTTTTCTTAGTTCATTAAATTGTTGTCGCATCAGGTTCGGACGCCAGTGGTTCATCAACTTGTCAAATGGTTTTAGCCACAATAAAAAAGCGAACAAAACAATAACCGATAAAAAGTAAAACGCTTTTTGTTTTTGCTGATAAAAACGGGGAAATAGAAAATAAGTGTGTAAATAAAACAAGCTGATGAAAAATAAAAAGCACAGCCAGTAATTGAATGATGATAAGATGGCAACTGCTTTTATGTTATTGGATTGGCTGGTGATGAAAACAACCGGCAGGCTTAAAAAAAGCAGCCAGCTTGCAACATGCGTTATAATTACAAATAAGTTTGCTCTTTGCATTCACTGATGAAAATACGATAAACTAAAAATGTACTTTACAAAGCAACTGTATGCAAACGGAACAACAGCAAAAAATATGGGCATTTATAAAAACAGAATCTATTTACATCACCATTAAATCAACAAACTCATTTACTGCAATGTTCATCAGTTTATCGCTATCAAATGCCACATCCGCAATTGCTTTTTGTTGCTTTGCAGAAAATATTCTTGCCAGGTTGAGCCTGAATTTTTGGATCAATAAAGGAATGCCTTCTTCCCTTCTTCGTTTGTGCCCGATGGGGTATTCTACCAACACTTCATCCCACACCGTTCCATCGTTCAAAGTTACCGTTAACGCATTGGCAATGGAACGCTTGTCGGGGTCGAGATAATCTTTGGTAAACTGCGCTACTTCTTCGGTTTCCATTTTGCTGCGCAATTCATCAATGCGGCCATCTTTTGCAATATCATCTTCATAATCAGATGCCGTCAATCTTCCAAACAACAAAGGCACCGCAATCATATATTGAATGCAATGGTCCCGGTCGGCTGGGTTGTGCAACGAGCCTTGTTTATCTATGATTCGGATTGCCGCTTCATGCGTGCGAATGCGAATGTGTTTGATGTCATCAGCCGTTTTGTTTTCGCTCAATAATTTGTTGTATAAAATCATCGCCGCTTCTACTGCAGTTTGCGCATGAAACTCTGCCGGATAAGAGATTTTAAACAACACATGCTCCATCACATACGAGCCGTATTCTCTTTGAAACGTAAACGGTTTGCCGCGAAAAGAAACATCATAGAAGCCCCAGATTTTGGCTGATAAAACAGAAGGATAACCCATCTCACCCGTTTGTGCAATGAATGCTAAACGAACACCACGCGAAGTGGCATCGCCGGCAGCCCAAGACTTGCGGCTGCCTGTATTGGGCGCATGACGATACGTGCGCAAACTCTGGCCATCAACAAACACCAACGATACTGCATTGATCAGTTCCTCTCTTGTTAAGCCAATTAATTTTCCAACCACGGCCGTCGTTGCCAGCTTCACCAAAATCACATGATCTAAACCCACGCGGTTGAACGAATTTTCCAACGCCATTATGCCCTGAATTTCGTGTGCGCGAATCATGGCATCCAACACATCTTTTATCAACAAAGGTTTTCTGCCAGCCGCAACAGCCGTGCGCGACAGCCAGTCAGCAACAGCTAAAATGCCACCTAAATTATCGGATGGATGTCCCCACTCGGCAGCGAGCCAGGTGTCGTTAAAATCGAGCCAGCGAATGATAGCACCGATGTTAAATGCGGCTTGTACAGGATCAAGCTGATACGATGTGCCTGGTACTTTAGCACCATTGGGAACAATGGTTCCCGACACCAACGGACCTAATAGTTTTGTGCAAGCCGGATAGGTTAAGGCTTCAAAGCCGCAGCCCAATGTATCGAGCAAACAATACTGCGCCGTTCGCCATGCAGTTTCGCTCCTGATTTCATAATTCAGCACATAATCAACAATATCAGTAATGACTTTATCGGTTGGCGGCGTTTCGTTGGAGATGTAAGAAGACATGAATGTAAATATTTGCTGCGCAAATAAACAATGATATAACCGATGAAAAGAATAATTGTTTACCCGATTGTTTTTGAAGAGTTTATTTTAAAAATGATGATAACGAATTTATATCAGGCTGTTTTTTCAAGCACTGCATAAAACTCCAGACTTCCAAAGGGTGTAGGCTGTAGTTTGCTAATTGTAAAATCAACATAACTTAATTGATGTAAAAGCTTAATGATATTTGAAAAAGATTTCGGTGTAAAATACCAGGAGTGAACATCTACATAATTGCTTTCGGTGTATTCAGTCAAAGCATTTTTTATTTTGGAAGAAATAATACTATGGTCAGATTTATGAAGTCCTACCCAATGTTTAAAAGCATTGTTATGAGTAGATAAAGCTCTGTGTTCAATCACACTTTTTATTGAGGTTTTTGTTGGCTTTACCATGTGCGCATTGATAACATCAGCAATGGTTGATGCATTCATAAAATGGTCAAAACAATATCTCTTATCAGGAACGATTAAATAATATTTTCCGCCCGTGCGAAGAAGCTTACTTGTTTTTTGCAAATGATCAATCAAATCCAATTGATGCTCAACAGCATGGCTACTTACTATAACATCAAATGGTTCATTAATAACAGACAAGTCACCTGTTGGTGATACATATTCAATGAAAGGAATCCTTTCGCTGTTTATACTTTCATCAATTTGTTTGGCTCTTTTTACAAGGCTTTCCCTATTCAGTATATCAAAATATTTCACATTATTTCCAACGCAGATTGGGCTGTAAAAAGGTCCTATTTCTAAGATTGAAACTTCCTTAGGTATAGAGTTAACAAAAGGCTTTCTCCAGAAATAGGTTATTCGTGAAAGCTTGCTAACTGCTTTATCTTTTATTTTTATCAATTTTCTTCGCATAATTTTTACATTGGTTCTGCAGGTGATTGCAAATTTATAATGCTTTTCAATCTTCTTTTTTGTTAAGCCACATTGAAATTTGCAAACCCTATATTTGATGGCATAATTTTTAGCAACACAATTTTTATTTATGCCACACATTGCTTTGCCCGAAGGTTATCCCGGTGTACGGAGTTTATTTATGTACAATCCTACAACAGCAAAACCGTTGAATGATTTGGTACAAACGCTGTTGCACGATCCTGCTACTTCAACACTTACGCCCGGCGAACGGGAGTTGATAGCCACTTATACATCGAGCCTTAATCATTGTAAATATTGCGCTACCACGCATGGAGCTATTGCTAAATATCAATTGGGCGGCAACGATGCGGTGGTGCAGGATATTTTACATCAAGACATCAATAAAGCAGAAGTGAGCGACAAATTAAAAGCGTTGTTGCGCATTGCTGCGAAAGTGCAAAGAGATGGCAGAAGTGTTAATGAAGAAGACATTATTTATGCAAAAGAAAACGGAGCTACCGAAAAAGAAATTCATGATGCAGTGCTGATAGCAGCTACCTTTTGCATGTTTAACCGTTATGTAGATGGGCTGGCAACCTGGGCGCCCGATGACGCTTCGGTGTACGATGCCATTGGTAAGCAGCGTGCTTCAGAAGGCTATCTGACAAAGCCTTTCGTGGTGAAGAAAGAAGAGTAACTGTAATTGTTTCTTTTCAATTTACAAAAGCGTTTCAACCTGTGCAAAAAATTAATCGCTTCCACAGTTTGTATTGCTTTTACCATAATTTCCAAATCGTAAATTCCACGAATGCCGCTAAAGCCAACCGATAGCTTGGTTCCGTCTTTCAGGGTTAAAGGCTGGCCACCTTCCCATCCAATAAAATCGGGTACTTCAATGCCACAATCTTCTACTTCGTTATTAAAAAACTTCTTTTCAAATTCCCCCGTTTTAAAACCGGTAATCCAAACCTGGCTGGCTTTTGTCCAGGCCACACGAAACGATTCGCGTGCCCGTATTTTATTCGTTCCATACAGCTTACCAAATATTCTTCCCTCAGCATCAATGATGCATGCAGCGCAGTTGCCGTTTGCAATGCGTTCATCCTCGGGGTTTTTTATGTAAAAAGGAATTAGCTTTTCTACTTCATTAAATACATCATTTACAAAGCCGGCTAAATTTTCGTATTGCATAACAGCACACTTTAGAATGCTGCAATGTACAATGTTGTAAGTTTCTATTCTTTGTAAAGAATATTCTTTTTTATTTTGGAAGAGCTGATAGAGCAACCAAAAAATATTTTCTTCTTATCCTTTTATAGCCTGAAACGTAATGCTTTGTTTTTGCCGGTAAGTTACTTTTTTGCCGTTCATAGTAGCGGGTATCCAAACCGGACTTTTGCTGATAACACGAATGGCTTCGGCAACCAATTTTGGATGAATTTCATCTGCATTATCAACCTTTACTTCAGTAACTGCACCAGTCGTATCAACCAAAAAACTAACCTTGGCTACCTGACTTGCGGATGTTTCTTTTTTTGGTATGTTGATGTACTTTTCTCCCAGCTTTGCATTGATATTATTTTGTAAAAACTGAACCCAGGCATTCATTCCGCCGGGAAATTGGGCAGGAGCAAGTGTGCTTGTAAATACTGAATCTTGTTTTGCCTGTGCCGTTTGTGCTATTGCAAAATGATGTAAAAACAAAGCAAAAACAAAAAGAAACATTGGTTTTGTTATCTTGTTCATAAGCAGTGAATGAAATTTGTTTAGAAGAAACGAATGAAGAAGTTTGAATGTTATGTTTTATCTACTTATACTTACTCCTTTTTATAAAAATCATGAGGACGAAAGTGATAAACAAGTTCTAAAAACTTGCTATCTAATTCATCAATATTATAACATAAGCTCAATGTGTCTTTTGCAGCTAATAAAAGAAGGTATTTCCCACTCTGTTTAGTTTTATCCAACTTACTTACATAATCATAAGAAGGATTATCATCAATACATGTATCAACGAAAATTATTTTAGAAACCAAGGTGTCATTTTCACCTTTGTATATTTCAATGTATCGATTGCTTTTAATAGTTACGATAACATTTGTATCTTTTTCGCTTATCCAAATGCCTTGAAGAGAATCTAATGTTGAGTGAGGTGTAATTTTTACAACTGAGTCATCATTTGTTTTATGTAAAACTTTCGCTTGGGAAGATAAACTTGCAACACTATCTATCTCTATTTCTTTATTGCTTTTGCTTTGACATGAAAAGAAACTTACAATGAATAGAAATAAACATGCAAATAAGCTACTTACATTTCTTTTCATATTTTTTAAACTTTCTCATTTCTTCCCCGTGGCTGCCCAAAAAATACCGGCGTACAAATGGTTTAAAAATGCATCGTTACTAAAGTCAGAAGGCATGTGACCAAGTGCAGTGTAAAAAGCTCTTCCGCCATCGTAATTATGATACCAGGAAATGGGATGAAACTTGCCCATGCCTTCGCCTTTTTTTGTTCCCCAATCGGTTTTGGGATTGTACGATGTTTCATCAACAGCTAAAATATAATTCAAGCCGGTCGTGGTTTCGGGGCTGAACTGATACCATTCATCTGTCCACAATTTGTTGTTCGCAAAGCCTTGCAAGCCGGGAAAGTTATTATCGAGAATATTGAGCTTTGCGGTTTGAATAGTTGGATGAATATAAAACATTCTGCCTACCATTTTTGTGTACCAATCCCAATCATATTCCGTATCCGACGCGCTGTGAATGCCCACATAACCTCTGCCCTTTTCGATGAAGCGCTCTATCACTTTTTGCTGTGCAGAATCGAAAATATCACCTGTAGTATTTAAGAAAACAACAGCTGCATATTGATCTAAATTTTTATCGGTAATGCCATTGGGATCCTGCAATAAATCAACATCAAAAAACTGGCGTCTGCCCAAGTCCTGCAAGGCAAGCACACCGGCATGAATGGACTCGTGATGCCAGCCGCGCGTGGTGGTTATCAACAACACTTTAAATTGTTTTCCCTGTGCAGATAAATACGTGCAAAAACAAAGATTCAGTAAAAAGAGGATGGCAAAAAACCGGATAGCTTTCATGTTGGATAGTTTACGTTTTATAAATGAAGATAACAGAAATTGGTTGGTTGCGGCTGTTGAAAAAGCTCAATTCTTTTCTAAACGTTGAAGGGAGTGATACAACAGGCGATACACCGGAGTTACCATTGCTTGTAACATAAAACTGTATTTTGTATTTTTTGCTCATAGCTCTAAGCTCGTAGCTCATAGCTTGTAACTCACCACTCACAACTCTTTTATCATCCAAATGCTGCAGCCAAAATGCTTGCTATCGCCCAACGTAGAAGACAAATACGTAAAGCCCATTCGTTCGTACAAACTCACGGCTTTGCTCAATTCAGGCAAAGATTCCAAATACATTTTTGTATAACCAAACGTTTTGGCAATGGTAATGCATTGTTCTATCAAACGCTTGCCCACACCGGCTTTGCGGGCTTCGGGCAATAAGTACAATTTCACCAGTTCGCAACAACGATCCGGCAAGCCTTCGGTGGGAAAGATGCCGCAACCGCCCATCACTTTACCATCCGCTTCGGCAATGAAATAAGCCGATTTGTTTTTGCCGAATAAATGAAACAAATCGTCGGTAGTTGGATCATAATAAACGGTGCCACATTTGGCAGCATTGAATTCTGTAAGCACTGCACGAATGATAAAAGCAATGGCTTCGTTATCGCGCTGCTCAATGGGTCGTATAAGAATTGATTTGTTTTTTTTATCGCATATCTTCAAACATAAATCATTTGTGAGTTTGAAATGAGTATTGTGCCGCAGATAACACAAATTGGCGCAGAAAGTATATAAAATATCTGCGATAATCTGCGTTATCTGCGGGACTTTTCTAAATCATTATTATATCTTCTTTTCAACAGAATGTTAAACCAACAGAAACTGGCAGTAATGAACCGTTTGCCAGTAATTTTGCGGCGCGCTGTGGCTGAACACAAGCCGCAACAGAAAATGGATGAATAAAAAAGCTCTCCTTGCATTGTGCATCGCGATATTGGTTCCGCTCATTAGTTATTTATGGGTAAAACATGCTGGCGAAGATGCTGTTATCATGCCCAAACATTACCTGCCCGACAGCGTTGTAACCCGCGTTGTGGATGGCAGGCAAACAACAGATACGGCATGGCATACGGTGGCAAACATAAGATTGCAAAACCAGTTGGGCGATACTGTGAATTTGTACGACATTAAAAACAAGCCTATTGTTGCCGATTTCTTTTTTACACATTGCGCCGGCATTTGTCCGCGTCTTACGGCGAGCATGGTAAAACTGCAACGAAGCTTTATGAAAGGCGGCGATGAATATCATAAAATTGATACATCGGTAGTACAGTTTGTTTCGTTTAGCATTGACCCTGAACGCGACAGTGCACAACGCTTAAAAGAGTATGCCGACCGCTTTGGCGTGAACCATGATAACTGGTGGTTTTTAACCGGCAACCGCGATTCGATTTACAATTTTATTTTTGAGCAACTGCACGTTGATAGATATGCCGAAGCGCCCATTGACAGCAACTTTGTGCATACCAACCGTTTTGTTTTGCTGGATAAAACTTTTAAAGTACGCGGCTATTATGATGGCTTGGATTCGGCTTCGCTGGGCTTGCTGGCACACGACATTGGCTTACTGATGTTAGAGAAAGCTACCAATCCTGAACCGCTTCCTTTCGACCCTGTAACAATGGCGATTTTCTTTTTTATTACTGCCATCGTAGTTGTGGTTTGCGTACGAATTTTATTTTACAAGAAAAAGACTCCTACTCACTATGCTGCAGCCGGTGCTTCGCAAAAATGATTCAAAAGCCAAGTGGCTTATCGGTATTTTCTCTTTTGTTGTATTTGCCGTGGTAGTATCGCTGGGCAATATCCATTTCAACATTTCTGTTCCGTTTGATGTGCACATTTTTGCCGCCACCAATGCATTATTAAACACCATTATTGCCATATTGTTGGTGGCTGCGCTGATAGCTGTGCGAAAACAAAAATGGAAGCTTCACAAACAGCTAATGATAACTGCTTTGGTTTTATCCATTTTATTTTTGGTGTCCTACATCGCGCATCATTTGCTGGCAGGCGAAGCTCGTTTTGGCGATAGCAATCATGATGGCATTACTTCTCCGCAGGAAAAGGCAGCAGTGGGCAACATCCGCTATGTTTATTTTCTTGATTCTTGCCACGCACATTTTGCTTGCCACCTGCACACTTCCTTTCATTTTATACACGGCTTATAAAGGCTTAACAAGCGAGTTTGCACAGCATAAAAAGTTATCTAAAATCATCTGGCCGCTTTGGCTGTATGTTGCCGTTACAGGGCCTATTGTTTATTTTATGATTCAGCCGTATTATCGGTAAGAGGAACAAGGGTTTAAGTTTGCAAGGATCAAGACACAAGAAAAAAGGGCAAAAACAAAAGTGTTTTTTTGTTTGAAGGCTTGCTGTTGAAACCAACAAGCTTGGAATAAAGCGTCCATTCTTTTTGCTACATTCGTAACCTAAACTAAATGTATGCCTGTATCTCTCGATAAAAAAATAAACAACTATTTAGTACAACTTACCGATAAGCAAAAGAAAGCTGTGTTGGGTGTTGTAAAAACATTTGCCGAAGAACAAGAGCCTGAATCGGAAGAATATAGTGATGAATTGAAGCAGGAATTGGATGAAGCCTACGAAGCTTATCAAAATGGTGAACCTACCATAAGCTGGGAAAAAGTAAAAGAAAAAGCTCATCACGATTTGTACAGCGATGCAAAGCAAAATCTATAAAGCCGTTTTACTAAAGAGAGCGGCTGCACAATTTGATAAAGCGATTGATTGGTACAAAAGCAAAAGTTTTTTGGCAGCAATTGAATTTATCAAAGATGTAGATGAGCGTATTACAATGCTTCAGAATGATCCAAATCGTTACAGAAACACATACAACAATTTCACGAAGTTTCGTTAAGAAAATACCCGTATTTGCTTATTTATAAAATTGATGATAACAAAAAGCAAGTGCTGATTTTCTCTGTTCATCACCATAAACAAAATCCGAAAGGGAAATACAGGCGATAGATAATCACTATCCAATTAACCATTAACAATTACACATCTTCCATCTCATCCCGCCCAGCCTTGTCTATCCAAACTTCTGTATTGAATGGCTTCTGCGAAGTGCTCAATTTTAATATCAATGCTGCCAGCCAAATCAGCAATGGTGCGGCTTACTTTTAAAATTCTGTCATAAGCCCGCGCACTTAAATTCAAACGCTCCATGGCACGCTTCAGCAACGTTTCACCTGCCTGACCAATCACACAAATTTCACGCAGTTGTTTGCTGCTCATTTGTGCGTTGGCATACATGCCTGCAATGCCTTTATAACGTTCGGTTTGAATGTCTCTTGCTTTGATAACTCGTTCACGAATATGCGATGAGGATTCGCCTTTGTTATTGGTATTACTCAACTCGCTGAATGGCACCGGCGTAACTTCTACATGCAAATCAATCCTGTCTAATAAAGGTCCTGATACTTTGTTTAAATATTTCTGTACAGCACCCGGCGGGCAGGTACATTCTTTTTCAGGATGATTGTAAAACCCGCATGGACAGGGATTCATAGAAGCAATCAACATAAAATTGGCAGGAAAATCCAATGCCACTTTTGCGCGCGAAATGGTTACCCTTCGCTCTTCCATCGGCTGGCGCATTACTTCCAAAACGGTGCGTTTAAATTCGGGCAATTCATCCAAAAACAAAACGCCATTGTGCGATAAAGATATCTCGCCGGGCTGCGGCACATTGCCACCGCCCACCAGCGCGACATCGCTAATAGTATGATGCGGCGAACGAAACGGACGCTTGTTTATCAGCGAACTATTCTCCGGCATCTTGCCTGCAACACTGTGTATTTTGGTTGTTTCCAAAGCCTCATACAAACTCAACGGCGGCAGTATGGTAGGCAACCGTTTTGCCAGCATCGTTTTGCCAGCACCGGGCGGACCAATCAGTATCGCATTATGACCACCGGCTGCCGCAATTTCCAAAGCCCGCTTGATATTTTCCTGGCCTTTTACATCGTTAAAATCTACGTCAAAAACATACTGCGAATCAAAAAACTCTTCACGTGTATTTACTTCCACCGGCGTTAACGAAAATTCATTTTTAAAGAAGTCTACCACATCATTCAAATGCTCTACGCCATATACTTTCAGGTTGTTTACCATGCCCGCTTCACGCGCATTGGCAGTGGGCACAATCAATCCTTTAAAACCTTCTTTACGGGCTTGTATGGCAATGGGCAACGCACCTTTTATGGGTTGAATTTTCCCATCCAAACTCAACTCGCCCATCATAATGTATTCGCTTAACCGTTCGGGTTCTTCTATTTGCTCGGTAGCACCCAACACACCAATGGCAATGGGCAGGTCAAAAGCAGAGCCCGTCTTTTTTATATCAGCCGGCGCAAGGTTTACCACCAGCTTGGTGCGCGGCATGTAATAGTTGTTGGTTTTGATGGCGCTTTCAATGCGTTGCAGGCTTTCTTTTACAGCATTGTCGGGCAAGCCAACAATAAAATAATGTTGCCCTGCGCTTACGTTCACTTCAATGGTAATGGTGATAGCTTCCACGCCATACACGGCGCTTCCAAATGTTTTTACAAGCATGTTCGTTTGGGTAGTGTAAGAAAGCAAGGATACACAATTTTTATTGACGAAGGGAACTTGGATTGATATTATTTACTTTTAGTTTTGCCCATATTTCTTTATCGTTCGAAATCTCTTATTTGATGTAACAAATAGTTTTATCTTTCACGCACAAATCATTACCAACAAATTAAAACAATGCGAACGATGGCTTTTCGTAAACATTTCATTTTATTTTGTGCTCTTTTTTTTATTTTGATAAAAAGCAACGCACGCGATGCGAAAGCCTTCATCCCATTGTTGGCAGATGGGATATTACGGTAAATGGCAATGGCAAACCGCAACCTTCCTGGATGGGCATCTGGCTATCGGGAACAAACACTTTAGTAGGACGAATTTGTTGGCTCGGGTGGCAGTGCGCGGCCTGTTTCAAAAGTGTATGAAAACAACGATTCGTTTTCTTTTGCCATACCTCCGCAATGGGATAGAGATACCAATAATTTAGTGGTAAAAGGCATTGTGCAAGGCGACAAAGCGAGTGGCACCATTACGTTTCCCAACGGTACGCAAAGCAACTTTCACAGCCGTTCGTGCACCTTCGCTGAAACGCACCAAAGCACCGGTTTGGGGGGCGCCGGTAAAGATATTTAACGGCAAAGATTTAACGGGCTGGCATGCCACGGGCAACAACCAATGGGTGGTAGAAAACGGTGTTTTAAAAAGCCCGCATTCCGGCTCCAACTTAGTGAGTGATAACAGCTATACCGACTTTAAGCTGCACATTGAATTCCGCTATCCTGAAGAAAGCAACAGCGGCGTATATCTGCGTGGGAGATATGAAGTGCAGATTGAAGACCGCGATACCACGCATCCTGATTTTGATCATATTGGAGCAATCTATGGTTTTATAGCACCGAGCGAGAAAGTTGCCAAAGGCGCGAACGAATGGCAATCGTATGATATTACTTTGGTGGGCAGAATGGTTACGGTTGTATTCAATGGCGTTACCATTATTGCAAACCGCGAAATACCGGGCATTACCGGCGGTGCATTGGACAGTGATGAAGGCAAGCCTGGACCTTTACAATTTCAGGGCGATCATGGGCCGATTGAGTTTCGGAACATCACCATCGCAACGGCACAATAAAATGTGGCAAAAACAAAAACGCTTGTCAGGTTGTAATAAGCGTTTTTGTTTTTGCACTTATTCTTTATCTGTTAAAAATATTGTTCAGATTACGAACGGCTACTTCTCTTATGTTGTATAGATGTGGTTTATAATAAGAAGATACGCATGATGAGAAGAAAAGGAGAATGAGCACAGTGTAAGTTGTAATTGTTTTTTTCATTTGTTACCATTTTAAAAGTTCATATGAAATCAATGGCAAGCTTCGCGTTGTTAGAAGGTAATTTGTAAGGAAGACGATTGAACCGTTGTTTTACTTTTTTCTACAATTATTTGTCGTAAATACTTTTGATTTCGCAACTTTTTCTTTCATCCCTTTTTCTATCTTTCCATAACATTTTTTCCAACAAAAACAAACCAATCTACCTATGAATTCACGCCGAAAATTTTTACAGCAAATCACGGCTGCCTCTGTGCTCTTGCCCTATCTTCCGAAGCAATGTTTGGCTAATGAAAAAGAGGCAAAAACAAACGACAATGGTCAAACACTTCGGGTTGCCATTATGGGTTTGGGTGGATATGCTACACGCGTTGCAGAAGCGATGAAAGCTTGCCAGCAGAGCTAAGCTAGTAGGCATTATCAGCGGCACGCCATCCAAGATAACTGATTGGCAATCGAAGTATAATATTCCGGCAAAAAATTGCTACAATTATCAAAACTATGATGAGATTAAAAACAACCCCGACATTGATGCCGTGTATGTGATAACACCCAATGCGTTGCATCACGATGCGGTGATACGTGTTGCCAAAGCGGGCAAACATGTTATATGCGAAAAGCCGATGGCAGTAAACGCAAAAGAAGGACAGGAAATGGTGGATGCCTGTAAAAAAGCCGGTGTGAAATTATTAGTAGGTTACCGGATGCACTTTGAACCGCATACGTTAGAAATCATACGGCTGCGCAAAGCCGGTGCTTTTGGTAAGATTACTTTCTTTCAGGGCTTGTGTGGTTTTGTAATTGGCGATCCAACGCAATGGCGGTTGAATAAAACTCTTTCAGGTGGCGGCTCGCTGATGGACATTGGTATTTATGCCATTAACGGCACACGTTATATGGTAGGTGAAGAACCCGTTTGGGTAACGGCACAGGAAACTAAAACCGACCCGCAAAAGTTTAAAGAAGGTGTTGATGAAACCATCCAGTTTCAGTTTGGTTTTAACAGTGGTGTAGTGGCTTCCTGCCTTTCTACTTACAGCATGAACAATCTAGATCGTTTCTTTTTAGATGGATTGGATGGTTATGCCGAGCTCTATCCGGCAACGGGTTATGGACCGATACAAGGTAAGACAGATAAAGGCGAAATTAACCAACCCATTACGGTACATCAAACCGTGCAAATGGACGAAATGGCGGCCATCATTTTTGATAATAAACAACCCGTTGTGCCGGTTGATGGTGATGAAGCGGTGAAAGACTTAAAGATCATTGATGCTATATACGAAGCCACCAAAACAGGTAAGAAAGTAAGCTTGCAGTTGTGATTTGTTTTTGCTGGTTAAGACCTATAAGGTTTTTAAAACCTTATAGGTCTTAATCTAATACAAACCCTTCCTCACCAAAAATTACAAGCTCACTTTTTCAAATGCCCTAACTTGGCTGCTTCAAATTAACCAGCATGAGAAAGGTAGTTTTTGTTTTGCTGCTTTATTCTTGTTTATTCTATTCACAGTTTTGCACAGCTTCCCCTGTTTGAACTGCCCGATTCGCTTACGCAAAAACCTTATAAAGCTGTAACGCATCATTCGGCAAAAATTGGTGGCGGCATAGTAAGTTATACAGCCACTACGGGCACTATGGTATTAAAGAATGAAAAAGATTCTTCTGTTGCTATTTTTGGTTATACTGCTTATACGCGCGATGGTTATTGCCGATGCTACCAAACGCCCGGTAACATTCGCTTATAACGGTGGTCCTGGCTCTTCCAGCATGTGGCTGCACATGGGCGCTTTAGGTCCGCGCAGAGTGGTGGTAAACGATCCCGAACCGAACGCTCCACCGCCATATACCGTTGAAGACAATGCCAATTCTATCATCGATGTTACCGATTTGGTAATGATTGATCCTGTGGGCACGGGCCTGAGCCATGCCATCAACAAAAGCACCAACAAAGATTATTGGGGCGTTGATGAAGACATCAAATCCATGAGCCAGTTCATCAAACAATATGTTACCGATAACAGCCGCTGGAACTCGCCCAAATACTTACTGGGAGAGAGTTACGGCACATTCCGTTCGGCAGGCATTGCCGATTATTTGCTCGAAAACATGGGCATGGCGGTGAATGGTGTGGTGCTGGTATCGGTGGTGCTGGATTTGCGCACACTTACGTTCCAGGATGGCGATGACATTTCGTATATGCTGCACCTGCCTTCGTATGCGGCAGTGGCATGGTATCACAACCGTATTCCTAATAAGCCCGCCAACCTTGAATCTTTTGTAAACGAGGTTAGAACTTATGCGATGAACGATTATGCTGCGGCTCTTGCGAAAGGCTCTTCTTTAACCGATGCTGAAAAGGGTGCAGTAGCGGCTAAATTGAGCAGCTACACCGGCTTAAGTAAAGACTATATTTTAAAAGGTGATTTGCGCATTAATGAACCGCAGTTTACACGAAGAGTTGCTGCGCGACAGCAACCAGGTAGCAGGCCGATTGGATGCACGTTATAAAGGCATCAATGAAGATTTGCTGGGCGAGTTTGCTTATACCGATCCGCAAAGCGACCAGATTAGTCCGCCTTTTACGGCTGCGTTTTTAAATTATTATTACGATGAATTAAAAGTGAACAAAAGCCTCAACTATCATACTTCGGCTTACAGTGCGGAAGGCTTTCGCTGGAACTGGAGCCGCGGTGGCAGAGGCACCGGCGATGCAACCACGCCCAACACTGCTGTTGATTTAGCTCGTGCGATGAGCAGAAACCCGAACCTGAAAATTTTGGTTTTGAATGGCTATTACGATTTGGCAACACCGTTTTTTGCAACGGAATATACTTTTCATCACATGGGTTTGGAAAAGAAAATCCAGCAAAATATTTCGATGAAATATTATGAAGCCGGGCACATGATGTACATCAAACCATCGGTAATGCCTGAGTTTAAAAA
The DNA here is from genome assembly GCA_963847085.1 of uncultured Chitinophagaceae bacterium. Lineage (GTDB taxonomy): Bacteria > Bacteroidota > Bacteroidia > Chitinophagales > Chitinophagaceae > Ilyomonas. The sequence goes on along the minus strand of CAWJYO010000009.1, from coordinate 93,402 downwards.
AGATATTGCAGCGTTTATTGGAGGTACGAGTAAGTGAGAGAAAGCTACGAGCTATAAGCTGTGAGCCAAAGCAACCGTTGCGATGAATTTATAAAACCTGACAGGTTCTTGAACCTGTCAGGTTTTATAATAAAAAGTGAATGAAATTTCAATAATACCGTCATTGCGAGGAACGAAGCAATCTGTGGATTGTAATAAGTGATGATAATATTTAATAAGCAGGAAAATGGTTAGATACAGACTGCTTCGTTCCTCGCAGTGACGATGCACTTTGGAATTGTTCAATTTTTATTCAAACGCTGAAGGGCTGCGGGATGTGCAGCATCTACCCCGCTGAAGGCTTGTGCATCGCGGCTTTGTGGCGGAGTAGTGCAAACAGCCCGAACGGAAGACTCATTGAAAAACAAAAATACGAAAGCCCCAAAATATCGCAAAAACAAACTTCAACACCTTAACATTTACAATCTTCAAATCCTTATCATCTCCCCAAATCTCCATCTATCTTTGCCCTTCATGTATTTCAATTGGAACGATAGTATTAACCTTATCGGCAAGCTCACGCCGCGCCGGTTTTGGAACGCGGCAAAAGTGGTGATGAGTTATCAAATTACAAAGCTTACAAAGAAGCCTGTGCAATGGGGCTATCCCATTTCGGTTTCGTTTGAACCCACCACGTCTTGTAACCTGCGCTGCCCTGAATGCCCCAGCGGATTGCGTGCTTTTACGCGCGACACAGGCATGTTGAAAAAAGACTTTTTCAGGCAAACAATTGATGACATTTATAAAGACTTGCTGTACCTCATTTTTTACTTTCAGGGTGAGCCGTTTTTAAATCCTGATTTTTTACAAATGGTGAAGTATGCGCACGATAAAGGCATTTACACAGCAACCTCAACCAACGCGCATTACTTAACCGATGCCAAAGCAAAGCAGGCAGTGGAAAGCGGAATAGACAGGTTGATTATTTCGATTGACGGAACCACGCAGGATGTGTATAAGCAATATCGCGTTGGCGGCAACTTAGAGAAAGTATTACAAGGCGCGCGCAACATCATCAAATGGAAAAAGCAATTGAACAGCAAAACACCGTTTGTGTTTTTTCAGTTTTTAGTGGTAAAACCAAACGAGCATCAAATTGAGGATGTAAAAAGGCTGGCAAAAGAAATTGGTGTTGACCAAATCCGTTTTAAAACAGCACAGGTGTATGATTATGAAAACGACCCGCATCAGCTAATTCCCAGCATTGATAAATACAGTCGTTATCGTAGAGGTAAAGATGGCATGATGAAGAGCAAAAGTGGACTGGGCAATCATTGCTGGAAGTTGTGGCACGCGAACGTGATTACATGGGATGGATTAGTTGTTCCTTGCTGCTTTGACAAAGATGCGATGCACCGGCTGGGCAATTTGAAAATGCAATCGTTTAAAGAAATCTGGAACAACGATAATTACAAACAGTTTCGAAGAGAGATGATGCAAAGCCGCAAGAACATTGATATCTGCGCCAATTGCAGTGAAGGATTGACTGTGTGGGAAGAGTGATAACTTTTAAACAAAACAACCAACCTTTATAAATCGTAAACTCATATCTTTTTTTACCCAAATTTTTTTCGTTGTATTGCCGTCTCTTCTTTTGTATTAAATAAAAATGAAAACAGGAAGACGAAGCAATGTTTTCCTTCTTTCTTTCGTGTTTGAGTAAGTTTGTTTTTACATCATTTTTTGAAGTGCGGTTTACATGATACGGTCAAAATATTTTCTTTCTCTTTTCTTGTTACTTGTTACTTGTTTTTTGTTTTTATCATGTTTTGCGCAACCCAAATACGAGTTTCGTGCCGTGTGGATTGCTTCTGTTGAAAACATTGACTGGCCTTCCAAAAAAGGCTTGTCGGTAGCAGAGCAAAAAGATGAGTTTGTACGTATTCTCGACATGCACCAACGCAATGGTATGAACGCTGTAATGGTGCAAATCAGGCCGGTGGCAGATGCCTTGTATCAATCGCAATACGAGCCGTGGAGCGAATATTTAACCGGCACACAGGGAACGCCGCCGGTGCCTTATTACGACCCTTTGCAATTTATGATTGAAGAAACACACAAACGCGGCATGGAGTTTCATGCGTGGCTCAATCCGTATCGCGCCGTGTTTAATGTTTATTCATCTTCCATTTCGTCCAACCATATCACACGCCAGCATCCCGATTGGTTCATCACTTACAACAAACAAAAAATCTTTGATCCCGGCAATCCGGCTGTGATTGATTATGTAACAAACATTGTAAAAGACATTGTTACGAGATATGATGTTGATGGCATTCACATGGATGATTATTTTTATCCTTATCCGGCCGGTGGCAAAGACTTTCCGGATGAACGGAGCTATGGCTTGTATGGCAAGGGCATCGATAAAAAAGACTGGCGAAGAAGTAACTGCGACAGCATCATCAAACGCATACACGAAACCATTCTTGCCACAAAACCAATGATAAAATTCGGTATCAGCCCGTTTGGTGTTTGGCGCAATCAAAGTAAGGATGTCAACGGCAGCAATACACACGCCGGCATTTCTAATTATGATGATTTATATGCCGATATTTTACTTTGGTTAAAAAAGGGCTGGATAGATTATGCCGTGCCGCAATTGTATTGGGAAATCGGTCATAAACTGTGCGATTATCAAACGCTCATTAACTGGTGGGGCGAGCATAGTTATGGCAAACAAATCTTTATTGGTCATGCCATGTATCGTGCAGGTTTATCAACGGCCTGGCGCAATAAAAACGAGTTGCCACAGGAAGTTCAGCTCACGCGCGAAACGCCCAACATTGAGGGCAGCGTTTACTTTAGCAGCAAAGATTTTTATCGCAACCCGAATGGCTTTAATGATAGTTTACGCGAACATTATTACAAAACACCGGCACTAATTCCGCCAATGAGCTGGATTGATACGACTGCGCCCGCAACGCCAGTTATCATCACCTCAAAAGATGATAAAACTGAAGTAGGAAACATCATTAAAATCAGTGGTGAAGTAAGAGATACTTCTTCATCAGAAGTGATTAAAAGTTTTGTTTTGTATCTCTCCAATGATAGCGCCACATTGGGCAATACCCCGTTTTTTATTTCAGCGATTAATCCGGCAAAACAATCAAAATTTTCATTCAATGTTTATGCGCAACAAATCCCTGCGGATTGGTCACGCTGTTATGTAGCGGTATCGAGTGTTGACAGAGAAAACAATGAAAGTCTGCTAAGCAACAAAGTGGTTTATACCAAAACAGAACTGGGCTGGAGAAGAAAGAAAGAGGAAAGCAACAGTGAACTTTCAAGAAATATGTTCAGATAAGATGTTGATGAACTCATTGCGACTTATCATTTCGGCACCGAGACTTTCCAAATGCTGTGTATAAACCTGGCAATCAATCAGCACAATGCCTTCCTTTATCAATTGCTGCAACATAACAAATAAATGCAAATTTGCTGGCATTGCTTACGGTGCTAAACATGCTTTCGCCAAAAAACAAATTGCCCATTTTCACGCCGTACAAACCACCCACCAATTCACCATTTAACCAGGCTTCTGCACTGTGTGCAAAACCCTTACGGTGAAGTTTTGTAAAGGCAGCAATTACATCTTCATTTATCCACGAACCATCACCGTAATTGCGCTTTGCATTCATGCAGGAGCGAATCACTTTTTCAAAAGCAGAATTTTGGGCAAAAACAAACTCGCCTTGCTTTAGCACCTGCCTCATGCTTTTGCTGATTTTTAGTTTTTCGGGAAATAAAACAAAACGCGGATCGGGACTCCACCAAAGCGGCACATCGCCATCATACCAGGGAAAAATTCCATTGCGGTAAGCGAGCAATAAACGTTCGGTTGAGAGGTCGCCGCCAATGGCAAGTAAGCCATCTTCCAGCGCATCGTTTTGGGATGGGAACCAAAGCTTATTATCTAATACGTGAAGCGGCATAAGGCAAACGTTATTTGTCTGCCAGCGTTTCTACCGTAGCGCCAATGCCCCGTTCGGTAATGGCGTTGCACATGGGTTTCAGGGTTTCATAATCACCATACTTTACGGCATATTTGCCTTTGGTATGAATGAGCATAGCGCATTGTTCGGCTTGCTCCTCGCTGTGGCTACAAACATCAATGAGCGTTTGGATCACCCATTCAAAAGTATTCACTTCATCGTTCCACACAATTAAGCTAAACGGCGTTTCTTCAGATGTAAGTACATCTGTTTCTTCGTCCTGTTGCGGCTTAAATCCAATACTTGTTACGTTCATAAATCAAAAGTATTGCATTTATAAGAATTGTAAATAATGCCCTATTCTTTAAAAAAAATTTGGAGGAAAAATTAGCACGGCTATCTTTGCACTCCCATCTAAAAAAATGCGAGCATAGCTCAGCTGGTTTAGAGCATCTGCCTTACAAGCAGAGGGTCCGCGGTTCGATCCCGTGTGCTCGCACAACATAATGAAGCAATTAGATAATTTCTAATTGCTTTTTTGTTTCGGTAGTGTTCCAAAATGTATGATGAATGTAATTGTTTCATTGAACTCCGATGGAGCTAATTTAATCACATTTTTTTCTCTCTACCAATGGCTTTTGTCAACTGGTTTCGTATTGTATGCTTTGAGCAGTACAGCCCGGAACGCCTGCCACTCATCGTCAAAAAGGTTTCAATCTGCACTTGCTTTAGTTTTACAAAAGATGTTACACGGTTAGGGTACTTCTTTATCCCATTGTAAAAACGCTTTAGTAACAAAATACAATATTTCAATCTTCCTTCGAATCGGCTTCGCCCAATACCTTGCGGTGTAATATCATATATATCTGTTTATCCGTTTCAACTTTGGACGATTCTTTCAGGTAAAACGTTTCATAATAAGCTTTAATAAAAGCTGCCATCGGCGTAGCGATAAAAGCCCCGATTAAGCCAAATGCCGAACCCATTGCCAGGAGAATAAGCAGTGTGGAAACAGCATGAATTTTCATAGTGGAAGCTCTTATTCTCGGGATAACAAAATCGCCCATAATTTCATTCATTGCCAAATAAAAAATAGCTACCCAGAATGCTTTTGTCGGATCAATTGATAAGGCAATGAGTACCGGCGGCACCGACATAATATAAAACCCGATTTTAGGAATGAGTTCGGCAAAAATGGTAAGAGCTGCCCAAATCCAAAAGCCCGGCACACCCATGAAAGCGAGAAAAATGCCCACTGCAACTGCTTCTATAGCACCGGCCAAAAAGTTCGACCACATCCAGCCAATTACCATAACCGAAGCCTTCGTGAGCGCATCGGCGGCTTTTTGCCGTTTGGCTCTTGGAAATAAATACAAATAGGTTTGCACCAAGGGTTGCGGATTAATGAGCATGTAAATAAGAATGCTGAAAAACACTACAATTATAAAAACGGTTCCCAGCACCGATAATGAATATCGGCCAACGCCGGTAATGATGGTAGTGGGAGAAGGCAAGCCATTCAATAGATTTTGAGGACTAACCTGCTCGCGTATTTGCGGATAATCGCCAAACCATGAAGTGAGCCGCTTGCTAAGACTATTGATGTAAGAAGGCAACCCATTAACCAATGCCGTAAGTTGTTGCGAAATTTTTGGAATGATAAGCCAACCGATGAAACCAATAAAAATAAGTACGCTGAAAAAAACAATCAATGCCGCAAGGGTACGCGAAAGCCCTTTGGACTGCAGCCAAATGGTAGGTGCGTTAAGAACCAGTGCCAACACGATTACCAGAAAAAAAAGGAGCAATATTTCAATAACCTGCGAGGCAAACCACAACATAACAATCACGGCGGCTGCCACTAAAATACCTCTTATAATAAGGTGGTAATAGCTTCTAAATTGCTGTGGTTCCATATATTATTTGAATGGTTGCCGTTATCTTGTACAAGTTTCCCGCCGTTTCTTTATTGGTAAGAAAACATTTTGCGATTGAATAAATAGAAAGCGGTTCATCGTTTGGTTTTGCATCAATTCATACACTTTATCTTACTTCAGTTAAGCAATAGATACACGATGCGTGAAAAGAAAAATGTGTGCAAAAACAAACTTCATTGGTGAACTACTTTCCAACGAAATAAAGTAAAATTAGTAGTGTATCAGTTTGAAAAATAATTGTCATAACCTGTCAGGTTTGCTTATCATTTGCTATTAAACTAAATGTATAACCTGACAGGTTTTGTTGACATCACGCAAAAACAAACTTCATGGTGAACGATTACTTCACAACGAAATAAAGTAAAATTGAAATAAAGCGGTTGGTTGATGTGATGTAATATGTTGTAAGTTTATTTTTCAATTCATTTTCTTTATCATTGTTTATACAATTAGCTGTAAAACCTTGTATTCATTTGCCATAAAACAAACACCAACATGCTGAACAACCGACCAACGACAACTGATTCTTCTGTATTACTGCAAACCCAATGTGAACAACGCTTTGAGTCATATAAGAGTAAAGCTAAAACGCTTACAAAAAGGTTTGGTTTTGCCCTTTTTTTTCTCTCCATTTCTATTTTTTCCTCCGCTCAGGTTACAGTGAGCCATTTGCTTACCGAAAACAGAACCAATCCGGTTGGGCTTGATATTGCATTGCCGCGCTTTAGCTGGCAACTGGGTGGCAATGAAAGAAACATTGTGCAAACCGCTTATGAAATTGAAGTATCAAGTAACGACAATAACCAAACCCATAGTCTGGAGCAGCGGCAAAGTAGTGAGCGATTCTTCAGTGCATGTTTTTTATAAAGGAATACCATTAGAAAGCGGGAAAAAATACAATTGGAAAGTGCGAGTTTGGGATGGCAAAAACAAAACCTCTAACTGGAGTGAGACCGCTTTTTTTCAAACAGCTTTATTGAATAAAGGGGACTGGAAAGCACAATGGATTGAACCGGGTTTTGTGGAAGATTCCGTTCTTCGCCCAAGCCCTTTATTTCGCAAAGAATTTACCACAAATAAAAAAATAACATCGGCAGTAGCTTACATTACTGCGCATGGTTTATACGAAACGCAAATCAATGGCCAGCGCATTGGTGATGCTTATTTAACGCCCGGCTGGACATCGTACCACAAACGTTTGCAATACCAAACTTATGATGTAACGGCTCTGCTAAAGGCCGGCAGCAACGCCATTGGTGTAACATTGGGCAGTGGCTGGTATCGCGGCATTATAGGCTTCGGCGATAACATTAATGTGTATGGAAAAGATATCGCGATGCTGATGCAGATCAACATTACTTACAGCGATGGTTCAACACAAATTATTGCAACAGATAATACATGGAAATCATCAACCGGCGAGATACGTTATGCAGAAATTTATAACGGCGAAACGGATGATCATCGTGCCGAAAAGGGGGGCTGGACGTTGCCCAATTACAATGATAAAGATTGGAGCGGTGTGAAGGTTGGCGATTTTGGTTTTGCCAATTTATTGGCTACTTATAATGAGCCGGTGCGCAAGCATGAAACTTTTAAACCGGTACAAATTATCACGACACCAAAAGGTGAAAAAGTAATTGATTTTGGGCAGAATTTAGTGGGCTGGGTAATTGTAAAAACAAAGGGCAATGCAGGCGATACGATAACGATTTCTCATGCAGAAGTGTTGGATAAAAGGGGCAATTTTTATACAGATAATCTTCGCGCAGCAAAAGCAGAAGACCATTATATTTTAAAAGGCGGCGAAGAAGAAACGTTTGAGCCGCATTTTACCTGGCATGGCTTCCGTTATATAAAAATTGATGGCTATCGCGGCGAAATAAAACCGGCTGATTTCACGGCTGTTACTTTGTATTCTGATATGCCACCAACGGGCAGTTTTTCTACCAACAATGCGTTAATCAATCAGCTTCAGCACAACATTCAATGGGGACAGCGGGGCAACTTTTTAGATGTGCCAACCGATTGCCCGCAACGCGATGAACGCTTAGGCTGGACTGGCGATGCGCAGGTGTTTTCGCGCACGGCATCTTTCAATATGAATGTGAATGATTTTTTTGCCAAATGGTTGCAGGATGTAGCAGCCGATCAAATTGGGGGCAGCGTTCCGTTTGTCATTCCCAATGTGTTGGGAAATGATGCAGCCGGCTCAACCGGATGGGCTGATGTAGCAACCATTATTCCCTGGAATATGTACCTCGCGTATGGCGATAAAAATATCCTGCAAAACCAATACAACAGCATGAAGGGCTGGGTGGATTACATGACATCGAAAAGCAAAAACAATTTGTGGCAAACGGGTTTTCATTTTGGCGACTGGTTGTTTTATCGGCCTGAAGATGATAACGATGGACGCTCGGCTGTTACCGATAAATACTTGATTGCACAATGCTTTTATGCGCATTCAACACAACTGCTTATCAATGCTGCAAGAGTGTTAGGGAATAAGGAAGATGAAGCAACTTACACATCGCTTCTTCATAACATAAAAGAAGCGTTTGCCCGCGAATACATGACGCCGAACGGACGTTTGGTTTCGGGCACACAAACGGCTTATGTGCTGGCTTTGCAGTTTGATATGCTACCCGATTCGTTGCAACAACAAGCTGCAGAAAGATTAGCAGAGAATGTAGAAAGTTACGACAACCACTTAACCACCGGCTTTTTGGGAACGCCATATTTGTGCGGTGTGTTAAGTCGTTTTGGATATGATAGCATTGCTTATAAATTGTTGCTGCAACCTACTTATCCTTCGTGGTTATATCCTGTGAAAATGGGTGCAACAACAATATGGGAAAGATGGGATGGAATGAAGCCCGACAGCACGTTTGAATTTCCTTCGATGAACTCATTCAACCATTATTCGTATGGCGCTATTGGCGACTGGATGTACCGTGTAATGGTTGGTTTGGATACGTATGAAGATGGTGCCGGATACAAGCATATAAAAGTGCAACCACACATCAGCGACAGCTTTACAACGGCATCGGCAAGCCTGCAAACTTATTATGGAAAATTGAGCAATACATGGACGAGAGACGCCACAAACCATACATTGAAAATGGATGTTGAAATACCGGCCAATACAAACGCAACGGTGTTTGTTCCGGCACCATCGGTTGATGCAATAACAGAAGGCGGAAAATTGGTGCAAAAACAAACCGGGATAAAAATGGAAGGCGATGAAAAGGGCTTTGTAAAGTTAAATCTCGGCTCGGGTGTGTATCATTTTGTGGTGAATGAAAAGAAGGAATAAGATGATAAACCGCGGAGACGCGGAGATGCGAAGTTTGGTTTTCTTTTAAATAGTTCCGAACCTTCAAAAGGTTCGGAACTATTTAACGCGAAGACACAAAGTTTGTTTTTGCACATTTTCTTTGTGTCTTCGCGTCTCGCGGTTGAGGTTAACACTCGCTTACATGCCCAATTATTTTCAGAACGTTGAAGTGAGTGACACAACAGACGATACATCGGAGTTGCAAAAGCTCGTACCATAAAACTGTATTTTGTATTGAAAAAATAAACGGAACTGTGTAGAAGGATGATTGATTTATTGAACATTTATAATGAAAATGCTGCTTGCTAAATTATTCCTGTTTACTCTCTTACTCCTTTTTTTTGTTGGTGGGTATGGCACAAAATAATTTGTCGCCTGTTTATGAAATAAAGAGTGATACAGCCATAAGTAAAAGCATTGATAAAGCACCGGAGATTCTGGAAGATTATTCAGGAAAATTAACGGTTGAGCAGGTGAGGAAACCTCCTTTTTCTCTTCAATTTCAGCCAGACACAAGCCAAAAATTAAACTTTAGTGTATATGCCTACTGGTTCCGGTATCGGATAAAAAACACATTGGATCATGCTGTAAGTATATCCTTCTCCTGCACTTCTGCCTATAACGATTTATATGTACGTAAGAGCAATGATTCAATAAGCCACTTTACAACCGGCGCGCTTGTTCCATGGAGTGATCGCGATGGTGCAAAAAGAATTTGTGCCATTACATTGACCTTGCAGCCGCATGAAGAAGTGCTTTGCTACCAAAGAGAACGATTTACTTTTTGGTTTTTATTTAAACCTGTTCAGCTGTGGTGGGGATTTGCATCTGTGCAGGAAACGCAGGGTATAAACTATACCGAAAATGGTGAGATTACTAGTTCTGTAATTGTGTACAGCACTATTACTGGTATGTTGATACTGGCGTTGTTGTTTAATATTATTTTATTCGGTATTTCGCGCGATAAACTTTACCTGCTTTACTCTGCTTTTTTGTTTTGCTTGGTGATGTATGGATATTTCAGCGGTGATGGCCCGAGTGGAGCAAAATCTACTCTTGTTTTAAGAGAATATCCTCGGTTATTAGATATTTTGTATTGGACTTCCGCGAACTTATACTTCTTTTCATTGGTTCATTTTTTAAAAACTTTTGTTGAACTGCCGGTGCGTTTTCCTAAATGGAATAAAGTTTTAAATATCGTTTCAGGCGTTCCTTTATTACTGCTCATTTTCCCTTTTATCAGCCCATACTTTTCAGATACATGGAATAAAGTATTCATTGCATTGGAAGACATTTTATATTATGCTATTCACATGATTTTGCTTTTCATCTTTATTTTTTACTTGTGGGTGAAAGGCTATAATAAATTAAACCTAATCATAGTATTTCCTTTTCTGTTTGTCAACGCCATAATTGAACCTTTGATTAACCTGTATTGGCTTGTACTGCAAGGTTATGGTATTAAAGTTACTCCCCTGATCGTTTGGTTAACAAACTGGAGCTACTTGTTTTCTTACGGGTCTTTAATCATACTTGTTTTATTCATATCCTATCGTCTCCTAAAACGCTTTGGTAAGTACAGAGAGCAGTTAGCGCAGGAAAGAATACAAAAAGAAACGGAACGCGCTTTATTAATCGAACATCAGAAAGTTGAATTAGAAAAAACGGTAGAAGAAAGAACCTCAGAATTAAAGCAATCATTACAGGAATTGAAAGCCACGCAGGCGCAACTTATTCAATCAGAAAAAATGGCTTCTCTTGGCGAACTGACCGCAGGCATTGCACACGAAATTCAAAACCCGTTAAACTTCGTAAATAACTTTTCTGAATTAAACAAAGAGTTGCTGGAAGAACTGAAAGAAGAAGTTGATAAAGGGAATTATGATGAAGTTAAAATGATTGCAAATGATGTAACAGAAAATGAAGCAAAAATAAACCATCATGGCAAGCGGGCTGATGCGATAGTAAAAGGCATGTTGCAACATTCCCGTCAAACAAGAGGTATAAAAGAACTAACTGACATTAATGCTTTGTGTGATGAATATATACGATTGAGTTATCATGGTTTGCGGGCAAAGGATAAAAGCTTCAATGCTGATTTTAAAACGGATTTTGATGAAACGATTGGTAAAGATCAACATCGTTCCGCAGGATATGGGAAGAGTGTTGCTCAATCTTTTTAATAATGCTTTTTATGCAGTAAATGAAAAGAAGAAAGCGGCAAGTGAAGATCACGAACCGATTGTTTCTGTTCAAACAAAAAGAGTAAATGATAAAATTGAAATTGTTGTAAAAGATAATGGAAACGGCATTCCGCAAAATATTATTGATAAAATCTTTCAGCCCTTCTTTACAACAAAACCCACCGGGCAAGGAACGGGATTGGGATTGAGTTTATCTTATGATATCATCACTAAAGAACATGGTGGAACTATAGAAGTGGAAAGTAAAGAAGGTAAGGGTTCAAAGTTTATCATTAATTTACCTGCAATGTGAAACTATTCTTCAAATTCAACCGGTTACTGGTTCGAAGGTTCAGACATTTTAAATTCTACAGTTTGCACGCATCTTCCCTGCTCGTTATGTTTTGCATTGGGGCAGGCCGCTGACTTAGCCCAATAACCTGCATTGTCATCAACATAGCTGAATATCTTTCCCCAGGCAGGTTCAATTTTATTATCATAAATACAATCTTCCAGTGCGTCAATAAAATAATAGGTGAAGAATCCACCAACATCTGCTTTGCCGGCAGCAAATTCATTTTTCTCAGCTGCTGTAGCTAATATGGATATAGGTTGTTGATGTATGAAAAGCCTGTCGCCATAATCATCATCGCCGGATGTTTGACTATTATCAGGTGGGTTCCGCTTGTGTTCAACTTTCTGGTGAACAGGAACGTTTGCATCAGCAGCGTTTACATTATCACCAGGTGCATAAGTATTGCAGCAATCGCTCAAAATGATATTAACACCGGCACCCATTTTTACAATGTGATCATAAATATCTTCTTCTATTCTTAAATTGTTTGCCTTAGGATCTTTGTTGTTTCCGTTTTTTAACCACATGCGTGGATAATCACTTGCATCGTTTGCATACCTGAAGCCATGGCCGCTGTAATAAAATATTACTATATCATTTTTATCAGGCTGTTGTGCCGGCAGCCAGTTATCAATAGCATCACTCACAGCAGCTTTGCTAAGATCATCGCCTTTTATAACTTTAGGTTCTATAAGGTCTGCAGCAATCCACTCCGCAATCTCATCAAACAAATAAGTTATGCCATCTAAATCTTCTTCACATCTTTTTCCTATGCTTTCATCATCTGAATCTATAACACAGATCAGAAACATTCTTGGTTTATCATCGTGCTTGTTGAAGCGTGATGTTTTGTTGTAAGAAAACAACACCTGATGCGCATTGGCTGATGTTGCCACCAAAAGCAAGATTACGCTTAGTACATATCTGTACCTTTTAAAAAAAGATAGGAATGAAAATGAGGAGTGCATACTTATATTCTTTTAAAAATACAGGCATTGTATCATCTCTTTTTTAAACGGAGATAAAACTTGACCTGCACTTATTTAAAAGCATTTACACAATGAAAGTCTTTTTATCTTAAGAGATTGGTTTGCCAGGCTGAGTAGTCAGCGGGGAATGAACTACACCTTCATCAAGCGGCGGGTTAGCATCACCTTCACTTGCTTCACTACTTTGATTATCGTCATTTTCATTTTCTTCTTCACCGTCATTCTCATCGCCGGGCCCGGGGAAATAATCAGCCTTCATAATAAAATTTACTTGTTCATCAGCGAAGTTTTCGAAGTTGTTTGTAATGCTTTCCATATTGCAAGTTTTTAGATTATAAACCTAAACCTTTTTTTCGGGTCATCAAATTTTATTGATTGGCGTATTATTTTAGCCGTTGGTTAGTATAAATATTATATTTAATGCCGCTCCTGATTTCTTATGAGATTATTATACAAAATATTCCTGTTACTGCTTGTTGAACTTACGCTTCCTGCTTCACCATTTGCACAAACAGCTAATTCGATTGCTGCATTAAAACAAAAGCTGCAACAATTGCAGCAGCATGAGAGTTATTTTGCAGACAGCAGCTATGCTAAAACATTAATTGACCTTGCTTATATCTATACATCAAGTTATCCTGACAGCGCTATAGCATTGCTTTCAGGTAATGCGGAACCATTTAAAGCTGCCGGAAACACAAAAGGAGAGATAAATACATACATGCTATTGGGTGATGCTTATGAAACAAAAGGCATGTATGGTAAAGCAATGGATAATTATAATGAATGTTTGCAGATAGCGAAAAGAACAAATTTTGCATCCACTATACCGCTTATTCTAAATAGAATTGGTATTATTCATCTAAACCAAGGTAATTATCCTGCAGCGTTAAGCAGGTTTTACGAATCTTTAATATCAGCAGAAAAAATTGGTGATAATGATTTGATGGGTGCTGCTTTAAACAACATTGCCTATGTTCAATACAATCAAAATAAATTTAGTGAAGCGGAAAGCACATTCACACAAAGGCTAAAGCTTGCACAAAAAACAGCAGACACCAGCAGCATGAGCGTTGCCTATAATTCGATTGGTGAAATAAATCTGCAACAAAAAAATACTGCAAAGGCATTACACAATTTAACGCTTGCATATAACCTCGCTGTAAAAATAAATGATGTAAAGATGTTGATGGTAACCACACTTTCTCTTGCTGATGTTTATTATGAACTGGATAGTTTATCAAAAGCAGATTCGCTTTTTCAATATGCACTGCGGCTTTCAAACCAAACGGACAATAGCATTTCTATTTGCAATTCTTTAATTGGTTTAGCCAAAACACAGCTGAAACAAGGCTTGCTGAAACAAGCCCTTGCAAATGCACTTAAAGGTTTGCAGCGCGCTGATACAATGGGCCAGGTGCAGGCCATCCGTGATGCTAATGAAGTTGTTTCGAACACCTACGAAGCTATGAATGATAACAGCCATGCGCTTAGATATTATAAGGTATATAAAGTGTATTCTGATAGCATGAATAACATGGCAAATCAGCGTGCTGTAGCTATTGAAAAAGATAAATATGCATTTTCAAAAAAGGAAAATGAATATGAGCGTAAAGCTTTGCAGCAGCGGTGGGTTATTATTTCTGCTTTTGCTACCTTGCTTTTGCTGGCAATAATTTTATGGCTCATTAATAGTAACCGGCAGCATCTTAACCACACCAATAAAGATCTGCAGAAAAAAAATGAGGTTATAGAAATTCAAAAACTTAAAGCTGAAGAAACACTTGCTCAGTTGCAGACTACGCAAAAACAACTTATTCATTCAGAGAAAATGGCTTCACTTGGCGAACTCACTGCAGGCATTGCGCACGAAATTCAAAACCCGTTAAACTTTGTAAATAACTTTAGTGAAGTAAATAAAGAAATGATTGCTGAATTAAAAGAAGAAATTAACAAAGGCAATTATGAAGAAGTTAAAGCGATTGCTGATGACATTGAAGAGAATGAAGAAAAAATAAACCATCATGGCAAGCGAGCCGAAGCCATTGTAAAAGGAATGTTGCAACACTCAAGACAAACCAAAGGTGTAATAGAATTAACTGACATCAATGCTTTGTGCGATGAATATTTACGTCTCTCGTATCATGGATTAAGAGTAAAAGACAAAAACTTTAATGCAGAGTTTACAACATCGTTTGATGAAACAATTGGTAAGATAAAAATTATGGCGCAAGACATAGGACGGGTTCTTCTGAATCTTTACAACAATGCTTTTTATGCTGTGAATGAGAAGAAGAAAACGGCTGATGAAAATTACAAACCAATGGTTTCGGTTCAAACAAAAAGGGTGAATGATAAAACAGAAATTGTTGTAAAAGATAATGGCAATGGTATTCCGCAGAACATTATTGATAAAATCTTTCAGCCTTTCTTCACCACAAAACCAACGGGGCAGGGAACGGGACTTGGCTTGAGTTTGAGTTACGACATCATCACCAAAGAACACAACGGATCCATCAAAGTAGAAAGTAATGAATGTGAAGGAACGACATTTATAATAACTCTTCCGGTACAATAAGTTTTAAATCTAACAACAGTAAACCCTAAGCCGGCATCTGGCCCTGGCAAAATAACAATACCATGATTTGATAAGAAACTTACAATAGATTTACACGGGAATAATAGCGGCTCGTTCATCATTTGTTTTTTAAAACGGCTTACAGGAAAGAACACCGACCAATTGATAACGCAGCACTTTACAACACGCAGTTTCCAAACGCTTTGCTTATGTTTCTGTATTTTATTTACATCATCATTATCACGCGCTACATGCGGGATTTGATAAAGAAAACCGAATACAATGAGAAGTGGAATCGCTTGCTTCTCATGGTTATGTACGGCGCTGTGGCGCTGTGGATTTCGGGCTTTCTTGTAAAGGGCAATTTTGAAACTCTGCTGGTATGGGCTGGCGAAATTGTACTGTTAGGATTGGCGTGGTTGCTGTATTCGCAACCCGAGTTTAAAAATGCGAAGCTGCTTATTGAATGCCATTCTGCCTTTCATTGCCGTTGCTTTTCTATCCAACTTTACGAAGCTCATCAACAAATCATTCTATAATGAATGGGAAGGCATGTTTGGTACCGCTACTGTGTTTGCCGTTCTTTGGAGTTTGGGTGTATGGTTAGTGATAAGAAAACAAAACAAAGAGCTGAACGAAGCGAAGCAAAAAGCGCTGCGCGAGGAGCAGAACAACAAAGTGATTTCTGCCATGAACGACCAGCTTGAAGTGCAGGTAAGAGAACGCACCGCTGAACTAACCCGGCAAAAAGAAGAGCTTGAACATGCGCTGGAAGAATTAAAATCAACGCAAGCGCAACTGATACAAAGTGAGAAAATGGCAAGTCTTGGAGAGCTCACAGCCGGCATTGCGCACGAGATACAAAACCCGCTGAATTTTGTGAATAATTTTTCGGAAGTGAGTACAGAACTGCTTGCCGAAATGAAAGAAGAAATGAGCAAAGGCAACACAGCAGAAGTGGATCTGATTGCCAGCGACCTGCAACAAAACTTAGTGAAAATAGCCCAACACGGCAAGCGCGCCGATGGTATTGTAAAAAACATGTTGCAGCACTCGCGCAAAAATACCGGGCAGTTGGAAGCGACGAACATCAATGCTTTGGCGGATGAATATTTGAGATTAAGCTATCATGGGTTGCGCGCTAAAGACAAATCCTTCAATGCTGATTACAAAACAGATTTTGATGTAAGTATAGGAAAAGTAAATGTTGTGCCGCAGGATATGGGACGCGTATCTGCTTAACCTTTTCAACAATGCGTTTTATGCGGTAAACGAAAAGAAAAAAGTGTCGGATGCGGGCTATCAGCCAACCATTTGGATAAGCACAAAAAAAGGGGCTGATGAGGTTATCATTACCGTAAAAGACAATGGCAATGGTATTCCGCAAGGAGCGATTGATAAAATTTTTCAACCCTTTTTTACCACAAAACCAACCGGGCAAGGAACCGGCTTAGGTTTGAGTTTGAGCTATGACATCATCACCAAACAACACAAAGGAACCATCAAAGTAGAATCGGAAGAAAATAAGTTTACCCAATTCATCATTACCCTTCCTTCATAATTTTTAATTACTTTTCGAGCATGAAAAACATTCTTGTTGTTGACGATGAAACCGACGTACAGCAACTGTTTGAACAGCGCTTTCGCAAAGAAATCCGCAGCGGTGCAGCATCCTTTGCTTTTGCCTATTCGGGTGAGCAGGCGTTGCAATATTTAAATGATCACAACCAGGAAGCGGTGCTCATTTTATCCGACATTAACATGCCCGGCATGAGCGGCATTCAACTATTGAAAGAAATTAAACAACATCATTACACACCGCCGCCCGTTGTAATGATGATTACGGCTTATGGCGATGAAGAAAATCATGAGTTGGCAATAAAATCCGGTGCGGATGATTTTCTTACCAAACCAATAGATTTTAACCTATTAAAAGAGAAACTTAATATAACAGGCTAATGGCAAAAATTTTAGTTGCTGACGATGAAACCGACCTTGAAGTTCTTATCAAACAAAAATTTCGCAGGCAGATTCGTGAAGGCAAATACAACTTTGTTTTTGCTATAAACGGAAGGGAAGCGCTGGATAAAATTCATCAGCAAAAAGATATTGATGTTGTGTTTAGCGACATCAATATGCCGGAAATGGATGGGTTGACATTACTGCAAAAACTAACCGATGAATCGCCATTGATCAAAGCCGTTATTGTTTCGGCTTACGGCGATATGGACAATATTCGGTCTGCCATGAACCGTGGCGCTTTCGACTTTGTTTGCAAGCCCGTTAACTTTGATGATCTGGAACTTACGCTTCAAAAAACATTGCATCATGTTGAGCAACTGAAACAAACCTTACAAGCCATAAAAGAAAACAACATCCTGCGCATGTATGTGGATGAGAACGTGTTGAATTTTATGAACAAAGAAGAGTTTGAATCAACACTGATGCGCAACGAAAGCATTGATGCCACCGTTGTTTTTATTGACATTTGCAGCTTCACTTCTCTCACCGAAACCCAGCCTGCCAACAGTGTTATCAAACTCCTGAACAAGTATTTTGATGTGATGGTAAAAGAAATCATCGCGCAAAACGGGCATGTAGATAAATTTATCGGCGATGCTATCATGGCTGTATTCCGCGGCGATTATCATTTGGACCGAGCCATCGAAACTTGTCTTGCCGTTCGGGCCCGGATAGAAACGGGCGTGCACGATGCGAATGATCTGGGTTTTTATCCCAAAGTATCCATTGGCATCAACAGCGGCGAACTGATTTCGGGCAACATCGGTTCAGCCAGCTTGCGAAGGCTTGATTACACCGTGATTGGCGATGTGGTGAACACCGCGCAACGTTTGCAAAGCATTGCCAAAGCAGGTCAAATCGTTACTACGGAAGCGTGTTACGATCGCGTGCGCGAGTCGTTCAATTGCAATAAAGTAGGCGATTTTGTATTGAAAAACAAAGCCGCTGCTGTGAGTGTTTACGAAGTGTTAGATTGATGATTGAAAGTTTGTTTTTCTTTCTAAACTTTCACTTCTTTGCGGTTCAATAATCAAAAATTTATACCAACAAAGCCGATGAAAATATTGGTGATTGAAGATGAAAAAGAACTCTCGCGCAGCATTTGCAGCTACCTTGCGAATGAACAATTTGTGTGCGAAACAGCTTTTGATTTTTCATCGGCTCTGGAAAAAATCTCTTTGTACGAATACGCATGTATTGTGCTGGATATTACGTTGCCCGGCGGCAGTGGTTTGCAGATTTTGAAAGAATTAAAACGGCAAAACAAAGCCGATGGCGTCATTATTATTTCAGCCAAAAACTCGATTGACGATAAAGTGTATGGCCTGAAAGCCGGTGCCGACGACTATCTTACCAAACCGTTTCATCTCTCAGAATTGGGCGCAAGAGTAGATGCCATCATCAGAAGAAAATCATTTGGCGGAAACAACATTATTCAGTTGGATGAACTGCAAATCAATCTTACCGAAAAGCAAGTTTATGTTAGCACTAAAAATATTGACGTTACCAAAAAAGAATACGATCTGCTGCTGTATTTTGTAAGCAATAAAAATAAAGTCATCAGCAAAGCCGCCATTGCCGAGCATTTGCTGGGCGATGATATGGACATGGCCGACAACTACGATTTTTTATACACGCACATTAAAAATCTGCGCCGGAAGTTGTTAGCTGCCGGTTGTGCAGATTACATCAAATCGGTATATGGCATGGGTTATAAGTTCAGTGTTGCTTCTTAACTATTTTACTCATGAAACTCTTTACCAGATACAGCCGCATCAATTTATTGTCAACCGTTATTATCTTTTTACTTGCCTCAGTTGCCTTTTCTTTTCTGCTCCGTTACGTTATTATCAATGGCATTGATGAAGACCTTCGCATCGAAAAAAACGAAGTGCTTTCTTACATCAGCGATTATCATTCGCTGCCTCCCATTGTTAGGGTTCACGACCAATACACACGTTACCAATTGGTGAATGATTTGCCAACCGAAAGTCATCATATTTATACAAAAAAGAACCACAACAGAAAGGGTGAAGATGATGAATGGGAAAGAACTATCGCCTTTGGCGCAACCGCGAATGGCAATAATTATTTAATAACCGTTAGCAAATCGCTCGAAGGCACGGATGATCTGATTCGCTCGATTATTTTGATTACCGTAGGAACGATTGTTTTGATTTTAGCAGTTACATTTTTTATCAACCGTTTGGTTTTGCGCAAATTGTGGCAGCCGTTTTACAACAGCTTACACGTCATTCAAAACTTTACTGTATCCAACAACAAAACCGTGTCGTTTCCTGCTACTACAATTGATGAATTTAAGCTGCTCAACCAAACGCTTTCGGTGTCTATCAACAAAGCGCAGCAGGATTATTTTGCGTTGAAAGAATTTACCGAAAACGCATCGCACGAATTGCAAACGCCGCTGGCTGTCGTTCGTTCCAAGCTGGATTTGCTCATTCAAAGCGAAGCCTTAACCGAACCGCAAAGCAAAGCCATTCAAGCTTCGTATGAAGCGATTAACAACATGAAGCGATTGAACGAATCGTTGTTGCTGCTAACCAAAATTGAGAACCGGCAGTTTGCTGAACAAACCACCATTGACTTTGAAAATTTAATCAAAAACAAACTATCTCAATTCAAAGAGCAATGGCAAAGTATGGGCTTAGAAATTCGTGCAAAAACAAACCCTGCCGTTATCACCGGCAACGTGCAGTTGATTGACATTTTATTGAATAATTTATTCAGCAATGCTACACGGCACAATGTTGCCAATGGTTTCATTCATCTGCAATTAGAAGATTCAAAATTCACTATCAGCAACAGTGGCGAAGCACAGGCACTTGACGAGCAACAAGTGTTTAACAGGTTTTACAAAGGCAATTCTTTTACGGGCAAGCATGGATTGGGTTTGTCCATCGTAAAACAAATCTGCGAAGTTTCCGGCTATAAGTGCAGCTATCGTTTTGCGCCACCCAACGTACATTCGTTTGTTATACAAGGGTTGTAGTGGATGTGAACACTTTTGCAGCAAAAAAAACATGTATGTTGTTGGCATGGTTTTGCAGCAAACTTAAAAACTGAGTTATGAAAAAATGGATGATTGCAGTGGTTGTATTGGCTTTGGCTATAGCCGAAACGGGTTGTGTGGTTCGCGTGAAAGAGCGGAGCCGA
Organism: uncultured Chitinophagaceae bacterium; assembly: GCA_963847085.1. Taxonomy (GTDB): domain Bacteria; phylum Bacteroidota; class Bacteroidia; order Chitinophagales; family Chitinophagaceae; genus Ilyomonas. The sequence goes on along the minus strand of CAWJYO010000009.1, from coordinate 72,850 downwards.
CCTTATCCAACACAGCCTTCACGCAGAGTTGCAGCTGGTGAATAAAAAGAAAGGAGTTTTATGAGCAAGCTGTTGCTTTCATTTTGATTATAAAGGCTTTAACAAAGGGGGCAAATGGCTAAATTATAAATTATTGGAATTTCTGTTTTGAAACAATGAAATAAAAACGTTTAACCATTGAAGGTTTTGCATCAAAACATTAGTTTAATCAGATAATTTTTAAGTAGCACAACGTTTTGCATTTGACAATCGGCAACGAACTTTGTGAGACAGGTAATAACCTTTACTTTTACCGCCGTTTCGAAACAATCAATGTTTCAAAACTTATCCGAACAGGTCTCTCCGATTGCTATGAACATAACAAAGACTCCACCTCAATCGGTGGAGTCTTTGATTTTTATAATATCACAGCTATATAAAATTGGGGCAAAAACAAAGAACACTGCTTCTTATTCTTCCTTGATATTATACACTTTCATCAGCTTCAAAAGCACGCCGTTCGTCCAGCCAAAGCCATCCTGCGAAGCATATTCACCTCCACCACCTGCCAGGCTTGCATCCACTACATTGTATTTTTCCATCATTTTTCCAGTGTTATGATACACTTTAATATTAAGAACTGCCCAGCGTTTGGCAGCGTCTTCGGCCAGCACATGTTCTCCATTGTCTTCCAAACCTTTTATGCTCATCCACTCCAATGGCGCCCAGCCGTTGGGAGCGTCCCATTGCTCGCCGGTATTTTTTAAGGTAGTAACAAAACCACCGTCTTTCAATAATTTTTCTTTTGCAAATGCCGAAGCCTGTTTGGCTTGCACATTTGAAGCAACATGAAAGAACAGGGGCGAGATGCCCAGAATAGTAATTTCAGGGCTCCGCTTTTTGGCAACAATATCATAATCGTAATACCAGCCGGTTTTGGCATCCCAGCACCATTTATTGATGGCAGCTTTGCGCCTTGCCGCAAGCTCATTATAGTATTTTGCTTTTACCAGGTTACCAGTTTCTTTGAACGATTTAGCAAGCGTTAATTCAAGATGGTACAGCAAACCATTCAGGTCAACCGCAATAAAATCGGTTACATGAATGGTGTTTAAATGTTCGCCATCAGCAAACCAGCGGCTGCTAAAATCAATGCCGCTTTCTGCGCCGGAACGCAGGTTTTTGTATAGCATGGGAAGGTTTCCCCCGTAACCAATTCCTAAAGTTGAATCCTGCACAAACGATTCCTGGCGCGGGCGAATATCAGCATCCCAATAACGGTTTAAAATACTGCCATCGGACATGGTTACCACATGCTTTGTATTTGCCGTTTTATCCATGTAATAATCGTATTCTTTCAACAAGGCATTTTGATAAATAGCATACACTTCACTGCCTTTTTGTTTTGCCAATAAATCAAGCATCATTGAAAAATAAGGTGGCTGTGAGCGGCTTAAATAATACGTTCGGTTGCCGTTGGGAATGTGCCCGTACGTGGTAAGCATGTAAGCAAAATTCTTTATCATGTTCTCCATCGTTTCGTATTCGCCGCTTTCCTCTAAACCCAACATAGTAAAGTAAGAATCCCAATAATAGATTTCGCGAAACCGACCACCGGGAACGATGTAAGAATACGGCAGCGACAGCAACGAACTGCCTTCTACTTCCTTATCAGGATTGCGTTTCAGCACACTCCACAACTGCTTGATGTGCGTAACCACGCTTTCGCTTTTGTTGGATTGATAACTGCCCGTAACGCTTACCGGAACCTGGAAATTTTCTTCTACAAAGTGAAGAAGAAAAGAAGGTGAGGAGGAAGAGTCTTTTTTCTCTTTAAGATAATCAGCAACAATGGCTTTCGGGTCGCGCTTCGGAATACAATCAACAAAGGTTTTATTGTCGGGAAACACTTTGTTCATTTGCACGTCAATAAACAGTTCGCCATAAATTTTATCCGGCGTTGGCGGAAACTGTGCATAGGAAAAAGAGACAAAACAAAAAGAGGCAAAAACAAACAACCATTTTCTCATATTGCAGTTACTTTTAAATTTTTCTAAACTTCTGATATTCCCGCAGATGACGCTGATTCGCGCAGATATTTTCTGTTCTTTCTGCAAATATTTGCGCTATCTGCGGGAGAAATCTATTACAAATAATATAGCAAGTTGAATGACTATAAAGACGGTTCAACTAAAAACTGGCTGTGTACATAATCAATAATATCTTTCATATCCTTGCGTTCGTTAAACACCGCCAATTGCCGGTCGGCACCAGTTCCGTTTTCAATCATTTTATGAACATAATTGATCGCATCGCGGCTGCCCAACTGGTCAACCACATCATCCACAAAATCCAGCAATTCATAAATTAAAACGCGTGTGTTCACTTCCTGCTCTATTCCAAAATCTATCAGCGTTCCGTCAATTCCGTATCGGCCCGCCCGCCATTTGTTTTCGTTAATTAAAGCACGACTGTACATAATGAAGTTCATGTTTTGGCTGCGCAGTTTGTACAGCTTTGCGCAGATAGCCTGAAACAAAGCGGCGATGGCAATGGTTTCGTCAATGGTCATCGGCACATCGCAAATGCGAAATTCAACCGTATTAAAAAACGGATGCACACGCAAATCCCACCATATTTTCTTTGCATTGTCAATACAGTTGGTTTTGATAAGAAGATTTACAAAGCTGTCGTAGGCTTCAATGCTTTCAAAATAATCGGGAATGCCGGTGCGCGGAAACTTATCAAATATTTTGGTGCGAAACGATTTATAGCCCGTTACCCTGCCTTCCCAAAACGGCGAATTGGTGCTGAGTGCATACACATGCGGCAAAAAATAACGCGCCGAATTGGCAATGTGAATCGCCATTTTCCGGTCTTCCATGCCAACATGCACATGCAAGCCAAAAATCAAATTGCTGCGTGCAGCTTCCTGTAGTTCGTTTACAATTTGGTTGTACCGCGCATGGTCGGTTATCAGTTGGCTCTGCCAGTTGCTGAAAGGATGTGTGCCCGATGCGCCCATCCAAAAGCCAAGATCGCCCGCAATTTGCGAAATGGTTTTGCGCAGCGTTGCTACATCGTGGTAGGCTTCATCAATGTTCGCACAAATATCAGTGCCCACTTCTACTACGGCCTGGTGCATTTCGGCTTTTACTTTGTCTTTTAAAACTTTATGCCCTTCCGTAACAATTTTTTGCTCATGGCTTATCAACTCGCGTGTTTCCGGGCTGATCACCATGTATTCTTCTTCAACGCCAAGCGTAAAATGATTAAAGTTTAAATGCCCCATAGGTTATTAATTAAAAATGTCAGTTGTATTAATTTCTAAGCCGGGAAGAATAGGTGTTGTGATGATTTGATCACTTGTGAAAAGTTTGTTTTTGGCATATTTTCCCTCTTCCAAATACCAGATAATAATCAGTTCTTCCGCTGGAGCTACCACCCAGTATTCCAACATACCTGCTTCTTCGTACAACTCAAATTTGTTTTGCAATTCTTTTTTGTTATTGCCCGGCGATAAAATTTCAATCACAATGTCAGGCGCACCAATGCAGCCGCGTTCATCTATTTTACTTTCATCGCACACCACACACAAATCAGGCTGCACAACGGTGGTAATTTGGTTGTCTTTCTTTTTATTTTGTACCGGCAAACGAACATCAAAAGGTGCTACAAAAACAAAACAGGGTTTTCGTTGTAGAAATGTTCCTATCGAAAGATAAAACCTGCCAACAATCATCTGATGTTTACTGCCCGGTGCTGACATCCTCATGATAACGCCTTTTATCAGCTCAACCCTTTCTTCCCATTTCCATTTTAAATAATCAGCGTAGGTGTAAGTCAAATCGGGAGATGGTTCTTCTACCAGTTGCAAATTACCATCGTCATCGTATTGTGTGTACATCGTTACGTTTGGTTTTGCCCAAATTTTTACATCGAAACTTTTAAGTTCTGAAAATTACGGATACAATTTCTTTTTTGCAGCGCTCCGTTTTACAAATTCACCCCAGGTAAGATTGTCTTTTCCTGCCTTCCATCCTTTGGCTTTCTCAATGGCAAAATTGGCTGCGGTTTCTACTACCCATTCAAAATTTTCTTCACCAACACTTGCGCGTTCGGCATCGGGAGCCGGGTTGCAAAAATCAATGGCATAAGCCGTATCACCACGCAAAGCCAGTTCAACCGTATTAAAATCGTATCCTAAAAACTGGTTGATGCGAAGCACAATGCCTTCCAGATATTTCAATCTTTCCGGCGACGGCGCAAAGGAAGCCTGATAGCGCAAATGATGCGGGTTGCGCGGCTCATAAGGCATTACGCGCACGTGCTTGCCGCCAATGCAATAACAACGGTAATATTCTTCAAACACAATCTCTTCCTGCAACAGCATTACCAGTTGGCCCGTTTCTTTGTGCTTTTCATAAAACTCTTCAATGCTGTTTAGTTTATAAACATTCTTCCAGCCGCCGCCGGCAAAGGGCTTCATATAAGCCGGAAAGCCAACGTATTGAAACATGCCTTCCCAATCCATTGGATAAGCCAGGTTGCTAAAGCTTTCGCCGCTGGTATCATCGGGCACCTGGTAAGAAGGAAGAATAACCGTTTTAGGAACCGGAACATCAATGTTTACTGCCAGCGCATTATTAAAAAACTTTTCATCTGCACTCCACCAAAACGGATTATTAATTACTGCTGCACCACCGATGGCAGCGTTTTTTAAATAGGCGCGGTAAAACGGAACATCCTGGCTAATGCGGTCAATGATAACGGCATAGTCGGAGGGCTCGCCTTGTACTACTTTGTTGATGTTTACTGGCTCGGCAGTAATGTCTTTAACATTTTTGCTGTTCACTCGTTCAACAAACGCTTCCGGAAAGCTTCTTTCTTTTCCAAACAAAATCCCGATTTTTTTCATAGTTATGTTTTGAAAAATGATAAATAATAAAACGGTACACCTCAAAGTAATAAAACAAATTTCAAACCGGCATCATCTTTTCAGATAGAGCGATTCACGGTTTCACTATTTTTGATTTTGTATGATGAATGATGTAAGAACCGATGCGCATGTTTCTGTTATCAGCGAAACCCTTTTTTCCCATTTCTTAAACCGCGATGTGGTGGTAGATATTTATCTGCCCCCAACACACGTAAATATAAACGAAGTCAGTTTATTGCTGATTAACGATGGGCAGGATTTGCCCCTGATGCCTTTTGCCGACATCCTTTCTAATTTGTACAGCAACGATGCGATTGAACCCTTGCTATGTGTGGGCATTCATTGCGGCGTTGACCGCAAAAATGAATACGGCACCATTGTACAAAAAAATTATAAAGGGCAGGGTGCAAAAGCGCAACAATATACTCATTTTGTAATAGAGGAATTATTGCCTTTTATCAACGAACGCTATCCTCATTTTTCGTGCAAAAACAAATCGTTTGCAGGCTTTTCGTTAGGCGCTTTAAGTGCGATGGACATTGTGCTTAACCATCCAAAAGAATTTGTAAGTGCCGGTTGCTTCAGTGGTTCGTTTTGGTGGCGAAGCAAGGGCTATGGAAGATTGTATAATGATGATACCGATAGAATCATGCACGCTCAAATTCGCGCCCTGCCTCAGTTTGAAGGGCTTCGTTTCTTTTTTGAATGTGGTGCTTTGGATGAACTGGCCGACAGAAATAACAACGGCATTATTGATTCGATTGAAGATACACTTGATCTGATAAAAGAGCTAAAACAAAAAGGCTATGCCGATGATGCCATTCAATACATTGAACTACCCGACGGTATGCACAATGTAGCTACCTGGGCAAAAGCATTTCCTCATTATTTGCAATGGCAATGGGGAAAATGATGGCGATATTTTTAATGGTTAATTGTTAATTAAAAGCGACTAACAAAAAGCGATGCTATGACAGTTTTAATCAAGTCATGCTTATTTATTGTTTGTGTACTTTTTATCACTTGCACTACTTCAACAAATAAGAATTTACACAAAAAACTAAATGATGAATTTATTGACAACCTAAAACTAAAATCTAATCAAGCAAAGATTCTATTTTATCCTGATTTTTTAAAATCAAAAATGGAAATCTCTGATTGTGATTCTATTATTACAAAAAATAGGCTTGACACAATATTTCACTTTATCGGAAATCGTAAAAATGATTCTTGTTCGTTTATACCGCCAGATGGAGAAATACAATTCTACGAAAACGATATATGGTTAGTTAGTATGCAATTTGTGCTGACAGATAGTTGTGATGGATTTTACACCGATTTTACTAAGAATCCAAGAAAGTATTCACTCACTGCTTTTGGCAAATCAACTTTATTAAAATTGAAAAGCAAACTACTAAATCGATCCAATTAACCATATTCAATTAACGATAACAATGGACTACGTTCAGATAGGAAAAATAGTTGCCACATTCGGTGTCAGCGGAGAATTGATTTTGCAACATGCCCTCGAAAAAAAATCAACATTTAAAGGTGTAGAAGCCTTGTTTGTTGAAGAAACAAAAGGCAATCTTCTTCCTTATTTTATAAAAAGTGCAAAAGCAAAAAATAGTAACGAAAGTTATGTTTTGTTAGATGGCATTGCTTCCAAAGAAGCGGCTCATCGTTTTATTAAAAAAACGGTTTGGCTTACGCAATCTGATTTTGAAAAAGTGGTTGGCAAAGCTTCTTCCATTGGCTTACTTGGATTCTCCATTTATGAACAAAAACAAATGATTGGAATGGTTGACGAAGTGATAGAACAACCGCACCAAATTTTATTAAAAATCCTTTATCGAAACAAAGAAGCTTTCATTCCTTTACATGAAGAAACAATTGATAAAATTGACCGGAAGAAAAAAGAAATTCATGTAACGCTGCCCGATGGCTTGCTGGATATTTATCAATAAGTTTTAAAATGCCACTTTTATAAATGTGGCTCGAAAAGTCGTAACCTTCTTCGCATCCCTTCCATTTCATTTTGCAGCTTTTCCAGGCGATGTAATAAATGGCTGATGGCTTCAATTCCTTCCATATTAATGTCGAGTTCGTAATGCATTCGCGCATATTTTTCCAGCAAAGGCAATTGATGAGAAGGAATGTAATGCGCTTGTTGTTGTATCACAATTTCTATCAAACCATATTCGGTAAGTTGGTTGATAAAGTGAATATCGGTATGCGATTGTTGGGCGTACTCTTCCATTGTTATTTTATCGTCTTGCATGGCATTACATTTTTGATAATTGGGTAAATAAATCTTTTTGCTGTTGTGTTAAGTTGGTTGGAATGATTACGTTATAGGTAACAATCAAATCGCCAAACGCACCTCCCTTTTTATACACCGGAAAGCCCTTGCCTTTGAGTTTTGTTTTTGCACCATTTTGTGTTTCGGGTTTTACTTTCAGTTTTACTTTTCCGCTTAATGTATCAACGGTAATATCACCGCCCAAAACAGCGGTATATAAATCAATGTTGACGGTGGTATACAAATCGTTTTCAAGCCGCTTAAAATTGGCGTCGTCGGCTATTACAAACGTAATATACAAATCGCCTGCTGGACCGCCATTTACACCCGGCGCACCATAACCTTTTAATTTGATCACTTGTCCGTCAGTAACGCCTGCCGGCACAGTGATGCGTACATTTTTCCCATTTATAGTTAGCGTTTGTTGGTGCGTGCTGTAAGCTTGTTGCAAAGAAAGATGCAACTCTGCATTGTAATCCTGCCCGCGAAATGCAGCAGCTTGTTGCCGTCTTCCACTGCCACGGTTGCCGAAAAGCGATTCAAAAAAATCGGAGAAGCCACCTTCTTCGCCATCCGAATAATGGTATTCAAAATCTTCACCAAATGGTTGTTGCTGTTGTCCTCTTTGCTGCTGTTGTTTTCGTGCTTGTTCAAACTGTTCGGCGTGCTGCCAGTTTTCGCCGTAGGCATCGTATTTTTTACGCTTTTCAGGATCGCTTAGCACATCATTGGCTTCATTGATTTCCTGGAACTTTTTATTCGCTTCTTTATCGTTTGGATTGAGGTCGGGATGAAGTTTCCGCGCGAGTTTGCGATAGGCTTTTTTAATATCATCTTCGGTGGCATTTTTATCAACGCCAAGCACTTTGTAGTAATCTATAAACGCCATAATGGTTTATGTGTTGCTGATTGTGTGCCAAAGATAAATGTCTGAACCGGGATGTGTGTGATGGAAGAACTTTGTGGGATAAGGATGTTGCCCGTCATGGCGAGGCACGAAGCCATCTGTGGATTTGTGATTTATAATTGCGTTGGTTGAAGAAGCGAATACAATTTGTAAACAGTATGTATCATCAAGCACAGACTGCTTCGTCCCTCGCAGTGACGATGCAGTTTGGAATTGCTCAATTTTATTCAACTGATGACGGGCTGCGGGATGGAAGTAGAAAGCCCGCAAAGCGCAGCAAAAAGAAAGCCGTTAGCAATGAGCTACGAGCTTTGAGCCTGAACAGCCGCTGCGCTGCGGATCCCGATACATCGGGACAAGCAATGTAACGAACAGCCCGGGCTAAAGCTCAATTGAAAAACAGAAAGATGACAGCCCCAAAAACGAGCAAAAACAAATCGGAAAAACCAAAATTGAATATCCTTAAAATACTGGCAAAAACAAACTCTGAACATTCGCATAAAATCTATGTCATCCGTGTTCTATACAACTAAAACACATCACCGCCACCGAAACCATCATCAAATTCACCATCGTTCATGCGGCTGCCTTTTTGAATGAATAATTTGCTGCCACCACCGGCATCGTCGGCACCCGCAGGCGAAGGCGGTAATGGTTTCCAGTTGCCGCCTTGTGGAAAACCTCCTCCAAAGCCGCTACCACCATCGCCTTCCCATTCTTCAAATTTTTGTATGTGCAACAGGGCTCGCAGCTTTATGGTTTCAAGCGAACCATTACGATGCTTTGCAATGCGGATGTGCGTTTCGCCGCGCGTGCTTTCGCCCATTTCATTTGCCATCTGTTCGTAGTATTCGGGGCGATAAATAAACATTACCATATCGGCATCCTGTTCAATGGCGCCCGATTCGCGCAAATCGCTCAACTGCGGCATCTTGCTTTCTTTTCTTGTTTCCACCGCACGACTCAACTGGCTTAACGCAATGATGGGCACCTGAAGTTCTTTGGCCAATGCTTTTAAGTTGCGCGAAATGGTACTGATTTCCTGCTCGCGGTTGCCACCTTTATCGCTGTTTCCACTCATCAATTGCAGGTAATCTATAATGATTAAACCCACTTTGTGTTTGTTTACCAAACGTCTTGCTTTTGCCCGAAATTCGAAGATGTTTAAGGCTGCCGTATCATCAATAAAGATGGGTGCAGTTTCTAATCGTTTGATGCCTTTTGAATGAAGTTGCTGGTATTCGTAATCTTCCATTTTACCGCGCGAAATTTTTTCTAACGGAATCTCACTTTCAGCAGAAAGAATGCGTTGCACCAACTGGCCCGCGCTCATTTCTAAAGAAAATATAGCCACCGGTGTCGGACGAATTTTATTCAGCGCCGCCGTGCGTGCAAGGTTCAGCGCAAATGCCGTTTTACCCACAGCAGGACGTGCCGCCAAAATGATCAAATCGGTTTTTTGCCAGCCATACGTAACCCTGTCCATCGAAGGAAAACCACTCGGAATGCCAGAGATATCTTCCTGCCGCGTTCTTAATTCATCAATGCGGTTAATGGCTTCTGCAAGCGCACTGCTCATCTCGCGGTAATCGGTTTTGAGGAAGTTATTGGTGATTTGAAATATCTTTTCTTCGGCATCATCCATCAAATCAAAAACATCGGTGCTATCTTCATACGCATCGCCAATAATTTCACCACTTATTCTTATTAACTCGCGCTGAATAAACTTCTGCAACACAATACGGGCGTGGGTTTCAATGTTGGCGCTTGATACAACTGAATTGGTCAGTTTGGTAATGTAATAAGGCCCGCCCACCATATCCAGCTCTTCTTTAAACTTCAGTTCTTCCACTACCGTTAATAAATCAATGGGCATTGATTTATCTGCCAAACTTTTAAAGGCATTGTAAATACGCTGATGCGCATCTACATAAAAACATTCGGGTTTTAGAATTTCAATCACGGTGTCGAAAGCCGTTTTTTCGAGCATGATGGCGCCAAGCACGGCTTCTTCCAGTTCTTTGGCTTGCGGCGGCACTTTGCCATACATCATGGTGCTAACGTCAATAGAAGGTTTTCTTTTGTTGCGGCGGTCTTTGTTTATAATGTCCACGTTGGTTGATTTAGTTAGTAGCGTAAATTGTATCTGCTTCCGATTTATAAAGCTAAAGAAAAAACTAAACACTTTAGCAAAATAATGGAATTGGAAAGAACGAATATGAGAAAAGGAATTGCAATAGCGAAGTTTTGGAACGGGCTTATTTATCCTCAAAAACAAAAAGCGGAAATGCACATAAAAGAAAATTTATGCACAAAAGCAAAAGTGATATGCACACTTTGAATGTTGGATTTTGGATGACAAAGAGCAAGACGAAATGAACTTTTGTTTTTGCCCCTTTTTTAAATAGTCACAAAAACAAACGAGGCCTGCATCAATTACTGCAAGCCTTGTTTGTTCATCAACAACAATTTTATTTCTGTTGCTGTTCTTCATTGTATTTCTTTTCGGCTTCTTTCGCTTTCTCAAAATCGAGCACCACACCGTTGATGCAATAACGTAAGCCTGTTGGCTTTGGACCATCTTCAAACACGTGCCCCAAATGAGAATGACAGCGACCACACATTACTTCGGTGCGACGCATTCCATACGTGTTATCAGCTTCGTAAATGACAGAGGTTTTGCTGATCGGTTCGTAAAAAGAAGGCCAGCCACAACCGCTTTCAAACTTGGTATCGCTTCTGAATAAAGCATTGCCGCAAACTGCGCAATAGTAAGTGCCGATTTCGTTAAACTCTTCGTATTTACTTGTATAAGGTCGCTCGGTTCCTTTTTGTCTTGCAATATGATATACGTCGGCGGGTAAAACTTTCTTCCATTCCTCGTTGCTTACGTTGACTTGCGCTGTATCTGTTTTTGAAAAATGCGGATTTTCTGTATTGCTCATACTATTTGTTTTTGAGATTTCTGACAGCCAGCTAATATGACTGCAATGATGTAATGATGCCTCATGACAAGAATTATACTAAAAATACGGCGATGAAATAGAAGGAGTTGCAAAGGAACTGATAAGAATTCTGTATGGAGCTTTGCTTACTCGTCCGGTTCTATTATTTTTGCAGCCCTTTCTAAAGGAAGAACAAGACTCCGTAGCTCAGTTGGTAGAGCAATTGACTCTTAATCAATGGGTCCAGAGTTCGAGTCTCTGCGGGGTCACTTATATATGAAGCAGTTAGATATTTTTCTAACTGCTTTTTGTTTAAATGTGACCATAAATGTGACCATAAATGTGACCATAACTTAATAAACTCAGCATTAGCGTAGATCTATTGAAATTTAACACCTATCGAATAATAGGAAAATCCTTATCTAAGTGCAACCTGATTTCGTTACATTTTGAATATACTTTTGTCAACGGTTTTATTGCTCAATGATTGTTGAAGTTTAATGATTAAGCTTTGGAAAAAATTCCGGCTATAAGTTTATTATCATAAAGCTGAAAATCCTTGTGTCGCCGGTTCGATCCCGGCCCACACCACATAGCGTTTTGCAATGTCTTGATAATGAATACACTATCAAGGCATTTTTCTTTTGTAGTACGGATTGTTGTACGCGTTTTTTAACCCACCTTTTGCCTTAAAAGAATAGGTGCCTGTTATACTAAGAGCCTGTTTAAAAATGTAAGTTATACTATTACAAAGAGCATCCGTTGAGAAGTGAAGTCATTTTCTTTGAGTTACCAAGCTTAAAGAAAGTATGTATTCAACAGATGTAACGGATGCTCAGTGGAGCAATATTAGAGACTATTTGGACGCAACACGCAGAAAAAGAAAACATAGTCTGCGTGCTGTCTGGAATGCGCTGATGTATGTGGTGAAAACGGGTTGTCAGTGGCGGATGCTGCCGCATGATTTTCCCAAGTGGCAACTGGGTTACTATTATTAGCGTAAGTGGGTGAACGAAGAACTCTTCGACAGGCTGTTGGATAAGCTGCGCAGTAAAGACAGGACAAAAGGCAAGAGCCACAGTAGGCATTATGGATAGCCAGAGTGTCAGGTGGGGCAATAATCGTTCTTTCAAAAGTTATGACGGCAATAAGAAGGTAAAAGGTATTAAAAGACACATTGTGGTAGATAGGAATGGTTTTCTGTTGGCAGTCATGGTAACGGTGGCTCATATTCATGACAGTAAAGCCGTTATCTGGCTGATGAAAGTATTGCAGCACTGTTATGCAAGCCTACAGGTCATTTTGGTTGATGGCGGATACAGAGGTGAAGTGATCAAACTGATAAAAAACACATTCGGTTATTTACTTCAGGTGACAATGCGTAATCACAAAGCAGGCAATCTTTTCAAACCCGTCAGTAAACGATGGATTGTTGAAAGGACTTTTGCCTGGTTTGATAACGACAGGAGATTGTGCCGCAACTATGAACTGCTGATGGAATCTTCTGAGGAAATGGTCAAACTATCCGCTATAAAACTTTTATTGAATCATTTTTAAACAGGCTCTTAGTGTTTCATACTTTTTATTTTTCCGGATTATAAACGGCTACCGCCACCCGGCTATCCGCACAGCCGTAATAGAGAAACCATTTGTTTTTATAATATACCAATCCTTCCGCAAACACAGTTCCGGCAGGATACTGACCGCTTTTTTCAAAGGGTGCGGTGGGAACGAAAAAAGGCTTGTCTAGGCGCGCTATCACTTTTGCAGGATCATTCAGATCGAACAATACCTGACCGGCTGCATAGGTATTTGCCGGGTAGTTGGTGTCTCTGCCATCGCCCCCTTTGTTCTTACCATTGTACAGTACCAGGATGCCCTGATCGGTGATGACAGCAGGTGGTCCGCATTCTGTAAGATCGCTGTCAAAATAATGAGGTCTTGGAGAAACAACCGGCTTCAGACCGCCCTTTTCATCCAGCATCGGTTCCCAGTTGTAAAGGTCATCGGAAACGGCAATATTCATAAAGTGCTCTCCCCAGTACATCATGTATTTGCCATTCACCTTTGTAATGACCTGTTTGCCGTTTATCACGCTTGTAACGATAGAAGCCGACTTGGTTGCCAGGTCTTTGAATTTACCGTTATATGCTTTATAAAAGGCAGGGCCGTGTTTTATCCATGTAATTAAATCTTTTGATGTTGCTACTGCCAGCCTTGGCACTTTCCTGTTCCATTGTGTGTAAAGCATCACATAAGTTCCTTTCTCCGTAACCGCTACCCGCGGGTCTTCACAACCACCCGTCCATTCAAATTCTTTCTGGTTGTCATCAGCAGGATACAATACAGGTGTTGAGCGGCGCTTCATGTGTATGCCGTCCGTACTTTCGGCCAATCCGATACGCGAGGTTCGCTCGCCGATACCTTTACCGGATTTGTCTTCCGAACGGTACAGCACATAAACTTTATGGTTCATGACTGCCGCCGCCGGGTTGAACACATCATTGGCTTCCCAGGCAATGGGCTGATGGCTCATCGGATCAGGGAATGTATTGTTCGGATGGGGAGAAAGAATGGGGTTTGCATTCGCCGGACGGATAAAGGAACCAAGCGCCCAATGGGGAAGTTGGGTTTGTGCGGAGGCAAATATTGCAACGAACAGTAATGCTGCCGTTGAAAACAATTTGATTTTTCTTTTTTGCATTTTTTGCTTTAGAGCTGTTATAGGCATCGTAATTATTAAAAAGAAAACGGCATGACAAAATTCCCTGTTTTCATCTGGAAAAGCAAAGAGTCTGGTTATAAATATTCAGGCAGGATTGAGCAGCTTATCTCGCTAATCATTGAGCAATAAAATAATTAATTGCTTCAGGTTTACCTCGTCTAAGCCAAGCGGAATCCGGTTACTTTAGATGCTCTGATAAATACAGACAGTTCAGCTGCTTACATCAGCAACAGAAAATGAAACAAAAAACAAGAGGTGCAAAGCGCCGTAAGTACGATGCTTCATTCAAGGAAGAAGTATTTAAGATGATTAACAATGGTCGTCCTGCGGGTGAAGTAGCTCAGAGTCTGGGTATTGAAGAGAATTTAATTTATAAGTGGAAGAGCCGCAGCAACCAACAGCAAAAGCCAGCCATAGTTAGTAATGAAAACAGTCCCCTTGTCCTGACGCAAGACTATCAGCCTTTACTTAAACGCACCCCGGAGCAGGAGCATGACATTTTAAAAGAGGGACTAATTGTGGATTATGATCGTGGCGGTCAGTATGCAGCCAACAAATTCCGTACACCGATCCATTCAATACCGGGAGTGCTGCAAAATAACGGTCTCTCAATTAAGAAATCTGTGCTTTGGTCATTAATTGATTCAATGTTTGGTATTCATCCGGTATACTAATAAGCTAAAAGAATCAGAAACCATTTTTTTATTTTCATCAAATTTGGCGGCGCTGAAATATAATTTCCCGGTGTGCTTATCCATTGCCATCGTTTTTGCTTTGTAACTTGTTGGTAACGTTTGCGCCACTTTATAAGCGTCGGCAGATGTTTGCCGAATCACGGTTGCTGTACCATCTCCATTGGAACAAACAAGCAGTTGGTTTTTTGAATCGTAAACGACGGCATCAACGCCTGCACCAATAGGAATTGTTGTAACAACCTGATGCTTCTTAACGTCAATTACACTCATTCCTTTGTTTTCACGACACACTGAAAACGCGCGGTTATTCATTTTATCTAAAGCCAAACCAGTCGGACCGCCACAGGGCATGAGAGAAAATGTGCTAACGACTTTCAGGTCTTTGGTATCAATAACCGCAATGCTGTTTTTATCTTCGAGATTGTTATACAACAGACCATTGCCGTCCGCCACTGCGAACTCAGGTGCGCCAGGCAAGGATATATTGGCTGTTTCTTTCAGGGAGTGAATGTCTATCACACAGGCTTTATTGTCATCGGCACAGAACGCAAAGACTTGTTTTGAGAACGGATCGTATGTAATAGCGTCGGGTTTTCTGCCACTCAATTGTATGGTTGCGATTGTTTTTAACGTAGATAGATCAAATACTATAACAGCATTTGCTTTGCCATCACTGATAAATCCTTTGTTCACTTCGTTCACTACTGCAATGCCATGTACACCTTTCATGCCTCCGATACTATCGAGGAGCGTTTCTGTGCCCAAATCAATCACATCGACACATGTGCCGTGCGACACAAACAAGTGATGGTTGACCTCATCAATAGATAAATAATCGTAGCTGCCACTGCCAGGTATCGGAATCGTTTTATCTAACTCATAAACATTACTCTCCTGTGCAGTTGCGTCACTTGAGGAGATTGATAAGATTGCGATTACAAAAAGAAAGAATAGGAATGATTTCATACGGATTGATTTAAAGCAATAGTTTGCTTAATTGGTGGGTTTAATTTGTGCCAGTTTGCTTTCGAGATACCGCTTTACATCCTCCCATCGGTAAAATGGAAATTGATGGGTTGCAATCGGCAGCCTTGCCTCTTTTTCATTTAATAAAACGGTGAGGAGATAATCATTTTCTTTTTTATAAACTATCCATTGAATGTTCGCGCTTAAAGGGATAATCTTCTCAGCTTTCCATTGTGCGCTAAAATGAAAAACGGAGGAAGAAGTCAGCGACGCTTCTATAATGCCCGTCAGCGTAGCCAACGGCGAGATGGCTTCGGCATGCGTAAAACGAAAGATACCGTTGAACGCTTTGCTTCGGATATTTTCATCAGTTGTATTGACCAGATTTCGTAACAAAGGCGCAGCAATGTTGATTTGTATTCCGGCTGCATTGTCGGCAGGGCCTTTTTGATAAAAATCCGAGGCACTGGCGCATTGATCCAGCCAAGCCAAATCAGCATTGGTGAAAGCTTTTGATATTGTATTGACAAATGGTACTCCGGGAGATTCCATTTCCTTTTTGGCTGAAAACAAAATACAGTAGACATCATACAAATCGCTGCAAACCTGCTCAGGGGTTGCTGTTCCCCTTTTAGCTTTTGCTGTAAGCATTACGTTGCCGCTTTCCATCTTTTGAATGAAACTGTTGACAAACAGTTGGTGACAAACACGCGAAGACACTTCTTCCGTTCTGTGGTCGTTTGAAAGAGAATCGAGATGCCTCTTTACCTCATCGCTTTTTTTGTACTGCTGATAAGCAGAAGACAGATCATAGAAGCGCAGAAGGGCGTCTGCATCCGGCGGATATATGACAGTTTGCACTTGGTTCGAATCAATTCCTTTGAACCCGGAAAGGAAGGCTTTGGCGCTTTGCTGTGTTCTAATTTTCTCGGTCGCTTCTATGCGCAATGTTACATCTTGAAATAGGGAAGGATAGTCAAGTTGCAAGCGGGCCGCAATGCCCTGTTGCTCTTCTTTTCCCAATTGCGTGATGTTGCCATAATTGTCGTTTTCTATTGATTCAAATTGCTGCAATTGCACAAGGATAGAATCTCCAAGGGGCGTGCGACCTTGTTCTTTTTTTGCCATTTCCAAAAGTCGGGTAAGCTGTACATCGCTGCCTGCCGAAGTTAAAAACCGAGCCCCGTGCCTTCCAACATAATTAATAAAAAAGGGCTGGTAACCTTTAGGTGGTTGTGTGAGATGTATCTGCTGCGGTTGATAAGGCGTTTTTGTATTCAAATATTTGTTTTGTCCGAAGCTGAAAAGACAGATTGCAAAAGCAATAACAAAAAAATGTAGCCGCGTCATGCTCGTATTTGCTTCTTTTAAATATATAATTCAGCAATTGTGTTTTGAAAAAGAAATCCCACAGGTAGAGCCGATAGATTCGCTTATGATTTACATCTGCATCCTCTGCAGGATGAAACATCTTACCATGCTGCTTTAATAGCCTTAATGTTTATTGCCTTGGCCATCCGATGTGTATGCGCCAATATCATTATTGTAGGCAGAATTTCCCTTACCCAACGCTGTAGAACCTGACTTTAAATGAAAATCAAAGTTGCTTGGAATGATTCGAAGGGACGGATTTGGAGGAGTCGTATAGCCTAAAAACATCGGATCATTGGCTCCGGTGTGAACGGTGTCAATAATGTCTGTGCTTTGCACAAATCCCTTTTCACCTGCCGGATACATAAATGCTCGCAAAGAATCAACTGTTATATAGAAATAATTATTGCCGTATTTGGTATTTGCATAATCTGCAGAAGGAGTTACATCCAGACTCCAATAATTGTTTACAAGGAGGTTATTATAAACAAGTGCTTTTGAATAGGCATCTACCAGAATGCCTCTTCCGGGTTCTCCAGCTCCTCTGCGAAATCCATTATCCACACAAGTATTGTTATACACCGTTGCACTCGTTTGAACAGTTGGTGTCGTCTTGCTGGTGTATATCTTGATTGCACTACCTGCACCGCCCCACAACACGTTGTAGGCAACCGTCCCTATTACACCAGAGTGAAAATCAATAGCATCGCCATCTGTTGTGCCGTTGCCATAAAAAGTATTGCGTAAAATGGTGGCGGTAGCAGTTGAATAAACTCCTATAGCGTTATCTTGCCCTCCTATAAACCAACAATCCTCAACGTCAAGTGGGATGGGTGTTGAAACACTGATCGTTTGACGGGTACTGCCCGTAGAATCAGGTCCACCTGTCCACAAGATTTTAGTCCATTTGAAAGTCACAGCTTTTGCGCTGTCACATTGGAAGCCGCCCCATTGACCAGGTTGTTGGGCAACCGTAGATGTAAATGTAATTGGCTTGGCTTGTGTACCGAGTGACTGTATAATTCCCTGTATATAAAAAGCATGATTGCCGGTTACATTAATCGTAGCGCCTGGCTGTACGGTGAGAGTATCGGTAGGTAAAACGGTGATATCTCCATTCATCGTATATGTGGAGTCCGATAATAAAACTCCTTTCACATTACCACCATTTAGAACCGTACCCGTGATTGCTTCAGCGGGTAATTGAGGTCCAGTGTTAACTGTTGTTGAATTCTTGGTACACGCAGAAAAAATAGTATATAGCTATGCCAGCTACACTAACAATTTTCGCGATTTTTCGAAACTTACATTTGGTGTTTTTTTCATTTTCTTTTTTTTATTTATTAAACATGATTGGGATTACTAATGGTTATATCTGATTCCAATACTGTAATTAGCCTTATAAATGTCTTTGGAAACCTGAAGACGTCTTTTGAACATACTCAATCGGAGGGAGTATTCAGCAGGTTATTAAATTTTCCAAAAACTGTGAAATGCTTTTGAATATCTTTTTCAAGAGAAAAAGCCAAAGTATTCATAGGCTTTTGGTAATAATCTGATTGGTAATAAAATGATATCTGAGAAAGCGTTTTTCCTTGGTATTCATAGGCAAGTTGAGCAAAGAAACCTTTTTTGGTATCCTTATAAAGAAGGGAAACATTTGCAATATCATTGGTTTGACCAGCCATAGGGCGGGTTTCAATTACGCTGGTTGCTCCGTGTCTTAATTTAAGAGATGAAATTGAAGAGTGTGTATACGTATAATTACCAGTAATTCCCAACCTTCCCCAATACTGAGTAAAAGCCACTTCCCCGCCATAGTTATGAGCTGTGTAGGAATTTGTAGGTTTAAGAGTTAGTATACCCGATTGCGCACTTTCAAGCAATTGTTCAATAGGGTTTTGAATTTTTTTATAAAAAGCGCCTACAAAAAGGTTTTGTTCTCCTTTAGGGAATATTTCGTACCTAACATCATAATTATCTGCAACAGAATGTACAAGTTCTGGATTACCAGTTATGTAATAATCACCTGCAAAAACAGGAGCAGGAACCAACTCGTAATAATTCGGCCTGGATATAGATTTAAAATAAGAGAAGTGCAGATTTTCTTTGTTTGATAGTTTGTATTTTAGAAATGCGCTGGGAAGAAAGTCCTGATAAATCTGTCCGCCTGAACTGGGTGCGGTAGGGCTATGCACACGTATGTCCCAATTGGTATTGGTATTTTCA
Organism: uncultured Chitinophagaceae bacterium; assembly: GCA_963847085.1. GTDB lineage: Bacteria > Bacteroidota > Bacteroidia > Chitinophagales > Chitinophagaceae > Ilyomonas. The sequence goes on along the minus strand of CAWJYO010000009.1, from coordinate 53,792 downwards.
ACCCGTAAACCACCACCGCCTTCCCATTTATTCGTTTTGTATCTTAGCATAAGATACTCTGCATAAACAGTTTCTGCGGCTTTATAATTATTGGGATTATAAACACTTGTACCGGCTGTATTGAAAACATTCCATTGAACATCGTAAATATTAGTCCAGATGGGTTTGCTGTTAGCCCCTCCACCACTATTGGTATTGGGAGGTCTTAAAATATAGTCATCCTCATTATTAAATCTGGTTTTGTTTCTGTACAAGCCCCCAGCCTTAATTTCCAGATCTTTATGGCGCCATCTTTTATGAAAATCAAGATTTAATATGCCTGTATAATCCTTGTCATTATTCTTTAGCCATTGACGGCTTATATCGTCGAAGAAGGTAGCCGTTTTAGAGCCATCCGCCTGAATTCGGTAATCTGTTCCGATGGTAGCAAGATCTGGCACACGTCGTCCCGCTTCAGACATGACACCAGCCCATTGGAGAGATAAATCATTGAATAAAAGATGTTGCCCTGATACTTTCAGGTTTTCTATGTGCTGCTTCTGTGTATAGCTTTGGTTAGATCCAAAAATCTGGCCGGTGCCTGGCCCAACCCTGCCTGTGCCAATTAACGTAGTATCCTCGCTCAGCCTTGTTTGTGCTAAATAGCTATAAATATAAAAGTTGTCAATGTTGATTTTGTTTTTCTCATTAAAAACATAGTCAACATGAGCAACTAATCCATTGTTCAGTTGTTGGGTATAACCTTTAAAATTCGTTACGTCAAGATATGTTAGTGTATCTGAATTGATATTGACAGGAGTTACCGTATATCGGTTGCTTATATTTCCGTAATAATGGTTTTGAATATTATCAGCCAGAACGATACCTATTTTATTCTTTAAAAAGCGTTTTGTATAAGAGAAGCCTAAAGTGCCTGTTGGCGGAGCTTTTGTAGGTTGAAAGTCAAGATTTGTTCTACTAAAATCAGTAGCTTGGGCTGCATAACCTACCGGATTGATTTGAACGGGACTTAATTTTTGTATTTCCCCTTTTTTAAAATCAATAAATTTTCGATCAAAAAATAACTGGCTGTATCCTATGCTACCAATGGCTTTGAAAGAAGTAATTTCCGGGGCGTCTTTTACAACCATATTCACGGTTCCTCCTATAGCATCACCTTCCATATCAGGCAAAAGCGACTTACTAATCTCTATGCTACTTAATATATCAGATGGGATTATATCAAGTTGTACAAACCTGTTTTTATTATCAGGGCTGGCTATCTTAATTCCATTAAGCAGAGTATTGTTATATCGTGGTTCCATGCCTCTGATTACTGCATACGCCTCATCGCCTCCACTTGACCGTTGAACCGTAATACCACTCATACGCTGTAACACGTTAGCCGCATTAATATCAGGCGAACGCAACATGGCTTGTGATGAAATAATATTGGTGATGTTTGCGGCATTCTTTTCTTTTGCCCTTGATCCAGATTCAAGTTCCCTGCTTGAGGTACCTGAAACAGTCACGTTAGTCAATGCATTAGCTTCCTGACTCAGCCCAACAAAAATCTTCAGGGTTTGACCTACATTCAAAACAATATGACGTGTACTGTTAGCATATCCCACATTCTCGATTGTTACATCGTATTCTCCCGACGGTATGCCTGACATTTCAAAATTGCCCTTGTCATCCGTGGCTTTTTTATATGCAGTATTATTCAGTGTGACATAAGCTCCGGACAATCCATCTCTGCTCACCGCATCAAATACATTTCCTTTGATTGATGCTTGTGCAAGAATAGCGGTACAAGAAGATGCAAAAAGTATAGCTAATAAACTCTTTATAAACATTTGCCTCATGGTTAACGTGTGGCAAATATTATTCGTCTTGTCGTAGTTAGTAACACAAAAAACAGAGTTAATAATATAATCACGATTTGTTAACCATAATTTGATAATTATTAAATAATCAGTTTAAACTGATTATTTATTTAACATGAACCTCAGAAATGCTTCAGAATGCGTTTACAGTTTATCTGTGTTCCCGCTTGCATATAATCTCATAATAATGGTTTTGGTTATAGTTGAAATGTTATTATAGTTCTTGTGAAACTTTTTTTATTTACTATTGTAAGTTGAGCTTAGAGTTAGTTGCTTGTGCAATGGATGTATAACTTGCTCGTTTAACGTCGTTTGTAAAGTAGATATGCTGTTAGCAAAGTTTCATAATACTGGCAAGCCGATACTTTAGAAATTCAAAAAGCTCTATTGGGTGTGCGTTCTTTATATTATCGGATCTGTTTCTAATGAAATGGCATTTGTGAATCTTTATTTTAAGCGTGTGAAGAAATAGGTGAACACGATTTATTTACTATTTTGAAAGACGATATCGATAGGGGTTTGAAAGGTATATAGAAATTGTGGCGCATATGTGGAAAAAGGGCTGAAGAGGAATACAAATCTTTTCAGAATACAGTTGACGATTAATGATACTGCTCTTAGCCATATGAGCAAATTGGGTGTTTTGTATATAAAAAACGTCAACAAAGAATAACTAATTACCGGTTTTGGGATTAAGCTGCGAGTGCATGTTTTAGTACGGTGTGAACAACCACAATTCGGGCAAAGAAAATGAAACACAAATTGGAATAGATTATACCCAGCCATTAGCAAAGGATATAACATTCGGAGTTGGCGGAAAAATTACTTTTAATGACATTACCAGCAACTCAAATGTGTACGCGCTACAACCCGATAGCAAGCAATATTTGTATGATAGTTTAATTTCAAACGCGCTAACATATCATCAAAAAGTGTATGCGCTGTATGCCGAAATTAGTTTGCCGGTTGGTAAATGGTTTAATGCAAAAATTGGTTCCCGCTACGAACGGACCGAGATCAATTCTTTTTATTCTGATGCGCAGCAACAAGCGAAAAATCCGGGTTACAATACACTGGTTCCTTCCATTTATTTTTCAAGAAAAATAACCGATGACCAAACCATTAAAATCAGTTATTCAAAACGTATTGAGCGACCTGATTACGGCGATTTAAATCCTTTTGTCAACACAACTGATCCGAAAAATATAACAGCAGGCAATCCGTATTTGCTACCAGAAATCGGGAACCGTTACGAGCTTTCCTATAACCGCGATTATGGGACAAAAGGCTCATTTATGGTTACTGCTTTTTATCGCGAAAACAATCATGATATACAGCCTTATATCGCGTTCTATCCATCGCTTCTTGTCGGGGATTCTACCTATACAAATGTATCAGTTAGCACAAGAGAAAACATAGGCAAAGAACAAAACATTGGTGTGAATTTGTTTGGCGATTTGCACCCGACAGATAAGTTAAGTGTACGGGCCAATTTCTTTGTTTTCAGGCGGCACATTTTTAATGGAATTGATTTAGGCCGCAGCCCAACCAGTCTTAATTATCGCACCAACATGAACATAACTTATTTGTTCAGCAATACATTATCCGGTGAGTTTTTCGGTAACTTCAATTCGGCGCGTAACGAGTTGCAGGGCAGGTATCCATCATTTACATCTTACACCATTGCAGCACGCAAACAATTCTGGAACAAAAAGGGAAGCTTAGCACTGACAGCTACTAATTTGTTCAATGAATATGTGCGTCAGCCAACCGTTTTGTACGGCACCAATTTTACTACGAACGGCCTTCGTAAAATTCCTTTTCGTTCTATTGGTTTAAATTTTACCTGGAAGTTTGGCAAGCTCGATTTTAAGAAAGAAAAAGATAATAATGACAATAAGGATTTGACGACACCTGAAGGATAAATGGTTGATGAAAGATTGTGATTATGAACGGATCAAAAGTAAAGAGAACGGGTCACTTTATCTCGTTGAGTTAAGCGAATCCAAGGCGACTATAGATCGATAGCTGCGTAAGAACAACGTATACAGTTTTTCCAAGAAAAAATAAAAATGCTGTAGGTCGCTTTATGAATATCAGAGTAAGGACACATGTGCTATAAAAATGTAGACAAATCCTTAAAAAAGACCTTTGGATTAAGTTTCTTCAGCATTTGTACAGATTCATAGTTCATCTTGCTTCTTCATTTATAAATATTAAATAAAGGTTATGAAAAAATCTTTTATTACTGCCACTGTTATAGGTAGTTTATTAACCAGTGTTCTTTTTGCACAAAACATTCAGGTTCCACAAGGTGTTAAAGAGGCGTTCACCAAAAAATATCCGGAAGCCACACATGTGATTTGGGAAAAAGAAAAAGGCAATTACGAAGCCAACTGGGGTGGAAAATCGAATGAAGACAATTCCGCTATGTACTCTCCAAAAGGGGAATTCATTGAAATCGCAAAAGCTATTCCCGTGAGTCAACTACCCGCTTCAGCTAAAGACTATGTAAAAAACAATTTCAAGAATGCATCTATTAATGAAGCGTCGATTGTAACCGATGCGAAAGGCAAGGTTACTTATGAAGCGGAAGTGAATCACAAAGATGTAATTTTTAGCAATGACGGAAACTTTATCAAAACTGAAAAGGAATAGCAAAGTTGTATTGTAACATTCATCACACTGCGATGTGGAGGATGTGCGGTATACGGGGACGTGATAAGTGCCGGTTTTATCCGGCACTTTTGGGTGTGATAGATATATTACTACAAGCAATTGGTTGCTTTTGAGAAAATCAAAAGGCGAACTTATTTCAATTGCCTACATATTGTTTACTTCTTAATAACCTTATAATATGACACTTCATAAGTGGTGATGCCAATCAATTTATAAACTGGGAAACGAGTTATCGCTATCCTCCCGGTTGCATCACCAACTGAATTGTGTATACAATTATTTAGTATTGTAGCCAACTGAAAATTGCATTTTCGTATCTATGTTAATGACATGTTGAAAACCACCGTACTCATTTTTTTCCTGTTGTTTTCTTTCTCCTCCCGGGGGCAAAACAATTATGTAATTTCTGGTAAGATTACTGAAGCCAAAACAAATAAACCTATACCCAATGCTACCTTACATTTAAAAGGAAGCAATGTTAGCACCTTGTCAAAATCAGATGGTTCTTTCAGGATGCATACCGACCAGTGGTATGATAGTCTTGAAGTTGCCAGCATCGGGTTTACTTCTGTTGTAATACCACTTGAACAGAATCACTTATCAGGGATAAGTTTATCGTTGGGCGTAAAGGTTGGAGAATTAGAGGCCGTAACTGTAGGTAGTACAAAAAGGCCCGCGAAATCATTTATGCAAAAAGTGATTGAACAAAAAGACAATAACAATCCCTCACGTTTTAGAAGTTACAGTTATCAGCGTTACACCAGAAATGAGCTGGATATTGACAAGATTGATTTTCAAAAGGCAAAGGGAAGCGGACTGAAGAGCATATTACTCAACACTTATTCTGGTTTCGATAGTTCCGCAAAAAATGATAAAGAACTGCCAGTTTATTTTGACGAAAGCCTTGCCAATAATTATCATTCTGTATCGCCGGATATTGACCAGGAAAACATTATTGCTAAGAAAAATCTTGGCTTAAAAACAGATGCACTGTTTAGCCGTTTGGGGAAATTTTATTTTCATTTCAATATCTATGATGACTGGCTCCCAATTTTTGACCAAACCTATGCAAGCCCATTGAATTCAAACGCATTTAGCTACTATGATTTTTTTGAAGGCGATTCAGCAGTTGGAGACGGCGTAACCATACAGCAGGTACGCTTCGTTCCTCAAAGAGCTTACGAAAGGGCATTCAGCGGAAACGTATGGATAAACAAAAACACACTGGCCGTTGAAACTGTAGAAATGCACCTGAACAAAACAGCCAATCTCAATTTTGTAAGAGACATCAATTATTCAGAAGACTATAAACAAGTTTACGACAGTGCCTCTGATAAAACGGTTTATATACCTTACAAATACGCTTCGGAAGTAAACTTTGAGAGTGGACTTGACCTGCTGGGTATTCCTGTTCCTCAAAATCAAAATACGGTGAATTTTATTTTCAAAAATACTACCGTATTAGCAAGATTGAAGCTAAACACCGGTGCGCCTACTGCAGTGATAGAGAGTCTTGTTCGCAAAGAAAAAACGGTAGATTGGAATAAAACTGAAGCGTATTGGAAAATGAACCGCCCGGATTCGCTCACCCTGCATGAAAAAAACATTTACAAGATGGTTGATTCCTTAAAGGAAAACAAGCGTTTTCAAAGGGATGTAAAGCTTATTGCCTTTGCGGGTACGGGCTACTGGGATTTTGGCACTTACTTGCGGTTAGGGCCCTACTCATCCTTTATTAGTACAAACCGAATTGAGGGCTGGCGGCTCAGACTGGGTTTTTGGACGATGCCGGGGATTAGTAAAAAGATGAATTTATTTGGATACGGCGCTTATGGAACAAAAGACCAAAACCTAAAGGGAATGCTGGGGGCTAAGTATGTTTGGGATGCAGCCCGTTGGACAAAAACCACTTTCTCTTACAGCAGTGATTATGATTATATTATCGATCAGGATGATGAACTGGACAAAGACAATATCATAAATTCGTTATTGAGGAAGAATATTCCCTTTACCAGAACTTATATAAAAGAAGCTCTTTTAAAACATGAACAATACCTCTCTTCGAACTGGAGTGCTAAAGTCGCCGTAAGCTATAAAGAATTAAGCCCTGTTTTCGATTTTAAATACAGGCAAATTAACCCGGCAATTGATAAGCCTTATGATAGCGTTTTTGCTACGATGTTACCAGTGGCGCAAACAACAATAGGCCTTCGATATGCTCACAATGAAAGGGCAGCCTTCCTGAACTATGATAAAATACCCATCAGCACTTTCTATCCAATCCTTACATTGAATTACACTTATGGTTTTGAATTTGGAAAAGCACAGTTTGATTTTCACAAAATAAGCGGGGCAATAGAGCAACAGTTGCGACTTCCTCCAAAGAGTATTTTATATTATAAAATTGAAGGTGGAAAAATATTCGGAACAGTACCTTACCTTTTACTCAATATTCCTGCGGGTAATGAATATTATGTTGCCAGCAGATATTTGTTTAACACAATGTCTCCCTACGAATTTGCAGCAGACAGGTATGTAAGCCTGCATACAAGATTTTCGCTGGGAGGTGCTATATTGGACAAAATACCTTTTATTAGAAAACTAGGCTGGCGGGAACGCTTTTCATTTAATGGTTATTGGGGCGATATGACAAAAGCAAATATTGACTACAACAAAAAATCCAATTTTAACCTGATTGGCAAAGTACCATTCATGGAAGCAAGTGTGGGAATTGAAAACATTTTTCATGTTTTGTCAATTGAATATTACAGAAGACTCAATCATTTGAGCAACCCGTATGCACAAAAAGATGGTATCTACTTAGGCGTAACATTTTCGTTTTAGCAAACAAATGTGTTACGGAATGTCTTTACTATAGAAGATCTTTCGAGTATGACTTTTACAGTCTGTGCTTATTGGACAAAATATAGCCTGCAAAAGAGTTGGAAAATATTATAATCAATGAATCATTTACAGCAGTTAGTCAGCAGCTACGGCTCATCTTTACAACTAATCGTCTTTATTGCAATTTTTATAGTAAGCTGGAATATCGAGAGTGTGGCAGGAGTTTTATACAGTTATAAGAAATGGAAACATGCGTTAATCAATGCACCCTTTTCCATCGCGAATATTCCCGGTCAGTTGCTGCTGGGTTTCGTATTTGTAAAAACGATTGGATGGACAGGCAAGCATCAATTCGGGCTGTTATATTTTTTTCGAACTGGTAACAATTTAGTTGTTTCCTTTGTAATGATATTCATCTTTCTTGATTTAGGCGAGTACATCTATCATGTTATCATGCACAAAGTAAAAAAGTTGTGGATGTTTCATGCGGTGCACCATAGCGATCATATTGTTGATGTTTCTACAACGTTTAGAGAGCATCCGTGCGAATATATTATTCGCCTTTGCTTTACGCTGGTTTGGGTTTTGCTATCCGGCTGTACTTTCTGGATGCTGATGCTTCGCCAAATCATTCAGGCAGTTACTACTTTGTTCGCCCATATCAATTACAGGTTACCTGAAAAAGCTGATAGAATAATTGGCTGGATTTTTATTACACCCAATTTGCACCAGATACACCATCACTATAAACAGCCTTACACAGACTGCAATTACGGAGACGTGTTAAGCATCTGGGATCGCATGTTCGGAACGTTGAAAAGACTGCCTGCAAATGATTTGATATTCGGTGTAGATATTTTTATGGATGCAGCACGTTCGACTTCCTTTATAAAACTGCTTAAACTGCCATTTGGAAAATATACAAAGCCAAATGTGTAGCGTAGATTTTTATAGCAACATTTATATACAATAGCAAGAAACCCTTTATATTCAGCATTTATAAAAGTTGAAGAAGAATCAATCTCAAAAAGATTTTTATTTATTTTTCTTGTCGCTTCTTCTTTTGTTTTTGCACTAAAACATTGTTGTTGACAGATGCACTGTCTTCGTCGAGAAAGGTCTTTTGTTTTTGTTCATTTTTCTTTTGCTGATTGTTGTTTTGGATAACATCACCCGCATTACCATTCTTATTATCAACAGGGTTTTCATTGGTTTTATTGATTGATGAAGTTGTACTTGGTTGTTTATTTTCAGAACTTATTTGCTGGTGTTGCCATACATCATAAGCAATGTACATTCCGCCCAAAAAACAAAGGATTGACAAAGCCAAAGCTGCCCTTTTCAGCCGGTTGTATTTGCTCTTATAAAGTGTGGCTTGCTGCCTGTCTAAAGCGTAGTTTACCGCCTCCCAGGCTGCAGGCGGTGCTTCTTCGACATATTCTTCCAGCTTTCCTTTGAACAGATTATCTATATCGTGTACATCATCGCTCATAGGCATTTCTTTTTAAAATGATTTGATCCATTAGCTGGATGATTTCGCAATCCTTGGTCATACATTCTGTAATATGTCGACCAATATAAACGTTGATAATCAGGTATTTTGCTGAGCAATTTTACACGAAATCATTAGTTCCGTAGGACGAAATCTCCACACAGCCTGCTGCACCTTCGGATTTGTCAAGGCTTTTGTACCCTACCGGAATGATTTCGCGGCTCTTGATCATTTATTCCACGATGTGGTGATCAATATGAAATTTGATAATCAATTATTTTACCGGTCACTTCTACATGGAATCGGTGGTTCGGGTAAGTAAATTCCCCACCTAACGGCGAGTCATTTTGAAGGTTTGCAGCTATCCCTTTTGAACTATGAAATGCTGCTTTGCCGGATTATTTAAGATTGCTTCGATTTCATTGTCAACAATATTCTGTACATCTTCTTTGATTTGCTCAAACACGCGCTGAATAATGCTATTGTCAACCTTCTTGAATGATGGGATCGTCACATGAGAAGTCGCTTCTTTTTCCAAAGCCTTATGGTCGTTTACTACCTTGCAATGAAACGCTTTTAAGGCAATTATTTCATCCGGATTATCGGCCACAATACCCACAAATTCACCGCTTGAAAGGGCGGAAATGACAGAAGGTGGAACGGCCTGTTCTAACTGTTTTGAACGACTGACTGATGTATCACTGCTGTTGATAGAAATGCTTTCTTTATCCTGCAGAATGCGACCAAATTTTTCGGATAAAAACTTAGCGGTATCACCGCTCACCTGTCCTGAAATCACATTGCCCATAATGTTCATAATCACCTCTGCCTGTTCTCTCGAATATTCATTTTTCAACTGGCTGTAATCCTGTACGGCAATGGTGGTAGCAACCTTGTTCGAACGTGCGGTTGCAATGAGGTTATCAATCCCTCTGAAATAAATAGTAGGGAACTCATCAAACACCAAACTGCTTTTGAGTTTATCTCTTTGATTCACCAGCTTTGTCATCCTTAGAATGTACAGGGAAAGGACAGCGCCATACACCTCACTCTTTTGCGGATTGTTGGCCAGGCAAATAATCTTCGGTGCTGTGGGATTATTAATGTCCAATGTAAAATCGTTACCTGTCATGACATAATACAAAATGGGAGAGGAGAGACGTGCCGTGCCGATTTTAGCCGCATCTATCTGACCCTCTAATTGCTCTGCCGCCCCGCTCAGGTAAGCCGATACAAAGGGGTTGATATAGGCTTCTATTTCGGGTTGAGTGCGAAGGATCGTGAACAGCTTTTCATGATCTACCTGCATCAGTTCAATCACATGCGGCAAGGTGCAATATTCGCCCTCTTTGTACTTTCGCAAAAACCAGATCACAGCTGTCACAAAATTGATGGGAGACTCAATAAAGAATTCTCCCTGCTTTTTGATCCAGGAACGGTTCAAACCAAGAAGGATGGTCCGTGCGGATTCAACTGCATCGGTAATGTCATTCATGCCATGGGGGTGAAGCGGGTTGCAACGATGACAACGATTTAAATCATCGAAGTTGATGATATAAAATTTGGGTTCAATACTATAAGCCTTCTTATGCTTCAAAAAATGGTTGTAGGCAATCCTCGTCAGGTCATCATATTTGAAGTCATAGATGAACATACAGAAGCCCTTTTCAATGTGTTGGCGAATGATATGCTGGATAATAAAATAGGACTTACCGGAACCCGGTGAACCCATCACGAGCAAACCACGCATCGGGTTGATGAAATTGATCCAGCTGGTCCTCGTTTTGCCTTTCAGATTATAGATAGCAGGAAGGTTGATGGAGTACTCATTCTTAAGGAATCGTTCCTCCTGTGGAAAGGTTTCATTTAACTTGTTGAATACATCTTTTGACAAGTTTACTTTAATGATTCTTGTAAGCATTCCACCTCCGGTGAGGATTAGAATATAGCCGATAACAGTAAGGATCATGTAACCAATTGCGCCATTCAATGGCAGACGAAACAACCAAAAACAAAAGGTGCTGCCGAAATAAAAAATTACTCCGCTCAAAAAGGAAAGGGCAGCCGTTTTACCCTTCACCTTTTCGCTCTTTCTTCCCTTTACTCCAATTAGTGACAGGAGCAACAACGCAAGTGCAAACACTTTTGATTTATGAAAGGAATTGAATAAACCCGTTTGGGAAAGATTTTTCAATATTCTGTCTCCTAATGTAGTAGTTAAATGCCACTCTCTGAACGCTGCATAACAGAAGTAATAACTGTGGAGCAGAAGCAGTACAATGCTGATCATTCTGGTCAAATCAATTACTTTTCTTAGCCCCTGTTCATTCTCTCCTGTATTCATTGACATACGAATCTATTTTAGCGTGTTACTTCATTTGTTGTTTCTTTCTTTTACGCTTTTGCTCTTCCATTAACCCGGAAGCAACGGGTTCAGTTTCCGATGTTGTCAGGTGATTTATAGTATCAGATAGGGGTTTTGATGAAATTACCATCGAGTCAGGTGTGTTTTGTAAATGCTGAATCGGTTGTAAGATTTGTTTTAATCGGGCATTGAACACAGTTTCTCCGCTGCATCTTTGCTGCACTGCAGTGGCACTGTACTGCTTCCCTAAATCACTGCCGTTGAATACGCATTTGGTCTGATGGTCAACGTAAGTCAAGCCATAAAGAACACCAGCCCCGTTCTGCCGTAATTGTAGATCGACTCCTTCTTTTTGTAACGCCTGTCGAAGGGTTTGCAAAGTGGGTTTGGGTAGTTTCAGAAAAGATAAATCTACTCTGTTTTTTACGCGCTGTTTATAAGCCTGCCGCACTTCTTCATTCCGGGCAAACATTAATTTAATGAACGCCAGAGTGGGCTTGTTATAAATAACACTGGCTTTAACCGGTATGCCAATCTTTTCACCCTCCTCATTTAGAATCCGATACACCAATCCACCCCTCTTATAAGTTCTGGATTCCTCACTGCCTCTGTCAGCTAAAACATTGTATTGTTTTAGTACAGCATTCAGCTCTGCCAGGGAAGTGTATTTGTAAAGCGGCAATACAGCATCCAGGACATTCGTAATCGCCCGTTTCGTTTCGCTCTTGCCGTAGTGTGCCTTCTGAACATTTACCGGCTTTAATTCGTACCGGGAACGCGACCTGCTAAGTGCTTGTACAAGAGAAAATTCTTTTTCAATTTCCTTGCTGGCTTTCATAGACTGATTACCTCCTAAATTGTGAAGTGAAATTCGGCTTCCATCCTCTCTGATATTGGTTGTAACAATATGCAGGTGCTGATGCCCCGCATCGTGATGCTGATACACCAGATAAGGCTGTTCACCAAAGCCGATTTTTTGCATATAAGTGTCTGCAATCCTCTTCAATTTTTCTTTATTCAATTTATCAGAAGAATCGAAATTGAGGGAGATATGAACGCTGTTGATTTTTGTCTGTTGATTTAGTGTTGTCAGCTTCTCCAGGCGGCTGATTTTGTCATTAAAAGAAAGCCATTCGGTATCCTTTGGAAAGTGCATCGAATGAATGCATTCGGCCACACTTTTTTTTACTTTGTTTTCATTGTAATGAAGTACGTTTCGGAGGCTCCCGCTATTGTGAACTATTGCAACCATTTGTCTGAAATTTCTGCAATTTTTTGTTTGATGTTTTCCGTCTTTTCGAGCAGTATTTTTCTTGTTGTTTCATATAGCATTAACCACGGCTTAAACTCTTCTATTTTTTTAAATGTGTCTAATTTTTTTACCGCTCCATTCATGTTGTCACCGATGCAACTCAGTTCATTTCTCAATCGAATCATCTCTGCCATAAAGTCGTCAAGCGACTGGTTTCGCGTATTAATGGTTATCCTTTTATCCAGCAATACGCGCCTCGCATATTCGCTTAGTTTGCGGCAGGTAGAGGCTTCAAATTTTTTATGGATAGCACTATACTCTTCTTCTGTAAGCCTTATGTGAAGCCATTTGGAATGGTTCTTTTTTATTTCGCTCATTACCTAAGTTTTACATGGGTCATTGAATCCTTGAAGTGTTTATACGCCCATCGCGACTTCGGAGTGAAAGGGCGGCCAAAAGCCGGTTGCGTGATACAACCGTACTTCTGGCCAATTGCGCAGAAAAGACCCAATCCTGCGCTCTTTCAATCGTCTTCGAAACATGCTGCGGCTGGCTGTTCGTTATATGATAAGAATCCATTGTTGCTTTACAGGCTTTACTACCGAGTAGAGCAACTGCCTTTGGTGAGTGATGAATGGGGCAACCCGAAGTGCATCAGCCACTCATTGAAATCTTTATAGTGTTGATACAGGTAGCTTTTGTCTCCGATATGACTTCCTAAAGAAAGCAGGCGGTAAGTGCCTTTTTGTCCCCTTGTATCACGGTCAAGAAATAAATTGACTTCCTTATAACTGGATAAAACAGGTTCTACTTTTTTGAGAAAAGAAAGCGAGTTAAGAATGATAAAATTGTGAGATGTATCTTCCCAATTTTTACAAACCGTTAGATAAGAAAGGAAGTCAAAAAAGCCTTCAAAAACGGATACCGATTCACTCTTGTTATTGATGGTTGTAATGTTCTTTGGATGGCTGCTTCCTTTGAAAAATTCATTGCGCAGTTCATAACCACCGGAATCATTTAATAAACCGATTGCGTAATACCTTTTCTGGTACAGAGAAAAGGTGATTTCTCTGCACCATCCGCGGGCTAATATCAATGTCTATCTTTCTCTTTTTCAGGTAAGAAAGTAAAAGGGGTGAACCAATGCTTTTTACGTTCAATATTTGAATGGGTTCATCTTTACTTTCTCTTCTCCTTTCAGGTTGTAAGAATGATTGTTGAATGGCGTTTGTACCCGATAGTTGACATAGGAATTCGGGGACAGAACACTCGAAATAAAGGATTCCAAAATCAATCAGGTTCCCTCCCCTTCCTTCTCCGAAATCGTACCAGCGGTTCATGTCCCGGTTCACCTTGAAAGATGCCGTTCTCTCGCTTCGGAAAGGAGATAAATACCAGTAATGCTGCCGGCTGATTCTTGTTGGTTCAAAGCCTAACTCTCTTAAATAATTTACAATGTCTCTTTTCTTTGCTTCCTCACAGGAAAGCGATTTGCCACTGATGTTCATTCTTCACATTTTTCTTGTTCACCAATCAGGATAACAGGTGTGAAAGTAGAAGAGAGGGAGCACATCATCCTATTCAAAAATTGAATAGGATACAAGCCGGAACCGCTTTTTACTTTTATGCTTGTGAACATGAATTTGTGAAATAAAACTTTGAAGTATGTTATCGACAAATGACATTGCCATTGTGTATGAAACGCTGCTGATTACTCCCGGCATGAATGAGCCGGTAAAGATTACCCTGAACCTGTCAAGAAAAAATGTGTTGCTACTGGCTAAGGTGATTGAGATGGGCCTGGCAAATCAAGAAGCAACGGGGGAGCAAACGATTGTAAGCGTAGTGAAAAAAGAAACGCTCTACCGAGCTTAGTGTTTATCCGATGAGTTATTAAGCAAAGCAGGCTTGCAGGAGATGAACAGTAAGCTGGCTGCCCTGTCTGTAAAGTGAAGGATTCGTGCCGGTGTTGTAGGGATTAAAAAATATGCAGCAAGCTCTATAATGGTTATTATAAAACTTGCTGCTTTCCCTTTACAACATTCCTTCATCAGCAAAGGAATAATAGGCTTCTTTTGTAATAATCAAATGGTCTAAAACAGTAATTTCAAGCAGTCTTCCTCCTTCTTTGATTTTCTTGTTAATTCAAGGTCTTGCCCGGCTTGGTTTCAGGCTTCCTGACGGATGGTTATGAGCCATGATAATATTGCAGGCAGCCGCTTTTAAGGCAGCTATAAAAATCATTTTTGGATCGGCTATCGTTCCGGTTGCACCACCTGTTGACAGTTCGCAAACCCCCAAAACTTTATTCGCCTGGTTTAACAGTAATATTTTGAATTGCTCTACCAGTTCAATTTTGGTATCATCCCAAGCTCTTTCGTAATACTTTATACACTTCTTTTGACTGGCAAACAGTGGTCTCTCCGAAGGCTTTTACTTTACTCCTGTACACCAATTCTACTTCACTCACTTTCATGCCATCAATCCCCTTGTAGGCTGCATCCATCATTTTCTTTTTCATAGTTGTAAAATTTATTTGATGCAGTGGCAGCCCCGTCGCAATCGAGGCAAGGGAGGAATGGAATAAAATCGGAATTGTGGGAAAGTGTTTAGTGCAGGTTTATGCCGGAAATTCCCTTGCCGCTTCAGCAGCGCCCGGGGCTAACTTTGTAGGGGAATAAATGAGGGTAAAACAGTCTCCTTTTATAGCATCTTTTGAAGAAATCAAATAATTCCAACCAACGGTTACCTTCCGGCTCACCGTTTTCTTTGCCCCGCTTTCTTTTGGTAAAAGAAAGCGGCTCCCAAAAGAAGTCGCTTCTATCATTTACCTACTGATACAACCTAAAGAACTGTGGTTCGCAAATAGCTATCCGATAGCCAGCCTTCGATAGCTTTCTAATCATGGAATCTATGTGGTGATAAGGAAGGATGCACAGGTGTTTGTTCTGGTACGTCGTGGGCTTCTCAATTTGCATGACACCTGTTACGATTTGGGCATCAGAATCAAAAACATAGTAGTCGTTAGCCCTTCGTAACATGACAATAGCATCCGGATACCGGGCTTTTAGCCTTTGCCATATTTCGTATGTCTCTTTTATCGTAAGGGGTTCCTTTTCTTTCTCAATCAGAGTGACTGTCATAACTTTCATTTTACTTTCTTTTACTACATCACAAGAAGGAAAAGCAGGCATTTTGTAACCTGCTTTTCCATGCCGTTTAATTCCATAAAAAAGCATCCTTTCCTTTGGCTGCGTAGGCGGTACACAAATCGAAGGCTGCCTGTGTTCTCGCCGCACCTGTGCCACCATACAAAAGAGAGGTTAGTTTGGCTTCCTCACTCTTATAACTACGCACATTCTGAAAGTAGCCGGTAACGCCATTGTAAGCACCGAACAAAGTGCCTCTGGTCGTATCGAGTTGCTGCGTTTCGTTACCTACCGCATACTGGTAAGCACTGTTACAGGTGTTGAGAAAAAGCGTGGACAATTCATCTTCCCTTCCTCTTTGAATATGGTGCAATACTTCTTTGTTGGGAATGAGCGCAAGCTGTATCAGCTTGTACACTTCCTTATCCGTAATCTTGACTTTTGACCAGTGGTTGAAAATGTCTTCCAACTGTTGGGAAAGGGTATTGGTAATGCCCATCACTTTATGCGCTTGTTCGAGTCTTACTTTGGCGTTATTGGTATGCCGTATCTTAATCACATTACTCATGTTCTTCAGGGCTGCGTTGAGGGTATTGTTGCAAACAATCCGGATGGGTGTAAAAGCTGCGGTGATACTACCGGAACCATCATGTGAAGTGGTGAGAAACAGGTATTGCTCTATCAAATCTTCCCTTCCCACCCTTATGTAAGAAGGCAGCTTTGGCAGTAATAAAAATGCGCTCACCTTTGCCCAAAGCTCCTGCTGTTTCATACAGGATTCCTTCACTCTTTTACAATCGAATCAAAGAAAGAAAACGCATCCGCATTTTGTACTCGCGATACTCTTTGCCTACAATGCCCAATACGGTTTCGTTGTCGGTTCTGACGGTGGCAAAATGGTCTTGCACAATCAGCCTTTCACCACTCAAAGCATAAGACTTTTTGGAAGTAAAAAGGGTTCGCTTTTCTACTCCAAAATCAAGCGCCGCATACTCCATCGCTTTTTTGCTGCTCGTGCAGCCATTCACCACTTTTCCCAGGCTGTGCCAGGGCTTTTCTTTAACTGAAAAGAAACTGTGTTTACCTGTTTGTTCGTTGAAATGAATGTTGTGTGCCATAGTATAATTGCCAAGCTTAATTTCTATCCCGCAGGCGGTCCTGCTGCGGTTTGCTTTGTTAATGATTAATGTGAAAAGAATAAAATGTTTTTAAGGGAAAGGGCTGGTGAAAAGAAAGAGAAATCAAAACGGCATATCTTCCATTGGCTCTGTGATTGGGACAATGGTTTCTATCTTGCCCATGCCTGTTTCCTCCTTTTTATCTGCGCCGGTTGTTTCCCTTTTAGCGGTTACACCGAATACCTTGATGTGGCGGCAGCGCAGGTTGGCAGCGGCTTTGGGTTCGCCGTCCCTACCAGTAAACACACGGATGTTCATAACGCCTTCCACTTCTACCACCGCACCTTTAAGAAGTCGCTTTGCTACGGCGGTATTCTGCCAGTAACTGCAACCGACATAGAGGGTGATTTCTTTGGCTTCCGTTGCCCCTTTTGGTTTGTAATACTCATTGATGGCAATTGAGAAATTAACGACCTGTTTTTCTTCCTTTACTGTTTTGATAACTGCATCTGCGGTTATTCTTCCTGTGAGTTCCATAACTGTTTATTTTAATAATGAATAAATACTGTTTTGTTTAGTGATGCCTGAATAAAGAAAGCTCTCCTTCTTTTATCTTGTTCGGATAACCGTTGTTGCTGTGGGAATGCTTCCTGACGAGGTAATAAATGGTGATGTCCTCGTTTGAAAGAATCGCCCACGCAGAAAACAAAGCCCTGCTGCGATTGTACTTTTTCTTTCGTTGTATCTCCCATGACATGACCATTAGGCGTGATAGCTTTTCTTTTTGCATGACTTCAATTTTGATGTTCGTAAATGATAAGCCGGGGATTATGAACGAGAATGTTGAGTTCGGCAAATGGGGCACAGACAACGGGCTTTCTTGCGGTTCTTCAGTTTGCGCTCAAAGTTCCTGTCACCTTCCTCCCACACTTTCACCACCTGCCACGAAATGCCTTTGCCATTGACAGCAATCAAGAGCTTTGCACCCTTGTTGCTCTTATGCTTTTTGATGCGCTGTTTCAGGTTCTTTTCTACAAATCCCAAGTAATGCTGTGCATGGTGCAGCTTCTCTTCAAAGTGGATCAGGTAAACCATATAAAAAACTGTTTTGTAAAAGAAAAAACGGAAAAAAAGAAAGCTGTTCGAAAGGCAGGCTGCACCCAAAAAGCCAAAAGGAAACGGAATAAAATCGGGAGTGTAGGAAAGGATTTACAGAAGGTTTATGCCGTAGTCTTTTGGCAGCATTTAGAGGTGGCTATAGAATAGCAGCCTGCACAGCTTTGCGGCTCTTTTTATCCGTTGTTCTTGACAAAACAGAGAGTTTAGAAAGGCTTCTGGCTTATTGAAAATTAGATAGAGAGTATAACAGTGTTTTAAATTCAATTTTCAGTCGCCGACGAAGTTCAGTATTGGAGTAGAAACTTCGCATTTATCCAGATATTGAAAGATAGAATACGTTTTGCGCACAAAAGCAAATGATCTGTTTGTTATTGTAAAGTTTCTATCATGATAACAATGTCTTCATTCTATTGGACATTTTTCAACTTCGTTGTTTTGCAATGTCTCTGGCAAAAAGATATAAAACCAAGACGGCAGTAAGAAGTAAAACTACCATTATGGTCTTCATGTTGAGAGTATTAAAATTGTGTAGGATGGGTGAGTGAGATTCAGGAAGCATAGTGGCAGTGGTTTATGAACGTTAAGATGAGAGTGAAAAAACGACTGCATATTCTATTTATTTTAGTTTTAAAAACTTAAATTCTTCGAACTGGATGAGTAGTGCTGTCATTGTTTTGAAACGCTGTTTAACCTCCTTACTTCAAGCGAGTGAGTTGCATGGCTAAAGAATCGTGTTTGTATTTGCCTGATAAATCCAGAGTGCTATCGTTGAGGAAGCGGTACTGAAACTGCGCAGAGTCTGTGCCGTTGGTGTCGTTTTGAAAAGAGGCTGTAAGGGAATGTCGATTTTCATTCACAATATAATCGCCATACATGTCTTTGTCTTCCATTTGATTGGCATTGTACTTAAACAAACAGCCGTATCGCCACTCGAAATACGCTCTCGTCCAAAGGCTATCCTGGTAATCGGTTGGAAGTGAAATGATGTTGTTTTTGGCAATGGATTGCACCTTCCATGCACCGTTTAATTTGGTGATGGGTGCTACGCCTGACCGCAAAGAATAGATATTGAGAAAGGCTCCCCCAATTACTGCTACCCGCAGTACGTTCATCAGAATTGATTTCCTGTTTACAGATATCTTTTCGGGATAAGAAAATAACAGTACCAACTTATCATAATCGAGACACAAAAGGAATAATAAAATGAATGTGTAATGAAGCGAGTTGAAATAAGCCAATGGAGAGATTTCGTAAAAATGATTGATGAGCCAAATATTTACCATTACGGGTATCAGGATAAAAACGCCGGCCAACCTTGTTTTTCGGAACAATAATAAAAAGCTGCCTATCACTTGTGTAGCGCCTATAATAAAAGCCAAGGTTTGTGAGTAACCATAATACAACCATGTCAGCCAAAATCCATTTAATTCTTTCGCTTTTGCATCCTTTATGAATTGAGGTGTTTGAAACTGTGTTTTCAAAAGCTTGGCAAATCCATAGGTAGAAATGCCATAGGCAACATAAAAGATAATAATGATGAGAAGCCAGCGTGTAAGTGTTATTGCTTTGCCGCTTTTCTGCCACGCGTATGCTGTCACAACGCTACACATCAGCACAACACCGACTGCCTCCCATACACGCAGGGTATTGGAAACCCATTTGTATTCCTGCATACCGATTGCATCGTTCCACTCAAGGATACCAAAGATTACGAAAAAGGACAGAAAGACTTCAAACAACTTTAGCCAAAAACTTCGTTATTGAAGAAAAGAATGAGCAGTCATTGTAATTGGTTTGAAGTATTTGTACATATCACTTCATTTTCATCCATAGGCTAAAATACGTTTTAAAGAAACGCTGATTAAGAGTTTTCTTCCAGTACACTTGGACGTTAAAAAATCTATACCCAGGCACTATATTATCTTAAATATTGAATTTACAACTTATTACTCGCTAAAAGTATGTAAGGGGCAGCTTGTCCGATTTTGGATAGGAATAAGAAATCAATGTTTTACCCAAAGGTCATAAAGAGACAAATACAATGAAAGTTATTTTGATAACGAAAAGGAATGCACTCCTATTGATTATCAATACTTCACTCTTCAAAATATATAACAGTTATTATTGAAAAGGCAGAAGGGACAAAAAGGACAAGGAATATACAGCTTTCGCTAACAAGACACAAAAAGCCTGATATTTATACATCAGGCTTTTTTCATTTAATACCAATTATCCACTTAACTGAGTGTAAAACCCCGTGTAAAACTTACAACGATTTGATTATCAATATTTGTTGTAGAGCGTACGGAACAAATGTCGAACCGGTTAGTTGAAAACTTAAAGAATAAGGCTGACTTAAGCTAATGTAAATCAATAGGATAAGAAAACATAAAGCGCCTCATAAATATATTGTCAATTGAATGCATCTATAGCTTGCTTCTATCCGATGTCAAAGCAGCCATGTATTGCAGAATAATGAAGAGTGGTGAACGTGGAAAATGAAGCGGAACTAAGGTGAGATTAAATGATGAGGCAACACAACGTATAAGCAGTTGCTCCGACAAAGGTTGCAGGAGTTGTAAGCATTGTGATCTCTACAACTTCACTAAATAGCTTTTGATAAACTTTTCAGACCGATTTTGTATAGTTGCCTATATAATGCCTCTCATTTTCTACCAAAGCAAAAGCTCTTAAAAATAACGCGCAATCTTCTCCAGTTCCGTTTGTATTTCTTTTTGCTTGTTTTCGCCCGCTAATAAAAAGGAATTCTTGACGGTATCCAGCTTTTCTCTGGTAAGATTGATTTCTTGCGTCAGGCTGTTGATTTCTCCTTTTAAAGTATTTAGCCGTTGGGTTAATGCCTGTAATTCTTCCGCTTTTTTTGTATCAGTTCTTCTTTGGGGCGAATTTCTTTTCCATATTGCTGCGCATAGGCACTTTGAAAAGCATTCATATCCCGCCCGATGATGTTGATGTATTCCTGACCGGTAGATAATAACCTTTCTTTCGTAAGCCCCGAACTTTTTATAGATGCAAAGCGTGTTCTATATTTTAAAGCTTCATCTGTAATATCATCAATATCTACTTTGCCATCAACAAATTCTTTGTAGTCGGCTCCCTGAAAAATTGGGTTTTTTTGATTGGCATCATCCATCAGTTTATCAAAGTACTGCTGGTGTTCCGGCATAGGGCTGGCCAGAGTGCCGGAAGGTGAATAAACAGGCGTTTTGCCGGCACTGTTCACCGTATTGCTGCTATCTGTAATTAATGGGTGGTGCGCGTTTTCATCGACAGGCGGAGAGGGATGATTGCCGCGGGTATAACAGGCGCACTGCGATTTGTTGCGTACCCCTGCTGGTTCTTTGTTTTTTTCGTCTTCAAATTCAATAAAAGGAGTCAGCAACTGCTTGATGAGGCTCATAACGATATTTATTTGTTCAAGCTTAATAAGAATCCGATGGTAAAATTAGCATCCCAGTCGAAAACGAAAGTATCGGTTTGGTCGCATCAACGATGGCTTTATAAATGTTCAGTCCCGCTGCTGTTTTCTTATCTGGCGCATTGTAAGAAGCGGGTGTTTTCAATACCGTATATCTTTCTTCGCCTTTACGGGTTTGCTTGGCTAAAGTAAATGGCACGCCGCCTAGAATAAAACCCACATTCCGCTTGTCTCCAGGTATGGTACTCGCAGCTTGTGTTTTTACTTGGTTGTACACATTTCGTCATCCGATGTGCCTTTTTCATAATACTTTGCGCCGGGCAATTCAATGCTTTCAAAGTACCACCATCATCCCACGAAATTTTTGTGTTGCCAGAACCAATATCAACCAAAAAAGAATTATCGGTAAAAGAAGGTGGCACCGTTGCTCTTAACGCATATTTGGCTTCCTGGTCAGCCGTTACATTGTTTACCACATAACCCATCTTTTTCAATTCATTGCTTATAGTAACGGTCTTTGGTTCTTTCTGAGCACCCGAAGAAATAACGAAATGCATATTGTTGCTTGAAACGCCTTTGTCGAACATGGCAGAGAGATATTTCTTTAATCCTGCGCGAATGTCATCTGTTGTTGCCAGTCCTTCATAGGCGAGCGATTCGCCAAAATCTTTCGATACGATTTCCCAGCGCTTCTGCGCATCCATATTAATTACAAAAGAATTAAAACCCGTAGCGCCTACTTCCACTACACCCCGCAACGTGCCATTCACAGGCTTTTCTGGTGTGTAATTGAAGGACGAGCGTCATCTGCGGTATTGGCTGATGGACTTATTATTACTTTCATTGGCAGATGCTAGTATCCTCTTTTTGTGGAAGTGAAGATGTCGCCGTTGCATTGTCGTTTGACGAATGAGCGAGATCGTGGTTTAAAAGCCAGATATGCGAGCACCGCAATAATAACAACGATAATAAGAATACCTGCCGGTTTTAGTCTCATAGTACAATATTTTAGTTGATAAAAATCTGAGTCTTAGTCTTTTATAAAATCAATTTTCAATCCGGTTTGCGAATCGTATTACAACTGGTTTATTTGTTTGCCATCGTTATAGTCACCACGCGGCCTCCTTCTTCATTTGTTAATAACAACTTCTTGCCATCGGTAATATCTACCATTGTTCCAATGGGCACTTCTTTATTTTGGGTTAGGTCTTTCAACGATGTAGTTTTTGATTCACCAATACCCACTTATTATTATAAAACGTAAAATATCCAACGGGCACTTTTTGTTCTGCTGTTAACTTTTCATTTCTAACAATATTACGGTTTACATGCCATTGAAAAAAGTATTGGTTATTATACACCATCAACCTATGATTTTCGGGTTTCCAAACGGTTGGTTTAAACTGGTAATACAAATCGAGCACAGGCAATGTTCCCTTTACGGGCGTGCCGCAAAACGGACATTTAGGGGAAGCTGTATTATCAAACACAAACCATTTTTGATCGCACTGCGGATTGCTGCATGGTTGCATCAAATCTGTTGTTTTCAGCAATGCCTGTTCCCAGGCATCGGCGTTGGGCCGCAGGTTTGGATTGTGCAGCCCTGTAATAAATGCCTGGTTGAAAAGCTCTTTTAAATATGGTCCTGTAAGTGTATAAGGCAATTTTACAACATCTGCCCAAGGCAATGACCATTTCGAAACCTGGTCGAGCTTCGGGCGGTTGGAGGCATCAGTTGGATGTTCGATAAACAATGCCTTTTTCACCCATCGATAATAAATCATCCTGCTCTGTATCCAACGAATTTACCTTGCCTCCTTTTAATGGATGACGGTACAACAAATACATGTAAATCATTACCGCCATTGCGTGCAAATCGGTTGTTCGGTTCTGCATGTTTCCGGTTTGGATCTCTGATGTTTAAATGCTTTGTAGAAAGAACTTCAGGTGCAATAAAATCAGCTGTTCCAATTACATCCGGCGGATATAAACCCGGAACAACCAAACCATCAATATCAATAATGCTGGCAGAGCGGCTCACCGGATCAATCAATACATTTTTATAAGAAAGATCGGAATGTGCAAGACCGGCAGCATGTAAACGTTTTACACCACTGGCTATTTTCACACAAATTTGGAAATAGCTTAACCAATTGCCCAATTCACTTTCATCGAGCCGAAGCAAAAGCCCTTGTTCCTGAATTTGGCCGACGCAAACCAAATCCTTCTTTCTCTTTGCCTTTTATACCATCACTATTTGCATATCCTTTTTTAAAGAAGAAGCTCTTATCGTAAGCCGGCACTATCAAACCTACTTTGCCATTTTCTTCCACCATATCTGTTGGCCAGCAATACAAAGTTTTAAAATAATCGCCGCCTTCCCGGTTAAAGAAGCTATCATAATACTGGGTAACGATTTTCTTTAATCGTTCTTTCGAGTTATAATCCTGCTTGTCTCGGTAAAAAGCAACTACATAGGATTTATCAGGACCAAAATAAACATCTTTCATTCCACCGCGCATAGGCTCGCCGGTATCCACATACTCGTACATCTTGCCTCCATCTACAAGCGATGTCGCTGTTTTAATACTGCGTCTTTGTGATTACTTACCATGTTACCAATATCACTCACACGAATAATTGTTTAGATGTTTAATTAATTATTGATTCTTTTAGACGTAATTCATTACCGATGTTATTAAAACACGATAGCCAAGGTTCTGTCATCATGATTTCCCTGACTCCAAAAGTCCATCCAGGCTGAGAACTGCTCAGCCATCTTTTCGTTGTCTGGTTTCAATTCTACTCTTATTCCATCTTCATTCTTACCATTTAAATCTTCTAAAAATGCCTGCCATTTTTTTATGTTTGGCAGGTTAGCTTCCACTACAAACTTAGGATCGTAAACACCATCCGTCATCATGAGCAGGTATGAGAAATCATCAATTAGTTTAAAGCCAAAACGGGTAGCAAATTTTTCACTCTGAAAGATTTCCGGCATCGTGATGAACCTTGTTCCGCCACCAAACTCGCCTACATCCAGCCAGTTTAATAAGGTTACTTCCGTTACCTCTTTATTCAGTAAAGCAATGGGGCAATCACCTACACCAAATGAAAGAAATGCATAGCCAATATCATACTTCTTAAACAAAGTAAAGATTAGCGTGCTGTGTAAATCTTTTAATGGAAATCCTTCATGCGGAGCAAATGCTTCTAACTTTTTATGTACGATAATGCCGCTTTGCCAAGTTGATTGTAAACAAAATGATTGAGCTCTTTTTGAATCGTCTCATCCCCTGTATTACTCTTGTATTGCTGCAACAAATCATCGAAAGAAGCCATACTTTCTATGAGAAGATGCATCCATTAAAATATTCCACCACACCCTGTTACAGGCGATAGATGAACCTTTTCTCGATAACCGGGCGCTTCCTGCTCCATCTGCTACCACAACAAGGCTCCATCCGTTCTCCAGATTTTTATAAGCAAAATCATCTTCTCTGAAAGACCCAAATTGGCATGTGAGCGTCCGCGCTTTGAAGAAACAAGAATGTACCTGTCACCTAACGGAGAAAATTGAGTAATGCTGTCTTCCTTCCAGTAAGGATCATTTTTATCACTGTTAACACTCTTCCATAAACTTTTTGGATCGGGGTTGATAATTAGCGTGATGATCTTTTCATTTAACGGCGCATCATCAGGTTGTCCTTCTATTTTAAATTGGAAAAGAATTTTCACGGTCACCGCTTTTAGTAGGGATGCCTGTTATTTGTTTTGTTTTTTCATCATACAACAAACCAGCTTCTTCCAGTCCTGCAAACTGGAACGTAGAGATGTCTTTCCAATTCAGCTTCTCAATGTCAAATTTCGCTTCGTAAGGCTTGCCTACCGTGCCATTTACAACACGAACAGGCTGCTTCATGATATCAGCCATTCTGTCTTCCGTTTTCCACTTAGCCATAAGCTGATTCTGGTTTTGAATAATCGCATTTATTGTCTCTTGCTGATCTTGTAAGAACTGGTTGAACAAATTCTCCCGATTGGCCGGTATCTGAATGTGATGGCGTTTAAAAAGATCGGTTACCAGTTGTTTTACCTCATTCATTTCCTCTGTTTAGATTCAGTACAGCCAAGATGGGGTAGGAAAGAGTGCAATCTTTTTACCCGGCATCCTGCGTTGTTGTATTGCTCGTTTATCAGGTAACAATATTTAATTCAGATGGAGGCGGCGGCAATTGATCAAGCCCTGTTACATCTTTTCCAGCATCTTCTACTTTAGTAGATGTTACCCCTATGGAGGCCGTTACCCACGTAAAGAATTTGGCGATGCTCTGACTGTCTGCCGTATCAAGACTTACTACATTTTCAGTAATCTGTTTCAGTAAATTAGCATCAGCACTACTGCCTGCAGCACAGGCTACGGTATAGGCCGTTTTTCGTTTTTTAAACTCTTCCAAACCTGCCTGCCAGTCGTCGGTAGGAATACCGTCTGTCATGATAAAAACCAACGGCTTCCAGTCGCCTTTTTGTTCGGCAGTAGTTTTGGCCACCTCGTTGTCTATACAGGTTGCAACCAGCTTCAGCGCTTCACCCAAACAGGTAGTGCCGCTTGCCTTTATATCTACCATCTGAGCTGCGACGGTGGGTGCGACAGGAGAAGACTTCTTTTATAGAGGTGGGTGTGGGGACGGGGCGGGTGGCTTTTCCGCAGGTTTCCTTGGGTGGTCACTATACGGGAGTTGATATTTCGACGAAAATGGTGGAGCAGTTGGTCGCGAAGTTGCGGAGCGGTGGTTGGCAGGAGCAGTTGGAACCGTGGGGGACGAGGGCAGACGAGAATCCTGTGAGTCTTTCCGAGGTGCAACGGTTTGTGCAATCTGGAACGCAGGCGACGATGCGTTTGGTGATGGGTGATATGACGCAGTTGCCCTTTTTTGATGCGTCATTTGACGTGGCGATAGCGGTGCATGTTTTTCATTTGGTGGATGGCTGGCAAGAGGCGGTGAGCGAGGTTTTGCGCGTGGTGAGACCGGGAGGGAATTTTCTGCACTGTTGGGTTGCGAAAAGCATACCCGATGAGCGCAATGTGCAGCGGCAGTGGGGGAGGATTGTGAGGGAACTGGGTGGAGAGGTGAAGCGTCCTGGCACAACGAGGGCGCATCTTGATGTGGCACAGTTTCTGCGTGAACGAGGATTGCAGCCGGAAGAGAGCAGTGTGGTGGAGTGGGAGACACAGTATAGTATGCGTAAGGCGTTGGAAGATATAACGAAACGGCTCTGGTCGGGAACGTGGTCAATTCCTGATGATTTGTTTGCCGCTTCTGTCAAGAGATTGGAGCAATGGGCGAAGCAGCAATTTGGCGCGAATGAGGACGTTGAGTATACGGAATTGCACCAGTTTTTGATTAGTAAGACGCGGGTGTGACTACGGAGCGTTATGGATATTGCCATATCCTTGTTGGCAATTACTGGTGGTACCGGTCGCTATAGTGAGGCGCATGGGCAGATGCGCTTGCATGCCCGCGGGAAGCCTCTCGGCTCTGAATACGATTTTATTTATGAGGTAGAGATGTAATCCATTGATAATCGGGGATTGCAGGGTATTCGCCACCCTGGGTATCCGCAAGGAATACCCAAGGTGGCGATACAGTTTAGTGGTTGGTTGGTTCGCCTGTTATTGGGTCGAGGAACAGTGTTGGGTTGTTCCCTTCGTCAAAGTCGAGCATGGGATTCAGGCTTCCTGCGAGGGCGTCGAATGATTGGTTGCCGATACGGCCTAAGTGCCAGTTATCTTCGATGAAGCGGAGAATGGAACTCTGGTCGGTGACGGAGTGATCAACATAATCCTGGCGTGCGTAGGGTGAGATGACCATGAGTGGCAGGCGTGGGCCGTAGCCACAGCGGTCTTGATAGGCTCCAGATTTGGCGGTGCCGCACTTACCGGGGTCTGTGAGGGCATCGTAAGCGGGGTCATTGGACTGGCTAACGATGGGGCCAATGACATGATCGTACCAACCGTCGGAGTCATCGTAGGAGATGACGACAGCGGTGCTGCTCCAGGTGGGCAGCTTTTCCAGGCGGTTAATCGTGTCAACCAGGGAATGTTGCTCATCCAGGGGATCGGAATAGCCTGCATGACCATCCTGATATGCAGCCGCCTTGATGAAGCTGACAGCGGGCAAGTTTCCGGCATCGGCTGCCTGCCAGAAATACGAAAGGTCGTACTGGTGATTTGCCTGGTCAGTTTTGCCTATCATCTGCACTGATGTAGGAGGGAGGTGCATAGGATTGGCGGTTGATTTGTAATACTGGAAGGGTTCATGATGTGGGATGTAGTCGGTGATGGAGAAGCCGCCGATGTTCTTATGGGTAGAACCACAGACGATCTGCCCGTTATTATTCGAGGTAGGGGTGAAACCGCCCTCGAACCAGCCCCATGTAGTGCCTTTTGCATTCAGCAGATCACCAACATTGGTGCCGGTCATTGAGATAGTGGGGTAAGAAGTTGAAGAGCAGCCGTCATACTTTGGGTCGCTATCGCCAATATCTGTGCCATTGGAGGTGACGCCAGTCAAATTTGCTGGAGTGGCTCCGTGTGTTTGACCTGAAACGAGGTTGATGGCACCGGGAGTAGACGGCCCAAAGGTGGAACCATAGGAATTGTCATTCATGGAAAAATGTTGCGCATAGTTCCAGAGGCCGGTAACGGTGTTCCCATCGTAGTAGTTCATGACGGTCTTCTTATCAGTGCAACTGCCGCCGCTGGTGGACTGGACGAACTGATCCATCAAACCGTGGTCGAAGGCCAGTTGCTCGGCGTTATAACTGTGGTTTTGGTCGCAGGTCAATGCCTGTGAGCGGTCAAGCCGTGTTGGATTGGCGAGGTTGGGGTTGTTATTGAGTAATGCCTGTGTCAAGCCATTTACTGCGGGTGTGCTGGGTAGGCCGGTGAATTTTGGCTCGCCTTTGGGGTTGGTGGCATAAGGATAGGTGCCAAAATAGTGATCGAACGAGACATTTTCATCAAAGATGACAACCAGGTGTTTAATGGGCGTGGTCGTCTGGCTTGCCCCTGTCCTTGTGAGCCTTGATCTGGGATGCTGCTGAGGCCGAAATGGTGCTGAGCAGTACGAAACCTACTGCTAGCATCGTGGCGAATTTGATGAGTAATTTCAAAAGCTCTTTCCTCCTAAATACTTACTGTCAAGGGACATTCCCCCAAGCAAATTGTAGCATTTTCAGGTTAAATATATGTAACGAGTGTGTTAAAATAATGTAACTAAACTGAAGTATATATATCTTTTGTGCAAATCACCGTAAATGAATAAAAACGCTTGCTTTTTTGGGCGACCTCATGCATAATGCACGGGAAATATGCTGAGGAGGCTTGTTGTCTATGTTGGCAAAGGTACAAAGTTGTGCGGTCATTGGTTTGGAAGGGGCATTGGTTGAAGTAGAAGTTGATTTATCTAATGGGCTTGCGGCTTTCAATATTGTGGGATTGCCCGATGCGGCTGTTAATGAAGCAAAAGAGCGAGTTCGTTCCGCGATTAAGAATAGTGGGGGCCTTTTCCCCTTCAAACGGATCACCGCGAACCTGGCTCCCGCCGATATCCGTAAAGAAGGTCCGGCTTATGATCTGCCTATTGCGATAGGGGTGTTATTGGCATCGGGTCAGATTAATCCTGATAAGAAGATTGATGAGTGTCTATTTTTGGGTGAGCTGTCGCTGGATGGGAGTGTGCGGCATACCAATGGTATCTTGCCAATGGTTGCTCTGGCATGTGATAAGAAAGTAGCGACGGTTTTTGTACCCGCTGCCGATGCTATGGAAGCGGCTTTGCTGCGGGGTGTTACGATTTACCCGGTAGAGACGCTAGGCCAACTGATTGCCCATTTGAATGATGAGCGACAAATTGAGCCGTATATTCCTGATCCGCGTATTCTGGATACGATGGATCAGGTTGTGTATGGGCAGGATATGGCGGCGGTGCGTGGGCAGGAACACGTTAAACGCGCTTTAGAGGTGGCGGCGAGTGGCGGGCATAATATTTTGATGAGCGGCCCTCCCGGTTCGGGTAAGACGTTGCTGGCTCGTTCGGTACCTTCTATTCTGCCGCGTATGATTATTGAAGAGGCATTAGAAGTTACCAAGATTTATAGTGTGAGTGGGATGTTGCCGTCTGATATGCCGCTTGTATTGCAACGTCCGTTTCGTGCGCCGCATCATACGATCAGCCATGCTGGACTTGTGGGAGGGGGGCGTATTCCGCGTCCTGGGGAAATCAGCCTGTCGCACCGTGGCGTACTGTTTCTGGATGAACTGCCTGAATTTGGGCAGACGGTGCTGGAAGTGCTGCGGCAGCCGCTAGAAGATAAAGTTGTGACCATTTCGCGCGCCCAGGGAACGATTACCTATCCCGCCAATTTTATGCTGGTCGCGGCGATGAATCCTTGCCCTTGTGGTTATTATGGCGATCCTGTCAAGGAATGTACCTGTTCGGCGATGTCGATTGCGCGTTATCAGAAGCGCATTAGCGGGCCTTTGATGGATCGGATCGATATTCATGCCGAGGTGCCACGCGTCGATTACGAGAAATTGGCGGATAAACGCAACGCTGAGAACTCTGAGACGATCCGCAAGCGTGTGCAGGCGGCACGTAGTCGTCAACTGGAACGCTTCAAGGGGACGGCTGTGACCTGTAATACTGAGATGGGGCCGACGGAAGTGCGGGATTTTTGTCAGACCGATGCATCGGGGGAGAAGCTGCTGAAGGCGGCGATGCAACAATTGCATCTATCGGCTCGCGCTTACCATCGTGTCCTCAAATTGGCGCGAACGATTGCTGATTTGGCGGAGAGTGAGGTGATTATGGCGAATCATGTGGCGGAAGCGATCCAGTATCGGCCGCGGGTGGGGATGTAGCGTTTACGGGGTAGGCGTGACCAGGAATTTGAGTGGAGGATCTGTTGCTTGAGACAGATGTGACGGTTGTGACGGATACTGGAATGGAAATCAAAGGGAGAGACTGTCAATGTTGAGGGCGGCACACCACTTGGTAGGATCGCAACTGGTGCCGAAGGGTTTGATGGCCCAGCCTGGCGGATAGAACTGGAGTTCCGTGAAGGCTGTGCCAGGATGCTTGGGGCTGATCGCTGGATCAACAATGTTTGCATTGCTATCTGGCGTGCAGTTGCTCAGCAGTTCAGGATTGGACTGGGTATCGCATAGGGCCATCCCAAACCAGAAGGCGATGTGGAGTTGGAAGTTGAATGACTTGTTTGGGTTCGGGGATTGCTCGCAGAGGGATCTGGGGCAGTGTGAGTCCATAGCGCATCTGATTGCCCGAACCCGCCTGGTTGGAATAGTAGAGGGTCGATGGTTGTCATGACCAACATAGTAATTCGTGCCAAAGACCTGTTGTGAGTCCCAGCCTTCGGCGCAGGTGGGATTGCCTGCGGAACAGTCAACCGTGATAATGCTAAGAATTCGCGGTCGTTTTGGATTGCACCAGGCTCACCGGATCGCCTTTGGACTCCAGTAAGCTTTCCAAAGTAGCTTGCAGGGTTGCATCCCGCTCTACCTCTTTCTCTCCTCCCCTCCTGTTTGGCGAAGCCGCTCTCCTGGCTGGTAGCGACCTCCTGCTTCCAATTCGCGCAGTCCGCGTTTCACGGTATTTCTTGAAACTCTCGCTTCTCTGGCTACCTCTGCCACCTTTCCGCTCTTTTGTGTTTCGAGCGCAAGATAGTGTCGCCACTGCTTTTCGTTGAGCTTTCAGGCGTTTTTCCTTCGCCATGGGCAAGCATCCGATGCAATATGAGCATTTCGAGTGCAGTACCTGATGCTTTTCTTTCTTGTTCCTTTGCTTTCCTGATTGTCGAGTCATTCTCCTTATTTAAGCGGTATTGCCCCTGAGGGGGACGACTGCTCTTTTTCATTTCTACGCGTCTTTCTTGGTTCTGAGCCATTGATCATCTGGCTCAGCTAGGTTCGTGTTTGTTTAAACGTCAATTTATTGTATCACTTTGTAAGATGTGGGTAAGAATCAGAGGGGGTAAGCAAGCCCTTCCTTTCGGGACGTGATGGGTTGGGTCCCATCACGCCTACTGACACTTTTCTCAATGCGTCCTACACTGGACGCATGAAACAAACAATGCTTTTGAAGCTTGCCCCGACCCCTGAACAGCATGACGCCTTGCTGGGAACCATGCACGCCTTTAATGCCGCTTGCAATTATGTGGCCCACGTCGCGTTTGCTGAAATGACTGCCAACAATTTGCCCTGCAAAAGGTGGTGTATCGCGAGTTGCGGACGACCTATCAGCTTGCTGCTCAATTGGCGATACGTGCCATCAGTAAGGCGAGTGAAGCCTATAAGCGTGACAAGAGCATCCAACCCACGGACGGGTGTCCAACTCGAACTGCTCCGGCGTGGCTATCTCTTTATATCAGTAAAAGAGGCTTCCCAGCATCCTGGACGGGTGTCCAACTCGAACTGCTCCGGCCCTGTGGACAGGTCACGGTCTCCGCTTCCCAATCGATGTCGAAGTGCGTGAGGTCGTAGCCGGTCTCTGCTTGATACCAGTGTGTTTTGAGGGTGGGGCTAAAGTGGTAGAGCCGTTCTCCATAGTGCTCCACCCACTCGACTGGCACATGGGCGCGTACCCAATCGGGGGTTACCTCGCGATCCGCACGTTCAACACATAGACCATGGTCTGAGCCACGCACAGCGTGCGGCTGAGGGCGAGGGCGCGGCTCTTGGCCAGCACATGGGTCGAGAAGGTCGCGGTGCCGTCCGTGAGCTTTCAGCCATCCAGCCTCCCGGCACCGCTCCATGAGGAGATCTAACAGACGCTGTTCGGCATGGCCCTCCGGCATTCGGGAGCGAAACTCGGAGAGCACGGTATGGTCAAAGCCGGGATCGGTTAATTCCAGGCTGAGGGCGTATTTCCAAGCCAGCCGATCACGCACAGCGTCGGCGGCCTGCCGATCCGTCAAGCCTTCCATAAATTGAAACACCGTCACCAGTGCCAGGCGGAAAGCGCGCTTCATCGGGTTGACCGTAGGTAGGAAACAAATCGGCAAAGACTTCATCGGTGTAGATGGTACCACGCGCATCACGGAGCTGCATCACAACATTTCCATGAGGGAATGCTGCGTGAGCCACACAAGCGGTTCCTCCTGGTACAGGTGGAATCGGACTGGGCTTAAGCGACATCGGTGGCCTCCTCATAAGTCAGCAACACATCGTCCATCCCCATATGTTAATGGATGAGTTCCAGTCCCCTTCCTCGACTTCGCCACCAGTATCAAATGCGAGGGAGATCCGCTTTGTGAGTAACATTTTGAGCCGATTCTCCGTCAGGTGGCAATGGGAATTGACTAACTTTTTAAAGGGGTGGCTCTAAATGTGAGTGTGGAAAACACCTGCGCTCTTCGATCAGCTGTGCTTGTGCTACTGCGCAGGCATGTGTGATAGGACATTCTTCTCAAAGTGAGCCATCCCATGCCTGTCCGTTCGAGCGGACAAGGATCGGTGAGCGTCTCCAATTCGGTATTGATATGCACTAGCGAACGTTGCCGCGTGTTGTAGTGAACTTAACCAAGTAGTAGCTTCCTGTACGCCGTTCCACTCATGGGGATAGTTGCCACATGCAGAGGAAGTTGATATACTTATCTTCAGGTAGAGCTGTTCCAGAAATTTTTGCAGCTCTTCCTAAGAGGGATGGAAGCAAAGATATGAACACTAAAGAACAAGTGCAAAATCGAGCTTGGGTCAGGTTTCTGAAAGGACCACTCAGTGGTACTACCTTTGATATTGACCAGCCGATTATAACTATTGGACGCGATAGAAGTAACGATATTACGGTTCTCGACCAGAAAGTTTCTCGCTTCCACGCGCGGCTCATTATGGGCTGATGGGTCATGGAGGGTCGAGAAGGTTTCTCAGAGCAGCTCTGTTACTGTTAATCAAGTAAGCATAGAAGGTACCACTCTTTCCCACAATGCCATAGTCGGGTTGGGGGATGATAGTGCATTCCTGTTTCTCCTCTCTCTTGATGATGTGCAAAGTGAAGATGTGGCACATCATCCCCCATTTTCTGAAAGTTTATCGGCAGGTGCTTCCGCAATAATGGTGGGAGAGCCTCTTTTAGCGGATGATCAAATATCTCTTGTCCAAAATCTGGAAGTGGTTCAAGCGCATCCTCTACTCAGTGTCCCTCAAGGGCAAACCACGAAGTCTTCGGGAACCGAAGTTGCTTCGCTCACAGCTCTCGGTATTCCATCAGTGGAAATAACAGATAACACAGGCAAGACTCATCAGAAATATCCCCTTGCTCAGAGGATTATTAACATTGGACGAGATACAACGAATGATGTGGTGATTTCTGAGCAATGCGTCTCAAGTTTTCATATGCAAATTGTGCGTGAGGGTGAGCGATATGTTCTAATCCATCCACATCCTGAACAACATGAAACGGCGAATGGACTGCTCTATCAGGGACGTAAGATTCAGGGGAACGAGGTATTTCGCAAGCCGCTGGAACGTGGGGATATATTCCGCATAGAAGACGAGTACGGCTTATTGGTGACGTTAACCTACAATGATGGAAGTAGCTCACGGCAGGAAGTACCTCCCCTTATAAAGCCTCTCCAATTAGGTGCGGCTAGGATTACTCTTGGGCGTTTACAAGATAATGAGGTAGTGCTGAACCATCCACAGGTTTCGGCCTATCATGCCCAACTAACTCAGGAGCAGGGAAGCTATCTCCTCACCGATTTGAATAGCACGAATCATACGTACGTTAATGGTTTGCAAGTAACGAGCCAATTGCTTGAGCCACGCGATGAAATTCGCATTGGACCGTTTAAATTCATCTATACTGCTACTGAACTGACACAATATGATGAGAGCGAGAGCATTCGCATTGATGCTCTTGGCCTTAAAAAGGTTGGTAATAATCAAACGATACTCCTCAATGATATTTCCCTGAGTATTCCAGCACGCTCGTTTGTTGCGCTGGTTGGTGGTTCTGGTGCTGGTAAGACAACGTTACTGGATGCACTGAGTGGCCTGCGTCCTGCGCAGCAAGGGACTGTCTTCTACAATGGACAGGATTACTATCGTCACCAGGCCGCATTTAGCACGCAACTTGGCTATGTACCACAGGAAGACATCATTCACCGTGACCTCACAGTCGAGCGTGCGTTGTATTATGCCGCCAAGCTTCGTCTGCCACAAGATTTTACTGAAGCACAGATCGAGCAACGTATTGATGAGGTGCTCGGTGATGTAGAGATAAAGCATCGTCGCTCGCTTCTTATCAGTCGCCTCTCCGGTGGACAGCGCAAACGTGTGTCGATTGCCCTTGAACTGCTGGCGAAACCAAATGTCTTTTTTCCTGGATGAGCCAACTTCTGGTCTAGACCCTGGTCTGGATCGCAAGATGATGCTCTTGCTGCGCAAGTTAGCCGATAAAGGACATACGATTATCCTGGTCACTCACGCGACGAATAATATCAATTTCTGTGATTATGTCTGCTTCCTGTCCACTGGTGGCAATCTAGCCTACTTCGGACCACCGGAAGCGGCAAAGACCTATTTCAAACAACCTGAATTTGCTGAGATTTATAGCCTGTTAGACCCAGGAGATGACCGCCCTCACAATCCAGTAGAGGTAGGAGAAAAGTTCAGGCAATCACGTACCTATCAGAAGTATGTCAGCGATCCTCTGAGTCAAAAACCGAATACGAACACACAACTTCTGCGCGAACAACAGCCAGGAAGTAGGAGTAGGAGAGGCAATGGATGGCGGCAATTTCTCCTCCTTACACAGCGTTATCTTGAACTGCTCAAAAATGATAGGGTTAGCCTTGCTATTTTATTATTGCAGGCACCTATTATTGGGCTACTGCTACTGTTCCTCATCAAAGGGGTTGGACCTGGAGGCTTTGACCCCGGCAATGTGATCCAGTGCCCATCAACAACGGCGATTGTGGCACCTGGAGTATATCCTGATGTGCCAACTCCAAGTAATCCCATCATTTCGAAAAACTGTACGCGCGTGGTGAATTTCCTGACGAGTAATCCATTGGGGAAGGTTTATGCAAATCTACGAGGAGGGGTAAACAAAGCGTTACAAGATTTCATCGTATCAGGCCCTGGTGAGGCATCGTCTGTCCTTTTTTTGATGACTTTTGCTGCTATTATGTTCGGTTGTGTAAATGCTGTGCGCGAGATTGTCAAAGAAGCACCTATTTATAAGAGAGAAAGAGCGGTCAATGTTGGTATTCTTCCGTATATGTTCTCGAAGATTGTTGTACTAGGAGTGTTGTGTTTGTTACAAAGCTTGGCTCTCATCATATGCATCAGCGTTTTTGACCCATTCCACCACAGCACCTTTTTGCCGCCATTCTTAGAGGTATATATTACCCTTACTCTTACCTCGTGGTCCGGTCTGATGCTAGGGTTGATGGTCTCGGCTCTTGCACCAAACAATGACCGTGCCGCGGGCGTCGTGCCTCTCCTCCTACTGCCGCAAGCCATCTTTTCTGGCGCGATCTTTCCTCTAACAAACTGGTTCTTGCAAATTATTGGTGTATTTTTCCCTGCGCGTTGGGCAATGGTCGCATTGAGTTCATCGGTTGGCCTGCACAGTGAAAAGGTCAATGGCGATGAGATTTTCGGCAATAACTACTCCTACCATGGGACACTCTTCTCCATCTACAGTCAGAGAGAGGCACTCCAGTATCTTCTCTTGATGTGGCTGGCTTTGATCATCACGATTCTTGTATACGGTGTCGCCATTGGATATTTCTTGAAACGAAAAGACACACAAGGATAAAATTTGGATGAGTTAACTCGTCCTGAAAGAAGGATGATTTGCCGTCAATGTATTTGTTTGCGCGTGGAGCAAGTGAGCTTTCCAGGTGGATTCCCCGAACTGTAAGGCATAGACTGGGAACCATTATTGGCGCAGGAAGCTATCTAGTTTGGCGTTCTAAACGTCGGGTGACGCAACAGAATATGGCGATAGTGACTGGTCGTTCAGTGAACGATCCATATGTACGGCATTTGGCTTTTACTTCATGGGGCAACTATGGTCGCTATGCTGCCGATTTTGTAAACTTCGCCAATTTCGATATGGCTATCGTTGATCCTACTATACGCGATTTGACTCAAGGAGCAAATCACTGGCAGGAATATTTCGATCTCGCATTGCGGGCTGGGCGAGGAGTTATTATTACGACCGCACACTTTGGCAACTGGGATATGGCTGGTGCTGTTCAGGCTCACTACACGCCTATCTTTGCTGTGGCGGAAACATTCAATGACGAACGCTTAAATTCCTTCTTGCAGAACCTACGCATCGAGAAAGGCATTGGTATCATTCCAATGGAAGGTTCGGCACGACGCATCTTGCGCGTCCTACAGCAGAATCAAAGTGTGGCCTTCGTGGTTGATCGACCAATGGAAGCAGATCAAGGTGTACCCGTGACATTCTTTGGACACAAAACGTATGTACCAAGTGGTCCTGCTGCGCTAGCACTCAAAAGTGGAGCAGCCATTATGCCTGGATATGTGTGGTATGGGCATCATCACCAATTTTATCTGCGTGTATTTCCCCCGATTTTCCCTCATAAAGGCACAGATAAGACTGAAGAAGTGACTCGTTTGACACAATATATCTATGCTTCTCTGGAAGAGATGGTGCGTGAATGGCCGACCCAATGGTACATGTTCCGTCCATTCTGGCCAACTTCACCTACGAAAAAGGTTCTAAAATAAATGTACTATTTATTTCGCTTTGCCATCCGAATTCTTCCCTGGATTCCACGCCGACTAACTTACGCACTAGGTTATGCACTAGGACTACTAGCCTGGCTATTTGCAAGAAAAGCAAGGAAGCAGGCAACGCAAAATATAATTCATGTACTTGGTGCTTTGGTGCAAGAGTCTCACGCAGGTCGAAGAAAGCTACGGCAAACAGTGAAAGGCATGTTCGTAACTAATATGCGCAACTACCTTGAGCTATTTACTCTCCGGTCTCTGTCATCTGAAAAAATCCTGCGCAGCATGCATGTGGAGGGGGATGAACATCTAAGTGCGGCTCTGGCACAAGGTAAAGGGGTCATCATCGTTGGGGCACATCAGGGACCATTTGACTTTCTCGTCCAGTATCTTGGCATCAAAGGATATGACGTGACTATTCCAGTTGAGCATCTTGAAGACCAACGGATGCTAAATCTGATGCTCGACCTGCGCAAAAGTCACGGTATCCAATATTTGCCAGTGGTAGGAAGTGCGCCAATGAGAACCATTGTGCAGAAGCTGCGAGACAATAAAATTGTTTCTATCGTTGCTGACCGAGCCATTGAAGGCATAAGCGTCGAAGTAGACTTTTTCGGCGCACCTGCCCGGCTGCCTATTGGTCCGATCAGGCTGGCTCAACGTACAGGTGCGGCCTTAGTTTGTGCAAATTGTTTTCGCACACCGCAAGGACTAGCCAAAGGTCAATTGTTGCCCCTTTCATTAGAATTGACTGACGAGCAACGAGCCGATACAGATCGTATGATGCAATCCTTCATAGAAAAAATTGAGGGCTTCATTCGTAAGCATCCAGAGCAATGGGTAGCATTTGCTCCTATCTGGTTAGAGGATATCAAGAATGCTTCCTGAGTGTTCTCATTATGCGTCGTGGGGGATCGACAAACCAGCTCCTGGCACATTGAACGACATAGATTGCTGGCGAAAGGCGAACTGGTGGAGTTTCTTGTCCCCCAGGGCACACAGTACGCTCAAGAATGGCGTGACGCAGGTCATCTGAGCTATTTCCCGGAAAGAGCGTGTAAGCGGCCCCAATGTGCTGCCTGAAGTGTGCATCGCTCCCACCCGTTTCCGCAAGCCCCCATTGGGCATTGGCAAGACGTACAGTGGAACGCATTGAAGCATTAGCGGGCGAAGGATTATATATCTCTATACCATCAATCGGAAAGCCTTTGTTGAGTAAGT
This sequence comes from uncultured Chitinophagaceae bacterium, assembly GCA_963847085.1. Lineage (GTDB taxonomy): Bacteria > Bacteroidota > Bacteroidia > Chitinophagales > Chitinophagaceae > Ilyomonas. The sequence goes on along the minus strand of CAWJYO010000009.1, from coordinate 15,456 downwards.
CATCAATCTTCGCACGGCTCAAACTGGGCACAAGCCGTCCTAACGGATGCGGAATGATTACTAACCCACCTTGCTCTTTAATCGCCTCGATGGATGCTTCAACCGCTTGTAGTGCTTTGGGAGCTTTGCGCACAAACAAGCCAAGCAAATGACCTTGCCGGGTGCTCACCTCAACCCCTGTAATAACTTGCAGCATACTTTCCTGTTGTGCCAATAACCCCTCCACGCGTTTTGCCCCCTCCACATGGTCATGATCGGTTATCGCGATTACCTGTAACCCCTTGCGCGTCGCTTCTTCAATTACGCCTGCCGGGCTGGTCATACCATCACCTAAATTCGTGTGAATATGTGTATCAGCGCGACTATATCCTTCAGAGTGGGAAATCCCATTGGTCAGTATTCTCTCTTGAAAAGCCATTGAATCCATGTATTCTCGAACCTTTCGTTGCACGTTCCCATTTCTCGGAAGTGCAGATCATCATTGTACATTGTAGGGCATTTCTGAACCATCAATATATGCTATCATATAGAAGAGAATATCAGTATGGCAGAGCGATATTTCACGTTCGCTGCTGCAGAAATGACATAATAAACGATCAGGGTCAAGCGGAGTTTAAGTATGAAAATAGCCCAGGTATCTCCTTATGATTGGAACTATCCTGGAGGAATACGTGATCACATCCTCAATCTTTCAAATCAATTTATCAAAATGGGCCATGACGTTCACATCATGGCCCCTGGCTTAAGCACAAAAGGCGCATTGTCGGAGTCCCATATCTACAACATAGGCCGAACTATACCTCTTCCCTTCAATGGCTCAATCGCACGCATAAGTCTTGTACCAGACCCTACATGGAGCGTACGTCGCATATTACAGAAAGAACTTTTCGATGTGATTCATATCCACGAGCCACTGGTACCCAGTCTTTCGCTTAATGTCTTACGCCTTTCACGCGCTCTAACTATTGGAACTTTTCATGCCTTCGCCCAATCTGATAGAACCTCTCTTCCCCACTTAGCATATGCCTCTACCTATCCATTTTTGCGTTATTATTTCCGTCGTTTGGACGGTCGCATTGCTGTCTCCAATGCCGCCTACCAATTCATCTCTCACTACTTTCCCACAGACTATCGAATCATTCCGAATGGCATCGATTTGCAGCGCTTCAATCCAAATATCACACCCTTACCACAATTTATGGATGACAAAAGGAATATCCTGTTTGTGGGTCGCTTTGAAAAACGTAAAGGGGTTAGGTACTTGCTGCGAGCAATTCCAGCTATTCGTGAGCGACATCCCAATACACGTTTTATCTTCGTAGGAGAGGGTCGTCCCCGGACTGGTTTTCAACATTTTGTGGAGCAGATGGGCTGGCCCGATGTCGTCTTCACTGGCTATGTCTCGGACGACGAGAAGTTGCGTTACTTCGCTAGCTCGCATGTGTTCTGTGCACCAGCGATAGGAGGTGAGAGTATGGGTATTGTGCTCCTGGAGTCAATGGCATCCGGCACGCCCGTTGTAGCGTCCAACATCCAAGGCTATGCCACAATCGTGACCTCTGGTGTGGATGGATTGTTGACCACTTCACGTAATAGTGAGGAACTGGCAAACGCGGTATCATCCCTCCTCGAAAACGAGTCGTTACGTCAGCGGCTTATCCATGCAGGCTTGCAGAAGGTACGAGACTACGTTTGGCCCCAGGTTGCGCACAGCGTCATGGACTATTATTGTAGGCTACTCTATGAACGTCAGACGGACAGGATGAAGTCTTCCCGACTCAGAATATGAACCTCTTAAGGATAGTTGCTGTGTGATACACTACAGCGAAGCTCGTTTAAATCTCCTGTGAGAGGCAGCATGCTTTGCTTTTTTTGTTGTCGGAGCTCCTGCCAGCTCCCAGTGTCCGTGAGAAGGATGCATATGATGCCTGAACCCATTATTCACCAGCGTTTTAATCCTGCACAGGATGATCTCTCGTACTACAACTATGACACGCTGACACGTCTCCTCCACGAGCTTGTGGCTGACTATCCACACCTTGCGACACTCGAATCCATCGGCAAAAGTCTGGAAGGGCGAGAATTGTGGTTGGTTACGCTGACCAACCAAGCGACTGGACCTGCGTTAGAAAAGCCTGCCTACTGGATTGATGGCAATACCCACGCAGGGGAGGTCACCGGCTCAACGGTGGTGCTCTATACCCTCTGGCAGTATGTGTCGCAGTATGGGCATGACGTACACATTACCCGTGTTCTGGATCGCAGCGCAATCTATTTAATGCCACGTATCAGCGTCGATGGGGCTGAGAGATATCTCACTACTCCTTATAGCTTGCGCTCGAGTACGCGTCGCTATCCCTATGTAGAGGAGCGCGATGGACTCTACCCAGAAGACATCGACGGCAATGGCTTGATTCTGCAGATGCGCACTCCCAACCCGAATGGGGTGTGGGTCAAGTCGACGAAAGACCTGCGTGTGATGCGACGACGCGAGATCGATGAAGAGGGTGGTGAATACTATTCGCTCCTCACTGAGGGCTTGATCCGCAATTATGACGGAGTATCCATTCCGATTGCTCCGCCTCAGGAAGGGCTGGATATCAACCGCAATTATCCCTACGCGTGGGAACCAGAAGGCACTGAGTTGGGCGCAGGTCCTTATCCCTTCTCCGAGCCAGAGACGCGAGATGAGGCGGAGTTCTGGCGCACACATCCGAATATCAATGGTGCCGTCACCTATCATACATATTCTGGAGTACTCTTGCGCCCCTACGGGACGCACCCGGATGAACACTTTCCTCCTGAGGACCTCAATGTCTATCAGGTTATTGGTGAAAGAGGAACCGCGCTAACTGGGTATCCCTGTGTCTCCGTCTACCACGGCTTCCGCTATTTTCCTAAGGAAGTCATGCACGGTGCAATGGACGACTACGCCTACGACCACCATGGCTGGTTTGCGTTTACCCCCGAACTCTGGGACTTGCCCACCACAGCTGGTGTTGGTCCGCGCGACTTTATTCCCTGGATTCGTTTCCATCCCGAAGAGGATGACCTCAAAATCATGCGTTGGAATGATGAGGAGATGGGAGGCGAAGCCTTTGTTGATTGGCAACCTTACCAACATCCTCAACTAGGTCCAGTCGAGATTGGTGGCTGGAAGAACAAGCTCTACATTGAGAATGCTCCACTGAAGTACCTACCAGAACTCTGCCGGAAACACTGTGCATGGACGCTCTCTAACGCCTCGCTAAGCCCATATCTAAGTACACCCAGCCTAACTGTGCGTCCGCTGGGCAACCAGAACTACCACATCGTGGTCGTACTGGAGAACAACGGCTTCCTGCCTACGTACACGAGTCACAAAGCACGTGAGCGTAAAGCCGTGCGACCCATTGAGGTCGAGATGAGTCTGCCTGCCGAAGTTACACTGATTAGCGGTAAGCAGAAGCAGGAGATCGAGCATCTCGAAGGGCGCTCAAACAAGCTCTTCAACTGGTGGAGCGACAACACGCAGACTGACAACCGCACAAGCCTGGAATGGGTGGTAAGCGGCCTCCCTACAGCACTGGTTGAGCTGACGGTGCGTGCTCAACGAGCGGGAATGCTGAGGCGGACCATTTCTCTGGGAGGGAAGTAATGCGTAACTCGGCGGGCTAAATGGGATGTTTTAATGAGAAACAAATGTTTCTCATTAAATTTTCGTATAGACATTTAGTTGCACATTTTGCTGAGTTGACATCACTCTTACAGATGTAAATCGCTGAGAAGACAAGAGGTTATGTAGTGTACGAATACGTGATCTTCTTGTCTTTATTTCCAGTATTTGTGTATCTTAGCAGGATCGTCCAACGTGTCCGGTCTGGGGAATAATATTGTTTCAGTTCATCCTGACTGATACAGGTAGGTGTTGGTTCTATTCTCAGGAACCTGCTGGTTAGTGGCTTTTATTGCATACCCTCCGAAACGGTGCGCTTGACTTCAACTAGGCATCTCCTTCGTCCACCATCGATATGAGGGGATGATGGCCTGGCTGGTCGCGCCAGGAGTGTGCTCTGGCAGCAGTACAAATGTCGCCTTCGTGGTATCGTGCGACACCACTAGGAAACCAGCCCAAGTCTTTTCCCTTTTAATAGTGATATCTGGTGGTTTCGTGGGTTTAGGTAAACTTGTATGACTGCAACATCGGTTGGAAAGCAGTACTATCCATCTGGTCAAAGTCTTTGGTTGGTGCGCTGAACTGGATGATGTACATTTTGGTATTTGCGTCATGTATTGGACGATTGATAGCCATTGCAATCACCTTAATCGATATCGGCTGACCATTGTAAGGTAAATCGCCAACTGTCCCAATCTGATCCCAGGTTTCTCTGCCAACCGTCGTGGTAGGTGCAGTATTTACATGTTGATAGTGAGGTTTTGCTTGCATGGACTGCAGTCGAGGATTGAGAGCGACGGAAGTTGTAGAGTTGGCATTGGGGTTGGGTGTCACCGTCACAATGAACTCGATGGTGCGTGTCGGATCGATGAAGATGACCGAGGATGCAGACGGGGACGCCTTGTCGATAGTCCATCCTGCTGGATAGCCAATGGTAAAACCATTGCCCGTATTGGTAGTCAGACTGACAGTAGGTGTAGACGTAGGTTGGATAGAAACAGAGGGAGGCTGAGTAGCCGCGAAAGTATTGCTACTGGTTGTGGTCGAAACCGTTCCAGTACTTCCCGCGCCCAAACTGCAAGCACTCAACAAAAGCACGAGTTTGATATTTCCTACATTTGATCAATGGTATGTAGCCAGACCATCTCATATGGTGGAAGTGTCAATTGTTCATCACTACTATAAAATGTTTCCGTTAACAGATCTTTTACCTGCTCACTACTGACAAATTGACGAAGATCGAGATATTGTGCATCAGCACTAAAGTTTACCACTATATATACGGCCTGCTTCCCCTGTTGGCGCGCAAAGAGCACTATGTGGGTGTTACTACCATTGAGCCAGATAGTAGGATTGTATGCCGCGAAAATGGGATGAGATTTGCGTGTCGAGATCATACGCTGCAAGTTGTTAAAGATACGCCCAGGAACAGATTTAGCAGTATACCGTTGAGCTAGCGTCTGCTCATGGGCAAAGGGGCGATGAACCCAGCGATTGTCGGCTGCCTTGGCTTCATCTTGCTGATAGCTATAATCATTGAGCGTTCCTAGTTCATCGCCGAGGTATAGCAGAGGAATACCACCGACAGCGAGGATCACTCCCATCATTGCCAGGATACGACGGACGGATAGGTCAACGGCATAAGCGTCACCATTGTGTAACGCTTGCTCTAAACCTGCCAAAGAAGCTGTTGTACCACAGATACGCATATCGCCGGTGCGCGGATGATAGCCAAATGGGAGACCAACAGCGAAACTTCCTTCCGCTTGACCCGTATAAAATCTATTCAAGAAGATACGATGTATGCCCCCATCAATACCGACTTCTGCGCAATCCTCGTTAGCAAAGCCCCAACCGATATCGTCGTGGCTACGTATATAATTTACCCAGGCCGCATTTGCGGGAATATTGAAACGTTTAGTCATGCTATGTTGTAGTAGATGAGTCCAGCCACTTGCTAGTGCTTCCCACATTAAGACCATGAGAAGTGGATTATAGCTAATAGAACATTCTTGCCCGATATATTTCACTATTTCATCTGGATGAACAATAGCTTCCGCTTTGAAAATCGTTGCAGGGGCGGCGACCTGGATCAACAAATTGAATGCCGCGATAAGAGCATGTGCCTGGGGAAGATTTTCACAATTGGTTCCCAATTGTTTCCAAAGAAAGGGGACGGCATCGAGCCGAAGCACTTCTACTCCACGATTAGCTAAAAAGAGCATTTCGCCTAACATCGCATCAAAGACAATGGGATTAGCATAATTGAGGTCCCATTGGTAGCGGTGGAAGGTTGTCCACACCCAGCGCTGCACTTCTGGTATGTAAGTAAAATTGCCAGGTGCTTGCTCAGGAAAAATCTCGCGTAAGTTTTGTTCATACAGTTTTGGCTGCGTATCATCTGGAAACATTAGATAATACCCTTGATAGTTTGGATCACCGTCCTTCGCTTGCATTGCCCACTCGTGCTCATCTGAAGTATGGTTCATAACCATATCAAGTACCAGACTAATATCATGGGTACGCAATTCAGCCGCAAGTTCCGTTAGTTCTTCCATCGTTCCTAATTGAGGACGTACTTCGCGGAAACTGCTGACCGCATAGCCACCATCATTCTGTAGAGGAGGTGAGAGAAAAAGAGGCATTAAATGCAAGTAGGTCAAACCCAGTTCCTGGAAGTAGGGAATACGTTCACGAATGCCCTTTAAATTTCCAGCGTAGAGATCAACATAGCATACCCCTCCCACCATTCGTTCGTCCTGGAACCAGTGAGCATCACGGCTCACGTCTAGTGTGTGCATTGCAGGAGGACGTACTATAAATGCGTTTGCTGCAGTTATAAGTATCTGCTTGAATTGTTCCGCGAAATCTGCTCGATCCCCGTAAAGACCTAATAACAGGTCTGTGAGAGAAACGAAACGCTCCTCGAGGCGAGTTAAAAAGACTGTACATTGTCTGTCATCCGTAAAAAGAGAAGCCAGAAGAGGGCGTAACACATCCCATGTGTCTTGCGTTAAATCCATACCAATCAAGAGCCTCCATAGTAGGGGAAATATGAGTGGCACACAGCTATGAGGATCGTTTCGTCCAACTTCATATATTATGAGCAGGAGCTACAGACGCTGGAGTACCATACCCGATCACACTATACCACATGAATAGGTTTCTCGCACACATGTAGTCAAGACCTACTTCAGTTTCTTGACACTGTGAATGTCTTTGCTGAAGAGGTCTTGCTCTCTCTCTTTAGTGAACTAGATGTTTTAGAAAAGTGAGGTTCGGGGTAGACCAGGACCCAGGACAAGCATATAGATGAACAATGCAAGAACGCCTAACATAATCCATATCCAACTCCGTTGTGGAACAAGTGCGATCTCTGGCGTTGTAGCACGTGTCCTCCGTATGAAGGCATTGATCCACAATATCCATATAGTTCCACCAAATGATGAGGCGGCAGCCGAGATAAGAATGAGCGTTGGGCTGGTTGGATTAAGAACACCCGCGATAGTATTTGCAGTACTTCCCGCAATATAAGCTGTAATGGTAAGTGCAAAGGCTCTTCGACCACGCAAATGCGTATCGCGTCCAAGAAAAGGGTCGATGTTTCGTATGCCCCAGAAAAGGCCTGTAAACGAGAGAAGAACCCCCAGGAGAGTGAGACCCAGTCGCCAGAGAAAGACTTGGGGCAGACCCTGCACGAAATCATTCCAGTCCCCAATGCCCAGGAAGGTCAGGACCATCAGATAGCCACCAGGAATGAGCAGGTTATTCGTGGCAAGGAGCCAAAGAAAGAAACGGGTTGCAGGTGCTTTTACAAAACCAACACGTAGTATACCCATTGCAAGTAGGGCAAGGGCTAGATTTGCTATACATCCTGCTGCTGCAACAGTACGAACTTTCCATGCTGGAACTCCAACAAAGCTCACTTCTAAATCAACAGATGTGACTTTTTGCACATGTAAGCCAACTAAAACCGCAGCTAAGCCATGTCCCAATGCCTCGTGAGCAATAGTACTAAGAAGATATGTGACAATAGCAATTGCTATAACGGTGAGGATATCAATGCGAGCAGAGGTATTAATGGAAAGCGTAGAGGCTGAAGACTTGACCGATGATGTACTCATATACACAGAGTTACCTTTCTAATGGTTTTTCTTGTAAAGATATCTAGCATTAGCTTAACATGGGAAGGCATAACACAATAGTGACTAATTATCTAGTGCGTTATGCCTTTTGGTATGGTTTCTTGCTAATACTACTTTGCTAGTTTCGTCGAGGGCAGAAAGCTTCGAGTTGCTCATTTTTAATCAGGCATACATACCTCCAATTCTTGGTCTGCTTCTTCCAAACCATGCACCTATGACCCTTGCACCCGGTCGATTTATAAAGATATACTTTTATGGAAGCTATTTCAGTAGTGAGTATGATGTTGAGGTCCAACAACTTAATTTATGTGTTGGCGACAGTTCTTAAGAAGAGTGGCAATTATTCATCAGGGATAGTAAGAGAAAGCGAAACTGAATGCCAGATGGACGCAATCGGCAAGATATACGCTCAGGTACCGAAGTGTCAATCGTCCTCAAACAAGACCAGCGAACAGGAAAACTGACTCGCGGAGTTGTTAAGGATATTTTGACCTCATCCGCTTTTCACCCGCACGGGATCAAGGTAAGGCTTGTTGATGGACAGGTCGGGCGTGTACAAATTATCGAGGAGTAGAATGTCACATAAGGAAGAGAAAGATATGAATAGAACAGGTCGTATCGCTCTCGTGACTGGTGCAGGGACTGGTATTGGCAAACGTACGGCATTGCTATTCTTGGAAGCCGGGTATTCTGTCATACTGGTAGGCCGTCGCATTGAACCTCTGGTGCAGACGGTTAAGGAATCTGGCGTGTCGGACTCGCGTACGCTGGTGATGTCCGTGGATGTGAGCAACCCAGAAGCTGTGTCAGCATTATTCGCGGCAACACAGCACACATTCGGACGGCTGGATGTTCTGTTTAATAATGCGGGTATAGGTGCACCTGCCGTCCCGCTCGAAGACCTGAGATATGAGCAGTGGAGGAGTGTGCTGGATACCTGTGTGACAGGAACATTTCTTTGCACACAACACGCCTTTAGGATGATGAAGCAGCAGAAGCCACATGGCGGACGTATCATCAACAATGGGTCGATTTCCGCCCATACTCCCCGACCCAATTCCTCCCCGTACACGGCTGCAAAACACGCGATCACCGGTCTCACCAAATCAACCGCATTGGATGGTCGGCCATTCAATATTGCCTGTGGGCAGATTGACATCGGGAACGCGGCAACCGAGATGACAGAGAGCATGAAAAATGGAGTGCTCCAAGCCAATGGCACCGTTGCTAACGAGCCAACGATAGATGTCGATCACGTGGCGCGAGCAATACTCTATATGGCGAACCTGCCGCTCGATGTCAATGTCCCGTTTATGACCGTAATGGCAACAGGCATGCCTTTCCTAGGTCGTGGATAATCAGAGTTTCTGTCTCCTTTACCGCAGTGTCATCTATTCCAAGTTTGTCAATTCTACAAAAGCGAGATCGGGCGAAAATGCTCATTAGCCAATATCGAATTGATGAAACTCACTAGCATTGCCGAACGTACCTGAATACAGTGGAATTGATTTTGGAACGTGTTGGAAACTGCTTTTAACTGTTCACATGAATCAAAGATAGATGACGTACAGCGAGAAGCTACTCTGAAAGCGTGCAAAGTGCCTGGTCGTACACGCTTCCTAGACACTTGGAACACCCGTAGAAGAGAAGGATACATGCATACTACTGTGATAGAAACTCACACCGAACAACCTCAACTTAAGCGGAGGAACACGCTCCTGAATTTCACCCAAAGTCAACTCTATGGCCTGTTTTTCGGACATATCGGCAAGTTTTCTATGATCGCCCTCTATTTCATCCTGACGCAGTGGCTCTCTGGCCAACATATCGTTACCACGGTGATGAGCCAGCATCTTAATGTACAACTCTGGAATGTTAAATACACCTGGGATCATTTGCTGAGCCGAGACCTAGCTCATGGTGGCGTCGTTAACTGGATGTCGACCACACAGTGGGACAACGTCCGTCACGTTGTGCGTCCCTTTATCGAAGGTCTGATGGCGTTACTGCTCTACCAGCAAATCGGCTTTGATTCTCTAAAATACGAAAAGAAGACGGAAGAGTCTGCGCCAGGCCCAGTTGACCGCTTTCTCCTGCGTGTGCCACTCGTGCCCTCGCGGTATAAGCAAGTCACCACCGCCCAGGAAGTTGCTCTCCCTTTCATTGTACTCCTCGTGGGGACATTGATTGCAATCCCGATGTTCCTATGGGTATTGCCTTTCTTGCATGAGACGCTGCATGCACACTGGCTTGAGTCAAACCTCAGCGCACATCCCTCTCTCGCTGCGAAGCTCTATACGGACGGCTATGATGCATTTCTCATTGGCATCATTGCGGGCTTCGCAGTAAAGCGTATCACCAGGCCGGTTCTGAATGCGAATATGATGTTTTTTTGTCGTCGCTGGGTCGCCAAGGAACGCAAACCTCATTGGTGGATGCCGCCAGGAATGCGCTCCACAATCAGTACGCTCGCTATGAGTAAGGATTCAGTCGAGCACAATAAGGAGAAACTTGCACTTAAAGGCCGCTGGTTTAGCTCGTTAGTCTTTGGCTCTGCGATCGCGCTCCTTATTCTCGCAGTTTACGGGTACTATATTATCGCGTACATCGCATCATGAGGTTATATAAGGCCCTTTTTTAAGAGGAAATTCATATAGTCATATTTGTGCGAATAGGAAGCAGTCCTATATATTCCCCGTTTTCACAAACGGGGAATATATAGGACTGCTTCCTATTCGCTGATCTTGAAGTCTTCGGTTAAGGGACGATGTTGTTGTGCATAGTAAAGTGGCATGATCGCACTTTTCCAGCCACCATACTGCTGAATTATGTCGAGACTGTTGCTCTTCTGACGAAATGCATCCTGCACCCAATAGTTTCGCAAGATGTGGGGAGAAAGGTTCTTAATCCCAACTCTTGTCCCTAACTCGCGTACACGGTCGTAGATGCCGAAGCGGGTAATACGCTGACCCTCATATCCATAGAAGAGTGGAGTTTCCTGTTCTACTGCATCGAAGGAGATGATTGACCTATACTCATTCAGGAGTGGAATATAGCGGGCGGCGGCAAGATATGTCCCAGGCATCAGCCGTAGCGTTCCCTTGCTATAAGTTTTGGAACGCTTCACCGCAATTGTCTTTTCGGCCAGGTCGATACTTGAAACATTAAGACAGACAATTTCGCTCACGCGAAGTCCATGTTCTATTAAAAGACACATAAGTAGTTCATCTCGCTCCTGTAAGAGCTGATCGTGAACGCGTGCACTTTCGTTATGTGTCGTTGTTTTCTTTAGTTGAGACGCTTGAGGACGTTTAACTACGGTTTTAGTATTCTTGCGCTCGATAATATGAGGTGTAATTTCCATGCCTCTGCGATGCTCGTCTATATTTACTCCATCGCTATGCGAATCGGTCGCTACTACCTGTATGCGCTGATACTCCTCCATGCTGATTACACCACTCTTATATGCAAGCTGGCTATATGTGCGAACAGTAGAAAGACGCCGTTTTACAGAGCCAACTGTGAAGCCGTGTTGCTTGCCATCTTCCTGCTTTGGTTGCTCATAGTACAGCCATACACGAAAACCCTCTAGCAGAGCATAATTCATGCCACTCCACGCTTGTGGGTCATGATAAAGAGCCTCGGCAGATCTTTGCAAACCACATGAAGCGAGAAAGCGTGAAAACAGTTTGAGATCGTTTTGCTGCGCTTGACGGGTTGCCTCGGACTTCTTTAATTGGTAGTCAGAAAAAATGCGGGGTCGGTAAGCGCGATCAGCAGCAATTCCTGCACGGTAAAGGGAATCATCATAACGATTGTCTAAACCTGTTTCTATAGGGACAATGAGTAATTTTTTATCTTGATGATCTTGTGGCGTCATGTGCTATGTGTCCCTTCTATCGTATACCACAAAGTGATTTATTTTTTGTCATTAACTTTACAGAACTTTAAATTCTGTGGGATTACTAAAATATATCACGTTCGTCAAGTTCTGTTGTTGTTTCTCACAATTAGTGTCCTCCTTCACGCTCACGACACCCCCGATTTCTCAGATATATTGTCCGTTTTTCGCACAATTAATGTCCTTTTCTGCACTCTTTCGCGCAATTAATGCCTTTTCCCGCATAGGGCTCGACGCAAGGAGAGGAGTGGGTCCAGAGGTGTCCTTTTTTGAGCAATGAGGTGACTCACGGCAGAGTATAGGCGTTTCGCCCTCTGTTTTCTGGCAAGAAGAAGGCAAGCCAGATGCCATCACTTTCTTGCCTCTTGCAGACGATAGACTACCATATGCTAGAGGCTACTAGGTTTCCACAATTATTGCGGCTCAGCTTGCTTACGTCCTCTCATTTTCCTATACGTATTGAGACTGACAGCAAAAATAGGTTATTAGAAACAGAGCACTTGAGTCGTTTGTTCTGACAGACAACTTTTTACTTTTCAATGGATACAAAAATGTAAATTGTGCCATCCTGAACCTCTTTCTCTTGTACTTTGATTTTACTTACACTAGTAAAATCAAAAAAGTGTTTCTTGCCCACTCTCGTCTATCTGCTCTTGCTTCCCAAGTTGGTTGCACTGATTGCGTCACTTTCTTTCCAAAAGAAGCTGAATAGCAGTAGTTGGTTGTTCTCATAGAAAAAAGAAAACGTAGGTAGTGTGTTCTCTTCTTGACAGATGCATTATGAGTTCAGCTTTGGCTCTTCCCATACTAGAGAGAGGTAGCGCTGTGTAGAGCGTCGCGCTGCATTAGTATAATCCATCAGCTATGCCCGCCAACGGTGCATCTTCTTCTTCTCGCTTTCTTCTGTACCAGTCGGACTGTTGAAACTGATACCAGTGCTGCTCATAGGCTTGCCAGAGCCAGGGAAATGTATCTCGAATAAAAAATGTACCCATGAACTTTCTGCATTGGTACATCACGTAGTTAAATCGCTGATAGGGAGAGGGTACAACGGTTCGATACAATTCATCGAAAAAGGCAAAGAAGTGGACAGGCCAGCAGGTGAAAAGGAAATGAAAAAGCATTTCCCCTCGTGTACGAATATGAATTAGTTGTATACCATGGGGTCTTCTGTAGAGTGAGTGAGAACGAATTGCGTTACATATATTTGGAAGAGCGGAGAGAAAGTAGCACGCATTGAGGAGTGATGACATGGATGACAGTGAATTTAGCGAGGAAGTAGAGTACCAGGTATTGGCTCTAGTCCCTTACAAAGGACGGAGCGAGGTGCTAAACGATCCGTTTCGCCTGGGACGGCTTAACCTGCTCATTGAGGAGTGGTTGTTGGAAAAGTACCGACAGACGCTGAGTGTCAGGACGCGCGAGACCTACGGCTCGACTCTGAAGCAGTACCGAGCGGCACTCCAGCAGCAGGGTCTGGATCTGGATCGTGAGGATTGCTTGGCGCAACTGGTCTCGACCGCACGGCTGTTCGCGGCATTCTCGGCTCGTGGCAAGGAGGTGACCGTCGCAACCAGCAATCTGCGCCTGGCATCTCTGTCCTCATTCTACGAGTTCGCCATCCGCAACGACGTAGTAAGCATGAACCCCATTGACAAGATACAGCGTGGGAAAACGCGACGTTACCAGGGGACGCACGCGATAGAGCCGGAAACTGTGCAGGCACGCTTGCGTGCCATCGATACTGAGACGGAAGACGGGAAACGGGATCGGGCACTGTTGCTAGTCTTTTTGCAGACCTGTCGCCGCCTGTCGGAAGTCGCAGGTTTGTTCTGGCGCAATGTGCAGATTGTCACCCAGACAGATGCACTTGGGTCTGTCAGCGAACTCGTGACGCTCATCTTTGAGCGCTGTAAAGGCGCGAAGGTCATGGTGGATCATTTGCCCGCTGGTATCAGTCGCGTCTTGCTTCTGTGGTTGCGCTCCTATTATGGCGACGACCTCTCCATAACCCCAGATGCCCCGCTCTGGGTTGCACTTGCACCCGGTGGGCACAACGGCAAAAATCGAGGCAATCGGCTGGGCAATCAGGCAATCGCTGACATCTGTAAGAAGTATCTTGGAACATCCAAAGTGCATACGACCCGCCATAGCGGAACGCTCGCGCGGCTCAAGGCTGGGGCAAGCGTTCAGGATATCAAGAAGCAGTTAGGTCACGAATCGCTAGCCACCACGGACTACTATATTGAAGTCTTGTTGCACGAACCCGATGCTCATGCGGCTCAGGTCGAATCCATGTTGCTCTAAGCGTGGTCTCTCCCCTTCTTCGATTGATGACCTGTTTCCCATTCTTAATGTGGGAAACAGCACTCTATTTCGTCTTGTTAGTGACAAGGATATCATAAGGATAGAAAGACTATAAGAAGTTTAATGCGATGAACCGTTGCTCTTCAGTAACAAAGGTGTTATCAGCTTTAATAAACCATCTACTCTTTAGATCACGGTTCCCTGGTACTTGGTGACTACCTCGCTGTGCGCCGTGTTGTTTATTCCCTGTTGAAAGGTCTCGAATGTATTCTCTCTACCGTAGGAAAAATACTATTGTTTATATGCATTGAGAGAATTTATCATTTAGAACCTGAGTTCGCACTTGAAGCGAACTAGAGGTAACTCGCGGATAACGAAATGATAGGAAATAGAGCAATTTGTCATAATGATCTTAGTCTTTTGTCAAAGACTAAGATCATTATGACATCGCGAGGAGTATCAAACAGGAAGGGGAAGATCATCCTCAATTGGTTGCGGAAGGGTTTCCAGGTCCATCACATAATTGCCGAAACGTTTGATATGATGGGTCTGGTACGGTATCAGCTTTACAGCAACGAGCTCAGGAAGCTCGTTGCTGTGTATTAAATTAAACTCTTTTCAGCTTCATAAAAGGTGAGAACAGAAGAGGAACATATTTTCTTCTAAAGAAGCATATTCTTAGCGAGAATGAGTATGTTCGATATGTATCTGAGGTAATTAAAGCTATCTCAGCCGCATTTCTATGGTACGTCGTACTTTTTCGTCAGGATGGCACCGATAGGCCACCAGCGCAAGGCGGAGCGCACCACGCCGTTGCCAACTGCCCCACAGGCATTATCCGCTCCGCCGCCAGCGACCGGCGTTTCGGCAGTCAGGCCCGTGAGGGCCGCCACCTCTTCGGTAATCGTGCCAGCCACATCGGCAGCCCCTACAATGGGAGGGAAAAGTGTTGGATCGAGTTCAAGTGCCTCAAGCACTTCGCGTGACCAGGCCCCGTGTTTGACATCGAGCAGGGCGGTGCCAGCAGCGTCAGAGATATCCATGGCCATCTTGCCCGTGAGCCAATAGCGGATATAGTCTTTCGGCAGCACCATGGCCTGGGCACGGGCGAAGATTTCCGGCTCGTTGTCGCGAATCCATTGCAGCTTGGGCGCGGAGAAGCCGGGTAGCGCCGGGTTGCTCACCAGTTCGATCAGCCGCTCGGCCCCTACGCGCTCGGTGATCCAGCGACACTGTGCCTCGCTGCGCTGGTCGCCCAGATGATGCACGGGCGCAGTACCTGTTGCTGCTCATCCAGCAGAACCACGCCGTGCATCTGACCTGACAGCCCAACACCCCGCACATCTTAGGTCTCACATCAGACAATGCAGCTTGTGCTAAGCAGGAACGAAGTGCCATGACTGTCGCTTGCCACCAATCAGCAGGATGTTGCTCCGCCCATCCTGGCT